>NZ_RXNW01000016.1 GCF_004283175.1 Legionella longbeachae
ATCTTTTAGTCATAATCCATTATTTTTATTTATTCAAAATCATTCCATGGTGATTTTTTAAAATATAAATCCACTGAATCATTTAACTTTTTTTAATTTCAATATATATTGATATTCAAAAATTAAATGTGTGCTGCATTTTCAACTATACTTATAGCTAATTACTAATTAAAACTGATTGTTACGGGATATATTTTATGGATATAAGAAGAATTAATTTAAATTTATTAATTCACTTTGATACTTTGATGACCGAACTATCTGTTTCAAAGGCTGCGGAGAAAACGTTTTTAACTCAAACAGCTATGAGTTATATTTTAAAGGAATTACGCGAGTTATTTGACGATCCTTTATTCATAAGGAAAGCACATGGACTTCAACCTACTCAAAAAGCGTTGGATTTAGCACCAAAAATTAAAGCGTTTTTAGACAGTTCTAAAAATATTTTTCAAGAAACAACTTTCGATCCATTTACTGAAGATTTATCGTATAAAGCTATTTTATCAGTTCATGGAGAGTTTCTTATTTTATCAAAGCTATGTGCTTATTTATCCACTAATGCCCCCAACTTTACACTAAAAACACTTTCATTATCCGAATACGTAAATCTAGAACATCTATTAGCAACAGAAATTGACTTTGTAGTGGGTCCCGCCTTTCTTGAAACTGGAAATAACGCTAATGCCGAACTCTTATTTTTTGACGAGGTTGTATGTGTGATGGGCGTATCAAATCCACTAGTTAATCAAGAAATGACTACAGAAGACTTCTTCACCGCTGATCATGTTGAAGTCCAGTTCAGCTATCTACGTAAAGACAATATGCTGTTCAAAATACTGGCAGGATTTGGTAAGAGAAAGACAAAAATAATTGTGCCAAACATGATTAGTGTTTGTGAAGTAATAAGTCAAACAAATTGTATTGCAATGATGCCACGCTCATTAGCTCTTTCTTTACAAAACAAGTATCCATTTGAAATTAAATCCTTCCCATTTCCTATCAAAGAATACCGAGTTATGATCCATTACCATAAGCGATTAGAGAATGATAAGCGATTGCGGTGGATTATCGATGTCATTAAGAATCATTGTTGTCAATAAGTTTCTCTTTTTACTCTTATTAATGGTTATTGTGTTTTAATAAATATTGTTAACGGTGCCATGCTATTAGGTTTAATATCAAAAGGAGATTCGTATGAAAATCATTGTCAGCGGAGGAACAGGGTTAGTTGGCCAAGCATTGATCCCCGAACTCCTTAAATCTGGCCATGAAATTCATGTGATAGGACGAGATGAAGAAAAAGTGCGAAAAGCATTCTCAAATACCGTTCAGGCAACAACCTGGAATAAGCTTGATACTTTAAACCCAGACGAGTTTAGCGCAATAATTAATTTAGCAGGAGAGGACATTTCCGCTCATCGCTGGAATACACGAACCAAAGAGGTTCTGCTCTCAAGTCGTATTAAAACAACAAATCAACTCATAGAATGGGGTGTCACTGCAAAGAATAAAAAACCACATTTATATAATGCAAGCGCGATTGGTATTTATGGACTACAAAAAAAGCAGGCACAAGACAATATCATATTTACCGAAACATCCAAGCCCATTGATTTTCCTAAAATGAGTTTTGCATCACAATTGGTTACACAATGGGAAGAGGCAGCAAAAAAAGGTTTTGCAATGGGTATGCCAGTTACCCTAATGCGCTTTGGCGTCGTTCTAAAACGTGGGGAAGGGATGTTAAAAAAATTGCAGATCCCTATCCAGTATGGAATGGGTGCGGTGCTCGGTACAGGGGAACAACCCTTGGCCTGGATTGATAGCACCGATCTTGTTCATGCCATTTTATTTTTGTTAGCACATCCAGAGATTACAGGTCCCATTAATTTAGTTGCGCCAGAATGTGTCTCACAAAAAAACTTCATGAAAACCCTAGGGCAAGTTTTAAAAAAACCAGTATTTATGCGATTACCTTCCTGGAGTATTCGATTTCTATTTGGTCAAATGGGCGAAGAGTTGTTATTATCAGGACAAACAGTAGCATCTCAACGTTTAGCTGAATACCAATTTAAATTCAAGTACCCTACATTATTAGCTGCTTTAACTAAAGAATTTGGGGGTTGAAAATCATCATGAGTCTTCGCTTATTGTCTTTAGATGACGTCAAACAATGCATTACCATGAAGCAAGCCATTACCGCTATGGAAAACGCATTTGTGCAATTAGCTAAACAACAAGTTCAATTACCACTAAGAACTGGAATACCGATTGAGGAAAAGGAGGCTTTGACTTTAACAATGCCGGCATATCTCGCTCAAGATAAAGTTTTGGGATTAAAGGTAGTATCCATTTTCCCTGGAAATAATGCCAAAAACAAACCGTCCATTACCGGTTGCATTTTGTTACTTGATGCCAGTACTGGCGAACCTCAAGCATTAATGGACGGGGGGTATCTAACGGCACTAAGAACCGGGGCTGTATCAGGCTTGGCAAGTAACTATTTTGCAATAGATAATGCAACTCATGTTGCAATCATTGGCTCAGGAGTTCAAGCAGAAACACAACTACAGGCAATAGCAACTGTACGTGATATCAAACAAGTCTCAGTATGGTCTAGAAATATAAAAAATGCCGAACAATTTGCTGAAAAATTTGCGGATCAATATGCCATCAATGTATATGATCATATTCCGGAAGCAATTAAAAATGCAGACATTATTTGTACTGCAACCGGGAGTACCGAACCACTAATTCATTTTAAAGAGGTACAACCCCATGCACATATCAATGCCATAGGGTCCCATAACGCACAGATGAAAGAAATTGGCAATGACTTACTCAGCAGTGCGATAGTAATTGTGGATCAATTGCAAGCAGCATTAACCGAAGCAGGCGAAATTATCAACGCCCTACAACAAAATCACTTAAAACAAGAATCAATTATTGAAATAGGTGATTGGCTACTTCATCAAAATCAAGACTACAAAAACCAACTCACCGTTTTCAAGTCAGTTGGGCTTTCCATCCAGGATTTAAGTGTCGCTTCAGTGGTTTATCACAATGCGGTTAATAAAAAACTAGGTACACCATTTGCACTCACCTAATACCCATTGATTTTTCAAGTAATTAGCCCGGCAAAAGGTTTGTGTTCAAGGAGTATGATTGAGCGCAGGTGCGCGAAAAGCAGCCTTTCAGTTCATGAGTGTGAACACTTACGGGAGAGGAAATCAATAGCGTCCTGGACGCTTATCCCATAGCTATGCCCGCAAGCGGCTCTTTTTAGGGGAAATGCCCCAAAATTTTAGGATGATTGGCCTTATGTAAATATGCTTTTAAGTTTTATTGTCCCCAATCTCACCCATAGCCTCACCAAAACGAAGTACACTCCCTGCTTTTAATTCTTTGTTCCAATCGACGTTACTCTCATCAGCAAACAACACTACAACAGTGGAGCCTAACTTAAAGTAACCCATTTCATCACCTTGAGCCATTTTTTTATTAGCCTGAGGATATTCAAAATCAACGCGATTTTTACTCCGTTTAATATCCCCATGCCAACTTGTTCCTATCGCACCAACTATGGTTGCACCAACCATCACTATAGCCATAGGCCCCACGGGAGTAGAAAAAAAGATGGCCAGTCGCTCATTACGAGCAAATAACTTGGGCACCACTTGAACCGTTGACGGTTGCACCGAAAATAATGCCCCTGGGATATAAGTCATCGAGGTAATTTCAGCATCGATAGGCATATGCACACGATGGTAATCTTTAGGCGATAAATACAATGTTGCAAATCGTCCATTAATAAAGCGAGACGCTATTTCTTTATTGCATGCAAGGAGCTCAGAAACAGTATAATAGTGTCCCTTTGCTTGAATCAGTCTGTCTTCTTCAATTGAACCGATTTCACTGACACAACCATCTACTGGAGAAATGACGCCTGCTTGTGCCAAAGGTCGGCACCCAGGTTTTAAACGACGGATAAAAAAATCGTTAAAACACTGATATGCCTCAGGATTTTCAATTAAAGCTTCGCTCATGTTCACTTGATATTCATGAATAAAGCGTTGAATAAGGTAATCCTTAACTTTGATATTTTTCACATCCGCTAAATAACCAGCCAGCAAGGTTAAACTATGTTTTGGAATAATATATTGCGACAATTTTTTGAATAAATCTAAAGGCATGCAAAATTCTCACTGCTTATAAAAAGGAAATCATAACCTATACGCTTAAGAGTCACAAATCATGATTTGTAAACTCAATTTTAAAGCGCAAATAACAAATACAATACTACCTGTAAATATAACCTATCTTTTCTAATGCGTTAAACTATAAGTAATTTGGAGTTGACGATGGGATGCAGCAATGGTCTCACTGTGATGCTTTAGGTTAGCAAGATAAAATACTTTATGTTTTTCCAAATTAAAATTGGCAACTAATTGATATTTGGGATCTTGTTGCATTGCAGGGAATTCCCCGCTTGCAAATTCCTTTTTTATTGTTTCGACTATTTTGGTAAATAAACACTCGTTTAATGTTGAAGAATCGAAGCCATTCATAAAAATCATAGCTAATGCTCTTGCATTACAATTCCCCTTAAGATAACCCTCAACTTCTGAGCGCCTTGATGAGCCCCAATAACTTCCCCATGTCTTTGATTCATATTGTTTTAATGAAGACTTGATAAGACTTTGAAATGATTTTTCGGTTAAACTATCTACCCAATCATAAACAGCCCTATAGATTAATGAAATACCCATATCACTAAAGGGATGAGTAAATCGTTTATCCTTCTTTGCATAAAACACTACATCACGAGTAAAATCTGCTATACCCCGTTCAAAACTTTTATCTCTAATGGCAACATCAATACTGGGTATAGGATGTTCTTGCAGCATTAAAGGAGTAAGCCCCTCTATGATAAGCTTATTTAAAGCGCCATCTTGCTGAGATCCGGAGCTTAGTATATAAGCTAATCGATTATCACCACTTTCATTCGAGCTTTCTCTTAAATATTCTTTCACAGGCTCTGTTCGTTGGCGAAATGAAAAAGTAGACAATAAAGGAGCATATTTTTTATCAATAATCTCTGTAACATATCGCTCCAGCTCTTCTGGCTTCAAGCTTTTTGCCCAAATAAATAAAGTGTCGTGGTATTGCTTTTTGACATCATCATGGGTGAAAGGCAATACATCCTTTTTAACAGAAAGTAATGCTTCCTCCATCAATTCGTCTGTAGTGGTCAAGTGCAATGGGAAATTGACCTGTTCAGCAATTAATTTGAGGCTTGAGGAAAGATTATGAAATTCAACTGCGCAAGGCGTTGTATTCGCTAAAGCTCTGCGGATATCTAAGTTGTATTTCTGATGCAGTAAAGTAAGTTTGGTTGAAAACTCCAGGTTATGCTCTTCGGTAAGGTCTTTTCGTTCTTTAATATAATAGTCTTTTGTAATCGCACGAAACTCGTTAGTAAATGCAACTAAAGCAAGTAAAGCATCGCGTAAATTACTGTCTTTATCCACACTAATTTTTTCTTCAATAGCTTCGACAGCGAGTTCAGGCATATTCCCAAAAAGCTCCCACGCGCTGGTTAAACTATCATCGGTAATCTTTTTGCTGATAATCTCAGAAACCTGCACATGGGGTGGATTAGTGGTCTTTTGAAGTAACGTATTTATGAGTCGATATGAACTATGAAGAAGTTCTTTTAATGTTGGAGCAAACGCATCACGCCAAACTTGATGATAGCGTTTTTGTAACTCAGCGAGATCATATTTTAGTTCACTATCTTTCGCGTAGCTTGTATCATTTTCATTATTGACCCATTTTTCAATATTACGATAAAAGGAAGGTTTTTGGTAAAGAGCCAGACAGGTTGGGGGTAAAGGGATACCATAACCGTTATTTACACATCCCATATAAAAAACGACAACCCGGTATAAGTTATCATAATGCTCCTGATAGAGCTTCATCATAAAATCTACAAAAGGCTCTGCATTTGTCTTTTCATTGCAAAGATCTGGGTAGAGCTCTTCATATTTAGCACGCAGCTCTTTATTGGTTTCGTCTAAGGAAGTGTAGTTTAACGTTAACTCGCCAAAAAGTTCAGTTAAACGTTTACGTTGTACTTCAGGCTGATACGTTAATAACGCTTTTAGAGCCGCCGCCAGTTTTTGCTCTTGTGCCACAGAATCTTGAGCCAAACGCGCAAATTGCACGGGATCCGCGTACGCTTTAGGTAATAATTTAGGTAGAACCTGTTCTTGCCCAGGCAAGAGTACAGGAATAGTCACTTTGCCTGGATGTGTGTATGGCGCCCAATGATATGGCTTGGAATCCTGGACATTAGGAAATGACTCATAATCTGGCACAGAGAGAAAAACGTGTTTTTTAGGAATGCCTATGACCGATCTTGGTTCTTTCATATGAATAGTAAACCAATAAAAAAACATATCAAAATCGATATCAGCATCCAAACTCAAGTTATGCGGATGACCATCGTCATCATCAAGAAACCATCTCCCAAACAACAGTTCAATAAAGTTTTTTTCAACTAAAGTTTTCACACTTGGAGCAACCTGCTCTCTTAAAGTGCTATTAACCGGAATTCCATCTTCCGCGTAATGAAAAGGTTTAAAATTATCAACACAAATGGACAAAGTCCCTATTAATCGATCTTCATCATCAAAGACTAATCGTTCTTCAGCCGATCTTTTTCCCTGGAATGATCTTTTGAATGAAGAAGTAGCTACACTTATTTTAGCTAATAGCTCGGGGTAATGCCTTTGGGGTTCTAGTTCTTTAAAAAAGGCTTTTTTAGTAATACCTTCTTCTTCAAAGGAGACGGAATAAACTTTATGAGAGCCATCAGAAATAGGCGTTTTTGAGATGAATTGACTATGCCTCAGTGCTTTTTTTGGTATTGCCATTTTTTAATCCATTAATTCACAGTCGTCCATATAGAATAGTTCATATTAAGCAGAAATTTTTAAGAAGTTCAAGAATAATTTTCATACAAAGAACAAGGAAACTAAACAGAGGATCAGATTTTATCCTTTTAGATTATTTTTTGCCTCTTTTAATGGTGGACGGCTATTTGATTATTGCCTGAACAATAAAACTCTTTTTAGAAACGCATAGCGCGTGTTGCAATAAAAGATCCGGTAATCGAGTCTACTAAAGAAAATCATCAATCTTTATGAAGTGGCTGAACCTTCTCAATAACTCCGCAAATTTGGATTTTCCCCGATAGTTTTACCTTGTGATTAACGGACAGGCAACAGCAGACGGCCTAAAGAAGTAACCCCTTCCTGTTCTATCCAACTCATAATTATTTTCAACACAGAGAAAGTATGCCACAAGTGCCAACTTCATCATTTTTTTCTGGTGCAATAAGCTCAAAAATCTCTCTATCAAGAGCGCGTAGTTCCTCTCCTGAACGAGTTTGATTAAAAAACCAAAAATTACCAGTAGTTTTATACTTTATGACATTGGCAAGGCTAAGGGATAAAGCAGTAATAATTATATTGGCAAAAACAATGAGTGCCTTGTAAACGTCTGATTTAATTTCAGGATCGACAATCGCTAAAATCCTATCCTCAGCCTCCTGTAATTTAGGACGTATATTTGCGTTAGGATTTGTTAGTCCTTCGTAAGCGATTTGATATAATATTTTTCTATATTTTTTTTGTTCTGCTTCCCATTGCAGGAACATATGCCTATAAGATTGTGAACCGGATAATCGATCATCGACTACTTTACATTGCTCCATAATACACAAAATGACTTGGCGGAAACGCTTAGCCTCTTCTGAATCTTTTTGAGCCACAAGTTTAATGGCTTCTTTTTCACACTTGAAATCTTGTAATTGTATAATGCACTTAAAACATTCATGGATGTCGATAGCCAATTCTTTTAATTCTTTTGGACCTTTTATCGCTTGCACCCTCTTATCTTGAGATTCAACATTAAATTTTGCTCCAACCAAAAGAATTTCAATTAGTGCTTTTCGATGCTCTTCATTTTTTATTTTTGCCAACTGCGGTAAAAGTAACCGCAAAGCGTGTCCTTTGCTCTCTTTATCTAATACCAAACGATAAGATTGCGGAGCAGTAATCTTTGATTTTTTTAATAAAATTAAGGATTCACTTGCTGCTTCCAAATCCTGGACAGGAAGTTGACGCAAATTGGCTGAGACACCATGTACTGTATTTAATTCCTCCCGAAAATGGTGAAGAATTGATTTTCGTAAATGTTCTTTGGGATTTAAAGCCAATGCTTGTAGTTGATCAATTGTTTTCGTTTTTGTTTGCTCTAAAGCAACTAATGTAGAGGCTAATAATGGATAATGATTTGTTGCCGTAATAATTTGTTCATAACCATCTTCAGAAAAATTTTCATAAACCCAAAAAAGCAAGCAAAGCCTCTTCGTATCATCATTCGATAAAGAATGGATAAAGTTTAAATCCTCCAGTTTTTTTGAATCCTTAAAGAATTCGGGGACATCCTCGGTGAGTTCCGGCTGCAAATCTACCAACATGCCAATCGCTTTATAATATGCAGGTTCAGATAATATTTGGCGCATTAAGCCATCAGGATATTTTTGGTTTTTTAAAAATGGTATTAGTTTAATTTGTGCTTCATCCCCCATTAAACTGCCATAGGTTTGCAGAAGCATGGGATCATTAAGTAGATATCCATTTTTTTCCAGCAACCCATGCTTATAAAATACAAGAATCATTTTTAATAAATTCTTATTACGGTTTTCATCTTGAGTTAATTGAATTGCCTCGATTTGTTGACGCAACAAACTTGGATCTGTCAAAAGATCATGAAGTAAAGTAGATGACAAGGGAAACAGGGTGGCAAGATTATATTTGATAATTAAATCCAGGGCTTTATTATCCGCAAATAATGCAGCCAAGTTGAGTTCGGAAAATTGTATGGGATCGGATAATGTCACCATTTCTTGTTCCACGTGTAATTTCCGTGTCATCAATTCGACGCGTTGAAAACGTAAATTTATTTCACCATTCTCTGCATTAACGATATTTTTTAATAGGCTACGGGGTAAATTGGCACCAATCTGCCCTATGAAAGGATTATTTAAAAAGTCCACATGAGAAACAGTTACGGCTGAATTAGGCACGGAAGAAGTAACGGGTTCTTTTGGAGCAGGTACGGAAATAAATGGAGCCAAATCAAAGCTTGATAACAAAGTAAGCTCTCTATCTTTGGGTGCGGCATGGCCATTTTTTATGTGTCCCATAATCCATTGCCTGGGGTTATCTGTACGATACATTACCATAAGCCCACAAGGTTCTCCTTTATCATTCATATAAGCAAAATGTTGGCGAACCACATTTGCGCTGTAAGATTCAGGATCCTCTTTCTCCTTCATGAGAGGATTAGGACCAAGTAAATAGTGTAGATTCCCCGCAGACATATTCCCTTGCAAGTAATATCGCCCCAGAGCTCTTGTATTCCATATGTCAAAATGTTTTATGGCTTCTTCTGGAGAGCCCAGAAAATGGGTTCGTGGAAAATCCAAGTGAATTGTTCCTGTATCATCTTTTCCTTCAGCAACGGCCCAATCTAGTCCAAATGCATGGAAAATTTGTTGTGCGTTTCCTGTTACCAAATAAGGCATAATTCATTCTCAACATAGAAAATTGAGAGTATTATAACCAATAATTCGTGCTAATGGTGATAAATTTTTACAAAAAATGTATTTTTTGTGCCTTTTATAAAAACATCATTTATAATGCTTTTTTTTGAATGGAAAAAATATGAAATGCAATATCATAGGTGCCGGTCGATTAGGTAAAAATATTGCTTTAGCTTTATCTACAGCCCAGCTTGTCTCATCGTTTTCGATATGTAACCGCAACTTAGCCAGCACTAAAAATGCGTGCCATGAAATTGGCGCAGGTAAGGCAGCTGCTAAAATCGACCTGTTACCAGAAGCTGAGATCACCTGGATTTGCTGTAATGATGATGCCATTCAATCTGTTGTAGAAACATTAACTCAGAGCCCTACTTTAAAACCAAACAGTTTTGTTATTCATTGCAGTGGAGTATTTAGCTCTGCTTTACTTGCTCCATTAAGAAAAAAAGGCTGTTTTATAGCGAGTTTCCATCCTTTAAAAGCATTTAAAATAAATTACTTAGAGTCCACCGCCTTTAGACAAGTTGACTGTGTTTTAGAAGGGGATGATGAAGTTTGTGAGTGGTTAAAAAGCTCTTTTACTCGATTGGGAGCCAACCTTATTGCCATTAAGCCTGAAGCAAAAGCAACATACCATGCCGCGGCCTGCATGGCCTCGAATTATCTAATTACCTTGGCTGCGTGTAGTGAGGAATTATTTCTTGAAGCGGGAATTCCCCCACAACAAAGCCGGCAAATGATAGTAAAATTAATGCAGGGAAATTTGAATAATTTACAACGCACAGAATATATCCCAGAGGCGCTCACAGGCCCTTTGGCAAGAGGGGACATTGAAACAATTTCACTTCACTTAAAAACAATACAAAACGATAAAATAAGGAACTTATATCAAGAGGCAGGCTTAAATACCCTTCCCTTAACGCAATTATCGGAACAGTTAAAAGAGGAAATAAAAGTCATTCTCGCAAAAAAATGCATATTTCAATCACATGGATAAGATCAGCCCCTTTTAAATTCATGGATTTAGAATAATAGCCATTCTCGTTTTTACTTAGGGACATATCCATTAGGAGTAAGGCCATCTTGTTGTTTCATTCGCCCAGCAGACATACTTCCCCTATACTGTTGCGTCTTATTTGACGACGCTGTATTGTAAATTTCAGGAATAGGAGCAGGTTTAGGTTCCCTCCGTTGAGCCGAATTAGAATCTGACCTTTTAAGTTCGAAACTGGATTCATGCTGCTCCGGCATATCAATACCATCGTGCTTTTTTTCAACTGCTCGCGGTTTTGATTGATGATCTTTTTGATAATCTTGTAATGCGGCCTCTACTTTTTCCCTACTTTTGGAACTAAACCTGTATACTGCATATTCTACACCGGTTTTTAACGCCCAAATACCTGCTGATAATACGGTTAACCCTACAAATTTTGCGATGCTTTTGGCTCCATTACCCAAAAACTCCCTGAACCCCTTAGGCTCCCATGCTTCTGCCATATTTTCAGTAAGTCCCTTGTGTGCTTGCATATTTCCAGCTTTTTCCTGGCTTAGATGCCTTAATGAAGATTCTTCGGCATAGTTTCTATTAAATTGCGCCAATATGCTCTTATACCATGGGACTTTAGCATTGATTTTGGTAGAAGCGCCCTGATCCACATCACTAATCAATGAAACACCTGCTTGCAGATGTTTGTCATAAGTCACGTCTAATTGTCGTTTTAAATTCGCTGCTTCGTTTATTACATTAGTGAAACACCTGGCTTTTGCAAGTTTAACTAGGGTTTGAAAAATAGCGCTATCAGGTTTAGTTGACTCAGAATCAAAAATTGCAACTCGGCCATTTATCGCTTGTGCCCGCTCATTGCCACTCTTACATCCTGAAATAGAGGCCTCTTCAACAAACAGGGATAATGATTGAATCAATTTGGAGTATTCGTGTTGATGATGCAGATCATTAGCCATCATCCTTTTTAAAGCTGCTTTTGCTTTTTCAACTGGATCCACTGCGCTTACATCAATATCTTGTACTCGCCATGTCGCTTTAATATTTTGAATTGACTGAATTGCTTGTTGACCTTCCCTCGATTTGGAAAAAAAAAGGTCTTTTTTAGGAGATCCATCAGCTCTTTGTAAAAAGGTTTTATAGTGCCCGAATATTTTTTGAATATTCTGATTATTATCAATATCATTTTTGCTGCCCAGATTATGGAGCATGGCCATTTCAGCCATCAAAGTAGCTTCTGTTTTTAGATCATTGCCCTCATATCCTAAAGTATCGCCAAATCCATTAACTGAGATATTTTGTACAAAACAAAAAACTGCATTTTCAGGGGAGGTCAACTGCGACTTATTATAAAGGTGAGCACCGCTTAGAATAATGCGAGCTCCTTCAGATTGTTTATTACCCCCCAAGTCCCCTATGGTGTCATTAATTGCTGTGTGAAGGTTATAAGTAAATGCCTTGTTATCCAATGCATTCTTGGTCACCACTCCATGTATTGAATATTTTGTTGCAAGAGAACCTAATTTATTTTTGACATCTGCAATTTTCTCTTGCTTACTTAGCTTACGTCCATCAATGTCATTATCTTTCACATCAAGAGAGGATGTTCTCATTTGCAAACGAGGGGGCGGGTCTTGAACCCCTAAAAGTCCGACTGTAACAATTTGACGTTCTGCAATAATATTAACCCCCCGCTTATGTGCAGTTTGTTCCGAACCACTAATCCAGACCATTTGTTTTAATGATTGGTTCGTATGGATTAAATCATTAGGAGTGGCTGTTGTTTCCTCTGCCTTATGCTTTATATTAAATTGTTTAAATTCTTTTCGAGTCAACTTATGACCAGTTTGTTTGGCTGTCTCTATAGCAAGTATTTGATGGGCTTCAAGAGAAATTTTTTTACGAGCCTTATCTAATTCGTGAATAAGTATGACGTCATTTATTGTTCTTTCTTTTGCTGTAGCTTTTTTCAAAGATTGTTTAAATTCATTTTGGATTAATGAGTGTACCTGCTGCATCGCCTTTAGATGCGCTTGATTCATTTGTTCTGCTGGAAATCGCCCAGGATCACTTTTTGTTAATAGGCGAGCGGCTAGTGCTAAATGAAAATGAATTTCTTGTTGTAGGGGAATAATGCTGTCCCTGATGTCTGATAATTGTTGAAATTGATTTTCATTTAACCCATATTGCTTCAAATATTCCTTTTTAAGCTCAGGATGATGCGATAGATCAAGACTCACAGTGGTTATTGGCGATGGAGTACGCGCGTCACCAAATCCTTGCTTAAATAAATTCACAGAAAGTTCAGTTGAAACATCAATCAGCACACGTCCTTGAGGATCAAAAAGCAAAGCATCTTTATTCTCTAAAGCTTGTTTAAGGGCCTGTCCGGTAATATTTTGAAGGTATTCTTTTTGAAACAACTGTTGTTCTTTTGATGGTGGCATGATCAAACATCCTCATTTCCGCATAATATGGTTGAGCAATCTCTTCATCGGTTAAATGAATCTCGCAATCATTTAAAATGAGATTTCACAGCTTTAGCATCATCGAAGTTCATAACCAAGTACAAACCAACCCGGGCTTTGAATCCATTTTTGCTTTGATATTACATGCTGTATGTTTTCATGATATGCAAAGAAAATTAAAGTAATATGATCGTTTAAGGCAAAAATGGAATGGTAATTTCTTATCAGGAATAAAGATGTGCTTATTTTAGAGATTAAAAAACTGCATTGCTCCAAAAAAATTTGCTTTGTGGCTGGCTATTTAGACCCTTTGCTTTGGCGTGTCCCTTGCATTAATTACCGTGGAAAAACCACGGTACATCGGAGATTTCCCAATCAATTTTTGACATTAGGTGACGATCTTTCATAATCAATATCCACTGAGCCTTCTTTCTGTTGTCGTGTTTTTATTTGTGCTAAAACACCCTTAAATTGGCTCATATGGTGATGGATATCTTCCGCTTTAACACTTAATGGCTCATGAAGCGCAGCAAAGAATTTAAGTTGAGTATGAGGATACTCAACTTCTTGATCCATTATAGGTTGCTCCTCTACAGAAAAACCCATTCCTTTTTCCACTATAAGCTCATTGAGATGAAGATTAGCTTTTTCATAACTGGCAACTACTCTTTGGGAATTCTGTTCTATACGTTCTGCATAGATTTTTTCACATTCTTTTATTCTTGGTTCAGCATTAGCTATTAGTTTCTCTTTGTAAGGTTTATAAGAAAACAAATAAATTCCAGAGAGCACTAACGCGCTAATTGGCAAGGTAATAATACTCAATGCCATCCCCAACTTGCCAAATCCAAGATAGGCGCTAAAGCTCTTAGGATGCCCTGAAGCTGCGGCCATCGCATCCGTAAGCCCTTTGTGTGCCTGCATATTTCCAGATTTTTCCTGTGATAGATGCTTTAAGGAAGACTCCTCCGCATAATTTGGATTAAGTCTTGTCCAAAACTTATACCACGGAGCCTTGGCATTGACTTTAGCAGAGGCTCCTTGATCGACATCGCTAATTAATGATAAACCCGTTTGTAGGTGATGATCATATTTGTCATCTAAATTGCGTTTTAAGTCAGACGCATATTTTTTAACATCACCAGGCCTTGCCTTGGCCAGGGCGTCAATGGCTTTAAAAATTATGCTGTCGGTTTTACTGGCCTCATGATCTAAAATCGCTACCCTGCCATTAATTGCTTGCGCACGTTCATTCCCACTTTTACATCCAGCGATAGAAGCTTCTTCAATAAACATAGAAAGTGATTGCACGAGTTTGGCATATTCATGTTTATGATGCAGATTATTTGCCATGATTGTTTTTAAAGCTTCTTGTGCTTTTTCAACTGGAGTAGCATCTTGCTCATAAACTCTTGCATCTTGTTGGGTCCATGCCGCTTTAATTGCTTTAATGTGCGCGATAGCGAGTTGCCCCTCTTTCGAGCGGGAAAAATAGTTTTCACCACGACTCTTACAATTTATCAAAAACTGTTCGTAATACTCAAAAACCTTCTGAATTTCAGGGAGGTTGTCCTTTGGCCCCACCAGATTTTGCAGCATCGCCATCTCAGCCATTAAAGTGGCTTCGTTTCGCAGTTTATTCCAACCTATATTCCACCCATATCCTAAACTATCACCAAAACCATTAACTGATATATTTTGCACAAAACAAAAAGGTTTGGGTTCTTTTGATGCAAGTTGGACTTTATTATAAAGATGAGCACCATTTAAAATGGCCTGTGCACCCCATGATTGTTTATTATCTTTAAACAAATCATCCAGGGTATGATTAATTGCGGTATGAAGATTATAAGTAAATGCTTTGCGCCCTAATGGATTTGCAGAGATAGTGTGGATTGAGTATTTCTCGGCGAGTGCTAAAAGTTTTACACTAACATCATCAATCGCGCTGTCCATGGAAAGATTTTTTTTCACATCAAGCGAAGGTACTCTAATTTGTAAACGCGCCCGGCCCTGCTTTTCTTCTCTTAGTGCGAGAGTTACAATTTGCCTATCGGCAAGGGCATATACTTCTGACAAATGACGAAGACGCTCATGAGCCGTGTTTTCGGAACCAGAAATCCAGATTGCCTGCTCTAATGATTGATCAATGTACAACAAATCATTAGGCGAAGCTGTTGTTTTTTCGGCTATATGCTTTTTCTCTATTTTTTTCAAATCTTCTTTAGATAAACGTTGTCCTGTTTCTTTGAGCACTTCCTCCATTAAAATACTATGTGCTTCTGCAGATATCTTTTTGCGGGCATGATCTAGCTCTTGAATCAGTTTCACATCATTTAGCGCGCCTTTTTCCCTGGCTTTTTCTAATGCATCAGCAAATGCCTGCTCAAACAATGGTTGAATCCGTTTCATCGCCGCTTGATGCGCAATTTCCATTTGTTCCTTGGGAAATCGTCTATTGTCAACTTTAGTGTAGATCCGTGCAGCAAGTGCCAAGTGAAAATGAAACTCTTGTTGGAGAGGGATAATACTTCCTCTAACAGTTGATAATTTATCTAACTGCTCTTTATTTAACTTATCAAGCCCATAACGACGCTCATATTCTTCATTAAGTTCTTTGATTTGCGTAACATCCAAACTCACGGTAGTTATTGGGGAGGGGGCTCTGGTCTTCCCGAAGCCTTGTATGAATAACCCCCGTTCCTGTTCAGTTAGTGTAACATCAATCAATACTCGCCCTTGGGGATCAAAAAGCAAAGAGGATGGATTTTTTTGCAACGCTTGCTGAATCGCGCGAGCAGTAATTTTTTCAAAATATTCTTTTTGAGCTTGCTGCTGTTTTAATGTCGTCATTATAGAACTCTTACGCCACAGTCATTACTATGAGTTTAACATAATGAACCCTGTTTCGATACAAATGCAGGCAATATGAAAAAAAATAAGCCATCCCAATAGGATTGGCTTATATTATACGCTATAACAAAAATAGGTTGCTTTATTATTTAAAGTGTTTGATTCTTCTTCGCTTTTCTACGTTCGTGCCAGCTTTGTAGCATCACATAAAAAGCGGGTACAAAAACTACGGCAAGGCATGTCGAGGCCAGCATACCACTACATACAGCAATACCAATAGACTTACGGGCGTTGGCACCAGCACCTGTAGCAAATACTAAAGGCATCACACCAAGAATAAAGGCAAAAGAAGTCATTAGAATGGGGCGAAAACGCGTCTTCGCGCCAAGCACTGCAGCTTCCATGATGGATTTATTATGATATTCATGTTGTTCACGCGCTACTTCAACAATCAAAATAGCATTTTTTGCTGCCAAAGCAATAAGCAATAAAACCCCAATTTGCGTATACATATTGTTTGCTATTCCCAAAGCAGATAAAGCCAACACCGTACCTATTAAAGCTAATGGAACACTTAATAAGATTGCCGCCGGAGCAACCCAGTTTTCATACTGGCCCGCCAAGATGAGATAAACTAATATCAACGACAACATGAAAATATAGTAACTCAGGTTTCCAGCAATCTTTTCTTGGTACGCAGTACTCGTCCACTCAAAAGAGATCCCCGCGGGTAAGACCTGATGAGCTACTTTTTCTAGAACCTCCATTGCCTGACCTGAACTATAGCCTTGTGCAGCCATACCATAAATATTGCTTGAGGGGTACAGGTTATAAAGGGAAATAATAGAAGGACCTGTGGTAGAGGTCATATCCGTTAGTGTTCCTAACGGAACCATCTCACCAGACTTATTTTTAACGTAATAATTTCGCACATCCTCGATAGACATACGCCAAGGAGCATCCGCCTGTACATAGACTTGAAATACTTGTCCAAATTTTGTAAAAAGATTCACATAAGACGAACCAAGATAGGTTTGTAACGCATCGGAGGCATCACCTATAGAAACCCCTAAAGTTTCTGCTTTGACTCTATTAATTGGCGCTGAAAGTTGTGGTACTGAAGCTCGAAATGAAGTCATCATTCTCTGCAGTTCGGGCTGCTGCATCGCATAACGAATTAGTTCATCAGTGGCTGTTTGTAATTTTCGATAATCAAATGAACCATCCTGCAATTCTACTTGCATTTGGAAGCCCCCGGCGTTCCCTAAGCCTTGGATAGCAGGCGGAATCATTACTAAAATTTTAGCACCCAAGTTTTTCTGGGCAACTTCATTTAGTCTTTTGTACATTTCCAGTAAATCTTCTTTCTTACCACGTACACTCCAGTCTTTAAACATTACATACAGTGCACCACCATTAGGAAGGCTCGCACTATTATCTAAAAGAGAAATACCATCGATGCTGATCACATTTTCAACCCCATCAATTTTAGATATTTGCTCGCTTAAATCATGCATCAACGCCTCGGTGCGCTCCAAACTCGAACCATCCGGTAATTGCACGTTTAACATAGCGTAGCCTTGATCTTCAATGGGAATAAAGCCGGTAGGAATACGACTTAAACCCAGGATAGCTATTACTACTAATGAAAGACCTATAAGGCAAACGGTTTTATTTTTATGGACCAGTTTATCTATAAATTTAATGTAGGTATTTTCTATAGGCAAATAGACACGATCGAAAAAACGAAATGCAGCATTCTTCTTCTTTTGTGGATCAATGGGTTTAAGCCATAAAGCGCATTGTGTTGGTTTCAACGTCATCGCATTGATTGCACTGATAAATGCTGTCGCTGCAATAACCAATGCAAATTGAGCATACATTGCACCGGTTAAACCAGGCATAAAACCCGCAGGCACAAATACAGCCATTAGTACCAGCGTAATACCAATTACAGGCCCCATTAATTCAGCCATCGCATGAATAGCAGATTCTTTCGGTGGTGTTCCTCGCTCAATATGTTGCGTCACGCCCTCAACAATCACGATCGCATCGTCTACTACAATACCTATTGCCAAAACCAGAGCAAATAAAGTTAATAAATTAATGGAATAGCTTAATGCAAGCATGGCAAAAAAGGCACCAATAATCGTTACCGGGACGGTGGTGGTAGGCACCAGAGTTGCGCGTGCGTTTTGTAGAAAAACAAGAATAACGATTAATACGAGAATACCTGCTTCAAATAAAGTCTTATATACCTCATCAATTGAAGCCTTTACGAAAATAGTAGTGTCAAAAGGGACGGAATACTGCATCCCCGGAGGGAATTTTTTAGACATTTTCTCCACTGCTTTTCGTACCTCAGTGGCAACTTCTAACGCATTAGCGCCTGGAAGCTGAAAAATCCCAATAGCAGCTGCCGGTTTATTGTTTAATTTAGCAAGCTGGTTATAACTATTAGAACCTAATTCAACACGACCTACATCACGTATGCGAACGATTTGAGCACTATTGTTAATCCTGTTACTGTTTGCAGATTGATTAGGTTTTTGGGCGATTGTCTTAACAATAATATTTGAGAATTGCTCTACATCAGCAAGTTGGCCTGGAACATTCACTGTAAATTGATAAGCAGGTGTCCCTGCTGATGGTGGGGCTCCAATTTGTCCTGATGAAATCTCCTGGTTTTGATGGGTGATGGCTTCAAGCACATCGCTTGGGTTTAAGGAATAAGCTAACATTTTTTGGGGGTCAAGCCAAACCCGCATAGCATAGGTACCCGTTCCAAAAATAATTACGTTTCCTACTCCAGGTAAACGAGATAGTTCATCTTGCATGTTAATTGCTGCATAATTATCCAAGAACAAACCATCATATTCATTGTTTTTAGACGTCAACGTAATAAACTGTAAAATATTGGTCGATTTTTGTTGTACAAGAACCCCTTGCTTTTGCACCGATTGCGGCAATTGAGCCATTGCAGATTGCACTCGGTTTTGTACCAACACTTGAGCAAAATTTAGATCTGTTCCAATCGCAAAAGTGACAATTAATGTATATGTGCCATTATTAGTGCTTGTGGATTGCATGTAGAGCATGTTTTCGACCCCGTTTACTTGCTGCTCAATAGGCAAGGCTACGGTTTTAATTAACGTTTCTGCATCAGCACCTGGATATGTAGTAGTTACCTGAATAGTGGGGGGAACAATAGCTGGATATTGAGATACAGGTAAGACAATTATAGCAACCAATCCGAGTAAAATTAGGAGTAGTGCAATAACGTTTGCCAAAATAGGCCGCTCAATAAAAAATTTAGAAATCATTCTGCGTTCTTCTCACGTTTTGTATCAATTAACTGAACAAAATTTTCATTACTTACCTGCATTAGTACTTGGCTCACTATTACTATTCGTTGTGGTTGGTTGCTGTATCTGTACTTTATTTCCAGGCGTCGCGTTTTGCAGGCCATCAACAATTACATTGTCTTGTGGATCCAGTCCCTTCACCACGGCATGCCTTCCCTCTTCTTGACTACCTAAGGTTACATGTTTTAATACCACTACGTTATTGTTATCCACGGTCAATAGGTACGAACCAATTTGATCATAAAGAATTGCTGTATCAGGCACAGTTAATTGCTTTTTGGGCTCAGAAATTGCCACTCTTACTTTTACAAAGAGGCCAGGAACAAAAACATAATCCTTATTGGGCAAAAGGGCGCGTAGCTCCATAGTTCCTGTAGACGCATTAAGGCCGGTGTTCACAAAGTCCAGGGTTGCTTTGTATTTAAAGGTCGTTTCATTTTGCAAGCTAATTTCCACTGGAACTTTATTTATATCTTTAGGTTTAAATCCTCGGGCACGTGCGGCAGCTCTTAGTTTAATTAAATCAAGTTCATTTAAATTAAAATAAACATAGATGGGATCAATCTGCTCGATGGTTGCCAGGTTTGTTGCTTCACCATGCCCAACCAAATTGCCAACATCGACCAGATGGCGGCCAATTCGTCCATTAAACGGAGCAAAAATATGGGTATAGCTGTAGGTAATTGCAGCATTTATTTCATCAGCCTCTGCTTTATCAACTTCTGCAGCCATCTCCAGAGTTTTAGCATACCACTTCTCTACCTCATTTAATGAAGTAGCATGTTGTTTATACATCCTTTGTTGCCGGGCATATTCTGATTTATCATAGGCAAGTTCGGCTTTTTGCGCAGCTACAGTAGCTTTAGCTGCTCTTAATTGTTCAAAATAGGGTTCAGGCTGAATGACAAATAACTCCTTTCCTTTTTTGATAAACGTTCCATCTACAAACTCAATTGAATCAAGATAACCTTCGACACGTGCAACCAAATTAACTGAGTTATATGCCACCATGGTTCCAGTTTGCGTCACGTACTCAACCATTTCTTCAAGTTTTGGTTTTTGTACAACCACCGTTGGCAGAGGAATAGCAGGTACAGTACTTTTACTAAAAAGATGCGTTAATAAATATATAAAAAATAAGATCGCAATTATTGCTACAACTCTGACTGATGTTGAATCTCTATTAAAGTTCATGCTCAATACCATTTTTGTTTAATTTTTCTTATGTAGCCTGGGTAAGCATACCCTGGAAATCATCGTTTTTATCCGTAAAACATCTAAAAGCTGCCGTCTTCATTTTGGTGGCGATTACCAATTAGGTAAATAAAGTTCTTTTATTTCCTCTTTTTTAGTTCGGGGTGCCATATGATTTTTCTCTTTGAGTAAAGAGCCCCAATTGGTTCTTGCCGCCATTTCAGCTTTTATTTGTTGCGGCACAACATCGTTACCACCTCGAATTTCCCAACCACCACCAAGAGCGCGGTAAAGGGATACTAATGCTGCGGGAATGTTTGCTTGAGCACTAACCAGCGATGTCTGCACACTTAACTGTTGTTGTTCCGCATTGAGCACTGGAGTAAAGTCGGTTTCCCCCTCCATATATCGTATTATTGCTAACTTTAAGGTTTTAACTGCAGCAATATTTGCTGTTGTTAGCGCACGCTCAGCTTTTTTAGCTTCAATATAGGCAGTAATGCTATTTTGTACTTCCTGTTGGGCCTTTAAAACCAGATTGACATAACGTAATAAAGACTGCTGGTAAGCAGCATCTTGTGCTCGCACGGCATTGGTAATTTGTCCATAGTTTAAAATTGGCCAAGTTAGGCTGGGGCCTGCTGTTATGTTTCGGTTAGATGGTTGAAAAAGATCAGAAAGAGAATTTGGACCAATATTATTGGAAGAAAAGGAAAAGGTCCCATTCAATGCAAGCGAAGGAAAAAGATTGGCTTTTATTTCGCCAATCTTGGCAGACTCAGAGACTGCCTCTAAACGTGCTTCATAAATATCTGGCCGCCTTGCTAAAGTTTCCTTAGGAATACCTACTGCCACTGTTGAAGGAGCGATGGGAATTCCTCGGCTTTTCCTAAGTTGATTATCCACCCCATTGGGTACAGTACCTAATAGAAGGGCAAGCGCATTTTTTTGTTGCTCAAGGCTGCTTTCCAAAGGTGGGAGTGAAGCCTCCGTTTGTGAAAGCTCGGTCTGGGCTTGCTCTACATCAATGAGATTGGTTTGCCCTGCATTATAACGAGCACGAGCTATATTTAACCCCTCTCTTTGAACCACGATATTTTGTTTTGTGACCTTAATTTTTGTCTCATACATACGAATGTTGATATAGGTAGTGGCAACATCAGCAGTAAGCGTGACTAAAGCATTATCGTAAGCAGCAAGAGAGGATAAAAATACAGCATCATTAGCCTGAATAGCTCGTCTATATTTACCCCAAAAATCAATTTCCCAATTTGCAGAAAACCCCAATGATAAAGTTTCGAAAGTAGGAGGCAGAACAGTTTGTAGCTCGCTGCCGCCAATTTTGTAATAATTAAAACTGCTAACCGCTGCTTGTTGCTGTGGATAAAGTTCCCCAACGGATTGAGCTAATAATGCCCTGGTTTGCAAAACCCGTACTCCAGTTGCCTGAAGCGTTAGATTGTTATGGTAGCCTTGATAAATTAAAGAGGTAAGAACTGGATCATGAAATACCTGCCACCAATTAGTATCTTTGAATGGGGTTTCTTTAACTGATGCATTTTTTTGGGGCCAATGGGCTGCGACCGGCTTTATTGGTTCTTTATAATTTGGACCAACCATACAAGCACTAAGCATCAGGCTAATCGCAAGAGTAAAAATCTTTAACATAAATGCTAATATTTCCCTCTTAAAGTTGCTCCCCATCATGGAATGGTATTAGCGGTTATTACGTCTAGGTACTGTATCATTACTAAGAACTATTTAATAGATCAAATCTGGACATTATTTTAGAGGCTCAAAATCACATATTCGTGAATGATGGCCATGCTCAAGCAGCTGAATTGGCAACATTGCCCAAAAAGAATCGCTTTGATACATCTTGGACAAATATAGCTCTCGAACTACTTTTCTCCAAGAGTTCCAGGATCGTTTTTCTAAGGGTTAGACGCTGAAGTAATAACTTGTAATTGAGTTACATTTTGCAAACCGCGCGGCAATCTATTCCCTCTACGTCCACGCTCACCTTTATAATGCTCCAGATCAGCCCCCTTTAAGGTAAAATGACGTTTACCGGCATGAACGGTGAGTGTATCGTCCGCGGTTAATACTTGTATGTCGATTACATATTCTTCGCGCGATACCACTTTGGCAGTTGGAATACTAATTAATTTATTCCCCTTTCCACGCGATAATTCTGGAATTTCTTTCGTAGAACAAATAAGCAGCCGCCCTGCGTTAGTGGCACAAGCAATGAAAAGCTCATCATGTTTAGGGAGTATTCGAGGAGGTAAAATATGACTCGTTTCAGGAAGCTTGATGCAAGCCTTGCCATTGCGATTTTTCACATAAAGATCGCCGATTTTTGCAATAAACCCATATCCAGCATCACTTGCTAATAGTACAGATTGGTCAGCTTCACCGCCAACGGCAGCTTCAAACAAAGCACCTTCAGCCGGATTAAGTTTACCAGTCAAAGGCTCCCCTTGGCCACGTGCTGAAGGTAACACATGCCCGGGCAAAGAATAAACTTTTCCCTCGCTATCAAAAAAGAGTATTTGTTGATTTGAACGTGCTGTTGCTTGCGCTTTAAAATCATCACCTGCTTTAAAACTCAATTCACAACCATTTATATCATGCCCTTTTGCAGCCCTGACCCACCCTTTTTTTGAAAGTACTACGGTAATAGGCTCATTAGGTAATATATCTTCTTCTTTTAATGCTTGTGATTCCTGGCGAACAATAATGGGTGAGCGACGAACATCACCAAATTCATCCCTGTCATTAGTGATTTCTTCTTTCACTAATTTTTTTAAGCGCTGCTCTGAGGCTAAAATAGCTTGTAAATTATCTCGCTCCATGCAAAGCTCATCCAGTTCTCCTCGCAATTTTATTTCTTCTAATTTTGCCAAATGGCGTAACTTCATCTCTAAAATGGCTTCTGCCTGACGGTCACTAATATTAAAACGAGCTATTAATCCTTGCTTGGGCTGTTCATGCTCACGAATAATGGCGATCACTTCATCGATATTCAGATAAGCAATAAGTAATCCTTCGAGTACATGGATGCGATCTAAAACTTTTGCCAAACGATATTCCAAACGTCTTCTTACTACAGATATCCTATATACCAACCACTCAGATATAATCTCAACCAATCCTTTTACTCTTGGCTTACCATCAAGTCCAATCATATTGAAATTAACGCGGTAGCTTCGTTCTAGATCGGTAGTAGCAAATAAATGAGACATTAACCCTTCAATATCTACACGGTTGGAACGGGGAACGATGACCAAACGTGTTGGATGTTCATGATCAGATTCATCACGTAAGTCTTCAACCATTGGCAATTTCTTTTGTTGCATCTGTAGGGCAATTTGCTCCAGTACTTTGGCTCCTGAGACTTGATAAGGCAATGCAGTAATCACTATATTTTGTTTTTCCTGGTTGTATACCGCTCTCATTTTTATAGAGCCATTCCCTGTTTCGTACATGGCACTAATTGCTTCAGGCGGTGTAATTATTTCAGCCTCAGTAGGAAAATCGGGACCTTTAATATATTGAGTAATTGCGGCTAAATCTGCATGGGGATTATCCAATAAGTACACGCAAGCATTGGCAACCTCTGTTAAATTATGAGGTAAAATATCGGAGGCCATACCGACGGCGATACCTGTTGCGCCATTTAATAAAATATTCGGTAACCGTGCAGGCAACAAAGCCGGCTCTTGTAATGTGCCATCAAAATTGTCAACCCAATCCACCGTTCCTTGTAAAAGTTCCGCTAATAAAACTTCAGCATAGCGCGAAAGTCGAGCTTCCGTATAACGCATTGCAGCAAAAGACTTGGGATCATCTGGAGAGCCCCAATTTCCCTGGCCATCAACAAAAGGGTAACGATAGGAAAATGGCTGCGCCATAAGTACCATAGCCTCGTAGCAAGCGCTGTCTCCATGCGGATGAAATTTACCCAATACATCCCCAACGGTACGTGCTGATTTTTTATATTTGGCGGTAGCTTTTAGTCCTAATTCAGACATGGCATAAACAATGCGTCTTTGCACTGGTTTTAGTCCATCCGCAATATGAGGCAAAGCTCTATCTAAGATAACGTACATCGAGTAATCCAGATAAGCTTTTTCGGTAAATTCGGCTAGTAGTTTTCGTTCAGATACTTCATTCATTGTTTTTGCATTCATTATATTAATAATCACTATTTAATCATTGCAATGCTATATTGCAAAGTAATTTTAACACAGGATTGATTATGTTAGATAATTCACTTCTATAAGTTGTGAATAACTTTATGAAACACCACAAAAACAATAACGATATTTAATCTAACCAATTGAAAATAAATAGATTTTTGATTATGTCTTTTTTTGAGGCACTATTATCCTGTGGATAACTTTGTGCATTATTATAGAATAAAAGCACTAAGTCCTTGTAATTACCACAAAAATTACCATTCAATGATTCTATAAATAGTGATGTATAATCTATATAAGGGAAAATTGATTCAGAGATTTGTTATGGACAACAATAGCATTTCATCTTCTAAATTTAATAAGTTTTTACTTTATATTATTTTTATCCCTGCACTTGCAGTTGTATCAGGTATTGGGATTTTATCCTATCATGAAGTAAATAAAGTGCTTGATGCCAATAAATCGGTTGCCCATACTTATCAAGTCATTCAAGCTACCGATAAAATATTAATAACAATTATCGATATTGATTCTGAGCTAGAAGCTTATCTTCTCTCCGATGATGAACAGTTTATGATGAATATTGATAAAATGAAATTTGACTTAAAACAAGATTTTGATAATTTATTTTATTTAGTTAGGGATAATTCCTCTCAAATGGAACGAATCTCTCATTTTCACGAGTTAACGAATCAAAGACTCAAACAATTAAATCAAGCCATTCAGTTAAAAGTAAATAATAAACTCAATACTCCGGAGGAGAACGATTTTTTTCTTCAAAAACAAGATCTTTCCAATCAAATTAAGAGTGCCACCCAAGAAATAAAATCTATTGAACTCGTCTTATTAAAGGAAAGAAACAAGATCGCACTCAATAGTGCGAAAACGACAAATATTGCCATTATCGTAGGAAAAATAATTAGTTTTTGTGGCCTAATTATCGCATTTGCTTTGGCAAATAGAGAGCTATCCAGAAGTCTCAAAGCCGAGCATAACAGGAAAAATATTGAAAGCCAATTAAGAAGTATCCTGGAAGGAGCCACAGATATGATTGCTGCTTTGGATAATCAATACCGTTATATGATGTTTAACGAAGCATATCAACGTGAGTTTAAACGTATATTTGGCCAACCGATAGCGATTGGCATGACTTTGGATGACATCCTTACGAGTGCAGCTAACTCCTCAAAAAATAAATTAATAGCGCAGTGGAATGAATCCCTAAAAAGCGGGGAATTTGTGCGAAATATTGAGTTTGATATCAACAAAGAGCTTAATGTCTATGAAATTACCTCCAGCTTGATTAAAAATGAAAATAACGAGACTAATGGAACGGTACATATTATTCGCAATATAACCAAACATATTCAAGAGCAACTCGAACTAAAGGAATCTTACAAAAAGCTCCATGCAGGAATGCAGGCACTACAAGATAAAAACGAACAAATTACACTGCTTGTCGAGATGAGTGACATTATGCTTGCGTGCAGTTCTCAAAAAGAATTAAGTAATGTGATGAGCAAATATTGTCAACGCATACTCCATTTTGCACGTGGTTATTTGTATATTATGCATCCATCAAAAAACTATTTGGAAATGGCAACAACCTGGGGGACTCCAAACACTCAGGAAGCTACGTTTACACCTAATGATTGCTGGGCAATTCGATTGGGAAAGATGCATCAGGTGAACCATTCTCATAATGAATTAATTTGCAACCATGTAAACGTTTCAAGTGAGCAGGCTTTATCATACCTTTGTATTCCATTAATGGCTCAAAATGATATTTACGGTTTATTATACATGGAAGTTTCCGAAGAACCTGCAGGTGCATTTTCACAAAATCAGCAACTCCTGATTACCGCTTTTTCTGAACTAACCGCCCTGGCATTTGCGAATGTGCGCTTAAGAGAAAACCTCCGTTACCAATCAATGCGAGATCCATTAACTGGATTATATAATCGCCGTTACTTAGAGGACTTTCTCTTAAAACAAATTCATCAATCCGAACGAACGAAAAGTCCAATTTCTCTCTTAATGTTAGATTTAGATCACTTCAAAAAAATAAACGATACTTATGGACATGATGCAGGAGATGTTGCATTAAAAGAACTCGGTAAAATATTACAAGAGGATATTCGTGTTGGTGATATTGCTGCTCGCTATGGTGGAGAAGAGTTTATTGTGGCTTTTTACAATACCGATGAAAAAACAATTAAAACACGTGCTGAGAGCATTAGAGAAGCAGTTTCTCGACTTCAAGTAAAATATGGCGCTCAACCTGTAGGCCCCATTACTGTCTCCATTGGAGTAGCCGTATATCCAACGGATGGCCGCAATACTAACGAGTTAATTGAATCTGCGGATAAAGCTTTATATTTTGCTAAGACCAACGGAAAAAACAGGATTGTTTTATATTCCGAAATAGATAATAGAAAACCGCATGTAAATAAGAAAAGAAATAATCCATTTAAAGACCAATTAATTTGACGTTCATGAATTTGAGGCACTATTATGGAAATAACATGGCAAAACAGGTGCTGACACAGCCCAATTAATGCTCATCCCTGGATCGTTGGTTATTGGCTAAAAGCCTGAGGTCAGTGTTGTTTACTCGCTATTATAGGCTTTCTTCGTTTATGAAAGACATAATATAATCCCGGCAAAACAAGCAAGGTTAAAAATGTTGAGGAAATAATTCCGCCTATCACAACGGTTGCTAAGGGTCTTTGTACTTCAGAGCCCGTCCCCGTTGCCAAAGCCATGGGAACAAATCCTAAAGAAGCAACAAGAGCGGTCATTAATACAGGACGAAGGCGTGCCAAAGAACCTTGCAATACCGCATCCTTTAAATACAATTTTTTTTGTTCCCTAAGCTTATTGATAAAGGTTATCATCACTAAACCATTTAGTACTGCGACTCCTGAAAGAGCAATAAAGCCAACACCTGCAGAAATCGATAAAGGGATACAGCGAGCCCACAAAGCAAATACCCCCCCAGTTAAAGCAAGGGGAATACCTGAAAACACTAATAATGCATTTTTCACACTACCAAAACTCATAAATAACAGCAGAAAAATGCCAACTAATGTAATAGGAATGACTATTTGTAACCTTTGTGAAGCAGATTGCAATTGTTCAAACTGTCCTCCCCAAGTAATCCAATAACCACTAGGTATTTTGATATTTTGCTCCATACGTAGTTTGGCATCACTCACGAATGAGCTTAAATCACGACCACGAACATTTGCGCTCACGACCACACGTCGCTTGCCAATCTCACGACTGATTTGATTAGGACTTTCACTACGCACCATTTTGGCTACTTCACTTACAGGAATATAATGTCGTGTGCCATCTTTACCAGGAGGTAATGGAATAAAAATCTGTCTCAATACATTAGGACTTGAACGTAAAGACTCGGGCAAACGCACGATTAAATCAAATCGCTTATCTCCTTCAAACAGCTCCCCACCTTTCTTTCCACCGGTGGCGATCACAATGGCATCTTGGACAGCGCCAATTTGTAATCCATATCGGGCTAAGGCATCACGATTAATTTCTACGGTCAACAAAGGCAACCCACTTACTTGCTCTACTTTGACATCTGCAGCCCCGGGTACTTTTTTAAGTTGAGTACTGATATTTTCAGCAATATCCAATAAAGTATCCATATCATCACCAAATACTTTAACGGCCACATCGCTGCGCACCCCTGAAATCAATTCATTAAATCGCATTTGAATGGGTTGCGTGAATTCATAATTATTACCTGGGATTTGCTTCACTGCGTCTTCAATTTCCTGTACCAATTTTTGTTTGTTTTTCTTTGGATTTGGCCAGTCTTTTCGTGGTTTTAAAATAATAAAGGTATCGGCAACATTTGGTGGCATGGGATCAGTAGCCACTTCAGCAGTTCCCAGTTTAGCAAATACTGTTTGAACTTCAGGAAATTGTCGCACGCGTTGCTCCACTAAGTCTTGCATTTCTATAGATTGGGTGAGACTCGTTCCTGGAATACGCATGGCATGCATCGCAATATCACCCTCATCAAGGCTGGGGATAAACTCCCCTCCCATACGAAAAGCAATTAAAAAGCTAATTAACACTAAAACTACAGCTGCACCTATAACCCATAATCGTGCGTGAAAACAATAACGTAATATGCGTGCATAACCTTGCGAAATATAATGGACTAACTTATTTTCCTTCTCTTGTACGGGTTTCCGTAAAAAAATTGCAATCGCGGCCGGGACAAAAGTTAATGCAAATAACATTGAAGCCATAAGGGCAATAATAACTGTTTCAGCCATTGGTAAGAACATTTTCCCTTCCACACCGGTCAGCGTAAGGATAGGAAGATAAACTACCGTGATGATAAAAACGCCAAAAATGCTGGGACGAATAACTTCTGTAGTTGCATAGGCAATTACCTTCAACCGTTCATCAAGTAGTAATGGACGCTGTGCTTCATGTTGTTTTTCGCCTAAATGCTTCATGCAGTTTTCAACGATGATCACAGCACCATCTACAATTAAACCAAAATCAAGTGCGCCTAAACTCATGAGATTAGCGCTGATTTTATTAGTCACCATACCTGTAATAGTCAGTAACATCGATAGGGGTATAACCATAGCCGTTATCAGTGCTGCACGGATATTCCCTAAAAATAAAAAGAGAATAATACAAACAAGCAATGCCCCTTCCAATAAGTTCTTTTTCACCGTATTAATCGTAGCATTTACTAATACGGTACGATTATAAACTGTAGTAGCCTCAACTCCCTCAGGAAGCGACTTGTTGATTGCTTTCATTTTAGCAGCCACTCGCTCCGAGACAGTTCTGCTGTTTTCGCCCATCAACATAGACACAGTGCCTAACACTACTTCTTGGCCGTTTTCAGTAGCAGCCCCTGTGCGTAGCTCTGTACCTAAAATCACTTTAGCTACATCACGAATTCGTATGGGGGTTCCTTCAAAGCTCGCAATGACAATATTTTCAATATCAGGTATGTTTTGGACTTGCCCAGGAACTCGAATAAGGTTTTGTTCCCCATTATGTTCAATATATCCTGCACCCACATTGGCATTATTGCGTTGAAGTGCATCAACCACCTCATTTAAGCCCAAATTATAACGAACCAATTTAGCCGGATCAGGGGTAATGTGGAACTGTTTTTCATAACCACCAATAGTGTTGATTTCAGCAACACCCTCTACATTGCGCAATTGGGGCTTAATAATCCAATCCTGGATCGTGCGCAGCTCCGTGGGATTATAACGTTGCACTTTAGGTACATTCGACTTATTAGTGATCGTGTACATAAAAATTTCACCGAGACCCGTAGAAATAGGTCCTAAGGTGGTTTCTGCTTCGGGCGGTAATTTATCTTTAACCTCTTGGAGGCGTTCATTAATTAATTGCCTAGCAAAATAAATATCTGTTCCATCTTTAAATACGACTGTAACTTGTGATAATCCATAACGTGATAGGGATCGAGTATAATCAAGATTTGGTAATCCACTCAGTGCTAACTCAATGGGAAAAGTAATACGTTGCTCTACTTCGAAAGGAGAATAACCAGACGCCTCCGTATTAATCTGTACCTGTACATTCGTAATGTCAGGAACCGCATCTATAGGAAGCCTTTGAAAATTGTAGACTCCAAGTAGCGCAATAATGAGCGTGAACAACAGGATAAACCAGCGATGTTTTAAAGAAAAGTGGATGATTTTTTCCAGCATCTTTTATCCTTAGTGCTCGTGGCTTGCGCCTTCTTTACCGAGTTCGGCCTTAATATAAAAACTGTTTTTAGTCACATAGCGCTGTCCTGCTTCAAGCCCGGATAGTATTTCAACCCATTGCTCATCTCGTTGTCCCAACGTTACAGGTGTTGCCTCAAAATAATCTCCTTGTTGCACAAAAACCACATCTTGCTCATCCATGCGTTGCAGCGCAGAAAGACGTACGGCTACCGGCACTATTTTTTCTTTGATTATAATTTCTCCATTGACATACATACCAGGCAACCACAGGCGATTTTCATTCGGGAGAACAGCTCGTGCCAAAGTCGTTTGTGTGTCCTCTATACCTAAAGGCGCGATATAAGAAATAATGCTCGTAGACTTAGGAGCTCCTTCATCTCCCATCACAATAATACTCATACCTTGCTTTACCAGCGGGGCTTCCTTGCGATATAACGTAAAATCAGCCCAAACATTATCTAAATTTGCTATTTCATAAATAGGTTTAGTATTTTGTGCTAGCTCACCGTTAGTGGCATACTTTTGCACAATGGTACCCGTAATGGGAGCCGTAATATTGTAATTTTGTAAACTTTCATTACTTTCAATGATGGCTAATAGCTCTCCTTTAGACACTTCATCCCCCAGGTTTTTATTCATGGACTTAATAATTCCTGAATAACGTGCGTATATAGGAGCCATGGTGTCGCGATTAGGAGTAATTTTTCCCACAACTTTAAGTTGTGTTTTGATGGTGTGACTTTGCGCTGTTGCCGTTTTTATCTCTGCGGCTTGGAGCATGGCAGGGACCAATTTTACCCGCCCCTCATAAGTTGAATAATGCCAACTATAAGATTTTCCTGCATAGGCTAATTTAAGTGACACATCAAAGGAATGAGGCTCTTGAATCTCTTGTTCACTTTGTAAAAAATTATCAACAGGAACAAAGCGAATTACCTCTTTTTTATGATTAAACCGAGTTAACTGCATGGTCAGTTGCGTGTGTACAGGAGCAATTGCATTTCCCTTTTCGTAAATGTAGGCGCGAAAATGAGGAGGCATTCCACGCTCAATGAGAAACAATTCAAGAGCCAGATCTCCCTCTTTAAATAGTTGGCCACCCTTAGGCCCTTTTTCAATATCATGCTGTGCACCTGCTTCAATTGCCTCGTTGTCCTTACTAGCCCACAAAGAAAAAGAACCTGCACCCCATAACAAAGCAAAGAGACATAAATAGCAAATAGATATCTTTATAAATTTCATTTACTCTCCTTAGTAGGATGCAATCCTAAAAGTCCAGTGATTTGAATTAATGCCTTATGGTAATCCGCATGGGCTTGTTGATAGTGGCGCTCTTCTTCATAGAGCGTATTGAGCGAGAGAGATAATTCAATATAAGTGTAGCGCCCCATTTGGTAACCATCTTGAGCTAATTTGATTGATTTGCGCGCTAAAGGCAATAAGGAGCGTGTCACTTGTGCTGCTTCATACTCACTTTGTTGAGCCTGTAAAAAAAGCGTATAAGCGCTTTGTCGAACGTCCAACCGTGTTCCCTGGTATTCATGGGCTGTTTGTGTATATTGTGCTTCTGCAGTCAAAATTTTTCCTTGGTTACGATCAAATACGGGAACTTGTGCATAAGCAGACATCACTGCAGCGTTACTCCCATCATCTGAAAAATGTCGCCCACCCAATTGTATGTTTAGATCAGGCCATACTGATTTTTTAACGGCTGTAATAGCCGCGCGTTTGGCTTTAAGTTGCAATTGCATCTGTTGAAGTTGCGGGCTTTGTAGGAGCTTCTTCAATAACGCATCCCATTTGAGTTCTACATCTGGAAATCCTTTATCAATCAAAGGCCTATCTATTCTTAAACCATCACCTAGCAATCGAGATAATTTGGCTCTTTGAGCCAACTCATCTCGAGTTGCCTTATTTTCTTGGATACGAGCCTCGCCTAAACGTACTTGTGCTAAACGTAAATCTAATTCGGCACCTGCTCCAGCCTTAACTCGTCGCTCAATAGCAGCCACAATATCTTGATTAAGGCGAACTAATTTTTTTGTTACCTGGCGCCATTGGCCTGCATAAAATGCATCAACATAGGCAACTCCAACCGCTATATAGAGTGTGGCTTTTTGAACCTGAATTTGTGCTAACGATGCTAAATAATCAGCATAGGTTGCCTTCTTTAAATAAGCCAAACGATTCCCTAAAGGAATTGGTTGGGTTACAGACGCAGTAGTTTCTGCAGCCTCATAGCTTGAATAAGAACCTGAACCACCGAAATTTTCAGCAGTGAGTGAAAGTTGTGGATTAGGATAGAGGCCACTTTGAATAAAGTATCCGCGCATCGCTTGTGCTTTCTCTATTTCCGCCTGTAACTCAGGGTTGTTGCGGTATGCAATTTCTAATGCTTGTTTAAAAGTGAATGGTGCAGCCAACAATTCGCCCATCACAAAGTTCATTGCTACGAAAACAGCAAGATAGAATAGATTACGCATTTCGCAACCATTAAATAATCTATAGGATATGGATGCTTAGTGTACCTTTATTTTAACTATTGATATAGCTTTATAAAACAACATCTATTTCTCTCTTGGGTATTTTTTATAGTTTGAGAGCATAAACAGGATCTAGAATGGGCGTTTATTGATGTTGGTTTTATTAATTGCTGGTTCGCATAGCGAAGGAATCTTGGGTAGCGAAATACAAGCCATTAATAAATTCGTAGCTGATTAGATCTTCTGCACACCGCGAACAAGTCGCGGCATGTAGGCAGTGGGGATGGAATTATCAACACACCTTAGATGAAAATAATTACTTGATTATTTTTCTAACTTTTTGAATTGCACGAATTTGAGCAACTGCTCGTGCCAGTTCAGCAGCAGCAACAGAATAATCCATCTCACCGCCTTTATTGGCCATCGCTGCTTCAGCTTGGGCTTTTGCTGCAAGAGCTGCTGCTTCATCAAGATGCTCAGCCCGCTCAACTTCATCGGCAAGAACAGTAACATAATTAGACTGTATTTCCAGCATACCACCCTGAACATAATAGATTTCCTGGTTACCGCCAGGTAAAGTAATTCGCACTTCACCTGGTTTCAGAACAGTAAGTAGAGGGGCATGACCAGCTGTAATACCTATCTCGCCTAATTCTCCAGTTGCCACAATCATTTCTACTACACCGGAAAATATTTCATGTTCAGCACTAACTATATCTAAGTGCGTTGTTCTAGTCATATTTGCTTACCTCATAGGGTTTTAGCTTTAGCAACCGCTTCTTCAATGCTACCAACCATATAAAATGCTTGCTCTGGTAAATCATCGTACTCACCAGCAAGAATGCCTTGGAAGCCTTTAATCGTATCTTTTAATGACACGTATTTTCCTGGGGAACCAGTAAAGACTTCTGCAACGAAGAATGGCTGTGATAAAAATCTTTGAATTTTACGTGCACGAGTTACAACCCGTTTGTCTTCTTCAGAAAGCTCGTCCATACCAAGAATTGCAATAATATCTTTTAATTCTTTATATCGTTGTAATGTCTGTTGTACACGACGGGCTGTATCGTAATGCTCTTGTCCTACAATCAGTGGGTCTAGTTGACGTGAGGTTGAATCTAAAGGGTCAACCGCAGGATAAATACCCAACTCTGCAATTTGACGTGACAAGACAACAGTAGCATCTAAGTGAGCAAACGTTGTTGCTGGCGATGGATCGGTTAAGTCATCTGCAGGTACGTAAACTGCTTGAATTGAGGTAATAGAACCCGTTTTTGTTGAGGTAATACGTTCTTGTAACATACCCATTTCTTCCGCCAATGTAGGTTGATATCCCACAGCAGAAGGCATACGACCCAACAATGCAGATACCTCAACCCCTGCGAGCGTATAACGATAAATATTGTCAACGAATAACAATACATCACGACCTTCATCACGGAATTTCTCAGCCATAGTAAGACCAGTTAAAGCAACACGTAAACGGTTACCTGGTGGCTCATTCATCTGGCCATAAACTAATGATACTTTATCCAATACATTAGATTCTTTCATTTCATGATAGAAGTCATTTCCTTCACGTGTCCGTTCGCCAACGCCTGCGAATACTGAATATCCACTGTGCTCAATAGCAATGTTACGAATTAATTCCATCATGTTAACGGTTTTACCTACACCGGCACCACCGAATAAACCTACTTTACCTCCTTTAGCAAAAGGACAAAGCAAGTCAATAACCTTAATACCAGTTTCAAGCAGCTCTTGACTACCTGCCTGATCTTCATAAGTTGGGGGTTTGCGATGAATAGACCAGTGCTCTTCAGCACCAATTGGCCCTGCTTCATCAACCGGACGGCCAAGAACATCCATAATCCTTCCCAATGTTTTCTTACCTACTGGTACTTGAATAGGATCACCCGTGTTTTCAGCTTTAAGTCCACGCTTAAGCCCTTCCGTTGTACCCATGGCAATGGTACGAACAACACCATCACCTAACTGTTGTTGTACTTCAAAAACCAAGTCGCCATCAACAAGTTTTAATGCATCATTAATTTTAGGGACATTATCACGGGGGAATTCAACATCCACTACCGCGCCAATAATTTCTACTACTGTTCCTAAGCTCATTTTATACCCTCTTATAAAGCGGCTGCGCCACCGACAATTTCTGCCAACTCTTGTGTGATTGCAGCTTGTCGAGCTTTGTTATAAGCCAATTGAAATTCTTTAATCAAATCACCGGCGTTTTCTGTTGCGTTTTTCATTGCAATCATTTTAGCCGCTTGTTCACAAGCAATATTTTCAACTACAGCTTGATAAATTTGTAATTCGATATATCGTTCTAAAAGATTATCCAGTAACTCTTTAGCATCAGGTTCATAAATATAATCCCAATGATGCCCCATTGTCTGACTGTCTTCTTCTGATTTTGGCAATGGTAATAATTGTTTCACCACAGGCTTTTGGGTCATGGTGTTCACAAATTCATTGTATACGATATGCAATGCGTCAATGGTGCCATTGTTAAACGCATCCAACATAACTTTTACAATACCGATAAGGTCATTAATGCTGGGGGTATCACCTAGATGATCTTTTGAACCGAGGACATTACTCCCAACACGCTTGAAAAATGCCTGTCCTTTACGCCCAATAACAGCAAGATCAACTTCTTTCCCCTGCTCTTTCCAGCTGCGGATTGTTTTAACGGTTTCGCGGAGTAAGTTGACGTTTAAACCACCACACAGCCCTCGATCTGTAGTCACAACAATAAGGCCTATGCGGTTAATTTCGCGGTGACTCATAAACGGGTGTCTGTATTCTGAGTGTGCACGAGCAATATGTTTCACCACTGCATAGATTTTACTAGCATAAGGTTTAGATGCGCGCATTCTCTCTTGAGTTTTGCGCATTTTACTTGCTGCCACCATTTCCATCGCACGAGTAATCTTTCGAGTTTTATTAATACTCGAAATTTTCGAACGGATTTCTTTTGCTCCAGCCATATCTCATTTCGCCTTAAAATTGACTTACCAACTTGCCGTACGTTTAAAGTCTTCTACAGCATTCTTCAATTTCATTTCAATGTCGTTGTCATAACCGCCAGCTTCATTAATCAACTGCAACAAGTCAGGATGCGACGTACGCATATAGTCATGCAAAGAGGCTTCAAATGCTGCAATTTCGTTTACAGGTACATCATCCAGATAGCCTTTTTCTACGACGAACAATGCTGTGCCCATTTCTGCAACGGACAATGGCGAGTATTGTTTTTGTTTCATAAGTTCGGTAATTCGTTGCCCACGCTCTAATTGCTTTCTTGTTGCATCATCAAGATCAGAAGCAAATTGCGAGAATGCTTCTAACTCACGGAATTGAGCAAGCGCTAAACGAGTACCGCCACCTAATTTTTTCATAATCTTGGTTTGTGCAGCACCACCCACCCGTGATACAGAAAGACCCGAGTTGATCGCAGGTCTTACACCTGAGTTGAATAAATCGACATCAAGGAAAATCTGTCCATCGGTAATGGATATAACGTTCGTTGGTACGAATGCAGATACGTCACCAGCTTGGGTTTCAATAATTGGCAATGCGGTTAATGAACCTGTTTTTCCTTTGACTTCGCCATGAGTCAGTTTTTCCACTTCGTCAGCATTAATACGTGCGGCTCTTTCTAATAAGCGTGAATGTAAGTAGAAAATATCGCCTGGGTATGCCTCACGACCTGGTGGTCTTCTCAACAATAAGGATATTTGTCGGTAAGCCCAAGCTTGTTTCGTCAAGTCATCATACACAATTAAAGCATCTTCGCCATGTTCCATGAAATACTCACCCATGGTACAACCTGCATAAGGCGCAATAAATTGCAATGCAGCTGAATCAGAAGCACCAGCAACGACAACGATAGTATGTTCCAAAGCATCATGTTCTTCAAGTTTACGTACAATTGCAGCAACAGATGAAGCTTTTTGTCCAACTGCCACATAGATACACTTAACGCCTGTGCCTTTTTGGTTGATGATCGCATCAATTGCAATTGCTGTTTTTCCTGTTTGGCGGTCACCGATAATTAATTCACGTTGACCACGTCCAACTGGAATCATCGCATCAATTGCCTTTAATCCAGTTTGCACGGGTTGATCTACTGATTTACGTGCAATAACACCAGGAGCAACTTTTTCGATTGGCGACATGCCGGATGCTTCAATTGGACCTTTACCATCAATTGGATTTCCTAATGCGTCAACAACACGACCTAGAAGCCCTTTTCCTACCGGCACTTCAAGAATACGTCCAGTACATTTTCCTTTTTGCCCTTCAGCTAAAGAAGAATATTCGCCGAGAACAACAGCTCCTACTGAATCTCTCTCTAGGTTAAGAGCCAGGCCATAAGTACCGCCGGGGAACTCTATCATTTCACCAGCCATTACATCTTCAAGGCCATGCAAACTTACAACACCGTCTTTCAAACTAACAATAGTACCCTCATTACGTGCTTCGGATACTACACTAAAGTGTTCAATTTTCTTTCTGATTAATTCGCTGATTTCAGAAGGATTTAACGCTACTTGTTCTGACATGGAAACTATCCTCTAAATTAAGCGGCTAAGTCGTTGCTAAGCTTATTAAGCTTACCTCGGACTGAACCATCTATAACTAAATCACCCGCTCGAATTATTGCTCCACCAAGCAAGGAAGGATCAATACTGATTTTTAACGAGACCTTACGCTTTAAGCGTTGACTCAATGATTCTATTAAGCGTTGTTGTTGTGCACTTGATAACTCAGAATAACTACATACATTCACATCTAAAGTTTTTTCTTGATCTGCGCGATGTGCTTCATAAAGTGCGAAAATCTCTGGTAATAACATTATTCGCTTATTTGTAGCTAATAATGCGATAACATTATTTATTGGACTGTCATCAGTTGGCTTTGTACCAACCGCTGTTTGCAGCAATTCGATATGTTGTTCAACAGTTGTCGCTGGATTAGTTACAAACCTCTCCGCCTCTGGAGTCAACACAGCTAAAACAAGATTTCTTAAATGTGCTGACCACTCTGCTAATTTATTTTCCCCTAAAGCATATTCGAAAATCGCCTTAGCATAGGGTCTGGCTATGGTGGTACTATCAGACATTTTTAAATCTCTTCTATCAAGTTATCTAACAATGCGGTATTTGCCTTGGCATCTACTTCACGCATCAGAATTTTTTCAGCACCGGTGATTGCTAAGTTTGCTACTTGTTTGCGCAGCTCACCTTTTGCATGATTTATCTGTTGCATCAATTGTTCTTGAGCAAGCTTCATCTGTATTTGAGCTTCATGCTTAGCAGCTTCCTTAGCTTCTTCAATGATTTGAGCAGCACGCTTGTTTGCCTTTTCAATGATATCAGTCGATTGAATTTTTGCTTGCTTTAGTTCATCCTTGACGCGATGTTGCGCTAGCTCGAGCTCTTTACGACCACGTTCTGCAGATGCCAAACCATCAGCAATTTTGTCTTGCCTCTCTTCCATGGCTTTTGCCAAAGGAGGCCAAACTAATTTCATAGTAAACAAAACAAAAGCTGCGAATACCAGCATTTGTACTATTAATGTTAAGTTAATTTCCACCGTTTATCTCCTGTAACAATTAGGGCGCCTTGCGCCCTGAACTATGTGTTATCAAGAACCTATACCGCTAAGGAAAGGATTTGAGAAAGTAAAGAATAATGCGATACCTACTCCAATCATAGTCACGGCGTCTAATAAACCAGCAACGATGAACATTTTAACTTGTAGCATTGGAACCATTTCAGGTTGACGAGCTGAGCCTTCAAGGAATTTGCCACCAAGCAAACCAAATCCTATCGCTGTACCCAACGCACCCAAACCAATTAACAAGGCAACCGCAACAACGGTCATACTTTGAATTTGTGCTATTAAACTAGCGGCTTGCATATTTATCCCCTTTACAATGGATGAAAATTAAAATCGGTTAGTGATCTTCATGCGCTAAACTAAGATAGACAATAGTTAGTACCATGAAAATAAATGCTTGCAATGTGATCACCAGAATATGGAATATTGACCAAGCCAAAGCCAAGATAAATTGAGCTGAGCCTAAGGTCGCAGTACTTACTACTGATGATGTTGCAGCATTTAAGGTTAACAGCGCGATTAATATAAATATCAACTCGCCTGCATATAAGTTCCCAAATAACCGGAGTGCCAATGAAATTGGTTTGGCAATAAGGCCTACCAATTCAAGTAACAGGTTAAAAGGTATGAATCCGGGATGATTAAAAGGCTGTAATGTAAGTTCTTTTATAAACTTTTTAGGACCTTTAATTTTAATACTATAAAAGATAATGAGCATAAATACTGTGATTGATAGTGCAAAGGTCAAGTTTAGATCTGTTGTAGGCACTACTTTTAGGTAATGAATGCCTCCAGCCTGAGCAATATTTGGCAATATATCTACTGGCAGAATATCCATAAAATTCATTAAAAAGACCCATAAAAAGATGGTTAATGCGAGAGGGCCTATTAAGTTGTTTTTTCCATGAAAGCAATCTTTTACCTGGTTATCTGCAAATTGCAGCATGATTTCAGCAAAATTCTGCAACTTACCAGGGACTCCTGTTGTAACCTTACGAGCACCAAAATACATTAGGGCACAAACTACAACTCCTAATGTAATTGAAAAGAACAGTGTATCGAGGTGTAAAGTCCAGAAACCACCTGAACCAAATGTCATATCACTAACATTGTAATTAAGATATGTTAGGTGATGCTTAATATAGTTTGAACTAGATACCATTTCAGTCACTTTCAGGCCTATTCTGTTTATTAATAATCAACGGGGCAAACCAATGCGTCATCAGTATCATAATATATGATATAAAAAACGCGAGCGGGGTTATTTTAAAAAAAAGAAACACCGCAGTGAACAGGAATATGGATATAAATATCTTGAGCGCTTCGCCTTTATAGAAACTATTTACAATTTGCTTGGCCGAACGTGCACCTTGATATTTAAATAGTTTAATTGCGAAATAGGCATTGGGAATGATACAAACCATTCCACCAAGCAATGCCGAAATTCCTGCATTAGCACTATATGCTAGCACACAAAAAACTGCAAAGATCAATGTAACGCTTATTTGCACAAGCCAAAGCCGAACAATGCCGCGCTTACTTAGCTGTTTGTTCACATATTCACCTAAGTTTCACCGCGCGAATTATAATGCAACCCGAATTAATAATCAATGTCCTATTTTATTCAATGCGCGTATCAGAATCGTTTCAATAGGTGAACCTCATCAATGAGGTTTAATAAAGAAAGCCTTTTAGAGCTAATTATCTGATTTCCATTGCACTAATATCACGTGCATGCATGCTCCATTACGTCAATATGACCCGCAGTTTATGGAACTGGTTATGTCAAAATTATGCTCAAACAAAATACCCTGTACCCTACCCCATCGTGTTTCTCCTAGCTGTAAGTTAAAAGATCGGCAATAATTAAGCCTAATTCAAAGTAGTTTCTATGGGCGTGTCACTGACTCATGTTTATTACCAATGACCCATATTTGGTGCAGACAGCCATGGTTCCTGGACCGGTAACGGTCTTCCATTTTGTAACAACTCTATAGAGATATTGTCTGGAGAGCGAATAAATGCCATATAACCGTCGCGTGGCGGTCTATTAATAATGACACCTAAATTTTTTAATCGTTGGCACGTTTCATAAATATTATCAACTCGATACGCTAAATGACCGAAATTACGGCCTTCATGATACACCTCAGGATCCCAGTTATAAGTGAGCTCTAACATCGGGGTGTTAAATTGTTTTGCTTGTTCTAAATCATTTGGAGCCGCGAGGAATATGAGTGTAAATCTACCTTTTTCATTCTCTGTGCGTTTTACTTCAATTAGACCTAATTTATTGCAGTAAAAATCAAGTGATTGTTCTAAGTTTGATACTCTAACCATTGTATGTAGGTAATTCATTCGTTTCTTCCTAAAATGATGGTGATTCGATCACCGCTGGTACAGTGAATGATTTTGGGTTAGACAATGAATCTATCATTGCTTTTCCTGGTGCGTAGGCGCGTAATATCAAATAGAAGGGTTGGCCGTCTTTTCCCGAGGGCAACCAATTTGCTTCCTTATCTTTTCCAGGACTCGTATTTTGGATATATACAGTAAGCGATCCATCGGCATTCAACTTCATTTGATTATCACTGCCGAGCGAGTATCGATTGATTTGATTTTCAACAGTATAATTATTTTCTAAATTATATAAGGTTAATGACCAAAATCCTGGAGCAATATACGGAGGCAACTGTTTGAACGTAATCGTATATTTTTTATTACTTACTAGACTGTGCGCTTTGCTGTCTCTTTTTGTCATAAAATAAATCGCTTCACGTGGGATATTCGCTGTTAATCCAACACGTGCAATGATTGCCCGCAAATAATAATTGGTTTTCGCATTACCAATATCTGGTGGTGGAATAAACCATCCATTAGCAAACATACCAAGGGGTAAGTTTGCATTAAGTGATCCAATGTCTTGTGCGGCCCGTTTCATAGACTCTAAAATAATAGGTGAAACTTTTGTCGCATCCCACTGTTTCCCGTACTCAATGCCAAGAGGCTTAAATATGGGTAATAAAGCACTAATCTGGTCTTTTGGCGGAGGATTTTCATTAATTGCTGCCGACAAAATCTGCCAAAACTGCAATGGATCTTTAAAATCAACTGCACTGACTGGTAGTTTAGGATTAGCTAACACTGGTTTGATAAAATCGTAGGTAGGTAAAGGGGTTGGTGTTTGCCCCAGATACTGAGCCATACCTGTGACAGTTATTTCATTCAATACCTTTTGCGCAGCCGGTAAATCTGCATTATTAATAACATGGACTCGTGGCTGGATTAAAATCCAAGGAGTAGGTGCCTTAATACGCGTAATGAGGTTAGGTAGTTTCCCTTGCCAATTAGGTCCTACAAGAGCATAAGTCCCTCCTTTATAACCTGTACTTACACCACCTACATAGGCAAATGAATTAGTATACATATCTAAAATCTGCACCATATAATAACGATTATTTGAATCAGGAACTCTTAAGATGATTGGTTCTTTGGATAAATCCATAAAACCAAATCCATAGATAACGTTTGTATTTGGAGTAACATAACCCGCTTGTTCAGATAGAGAGGGGGATGCTATATTTTCCAAACGCCATATTGAGTTTGGTCTGGATTTAGCACCAGGCCTCAATGCATCGTTATAGCGCAGATTATGCATAATAACAACAGGCAATCCCCAAGTAGCAGCTTGTAATGCCAGTGAATACGAATATTCACTTAGGGTTTTATCCATATTTTTGGGTAATTGCGCAAATGTGGTTTTGAAAGGGAGGATAATGCAGCAAGCGAACAAAAATATACGAATACAATGCGCCATCGTGATCCTTTATGAAATACACCCTTTTTTAAAAACACTATCAAATGACACTTTAATTGTAAATGAACAGGCTCTCATTTGAATTTACCGTCTATACTTAAAGTGTGGAGCTTATTATCACAATTCAGGTAATAAGTAGTGTTTATTAACCTCGAAAAAGGAAAAAACATGCCTGATAAGATCCAACATACAGCAGCTAACCTGCAGCAAAAAATGCTCGTTCGTTATGGCGATAACATACATCACAAACATAACAAACATCATCTCGAATACCGACAACACTGTAGAACCCACCCTTGTAATCCGAACAATAAATACGAGGAGCTAGAAAGTATCAATGGCTCTACGGGATTGTTGCGTCAATCTAATTTAAAGAAAATGCGTAAACGAGCTGATAGAGGACAGTTTCATTAAGAGTATCCCCCCTAGGAAAACAGTTGCGTTTCTTCGTAAACTTGATTGTTTTCTTAGGATTATGAAGAATATTGTCTACGGATATGCGCTAAAACTGATACATAATAATTCGTACATTTATTGAAATGTTTATTTATGGAACTTCTAAAGCCAATGCCTTTTCCAAAGTGGAATCTCTAATTGGTAAACTATTCATTGCTGATTAAGTATTCACTAATCTTACTTCTCTACAATTCTTAGTAGTTTATAGATCTCATGGATCCTGCGAAAAAGCCACTTACTCAAACTTATTGGGACGCGACTTCCATAGACCTAATAACGTGTAACTTCTAAAAATAGATTTGGAGATTTAACATGAAATTTAAAGAACTAACAGCAGAAGCATTGGCAGAAGAAATAAGGAAACAAAACAAGAATATCCAATGTCAAAAAATGTTTCGGACAATTTTCTACATGATAGACCATAATCCAGATAAATACTTACCTTTAAAATTGATATGTAATGCTAATGATGCTCTTGATGGACCAATCACAGAATTTCATAAGCTACAAACAGCCAATGATGAGTTAAAAAAATTAGCGGAACAAAAATTAATGGATAATTTTTTCTGCGGGGTGTCTTATGAGAATCCGGATGCTTCCCTTAAGTTTCATGTCAATATAAATAATATTGGCGAGTTAAATAAAGAAATTGTCTTGGGTTTAGTTAAATTATTAAGCGAAGAGGCACTGGAAAGAGGCAATTGTATCAATTTTAATTATAAAATTATTGACCCATCCTATTCCTCCGATAAACGCTTTAAAAACACCGATCAAATCACGATTTATTTTAATAAATACTCTTCTGTTGATGCGGTGATGCTTCTGGCCCAAAAAATTGAAGGCTATCTCCGCATACAAGGAGTTCCTGAAAACAAGACCAAATTGGGACCCAAAGACAGCCTCAGTCTAAACTCTTTTGTTTCTGCAAGATTTGATAATAATAAGTTGACTGAAGCATATGATGTGTACACCTTTTTCGATCTTGAGCTTAAAAAGTTTTTTGAAAGATACGAAAATAAAGCAGATTTAAAAGGACTGCCTGTGGGGGCTATTGAAGCCGTTTTTAATTCAATACTCACAAACAAGGAAATTACCAGGCTTAGAAACAAAGCATCCAGCGAGTTGTGTGAGAGTGATAGTCATATTGTCCAAGTTGAGTTTGATAGGTTAGTAAAGGATCCAATAAATTATATGCGTAAAGCCAATAATCTATCTGAGCAAAATCAAATGAAACCGGATGTGGACATGATTGTCGCTTCAGAAAACAATCAACAGCCCCAAGTGTCATTGAGTATTGTAATTAATGAAACTTCTACGGCTCCAGTTCATCAGGAGGAGTCCTCAGAACAAACTGCAATCAAACAACAAAATAGCCAACAGCCATCTTATCAGATAGCCTCTACTTTAGGAGATAGGATATATGGATTTTTCAGAAAATTGAATCCTTCCAATATTTCTAGTATTTCTCACGAGGAAATCCCCGAGATACCACCTTCTCGTAGAGTAAAATCCTAATTAGGGTTAATTTACACAAAAGAGTTAAATGCGCACTGGGTAACTATGCTCCGAAATCAGCGGAGCATATACATCACGTAATCTGATAGGCAGAGTTGCCTTTTATATCTATTTTTAAATGGTAGTAATTTTCTATCACTTTTGTCAAAGCAAGCACAACAATGAAAGGTGTTGCCAGAGCACAAAAATTGTACTTAATCAACAAGTTGCATAATTTAATAATTTATTAATATTTTATTGTTAAAATGTGGGCAAATTTTGGCAATAATTTGATTTTAAGATGAATTTCAATTTAGAAGCAAGAACTGAATTAGCTACTTTTATTAAAGATATTTCAAACCAATCAGCCTTTTCAAAACGTGAAATTGGGAAGAGCGTTCAAAAGGCACTCTCATTATTTAAAAGATATAGTGCCTCACCTGAACGAAGTTATCTGGCCCAACAGGAATATTTGGCAGAACTGCTTGCCCCACTTCACAAAGTCAACTCCATAATCTACAACAAAAAAAATTGGTGGGAAAAATTCGTTGGTTTTTTTGGATTTATTTCTCCTGAAGAAGAACAGTTACAATCAATCATTGGAATAATTGAGAAGTCACGTACAAATGCCGCCACAACATATAATAACATCCATTATCCCAATTTTATTTTTCGCATACTTCACTTTTTTGGTTTTGAGTTAAAACAAGTATGGCAACGTAATCATTATGATCACTATCAAGAAAAAGAAAAACTTACTTATCTCTCACATCATTTAATGGGTAATGTAGATTTAAACCATCATGAAATCTTGCAGGGAAAAGTAAGATCGAGTGCTTATCAGCATTTCCTCAATGACTTAAGTGATTTTGTTCACATCCAAGCGCTTGGACTGGATAACCAGACAAAAAATCTTGTTAATGATTTACACAAACAAATTGAAGATTGCTCCAAATTTTCTTATGAGCTGGATACAATCCAGGTTATAAAGCAATTAAACAACAATAAAGAGGTACAGCAAGAGTTAGTTTATGATTTATCCTATCAAGTGCAAAAGTCTCTATTCGAACTACCACCCGGGCATTCTCTGATTATTCCGCATGGATATGTCACCGCAAATGGAGGACATGCAACGGTGATTGAATGTAAAAAAATAAATAGCCAGGAAGTTATTTTTAAAATAATTAATACAGGTGCTGGAGAAACGCAAACTGAAAGTTATAGAACTCTTTTTCTATCGCTCATAAGCGCGACACTAACCCGCCCGGTTAAAGTTACAAGCAACATGTCAATAGAAGAAGTTTTGGGCACTAATTTTATTGAAGAATTATTAACTCCTCTAATCATTGAAGATGGACAGTCCATGGAAAAAATGACTGCTTTGTTTCTCCGTCTATATCATGAAGGGAGGCTCCATGATGACAAACATTTACTGACATTACAGGTTAACGGGGTCTGTGCTCATTCCTCATTACTCGCCTGGTTTAAAACTAAAGTTCCTGAGCCAACTTTTTTATTGTTTCAATTTACAACAGCTCAAAAGGCACTTCAACGTCTTGATCAATTTATTGCAAACTATAATGTATCTGAATTTACTGAAGATATCAGTCAAGTTTTATTAGATCTTCGCGAAGCAGGTAAAAGAACCGTAGAGGATGCTGCACGTCAACTTATTCATGAAAAAAGACGTATCACAGAAGAAAGAATGCAATTGCAATCGCAATTATCCAGCCTATTGGATAAAAAGGGGAAACAGATTGAAGATATACCCGACTTACCTCAGTATCTTGAGAAAAAATTACGAAAAGAACAACTAACTCCTAACGAAAGAAAAGAAATTGCCGAAACGGATTCTTTGACAAAATGGGTGGAACCTACACAAAGGGGAGGTTTCTGGCCTTTTTTTACAACCGAAGCCAGGCCCCAGGGGCAATCTTTAAGTGACCCGGCTAAGAAAGCAATTATTGCTAAAAAAATAATTGCTCATGATGCATTCATTTATGCAACTGAATCCGCATTCAGAATTTAGAGCTCAAATAAGCCTTGTAGACTTTTAAAATTGGTAGGTCTTGATAGATATGTTACTTCAAGAGGTATGTTTGTTAGGCTTGCCAGGCTGAATTTGATAAGTAAAATATTTAAGTAACTTTACGACACGGACCACATCTGCTGTTTTCCTCGAAATATTTATAACTTTTACAGCCTGATCCTCATGCGCATCCCCCATTAAATAAACAATTCGATCAGAAGTAATCACTTTAAATGCATTGGGATCGATTGATCCATCTGCAAAAATTTGGCTTCTAATTTTGGTAGTTATCCAACTATCTTCCATTGAGTTAGAGGGCAAGGAACTCACCCCTACTTGGTTAAACATTCGTCTATAACCTGTTACCCTTGTTAATCGCCGATGTAATTCATCCTTTAATTCAGGAGTTGGTACATGGCCAACCAATAAAATATCTCCTTTAAAAACGGATATATCGATAACGCATTGATTATTTTTAAATAAATTATCAACCATTATTGCGTTATTTACTTTCAAAAATAAACTGTAATCATCGAGTTTCTTATAGACATCGTATCGATCATAAACCAATGTTGCGCCAGTCCATAATCCGCTAATGCAGCCCGGAAGCAATAAGGAAATTCCCAACAATAAAATCAAACGTCCTTGTTTTAACATATTTAACTAGTGTATGTATTGAAACGTTTTGACGACTTTACGAACCCCATTCACTCGACGTGCGACATCAACTGCCAGAGCTGCTTGTTCATCATGAACAATACCCATCAGATAAACAACACCATTTTCTGTTACGATACGTATCGATCCCGACTCAAGACCTTTTTTGGTCAACATTCTGCTGCGTACTTGACTTGTAATCCAACTGTCCTTAGAGCGTTGTGTGAGCGGTATAGGGTAACCTACGGTGATTTCGTTATAAACGCGATGAACTCCTGGAGTTCCCCGGGCAATTTTTTCTGCTAAAATACGTAAAGAAGGTGTCGGGGTTTGTCCTACAAGTAATACTACACGGTTAAAGCTTGTTACAATAACACGCGAATCACTAAACTGATGGTTTGTAATTATGGCTTTATGAATAAGATGAAATAAACGGGCATCGGCTTCCATTGTTACGACACCACGCCGATCATACACCATTCCCGCAACCGCTCCTGTAACTACAGCAGCAACACACCCTGTTAATAAAGATGCTATTAAAAGAAAAAAAACTGGTTTTAATTTCAAATGCATGTTTTACCCCAAAAGTTGGCCAAATAACGACTGGTCAATTAAATCACAAAAGCAATGTAAGATGAACAAATGCATTTCCCTGATACGGGCGGAATGATCAGAGGCAACACGCAACTCAATATCTTCGGGTCCTAAATGATTTGCAAGAACCCCTCCATCACGTCCACTTAAAGCAATAGCATCCATACCCCGTTCATTTGCGGCATGAAGTGCATGCAACATACTGTCTGAGTTCCCTGAAGTAGTTAACAAAAGCAAGACATCATTTTCTTGGCCTAAAGCCTGTATTTGTCGGGCAAAAACCTGATTGTAATGATTCTCGTTAGCTGAAGAGCTTAAACTGGTTGCGTCAGTACTTAAATTAATTACAGGAAGCGATGGCCTTTCCACTTCAAATTGATTGAGCATGGCACTCGCAAAATGCATGCAATTCGCACTTGAACCACCATTCCCGCAAAGTAATATTTTTCCATCAGCAAGCAAACAATTTACCAGTCGTTGTCCTGCTCTAGCAATTGAATCGGATAAAGCATCAGCAAGAGCAATTTTGGTTTCAATAGTTAAACCAAATAAGTGTCTCACTCGTTCTTCCATTTGTGCCATGATATTAAACCTCTATCTCAGTAAAAACGAGGGGCTGTTGACAATCAGTCCCCCATAACAGGGAATAGGAATGAGTGGTAACAACCCCTAAATGTTAAATTAATAATCTGCTCCAAAAGCATCTTTTATCCAGCTTATTGATGCCGCATCACCATCAATGCTTACAACATCAAAACGAAGACCAAATTGATTATACTTTTGATGTTCAAGTATAAAACAGGAAGCTGTTTTTAATATTTTTTGCCTTTTTGTATGAGTAACACTTGAGATGCCACCACCAAACTGATTAGAAACTCGTGAACGAACCTCTATAAAAACAAGGTAATCCTTATCGTACATAATTAAATCAATTTCGCCAAAACGACAACGATAATTTTTCATTACCAGTTTAAGGCCTTGTTTTGTTAAGTGGGCTAAAGCTTTTTCTTCAGCCACACGTCCCTTTTCTTGAGTTCTCAATTAAACTGTCTCACCCAAAGAATGCACAAGACCATCTCTAAACTGCCCCCATTCTAATATATGTGCTACTTGTTGTGATGGCTTGAGGTATAAAATACCGTCTCCCCTGCGCGCCTCATCAGCAGGAAATAACATCAATTGATTCAGTTGGGTTGCCAAAGTGTAGCTGTCTGTGCCTAAGGCATACAGCCTATTATAACTGTTAAATTGTTCTGGCCAATTTCGTGAACCTGCTTGATGCGCAAAAACCCAGGGAATATCACAAAAAATAACTCCATCAAGATCCTTATCTTTCAATGGATTTGCGCTCCCTCCATAAACACTTGCAGTGGCATAAACGGGGACATCTCCAGCATAATAATAATTTAGCAATGGCATAATCTGTCGTGCTTTGGAGGGGTACGCCAATAAAAAAATCATATCAAAGTCTTGTCTGCGACTGGTTACAGCTTGAATTTTTTGACCTAACAGCTCCCTTATTTTTCTTTCGCGCATTTGGCTGTTGCTGACTTGTAAAAAATCTTTCATTTTCTTATTTAAATCATCATTAGGGCCATATAAAAATGTATCAACAATACGTCCCCCACTTTTTTGCCATTGTTGACTAAATGATTTCCTGATCTCATTACCCCACGCATTTCCCGGTGCAATAATTAAGGCGCGACTATATCCTTTATTCTTTGCTCTTATTGCTACTTGAGTTGCTTCATTAACTGGGGAAAGGCCAAATGAATAAGAATTTTCTTGAATAGGGGTATCGGAATCATTTAATAACAAAGTAGGAACAGGATGCGATAATGCTGCAACTGCAGCTGCTTGTGATTTTGTTAAAGGCCCTACAATATAATCCGCTCCCTCATTAACCGCTTTTTGGTACAATACAGTCACATCACCACTGTTGGTATCATAAGTTTTCACATCTATTGGCGTATCGCCCTGATTACTTTTAGAGGCAGCCATAAATCCATCACGTACAGCGGATCCTGGTCCTTGTAGTGGGCCAGTTAGGGGCAATAAAAGAGCGACTTGTTTTGGTCGATCATGAATTTTTTCTGCAATCGAATCCAATGGGTTAGGTAGAATATGGTTTGCTGGATGATCGCTAAAACGAGATTGCCATTGCTCTAAAGCCGCAAGTAAGGATTTTGAATGATCCCTATATTTATGTGAAATCAAAGCTAATTGAATCCATCCTTGTAAAACTGATTGTTCGGGCAACTTTGCAGCTAAAGCAGTTAATTCAGGCTGAGGAATACGCATGAGAGTCAACCAGAGCGCACGACGATTATTTATCAAGCCCTCATCTTCAGTGATTAACGATTCGAGTTTTACACGCTCTTGTACCGACTCTAAAGGCCTACCTGTAGTCCCGAAGGCTTTTGCCAGAAGCTCATGAAATTGAATCTGTTGATAAAGCGATAGCTGATCATGTTCTGTAATTTTGGCTAATTGGCCTAATGCCTTTTGCGGGCGTCCACGAATCAAATCAATTTGTGCCAACAAAAGATTTTTTTCATCTGCGAGTATCGGCGTTAAATCCGAAGTCTGTGTTAAAATAGCAGAGCCCTGCCGCCACTTGCCTTCTGAAATCAAATGGCCTGCCGCTTTTAGTAACGATTGTTGCTTTTCTATTCCCTCTTGGGTTTTAGCTTGAGCAAGGTAACTTGAAGTTGGTTTAGAATATGGGCTTACTAATTTTTCCTTTTCTGCTTTGGGTTCTGGCACTGATACGGGTGTTGCCATTTCAGGAGAGGTAACTGCTGTAGTGCATTGGCAAAGAAAGGAAGTAGAGATCAGTAAAAAAAACACCCTGATTTTTATTGAGTTTATTAACATGTTTCATGAAATTAAGTAAGCAATAACCCAAGAGGATAAACTATGAGTAACTCACTAGCAACAGGCATTGGAGCTCTCTATATTGTTGCAACTCCAATAGGAAACCGTGAGGATATTACGCTTAGGGCATTGGGAATACTAAAATCCGTTGATTTTATTTTAGCGGAAGATACACGCCATTCAGCACAACTATTAAATGCCTTAGGAATAAAAAACCATCTCGAATCGTTACATGCACATAACGAAAACAATAAAAGCAAAGATTTGATCGAACAAATTTTAGGAGGGAAATCTGCCGCATTAATTAGTGATGCGGGAACTCCTCTAATTAGTGATCCAGGTTTCTTATTAGTGAGGCTGGCACACCAAAATGCTATCCCGGTTATCCCTATCCCTGGTCCTTGTGCTCTCATTACAGCACTTTGCGCCGCTGGTGTTCCTTGTGATTCATTTCTTTTTCTAGGCTTCCTGCCTGCAAAACAACAAGCAAGAAAAGTAAAGCTTGAATCCTTGCGTGCAGAGCCTCATACGTTAATTTTTTACGAATCAACCCATCGCATCGTTGATTGTCTCAATGACATTGGTGATATATATGGTGAAAAATGTGATATTGTTTTAGCAAAAGAATTAACCAAAACATTTGAGCGCTTTCTTATCGGCACTATTTGTGAAATCAGACAATGGTTATTAACAGAACCTGCCCATATAAAAGGGGAATTTGTTTTGATTATTCCTCCACGCCCCTCTCCTGTGGAAGATGATGCCCATGAAAAATTACTTAAAGTCTTATTGGAAGAACTTCCATTAAAGCAAGCAGTGACTATTGCCTGTAAGCTTAGTAATGCAAGTAAAAATGAATTATATGAAAAGGCGTTATGTTTGAAAAATAAATAACAGGTGTGGCATAAAACATACTTCTAAAATCTAATTTTGAGCCATCGCGATCCAATATTATGATAGATAGGTAATCCCCATACTTTAACCCACAATAAAATCCTCTTCGACTCCAGGTATAATTTTCCATTGGCAGGTTGCGCCGTGATAACCTAGAGCTTGGATATCTGGCTGTGCCGGACCATTGGCTGTGACGACAAAGACACAGGTCTTGGATTCAAAACCTGATCCGTGCGACAGTTGCACAGCGGTTACCGTATAGGCAATATCAAAAGTTGCGTCCTCATTAAAACCAAATCCATAAGTGAGAGGACTAGCTGTTGAGATTGGTACCCGAGTAATTGGCTTGCATGCTTGATCCACAAAGAGCCCTTCCTCGTTAATCATACGTAAATTGATTTCCCACTCGCCTTGCAAACTCTTAACTTTATGCCAAGTGTGGACAGGACAATAAGAAAAAAAATGATTAGCAAATGCGCATGGGGCTAAGCTGATAAAAATCGCAATTTTGCAAATAAGTTTCATTTGTTACTAATCCTTCCTTTAATCCAATCCTATCTTATTACATAAATGAGAATCATTTGCAAATATGCTGCTATATTTTCTTGATCCTGGCTTAGTAATCGTAAGTTACTCTGCAAAATAGAGGAATTTTTGGGTACAATGCTCGGTTTCACATCATTATAAATATGAGGACTATTATGAAAGAGCAAGATGATCAATTAGATTATATTATAATGAGTGAAGATCCTTTACCCCTTTTTATATGGGATTCAATTATGGATACTCTAATTGAAAAGGTTAAAAATATCTCTTCTTATATTTCTAATATATGGCAAGGTAGCTCGCAAGGTATTGAAGCAAAAAAAGAAAAAAATACCGCTGGAACATTAACCTATCCTTCATTAGGCCATTATCTAACATTTTTAAAAGATATTACTTTATTAAAAACTGATCCTGCTAAGAAAGCACAACTGCAATCTTATTTTATGACTTTTGTTACAGAGCTTGGCGCCCATTCTCTTGACGAGGGTTCTGGAGTAGCTTGTTTCAGTTTACCTGATTTAACAAAGGTATTTGTTCTTTCTAATCAGCAGGCAATTAAGCAACTCTATGAAAAATCTAATGAGAAAAAATTTGGTCAAAAACCCCTTTTTCAACGTTTAGCGCTTATATTAGGTCCTGACAATTTAATGTCCTCTGCTTTAGGATCAGAAGTTCATTCAAAGATTCGCGCCTCCATTCTTTCTCGCAATGAATCAAATCGACGAAATGTTGCTGAAATTGTTGCTGAGTTTTTTAAAGAATATGAATCGGAGCAAATGGTTCAGAGACAATCATTAAGTGAGCTAATGGATAGACTTTCGCGCAGGGTATTGATAGCAACTTACTTTGGAAAAGAAGTTGTTCAACCTTTTGAACAACTTTATAGTTCAAGCATAACAAAAGAATTAATAGATTGCTTATTTAGCTTAGATCCTATTAAAAACTCAGAAGAAAAAGAGCTACTCGCTTTAAGAGGCAAAGTATTAGACTTGGGCTACAACCTCATTTTTTCGTTAGAGGCAATTTCAAAGCAGTTAATGTCAGAACAAAGTTGGCTTAATTACCTGTTAAAAGTGCGGGTTTTAAGCAATCCAGATGCAGCGAGTGAATTGCAAAAAATGGGGATCAATTCCACAACAAATCTAACTGCAGAGCAATGCGAGTTTTTGATCAAATATTCACAACTGCACATAGATAATACACTACTATCTACCTTGATAAGGGACGTCATCAATGAAAGTTTGTTTATTCCTTTACTAGGTTTTGATGCGACCGCTACAGCATTGATTGCATCCCTGAAAATCGCGCTCCAAGATAAAAGAATCCATACCATAATCAAACAAGAGGTGAAGCAAAAAATTTTAGCAGGGGAGGCTTTCGAATTGCACTCTCCTTGGGATGTTGTTAAAAAAGAAAATGCTTTATCTTATACTGAAGCTGTGTTACTCGAAGCGTTACGATTATCCCCCCCAGCTCCTGTTGTACCTGAGATAATTAGTGAGGCTATCACTCTTAATATTGATGATTTTTCTTTCACTTTACCGGCGGGTTCCTTAGTGTTTATACCTATGCAAAATTTACACACCCATGAGAAGCATTTCCCAGACATAGTCCTATCTGAAGAGGGACAGAAAGTTATTGGTAAAAAATTAATAACCGCAAATGACATCTTTCCAGAACGATGGGGACCAAAACAAAAAAATAATGAACTTTATAACGCCAACTTTTTTTCGGAGGATACAGATACTTATAAACCTGGGGTATTGCAAAAAGAAGGCAGGTTCCTTACATTTAAAACAGGAGCAAGACGCTGCCCTGGTCTGCGAATTGCGCTGACAGAATTACTTTCTATATTTCGTATCCTGGCGACCTACAAAATTGAACTCACTGGAGAAGAGGATTTGCAGTTATCATTCCATTATGAAACTCCTTTACAGCGAAATGGTGGGATGGGGTTAATGAAAATCACCCCTAAAAATACATTAACTACCATGTCAACCGTTTCCTCTAAAGAGGAGCAAAGTGCCCTATCTCGAAGTGGTTTTCATTTCTTTTCTCAGGCACAAATTCCTGAAACACAAGACCTGAGTACAAGAGAGCCCTTATCAGAGAATTCAAGTTTTTTGAAAATGACAGTACATGTGTAGGTTTAACTGGATGTTCATAATTGCTGTTTTAAGTTTCTGACTCTTCTAGATATTTAGAAAGAATTAAATAAACGCCATTAGTCCATCCAAATCCAATCTCATTACTCGTATAACTGTATTTAATTTTATTATCGGTCTGGGTGCTTATGATATTAACATCATATTTTTCAAATATGGCATGATCCTTTTGGAATCCCCTATTTATGGTATGAATAAATTTAGTAGCTACTTCTCGCGCAAATTGATTATAGCCATATCTATCAAGGCCAAATACAGCAAAATATTGCATGGGAGCCCAGCCAAATGGAGCATCCCATTGTAATCCAGAATAATTCGTGCTAGTTACAATACCCCCTTTCATGAGTAAATCGGGTAAATGTTTTACTACAGCTGCAGCCTGCTCTTTGGAAGCAACTCCAGCCCATAAGGGATAAAAAGTTGTGGCAAATGGATAATATTTCCGCTCTTTCTTTTTAAAATTGTAATCCAGATAATAACCTGTGGCCTCATCCCATAAATAGAAATTTATATGATTGGCACGATTTTTTGCCCGTCTCTGCCATTTATTGGCTTCCTTATTATTGCCTAATAGTTCATATATTCTTTGTATATCGCATTCCATTTGATACAACAAAACATTTAAATCAACTGGTGCATAATCTAAAATAGCAGCGCCAAAAGGACCGTATTTTGCTGTAATATCAAATCCAGACTCTCTAATTGTCCGATCTGCAATATAAAAATAGTTTGTTAACTGATTTTTTTTGTTGTCATAGAAAAGAGCCTTATCATAATCAGTGACAGGATGTGTATTAAAATAATTTAATACTTTTTTATAATACAGGGGGGATTCCTCGGGGGTTTGCCCTTCCCCACTTGAGTAATATCGTGACAAACCAATATTAGGAATCGCATGTGGTGGGGACGTCCAAAATTGATAAAGTTTTTCAACCGCTGGCAAGGTGGATTTTAACCAAATATTATTTGGATCTTTCTCATAATAAGCTAATACCATTTCTGTGAGTAATGGAGGCTGCGTTCTTCCTAAATAATAGGTACGATTGGCATTTAAAATCATTCCATAATTTATTACTTCATAAATTAAATTATCTACCATATATTTTGCAAGATGAAACCGTCTGTTTTCTAAAAGCCCCAATTCAATGAAAAAACTATCCCAGGCATACATTTCATTAAATCGACCTCCAGGTACTACATAGGGATAGGGCAAATAAAGTAAACCATGCCGCTTGATTGAGGTTGGATCCTTAGGTAGATGTTCAAACTGAACTTTGCTTGATATTTTTATATTTTTTGATTTGATTTTTTCGATGTTTTCACTTTGAGGTAAATAAACTATAGATTCGTTTGTTGATAATTTGGGATCGAAACTTGATTGCAGCCAATCCTCCCGTACTAATACATCCCAACTTTTATCGATGTATTGAACAACATTTAAATCAAGATGCTCTCTAGCACTTGAAAATGCATTTTTAAATAAGACGAGGGATATCAATAAACAGTAAACGTATTGACCCTTATAAATTTTAAGCAATTGAATATCCATATTCGATTAATAAAATAGAACATACAAGCAAGTAGCGAGTATTATTATTTATTGATCAATTGACTCAGGGATGCAAAAAACAAATTGGCAACCAGCTTGAGCTAGAAATTTTAGTTAACTACCAGTTAATGAAGTATTTGAGCAATTAATCATTGTTAAAACTCTTCATTAGCATCCCTTGCTAAAAAGAGCTCTTTATCCTAAATGATGATAATATACTATTTAATATTATTTGTTAAATCAATGATCCAATTCGTTCCCGCCAGATTCAATAAATATTATCATGGGGTCACTTTAGTTATATTGCTGAATGCAGTTGGCGTTTGGATAGATGTATCATCACACGACCTTATACTACGATATTCATCTTTAAAGTTAGATATGCTTTGTTCTTCTTTCTGTTTGTTTTGATCCAACTTATTTTGTCGATTTGGTAGGATATCTTTCTCAAGAATTGCAATTTCAGTCTTCAGCTGCCTCTTTTCTATTTTACTCAATGCACCATTTAATAACTGATTATTGATTTCAACCAGCCGCATACATTTATCTTTCTTTTGTTGCATTTGGGTAAAAAAAGTAACCGAACTGGTTTGAGTTGCAACTGGAGCTATTGCAGGAGTAACCGAACTTAATGGCGCATTATTTTTGCTAATACCTCCATTTAGCGGCCATGGTTTCGCGATACTCATTATTGGGTCGGGTTGGGTTATAAAAATAGCTTGTGTCCCAACTGGTGACGCATACAAGGAATTCCATGCTTTTCTTATACTATTTATTGCCTTGGAACCTGCAGTAAAAAGCCCGCCGCTTGCAATAAAACCGCCAACTGCAAATACAGCAGCAACCAAGCCAACCTGGGCAACTAAGTTAGCGCCAGCTAGAGCCCCAAGAGTAAGGCCAAAAACCCCAAACCCCAGAATCGCAGATGCAACAGCAGGCCAGGCAAAGAAGGCAGCTACGCCTAAAACAGCAGCAGCCAACACAGAGGCACTTACCGCAATAATTGCTTTTTTATGCTTTCTGAGAAACGATTCTTTTGATTTTGCTTCCAATATAAGCTCTTGGGGATTTATATCCTGAATGATGGGTGAGCCTAGTGGTGGCGGCTCTGTTGGTTTATGTAGGTTTTTATGGTGTATTATGTCTTCTATTGGCATTTTTTCTTTCTCCCAATCTTATAAAAATTATTTAATAGTTTGTGACTAAAGATGAATGCTTTTGTTTGCATTTCTTAGTCCTTTCTTGGTATTGATGTTTTAAAACCTCCCTTTCGCTTCTTAAAAATAACGCCTCATAACTCCTTTATTTTTCCTTCAAGAGATTCCATTGGTGTAGGCTATTTGGTTTTAATGCCTATGAATTCCACTTTATTTTTTAACTTAATGAATAAAATAAAGCATTTAGCAAACAAAATAACCAATTGATTAATTTGATGTGTCATATCAACTGTTTTGATATTTTATTGTTTTCAATAAATTAGAGCTGATTTAATACGATGACTACGCTAACGTACGAACCAAATGTTTAATTAATTTCTGAAATTCGATGAAGCAATCTTCAATTTTGTATTTTCAAATATAAGAGGAATCGAATGCAATTTCATATCTTCATGACGAAACTGAAATCCTCGTCGTTGATAAAACCTTAAGGCGTAAGACCATCACTATCAGTGATCACGGATTCACTAGCATGAGCAAGCAGTGAAATAACAAAAACTCGCCCATACACTTACTTTATAGGGAGTGTTTTTAAGATAAAATTCACTACTCAAAACAAACAGTAACGTTTATTTGTTGCTATTTAAAAAATGATTTTTAGTATTTATTTAACTACTATATTGGTGTACTTATGCAACCATCGCGTGACCTCTTCAAGAGTTTGCTGATTCACGTCGATTACCTGATGATACAGTTTATCCCGCATCACTTGATTTTCTGCTTTAGAGTATTGTTCCAGATATTGACAGGCTAAAAACATACGCCTGGTTCCTATACAGGCAACCCCTCCTCTTATTTTATGCGTCAAGTAATCAATTTGCCTCCAGTCCTGCTCCAGGTAAGCATTCTTCAAGTTTTGGATGTCTTGTTGAATGGTTGGTGAAGTAAATTCTTTTAATAACTGAAACAATAATGAGACGTCATTAATGTATTTCATTCCCTCTTGCGCATCAAAAAGAGAAACTGAATCCAGGGCTAATAATTCTTTAGCCATAGGAACTTCGAAATCCAAACTGGAAATAGATGGTTGTGAACCTTGATTTACAGTAATCGCCTCACTGGATATACGCTTATCCAAATGAAACTGCTTCATAATATCTTTTAGCATCTGCATGTTGATCGGTTTTCTAAATACCTCATTCATTCCTGCATGAATACATTCAACTCGTGCAGTTTCCAGGGCATGACCTGTTAATCCCACAATGGGAACCGAAAAAAAATTATTTATTTTTTCCCAATGCCTAATCTGTTTCACTAATTCGATTCCTGATATGTCCGCAAGACCAATATCCGTAATAATAAGATCAAAGCGCGATGCTTTGACGTATTCCAAAGCCTTATTAGCATCCATGGCGGATGTGAATCGATATCCTTCATTAGCAACAAATGATTCTAAAACTTTTAAAGCAACAGGGTTGTCTTCAACCAATAACACCTGAAGAGGATCTTCTCTATGCTGAGATGGAGTTACTAATACAGAGCGTTGCGATTCGCTATTTTGATTCTCAAATGGCTCTTTGCATTTGTCGTTTGAAATTAAATTTTCTTTACATCCAATACGGCAATTTAAATCAAAAGAGAGAGTAGTCCCCTCTCCTTCCTTACTTTCCAGGGTAAGATGGCCACCTAATAATGTAACATAAGATTGGACAATATGAAGACCTAGGCCATATCCCGTTTGGTTTCCCTCGTAAGAAGGATTAACACGAAAAAATTGTTCAAATACTTTATCCTTTTGCATTTCAGGAATTCCTATTCCCGTATCTGAAACACTAAAATGCAACAGGGTATGAAAAGCAGTAAAAGATAATGGCTTGACCGTAAGGGTAATACCTCCAGCTTGAGTAAATTTTATTGCGTTTCCCAAAAGATTTAATAAAATATGATGGATTTTTTTCCTATCACTGACAATAAATTGAGGAACATGGGAATCAACCGTGCATGTGAAGGTTAAATTTTTTGTTGCAATTGTTGGGGCTTCAAGTTTTATTAAATCATCAATACATTGACGTAATTCAAATGCTTCCTCGTGGATGTCCATATCATTGGCACTGCCTGCGCGCACATCCTCTAATATCTCATTAATCATGGTTAAAAGTTGATTGCCACTTTCATACAATAAATGCGCTTCTTCCTTGTGCAAGGGATTGGTTAAATTTTTCTCCAATATTTCCGAAAGTCCGATTACCCCGGTTAGTGGCGTACGAATATCGTGGCTCATATTGGCAATAAATTCTGTTTTAGCAATTTCTGCCTGTTTTTCTTTGGTCACATCAATCGTGATGCCCAATACGCCCACAATCGAACCATTCTCGCTGGTAATAGGCACTTTACTTACCAGAGTATGGAACGTTTCGCCATTATGCCGCACTAAAATTTGCGGCAATTTCAAAACAGGCTTTCCATGTTGCAATATTTCCCTATCGACTTCACGATAACTTTCAGCAATCACTTTATCTGAAAACAAATCGAAATCGGTCTTTCCAATGATGTCATCGGAAGATTTTAGGCTAAAAAACTCGGCTGCCATTTCATTACAACCAACATATTCCAGATCTTTATTTTTCCAATAGACATAACAGGGGATTCGATTAATCATGCTCGATAGAAAATGGCGAATTTCATCCACATACTGATTCACTGGAAGGTGCTTTTCAAAAACATGCCCAGTAATTTTTTCTATCTCATGTTCTAAAGTCATGTAGGTATCATCGACTTCTGAAATATCCTTATCGAGTAAAAACCAATGTATTTTATTGTCTATGACGACCCTTACTTTACTCCATACTCGATAATATTTATTAATAATCATGATCTTGGGGCAAACAAGATTCATATTTTTATCTAAAACAGGTGGAAGCCCTGCTTTCTCCCAAACTGATAAAAGGGGCTTTCCTATCCAGGAAGATGCGCTAATATTCAATATTTTTTTAGCACAACGATTAACCAAGACCACATTCATTAACCGATCGATGACGATTAAAGAACACGAGGCAATATCATAAGCTTTAGCCATCACAGGCAGTTCTTCTTGGGTTATTTTCATAAATTAGTTATTTTTCATGATTAAAAATTTGCATCCTTTCATTGATAAAAACCGCTTTTTTGCAAAAACTCAGCAATCATTTTGCTGTTTTCTTCATTCATAATCGTGTCATGGTTTGCATCAATAACCTGACAAACAATGTTTCCTTTATTAAATTTAGCCCATCCATTAAAAGGATCATCAATTTCTTGATACCCTTCATTCAATTTCTTGGCTTTAAACAGTATCATATCCTGACTTGTCAATGTTGGTTCATGCTCTAACAACAATTTCATCCGCTCTGCAGCCAAATAAGCAAGCTCTTTGTTTCTTTTATCGTACATAGCGAAAAAATGTCCTATGGAATAACTGTCCTCGCGCTGGCGTGGTGAAAATACAGACCAGCTTTCAATTAAAGCTAATAAACCTATCTTATGGTGTTGTTGTCGTAAAAGATGAGCAATCTCATAGACCATTGTCCCACCAAAGGAGTAACCAACCAGATAATAAGGCCCTTTAGGTTGAATATGTAAAATCGCATCTACATATTGCTTTGCCATAGAATCAATACTGTCATACAACATTTTCCCAACTGAAATGCTCGGATCTTGTATGCCGTAAATCGATGCAGATTTCCATAGGGATGCTATTTCATTAAAACAATAAACCAAACCGCTCACCGGATGGCAAAAGAATAGTTTGGGTTTAAGCTCATCAATTTCATTTAAAGGCACAATGATATCTATGGATTGTTTATGGTTTTCGCTGATAAGTTGACGCAATAAAGCAATAGTAGGCGCTTTATACATATGCTGTATCGATAAAGAGCAATTGAATAGCGTATTCATTTGCTCAATCAGTGTCATAGCCTTTAATGAATGACCACCTAAAGCAAAAAAATTATCTTCCCTGCCTATTGAGTCTATGTGTAAACACTCCTGCCAGAGTTTCGCAAGCTGTTTTTCCAGTTCGTCTTGAGGCTCTGAATAAGTATTTTTAATGTTCAAATGCTTCCGTGATACTTTGTTTTTTGTCTCCTCTTTTTCATTCACCGTATTTGCCAAAAGCGCTTGATATCGATCAAGTTCATAATTAGAAATGACAAGTTGTCTGTATGAGGTAGACAATGCGTTTAAAAATAAAGATTGGCCTTCCTTTGAACTAATGTCATTGCCTAGGTTAAGTAAATTTAAATCATCCGTTTTTGATGAATGCACACTCATACCCACGTCACGCCAGGTATTCCAATTGAGGCTTAAGGTAAATTTTGAATGGAATAAATTCGATTGCGCCATAGCATCCAAACTTGCATTTGCTGCGCTATAGTCTATTTGACCTTTCGCTCCCACTACAGCTGCAATGGAAGACATCAATACGACAAAATCAAGTATTGGTAATTTTTGCGTTGCTTTTGCAAGATAATAAGCCCCATAAATTTTAGTGGAGAGCACCTGATATGCTTTTTCATGAGTCTTTAATTGTAAAACTCCGTTGCCTGCTCTACCTGCCGCATGAATAAGTCCGTTCAGTTTTCCATATTTTAGAAAAATCCAATGCAATAATTGAGATACATCTTGATCATTAGTTACATCACAAGGATACAGATTGATTGAAGCACCTAAACTTTGGATGTATTTTAACCGGCTTACTGTGTCATGATCTTCATGGTTTTTGTCTGCTAAAATCCGTGTCCATTGTTCTTGTGGTGGATATGGCTTTCTGGAACTTAGAATAAGAACCGGTTGACATACCTGGCTTGCTATCGCCTCACTTAATGCCAAGCCTACTCCGCCAAGGCCCCCGGTGATAAGGTAAATACCATTATCAGAAAGCCGCGTCTTTAAAGAATTATTTTCAATGGCTACATAGGCAGGAAGCCAACGATAATTATTGCGGTATGCGACAAGGATATCCCTGGATTTATCAACGAGCGTGGCGAGAATATCCGCAAATATAGCTGTTAATTCAACTCCTTTTACATCACGATCAATATCAGCCATGAGACAACGAATTAAAGGATGTTCTAAGGGTACAACACGACAAAAACTCGATAAAGTTGCATTAGCAGGAGATAAACGTTCCGTTCCCAAGATATGTTGTGTTCCACGCGTGATGATACAAAAGCCCAATTCATTTTTGGTTCCAATGACTTCAACAAATGATTGGATAACATACATAAGACTGTAAAATCCCTTATCAAAACTGGCCTCAATAGTAGCATCATCATCCAACCCTTGATTTTCATCAAGTGACCAACAATGAATAAGTTTTGGATGATTTAACGTTTCCCTCAAACACTTAAAACAGTCAATATAATGCTCTTTCACCACAGGATTAATGGTAAAGTGGGATTGGGAATGAATGATAAACTCATCACCAGATTCAATAATAATAGGTCGTACATTATAGAAACTCAAAACATTAATAATCTGTTGGCCTATATCCATTGAGTCTTTAAAAACTACCCATTGATAGTCGCTTATCTTTGTATGATTGACTTCACTCAAAGCCCCACGTGTCCAAACAGGGCTATAAAGTACTGTCTGTTTCTTAAGCTTTGGAGAATTTCGATCGGGATCTATCCAATAGCGTTGCCTTTGAAATGCGTAAGTAGGTAAGGCGATACGTTTTCGAACCGAAGATCCATATACAGGGTCTAGAAGTACGGAAACCCCTTTTGTCCACAATCGTCCAAGTGTAGTAAGAAATTGAGTCAGATCAGATACAGGCTTATAATGACCTGGAAGTGTGGACGTTACAAAAACTTGCTTCGATGACATAGTGGTGACAAATCCACATAGAGACTGGCCTAACCCCACCTCAACAAAAAGCGGATGCTCATCGTTTAACAGAAGATGAACCCCTTGAGCAAACTGGACTGTATGGCGTAAATGGCGGTACCAATACTCAGGGCTCATCGCGTCTTCAGCAGAAAGCCGCTCCCCTGTGACATTTGATACTATAGGTATCGTTGGCGGTGAGAGCCTTATATTTGAAAAAAGCTCTTTAAATGGTTTTTCCAAACACTCCATCATACCACTGTGAAAGGCATGGCTTACTTTTAATTTGTGATACTGCTTTTTGTGTTTTATCAGGTGTTTTTCTAAGACCCCAATGCTGTCAGGATTTCCTGCAAGTACATATTGGTTTGTCGCATTATGTAGTGCCAGGCTCGCACCTGAAACTAATTGATATTGTTGACACTCTTCACCAGAACATTCTATCAACAGCATCTGTCCTTCAGGTACTTTAGCCATCAAAAGGCCTCGTTCACATACCAGTGCAATACCGTCTTCAAAGGAAAAAACACCAGCAAGACAGGCTGCCACATATTCACCAATACTATGACCTATAAGCACGTCTGGTTGTACGCCGCACTCCATAAGTAATCGTGCCAATGCGTATTCAATAATAAATAATGCCGGTTGAGTAAATTGTGTTGGCGCTAATGTATCCGTATCTGAATTTTTTATAAGATCGAGCAAATCACAATTTAAATAATGATTTGCTGTTTTAATACCCTGCGATACATACTCCCTGAAACGGGGAGTAGTATCAAATAACTCCATAGCCATCCGCGGATACTGCGTGCCTTGGCCACTAAACATAAATACTATACTGTATTGCACTTCATCATCACGATATACAGAGTCATTTTCACGCAGACCCTTTTGTATTTCGATAATGCTCTTACCCACACTAAAACGACGCCAATTGAAATCATCTCTCCCCTTGTGCAGAGTGTAGGCTATGTCTCGAAGCATGTTATCATTGCATCCATCCGCACTTAAATACTGATCCAGCTTTTGAGTTTGTTCTTCAAGAGCACGTTGTGTTTTTCCAGATACAAATATTAATTCCTCGGTTTGCGAAAAACGTACTGTAGATTGTCGATGCACATCATAGTCACTTAAAATCATATGAACATTGGTTCCCCCAACGCCAAAAGAGCTTATGCCTGCATAACGCGCTCCATCATCACTATCCCAATCCAGCAATTGGTCATTAACATAAAAAGGACTCTCTTCAAGACCCAAGTTGGGATTAGGTTTATCAAAATGAATCATGGGTGTAATTTTTTTATGGTACAAACTCAATGCGGTTTTGATTAATCCTGCCAATCCTGCCGCCACATCGGTATGCCCTATATTGGCTTTCACTGAGCCTAAGGCACAATAATGGCTACGTTCGGTTTGTTCCCGATATACTGCAGACAATGCATGAAGCTCAATAACATCCCCTAGTGCGGTCGCAGTTCCATGCGCCTCAACAAAACTGATTTGGTCTGGGGTTAGTTTTGCCTGGCATAAAGCATCTTTAATACAGGACACCTGGCCACTCATGCTTGGGGCGGTGAAACCTAATTTATCGACACCATCATTATTTACACCTCGTGATTTAATTACCGCATATATAGTATTGCAATCGTTTATGGCATCTTCCAGACGTTTAAGGACTACTACTCCTACTCCATTTGAAAATACAGTACCATTTGCTTCAGCAGAAAAAGGTCGACAATAGCCATCAGGTGAAACAATACTTCCTGGCTGATAGATGTATCCATCGATTTGAGGTACCGTAATGCAACTCGCTCCCGCTAAAGCAATATCACTATGCCCTAGAATCAAATCCTGACATGCATGATCCACAGCGATTAATCCTGTAGAACAGGCTGTGTTCACATTCACACTTCTCCCTTTTAAATTAAGACGGTATGAAGTTTGGGTGCTTAACATACTGAGGCTGGTAGCTATACGTTGGTGAAAGAGATCATATTCACGACAAAATCGATTATTCATTAATAGGTTTTCATGTAAATAAGTGCTGTCCGTCATTCCAGCAAAAACACTAATCGTTCTTTCTTCCTGTTTTTTAGGGGCTACAGCAGCATGCTCTAATGCCTCCCATGCACACTCTAGAAAAATCCTTTGTTGAGGATCGGTAATGTTCGCATCTACAGGACTAAAATTGAAAAATGAAGCATCAAATTTATCTATATCTGCAAGTACTCCTTTCACAGGTACAAAATTAGAAGTTTTTTGCAATGAACTACCAAACTCTTCAAAATCAAATCGAGTTAAACAATCTTTTCCCTGGCATAGGTTATTCCAAAACTGATCGATATTTTTTGCCCCTGGAAATCGACAACTCATTCCAACAATAGCAATATCCCAAGAGGCAGTGGAGTGTATTTCTCGCACCATAGGAACATCAATATCCCCTTCGATAAACTTTGTTAATTTATGAATTGTTGGGTGCTCTAAAAGATCAACGACTTGCAACTCTGTATGCAATGCATTATTAATGAGTGTACATGCTTCAGTAATCAGCAGTGAGGTAGCCCCCAAATCGAATAAATTTTTATTTACCTCAATATGAGAACGATTTAACAGGTAATTCCAAATCTCTTTTAATGTTTCTTCTGTTTTGTTGGTTAATGATTTATCGATATAAAAAGATAAATCCGTATGAGGTATTTGATCTAACTTAGTCTTATCAATTTTACCTATGGGTGTTAAAGGCAACTCATCTACCATGACGTATTTGGCAGGTAACATGTAACTTGGCAATTCTTGGCTTAAGAATTCCCGCAACTCGTCTGCATGAATTTTCGTATGCGGTGAGGAGAACACAATATAAGCAGTAAGCATTTTATGCAAACCACCACCTATTTCTACAACCACAGCAGCTAGACTCACTTCATTATGTTTCATGAGTTTCCGCTCTACCTCGCTAAGATGTATGCGATACCCCCCTACTTTCACTTGATCATCTACTCTGCCGGTATATAGTAGTTCACCCGTAGGCAATTTCCTTACCAAATCGCCAGTTTTGTATATCCTTTTAAAGGGTGGAGTTTGGCAAAATGGATTTTTAATAAATTTTTCAAAAGTTATCTCTTCGCTACGATGATACCCCAGAGCCAAATGAATTCCACTTAGGTACAATTCACCTTCCTCTACCTCATTCATCTGCTCATCAAGGACATAAATTTGAGTATTTTTAAAAGGAACCCCTATCGCAGACAGATGCTCATCGCTAGCAAGTAGTTTTTCATTAACAATATGGCGACATGCAAATGTAGTGGCTTCTGATGGCCCATAGCCATTAATCAAAGTCACTGGTTTATTTATCTTATTGCGATGTACTATAAATTGCCTTAAAAGAACTGGATTTATTTGCTCTCCACCAAAAAGGATGGTTTTAGGTTGGTTCAGGGTTTTAGGTGCCGATTTGATTAATTGATGAAACAAAGCGGTAGGTAAGAGTAAATACTCCACTGCATTCTCTTCAAGCGTTTTTTTCAACTCCAGAGGATTGGTACGGACCTCTTTTGAAATAACATAAAGTTTTCCTCCATTTAATAACGAGCTCCATATTTCAAAAGTGCTGGCATCAAAGGCCAAATTGTTACATTGAGCTAAAATCTGACCAGGCTGCACTGAGGCATAGTTTTCAACAACTGACAAATTGACCACCGCCTGGTGAGGGATAATTACTCCTTTAGGTTTTCCTGTTGAGCCCGACGTATAAATCATATAAAGAGGGTCTTCAGGATGGATCTTTTCCTTGATATTTTCTTTGGGGTAACTGATTGATTCAAGGTGAAGTTGTCTCACAAGATACTGAGATACACTAATTTCCTGCACCTTTTGTTTTAATTCATCGCTGGTTATAACAAGCCTTGGATTTGTATCCTTTAGCATATGATTTAATCGAGTTACTGGAGCTAATGTATCCATAGGAACATATACAGCACCAAGTTTGGCGATCGCTAAGATACATAATATAAAATCGGTGCTTGGATCCAGAAGAATTGCAACGCAATCCCCTTTAATTATGCCATTTTTTCTTAAACAGTGAGAAAACTGGTTTACTTTTTCATTTAACTCTTTATAAGTATATTGTGATTTTTTATCACTTAAAGCAATGTAATCTGAAGTTGTTTTGACTTGAGATTCAAATAATTCAATGACGCTGTATTCATATGAGCGTTTTTTTTTATTCATTATTTAACCTCATTTCCCGGTTTTCTATTTGTGGTTAATCCATAACTAAATTTCTAAAATCAACATAAGTTCATTAACATATAGTACAAATCAATGGCAATTGAGTATTTTATCATCAATAAATAATAAAAAATATTAGAGCAGGTTCCCACTTTATACGAATTGCGCGCCATCCTTAAGGGAGCGTCACAAAATTGAATTTAAAAGATGATTTGAGCTATTCTGCACTTGGATTATTCGGGCTAAGGAAACGCAAAAAGGACTGTCGCTAATTCTCATACCAAGCCTTAGCGACGGGGTTTACTTTAAATCATTCGGTACTCTAGGAATAGCAACAACTACCCTCTGTTATTTTCTCCTCAGAAGGAGCAGTTAAAGCAAGCTGCGTTGCTTCTTTTTTGCTCTTATGTTGATCATAAGCATGATAAATTTCATAGCCTAAGTACATTGCTGTTAATGCTATTGCTGCAGGCCAGCATATAGCAAACGTAGTTATCAAGAGTGCCGGCATTACCGTATTTTTCACCATCGTAAATATAAAATCATTACGTGCCGCTTGATACTCTTGAAATGCCATATCAAGATCTTTTCCTGAAAGTTGTGCTTGCTCTAATCGCAAACTTTTCTCTTGGAATGTTGAATAAGCACCAGCAGAAAGATACATTGCTGTAGCCAGGGTACACACAAAAAAACTCGCAACAATCATACCAGGAGGGGTAAATAGCAATGAAGCCGTGAATCCAAGCATCAATAAAGCTGCTGCTGAAGCTACAAAATAAAAAGTTCCTTGTTTAGTACGCCAATCAATTTCCAATTCTTTTAATTGAGCTTGTAACATAGCTATATGCGCCGCTGCATTTTTAATTTCAGTAGCGTCTTTAAGTTGCATCAAGCGTTTATTGTACTCTTCGATTTCCTGCTCATACTGCGCTTTCTTAACGAGATAATCTTGTTTTGCCAGCTGACATTTATATAAAGTCATACAGACGTCAAATCCTAAAAAGACAGCAGTAATTGCTCCTGCAACAGGACCTGGAATATGGGTAATATGGTTAAAGTTCGTCAAGAAATTAACAGTAGCCCACACCAGGTCATTAGCAAAATTGCAATGACGCTTATTGAGTTCATATTTAAAACGTTCTAAGGCTGTTGTGTTGTCCTTTTTTTCTGCGTCAGTTGGGAAGAAGGTATGCCTTATCAATAAGCCTGCATCGATCATAAAGCGCATTAGGAAAAAGCCGACACTAAAATAATTAAGTATGCCATTTGGAGCTTGTATCACTGAGATTATTTTATCGACATCTGTATGGGTACCCAAAATAGCATCCAATTTATCAATAAATTGTAAGTCTTTTGCTAATGCAAGGCCTGTTGTTAAAGTGAGTCGACAAAAAACCCAGTACACGCGACACAAATTAGAGTAAGCAACATAATCACGAATTTGTGAGATATGAAAAGGGGAAGACATCAAATTACGGAAACTTTTCAGATAACTTTGTTTTAAAGATTCAATAAACGCTTCTTCGGAAACGGCATCCTCATTTTTATTTAATAAATGATTTTTAATTTTTTTCTTTAAATCTTTATATTCTTCTTCTTTGCTTTGTTGTGAATAGGCTTTATAAAAATTTTCTAACAAAGTGGCGCAATAATAACAATACAACCAAAAGGCTTCATTATTGTTATCTTTTTGTTTCTGCAATACCGCAAACGTATGCGCAAACTCAGCCTCAAGCGTCTTTTGGTTTTGTAACAAAAAGGGATAAGCAATATGGCTCGCCCTGGTTTCTATGTTTTCAATTTTATTGGTTACCGTATCTTTTTTAGGAAGTTCTAGAAAAAACTGGTTTTTGTCGCTTTTAAAGGCCATATTTTGCTTTGAATAAACCATCCCAAACCTCTCAAAAAATATACAGTAAGTACCGTACGTTATCATTTGATTTTGCTTTTGACAAGATATTTGTGTATGTTTTTATTACAATGTTTTCAAAAAACAAATACATCAATGACTGATAATGTGATCTATATTTAGGAGACAACACAACTATTTATGGATTGCCAATGACTGACTCTAAAATTGAAAATGTGTCCCCCACATCAGAGGATTTTAAATACGGCATTTATGTTAATGATGTGGAAAAAGATCAAAGCGATCTTTTACTGCAGATATCAAAGAGTACTTCCAACATTACTTTTCAACCTCCAGATATCAAATTTGAATTTATTGTGGATAATCCTAGCCAGTATCAATCCTACGGTTTAGTTCAAAATATTGTAGGGAGTAAACGAGAGGTTATCTATGACACTGGAATTAAATGTGACTTTAATTCCAGTCAGCGAATTCGCGATGGAGGGATTGATGCAAGTAACCCTTACTATGATGAGGCTGCGGCAGGTAAAAGTAATAACCCCCTTTTAATTTTATCAGATTGCCCACAATTTAAGATTGAAAAAGAGACTCAAAGTAAAAAGCAAATCAAGTCTGTTGATGTTAAGGATGAATTTGAAGTATGGTTTTTAGGGATACCAAAAGAAGGTAGCAATGTTATTAAAAAAATGCTGTGTAAGTGGAAATTGGAATACTCTGTTTCTTCGGAACAATTGGCTAACCCTTCACCTAATATACCCGTAATTTATAATGTTGAAATGTTACAAAATGCTCCATCTTTAGATTTGAAGGTTGATGGGGAGAGACCTGAACAAATTATAAAACCTACGTGGTCTCATTCTGAAGAAAAACCTATTTCTCTAGAAGATAGGCCATTAGGGGGAGGCCAAGAAATTATTATGGATGAAGTTAAGAGTCCTGATTTAGATCTACATGGTAAGGGAGATAGGATATTTGATATTATTATTCAAAAGACAACAGAACTTATCAAAGCAAATAAGACAGATATTAAAAACGAAGACGAAATAAAAATAAAAGTTATAGCAATGTGTGAGCAAAATCTTTCTCCTGAAGAATTTCAAAAGCAATGTAAGGCAATATTTAAAGAAATTCAGTTTACTGATACAACTAAAAATAAAGAGTATTCCGAAAAAATAAAAAAGGTTGCGAATCTAACGGGACTCTATACGAAAGTTAATAGCGAAACTAAAAAATTGGATCATCTGAAAGTCTTAGAGAAAGAAGAAACCTTTAAGAAAAAACTGGAATCAAATATCGACCCATCCGAAGAGGTTATTCAAAAGAATTCTGATTATAAGAAACATTTTCACGAGCAAATGCCAGTACAAAAGCAAGAAGTAATAATGGATAAAAGTAATAAGTTAAATCCGTAGTTTAACTTTTAGGGAGAATCACTTGAACAAAAAAAATCTTAATAATATATAATTTACACTAAGGACGATTTTATAGGGAATTAAATCATGCCAAAGAATGAGCTCGTGGAAAATGGCAAAAGACTAGGCAAAATCAAAATCAAACTGCAGGAATATGCAACCCAACTGGAAACTCAGGCAACAAATTGGGACGAAATAAAAAGAAAAGCAACGGTTACAATGCATTGTAAAAAGACCTGTGCTGATCTCAAAGAAAAACTGGTTGTGCAAAGAAATTCATTCGATGACAAAACGCAAAATAAAGAAATACAAGAAGATATAAAAATAAGCAGTACAAGAAACACGCGTTGATTACGTATTTGAGTAAATTATTTCGGATTAGTAAGAGGATGATGGTTTATTTGCCAATACAAAAACTTGAAAAAATACGCCCTAATAAATCATCAGAACTGAATTCGCCTGTGATTTCACATAACGTTTGATGAGCAAGACGCAAATCTTCCGCGAGTAATTCTCCAGCTCGATGTTCTGCTAATTGTTGTTGCCCCACAAGAAGTATATCTTTTGCTTCATCTAGTGCGCGAAGATGGCGTCTTCTTGCAAGAAATTGTCCTTCATTAGGCTGATAACCTACAACTTGTTTTATCAATTGTTTCAGGGCGTCAACTCCTTCCCCAGATTTTGCACAGAGGTATACTGAATGATTTTCCACCTGAGCCGATCGCCCTAATGTGTCAATTTTATTAAATAAAGTAATAATAGGAACTTCTGCTGGTAAGGAGGTTCGAATCTCTTGTGATAAATCGTGATGAAGTTCTAAATCATTAATATCAACAACCAATAAAACACAATCCGCCTTTTTTAATTCTTCCCAAGCTCGTTTGATTCCTTCTTTTTCCACAATATCATCAGAATCCCGTAATCCGGCTGTATCTATGATGTGTAAAGGAATATCATCCAATAAGATATGTTCTCGCATTACATCACGAGTAGTTCCTGCTATTTCAGTGACGATGGCTACATCCCGCCCGGCTAAGCAGTTAATTAAGGTTGATTTTCCGGCATTCGGTCTTCCCGCGATAACTACAGAAAGACCCTCGCGTAATATCACACCTTGATTCGCTTGGGAACGTATGGCATCGAGTTTATCTAATAAATTTTGCAGCAATTGAGCAACCTTACCGTCGTTAAGAAAATCAATTTCTTCTTCTGGAAAATCAATTGCAGCTTCAACATACAATCTTAGATGTATAATCTGTTCATTTAACTGGGCTATTTTAGAGGAAAACTCGCCCTGCAATGATTTGAATGCCATTCTTGCAGCGGTTTGCGAGCTGGCTTGAATTAAATCAGCTATGGCTTCTGCTTGGGTCAAGTCGATTTTATCATTTAAAAAGGCACGTTCAGAAAATTCTCCGGGTCGTGCTAAACGAGCCCCTAAATGGACGCATTCCTTGGTTAACATATCAAGAACAACAGGCGAACCATGTGCCTGAATTTCAACTACATCTTCGCCGGTGAATGAATGAGGTTGTTTAAAATAAATCATTATTCCTTGATCAACCACCGAAATCTCTTCTTCATTAGAGTGGGAACATGAATAAAAGGAGCAAAAAGTAGCTAATCGAGGCTGCAAGGTCTTATTACCATTTAAGGAAATTGCAATAGAATATGCTTGGGGTCCTGATAATCTAAGAATACCTACCCCACCCCTTCCAGGTGGGGTAGCTACAGCTACAATTGTTTCTGTGAACATTTATTTAACTACAGCAAGTTTTTTAGCAGGTTTTTCGTCGGAAAATTTACGTGTAATATACCATTGCTGTAATATCGATAAGGTATTATTTACAATCCAGTATAGTACTAAACCAGCAGGGAAACTCCAAAACAGACCAGTGAATAGTACAGGTAAAAACATCATTACTTTCGCCTGCATCGGATCAGGTGGCGCAGGATTTAGTTTTTGTTGAATCAACATAGTTGCTCCCATAATCAATGGCAGCACGTGGTAAGGATCAGCATCCGATAAATCTTTAATCCAGAGAATAAATGGTGCCTGTCTTAACTCAACACTTTCTAATAAAACCCAATATAGAGCGATAAAAACAGGAATTTGGATTAAAATAGGTAAACAACCACCCAATGGATTAACTTTTTCTTGCTTATATAACTCCATCGTGGCTTGACTAATTTTTGCTTTATCATCCCCATAACGCTCGCGTAATGCCTGCAATTTGGGTTGTAATTTACGCATCCCTGCCATTGATTTATAACTCGCTGCAGATAAACGATAAAACGCCAGTTTAATCAAAACAGTTACTAGGACAATAGACCAACCCCAGTTCCCCACTACATTATTAATAATTTTCATCAAAGAGAAAAGTAATGAAGACAAGAACCATAAAATTCCGTAATCAACTGTGAGATCAAGTGAAGGAGCAATGCCTTTTAGGGTGCTGGTGATCTCTGGCCCTACATAAAGCTTAGAACCTAAAGTCTTTTCTTGGCTTGGTTGAAGTGTAATTGGCTGACTTACCGCTCCTATAGTGTAATCATTATTTACAGCTCGAGTATAGAATTTATTGGTTGAATTAACATCAGGAATCCAGGCACTTAAAAAATAGTGCTGTTGCATAGCAACCCAGCCGCCTTTGCTGTCTACGTCCAGATTAGTTTTATTCATATCACTAAAGCTTACTTTCTGATAACGATGCTTCCCTGGCTCAGAATAAGAAGCACCAGTATAGGAGCCTACATGAAATACACTTGATTTATCTTCTTTTGGAGAACTGCGTATCAATTGGGTATTCATATACCCAGTCCACTCGCCATTCCCCTGATTAACAATTTTGTACTCTACATCAATAACATAACTACCTTTGGTAAAGGTAAATTCCTTTTTTACATCAAGTCCATCTCCATTTTTTCCATTAAGAGTGACAACAAGTTGCTTCTGATTTGGGTCTAATTCGTATTGTTGTTGTGGTGATGTAAAATTAAAATTTAGAGCTTGAATATTTTGTCCTGAAGCTACAAAAAGATTGCTACTTGCAATATATCGTTCATTGGGTTGATTTTGTAAAAGAAGGAACGGCTTATTTTTTTCTTCAATACTTTGCGGGTAAGCAAGCAATTGACTTGAAACAATATCCCCTTGTTGTAAGTCAATACCTATATCTAAAACGTCGGTTTTAACATGGATTATTGGTGCGTTACTTGTTTTTACGTCATTAGCCGGTGTTATTGATGTTGCGACAGCAGTAGATGGAGCCATTTGTGGCAATAGTGGCTCACTGTTTTGTTGATTAGTGATGGCACTATCTGTTGGCGCAGGCTTAGTAGGATAGTCTATTTGCCAGGCATTCCAAAGTGATAAGCTTATTAGCGCGAGCGCCATGTATAAAATAACTCGTCGTATATCCATCAAAAATTCTCATTGTTAGGAAGTACAGGATCATAACCACCCTTAGACCAGGGATGGCAACGCAATAATCGTTTAAGAGCCATCCATACACCTTTGGTTATGCCGCATTGCATGATAGCACTTTCTGCATATTGCGAACAACTCGGGTAATAACGGCAGCTAGGTTTCAGCAAAGGACTAATCAAAAATTGATATATTTTAATGGGAAAACAAACTATTTTTCGTAAACCGAGGTTAATTTTTTCCATGTTTTGCCCAATCTAGCGTTTATATTTGCATTTGTCTGTTTTGCAACGCCTTGTCTTGCTAAAAAAATTATATCGACTGAGGGTAATTCTTCGTATCGAAAACTTTCTCTTAACAGCCGTTTGATGCGATTTCGATCATGGGCTTTTGCTATCATTTTTTTTGATAGCGCAAGCCCTAGTCTTGCATAACCTAAATTATTTTTTCTATAAAGAATAATAAATTCAGAGGTTACAATTTTACTCGCTTGTTCAAACACATGACTATAATCATTTTTTGTTATTAATCGCTGTGTCTTTTTAAATGCAAACACTTAAGCAGTCAAACGTTTACGACCTTTAGCTCGACGACGTTTGATTACTAATCTACCTGCTCGAGTAGCCATACGCTGACGAAAACCATGATCGCGTTTGCGCTTTAAATTACTGGGTTGAAAGGTGCGTTTCATGATGAACCTGTTAATAAAATTCTAAGGCTCGCAATGATAGAGAACTTTTTTTCTACTGTCAATTTAGCATTTGATTATTTTTTGTGTATTTATTTTCTTGTACGCGTATTTTGTTCGCCAGCTAATAACATAATCATTTTTTATATTTTAAATTTTTTATTGTTATTAGTGACAAAGACTTCTGTTGATAACTTTTAAAAATAGTTTAAAAATAATAGGTTATGTTAATGCAAACTCTGTTTAAAACCTCTTTTTACTGCTGTGATCTTTCTGTATGTATTTTTTCAATTTGATTTACACACAAGGTTATTATCATCTTATACTCTATTTATGATCTTACTTATTCATTGATCTTTTCACATCTATTAACAATGACTTTTTAGGTGTTAAAGGAACACTTTATTATTTTTTCATGATTGATTAATAGAGGTGCTCGGCTCTATTTAAAGTTAAATTAGTGAGTTATGCTGGTTGTACTCTATAGAAACGTTTAATTTTGATGTATTGGTCTATAGTCTTAAAATTCAATTAAAAATTTTAATTCTAAAAATCCATACTTTTTTTGTGGATAACTTTCTTTTATATTAAAGCCTGAGTATAATTCGAATGCAGCTGCGCCTTAGTGAACTGAAGAAATTTTTCTTTAGGGTCTGTTACAAGCGGTTTACATTGACTACTGGTTACGCTTTATACGCCATATCCAACTTTGCTAGAACCTAATATTGGTTCAATATAGATTCATACCGTTTGGATCTCGCGTATAAACCATGAGATGTTGAGAATCAGAATGTATTGCCGACAAGCCCTAGCTTCATGCAAATAATTTACATGCTTAATTATATTGCTGTCCGGGTATTTTCAGTGGCATATTTTAATACTGTGATTATTAGTTTTAAATATTCTTTTTAACATTCTTCTTTGATGAGGGGTTACGTTGTGTCAGCATCCGTTTGGCAAAAATGTTTAGGTCTATTGCAAGATGAGTATTCTGCGCAACAATTCAATACTTGGTTGCGCCCTTTACAGGCTCATACTGATGAGCAACGTTTGATTTTGTTTGCTCCCAATCGTTTTGTCGTCGATTGGGTTAAAAAACATTTCTTTTCTCGAATTGAAGAGTTAATTAATCAGCTTTCTGGTGATCAAATCAAATCTGTTTCTATAGAAATAGGTAGTAAAACCTCTAATAATGATTCTGATTCGAGTTCTACAGGATCGATTAGAACGCCAGTCAATGTATCGGCTAATTCAACGGAAGTTAAAGCGACTCCTAAAAAGGCTGTTGATTACAAAAGCAGTCATTTAAATAAAAAATTTGTTTTTGAAAGTTTTGTTGAAGGTAATTCCAACCAATTGGCTCGTGCTGCGTCAATGCAAGTTGCTGAGCGACCTGGTGATGCATACAATCCTTTATTTATTTATGGTGGGGTAGGTTTAGGGAAAACACATTTGATGCATGCTATTGGTAACTCAATATTAAAAAATAATCCAGATGCTAAGATATTGTATTTACATTCGGAACGTTTTGTTGCCGATATGGTTAAGGCGATTCAGACGAATTCAATCAACGAGTTTAAACGTTTTTATCGTTCACTTAATGCTTTACTTATTGATGATATTCAGTTTTTTGCGGGTAAGGATCGCTCTCAAGAGGAGTTTTTCCATACTTTTAATGCATTGTTAGAGGGGCAGCAACAGATTATTTTAACAAGCGATCGTTATCCTAAAGAAATTGAAGGCATGGAGGAGCGCTTGAAATCTCGATTTGGTTGGGGGTTAACCGTAGCTGTAGAACCGCCAGAACTCGAAACTCGTGTCGCTATTTTAATCAGTAAAGCAGAGCAATCCAATATAGATTTACCTTATGAAGTGGCTTTTTTTATTGCGAAACGAATCCGTTCCAATGTCAGAGAGCTTGAGGGAGCATTGCGTAGGGTTATCGCTAATGCTCACTTTACTGGAAAGCCAATTACCATTGAATTCGTCCATGAAGCTTTGCGTGATCTTCTCGCATTACAAGATAAATTAGTTACAATAGAGAATATTCAAAAAACTGTTGCTGAGTATTACAAGGTCAAAGTGGCTGATTTATTGTCGAAGCGACGTAGCCGTTCTATTGCAAGGCCTCGACAAATGGCTATGGCCTTAAGTAAAGAGTTGACCAACCATAGTCTGCCTGAAATAGGTGATCATTTCGGTGGCAGAGATCATACAACTGTGATTCATGCATGTAGAAAGGTTAAGGAGTTAATTCAAGATGATAGTGATTTTGCTGAAGATTATAAGAATTTAATGCGTATTTTATCCTCTTAATACACAGCGTGTATTATTTAATAAACACTTTATATCAGCGATTTTAATCTTTTCCCGAAATTAATTAGGAGTTCTATTTTGTTTGAATTCACTATTAAAAAAGAGGATTTACTTCCTCCTCTACTTGCTGTTGCTGGAGCTGTGGACAAAAAGCAATCATTAGCTATATTGTCTAATTTTTTTCTTAAACTGTCTGATGGCTTATTAAATATCACTGCTACAGATTTAGAGATCGAAATTTCTGCTCAAGTCGCTTGTGTGTCCAAACATAGTTCAGGAAGTATTACGGTTCCAGCAAAGAAATTTATTGACATTATTCGTTCTCTTGATGATGAAACAAGCCCTGATGTGCTTGTTAATAATTCTCTTTTAACCCTTAAACAAGGACGTAGCTCTTTTAAACTTACAACCTTGCCTGCAGAGGGGTATCCTCTTAGTGAGGATGAATGTAACGAAGTCGAATTAACACTCCCTCGTTTGGTATTGTTGAAATTATTGCAATCTACTCATTTTGCAATGGCTCAACAAGATGTCCGCGTTTTTCTCAATGGTTTGTTTCTTGATTTTGAACCTAACCTTATTTCTGCTGTTGCTACAGATGGGCACAGGATGGCTATTTGTCGTTATCAATGCTCTAATATTAGTGATAAAAAATTACTACTCCCCAAAAAGGGGGTTCAAGAGTTATTGCGGATTCTTAATTACATTGATGATGAGGAAATTTTATTAACAGCAGGAAAATCTCATTTTAAATTAATAACGCGACAGTTTGTCTTTATATCTAAACTAATTGAAGCACGTTTTCCTCCTTACACTAAAGCAATACCAAGAAATCAAGATAAGCATATTCTAATAGATTGCTCTGTTCTTAAGCGTTCATTATCGCGTATCGTTATTTTAGCACACGAAAAATCAAAAGCTGTTATGCTTCATTTACAACCAGGAATGCTTACCTTAATCGCTAACAATAATGAACAAGAAGAGGCTGTAGAGTCACTTATTGCTGAAACCCAGGGGGATGAATTAAAAATTGGATTGAACGCAACTTATTTGTTAGATGTTCTTTCTCATTTTGGTGAAGGGCAAATTCGTTTGTCTTTATCAAATACGGATAGCAGTATTTTAATCGAATCATTAAATGATGAAGATTATCAATATATTATCATGCCAATGAAAATATGATTCTTACTGAGTTAAAAATCCATCAGTTACGGAATATTATATCAGCCCATCTTGAATTAAATCCTCGATTTAATTTTATTTTCGGATCCAATGGAAGTGGGAAAACTTCTGTTCTTGAAGCATTTTATCTCTTGAGTTGCGGCCATTCTTTTAGAACTCGAGAGATCGCACCAATTATCTCTCATAATCAACCTTCTATGACTGTATTTGCTCGAGGGAGGAATCAAGAAACAATTAGTATCCAAAAGTCTTATTCGGGTGCAACTCAAGTCAAGTTGAATAATCAATTTTGTTCTACTACCAGCCAATTAGCTTATGCGTTACCTTGTCAGGTTTTTTATTCGGATCTCTTTCAAATTATTGATGCAGGACCATCGGTACGAAGAAATTTATTGGATTGGGGTTTGTTTCACGTGAAACATAATTACTTTAACCTATGGAAAGAATACAAACGAGTTCTGAAGCAAAGAAACGCACTCCTAAAAAAAAGGGCACCTTTTACACACTATATTCCCTGGGATAAGCAGTTAGATCAGCTTGCTAATCAGCTTCATTTACTAAGAGAGGAATATTTCATCCAATGGGAGCGTGAATTTATTTCTGTACTTAGTGAGCTTAGTGAACTTGGATGTACCTTAAAATATTATAAGGGCTGGGATAAAAAAAATTTGGGCAAATCGTTAGAGGAAGTATTAGCTGAGAACTTCGATAGTGACTGTCATAAATTATATACGCAACATGGAGCACATCAAGCCGACTTTATTATTGAAGTAGATAATAATAAAGTGAAACATTTCATTTCACGAGGACAACAAAAGATTATCTTAATTGCGTTGAAACTGGCACAGGCAAATCTTGTTTCAGAAGATTGTTTATATTTAATGGATGATCTTGCTGCCGAACTCGATGAAGCCCACCAAAGAAGGATAATGTCTCATTTGTTTACCCGAAATGGACAATACATCATAACTTCGACATCCAATTCAAATGTACTTTTTGAAAATTTCTCCAATAATTTCAGTTCAAGATATCAAATTAATGCAGGAATACTTCATCCTATGAATTAGGGCCATTTGAGTTTTAATTTTGAGTGTTGAATGATGAAATAATGTTTCACGTGAAACAAAATGTATGAAGAGTTACTCCTTACGAAGAGGGAATAAGCATCGTTCAGTAATCTTTAAAAAACAGATAAGCTAGCATTGTCAAAGTTCCTAAATCACATATAAACACAATACAAATTATGCTATGATAAGGTATTTGAGAAACCATAATAGGGTTAAGAGGACCACTTAATGAGCGTTGATGCCAGTTACGATTCGAATAATATTAAAGTTCTAAAGGGGTTAGATGCAGTAAGAAAACGACCAGGTATGTATATAGGCGATACTGATGATGGTACCGGTCTGCATCATATGGTTTTTGAAGTTGTTGATAACTCTATAGATGAAGCACTGGCGGGATATTGCAAAGAAATATTTGTTACTATCCATTCTGATGAGTCAATTACTGTTAAAGATGATGGACGTGGCATACCCGTTGATATTCATAAGGAAGAAGGACGTTCTGCTGCTGAAGTGATTATGACAGTCTTGCATGCAGGAGGTAAGTTTGATGATAATTCCTATAAAGTATCTGGTGGACTACATGGCGTCGGTGTGTCAGTAGTTAATGCTTTATCCGAAGAGTTGCATTTGACTGTGCGGCGTCATGGTAAAATCCATGAGCAACGTTATAGAAATGGAGTTCCCGATGCGCCAATGGCTGAAACGGGAGATGCAACAACAACAGGAACACAAATATGGTTTAAGCCAAGCGCTGATACCTTTTCAAATATAGAGTTCCACTATGATATTCTCGCGAAACGCCTTAGGGAACTGTCTTATCTAAATTCGGGTGTTTGTATCCATTTATTTGATGAGCGCTCGCAAAGGCAGGATACTTTTCACTATGAAGGTGGTATAAAAGCTTTTGTTGAGCATCTCAATAAGAATAAAAATGTGATTATGCCCATCGTATTCTCCATGACAGCTGAAAAAGAGAATATTGTTGTTGAGCTTTCAATGCAGTGGAATGATTCATATCAAGAAACGCTCTATTGTTTTACTAACAATATACCTCAGCGTGATGGCGGAACGCATATGGCAGGATTTAGGGCTGCATTGACCCGAACTTTAAATAACTATATTGAAAGTGAAGGATATGCTAAAAAAGCTAAGGTATCGCCAACAGGAGACGATGCACGTGAAGGATTGACAGCAATACTTTCTGTAAAAGTACCTGACCCAAAATTTTCTTCACAAACAAAAGATAAACTCGTCTCTTCAGAGGTAAAGTCAGTAGTTGAGTCCAGTGTTGCAGAAAAATTTAATGATTTTCTTTTAGAAAACCCTTCGAGTGCGAAAGCGATTGTTGCCAAAATTATCGATGCAGCTCGAGCCAGAGAAGCGGCTCGGCGTGCTCGAGAAATGACTCGACGTAAAGGTGCGCTGGATATTGCGGGATTACCAGGGAAATTGGCTGACTGCCAAGAAAAAGATCCTGCCTTATCTGAGCTTTATTTGGTTGAGGGGGATTCAGCGGGTGGCTCGGCTAAACAAGGGCGCGATAGAAAATTCCAAGCAATTTTACCACTTAAAGGAAAAATACTTAACGTTGAAAAGGCTCGTTTTGATAAGATGCTTTCTTCTCAAGAGGTAGCGACACTCATTACTGCTTTAGGCTGTGGTATAGGCCCGGACGAATATGATCCTGATAAAGTAAGATATCATCGAATTATCATTATGACTGATGCTGATGTTGACGGTTCACATATCAGAACGTTGTTACTTACCTTTTTCTACAGACAGACACCAGAACTAATAGAGCGAGGCTATATTTATATAGCACAGCCACCATTATATAAAGTTAAACGTGGAAAACAGGAACAATACGTTAAAGATGACGAGGCTTTGTTTGAATATTTAACACAAAGCGCATTAGATGGCGCTGCATTTTTTCCGACAAAAGACGCCCCTTCTATCGCCTCAAAAGCTCTTGAGGAATTGGTGCTTCAGTTCAGACGTGCAGAAAAAATTATCAAACGTTATAAACGAAGATATCCTACAGATATATTGAAGCGTATCGCATATTTACCCATACTTCATATTGAAGATCTTGACCAGGAAGAAAAAGTGGCAAATTGGTGTAAACAGTTACACTCAAGCTTACAGCAAGTGGGAAGTAAAACGGAACAGTATGATGTTGATGTCCATATGCTACCTGATACGAATCAATTTCTACCTAGAATCATTGTAACTCAGCATGGAGCAAAAAATCCCATACCTATAAATGCGGAGTTTTTCAATTCTAAAGACTACAAAGAGCTAGTTAGTCTTGGTGCTAAGTTAGCAAGTTTGATAGAAGAAGGGGCATATATCAAACGAGGAGACAAAGAATTGGCTGTAGAAAGCTTCGAGCAAGCCTTGGATTGGTTAATGGAGGAGGCGAAGCGAGGGCAAACGATTCAGCGATATAAAGGTCTTGGAGAGATGAACCCCGAACAACTATGGGAAACAACAATGGATCCTACGGTACGGCGTATGCTACAAGTGAATATTGAAGATGCAGTTGCTGCCGATGCAATATTTACTACACTCATGGGGGATAACGTTGAGCCTAGAAGAGAGTTTATTGAGTTCAATGCACTTGAGGCAGAAAATATCGATGTATAATTACAAGTTACGTGATCAGTGTTTCATGATCACGTAAAATTATTATAAGTAATTTTTGTAATAAATGAATTAATTAAAATTAGTTTAAATAAAAGGGTTTATTTAATGATTAATGATTTATTTTGGGGCGCTGATATCTCGAGTGGAGTATAGTAAATTGCAGTTTCTAATAAAACATTAAAAACATTTCTGGACAAATGATAACACCTATGCCACGATATAAATCTTTTTAGAAGTAATGATAAAATTGTTTTGTAGTTGAGCTAGTGTGGGGCGCCATAAAGGTTACTCTAGCTGCTCTTGCAAATTCTAATACTCTAATGTGTAAGAGGATTAGTTTTTAATGGGTTCCAATACTTTTCTCCACAAAAGTAAAAACTCTTGAGTGTGATTTCTATCGCTCAAGAGTTCATTACTGTTCACCATCCTAAGTCAAAATCTAAAAATAAGGCAAACTCCGTTACTCAACGTGTAACGTTTCAATTCTAGTTTAACTTTATCTGCTAATTTTGATCATATAAAGAATCCCATGCTTTTATTTGCTACAACTGGTCATAAAATATATAATCTGCAGCCTTTATTTTATTTGTCATCTTTAGACGAGGCTAGATATGTTCTTTGTAATTATTGGTGGTGCATCTGGATCAGGAAAAACAGGTTTATCCCACCATCTTCTCACTAAGCTAAAAGATAATGGAATGAGTGCTCAAATATTAAATATGGATGATTATTACCATGAGATACCTGAGGGGGTAGATCTCGAATACTTCAGAAAAAATACAAATTTTGATACACCAGAAATGCTGCACCTGGACTTGCTACAAGAACATATAGCTGAGTTGAATAAAGGAGAATCAATTACAAAACCACTTTTTGACTTTAAGTCAAATAGTAGAAATGGAGAAGAGACAATCCACCCATCTGATGTGATTATCATGGAAGGTATATTTGCTCAATATTTTTATAAAAAATATGGATTATCCGATTTGCCTGTAGTGACAGTAAATATAACTACTGAGAACTATCTTGATGTTATTGAGCGCCGGATTAAACGTGATGTAGAACAACGTGGTCGAGTTCGGCTTGAGGGTGTAAAACAAGAAAAAAAATATGTAGGGCCCGGGTTCTTAAAATATACAGCAAGTAGTTCTGTTGGGGCAGATGTTTATGTTTGCAATGAACATCGCGAAGGAAATGAGGCGCAACAATTAATGCTGGACACCAAAGCCAATGAAATTGTTGCTGAATTAAATAAAAAACGTATAGAAATTGAATCAGGAATACCCCAATCGAAAAAAGCCAGGCCTAACGTACAAGAAATGGTCGCTAAAAGTCATTTTATGGCAGGAACTTTATTCCATCCTCAAAAATTCGAAGGACATTTCAATGGTGTATTTAATGAATTTAAAGGGGATTTTGTAAGAGAATTTAGCGAAGAGGAAATAATACAAAGCCAGTTAAATGTCTAATGGGCGTATTCAGTATCCATTTTTATCGTATTTAAAAGTTAATTAGGCAACGCTCAGAATGTTGCCTGGTTACAAATGGTATATAAAGGTTGTTTTCCCTAGCTTGTTTGAGCTTTCTTGAATTAAAACAGTATGCACACTCATCCGGCGGAATTGATTTTGTTGGGTAGACTCTAATTTAAAAAGATCAAAATCATTTCTTTAAAGCCTCAAGAACTTGCTTCAATAAATCCAGAATGAGTGATTCAGCATAAACAAAAAATTAAAATTTGCCATTTTTCAGTCGTGTCTATTTCGAGCTGGATTTTACAGACCTTGATCACCTGAACAGATTATAGAATAGTGAAAATATAATCAATTCCAGAAAGGAATCGCTTAGAAAAAGAGCTCTTGCTTTGTTAAGAATATAATAATCATTCTTTGTTAAAGTCATTCTGAAATTCATTTCAAAACATATAATCACTATCAATAAAATTTTTCGAGGTTAAATATGAAGTTGCATGAAATATATATTCCTGGTAAATCGGATATGCTAATTAAAGATTTCTATAAAAGAAATAACATAGACTCAAGTGAGTATACTATTTGTTTATGGTTAGAGAATTGTGTTGGAAACCCCGTTGGAATTCCCCATGTGTATGATAATCTTTCTCTCACAGAAGCTTATGAGAAAGTACTGGTTGAAGGGGATAAGGTCTTGCAAAAAAAAGGATGCTTACCTTCTGAATTTATTCATCATATGAAAATAGCTCAAAGAAAATACTGCGTTAACTTATCGGAAGAGAGCGTTACTCCTTCAATTCAATATAGTACCATAATCGAACGAAATGCCGGCACTAACTTGCCCGAAAAACGCGCTAATACCCTCGGTTTCTTCAATAAAATAGATCCTCCATTTAAATCGGATATGCTGGTTAAAGATTTCTATAAAAGAAATAACATAGACCCAAGTGAGTATACTATTTGTTTATGGTTGGAGAATTGTGTTGGAAATCCCGTCGGAATTCCGCATAAGTATGATGATCTTTCTCTCACAGAAGCTTATGAGAAAGTACTGGTTGAAGGGGATAAGGTCTTGCAAAAAAAAGGATGTTTACCTTCTGAATTTATTCATCATATGAAAATAGCTCAAAGAAAATACTGCGTTAACTTATCCGAAGAGTGCGATACTTCTATTGGTTTAGTCCCAAAATAAAAAATCATTCTCTGCCCGCCCGGACTGAAGTTCGAAGGCGTGGCAGCATTACAAATGGGCTGAATTTATTACCAGCTAGAATTTTCATGTAAGGCTAAATTTGGATTTTAGGGTTCAAAATTAGCAGGGTATGCAAACATCCTTACCGAGCTTAACCTATATTTATCCGTTTTATTGTCAGCAGGGGGATTAATTCACAACTATTTGATTTTTTTTAATATTTATATTAAATATATTAATGCTTCCAAATTTAAATGATCTTCATTAGCCATTCTCAAGGACTAGAAATGCTAAAAACCCCAAAAACCCTTATTTTATTAGTCTCAATGGTATTTGTTTCTACTGCATCAGCAGAAACTTACCGGGTTCCAGCAACAAAAGATACAGTGACTTTAGGTCTATTTACCCTGGATAAACAACCTGTAGTTAAAGTGCACTCTGGAGATTCTGTATCTTTGGAAACTTAGAACAGTTGTCTGCATGAAATGGTCTTCAATAAGACAACCCCTGCTGATGTTGCACAGTTTTATACAAAACATGATATCCAAAAAAGACGTGGTATGCATAGCTTAACAGGTCCTGTTTACATTGAAGAGGCCGAGCCTGGAGATGTACTTGAAATTCGGGTATTAGATATCAAATTGAATGATTTTGGATATAACTTTTTAAGTCCTACCCAGGGGATTTTATCAGAATTTACCCAGCCAAGGATTATGTACTTTAAATACAATAAAGAAAAAAACACTACAGAATTCACAAAAGGCGTATGTTTAAAACTAAAACCGTTTCCGGGTATTATTGCAGTCGCTCCTCCTAAAGACTGGCCTAATGAATGGCCTGTAAATTTAGAAACCCAAATGGGTCAACCTGTTCCTGGTGAATTTAATTCTGTTCCTCCAGGTCCATTCGGAGGTAATTTAGATCAACCGGATTTACAGGTTGGTTCTATTCTATATTTGCCCGTTTTTCAAAAAGGTGCTTTAGTTTGGACCGGTGATTCTCATGCAATGCAAAGTAATGGAGAAATTGATGTCACCGCACTTGAAACTTCTTATGAAGGGATCACTTTGCAGTTTGTAGTACGAAAAGATCTGAGAGCTGAAGGGGTATCTGATAAAACAAAACGAAATGGCAATAGCTTATTTACTTGGCCTATTGTCGAAAACTCGAAAGAGTGGATTGTGATAGGATTGAATGAGGATTTATTTGAAGCCATGCAGCTTGCTTCTAAAAATGCCATTGAATTTTTAGTACGCACTCAAGGGTTCACACCACAAGAAAGTTATCAATTTTTAAGTATGGTAGGTAATTTCGACATTCCTGAGGCGGTTAATGTGATTAAAAGCGTAGCCGTACATATTCCTAAAGAGGCATTTAAAAATCTTGGTAAGAAAACCACTCTTTCTGCTGAAGGTAAGTTTCCTCTAGAAATGCCAAAGATCAATGAAAATGCAACCTGCGTGCCTCAAGAAGGCAAAATTATTCAATAACCATTAGGTGACATAATGAAAAAGATCCTGGTTTATTTATGCTTAAATCTCATGACTTCTGGAGTTTTTGGTGGCAACATTGTACTGGAAAATAAAACGGATTACCCTGAAAAAGGTAAGTTAGGCAAAATTGCAGTGCAATGGGCAGTTTCAGCTAAAGCGATACAAAAAGCAAATAAGAGTATTCTCAATAACGCAACATTAGATACAGGTTCGTTAATGATACTGAATCAAAAAGGAACGATTCAGTTAACATCTCCTAATGATGCTCAGTATTTCAGATTGGTAGCGTGGTCAAATGACAATAATGAGCCTGACTTGCTTACAAACTGGGTAGACATTGTTCCCAATAAAGCCTATGTAGTGAGTCAGAATCAACTCATACCCAGGGTGCTCATGGCTGGAGCTGGATGTTAAATGCCTGGACGTGGGGTATGTACAAGGAGTTTAAGGGAACGAACGTCTACCTGGATACCTTCAGGCAGATGAGCACTGTTGCGTTAAGTAGTCGGTCCTTATTCCTACGTCTAGCGGACAAGGCCCGGTTATCGATTGATGAGTTTATGTCTACTCATAGTACTATTTTTGTCGATTACTATTCACAGGGGGATTCATGAGGGTAGTAATCAATAAATGAGAGCTCATTATTGGATGGTGAGTTTTAAAGCATTTTACAATGGACTGCCTTTGCAGTGGTTATTGTCTTGGGCACAAGAAAAATGATAAAACGTATCTTTGTTTTTATTCTAATTGTTACAATTCATGATGTGTATGCAGGGACAATTAAAGCGGGTTTTAAAGCAACAGCTCCTACAGAATATCCCAAAACCACGAGTATTAGCTCCAACCCCGCAGCGATTAATGTCCCTACCGGGACAGGGACAGTCCAGCGCTATATTGAGAAAAAACTTGGTATTGAAAATAATCATGGAATTATGATCCAGGGAGCCTGGATTGGAGATACGAACGATTTATTTTCTGGCGGTATACCTAATCCAGAGCGCGTCACTTCAAATAGCGTACTCTTAGTTGATTTAACTATTGATATGGGACAATTTAATGGATGGAGAGGGGGGGTATTTAGCGCCCAATTTTTACAGCAAAATGCGCAAAATACTAATGCCCAAGCTGGTCTTTTTCAGGGATATAACTCATTACCTGATGTTGCTCCTTTCGATCGTTCGGAGCTTTATGCGCTTTGGTACCGACAAGCGCTTTTTGATGACAAGCTATTTGTGCGTATTGGAAAAACAATTACTACACTTGATTTTAATAATGTAATCAAACCTGTTCCTCTAAGTGCAGGTGAACCTAATATCCCTGCTGTAAGCAGTTTGATTTATACTCCTATTTTTATCAATCCCGCAGTAGATGGGGTTATGCCCGGATACACGAATTCTGCTTATGGAATAACATTGAATTTTACCCCGGTGAAGCAATGGTATCTAGCTTATGGCATTTATGATGGCAATTTAGCCAGTGGCAAACAAACTGGTTTGTCTGGACCTACGTTTAATGGAAATTATTTCCAGGTTGCTGAAACGGGTGGCGCCTGGGTTATAGGAAAAAAACATTTGCCAGGAACTTCTGGTATCGGCATATGGCATCAAACAGGCCTTATTCGCCAGCATAATCTTATCGAAACAGGTGCTACAGGTGCTTATTTATTCGGATCACAACGCTTATGGTACCGACATCCTGGATACGATATTAGCGGGATCTCAGCTTTTTACCAATTAAGTATTAATAATTCCAGTGCGCTATCTATGAATAAATCTATTGGTGCAGGGTTAACTGCATTTGGTCTGGTTGCCAATCGAGAGGCTGATTCAATGGGAATTGGTTTTTCTTTAGCATGGCTTAATCAACGAAGTACGAATCGATCTACCGAATTGATGTACCAAGTTTACTATCAGGCAAAAATAATCACAAATATTTATTTAGAACCGGCACTATCTTATATCCCCACTCCCGGTCAAAACGTGAGTTTACCTTCTGCATTTGCAGGTACCATAAGAGCTATTATCTTAGCTTGAGGTCACAATGTACGCATAAGCGCAAATCTATCTCAGTCTGAAATTAGTTAGTAAAATAAAGAGTTATCTTCTCCATTAAGGTGAGAGGAGAACTGATTTTTTTTGTTTTAGGCATTAAAGGTATTCTTGCAAGGAGAGTTTTCTAGCAAGGCTTTATAGACCTACCGCTTTTGCGGAAGGTGGCGTTAGGCAGAACAATTAACTCACGCTATTACGATACAGAATTTCGCATGCTCAAATGGAATAAAGATATAACGGTAGTTTAATATTTGAACGTTATGATTAAAGTAAGTAATGAAAATCATGAATTACTTAATATTTGAACTAATGGAGCGTTAAGGAGAAAAATGTGAAGCGTAATAAATTAAGTTATAAAAATTGGTTTGCTAGTATTGCTTGTTTGGGCGTATTGGCTTTAGTCAGTCAAAGTGCGGCTGCAGGTGATATGAGTGTAGGAGGTATGGCATCACAAATTACATCGTCATTTACAAATCTAACTAAACTAATAACCGCCGGTTCTTATTTAGCTGGTTTGGCGTTTTCTATTGGTGCAATTATGAAATTTAAACAGCATAAAGATAACCCTACCCAAGTTGCTATAGGAACTCCAATTGCGTTAGTTTTTATCGCTGCGGCTTTATTATTCTTGCCTTCAGTTTTAGGGGTCACTGGCACAACAATGTTCGGTTCAAGTGGAGGTAGTACTGCTGGTCCAACTGGTATGATTTATGGTTCTAGTACCTGATTAATGAAGTTCTATATAAAAGGCATGACAATATTGTTCTGTTATTCGATAAAGGCGTAATGTGATAGCCCTTCACCTAATCTAAGTGAAGGGCGTAGTGCTTTGTTACGGAGAATAAGATATATTAAGCGGTGCTGCATCCTTACAGCGAAGCACATCCGATGTGCTGGTCCCTTAGTTTGACATCCTGTCAGACAATTCCGTGTCATCCCTATGAGATACAGTATAGTCTTTTCATGGCTGTTGTCATTGCGTGAATCGAGCAACAAGATGTAAGAAATATCTCAAAGAGTTCAAGGCATTGTCTTAGGTTGCTGTTGGGTTATACAATGAATCCCCCCTCCTCCAGCAAATACATCCAGCACATCCATTTGAGTAATCTCATAATTTGGAAATAGTTGAGCGAATAGTTGGTATGCCGCTTTATCCTGTTTTTCATACCCAAATGCGGGCATTACTATTCCTTTATTTGCCAAATAAAAATTAATATAGGATAAAGTGAGTCGTTCACCGTTAATATATGTGGCTGGGGGTTGTTCTACTGTATAGACCTCAAGTTTACGTCCTTTTGCATCTGTCGTGGATTTAAGAATCTCCAAATTCTCATGTAAATTTTCATAATTAGGATCTTTTTTATCATCTGTAATAAGGCATAACACCTTTCCAGGAGCGATAAAACAGGCTATCTCATCAATATGACCATCTGTTTCATCTCCTAATAACCCTTTGTTGAGCCATATGATTTTCTGTCCTCCAAGAAAATCATACAAATAACGTTCAATCTTTTGTTGGCTTAATTGTGGGTTGCGGTTTTCATTAAGTAAACACTCACGAGAAGTCAGAATAGTTCCTTCCCCATCGACATGAAAAGATCCGCCTTCCATAACCAATGGTGCGCGAAAAGATAAGGCTTGGGTTTGTTTTATAATTGCGGAAGCAATCTGATTGTCGAGTGCGCAATCTTGGTAGTTCCCTCCCCAAGCATTATGAATCCAGTCTACTCCTGCCAGGCGCTGTGTTTTATCCAACAAAAAGGTAGGTCCAGTATCTCGAGTCCAAGAATCATTGATGGGAAGAGACAATAGTGTAATGTTCTTATTGCCACACAAATCTTTGGCCGATTCCTCATCTCCTGGATTGACAAGCATAGTGACAGGCTCATATTGTGCTATGGCCTGGGCCACGCGTGCATAAGCTATTTGGGCTCTTTGTAGACCAATTTTAGACCAGGTTTCTACATGGCAAGGCCAAGCCATCCAGCATCGCTCATGTGGGTGCCATTCAGCGGGCATAAAAAATCCGCTTTGTTTTGGGGTCATTTTATTTTCTCCGAATGTTTTCATCTAAATAAGTTAGTTGAGAAAAAATGCTTCTCAATTCATTTAAATAGAGTAACGTTTTCTCTTTGGGTAATTCCGCCTGAATGAGTTGTTTCTCATAGGATTGAGCTAATTTTTTAGTATCGAAATGAGCAAGATTAAGTACGTTAGTCACCGTATCGCCACTGACTAGATCATTTAATTCAAATTGGCCATCATCAAAGAGTTTGACATCCAAGGAGTTGGTATCACCAAATAAATTATGAAGATTACCTAATATCTCCTGATAAGCACCTACGAGAAAGAAACCTAAGGAATAGGGATTGTTATTGTCATAAAGAGGAAGCATTAAAGTGGAGTTCACACAAGAACTTCCAAGATACTCTTTTATCGTTCCATCCGAATCACAGGTTAAATCTTGTAATACACTATGCATAGACGGGGTATTTGTTAACTGTGAAATAGGTGCTATAGGAAAAATTTGGCCTATAGCCCAGGCATCTGGAATGGATTGAAAAAAGGAAATATTACAAAAAACCTTGACGGCCATATCTTCATTGATTTTGGCTAATAAGGTCGCTTCAGTAGGAATATCTGGATTCAACCGTTCTTTAAGTTCCATACAAATACTGGTATAGAATGCTTCAACTTTGGCTTTCTCTTGTAAGCTAATTACTCCATGTTTAAACAAAGAGTGTGCCTCATTGAGCGAGTGTTCTGCATAATTGTAAATTTCTATTGGGGCGCTATTAGTAATTGATTGATAAGTATCATAAATATCGCGAATCACATGTGAGTCTTCACTCGTAATCTCTGGAAGTGTAGGCTGCTTGTGGATAATTTCTATATCACTAATATCGGCAATTAAAACAGCATGGTGTGCTGTTAATGCTCGGCCTGACTCCGAAATAATATTTGGCTCGGGCACATTGTATTCCTGGCATAAATACTGAATTGCTAAAAGAATGTGTGTGGCATATTCATGCAAACTGTAGTTCATGGAGCAGCCCTGGTTAGAATGTGTCCCTTCATAATCGACGCTTAACCCACCACCCACATCAATGGTGTCTATTGGTGCATTTAACTGGCGTAATTCGACATAGTAACGGGAAACCTCTTGCATGCAATGGCGAATATCATGAATATTTGCAATTTGTGAGCCCAGATGACAATGCATCAGTTGAAGGCAGTCGAGCATATCATGGGCTTTTAATTGGGCGATCAACTCGAGCACCTGTTTCGCATTGAGGCCAAACTTGGATTTGACACCTCCGGTATGCTCCCATTTTCCTGCACTTTTACTGATTAAGCGTATGCGAACACCAAGAGTCGGTTTAATATTTAGACGAGCGGATTCTTTTAAAATAATAGCGAGTTCCGAGATTTTTTCGATGACGATAAAAACCTTATGTCCCATTTGTTGTGCAATTAATGCGGTACGGATGTAGTAGCTGTCCTTATATCCGTTACAGACTATAGTGCTTTCTTGATGATTGCTGAGCATGCCAATAACTGCCATGAGCTCGGGTTTGGAGCCAGCTTCTAGACCTATAGTATGGTTGGGAGATTTTAACAATTCTCTAACAACGCTTTGTTCCTGGTTTACTTTAATGGGATAAACAAGCTTATAATTCCCAGCATATTCATTTTCTTCTTTAGCCTGAGTAAACGCTTCATAGATACGATGTACTCGATCATGTAAAATATCTGGGCTGCGAATGAGTAAGGGTAAATGTAACCCTGCCCTGCTTGCAGCATCGACAATGGCTTGCAACTCGACACCAGGTTTACCTGGTGCTTTGCTTATTTCCATGTTCCCTTTGGCGTTAATACTGAAGTATCCTTCACCCCAGTTTTTAATGTTATATAAATTTTCTTCAGATGGTGCGCTGATTTTCATAGTTTCTAGATTCCAAAGGGCTTAACGTGATTTGACTAATTCATGGTAGGTTTCAGGTTCGCGTTGTTGCGCAAAAGGAAATAGCCTTCCCCATAATGTACGCACACTGAAATCTAACTCGGCAACTAATACTGCGGGTTTATCGCGCGGTGCTTGCGCCAGAATTTCACCCATAGGTGTACTAATAAAGCTGCTTCCATAAAACTCTAATCCATCTTCACAACCAATCCGATTTGCTGCAATAATAAATGTATTACTCATAATGCCCTGAGCAACCATTACTTTTTGCCACATAGGCTGAGTATCCACATCTGGGGCAGTAGGCTCCCCGCCGATCGCAGTTGGATAAACTAAAATTTCTGTGCCTTTTAAACCATAAATTCGCGATAACTCTGGAAACCATTGATCATAACAAGTTGGCAGTCCCCACTTATGGTCTGCTATGTGATGAATTGGATAATCAGAGTTCCCAGGTTTAAAGTAAAAGTTTTCATGGTATTTTTCCCCGCTGGGGATATGCTGCTTTCGAGTTATCCCTATAAGATCACCCTTATGGTTATAAGCAACAGCAGTATTATAGCCTGCTTTTTCAAAGACAGAGGCGGTTATGCATATATTGTTTGCCTTTGCCATTGTACTGACGAATTGTGCCGTGGGGCCGTTATGAATATCCTCCATAAATGGAGTGGGATCGACATCTGATCGGGTACAAAAATAGGGACTTAAAGTGAGCTCTTGTAAACATACAACAGCAGCTCCTTGTTGTGCTGCAGTGTGAATTCCAGAGGCCAGTTTGTCTTGATGTTCTTTGGGGTTTTCATGCCATTTTTCTTGCACTAATGCAACGGTGAGTTTTTCGTGTGCCATTAAATTACCTCTTATAATTAAGGGTCAAATAAAAGAGCCCTTACTTTAGTGTAAGGGCAGTGGAGTTTAACATTAGCAACTGAATGAAGTTTTTTCATATCCTTCCTCAGATTTTTTATCATCTGTTTCACTATTCACTTTAGGTACTTCATTCAGATGTTGGGGACTGATTGATGGTCTTCGTGAATGGGCAAACATACGACTGGGGTTTGCGCCTTGAGATGAAACTTTCTTTGATTCTATTTTTGGCCCCATCGCTTCGGCAATGAGTTTAAAAGGATTCGCCTCATCAAATACTTCGGTATGAAGTAGTTCCAATTGGTGTCTAATGGTATCATGGTGATCTGAAGTGGATAGTTTTTCGCCAATTCGCTTTTCTTGTCCTTTTAATAATTCCTGAAACATGCCTGGGAACATATTGTAAGAATCTTTATTAAAATCGCGGCCTTCAAAAAATTGTTCTGGATTGTCTCCTAGCAATTTATCGATACTGTGACGTATGGCAAAGGCTGCTTTTGATTTTGTTGCAAAAGAACTGTGGGGAAAAGTAATCTCTATTTTCCGGGCTAATTTGCCTCTAACTCCTTCTGGGGTACAAAGAGCCAGTCGCTCTGCGATTGCCTGTTCATTGCCTATTAATGTTTTTCTGGCGAGATCACTAAAGTTATTAAAAAGATCGGAACTAAATTCTTCCAAAAACAAGGAATGAGGTGTCTTATTTCTAGGATCGAGCAAGGAGACAATTCTATGCCTTACTTGATAGGCTCTGGAAATTACTGCATGAAAACCTTCCTCTTCAAAACTCCTTAACGCATTAATATGTCGGCCATATTGTTTAAATTGTGATTCTGGACAAGCAGCAATTATCTTTGTAGCGAGAGTCTCTTGCTCTTCTTCGCTTAATTGATTAAGTACCTTCGCATTTTCAGCCAATGCATCACCACTACTAAGTTGCTCATAGGGATTTTCCAGCTTAATGATTTCTTCATAACTAAATGGCATTTAATCCTCCTTAAATTAAAGATGGGGTACTAAACAACAATACAAAGGAGCTCCCCCGTACACATCATTAGTATCATCTCCTTTGCCCTTTTTCGGTGAAGACAACCGAAATTCTTTATACTGCCATGGGTTCTTAAAAAACTGTTCGTCATTTCTATTTTTTAGGTTTTCAGAGTTAAATTGCAAATAGTAACGGATTAAAATTGAACTGTCATGAAATTAATCTAAAGTTTTACGAAAAAATGTCGAATAACTGATCAGATGCATGTTTTGCCTTTAAAAAATACAATAACAATAAGGAGTGGGCAATGTCTAAGAATCATTTATTACAAGACCCTTTTTTAAATGAATTACGTAAAGAAAAGGTGCCTGTATCTATTTTTTTGGTAAATGGGATTAAGTTGCATGGTATAGTCGATTCTTTTGATCAATATGTAGTGATGTTAAAGAATTCGATTACGCAAATGGTTTATAAGCATGCGATTTCTACAGTAGTTCCTTCACGTGCGATAAAAATGCCTGCAGATGATGAATCTGGTGGAACTGAAGGAACTGTGGCAGACTAGCAAAAAATGTTCCACCTATAGGTTGAATTTTTGCTTATACTTTTAGTGATCCTGCTAAAGAATGCTTGATGCAATCGGTTAAGGAGTCCATTTTAAACATTTAGAGTGATGCTTGGTCATAAAGTTAAGGAGTAGTAGTTAGTGTTTGAACGTCCTCAAGGCGGTGAGCGCGCCGTATTAGTGCAATTAGCATTACCAGGAATTGATGCTGGTAAAGCATTGCAAGAGTTTGAAGAATTAGCTCTTTCAGCTAATGCGGAAGTGTTAGAGTGTGTTTTAGGTACTCGTGCAACTCCTGATGCCAAATATTATATTGGTCAAGGTAAGGCTGAGGAAATTGCGCAACTGGTCAAAACTTGTGATGCAGAGCTGGTTCTTGTTAATCATGAATTATCTCCATCACAAGAAAGGAATTTAGAACGCTTGCTTGAATGTCGCGTAGTTGATAGAAGTGGATTAATTCTTGATATTTTTGCCCAGCGTGCGCGAACTTTTGAAGGAAAATTGCAAGTAGAACTTGCCCAATTGCAGCATTTATCAACCCGCTTGATTCGTGGATGGACCCACCTGGAACGACAAAAGGGAGGAATAGGACTGCGTGGGCCTGGTGAAACACAGTTGGAAACAGACCGTCGTTTATTACGCGATCGTATTAAATACATTAATAAACGGTTGGAAAAAGTGCGAAGTAGTCGCGATCAAAACCGCCAGGCAAGGCGAAAGGCATCTTTACGTACCGTATCTTTAGTAGGTTATACCAATGCAGGTAAATCCACCTTATTTAATGCATTGACTGGAGAAAGTATTTATGTGGCGAATCAGTTATTTGCTACGTTGGATCCAACCATGCGCCAGCTTAATTTACCAGGATCTTCCTCAGTGATTGTCACAGATACCGTTGGATTTATTCGTGATTTACCACATCATTTAGTAGAGGCATTTCGTGCTACTTTAGAGGAGACGCAACAAGCTGATTTACTACTTCATGTTATTGATATTTCGGATCCCCATTGGCGAGATAACGTTTTTTCAGTTCAACAGGTTTTGGATGAGTTAGAGGTTCATGATGTTCCAATAATACAGGTATTCAACAAAATTGATTTAAAAGAAGGATGGGAGCCTAAAATTGATTATCAGGAAGAGAAATGCAAAGTATGGCTCTCTGCCGCATCAAATTTGGGATTGGATTTATTAAAAGAAGCAATTAGTACCCAATTGCACGGAGCAATTTCTACTGAAGAAGTGGTACTTAAAGCAACTCAGGCAAAATTGCGAGCTCAATTATACCAATTAGGCTCGGTTTTAAGTGAGTCAATTAATGATGAGGGTGACTGGCTATTAAAAATTCGGATTACAAAGTCGCAAAAGCAACGCTTGTTTGCCAATGAATGTGCTTCATGAAATTTCCCATTGAGAGTCATAAAATGATAAATAATGTCTCCCGTTAACTCTTTGTATTAGGATCGAATTTTATAAATAAATCCTTCCCTTCTAGCTACTTGAGTACTTTCAGTACTAAAATGATTAGATCCTGAAATGTTTGATGCACCTCGGCATAGGACATCCCTTTTGCTATAAACAGTCATATAAACCACCATACCGCGAGCACATAGATACCCGGAAAGTTATGGCCCGCAAAATGAGGCTAAAATTCGCTCCGTTTAATAGTTTGAAAAGCAACCGTTTATTGTGCAAAGGGACCTGATCCTGATGGGAATGGATATATTCTTGTGTAAGCATTTCGAGTATCAAGCTCCATACTTTGGAGGTATTTTCTAAAACAACAGGCAATTGGGCTAGGCCTATTGGGATAATAGGCTTTATAAGTTTGTGGATCCACACTTAACATAAACTGGTAACAGGCCAGGATGCTCCAAATCAGTCGTATCTGTCTGGCTAAAATAAATGCCTCCAGCAATTGCTGCTTTGGTGCTATCTCCAACCAATTTTCCAAACATGCATCCAGAAGTTTCTGGTAAATCAGTGCTCCTTCTTTTACTCCATGGTGAGTAATTGAATGTTCAAGACAGGTATGTAATGAAAAAAATGGATGAATGATAGCAGCTTCTCCCCAATCTACGAATGTCATCCTTTTAGTATTTTGCTCAATAAGCACATTTTTATCATGAAAATCGTGATAACCGATAGTTTCAGGGATGCCGTAACCGGATAATAATTTGCATTGAGCGAAAAATGACGTGCTTAAGGCGTGTAATTTTTGCAACTCCTCACCCGTTAAACCCTCTGCTTTTAAAAAGGAAGTTTGATTAATCATTTGATCATATAGAGAGGGTAATTTATCTAACCGCCAATCGGGCAAGCCTAGTTGAAGTAAGATGCTGATATAACCTTCTGTCGCGCGTTGAATCGCAGCATATTGCGTCACTGCTTGACACAATAGTTCCGTTTTAAAGTCGGCTTTAAGCGTTTCACGCAAAGTCATCCCTGCATCTTTCATCAGAAAGCAATGTAAATCATCATTACTAGCGAGCACCATCGGTACACGGGCATGGAGCTGCTCGGATAACAACCGGATAACCCTTGGCTCACTAGATAAAAAAACAGCTGATGGTGTTTGCTTTAAATAAAAATCATCTGAAGATGTTGAGAAACGAATGACCTTAGACCATGGTGTTGACAACACGAGCTCGGGTGTGCGTATTAATACATAGCCTCTGGCAATCAGATAATTGATACCCCACTTGAAAATGGGCGGTTGCATATTCATATTTTGCAGGTTCACTCACAATGGTTATTTTTTTATATGTACCATTGGGAATAATAGTCTTCTTTTTTAAAAAATCGATTTCTCACAAAGCTCGGCATGCATCTTAGTAATACCTGGATCACGTATTTTGAAATGCTTGCGACATGTTGATGAATACATATCATTACCGCCTATCACGACTTGATCTCCTTCAGTAATAACATCTCCTTGTGCATTTAAGCGTAAGATCATCGTTGCTTTTCGACCACAATGACAGATTGTTTTAAGCTCTACAAGTTCATCAGCCCATGCCAGGAGATACTGGCTGCCTTCAAATAATTCACCACGAAAATCGGTTCGTAACCCATAGGCAAGAACAGGGACTCCCAATTGATCGGTAATTTCTGTTAATTGATGTACTTGGGCTCTTGTTAAAAATTGTGCTTCATCAACTAAAACACATGCATATTTTTGCCCTTGTTTCATCGCTTTTAGGTACAGATCATCATCGGTATTAAAAATTAATGCCTCCTCGGATAATCCAATTCGAGAATGCACCACTCCTTGTTGGTAACGATTATCTACCGCAGGTGTAAATAATAAAGTTTGCATACCGCGTTCACGGTAGTTATAACTGGACTGCAAAAGTACCGTACTTTTTCCTGCATTCATTGCCGCAAAATAAAAATAGAGTTTTGCCATGAAAACGCTCAAATTTTTTTTAAATTGAAGCCATCATAGCATTTCTCTGGTATAGTGCAAAAAATATCTTTTTATCGTTAACATATCTTTTGCACACATGAGATAGCTATGAATTCGAAAATAAAAACTTTTTTTGCTGTTTTAATTTTTATGACCATATCATCAATAAGCCAAGCAGATGTGCAGCTTAAAGACATTCAAGGAAACAGTATTTCTTTTTCATCTTTAAAGGGAAAATGGATTCTTATTAATTACTGGGCAAGTTGGTGTAAAACCTGCGTTGATGAAATTCCAGAACTCAATCGCTTTTATCAAAAACACGAAAAAGACTCGGTCGCATTATTTGCAGTCAATTATGACGAATTACCTTTACATAAGCAAAAAAAGCTCATCAAAAAATTCAATATCCTTTATCCTTCACTTGCATCGAATCCCGCGTTTGCTCTAGGCTTGGGAGATATTATGGGTGTACCAGTCACTTTTATTATTAATCCCCAAGGAGAACTTGTTAATACACTTTATGGTGGACAAGATATAGCATCCCTGGATTCAGCGATATCGAACCTTAAGTCTTAATGCCTGCGTTTTACCCCGTGCGTACCTAACAAAGGCTCAGAATATCCAGGAGTTTAAAATGCCTCATTTAGCCATTATGCCTCCCGAAGATGTCATTAGGGTCGTGAAACCCAAAATTGAAGATCTCCAAAGAATAACTGCAATGAATACACAGATCATTGTCGATACCAAATATGAGATAAATATTGGTTTAAAAAAACTTTTAAAAAGTGGGAGAATAAATGAGCTTCGCTATGAAGAAGAACTAAAACAAAATAAAAAAGAATTAATTCTAAGGCAGAAGGCTCTCAATGAACTTGAACAACAATTCCAACGGATAAAGCAACTGCAAGAAGAAGCGAAAAGTGAAACCATATGTTTTGTTATCGAAAATGATATCAATATCGAAGAATTAAAAAAGCTAATTGCACTGACACAAATCAACATCGATACAACCGATGATAAAAATGAAAAATTATTTTTATGCACCTTGTTGCAAACAGCCATATCTTGCAAAAATCTACTGGATGAACAAAGAACTTTAAAGACACAAAAAATCCCTATGCTTAAAAGTGAAAAAAGGTATACTTCTTATTTATTAGAGGAATTGAAAAATTTTGAACTTAATCCATCAAAATCACCATTGGCAACGGATAGTTATATTACCAAACTGGATAACCCTGGCTTGAGCAACTCCGCCTCCCACGAAGAATCGATCATTGAATTAGATGCATTAATATCGCAAATGGACTCAATGAGTACTGGATTTAAAGAATTCATCAATAAGTTTTGCAATACAATAAATAAAGAACCTATTTTTGCTCTTCCTGAGAGCTCGATGAATAATAAGGTACAGGACTTTAAAGAGCAGCTGAAATTAATAAAGACAGAAACAGAACAAAAACAGTCCTACGCGAATACGAGATAAGAAACCGAATCATTAGCCACACTAACTGCTGCTGAATATAGGAAACTATATTGGCCTGATTTAAGAAAAAAAGTAAATCATGACCGCCCCGCTATTTTTTATTGTGTATCTACTTAAACATATCCGTCTCCCTTAATTTATATCAAAAAGGACACCTAGGATATATACTAATATTCCAGGAGTAATTGGTCGGACCATGTTGAAGATATTGGTCATGATTTTTTTCCAGAAATTTTGCATAGAACTTTAATTGGCTCTTATATTAAAACCCCGATAAAGATTTTTTTTATATGACAAGGCAGCTTATGATTAAAGAATGCCTATTGGTGGGTGGATCGCGCGGAGCCGCAGTAGGAGAACAATCAAATTAAAGTCTTTTGAAATGCTATTCTAGTATTATGTCGCAAAAAAAAATTTGGAACACCACCGTATTGGGTTTCACATGCGTATTACATAATTAGCGCGATGATATTGCGAGTCGCATGGCTATATTTGTTTCTAATTACTCAAAAGGGAGTGCTATGCAATTGAATGTTAAATCAGAGAAAGATCCTGACATGACTCAAACCGAATCATGGCATACCTTTGAAATTAGTGAGGTTGCGCTACATCTTAATGTGGATTTGTCTAAAGGACTTAGTGACCAAGAAGCAGCGACAAGATTAGCTTCAGTGGGTATTAATCAAATCCAAAACCAATCTTCACGATCACCTTTGCTGGTTTTTCTGGCCCAGTTTAAAAGCGCCTTGATTCTCATTCTTATTGGAGCTTCCGTACTCGCCACACTAATAGGAAACTTTAAGGATGCCAGCGTCATCCTTGCGATTGTAGTTATTAATGCTTTCGTCAGTTTCTACCAAGAGTACCGAGCAGAACAAAGTTTAGCTGCACTACGAAAAATGCTTCCAGTTCAGGCTCATGTTCGGCGTAGCGGTAAGAAATATACTATCAATGCGGCATCCTTAGTGCCTGGGGATATAGTACTAGTCGAAGCCGGTGACCGACTTCCAGCTGATGGCAGATTGGTGGTTGTAGCCAATTTCGATGTTGATGAGTCGACTTTGACTGGTGAGTCACAACCAGTTAGAAAATATGTGGACGCAATGTTTGAAAGAGATGCTCCAATAGCTGATCGATTAAATATGGCCTATATGAATACCATGGTCACTCGCGGACGAGCTGAACTTCTGGTCACAGCCACAGGGATGCACACTGAGATGGGAAAGTTATCGCAACAATTGGCTTTGACACCAGAGATTCTCAGTCCACTTCAAGTTCAGTTAGATCAGCTCGGCAAACGTCTGGGTGCGATAGCCTTATTGTTGATAAGCCTTTTGTTTGTATTTCAATTATTTCGTGGCGAGAATGTCACACATGCTATTATTGATGCTATTGTGCTGGCCGTTGCTGCAATGCCGGAGGGATTGCCTGTAGTTGTCACAGTAACTTTGGCTCTGGGTATGCACCAAATGGCGCGACACCGTGCAATCGTCAAGCGTCTGGCGAGTGTTGAGATCTTGGGCTGCACAACGGTTATTTGCTCTGATAAGACGGGAACACTTACACTTAACCAAATGACGGTGCGTGAATTGTTCTATCTTGGCCAGCGATTCAAAGTTACAGGTGAGGGCTACAGTACTTCGGGTGCGGTGCTTCATGAAACACGAAACTCAGTGCTGCCAGACATGCAACCACTTTTAGTCCCCTTAGTCGCTTGTAATGATAGTCATATTGAGGATGAGCGAGTCATTGGGGATCCGACCGAAGCTGCTCTGCTAGTACTTACGGTAAAGGCAGGACTTCACCACGAACAAGTACTTACTGAGTACCCGCGCATTGCCGAGATACCGTTTGATTCTACCTATAAATTCATGGCGACGTTTCACCGTGTTGGGAGAGGGGGGCAAATTTTTGTCAAAGGAGCACCAGATGTTCTTCTGGCTCGTTGCAGCCATTTTTTTAGTGATGATCATAATGTTCTATTGGACAGCAAGCACAAGGAAGAAATAGAAGAGCAGTACTGCACTATGGCATCTCGCGGGCTTCGATGTTTACTCATAGCATCCCGTACTTTGGATGCCGATGAATTTGTTTTATCGGATAATTTGTTTGTTTGGATTGGTGATCTCACTTTTATAGGTCTGATCGGACTACAGGACCCTCCACGAACCGAGGCAAAGCAAGCTATCGCGCAGTGTAAACAGGCGGGTATCGCGGTTAAAATGATTACGGGTGATCATACGGATACAGGCGTAGCTATCGCACATGAACTCGGTCTACAAGGTGAGGCCATCTCTGGTAAAGAACTCGATCGGTTGGATGATCTACAGCTTGCCGAAGTTATAAACAATATTACCGTGTTTGCGCGGGTCTCGCCAGCTCATAAAGTGAAGATCGTGCAAGTTCTACAGAGTAAGGGACATGTAGTAGCGATGACCGGTGATGGCCTCAATGATGCCCCTGCTTTAAAAAATGCAGATATAGGTGTGGCGATGGGAGTCGTGGGTACTGAGGTTGCAAAAGAAGCTGCAACTATGGTGCTTATGGACGACAATTTTTCAACAATTGTTAGTGCAGTCGAACAGGGGCGAGTACTCTATGATAATATCCTCAAATTCATCCGTTTCCAACTCTCCACTACGGTGGGCGCTATTCTGACGGTGTTTTTCGCGCCTATCTTAGGATTACCGGAACCCTTTAATCCAATCCAAATCTTATGGGTCGCACTGATCATGGATGGGCCACCTGCAGTATCCCTGGCCTTAGATGCAGGACGCCCGGGAATTATGAACGATTCCCCACGTAATCGTTTGGAGCCTGTATTGCCATGGATGCGTTTGGCACGTATTTTTGTGTTCGGTATAACTATGATGGTAGGTACACTCGGGGTGCTGTACTACGCAGTGAACAATTACAATGAACAAACAGCACTGACACTTGCTTTTACCACATTTGTGCTGTTCCAGTTTTTCAATGTGTTCAATGCACGTGTTGAGAAAGGCTCGGCCTTTGGCAAAGGTTTCTTCCAAAATCGAATGTTATGGCTATCCCTCACCGCTGTTGTTATTCTTCAAGTTCTGGCAGTACACTGGATACCGGCACAGTCTATTTTTGGCACGTCTTATTTGACTCTTGCTCAGTGGTTAATGGCCATTGGCATTGCTTCCTCTATATTAATATTTGAGGAAGGACGTAAGGCCGCAATCCGATGGTTTTTATGAGGGTTAATGTATCGATGTGAAGACTTGTATCGAGATATTGAATTCACTGGCTGCATTGAAAAAATTAGGATTAGGGTATAATTGTGATTTTCTATAGAGCAGCAAATGTCTGAAAATCCAATTGATTTCAAATGGCGGCACTTTAATGTGGATCTAATTCTGGAATGTGTACGTTGGTATTGCAAATAGGGCATTAGCTATCGTGATTTAGAAGAAATGATGGCTGAGCGTGGGTTGGCAATTGAC
>NZ_RXNW01000017.1 GCF_004283175.1 Legionella longbeachae
AATAACGGTTACATAAGGAACAATAATACTTATGGGCTTTAATACATAAATAACTACGACGTAAACCAATAGATTCATGACGAATACGCCTTATAAAACTGTCCTTTTTACGAAGCTTCTTATTACCTGATCTTCCCTCGAATAGCCGTACACCTTGTTTAAGAGATATAATCTCATCAACAAGGAGTAATCATGGTAAGACAAGTTTATACAAAAGAGTTCAAAATTAAAGCTATTGAACTACTGGAATCAAGCAATAAGCCATTAAGACAAGTAGCCAGAGAGCTTGGTGTAGCAGAAAATAACCTATATAACTGGCGCAAACAATACCTTCTCAAACAAGAGAAAGTATTCCCAAATCAACCTCAATTAAATGAAAAAGACTTAGAGTTAAAGCGATTGAAAGCGCGCGTAGCGGAACTGGAAGAAGAGCGAGAAATCTTAAAAAAGGCAGCAGCGTTTTTCGCCAAGGAAGGCCAGCGAAATACGCGTTAATAAAAGAACAATCGGCTTTCCATCGTGTACAAAATCTTTGTCAGGCATTGGGCGTATCCAGTAGCTCCTATTCTGCTTGGTTAAAAGGTTCTGAAAGCTCACGTATACAAGAAGATAAACGTTTAGCACAAACGCTTCGGGATGAATTTTTGCAATCGCGTCAAACCTATGGCGTGCCTCGATTACAACAGGCATTGCGTAAGTTGGGTAAATATCATGGGAAAGCGAGGATCAAACGCTTAATGCAGCAGGAAGGACTCAAACCTAAAGCGGCAAGGCGTTTTAAAGTGACAACAGATAGTCGCCACTCAAAGCCTGTGGCCGAAAATATTTTGGGAAGACAATTTAATCCTGTTGCTATTAACACCGCTTGGGCGTCTGATATAACCTACATTCATACTGATGAGGGCTGGCTTTATCTAGCTACAGTTATAGATTTATTCAATCGAAAGATTGTCGGTTGGAGCATGGGAACTCGCTTAGTTACAAGCCTTATTGAAGATGCTCTTATCATGGCGATTCACTGCAATAACCCACCTAATGGCGTCATTCATCATTCTGACAGAGGATCTCAATATTGCAGTAATGCTTATCAATCGCTTCTCAAAGAACATGGTTTTATTTGCTCCATGAGTGGCTCGGGTAACTGTTATGACAATGCAGTTATGGAAAGTTTCTATCATACTTTGAAAGTCGAAATGATTTATGGGGAACAATATAAAACTAGAAAGGATGCTCAATTAGCTCTATTCGATTACATTGAAGTGTTTTACAATCGTCAGCGCATCCATTCAACTTTAGGGTTTCAGACCCCGAATGACTTTAGGTTGGTTGCATAATGTTGGTGTCCGGTTTTTCGAGAAAAGATCACTGCCAATGTTAGCTCATCTTTAGCTCGTAACAAATCCTTTAATCTGCAAAACATTGACAAAAAACTTACTTCCCGTGACATAAGATCTTAGCAACCGAAACTAAGTGAGCGCATCGAAACTGAGCCAAATTGAATTTCTTCAAATTCAAAGCGTAGTGAATCACTCATATCCGAAGCTCCTAAAGTATATAATAAAGGAAAATAATGATCGGGGGCAGGAACACTTAACTTACCTGATTCGGTAAAAAGTAAATTTCCTAGCAGTGGTTTATAATCCCGTCGGATGATACATTGTTTTACTTGTTCATCAAATTCAATTGCCCAAGGATAGGGTTTCCCGTATTGATTATCCCAAATGATCATTTTGTCATTATGAACAATATTCCCACTTCCTACGATAAGCACTCCATGATCACGCAGTTGCTTAAGATGGGTACCCAATTCAAAATGAAACTCGGCGGGTTCTGCCATATTAATACTCAGTTGAATAATTGGGATATCGGCTTCGGGATATATATGAAGAAATACAATCCAAACTCCTTGATCAAAACCCCAATGTTCATCAAGTTGAATTTGTGGTTTTTGAATTAAATCTTTGATTTTCTCTGCTAATTTTGGAGCACCACGTGCAGGATATTGCACAGTAAATAATTCAGGAGGACCTTTGTGGAAATCATGTAGTGTTTGAGGATTAGGGGTATGGCTAATCCAGGTTCGGGCAGTTAGCCAATGAGCAGAAATACAAAGAATTGCTTTGGGTTGAGGTAGTTCTTTTGATAATCTCACAAGAGTTTTAGTGAAAGGATTGGTTTCAATCGCATTGGTAGGACTACCATGCCCAATAAATAAAACAGGCATTCTCGTTAGTTTCATGATGTCTCCTTTTGTTGTTTTGCAACTATTATTTTAGAATAAGAATGAAAATGGAAAAATTTCCATTCTCTTACAATCCAATTGATACCCAAGCATAGACCATGTCAATCGAACTGAGCACTCTTCGCTTCAAGAGAAACGACTCGCTGGTTTTACAAACTTGGTCGCTAGAGCCCCTACAAGCAAATTAATCACTGAATTAGGAATTACACTTAGTCCTGACGAAAATGAAACATGGAAACTCTCTTCTTCATTGATTCTTAGCTTTGTGATGAAAGGTCTTCTGAACGAATTGGCAGAACAATTAGATCAAGAGAGCGAAAAGATCAGGTCTACACGCCAGAGCTTTAAAGAGGAGAACTTTTTTTTCACTATGCAACCATCCGAGCAGCAAAAGAAAAAATTAATGCCTTTAATCAGAAACAAAATGATCTGTATAAGGCGGGAGAACAACCTAGAGCCTACTCAGAGCATGGGTTTTTCTTTAGCAAGGATTCAACTCAAAGAGGAACTGAATTTAATGAATTGCTTGAAAACGTCGAGGAAAAGGAAAAAGGCCCTTTATAGGCTAAGGACAGCAAGAAACCATACCCCTGATACCATATAAATCCACTGTGGGGAATTTGCGTATTTGAGTACGACACTGTTATACATCGTAGGACATTTTCAGTGGATTCCTGCGATATAAATTATAATAAAATCAATAACTTGCTTTCAAACTGGGCGGCTAAAAATCCTAGTGTCGGCAGTTCGATTCTTCCTCTGGGCACCATGAGAATTAACGACTTACGGTGAATTCCCGAGTTTTAAAAATTTACATGTAGACGTAATGTAGACACTTAAATAAAATGCTTGCTTCTATGGAAGGATACATGAATAGAAAAAATGCCCCAGAGCCAGGACCTACTACACTTTGGATTGGTTTGCAGCGTCTCAAGGATTTTCTTTTAGCACAACAAACTCTTAGGGATATAACTTATGGTAAGGATATGCTTTTGGTGTAGAGCCAAAATCATCGGTATTTAGTGAGCTCTACTTATGTGTTCAATGGTCTTGTTTTTTGATAACTCACCTTAATCTTGGCTTAATATTGGTTAAATAGAATTTTATATATACCTTATTTTAAAGAGATAAAATTATGAGTAATCAAAAAGTCGCGTCATTCTATTCAACTGGGGGAGCTAGTTTGGGCGCTGCCTTTGGTGGAGTTTTAGGCTCCATCATCGCACCAGGTGTTGGCACAGCTGCTATGGCAAAGATGTGCGCAGTTGCGGGGGCAACCGCGGGTTATGCTTTATATAAGATAGCTGAAGTCAATGGGTATACTGGCTATACAGCTGTTCCTCATATGCTTGTAGATGTCACGATTGCAGGTATAAAATACTGTACTTCAAGTCAAAACCAGCCTACTAATCAAAATACTTCGGGTATGCAAAGTACTTCGAATATGCAAAATACTCATGCTAATCAAAATATAACTGATTCACACGCTAGAATGGCAGCGCTGATGCCCCGTGTAGAGCAAGTTGTTGTTGATGTAATGGCTTTTTCTGAGAAAAGATCAAAGAAGGTTGAGCTAGAAGAGTCGCAAAAGGTTGAGCAAGATAAATCGCAAAAGGTTGAGCAAGATAAACCGCAAGAGGTTGAGGAAGAAAGACGATCATTTGGATATAGCTAGGAATTTCATTGCAATTTAAGCATGTAACTCAGGATCAGGCCTTGAATTTTGAATGGGTTGCTATGCAAAATTCAAGTCCTGATCCTATACACGCCCATACCGAAAATATGCACTATGAAAACCGTAATTGTGGTCCGACTCGGTCACTTTTGTTATGAGGTGACTGGGTAGGACCACTAATTGAGACATGGGAGATGATCGAAAAACTTTGGGACGTTGTCTGGTTTAAAAAACATTTCTTAAACCCAAAGTTATTCTGCTCATTGTTCGCTGAATGGCTTGTACTGTCTTCCCTTGAAGATCAAACTTATAAAAGCAGAAGTTATGATTCATTTAACAATAGCTATTATCAATACTATTTTCATATTACAATTTAAGATTTACTATGACTTTATTTTCTTTGACTTTTTCAAAGAATTGTATCTTGATTTTCCCCTTGTAATAGTGAGTAATATATGTCAGCTACTAAATCATTAACTAATTTTTATGGCTCTTTTTTTGGGAAATGCGCAAAATTTGCCATCTGCCCCTATCGATTAACCATTAATGCATTCCTGGACTCTGATCATCCCGATCCAAATGACCTTGCCTTAGGAATCGGTGTTTGTCTCGTTTTATCAACTATAGTTCCGATTTTACCAACAATTACGTCCATAACTATTGCAATTGCTTCAGTTGCTGCAGTACTTGCACTAGCATCTATGTTCGTCACTTATCCTTTTACTATATTATCTGATGCATGCAGATCCGATCACTCACATAACCACGAATTCGCATTTTGATAACCTGATAGTTTAGATTGCATGTAACCTCGATTTTCGAACAACATTGTAAACTGGATTTTTCACTAAATAATTAATTATAGGTCTTGCCTTGCTAAGAATGCTCAGGCGAGACCTAACTGAACTTTAGGTAAATCTTTATGAGCGATGGCAGCCCAAAGTTCCCCGAATACATCAATATGCCAAACGTACACCACCAATTTTCAATTATATGTCACAAGGAATTATTCAACTGATATCAGAGGGATTTCGCATTAATTCCTGTACTTTTATAAATATCTCAATAATGGGTGCTCATAAATCCACGAGCATCAGGGAACTTTATCGCTATATAATTTTATTCGGGTTTTACCTTCACAGGTGTGAATAACTTAGACAAAAGTTATTCGACGACTCTATTCACTTAACAGTCTTGTTTACCGCTTCTTCAACGTCGAATTTTTCCAAACTGGAAATAATTATTTTCCAAATTATGTATTTATAATATTTAACCATTAAGAATATAATTTAGTCAATTAATGGCAACTCATAGGTGTATTATGCAAGGTAAACATGAGGTTACTGATTTCGACCCCTACTTCTTGGCTTATCACGTTAAGAAAAAGATAAGAATCTTAGCAAATCATTACTTCGAAGATGAACAAAGGCGGAATAAATGTATAGAGCGTTGGAATGGGAAGCTTCCATTATTACAACAGGCAATTGAAAAAGCCTTACTTAAAACTGATTTAAAAATGGAAGTGGTGATTGAAACCCAGATAGAAAAATTCATGCTTGCGGTTGAAGAAGGAATAAAAGAAAATTTAAACAGAAACAAAAAGGGAACCCGAAAGGATAACTCATCCATAGACACTGAACGTAAGAAAAAAACTCCGAAATTGAAAGTTAAAAAATTAAGGAATTCCTCTCACACTCAAATTGGGTCTAAAAGAGCTCTTGTTTCTTCTACGGAAGGGGTCTTGGGCAATGTTGAAAGTAAACCCCTTAGTTCAAATGAATTACCATTAGGTATGAGTAATTATCAATTTGCTATACTCTGTAATTATCTTGTTACTCATTTTGATAAGGGAGATTTTGTAGATAAGGGCACCGAGTATCAGCCCCCCGAATTTCTGTGTTTCAAGGGAAGTAGTGTAACAGGTCTGTCATACGCGAACGCAAAGGGAGCCAAACGCTTTGGAAGTCATAGCGATTATGATTGTATACTTGTTTGGGAACAAGGCATAGACGCTATGTTCAATTTAGAATTAAAGAATAGTAATTTACCCAAAAATTTAAAATTGGATAACTCTTCGGGTCTACGGTTTCTTAATTTACATAGTGACGACAGACTTACTGATGAAAAATATAATGTAAGCAAAAGACGTTTTTTCCCCAATGGAATACCGCATATACTCTGTTGCGAGGATTTGAAGTCAAAAATGCGCACAGAACATCCTTTAAATTTCGTCGTTCTGAGGAGTCTTGAGGATATTGCATTATCGGATGATATCGTAGAAACCAAGAGTGTTCTTGATAATAAAGAAAAGAAGAAAATGCATAGAGAATTAAAACACTATGTGTTTGAGAAAAGAGAGGTATCGGAAGCTGTTAAAGAGCAATTATTCCCTCATAAGGCAAAAAATGACGGAAAGTCTGGACAAATATTAGTCTATAGCTGGAGATTGATAAAACTCTATCATGCCCTGTACCAACAAGAGCAATTTAAAACACAGAAATATAATGCCGGCTTTTTTTGTGCAACAAAAAGAGATAGAAGAGCACCGGGAGAAATTGATATCAAACAGGAAATGGAGTCTCAACTTCAGTGGGTAGACGAGATAAGTAAGTCAACTACTGCAATTCCTGAACATAAATAAATAATTATCTCTAATATTTGCTCTTGTTACTAAGACTGGAGCAAATATGATTCAGTCAATTGAAATAATGTCATCGATAACTATTTTTTCACAAATGTATCCCAAGAATAGATCAATCATTAAGTTATTTTTTTTATGTTTTTTAAAGAGAGCATAAAGCATTATCTCTGGAGATAATGAACTTGGTAAAATCTGTAATAACTTCCCTGACTTTATCTCTTCTCGTACAGAAAATGAGGGGACCCAAATTAAACCTAATCCATCGATTGCTGCCTGTTTTAATACATCTGCATTATTGCTGGTGAAATTCCCTGCAACATGAATTACTTTATTATTCAATATCCATTTATTTTGTAAGCCATAGAGAGTATTAATTAAACAATTATGATTAATCAAATCCTCATCCTTCCTAAGATTCCCATAACATTTTAAGTAGTTTGGTGAAGCATAAACTCCTCTTTGAATAGAAAATATTTTTTTACAGATTATCTGAGGATGCGTAAAACTATCGAAAGAAATTATCAGGTCATAGGTGTATTGGTTTGCATCGATAATATCTGCTCCTACACGTAAGTCAATGATGATTTTGGGATGTTTTTTCATAAATTGAGCAATTGCCGAGGTAAAATATATCACAGCAGGCCCTACAATGAGACAGATTTTTAATAAACCTTGAAGCAAGTATTGTTCTTGATAAGCGATGCTTTTAATTTCTTTTAACTCATTAAATAAGTTTCCTACTTTTTCATAGAGGATTTGCCCTTGATCAGTTAATAATAATTTTTTTGTAGAACGTATAAATAATTTCAGCTTTAGTTCCTCTTCTAAATAGGTTATTTGTTTGCTTATTTTTGAAGGCGAACTATTAAGAACTTGCGCAGCAGCAGAAAAACTTTTGTATTCCACAACGACAGTAAAATTTTCTAAACATTGAAGAATATTCATGATTTGTTAACTAAGAGGATCGATATATTTTAAATTATAAACTTCTATGAGGTAGCTGATCCTTATTTTAATGAATTATTTCTCAATATTTGAATAATGAAAAATTCGGTTATTGGTTTAATTGGTAAGTGATTGTCATCAAGAACAATCCCAAAAATGTCCTAACCGAGCCAGGAAGTGCATCAAGCGCGCGTTGTATACACGTTTCCAGGCTACAATAATTATTATCTACAGTCCCTGAACTATCGAGTAATCTTCGGTAGTTACCTATTATACTTCTAGATCACAAAACATCTGACTAAGTAAAAAATCACCAATTCGTTGCCTAGACTTTCATAAACGTTTTACATCACGCATGACAAACCCTGCTGTAATATCATAGGCCATCTCTGGGAAATCTACTCATAAGTATTCGTAATCGAAAATATTTATTTCATTTGAGTACTTACGCAATTTCATTATGTGTTCAATGCTTTTGTTTTTTGATAACCCACCTTAGTTTTGGATTAATATCGATCAAATAGAGCCATATACACACAAAAAGCCTAGTAATAAAATTAGGAATAATGAAACAGTAAAAGCAACTCAAGCAAAGCACACGGATAAAAAAATTTCTCAACCGGCAGTTGATTCATTCTACTTTACTATTGGCGGCAGTGTGGGCGGTACCATTGGTGGAATTGTAGGTTCCGCTGTACCAGGTAATGAATCGATAGGACCAGGCCCAACCTCCGCTTTCCAAGTACACCAGTTTTATACCATAATTTCCGGAAGACTATAATTTCTTCCTTTATTCTGTTCATGAAGCCACTCAACCAGGGGTTGAAAGTATTCTAACATCGCTTTGGCACTCAGCTCATCACCAGTTGACTCTTTGAGTACCTCCCTCCAGTCCTTAGACGCTCCATGGCGCATGATATGCAGTAGAAAGTCTCCTATAGCTTGCTGGCCAAAGTAGTTGGTCGCATGAGGATCTTGGTGAAGTATATTCTTGGCTATGTGGTTGTGCAGCTGATATAAGAGGACATAAGACAATGCATAATCATAATATTGGGCAGGATCGTTGTTGATATGTGTTTTAGTGGCTGCATCGCAATATTCTTCACCTCGAATAAATGGTGGCTCAATTCCTTGATATTTCTTAGCCAGCTCCCACCACTTTACGTTGAACTGGTCCGGAGATAAATTATCAACATACATGGCTTTTTCAAAATGGCTCATCGTGCCCGCAGAGAAAAAAATAAACACTACAGAGTTGAGCGCTTCTTTAAGAAGAGTATACATATTATCTATTTCTACGGAATTATCGATCAAACCACGCTCCACCAAATAAGGCTTCTTCCTGGCAGCAAGCCCCATCATGGTACCAATAGCTTCATGAAAGGCACGGTTAGCCCCTTTTCGTAACAGTGGCGGAACGTCTTTGTTAGTATAAGTGAGGTAGTAATAGATATGACCCAACTCATGGTGCGCAGTCCTGAACGACTTGGCATTAGACTCCAGACTCATTATGATTCGTATATCTTGATTAAGGTCAATGTGCCATGCAGATGCATGGTTATTCTTTTTAATGGATGAATTGGAGGGATAGGGATAAAGATTTGACTTTTTCCAAAATGTTGCCGGTAGTTTGGGATAACCAAGGCTTACATATAGACTTTCTGCTGACTTCATAATCCAATCAGGCGATTTGTTTTTAAGGATATCATCAATATTAATGCTTTTATCCTTCAACATAGAACTCCAGTCCTGCCCCCAGCGGTTTGGTAGCCAGTGTGCGGGCAGATATTTCGGCACAGTGTTTACACCATATCTTTTAGCAAGTTCATAACGCATCCAGGTATGCAGTTCGCGGTATAGAGGATAGAGCTCCCTCATCAAACCCTCCAAAGTCTGCATCATTTCGTCGGTGCTCATATGGTAGCTGTTTACCTGATATGTGAAAAAATCAGGGTACCCTAACGCCTGTACCGTTTGATTTCTTAAGTTGCGTAAATTGATAAGACCTGCCTTGAGAGTAGGTCCAACTTGTTTACTTGCTTCCCATGCTGACAGACGTTTATTGAGATTGGATTCTTTTTTAAGAATACAGTCTATATGATTAACACCTATCTTTTTGCCATCCAGTTTATATTGATATCCATATAGCTTATATATTTGCTCAACCTCTGCCTGTATTCTTTTTTCCACAAGCTCAGCTACTTCTTGAGGGCTATTAGCAGCAGAATAGAGAATTAGCTCCAATTGCTTTACTTGTATCTTTGTTAGCTTATATTTTGGATTAAGGTATTTTTGGGCACCCTTGATGTTCTCTTTACTACCGACAAAGACAGCGAGAGCTTTATCCGCTTTCTGTGCAATCTTCGTATTAGTAAAATCATTGGGTTTTATCTCAATATTTGATTGCCATCGTGCATTTTTAGCACTCGTGTAAAACTGTACATACTGTTTGGTGTAATTATCAATAAATTTCTGTGCCTCTGCCGCGTTGGTATTGAGGTTACTACCACTATTTTGGCAAGATAAAAGCAGGTAAGATGAAATCAGTATTATTTTATAATAATGTTTCATATGATCGATCCTTTTAGAAATCACCCGAGAGATGAACATCCTGAAGGCTTTGATTATCCAAAACCTCTTACCGAAAATGTATCTAGCTATTCCAGTCTTGAATCCTGGCTAACCCATCAAGACTATAACAAAAAAGTGGCTTCTTATAAGTACAATGTTGAGCGGTTAGCACAGCCCATACTTTCTTCAAAAGCCTGATATATATCTCATTTATAAATTAGCAAAAATAGTTGGCTTATGTACCTCTTTTGTCACAGGGGACTAGAAATATCCTAATTTTTTATCTCAGTTTAAAATAAATCAATCATTATAAATAGACTGTCTGCATATCCCAATGAAATTTATCTTTTATAAAATGGCAATAAAGTGTCACTCACAATAAAATGTTAGCGCTAAGACTTGAACGGCAAGACGGATTTCCTTTGGAAAACTCTTTGGTCAGTTTTTCGCTTTTTCTATCCTAGCCCCATAGAAATATAACAAACAATAGTTTATAATTTATTCATGCTGTATTAAAAACGCCCGACATGAAATTAAAAATTGATCCCACTTTGATTAATAATTCCCCCCAGGAAGCACAAGCATTAGGTGCTTACTTGATTAAAAATGATTTAGCTTTTCTAGAAAAGAAAGGAGAACATAAGCTAACACCTTCTCTCGAACTAGAAATAACTCATAATCTGATTCTTGATCAAGAAAATCAAAATTTTAACATTAAACGGTACTATGTTATTAGTAAAGATTTTCTTGGAAAAGGAGCTTTTAGTAAGGCCAGAGGAGCTATGGGTTATATTGATGTTGACATAGCAAGTGGTGACGTTTCATATACACCAAATGACGACAAGGCCATTAGAGTAAAAAATACTCAATACGCCCAGAAGAAAAGACAAAATACGGGAGCAACTCCATATAGCCATTCAGAAGCAGTTGCAGATTATCAACAAACTAGAAACTTTAGTCATATAGGCATGCAACGCCCTATAGAGGTTAAAAAATCTCACACTCAACTCGGCTTATTTTCAAAAAGTTATGCGATCATGAATAAGCTAAAAGGTCGAGATCTTGATCTAGAAATTGACGATTTTATTATTAATGCTGATCCTGATGCTGCAACAATGGTTAAACGTGTCCTGCTTCCTGTATTGGAAGCATATAAAGTACAAATTTCCGATAAAAATTTTGTTCACAGAGATATCAAACTAGAGAACATAAGGGCTTATCTATCCGTGTTTGGTTCTACAATTAATTTTTTAGATGTGGATAGTGCTTTAAAACTTGGTACAAATGATAATGCTTATGGCAGCCCAGGCTTTTTACCACTAGAGCTTTTTCAAATTACATCATCAAATACAATACCAGTGGCTCAAGCAAGAGACATCTTTCAACTTGGTGTACTGTTGATAGCGTGTTTGAATCCTAATTTAAATCCTAACGCTTACTTTCCAAATGAGTTAAATGCGCAGAGTGGTAATGAGGTTGTTCAACTCGCGCTTGAACAAATACAACGCAATGGATGTTACGATCCGGACAAAATGGGACATGATCTATTTGAGTTCATCCAACACTCTCCCATCATTTCTCCATCAGAAGAAACTGACCTACGTAACGAGATAAAGGGAATTTTAAAAGAAATGACAAACGAAGATCCCACTAAACGTCCTGACATTGATAGTGTTATTTCTGAACTTAATGATATATTAGTCAAGTTAGAGCCTAAGCAACCAGGTATCGTAATATAGAGTGATCGGCAGGAATATTTTATTCCGCACCATTTCTACTTTAAACGACTAAAATATAAAGCCCATCAGTATACAAAATTCTAAAACTTCAATCAGAATTCAAATTGGAATTGATTTAAAAAAACATATAAAACAAAGAATAAAATCTGAGCAAGTTAACTTATTAGTCATTGCCACAAATAGGGACAAAAACTGGAAGGCTCCATCTTCCCCTTACTGTATAGTCCCGTGCCTTATTGTATCGCTTTTGCTTTTGGGCTCCCGACATTGATAAAGATTTCTGTAAAAAAATGTTTTCAAGAAGCATCAGTGTTTACATCCCTTTTAAACAGAGATAAAAATTAAAGGTGATTTCTTTTTTTAAGTTGATATCCAAGACAAATTAACAAATGGACAGTAAATAAGATAATGATAAAAAAGATAAATAAATGTGTTTGATTTAAATAAGTCAAATTAAAATAAATGGGTAGCAAACTCAGAGCAACATATCCTAAAAAAAATGTACTTGCCAATGTATTTGTATCGAACAAATGATTTTTATCTAATAGCATGGCTAACAGAGAAAAAATTAATCTCCCAACCAGGGCATACACGCCGCTCAAAATAATAATTAATGACCACCACCCATTGGCATCAACATTATTCACTGAAAAATTAAAGCAGTAATAAATGCTATTAGACAGCTGTAAGTGATGAGAAACATGTCCCGTTTAAAGGACGTTTGTTCTAAATGAACACGACTATCTTTAAAAAAATCAGCAATACTCTCTGACCAGACAACAACAAATATAATAATAGGTAAACTAACTAACCCTTCAATAATGTTGCTTTTTGCTCCAATTTGCATCACTACAAATGCGGCAATATAAGCGAGGATTAAGGTATTGGAGTATTTGTTTAAGTGGTACATAACTTATATCCATTAAGTTATTAAAAATAATGATATTTTTTGTTCATCAAGGTAGCATTTTTATTTCAATAAATCAAAGTTCCGTATGTATCTTTGGTTTCAGCATCACTTCATCATTATGCAGTAAACACGAAAATATCCGAGATTTTAAAATTTCCATGTAACCGTAATGGAGACATCTTATTTATGGGATCATAATTCGACCGGAACCATGACCTAATAAATACCAACGCTCCTCCAAACTTATCAAGATGCATGATTTTTCTTATAGGATTCATTTCAATTGCTTTCCAATAGTGCACTCATGATAAAACGCTTTAATATACACGGACTTGAGGAACCTCAGACCATCGCGTGGTATAAGCAGGTGATTTAAGTTCTGCTCGCATTGCCCAAGGTTTTGAATATCCTTCTGCCGCTAGCCGAATTGTGCTTCTTCCATATTTTTGATTTATTTGTTCAAAAACAGTCATCAATTGTTCAGTATGATGTAATTGCTCATCACTGGGTTGATGAAATAGATCCAATTGTCGTGGATCTTTAGGAATTAAATCTTCAAGACATACACCTGCTTTTTTATAGTAATACCCTGATTTAAAAATACGACGCAGACATCGCTTTGCTATCTTGGTAATTAGCCGTAAATCATCTGTTGGATTAATAAATCGGAACTCTATGGATTGGAAGTGTTGAGCCAAATCCTCACGAAACCGGTTAGTATGTACAAAAATAACCATGCGTTGTGTCACTAAATGCTGGCGACGCATTTTTTCCACCGCCCGAGCACAATGACTACTTATTGACTCGGCAACTGGAGTCAATTGTGTTTGCATTTGCCCAAAACTTTTGGATGACATGATACTTTGTTTCAGCTCAACATCCTCTAAACCATTGCACTCAATCCCTTGAAGTTCCATTGCTGTACGCATGAGTGCGACATTAAAACTTTTCCTCAAAAGATGAGGGTTGGTCGTTGCCAAATCATAGGCAGTACGAATGCCTCGTGCGATTAATTTATGTTCCCATTGCCGCCCTACCCCCCATATATCCCCTACCGAAATCTGCTGCAACAATTGTTCACGATTAGGGGTGATGTTATACACGGGTATCTTATAGACCTTTTTACATAGATAATTGGCCACTTTAGCTAATGTTTTAGTAGGGCCAATGCCTATGGATGTAGGTATTTCTATATGTTTTAAAATTTTCCTCTGCAATTGCTTGCAAAAAAACTCATGGTAACCAACCGGCAAGCTTCTTAAATCAAGAAATGCTTCATCAATCGAATATATTTCCACGTGTGGCCAGCTATCCTCAATGGTACACATCACTCGATGACTGATATTGCCATAAAGGGTGTAATTTGATGAAAAAGCTTTTACCCCATGCTTCTTACAGAAATCTTTAATTTTAAAATAAGGCTCCCCCATTGCAATGCCTAATGCTTTGGCCTCATTCGAGCGCGCAATACAGCATCCATCATTATTGGATAACACCACAATAGGAACCTCTTTTAAATCAGGACGAAACAAGCGTTCGCAGCTGGCATAAAAATTATTGCAATCGACAAGGGCAAACATGTTAGGCAAGCTCATGAAGAACTAAAATAACTACACCCCAAATTACCATTTCACTTCCTTCGGTAATATCAATGGGTTTAAATTTGGGATTTGCAGGGAGTAATTGTACCTTTCCTCCTTTGTTTAAAAGTCGTTTTACTGTGAGCTCACCATTGACGGCAGCAATTACAATCCGCCCATCAGAGGGTTCTATGCTTCTATCCACTAACAGCCAGTCGCCGGAAAAAATACCTGCATCAACCATCGAATCACCTGTGGCTTGTAAAACAAAGGTAGATGATGGATGTTTAATAAATTTGGAATTTAAGTCGAGATATCCCTCAATATAATCATCGGCTGGTGATGGAAATCCCGCTTGAATTTTACTTGCGAATACCGGCAATCGGTAATCCGGACGACTCTTTAAACGCTCTAATTCAGCAAGCTGAGATATAGGTAGACGCACTGCTTTGGTAGGCTCACTTCTAGGACGCCCCGCCCCTTCTCTTTTTCCGCCTCGTGGTGACATTATGATTTATTTTTTGATTTGCGTACAAATATCATAGACGTAATAAATTAACCTGTAAACCCACATCAAAGTCACAAAACCTGAAATCAACTCTAAGTCTACGAGAACATTAATAAAAAATTTTTTATTGCGGCAATCGTTCCATTGCCAATGGATAGTCAAAACCAGCGTTATTCATCAAAGTCGTAACCCTATACCCTTCCAAATCCTCATAAGAATAAGGCTTCATTAACGCCATTAATTGTGCTTTATCACATTGAGTGTTATTAAGCCAAATAGACTGAGCTTCTTCATCTAAAATAACAGGCATTCGATGATGTATTGGCAGCATTAGTGGGTTGACATCGGTAGTAATAAGACAACAGGAATGAATCACCCCCTCTTCATGTTGCCAGGTATCCCAAAGAGCAGCTACAGCCAATAGATCATAGTTATTTTTTTGAAAAAAATAAGGTTGTTTTATCCCTTTTTCATCGTGCCACTCATAAAAACCACTCATTGGCATTAAACAACGTTTGGATTTCATAGCCTGGCGAAATGCAGGCTTTTCAAAAATTGTTTCAGCCCGTGCATTAATGAGGCTTTCTGTTTTTTTTCTGTCTTTTGTCCATGAAGGAATTAATCCCCAGCGCAATAAGACACTTTGAATTTCATGGGTATCGGTTTTGAGAAGACAAACCACCTCCGCCTCTGGAGCGATATTAAATCGCGGGGTAATTTCAATCGAATTAGATAGATGAAATTGATATTTTAACTTGTTATAAGAAGCTATATAAGCAAATCGGCCACACATCATATTCTCATCTGTTTATTTAAAGTGTAGTACTGCTTCATTTTTTTTGTAAATTGAGATAAAAGACACTTTGATAAATGATGAATCATCTGATTTACTTCTAAATCCCACAACAAATTTGACAGCCTATAAACAGACTTATCCACAGAAAATGTGAATAACTAAAATGAAATTATGGGGATTAAAAAATCAAATAAATCAAGCGCGGCAAGGGCTTTCATAAGTTGGTGATTGATAGGTCATTACTTGGTGAACATATATATCCACAGATAAGGGATATGGGGAAAATAAATTAGACGTAGCAATGTTATACAAATAAAAAATAAAAAAACAGTCTTGACTCGAACTATTTTTACTTTTTATTTTGACTCGCTGTTTATACCGTATAGAGGTAATTTAGATATTTCATTTTATTTTCTTTAAACCGGAAGTAGCAAAAAAACATGGTACGAGTGCTTCATTGGAATGAATTATTTAGTTTTGGGATTAAACTTCCCTAAGTGGCGTACTGAGAATACATCCCCATCGCCGAGATGCTGCGAACAAGTCGCACTTAGGCGGTGGGGATGTATTGTCAACTCGCCTTAACTTTTTTTCAATAAATTAGGGTGTATTGGCAATTTAGGGCAACCAAATTTATGCTAGTCTTTACAATAATAAATAAAGAAACAGAGATTATTGTTTTAACAACATTCTTATTTACTTCTTGTTTGCAGGAGGCAAGTGTCATGGAATATAAAAGGCCACTTTCATCTGATTTCGAACAAATAGTTATCCTGCAAAACAGGAACTTAGCTTCTGTTTTAACCCTATCAGAAAAAGCAGATGGTTATCTTTCCGGAGCATTTTCAGTTGCGCAATTAAAGTCTATGGATGATGATATTTGTGTCTTCATTTGTAAGGACAAAGATAAAGTTTGCGGTTATATTTGTGTGGGGTCGGTTGAATACAATAAAAATGTACCTTTAGTCGCCTCAATGCTTGATTGCTTCACGCATATTATTTATCGAGGGAAGTTACTGTCAACTTATAATATCGCAATTTCTGGTCCTGTTTGCATTGATAAAGACTATAGAGGCCAAGGTATATTTTTTAATCTTTATAATAAACTCTCAGAGTTTTTAGTAAATGAACATCCGGAATTAGATTTATATGCTGTCTTGGTATCTAATCAAAATCAACGCTCGATTAACGCTCATAAAAAGCTTGGTATGGAAAATGTGGGTAAGTTTTCATTTGATAATAATGATTTTTTAATTTTAGTGGTTCCCATCAATGAATGTAAAGGCAGGAATATGGCACAAATAAGCTAAACTCATATCACGCTACCACCTGTAAATAGTCCCATTGGCAATCTGGTGTAATGAATAACAAATGGCTTTCTTTGCTTTTTAATCGCAGTGACTCTTAAACGTTCTCTTATCTTTCTACGGTAAGTAACGGTTTGATAATAGGCCGTTACTTACCGATCATATTAAGCTGATAATGCGTTTCCATCTACTGAAATCACAACGCTCTTCGAGTCGCTGATGAGGTCAATGTATATCTACAATTTGTCTTTAATCGTAGCAAAAAAAGGCTCATCAGCAATAATACTCACTCTGGGTACAGTTATTTCAATTTGATGGATTTTTTCAATATACTTATTTAGTATTAACAAAATTATCCGCTGCTTTCTTGATTATATCAGTTGAAATAGTTACTCCAACAGAATTACATTGATTAATAATAGTTGTCGCAGCATTTCCATTATATAAATCTAAATCTTCAAGATAATTTTGTTGGTAATGTGCTGGGGCACGCCTGCTTGAAAATATTCCAGTGCCACTTCGTAAATAATCACACATAATTGCTGTTTCAACACTTTGTTTTTGATCGCCACTAATATTTTCAGCCTCTGTAAATAAATAAGTTAATAATGCAACATAAGCACCTGTACGATCCTTACCTGAACTACAATGAACTAAAATGGATTTTGCTTGAGAGATATCGTTAATTCCTTCCTTTATATAGTTACAAACATCTGCTTTTTGTTGCTCTGGCAAATAAGGTAACGCTTCAATGGAGTGTATTGCTGCACCGGAGGTATTAAAAACTTTCGCTACAACTTTTTTATTATCCTTGGTAAGACAATATGTTGGGCTCTGGCCTGGAGCATATTCCAAATCCAGGATTACATCTGGATTTCCAACATCACCACATGATTTACCAGAGAATTTTTTATTCGCACGGTATAAAAGACCCGTTTTAAATAATGGAGAACTTATACTCTGGGCATTACGAGCAATGCTTGAGCTATAATTGGGGGCATTGAACTGACAGCTTGTATTCAAGCTTATTCCTGCATCCCTAAAATTATTTGAGTTCTTCCATTTCTTATAATCAGTAGTTAAACCATCATAGCTCGCTGCGAAAACAGAAGTTGTTAACGTTATCATTGCAACAATAGATATTTTTTTTATGAATAAATGTGTTGACATAATGCTCCTTCGTAGTTATTTGTTAGTATTATTTATGTTGATATATATCACTTATAAGGTTTATTTAAGATAATATCTAATTGATTAAATAAACGATACTCACTATACCGCAAAATTTCGCAGGCATTATTTATAAGACTTATCAGCATCTTTTTTACTTAAAAAAGTAAATATATTACAAATGAGTGCTCGTACGCCCGTAAACCAATTGACAGACCTTGCTATTCGATGGCGTATTATCAATAAAATGAATAAACTAGGCTTACCTAAAAGTGTGGCTGTTTTTTAAGTAGCCCCAACGAGGCTGGCAGAGAACCTGGGATATGCAACAACGCCGAATAAGTCGCGCACGGAGGAGAGATGAATGGTCAACTCGTCTTAATACCATCCTCTTTTGTTCGTTTCTCTCTGAAAAAAATTGTCATAACTAGAAAAAATTTTATTTGTAAAATAGATTTTTAAAGTTTAAATACAATTCGATGTCTTGGTATTTTTAACCTAATTTATTATTTCTACGAAACAAGATATTCATTTTAACAATGATTACCCTAGAGCGACAGCTGTTGCAATATCTTGTCTCCAGGACCATCATAGCTTGAGTAAATATATCCTAATTCTAACGCATCTTCATAAGATACTAAAAATTCAGGGTATAAATCCGTAACTTGTTTATGGATTTGTTTTATATCGCTTCTCCTCAAACAACTTCCATTTCTTTCAAAGATTTTTTCTCCGGTATGAGCTCTTACTTCATCATAATAATCCACGAGGTTAGTGGGATTAATCTTTTTCTCTTTGTTATAGATGCTAGCATTCAAAAAGTGACAAATTTCATGAACCAAAGTATTTGCCATTTTTGGAGGATTATTGCTTGATCTAATATAAATCACTTTATCATCATAAATAATACCTTCCAATTTAGATTCAATTTTTCGTATAGTTGAAATATCAGGTGGAAAATTTTCCGATAGAATTTCTCCATATTCATTTTTTATATCTTTTCTCATTTTAAAGTAATGCTCTTTAGTCACATTAAAAAATGAATGGATTATGATCTTTTTAGAATTAATAACATCTAAAATTTTTTTGGCAAGAACGGATCGGTTTTGCTTAATAACATCAATCGCCGCGCTTAAATTTGTCTGAAAATTATCGTTTACATTATTAATAGGTTTTTCAAAAAATCTTGCATTATACAACTTAAGTCTCCTATTTTTGTTCGGACTAAAGATCTGCAATCTTCCCTATTTTAATAATCAAGCCGATGGCAGCCAAAGGAAATATCGCGATATTTTAAAATCATGATAACTCTTTAATCAAGATTAACACCACTATGATCCTATGAGATAAAGAAAGGGAAAATAGATTAAAATGAGGAACAACTCTTAAAATTACCCTAGACCAATCCGTTTACAAGGAGAGGAAAACTATCTAAAATCCTTTTTTTTAAATAACTCAAGCATGTAATCTGATGCAACAGGAAAAAAATCATGCCTTTAAGCGATTATGCCCCTACTTTTTTTAGCTCAACTAAAACGGGTAGAAAAAGTCAAAGGACCTCAGGTTATTCTGAATTTATAGGTCAGACTATTTTAAATACCTATATCACAGCAATACCGGTTAAAGTAGTACAAACTGCCGCAGAACTTTATGCTTTATGTAGTAAAGATACGCATATCAGTGAAAAAATAGTTGCTCTGTTACAGGCCGGACTTACCATAACTCAAATTGGTTTGGCAATTACGATGTTGTTTGAAGGAGAAGAATGTAACATTACAGGCTCTAATATATTAAATTCGGATACGAGTAATTTATGCAAAGCTGATTTTTTGCTTGATCTGCTTTATGCCGGAATTCTTGCTACAGGCTGGGGAGCTAGCGAGTTATCCAAAACACCTTCAGCACCAGTTGCCCCCGTGTAATGAAGTAAGAAAATAACCTGGGGGCATCAATGCCTCCACATCCTATGCCCTTTTCCCTTGATTTTCCAAACTTAAGATCCTGTTATTAAAATCATAAACAAAAATTTCGGAATAGCGCTCCAAATCATTCATTGCCCGCAAAACAAGTTTGCTGCTTGGTTTCAATTTTATTAAATTACAAAAATCTGTTCGAACAAACAGCATTAAATTTCTTGATGTAAAACTGGCTCTTTAGGTTTTTACTAGAATTAATCGGCTCATCTAGTTATAATCGTGAGTCCAAAATGAGATTATTTAAAGAAACAAAAGTAACGAAACAGTACTTCTTTTCTAAAAAATACAGGCTTATGGCATGGATCATAAATTGAGCCTTACACTGATAATTTATGAGTTTGCAGTTAACGAATAATTTACACGCTTAAACGTTTATAAAAAGGAATTTAGTATGAAAATTTCAGAAGTAAGACAATTGTTTCCAGGATTAAAGGATAAAGTTTTTTTAGACGCAGCTTGCGTGAGTTTACTTCCTGTTTCGTCTAAATTAGCAATTGATGATTTTCTAGATATAGCTTTGCACTGCTACGCTGAAGATGCTTCCGCACATCACATTCAAATGGATAGAATGAGATTAGAAGCTCTTGATGAAGCTGCAAAATTACTTCAAGTAAATGTGAATAACCTCTCTTTGATTGAAAGCACCACCTTTGGATTAAACACAGCTGCTAATGCTTTAAATTTAAAGCCTGGTGATAATGTATTGATTGCTGATACCGAGTTTTTACAAGTTTCTATTCCTTGGATAAAAAAACAACAAAGCATGGGCATAGAAATTAAACCGGTTTATACCGAAGATGGAAAATTAACAATTAATGAATTTGAGAAAAGGATAGATAAAAAAACTAAAGCGATTTGTGTATCATCAGTACAATGGTGCACAGGGTATCGTATTGACCTTCAAGCATTAGGAAAGCTGTGTCAACAAAATAATATTTGGTTAATTGTAGATGGAATACATGAACTTGGTGCCATGGAAGTCAATTTACAAAAACAATATGCCGATTTCTACATTGCTGGCGGACATAAATGGCTCAATTCACCCCTTGGCTGTGGGATCATGTATCTCTCTGACCGTGTTTTAAATGAACTCTCACCTAATTCTTTCGGTTATTTGTCTCTCGAAGAACCACAAGGAGGATGGGGAACTTATTTTAGAACACCTTCTATCACCCCATTCCAACCTTTTAATTTTTCTAAAACCGCAAAACAATTTGAAGTGGGCGGCACATCAAATTATGTAGGTGCAATTGGGCTTGGAAAATCCATTTCACTTATTAATCAACTTGGGATTAAGTCCATTGAATCAAGAATTCGTGAACTAAGTAACTTGTTACATCAAGAACTGAATAAGCTGAATGCCTTTAAAATTACCCAAGAAGATGAAGCCTCACAATCGGGAATCACCGTGTTCAGTCTTTACAATAATGCTGAAAAGGATTTAGCCCTTCTTAAAGCTTTGCTTGAAAGAAAAATCTATTTATCAATGCGCTATACATCAAATGTAGGCGGACTAAGGGTATCTACTCATTTTTTCAATAATGAAGAAGATATTCACAAGTTAATTCATTCAATTCGTACAATAACAAATTAGAGGCCTTAGCTAATAAAATATTAAGGTACATTTTGCAGGAGCAGGAGCAGGAGCAATGAGGATTGCTATTATTGGTGCGGGTTTAACCGGGCTATTGTTATCTCTTTATTTAGCCCGCAGAGGATATGAAGTCGATATTTACGAGCAACGTTCAGATCCTAGAATAACAACACATCCCTATGATAAAGGACGCAAGATGAGTATTGATTTATCATCCCGCGGGTTATTATCTTTAGCAGAAATGGGTTTAGCTGAAAAAATATTAAGTAAATCTGTTCCAATGCGAGATCGAGTCATTCATTTACCTAATGGAGAAATCATCTCGCTCGCTTATGGAAAATGTGCGAATGATTGCATTCATACTGTATCACGATCGCAACTGCACTTTGATTTATTGCAGGAAACTGAATCCGTGCCATCGATCGTTGTACATTTCAATCGATCATTTGTTGATATGGATACAACATCCGGTGAATTTATCCTCTTCGATAATCATTTAAACAAACACTTTAACATCAAACCATTTTTTCTTTTTGGGTGTGATGGCGCTAATTCAATGGTTAGAAAATGTATTGAAAAACAAAAAGATGTTACGTTCCAATATAGTTATTTTCCATATCAGTATAAAGAATTAACCATACCCTATTTAGAAAATAAAACGTTACAACTTGAAGCCATGCATATGTGGCCTCGTGAAAATAGCATGTTGGTTGCGCAGCCAAATTATGACCATTCATTTACATGTGCATTTCTATTGCCAAGTACAGGTGACTATAGTTTTGAAAAATTGACGAAAAGTTACTCACCTCAGCAAATGCTTAACTACTTTAAAGATCAATATTCAGATATTTATCCGTTCATTAGCAATCTGGAAAATGATCTTTATAATAATCCCATAGGCTCATTAATTACAATTAATGAGGGTCATTGGAATATAGACAAAGTTGCCTTAATGGGCGACAGTACGCACGCTATGGTGCCTTTTTTGGGCCAAGGATTAAATTGTTGCTTTGAAGATTGTTATTTATTTAATCAATTTTTGGATAAATATAATGATGATTGGCAAACCGCTATTCCAGCTTTTGAAGAATTTAGAAAAAAAGATACTAATGCTATTACTATTATGTCACTAGAAAATTATCCTGAACTTTTTGACTCTGATTTACAAAAATCAATATTATTGCGTGAAATAGAAAATTATCTCATGGTAAATTTTAAAGACACTTTTGCTACATATCACAACTTGACTTGCTTTAGTTCGCATTCATACAGTTATATCAATTCAATTAGGCTAATTCAGAAAGAAATGATTTTAGATATCTCACAAACAATCAACAACATTAAAGAGATAAATAAAGATAAAATAGAATTATTTTTAGAAGATTATCATAAAAAAATTTGTAAAGTGCGTATTCAATAGCAAAATCTTATCAATATTACCTGGTTTTGGCCTGGTGCTAAAACAAATTGCAGTACAAAAAGGATACAGAAGAATGGCAAACAGGGCTCATGTCGGGATGATCGTGTGGCGGCTTATACACCGCCCGGCTTATTGATATATTGCCACAACAACTTGATGATGATTATCCTTGGTCACCAGATCTTCTAGTTGCGATTTGAGATTTATAAAGTCTTTTGACCTTACTTGATATAATTCAGTAATGGCATCCAAATCGCGGGTAGCAACTACACCAGGAGAGCCATGCGGTTCCTCAGCCGCCGCACAGCCCACAGATGCCTTAAATATTGCAAATTCAATACCCAGCTTGAAATCAACACTGAACCAATTTTCCTCCTTGCTGGTAATCCAATTATAAAATTGTTTTGACAATTTTGGTTGTGAGCTGAATTCAGGTACAAGATAAAAATTTTCATCAGCGCAGTATTCATAAACAACATGAATAGGCAGTAGCTTTTGTGCGCCACCAACTCCTTCTATCCATTGAGACTTTGCGTCATCCCAATTTATAGCCCCTGGTGCGTTTACCAATTCCACTTGCGTTTGCAGCTCTTTGATGATGGTGGTTTCGAAATCAAAATGATTTTCAGTGATGGTTTTTCCATTAAGCCTATAAGTTACCCCGTCTTTGTTCACTTTAGTGTATTGGGTAATCAAGTTTTCGAATACTTTTCCACCTTCTTCATTACGCGGTATGCATGCGATCATTTTTGTCCAAATATGTTTATCCAGAGCCCATAGTGCATATTCAAAACCACTGATGTTATCAAATGTTCGTCCAGAACAGTCTGTTACTCTACCCTTATTAAAAATTAAACGGATATCTTTTTGTAACATTGAGGTAACAATTTCATGATTACCGCACACAACATTTTGTAAAAAGTAGGATATCTTACGCATATTAATCATGGGGTTAAATAAAGTACAATGGTACATTTTTGTCTTAGCAAGGTTTATTAAACCACTGTTTGGCAAATATTGCGCCACTTCAACTAAAATTTCCTCAGGTAATTCATCAATTGATGTCAATTTGTCTTGCATACTATTCCTTTTTAATTTTGAGGTCTCTTTAAAAGATGATTATTAAAGCAATAACACCATATATTCATCAAATTAATTTTATTCATAAGTTATATCAAAAAATTTTATAACTATATACTTGGATAAGATTGCTAAAATAAGTGCATATTTGAGTACTATATTGTTATGCATCGTAGGACAATCATAGTAGTTTATTAGATGATATTTATTATAAAATCAATAAGTTATTGTTGATCTGGGTTGAATGGAAATTTTGAGTCGGTTGTTTGAACCTGTCTATGGAAACCATGTGATGGATTTCATCTGCTTATATGAAAGCAACGATGATCCCAGACTTCGCTTCAGTCATATTTTTCATTTAACCACTTGATTTGACATTAATTTTTTATTATGTAAAATCCAATTTATTTATTAGGAGCTTAAATATATGGGAAATACATCTTCTTTTGAAAATTCAATTGCAAATCAGGAGTCCTATGTAAATAAACGAATGAAAGATCCGGATATGCAACATTTAAAGCATGGTTTTTTTAGAGATGGCCATGAGAAATATAATAATCATCAGATTAAAAGTTATTTGCGGCAAGAATACAATCACACCCGTAAACCAAATGCCTATGTATTAGATAATGATCTAAACGAATCACAAAAATTTAAAACCCCTTAGAAATATACTATTTCTCATTAATTTGAAAACTGAGGCAATCAGTCAGTAAAAAAAATAATTTCTCGCGTTTGCCTCAGAAACGCTGCTTTAATCTTAAGTTGACGAAACGCGTTTTTTATGGTTAAGTTTAAGACTTCATGATTGCAAAGGATTGTGGCTATGAGATTTATTGCCTTAATGGTGTCATTCTTATTCGCCCTATCGATACATGCAGAAGAAACTGCATCCTCACCTGAATTTCTAATAAAAATAATGAATCATTGTTATGAAGATGAAAATAAGATTGGTGCTGAATTAGCGGAATGTATTTTAGATAAAATGAGAAATGTAAATAATCCCCACCAATATCATGCATTAATTAGGGATGAAAATTTCAGCAAAACCGTAGAAAGCGACTTTTCTTTAGTTATCTATGATAAATACGGAGATGTCCTTGTATGTAAAGGGATTGCTAAGGAAAAAATAGTTTTTAAAAAATGCGACAGTAAAAAAATTCCTAATTTTGATCCGAATAAATTGCCTATTGATATGGAATTTTGATTAAATATTTAAAAATGCATCAGGATATGTAAAGAGGTAGAATGCAAAGTACTTCCCTAGTTTGCTTTAGACTCGCCTCAATGGGTTGAATCTTTGCTACCAAGACCATAAAAAAATCCAGTAATTGCTGCAAGAGCGGCAGGCCGCTAGGTTTCCATACAAATGTCTTTTTTATTTAAATGAGCGCTAAGAACTTTGCAGGCGTGAGCGTCAAATTTTATGCTCGCACATTCAATCATTTTGCTTTGCTAGTGAGTCGTGTCACATTATGAAAATCTGCAATAAGAAAAACGGGATGGATAGAAAACGCTAAGGATCACCATGAATGATTTCGTCCACTATGGCATGAGCCAGAGTTGTTCTGATACCTACCCTGGGTATTAAAATTTGTATTGAATCATGCTTCGAATATAATCAATTGGGGCTCTATGGCGTAAGTTTTAATTCTTTAAAAATTAAAAGCTTATAAAGGGTTTTTATTTTCTTGGCGATAGTGCAAACTAAATGAAATCGGAATTCGCACACACTAAAGGGACAGAGTCAACGTGAAACGGAATAAATGGATGTTATGTAAAAGTATATTTTATACTCAATCGCTGTTGAAGTTTCAACAATGGACAAGCAATAGACTTTCTATAATAGGAATTTTCTTCGTTGGAATTTTTACCCCCTTGACAATGAACGCTCAAACATCTCCTTATATCCGGCTGACTATAGGAGAACTATTTACCCAAACAGGCCAAAACAAAACCATAGCTTTTGATCCCTCCTACTGGAAGACCCTCGTTACAAATCGCGATTCAGTTTCAGAGATATATGGTGGTATATCTGCAGGATTACGTATCCCTTTTAATTCAATTTGGGCAGTTGAGATCGGGGCGGGATACTATCAGGCAGCAAGCTTCAAGCAAGAAGGAAAAATATATCAGTACAATAGCCCAGATTTTTACAATTTAAATTATGATTATAAAATACAAATTCGGCGATTGATGTTTGAAGGCAAACTTTTAACAACATTCAATACTATTTATCATCCATATATTTCAGCCGGGATTGGTGCTAGCCGTAATCGAGGCTACAACTATCAAGAAATACCGGTTGAGCCTTATGCTGTACCTGATCCTTCATTTGCGAATCGAACACAGACCAATTTTTCATATTCTGCAGGCGTTGGCCTAGATATCGAAGTGACTAAAAATTGGCGAATAGGTGCTGGCTATGAATACAGCAACTTAGGCCCGACAAAACTGGGGCGATCACCGGTTCAAATGACTTCACAACAAGTTAGCTCTGGAACGATCAATACCAATCAGGTTCTGGCACAAGTGAGCTACACCATCTAATTTTGGAAACGATAGATAAAGGAATACGATGCGCAACAAAGTGAATAAAGAACAATTTGTTCTAGCAGCAGGCATATATTTATTATCCTCGGTAGCTATTGCTCTACCGTTAGTAACCATTACTCCACAAGATTATACTTATCATGATCAAGCCGTCGCTCGTGGAACCAGTTTAACTGTCCCTTACACCATAACGAATAATACCCCAGCCACCTTATATCAGGTTAGGGCAAGTGATTTACCAAAAGGAGTGATTTCTTCAGTTTGTCCTACACTTATTTCTGGTAGCAGTTGTACCTTGAATTTGACCATCCCTGCGAGTCTGACTAAGGAGCATAAAGAGATTCGGTCGCGTTTCAAAGTCTGCGTCAGGAAGAACGAAGGTTGCACCTTGGTAAGTCCAGCCAACCAATTAGATATAAACATTTTGAATAATAATACATTTATTGCTATTTCCGATATGCATGTAGATTATTTTAAGGCTCCACCTATTACTTACGGGAATGATACTGATCTTACGTTATGGAATAGCACTTTAGCTAAAATCACATCACTAATCAACGAACAATCACCTGCATTTATTGTATTTACAGGTGATGTACCGGCACATGGCCCATGGCCTAACGTCAACCCTAACCAGGCAAAAGATATTATGACCGTACTGACAGGTCTTAGCGGTCTTCCAGCCATTAGTGCAAATAATTTACCGGTATTTTATGCATTTGGTAACAACGATTCCCTTGTAAGCGATTATGGTGAGTTTTTTGATGCCGTGAACAATCGCAATTTGTTTTACTTAGATCCCACGCATAATTGGCCTGCTTTAAATACTAATCCTGATTGCAGTATTTCACCAAAATTTGCATGTACATATACAACGACTTTACCTATGCCTCCTGAGCATGCCGAAGATATGGCCCATGCTCAATCACAAGGTTACTACAGTGCTTATCCTTTAGGAAGTAAGGTTCCCTTTCGCTTGATCAGTTTAAATAGTGTTATTTTTTCCCGCGACTATTTACCCCTGCAAGCCCCACCAACATCTCAATTAGCCGAAGCACAGGAAGAAATGGATTGGCTAAGCAATCAATTGGCTTTTGCCAAAGCCAATAAAGAATCGGTTTATATCATTATGCATATTCCAGTTGGTATGGATGCTTTTTATAATAGCGATTATCATGATATGTGGAACACCACATTGCATTTGAACAATGGTTTACTATTTCGTGATGCCTTCCTTGCGCTTATGACAGAATATAAGAGTACTATTCGGGCAGTGTTGAGCGGACATACTCACGAGGATGAATTACGCGCACTTTATCCAGATCAGACTTTAACGAAGATGGAAGTACTTGATGTTGGAATACCCGGAGTTACACCAAATCATTTTAACAATCCCGGTGTGCAAGTTTATTTATATGATAATACGTTCCAATTAACTGAAGCAAAGACTTATTACACCACACCCGTTCCCAGTGGTTGGAAAAGTTATTCATTTCAAAATGATTATACTTGTAAGAAAAATAGCACTCTTTTTTCCTGTGTGTCGGCAAACATTTTACCACGACTACCTGCCTGGAAACTTGAGCCCCAACCCATACCCAGTAACCCATATGAAATGAATTATCCAGTAAGAAATTCTGATTATAATCCAAGTCCTTATAGTAGCTGGGTAGCAATATTGGAAGCGATACAAGTTGTACCAATCCAATAACATTTATAACGCCATCAACGATGACGTTATTGAATAGTAGCGTCTCGGGAGAACAGTATGATTTTAGAAATAGAGAGGCTTAAAGATTGAGTTGTCATGGCTCCAAAAAACGTACCTGCAAGTACCGGGTTAACTCCGAAATGTACAAGGTAATTTTTACCACATTTTGGGCAAAACCAGCCTTGAAATTTCAATTTAATTGCCCCTATAGATTAATTGCAATACCTTGTAGGTGAGGATTAATCTTACTTATGCAGATTCAGGCCATCTTTAGGCCTGTGAATTGAGAATCCATATCATCCCATTAAGGTAGCCCGCAAATATAATCCACAAAAAATAAGGAATTAATAGTAACGTGATTCCTTTTTCTATTTTGTTAAGGTTTAAGATAATAATTGCGTTTAAACCAATTATTACTACTATCCATAAAAAACTAAATCCTATCCAATGAAGCTGAAAAAAAAGTGGTGTCCATACCCAATTCATGATGAGTTGTACTAAATAAAGATTAAGTGCCCTTCTAATTTGGGGTTTACTGCGATTTTGCCACAATATAAACCCAACAATCGCGAGAAATGCATATAAAATTATCCAAACAACAGAAAACACCCACCCAGGAGGAGTTAGAATTGACTTATAAAGCCCCTCATACCAAGAAGGAATATTTGCTCTCGTTAATAAGCCTAAGATAAATCCTATTAATTCAAACATTAAAATCCAAATAATCAATTTAATTCCGTTTTTTTTTCTCAAAATCTTCCCTCCATATTTGTGTTAGTCCCTCACGAAATGAAGGATAGTGTAAAATAACACCAAGTTTCTTTTTTATTTTTAAATTAGATACGCGGCGATTACTTAAATAGAATTCTTGTTCCCTTGGTGATAATGAAGCTTTTTCAAACGGGATTAATGGTAATGGTACCAGATTAAGTAAAGAGGCAGCGTATGCATCTACAATGTGAGATGCGACTGGTTCATCATCAGCTACATTATAGATAGACAAAGGATGTGGGTTCTTTATTGAGGCAAGAAGCACAGACACAATATCATCAACATGGATACGTGAAAATACCTGACCCTCTTTAAAAATACTGAAATTTTTCCCGGATCGAATACGTTCCAACGGGTTTCTATCTGATCCATATATTCCTGCCAGTCTGAATAGGTGTAGAGGCAACTGCTCGCCCTTTGCATAAGAAATCCATGCCTTTTCTGCCTCCCAACGTATAATTGCAGATGTGCTGTTGGGTCTACAAATACTTTCTTCATTAACCCAGTTTCCTTGGTGGTCACCATAAACACCCGTAGAAGAAAGATAGCCAATCCACTCAATATGTGTAGCATGCCGTTTAATCAACGCTGAGTAATAAGATAATACGAGATCATCCATCCCTTCTGCTGGAGGAATACTGATCAAAATATGAGTGGTTTGACTAAGGTAGAAATCAATATCAGAAGACTCAAAATCAATAAGCGTGATTGCAGGAGGATGGCTCGTTGCTTTTTTTCTTTCTTGACGCGTCGTTCCAATAACGTTAAATCCTAGTTGAATCAGTTTCTGAGCAAATCGATTGGCCGTGTAGCCGAAACCAAATATAAAAAAAGAAGGAGTCATCTGAGATCATTCCTTTTTAACTGATTGTAATAATTTAATGCCCTTGTTCTAGCTTCATGATGATCAATAATAGGTTTGGGATACTTTGTATTTAAATAAAACCGCTCACTACCAACAGACTCCCAAGGTGCGTGGATTGACTGACTGTCTAATTGAGAAAGCTCCGGAACCCAATGACGAATATAACTGCCATCAGCATCAAATTTCTGACTTTGTAATACTGGATTGAAAATACGAAAATACGGTGCTGCATCAGCACCACATCCGGCAACCCATTGCCAACTGGCACTATTATTTGCTAAATCCGCATCTACAAGAGTATCTAAAAACCAATCTGCACCTAAACGCCAATCAATGAGTAACCCTTTAGTAAGGAATGACGCAGCAATCATACGGACACGATTATGCATATAGCCGGTTGCCCATAATTCTCTCATCCCAGCATCAATTATTGGATAGCCGGTCAAACCTCTTCGCCAGTAAGATAATAACTTCTCATCATTGTGCCACGGAAATGCATCAAACTCATTCCTGAAATTCTCAGATGGAAGCTTTGGGAAATGATAAAGCAGGTAAACTGAAAACTCCCTCCATCCCAGCTCGGACAAGAAATGTTCCGCAGATGCTAAATCACAATTAGGATTAAGCTTTGCCAGTTCAATTGCCCTTAAAATTGTCCATGGACTGATTTCACCAAAATGCAAATGTGGTGATAAGCGTGATGTCGCATTTTTTATGGGAAAATCTCGATTATTTTTATAACCATTAAGATGATGCTCAATAAACTCTTTAAGTTTTTGTTGCGCCCCGCCCTCTCCAGGAATCCAATACTCACTAAATCGCGCGGCCCAATTGATGGTTGGTAATAATTTCCAATCATTAAGTAGCTCGCTTTGTACTTCAACTCCAACCGGGCGATGCTCTAAATTCATAGGACGTTGGATATTAATAAGTTGTTTACAGTGCTTCCAATAGGGTGTAAACACTTTAAAATAATCTCCGCTTTTATTTCTAATCGTCCAAGGTTCATGAAGCAAGCTTCCATTAGAACTGTGAACATCAATTCCACGTTCCAACAAAGTTGCTTTAATCCCTTTATCGCGGGAGATAGCTACGGGCTCATAACAGCGGTTCCAATAGACTGAGCTTATGGAAACAGTCTTGGCCAAGTCTAAAATAATCTCTAAGGGATCCCCCTTGCGGAGAATGAGATTTAACCCGCGTTGTGCCAGCGAGTTGCTTAAAGATGTGAGGCTATGATAAAGCCACCAAGCCTGGGCTCCTCCTAAAACACTATTTTTTTCATCATAAATATAGAGCGGAATAACAAACTGATGATGAGAACACGCCTCGATGAACGCAGGATTATCGTTCAATCTTAAATCGAACCGAAACCAGACTAATGCGGTAGTCATATAAGTCTCAAACAGGAAGAAATGGTTGAATTTATCAATTTCTCTAATAAATTCATAGAAATAAAAAGAGTTTTAAAAATAAATTGTTGATTTACTTCTCGCACCCAATCAAGTGCCTGGTATGGGGAGATATGATGTTGCTCTTTTTTGCTGATGGTATTCATAAATGCTCCAAATCCACTCTAATCTTTACCAGGCTTATTTTGAATTTCCATTACATTATTCTCTATAGTGTTACAAATATCATTGAGAGGTAAATGACTTAAATTCTCAATTGAAAAGGGGTTTTGTAGCTCGACTCCTATTCGATCTAATGAAAATAGAGCATATCCGACCAGAGCCACGATTATAGGATTTATATATGCTGAGTAATTAACCAGGGCTACAGGAAGTATAATCAAAAATAAAAGGATAAATCGACGTGATTTGATTGCCATCACAAAAGGCATAGGTGTTTTTAATATCCGTTCGCATGCGCCTTGGCAATCAAGGATTGTTTCCCGAAGCTCTTCTGCTTTCAAAAAGGAGAACTGATTTAATTTGCCACTTTCTTGCATCTGGGATAGCATCGAAGCCAGCTTTGACGAAATTAAATTAGGTTTGTGTTGCCATAGTTGCAATTGAGCATATGTATCCTTAGGCAACAAATGTTTTACTTCTTCGGTAGAGGTAACACCCCTAAGATGATTTTTCATAAGATAAGGCATTGCCGCAATTAGACCGAGAACTTTCTCTATATCGTCCCTACTCGAAGGCTCTACGTAACTTATTATAATAATAGCCAAATTTCTGCTGCAATTAACAACATTTCCCCATAGTTTTCTTGCTTCCCACCACCGATCATATCCCGCATTAACACGAAAAACCAAAATTAATCCCATAATTACCCCTGCATACTCAAATGGGCTTATAGGAAGAGACAACCATGGAATAAAAATACTTAATACAGAAACAAGACAGGCATAAACACTTACAGCCAAAACCTTCTTCCATACTCTAGGAGTAACCGAACCATGTATGGCAAGTGCACACTCCATGAAATTAGGATATTCATATTGATTTATAGTTTTTTTATTTTCTTTCATAATATCAAATAGCCCTAAATATAGATTTACGAAATTATCATAACCTGTCTGTCAAATAGCACTAATGAGCAATTGGAACCTGCTTGCCGCCTACAATTAATGGCTGCTTCGCTTAATACACATGGATTAACCAGCGACAATGCTTTAACTTTCAATAAACTCTATTGCGTTTTTTTGAAAGCTATGGATAGGGTTTTGCAAAATATCCCTAGTATCCCCTTGAATAGTTTTTTTGGATAATCTGGAGATAGGGGCATGTTAATGTAATTTCAAGAGTTAAATGATAGTTAAATAGAATCATTATGCAACAACCGAGCACATACAAATAAATATATTCTTAAAATTGTTATTTGTTTGGTCTCAAAACGTGAGGTTCCATTACTGAAGATGGTTAGCTATATAAAATTCATATTAACAGTCGATGGCACATAGCTCTAAATAATAGTAATGAGTAGCCATACTTTAGAATCATCTGGTTACTTAAAAATAATTTATCTGCGGTCTCTATAACACAAACCCATTTAATTAAGCGCACACTTGATATTTTTGTAACGCTTATTGAGTTTAATAGGCTTATCAGCTTAAGATAAACATTTAGTATTTTTAAAATAACGAAAGGTTATTACTCACCAAGTGGATTTATAATGCGATCAGAAGAAATATTAAAGGAAAAAATGCCAAATTTTTCAGATGAAGAACTGCATGCCAAAGCGAATCAGTATATATGTGAATTTAAACAACTTATCTTTCAGAATCTTCCCTCTGTAATATCACAAATTATTGAACGGGAAATTTGGAAAAACAGAAACAATGCCTATAAAAATTTTGGAGAATATGCTCTTGATAAATCATCAGACGGTCTGGGTATTACTAACAATGAAATGTTGTGGTTGTTGCGATCCGCTATGGATATAAATACTCAGCATGTAGCTCATTGGGGAGATGTTCTTAGTATGGTGGATAACTGTGCCAGAGTGTATGCAAAGGAAAATAAAATCTCTATTAAAGATTTGAATAATGACCTTAGAGAGCAGGATAATACGAATCCCAATTTGTATCAGGAAGACAACATTACATATTTGCCTTCTCGTTCAAGGTCGATTGATGGACAACTTTTGAAATTAAAAAAGAAAGATCCCCTCGCTTATGAAAATGTGATTCAAGGAAAAATCAACATAAAAGATGCTTGGGTTAAAGCCCCCAGAAAACAGCAACAACCTATTGAAACCGTTAAAAATAAATTTTTTAACTTATCTAAATCAGATCGTAAATCTTTTCTGGAATGGCTTGAACAAGAAAAAGATCACCTGGTATAAATTTTTGAATAAATTTTCATCAGTAAAAGGTCCTTTTATAGTGCAATGAAAGAATGGTTTACATTTGCCGAATAAACTAACACTAAGTGCCAAGGAGAAGGATGCAATTTGAGAATAGACAGTGGTGTAAACTAAAAAATGATCAACCTCCACTGCCCTCTAAATTATACCCTACTTGTTGAATACACAAGTAAAGCGCATAGTCCCATCACACAACTGGTATTCATTTAGAGAATAGGCCATACAACCTCTTCCCCAAAGTTGTCTAAAATTAAAGTAGAACGCATAAAAGAAAGGTTATCTATGTTGCAACTAATTTATATTAGCTCAGCAACTAAAGTGTTTACCAGTGAAGAGCTCAAAAGGCTATTGAAGCAGTCAAGATCTCGTAATTTAAAACAGGGTATTACGGGTATTTTAATTTATTCTGGGCATTCATTTATGCAGGTATTAGAGGGAAGTGAGATAGATGTGAGGGATATTTATGCGTCTATACTTACCGATCCTAGAAATACAGGAAATTTTATACTTTTTGAACAGAATACAGATAAGAGATTATTCTTACAATGGCAAATGCAACTCCGTGAATTGGAACTTAATTTATTTAATGATTTGTACGGGCTATTCTTAAATAATAAAGCCGATTTTATTCAAAAATTGATAGATATAGCGAATGATACACATCCATCTGGTAATGAATTTAATCCCAACACCCTGCCATTTTTTAAAGAAAAAGAGGTAATAGAAACGCCCTTTAAAGATGATTTTTTTAGATTTTCAACAGAAGTTGGAGCTGATGAAGTATTTTTAATGAGGGATGATTCCAGCATCGTTTATGCGAATTACTCTGCATGCCAAAAACTTGGTTATACCAATCAAGAGTTAATTGGTATGTATGTTTGGGAGTGGGATCCTCTTTTTCCAAAGGAAAGTTGGCCTGGCTTTTGGGGGGAATTTATCAAAAAAAAGCGACTTCATTTTGAGACAAAACACAAAAAGAAATCTGGGGAAATATTTCCGGTTGAAATCCATGCGCATTTGTACATTCAGGATGGGAATAATTACGCATTAGCGTTTGTTAACGATATCAGTCAAAAAAAACATATCGAGGCAGAGCTATTAAACTACAAAATAAAATTAGAAAAAATTATTGAATCAAGAAATGAGGAATTAAAAAAAACAATCAGCAAATTATCTTTGCATAAACAAATATTGGATACCCATTGCAGCGTAGCCATAACAAATGCCGATGGCACTATAACCTATGTTAATAATAAATTTTGTGAGTTATCTGGTTATTCGAAAGATGAGCTTCTTGGAGCCAACCATAGAATCCTTATCTCTAATTATCATGATAGAAAATTTTATGAAAATATGTATCAAACTATAATTAAGGGAAATATTTGGAAAGGTATTTTTTGTAATAAAGCAAAAGACGATCACTTGTATTGGATTGATACCAGTATCATTCCCAAACTGGATAAGACCGGGAAGCCTTTTGAATACTACTCAGTATGTACTGACATTACTGCTAGAAAACTCGTAGAATTAACGTTGGAAAATAAGGAAAAGCAATTCAGAACCATTTTGGAATTAGCAGGGGATGGTATACATATTCTTGATAAAGATGGCTTTGTTATAGAGTGTAGTGAATCATTTGCTAAATCTTTAGGGTATACAAAAGAAGAAGCACTAAAGTTAAATGTGCTGGATTGGGACGCAAAAATTCCTAAAGATCAATTATTCAATATTCTTAGGCGCTTATTAGATTCTGCTGAGGTATTTGAAACCAGACATAAACGAAAAAATGGTTCTGTTTTTGATGTTGAAATCAATGCTAAAGGAATTGTTCTTGGTGGACAACATTATGTCTATGCCTCTTCTAGAGATATCACTGAAAGATTAAAAACTCAAAGAAAAATTGTAAAAATGGCTAATTTTGATCAGTTAACTGGATTAGCGAATAGACATAAATTACTGGAAACTTTCGAAAATTACTTACAAATCGCTCGAAGAGATCAAAAAAAGATAATACTCATTTTAGCGGATATGGATAGTTTCAAACATATTAATGATACCTATGGCCATTTAGCTGGAGATGCGGCATTAAAGCATGTCGCTGAAAAATTGAAAAAGAAATGTCGACCCTATGACATAGCAGCCAGAATTGGGGGAGACGAATTTGCAGTTCTTATATTTAACGCTGAATTATCGGTGGGTATCCGTTATATAGAACAGGTTTGTTCAAAAATAAAAAATACCTTCTTAATCCATGAACATCCCCTTTTATTAAATTTAAGTATAGGTGTTGCGATGTTTCCGGATCATGCTCAATCAATAGACGAATTATTTAGAAAAGCTGATTTAGCTCTTTATCAATCCAAAAAAGATAGTAAAGTCAGGTATTGTGTATTCAGAGATTATGATTAATTTTGGGATTGTAGATAAATTTGTGTAACTGTCTATCATAACAACCTTAAAGAATAAGAATAAACAGTAATGAACATAACTTGTTTAAGTAAGATAAATGATTAATCCAATACATAAAATTAAGTGTCAGTTAGTCAATTTCACTTGATCACTTTCATTTTGAGTTAGATCAGATTCCTTTTCTTTCTCACTTAACTTAGTAGATGGTATCTCTGGTAAAGACGTTTTACTCACAGTCATTGAGTGAGAAGGACTTGGCGGCGACATCATCGCGCTAACGTCAGGTGATTTAATCGTTGTCTTATCATAGGCTACTCCACTATCGAGCTGGCTCACAAGGTGAGCATAGCCTCCTTCTGGAAAAGGCTTTTTGGTTCGGAGATCAATGAGTTCACCATTATCAAAGCTTGCGATTGGAATACCTTTATCAAAAATTTTGCCACCAGGTGCATTTTTGGCCAGCTGTCGAACAAAATCCTCTTCAGCCAGTGGATCTTTGAAACATAAAAGATTCGTGCCATCTGGATCTCTTACTATTTTATTTTCATTTTCTTTAAAATCTGGATTATTCTCTTTGTATTTTTTAAGCCATTCCTTATAAATTTTTAGAGCAAAACTCTCCTCTTGTTCAGGACCCTTATCATCATCAAGCTCCAAAACTCTTGTAGATTCTTCCTCTCCTGGCTTTGCTTGTTTTTGCTGAGCTAGCTCAGTTGCTCTAGTTTGTTCAGCAGCCTCACGCTCCATTTTCTCTCGCGCTTTTCTTTGCTCTTCAGTTTCAGGCATTTTTAAGTCCAAATTATGAATATATTATAATTATAAACCAAAAAAAGCGCGGTTGAGCCCTCTAACAGAGCCTACTAGGCACAATCCCTGAAAGACTTGCAAACAATATTGTGCCTATAAGCGTTATTAACGGATGTTTTTGGTTTCTTAATGACCGCGGGTCGTCTATGTCTGAAAAGTATTTCAGTGCTCCATACCTAAATGAAGGCTCCTCTTATCATAATTGAGTCTAATATCTATGATTTACAACGACTTTTAAAGAATTATTTTTTCATGCGTAGACCCTGCGCGTTACATGAACATGTATTGTATTATTATCAAAATTTGTGGAAAATAAAATCTACAATCCCCAATTAAGATTTAGCTTATACCTGAAGTAAATCAGATAGTAAGAGTATGCATGTTTTAAATGGGTAGATGTATGATTACTTTTAATCCAGTGTGATTTTTAAAAGAAATGCTGCCTCCATATATTTCCATTAATTTCTTACACATTCTAAAACCTGTGCCAATACTGAAAGTTTTTGAAGTGAAGAATGGCTTTTTCTAATCCGACCATCACCTCATTTTTATCACATCTCATTACCTATAAAACTCATCACTGGAGAATTTGATTGCAGTGTATAGAGATTGTCAAAATCATTCGGAGATGGTTCGCAAATAATTAGTCTTGTAGTTGTTAAAAATGGGGGCATTTAATTTTGATAACCCTTCACGGATCAACTTAAATCCCTAACAGTCTTTAATTTTGACTACTTATTGAGGATATATGACTTAGTAGCTAAATCAATCCTTAGTTTTCGGCAAGCGAGCGTGACTAAAGACAGAGCTGCTGTTTAGCCTATAGCCTCAATGATTTTAGGAGGCGAGTTATTGATAAACAGCACCACTGTCAAACAAGCCTTTAGACCCTGGCGGCCACACGAACAAAGTGCGGGCAAATCCCCTATGAGTTATGGGGCAGGTCAAGGGACTATCGGGTGATTATAGTCCTTCGAAAATCTGCAGTCATTTAGGGATTAGTCCAATCCAAATCAGGAAAAAATTATTATCTGTTCAGAATACTAGCCTGCAGTTTGTTGAGGTAAAAGGGAAACCTACAGAGCTCGATTCAGAGTTTCTATCGAATAGCAATGCGCTTTGTAGTGTTGAACCCGGTTTTTCGGGGAAAGATCAGATTATTGAAAAAGAGTGACTAATGCATCAATTTTAAAAAGGTGATTAATTTGCGCTTTTTTTAAGCAAGTTGGTGGCTCACATTTTCTATTGTCTCAGGTTTAATGGATTAGACTTTTATAGATTTTTTTAACTTGCATAATTATTATAAAAATGTATATCATTTAACTGCTATTTGAAAACTAGCTCTTCAAACTTTTAACTAACAGCTCTAATCTTTTAACTCTTAATAGAAAAGGACCTAAGAGATGAAAAAATTTCTACTTGCCGTACCATTATCCTTTGTATCCATGGTGTCCAATGCCGGCCTTTCTTTACTTGATAATGTTGTGCTCATTTATAGCGGTCCTGCTACAAAAAATACTCACAAGCTTCCTGAAATTTTTAAAAGTGTTTGTGCTCAAACTCCTACGGGGGCATGTACGCCAACAACTACGATACCTATGACAAATGCAAAAACAGGAAGGTTTGTCGGAGAAATTCATGTTTGGACAAAAGATGGCACAACTGGTTCTTTTGGAACCAGTTGCTTTACGGAACTCATTGAATATAAGTTAATAGGTGGTTCTATTTATACTATAGGGAAAACAAATGGAACCTGCGGTGCTGCTGTTGATCCCAGTTTAGTACCTGTCCCTTCCTCCGGTCCCAGTGATCCTATTGTGCTTGTTGGTGGTGGTTCCGGTAAAATCGTTGATGCAAACGGATTCTATTTTTATTTGAGGGATGGAAAATATGTTGATCGAACGTATGTAGGTCTTGGTGTAGGTGCTAATGGAGTACCTGAAATTAAGAATTATAGTGGTTTGTATTTTCAATTAATGCCAAAGTTCAGAAAGATTTCTGATAATCCTGCATCATAGACAATGACCTTATCCCATATGCACCTTCTGGAGCTATATGGGATATTGGTGGTGCTTTCTGTATAGCGGGAAAAGCAGCACAGTTTTGAATTAATGACCGCGCCCCTTTTTCTGCTACCTGCAAAGCATGTTTAAAACAGGACATACGAATAAAACCGTTTTAATGGATACCTAGTATGCACTCCCTGTTTAAAGGTTAATGTTACTCTATCTCGTAAATCTTGACTGTAAGCTTTCATCGTCACAAAAGTCCGAAATTATTTAATCGAGTAAACTATTTTAATCGTTCCTGGATTTTTAGATGTTCGGAATAATCGAGGATTTTTCGAATTTGAAGGGTTGACCTTGGTTATTGCATATTCATGAGTTAGTAGGATGATTCAATGATCGGAATATTTTTGTTTTGCTAAGTTATATCCTTCTTCAAAAGCACTAAGATACAACTGTAGCTCTTCTTAAAACGAGGAAAATTCTGGACTGACATTACCAGTAAAGTTTGAAAAATTAAAGCTTAAGATAAGATTTTTCATAAAATTCAACTACACTAAAAATAAAATTATTCATACGATTTGACTCAGAGTTGATCATTTTCCATGAAAATGATTAAAAAATTAGTAAAAGATAAACTAAAGCAAGAAATTTAGAAGGCAACCGAATACCCTTTACCCTAAAATGATATATGAAACAATTAATTATCAAGAGCTATATTGTTAAGTTAATCAATTAGGAATATGTGCAAATTAATAATTAATCGCAAAACTAATAATCCTGGCGATGAAAAGACATGGCCATATAATACCTCTTAAGAAAGCAGGGTTTAAAACCTTGAAAATTTTATCTTTGTAGACCTGCACAGCATATTTTTCAACTAATAGTATTTATTATTCATTGTTTTATTTGTGTTCATATTTTCTTAATAATTTGTTGATAGAATCTCGTAAATTTTTTCATCTGAAAATGAGGATTTATGATTACCGAAGAAGAAGTGCTAATTGAAAAAACGAAAACCATTTCTCTTGCAACCAGCAAAAAAAAGAAAACCGTTTCATGGAATGACAATGAAAGTGAGGGGAAAATTAGAGAAGAATATCTTAATGTTTCTGAAAGTGCCAGTCCATCTAAAAAAATTCTAAATGCTCAAATGAAGCAATTAGTTGAACAAGAGGGATATTCGGAACTTGAGGCTGCAGCGTTTGTCGGGAAGCCACAAACACTCAGTGGAGACGTAATTCTTAATGAACCAACTTTTTATGCTTCTCAGGAAGAAATAAAGGATCAAGTTGCTGAAAAGAAAGAATTTAAGAGTGCGATTGGCGGTCAAGAAACAAGAACTATGAATAGTTTCTTCAGAACCAATATGATTCACATTGGAATACCAGCCATAGATGCGCAAGAAAAAAACATTAAGAACATGAATGAAAATAAAGAAAAAAGCACTATTCAAGGGAATGAAAATATCTTCTTCGGTGTGCGACGTCCACTGATTATTGGAATGACAACATCTATGGATACCTCTGCAATTATGGCTTTAGCAAACTATAAGTATTAATTTATAGAACAGCAAGTTAACCGTCGCATCTCGACGGTTAAGCATCAAAATCAATTCTTAACCTATTAAAATTTCGCCAGAATTTAATAGAAATTATGAATATTTGTTTCTCTATGAATTCAACATCGAACCCACGTTTACTATAAGAAACTGTAAATGGATGTAATTAGGAAGGGTTCATCTACCTATTTAAATTGTTCAAATCCTTCCTTTCGAACAGGGTTAACTGCCATGTTCAAGAGAGTTACCATGTCCTTCTTCATTCTTTTCTAATTTCTGTGGAGGTGAGCCCCCCATCCTTGCCATTTCAGATTGAAAAAATCGCCCCAAGAACATCGGGGTTGATTTAAAAATGAGCATAGTTACAAAACGATCAGTAATAATATTCTTATTGGTTTGTTCATCATAATACATAAAACTCATATTGGATATTTGATAAGTTTTACCTGTATCAATAGGAGTAATTTGTGTGATATCTATAGGTGGGTTTGAAATATATGCGACAAGCGCATGAGGCCATGCCGTTTTAAATTCTACTTCAGGAGCTACTTTTTCAACTATTAGCTTTATCTCTTTTCGTAGGATTTCTAACTGCCCTGTTTTCTCTTCAAAATCAGCATGAACCGCTGTTTTTGTCCAATTGGCAGAAAAACCTATTATCTCTAATTCTAAACTCTGAAATTGAGTAATTATGTGAGCAATATAAGGTAATATTTTTTCATATGTTTCATCTGCAATCGGAGTGTCTTCAGAGTATTTATTTTCTAACCAACCAATTGTCATATGCCATTTGCTTCGTTCTGTTGGTTTTAATCCGCTAATAGACAAACCATCCAGATGTTGATAAATATCATCACCTAAACTCGCGCGGTCATCCGGAGCAAGATCTTCGGGACTATTATTTAGATCAACACCGATATAGTATCGATGACCAGCTTTTTTTTTATCAAAATTATGCATTTTTGTGATCACTATTTCCTCATTAGGTTCAATTAATAACAATACGAGTGCTTGTATTTACATCCTAAAGTCCTAGTAAAAGTAAGTCTCTTTTTATTTGATTAATGACTTGACTGATTCGGAAGGTCTTTCATGATCGATGTAGTAAACCCAACAAAATCTGCTAATAAAAATTTATCAAAAGTTCCCGGCACCAAGTACTGTCAGGCAAATAATTTCAGATCCTTTGAAGAATAGTTAACACAATACTATTGTAGTTATTTTAAATTGCAAAAACACATCCTGATTTGTCATCCGACATCCCATGATATTATAGATCCACGTTTTGAGCAAAATATGTATGGTTTGTGCTCATAACTCCTCGGAGAGTGAAGTTTTTAGATTATAAAGTAAATTATACACTTGCGAACTATCCCATTGAACGACATAATTTGCTTTTGTTTCATTTGAAGGGTTAATAATGGAATTTTTGAGTCAATATGGTATGTTCCTTTTAAAGTCTATAACTATAGTTATTGCAATTTTGGTAGTGTTCGCTGGTTTTTTTTCTATTAGCCGCAAACCGAAACATAAGTTAGAAATCACCTCTTTGAATGAACATTATGATCACATTGCATCCATGATGAATAAAGAGATTCTTGGTAAAAAAATCCCAAAGAAAAAAAAGCATAAAAATGAAGAGCAACCTACTTTATATGTTATTGATTTTCATGGAGATATCAAGGCATCACAAGTAGAGCAACTTCGTGAAGAAATTAATGCGCTACTTTGTACTGCAACACCTCGAGATGAAGTTCTAGTTCGATTGGATAGCCCAGGTGGTATAGTGAATAGTTATGGCCTAGCTGCTTCACAATTACAACGTATACGCGATAGAAATATTCCTCTGACCGTAAGTATTGATAAAATGGCAGCAAGCGGTGGTTATCTCATGGCCTGCGTTGCAAATCAAGTTATTGCGGCTCCTTTTGCAATTATTGGGTCTATAGGGGTTGTGGCACAAATACCCAATTTTCATCGTTGGCTTAAAAAACATGATATCGATGTAGAACTATTAACAGCCGGGGAATACAAGCGAACATTAACGCTTTTCGGAGAAAACACGGAAAAAGGCAGAGAAAAAGCTCAGGATGACTTAGAAAAGATACATGCAGCATTTAGAAATTACGTCGCTGCTAATCGTGATCAATTGGATATTGATAAAGTATCAACTGGTGAGCATTGGTTGGCAAAGGATGCTTTTGATCTAAAACTCATTGATAAGTTATGTACAAGTGATGATTATCTCTTAGAGAAAATCTCATCCTATAAAGCATTTAAACTTACTGTGCCCCCAAAAACATTTCTGGCAAATAAACTCCTTAAACCAGTAATGCGACTCATGCATCCTTGGGGATAAGCAACGATTACAAAGTTTTTAAAATTCAGGAAATTAACACAGTAATTGATTGAACTGATGAAATTAGGATAATGGTATATAATTAACTTATATTATAGAGTGGAGTGAGTTATGAGTGACTTTAAATCAAAATTACCTGATCTCAAGGAATTAGCTTCAATGACAAGCAAATTATATACGGACATCAAAAAAAGTGTAGGGGAGATTGTCCAATCTTATAAAGAAAATAGATCACAGCAAGAAGGAGAAAGTGAACAAGTAAAGACTCCCCCTACTAAAGAAGAAGCAAAAACTGAAAGTAAACCGGTTCAAGAAGAAACACCTAAACCAGAAGAAAAGGCTGTCGAGACACCAATAAAGGATGATAGTCAAAAATAATAAATTATATTATTTCTAATTAAACATCTTATCGCTGGGTTGCTTTGCAAGGTAATGCCTGGTTAAGCCTGGATTTATTTGTTTATCCAGGCTATACAAATATTACACAAACTACTAATACCTTACTCTTCTATCATCTCATAAATGATTATGAGCTCAAACAATGTTGTCAAACTTACGAATATAGTATAGATATAATTTTCGTCTAAAGAGATATCGTCGCTTTCCGCAAATCATATCGGTAAAATTTGTTTAAGTTGGTGTCTGTGATAAAGAAGGATGGCACGCTTTCACATATCCATGGATCAGACATAATGAGTCAGGTTTGCAAACTCACTCAGGTCGAGTAAGGCCATATTTTCTCATTTTTTCTACTAACGTGGTACGCCGCATATTCAGATAATTTGCAGCATGAGAAACTACCCAATCAGATTCATTTAATGCCTGACTAATAAGGGCTAACTCAGTTTTGACTAGATGCTCCTTTAAATCGATGCCTTCCGAACTTGATACCGTTCCTTGGCTTATTACCCGCAATAAAGCTTCTCGTTCAGACTCGGGCGTGTCTGAATCAAAATAGGTTTTATATTCACTACGTATCTTTTGTGGTAGATCTTCTTTATTCAAAATACCTTTAGGATACAAAATTGTCAATCGCTCCACTAAATTGGCCAGTTCTCTGATATTACCAGGCCAACTGTACTCTGACAAAGCCGCCATTGCATCTGGCATTAGATGAACAATTGGTCTGTTTTCACTTTCAATACGTGCAATCAGTTCGTTAAATATAAGTGGAATATCTTCCGCCCTTTCTCTTAATGGCGGCATTTCAATAGGAAAAACATTCAGCCTATAAAATAAATCTTCTCTAAATTTTCCTTCTTTGATAGCTTCTTCCAAGTTTCTATGAGTTGCGGCTATAATTCTTACATTCACATCAATACTCTTATTAGAGCCAACCCGTTCAAAACAGCGCTCTTGCAATACACGCAACAATTTAACTTGCATGGGTAAAGGCATATCACCTATTTCATCTAGAAATAAAGTACCGCTATTTGCTAACTCAAATCTTCCTTGCCTCGTAGTAATAGCACCTGTAAACGCACCTTTTTCATGACCAAATAACTCACTTTCAAGGAGCTCCCCAGGAATAGCGCCACAATTAATGGGTATAAAGGGCTTGTTTGCTCTTGATGAAAATGCATGTATATTGCGTGCTACTACTTCTTTTCCTGTCCCTGACTCTCCTAGAACCAAGACACTGGCTTCCGTATCTGCTACTTGTTCTATTAGCCTGCGTACAGTGCGAATACTTGTGCTATTCCCAACCAAGCTTCGAAATATTGGATTTCTATGACTACCGATAGTTATAGACTTTACTGTTTCTTGGGCAATTTTACATTGGTGTAATGCTTCCATTATTTGCACATAACTAAATGGAAAGGGTTGGCAGGAGACGACATTTCGCAAAATACATTGTGTATCATTTAATTGCTGGCCAATAACTATGATTGGAGTTTTTAGAAATTTATTTACTAAAGCATCTAGTTCATGCAGAGTTTCCTCAAGTGATTCGCTGGCACCAAGAACAATTACATCTGGATTCGACTCAGCAAATACCTGCCATTTTCCATAAATGCTAACTTCAGTTAATTCACCGATAAAGTCAAGTATAGTGCGTAATTTTTCACCACGACTTTGGTTATTATCAATGATATAAACTTTGTCACTAATACTCATACACTTATCCTAAGCTTACTTTTAAATCCTCTCTCTTTCTCTTATAATTAATATAGTAGGAAACAATCAATAATTAAATTATCGATAACACACTATCGTTTTAAACGCATTACATAGATTACCAAAACATAACTCCTCACTTCCTATTGTTTTAGTAGCGCCTACTTGGGTTTCTTTAACAAAGGATTTAGCCCGTATGAAACCCATTCGATTACAAAAAGAATTTGCAGCACGCATACCACAACCATGCTTTTTCTCATAACACCAATCTACTCGATAAGCATTATAACGGGGATCAGCAAAGCGCTTTTGTCGATAATGATAGGATTTTGGTGGGGTATGCGATAAATCAGTGACGCAAGCAATGGTCATAAAACCATTGCAGCGCCAACCTTTACAGATTGAGCTAGTTGAGATGTAGTGTGTTAAACCAATATTATAAGCGATTTCATTTTTACTCGCATAATTATAACCTAGCATTTGACAATAACGGTCAGCTACTATTTTGCCACATTTTTTACCATCAACAGTACAATAATCTAAACGCTCACCTAAGTAAGTAGGATGCCAAAAACTCCGAAAAGCCTTATTTTGCTTTTCAGCCATGTTTGAATAGCCGTGTAGGGAACAAAATATAAAAACAAAAAACAAAAAAAATCTAAATTTAATCATTAAAAACAATCCTTTAGTGACTATTTACTCATGTTAGCTGATGGGACTACATGGCACAAGTATGTAGTATACAGCTTAATCACCATTGATGTATTAAATGTAGCACATCTATTTTCACTCTAAGCAAATAAAGATTTTTATTTGGATGAATGGTCAACAAGCCTTAATGTATTCTGAACTTCAGCTCGAGATAAAAATTGAACAAGGGTTAAATAGGATTCTCACTATCAATAAATAAATGTTCAAGCTCAAATTGAGATGCTAGATGATTCCCTAAAGCCTGGATTCCATATCGCTCTGTTGCATGGTGCCCACAAGAGTAATAATGAATGCCTAATTCCTTTGCCTGATAATAGGTTCGTTCCGAGATTTCTCCACTAAGAAAAGCATCCACACCCAATTGATATGCATTTTCTATAAAATCTTGGGCTCCCCCACTACACCAGGCAATATATGTGATAGGTTTTTCACTACCTACAATATGTAATGGGGTATGTTGCAATTTTCTTGCTAGAAACTCTGAAAAATCGGTATAACTCATTGTTTGCGATAGTTTACCTGACCACAGTAAATTATCTGTATTGCCTGCACGGTGCATATGAATCAAATCGACTTCAAACAGTTTCGCCAGACAAGCATTATTTCCATATTCAGAATGACAATCCAAAGGTAAGTGATACGCAAACAGATTTATATCATTTCGCAAAAGCATGTTAATTCGATGCCGTTTCATTCCAGTAATTACTGGCGCTTCCCCACGCCAAAAATATCCGTGATGAACTAAAAGAGCATCTGCACCCCATAAGACAGCTTGTGAAATCGCATCAGCGGAAGCAGTCACTGCAGTGCAAATACGGTTAATCTGTAATTTGCCCTCAACTTGTATTCCGTTAGGTGCATAATCATTATAACGCTCACAACTCAATAATTGCTGCAGGTATAATGCAAGTTCTTCTCGAGTAATCACCGGTCAGAAACTCGCTTAATATCAGCACCTAGTAAAGATAACTTTTCTTCTATACGTTCATAGCCTCTGTCTACATGATAAATACGCTCAACCGTAGTCTCGCCATCAGCAACTAAGCCCGCTAAAATCAAGCTGGCTGAAGCACGGAGATCTGTTGCCATTACTGGCGCACCAGTTAACTTCTCAACACCATTAATTATTGCGGTATTACCATTCAGCTGAATCTGAGCGCCCATACGTTGTAACTCTTGTACATGCATAAAACGATTTTCAAATATTGTTTCGACTATAGTCGAAGATCCATTTGCTATAGAATTCATTGCCATAAATTGAGCTTGCATGTCTGTGGCAAAAGCAGGGTAAGGCGCTGTAGAAATATTCACTGCTTGAGGGCGTTGGTTATTCATATTAAGACTTACCCAATCCTCACCAATCGACAATTCAGCCCCTGCCTCCTCAAATTTACACAGTTGGGATAATAAAGTATCAGGACGAACTCTCTTGACCGTAACATGTCCTCGAGTCAATGCTCCAGCGGCCAGATAAGTACCTGCTTCAATTCTATCAGGCATTACAGAATATACTCCACCCGAAAGATCTGAGACACCTTCAATCTCAATAATTGAAGTCCCAGCGCCTGAGATCTTAGCGCCCATTTGAGTTAAAAAGTGAGCTAAATCAACTACTTCAGGTTCACGTGCCGCATTTTTAATAACCGTAGTTCCCTCAGCAAGTGTTGCGGCCATTAATATGTTTTCGGTACCTGTTACTGTAACCGTATCAAACATAATGCGTTTACCTTGCAAACGACCACGTCTACATTGAGCGTTAATATAACCATTTTTGACCGTGATATCGGCTCCCATTGCTTTTAACGCTTTCAAATGCAAATCGACAGGTCGGGTTCCAATAGCACACCCTCCCGGCAATGATACATCTGCTTTACCAAAACGTGCTAGCAGAGGCCCCAACACCAAAATAGAGGCCCGCATTGTTTTAACCAAATCATAAGGAGCAACAAATTCATTCACTTGACTGGCATCAACTTGGACATTCATTTTTTCATCAACAATTAAATGAGCGCCTAATTGACCTAATAATTCCATCATTGTTGTAATGTCTTTAAGATGAGGCACATTTGAAATCGTTACATGATCTCTTGCAAGCAAGCTCGCTGCCATTATTGGCAAAGCTGCATTTTTCGCCCCAGAAATAACCACCTCACCATGTAATGCCTTACCGCCATTAATTAATAATTTATCCATGTTGCCCCCCCCATTCTTCTTTTGTCCACGTCTTCATGTTAATTGCATGAAGCTTACCAGTGGTAATCAGTTCTTTTAGTTGCGCATAGACCCACTGTTGTCTGGCTACTTTGGGTTTATTTAAAAAGATATCACTTACTATGGTTATTTGATAGTGATAACCATCCCCATCCACTTTAACGTAAAAAACATCATCAATGGCTTTAAACTGCTGTTCAATTTCTTCGTTCTTCAACATTAAAATTAGCTCACAAATTGAAATAAATACAAACTGCCAGGTAGCTCAACCGTAAATTCTCAATGAATCGAGGGAAAAATGTCATTCCTACATCTGCAGATTACCGAAAAGTTACATACAACCCAGTTCTATTCTCCTGATAAAAAGAAAACCCAGGTTGCGGCTAAGGCCCCCACCCAGGCTACATGCGTCATCAAAACGTATTATACTGCTTGTAAAATACTCTTTACACCACAAAATTCTGCCAAAGCTTGTGTTTCAGCAGGCATCCCAATCACTTCGAAAGCTTTATTACTTTTTTTGCATAGCTTTCTTGCTTCAATCAGCAATGCTAAACCTGCACTATCACAATGCTTGACACTACTTAAGTCAAGAGTAAATAGGTTGGTTTTATCATCCATCAAAGTTTGATAGAGCTTTGCCCGTACCTCGACTACTGATTTAAATGTCAAATCTACATCAGGTTTAAAATCAACTTTATTCACAATTAAGAAGCCCTTTTAAGCTGTTTCTTTTCCATCAATTTAATCAAATCATCAATGCTTGAGTTTTGTAAAGCTTGAGCAAATTGCGATCTGAAGCTTTGCAACAAACTAACACCCTCAACACTGATGTCATAAATCTTCCATTGGCCATTTTTATCAACAAGGCTATAAGACAAAGGAATGTTTTGGCCCTCTGTTCGAACAATGATACTGTTAACCCGTATAAATCTGGAATTTAAAGAACCTCTTAGAGGTAAAAACTGCACACTTTCGTCAGCATATTGTGCTAATGGACTAGAGTAAGTACGAATAACCAGACGAGTAAATGCTTTAGAGAATTGTGCTCTTTGTGAATTTGTCGCCTTAGTCCATGCTTGCCTCCCCAAAACAGAACGAGACATTCCTACCACATCAACAATAGGCAGTAAATGTGTTTCCACAGCTTTATAGATAATATTTGGGTTGCTCTTCAAACTGGACTTATTTTCTTTAAGAGTTGCAATAATATTATTAGCAGTCTCCTCTAACATAGGGATAGGAGAGTTTTGTGCAGCACTGATTAATGGAGATACAATCACACCTATTACGAATAAGATGGTTTTTATTATTCTCATTTTTTTAACCCTTATTTTTTAATATTAAAAAGTAATTGGCCTATTAAATTTTCTAAAATTATTGCTTCTTGAGTTTTATCGATCACATCTCCATTTCGCAAATAAGGATGATCTTTACTCTCTTCGTCTTCAAAGCCCGGTACAATACTAATATAATTTGAGCCAAGCAACCCCTCAGTCAAAATTCGTGCTGAAGTATCTTCATAAGGTATCTTTTTATCACTTCGCAAGCGCATTGTTACTTTTGCATTCAATTCACCAGGCTGCAATTCGATATGGGTTACTTCTCCAATTTTAACCCCGGCCACTGTAACAGGTGCCCGAACTTTCAATCCGCCAATATCAGTAAAACCTGCAGTTACCTGATAATGGTCTTGAGACATGAAATTCGAGAAATTACTCACTTTCATGGTCATAACCAATAAGGCTAACACACCAAGCAACATAAACAGGCCAACACTAAAATCTACGTAACGTTGCTTATTCATTTACCAGTCTCCAATCATCATTGCAGTCAACAAAAAATCAAGTCCTAATACTGCAAGCGAAGAATAAACCACTGTTTTAGTCGTCGCCTGGCTAATACCCTCTGCAGTAGGCACACATTCAAACCCCTGGAATACTGAGATCCAGGTTACAACAAAAGCAAAAACCAAGCTTTTAATAATACCACTGAGTACATCAATACGAAAATCAACTGCTGCCTGCATATTAGACCAAAAGCTTCCTGCATCTACCCCTAACCAATGTACTCCGATAAAATACCCTCCAAAGACGGCTACAGCTGAAAAAATTAATGCTAAAAGAGGTAAAGCAATAAAACCAGCTAAAAATCGAGGATAAATAACTCTGCCTAAAGGGTCAACACCCATCATATCCATACTGGATAACTGTTCTGTTGCTTTCATTAAGCCAATTTCAGCAGTTAAGGCGGAACCTGCTCGACCTGCAAACAACAAGGCGCTTATTACTGGTCCAAGCTCTCTTGAGATACTTAAAGCTAATAACTGGCCTAACTGGCTTGATGCACCAAATTTTTGCAAAGTATTGTAGCCTTGTAAACCAACTACCATACCGATAAATAACGCAGAAACAATAATAATCAAGCAAGATAATACACCAACAAAATAAATTTGATAACGTACCAAAGACCATAGCTTAGAAATATCTGGTTTCCTGAATAACATGAGAAATAAAAATATACCAGAGCTACCTAAGTCTTGTAAGATTCGCGAACCACGGCTGCCTATACGCGTTATGAACTCAAACATCTAATAGCTCCTCTGTATAAGGTCTGGCAGGATAATGAAAACGCACTACTCCATCTGCTTCCCCATGCATAAATTGCTTCACCTGAGGTTCGGTAGATTTTAATAACTCCTGTGGGGTTCCTTCTCCTATAATTTTTCCACCAAATATAAGGTAGATATAATCAGCAATAGAACACGTTTCTTCTACATCATGAGAAACAATGATGGTTGTCGTATGCAGCAATTCATTTAGTCTTTTAATGAGCCGAACCAGAACACCCAGTGAAATAGGATCTTGTCCAGTAAAAGGCTCATCGTACATCATAAGCTCTGGGTCCAAAGCAATTGTGCGTGCTAAAGCAACACGTCTTGCCATTCCGCCAGACAACTGGGCCGGCATTAAATCAACAGCTCCACGTAGGCCAACAGCCTCAAGTTTCATTAATACAATATTTCGTAACATGGATGCATTTAATTGCGTGTGTTCCCGTAAAGGAAAAGCAACATTATCAAATACTGATAGATGGGTAAATAAAGCAGAGCTTTGAAAAAGAAGCCCCATATTACGCCTTGCTTCATATAGAGCTTTGCGAGGCAATTGGTGCATATTTTGGTCATTTACATGAATAACACCACTATCGGGCTTCAACTGTGCACCAATGAGCTGCAATAAGGTCGTCTTTCCAGAACCACTCGGCCCCATAATCGCGGTAATATTACCTCGTTTAACTTTCATATTAATGCCATCGAAGATGCGACGCTTTTCACGAGTAAAAATTAAATTCTTTATTTCAACCCAATTTTCAGGCATTCTCTATTTTTCCAGTTTAGCCAAAAGTAGGAGTATATACTGGATCACAAAAAAAAATGAGCTATTTAATTCTATTTATTCAAATGTTTTTTTGATAGAATCAAAATTAGACAAAAAAACAATAAATAAGCTTATGAATTTTTGTAAATTAGGGCTTGCCGTTATTGAGACTGAAGCACAAGCCGTCTTTGAATTAACCCAAAGAATTGATAACCGATTTGAAAAGGCCTGTGAATTACTGCTTGCCTGTAAAGGACGGATCGTTGTAACTGGCATGGGGAAATCAGGACATATAGCCAATAAAATTGCTGCTACTTTATCAAGTACAGGCAGTCCTTCTTTTTTTATGCACCCAGGTGAGGCAAGCCATGGTGATCTGGGAATGATTACTCGGCAAGACACAGTAATCGCCATCTCCCACTCAGGCAATACCGCAGAGTTGGTTACCTTACTTCCTTTATTAAAGCGCTTGGAAATACCTCTTATCACCTTAACTGGTAATCCTGAATCTGCTTTAGCAAAAGCATCAGACGTTAATTTAGATGTCGGTATTAAACAAGAGGCATGTCCGCTTGGGCTGGCCCCCACAACAAGCACCACAGTGGCACTGGTGATGGGGGATGCACTAGCTATTGCGCTGTTGCAGGCTCGAGGGTTCAGTGAAGAGGATTTTGCTTTATCTCATCCGGGAGGCTCTTTGGGCAAACGGCTTTTATTACGTATTGACGAGCTCTGTCACCAAGGGGAACAGTTGCCGCTTGTTCATGAAAATGCAACTGTTAGTGAAGCGCTTATCGAAGTAACCGAAAAAAAACTAGGTATGACTTGTGTTATTGATAATAAAGGATACCTTACTGGTATCTATACGGATGGGGACATTCGACGGACTTTAACACATCAATACGATATTAACACTACTCCAATTAAAGAAGTAATGACGCGTAATGCACGCACTATTTACAAGGGAATGCTTGCTGCTGAAGCCTTAGCTATGATGCAAAAATACAGTATAACATCACTGATTGTAATTGATGAAGAAACAAGGCCTGCTGCCGTGATTCATCTTCATGATTTGTTAAAAGCAGGTATTTTTTAATGATCCAGTTAATAGAAAAAGCGAAAAATATAAAATGCCTCATCTGTGATCTCGATGGTGTACTCACCGATGGTTTTTTATATATTGATACTCATTGTAATGAGCAGAAAACATTTCATATTCATGATGGCGTTGGCTTAAAATTACTTATGGCAATCGGCATTGAAGTCGCTGTTATCACTGGCTCTCATAATCCGTTAGTTGATCATCGCATGCAACAACTAGGTATTTTTCATTATTACAAAGATAAAATAGATAAAACAGAAGCTTACAATCAACTCAAAATAGCCTTAAGCCTTAAAGATGAACAATTCGCTTACATAGGTGACGATATTCCAGACATACCAATTATGCAACAAGTAGGTCTTAGTGTTGCTGTTGCCGATGCAACTTATTTAGCTAAAGAAATTGCCATGTGGCAAACTAGTTTACCAGGCGGTCGTGGGGCTGTACGTGAATTATGCGACTTTATTCTTAATGCACAGGGCAAAATGGATTTAGCCATATCAGGTTATTTAAAACAATGAACGCAGCAAAACAATTTATGTGGCTTTTTTTTACATTAATTCTTCTAGCTTGTTCAGGCTGGTATTACAGCCATTCTACAACATTAATTCGCCTGGATCATGAAACTTTGGCAAATTCAGTAGATACGACAATCTCTCACGTAACAGTGCGTCAGTTTAATCAAAAAGGTACCCTAGCCAATTTATTAACCGCACCCCTCTTGCAACATATTCAAAAAGGTAATGTTTATTTATTTGAAAATCCTCATATTATTGTAAGCGAGGACGAACAAGCACCTTGGGATATTCGTTCAGAAAAAGGCAAATCGATTGATGGAGGGAAACAAGTTACGTTCCTTGGTAACGTGATTGTACATCAAAATAAAGGTAATAAATCCCAGGAAAGTACCTTAAAAACAGAGGAAGTCACCTACTTCCCAAAAGAAAAGAAAGCAATTTCCAATGTTTTAGTAACTTATGAACAATCAGGTAACATCGTTCAATCTACTGGAATGAATGCTTATCTGGATGAAAAACGAGTAGAGTTACTTCATCGAGCCCGAGGAAGTTATGTTCCAGCAAATGGTTAGATACAGTGCGTCACATCAGTATTTTAAATTGTGGTTCTGCTTATGGTTTTTTTTAACATTTGCTTGTTCTTCATATGCATTGTCAGAAGATAAAGAAAAAGTCATGCATGTAATGGCCGACTCAGCAGATTTGAGCCAACAACAACATAAAGGTATTTATACGGGTAATGTTGAACTCATACAAGGGACAACGAATCTACGGGCAACAAAAGCTATCACTTTAGGTAATGAAAAGAATCAACTTGTTGTAGCCATCGCAAGTGGGGCTCCTGGACAACAAGCTCATTATTGGACAACGACGGATCCAAAGAAACCCCCACTGCATGCATATGCTGATACCATACGTTATTATCCCTTACGTCATTTAATTGAATTAATAGGAAATGCTCGAGTTGAACAAGGGAATAACTCATTCTCTGCAACCAAAATAAGTTATGATACTGAAAAGCAACATGTTTTATCTCAGGGCGATGGCAGCAAAAGAATAATGATTATTTATCATCCAGAAAAGAAACCATCATGAGTATTCTAGAAGCACAAAACCTCAAAAAATCGTTTAAATCACGCACAGTGGTTGATGGAGTTACCCTTCACATAAACAAAGGCGAATGTGTTGGTTTGCTAGGACCCAATGGTGCAGGAAAAACGACTTGCTTTTATATGATAGTAGGACTACAAGCATGTGATGAAGGGAAAATTTTCTTGTCTGAAAAGGATATTACATCAAGTGCCATGCATCAACGAGCCCGATTAGGAATCAGCTACCTTCCCCAAGAGGCTTCTGTATTCCGTAAGCTTACTGTTGCTGAAAATATTATGGCTATATTAGAATTAAGAGCTGATTTAAGTGAACAAGCTCGACAAGAAAAGCTTGACCTCTTGCTTCAAGAGTTTCATATTTCCCATCTAGACAAAAGTCTAGGTATGTCTTTATCAGGAGGAGAGCGGCGACGGGTTGAAATTGCTAGAGCTTTAGCCATAGAGCCTTCTTTTATTTTACTTGATGAGCCTTTTGCTGGAGTTGATCCCATTTCAGTAATTGATATCAAAAAAATTATTCAACATTTATGTAATAAAGGCATTGGGGTACTCATCACTGATCATAATGTTAGAGAAACATTAGATATCTGTGAACGCGCCTATATTGTTAGCCAAGGAAAAATATTGTGTGAAGGAACACCTGATATTATATTGGCTAACCAACAAGTAAGGGCTGTTTATTTAGGTGATGACTTTACTCTATAAATGAAATGTAGGTGAATAACCCTAAGAAAATCTTGCTCATTAAAGGCCAGCAGTTGGTTTTCGAGAATTGTTCACAAAATTGAAACAAAAGATGCTCTTGCTCCATACTATAGTTGGATCTCACGGACTGAAAGAAAATTCGGGGTGTAGCGCAACACAATTCGGATATATAAAGCGACTACTTTAAAATACGATTCTTATACCAAATTTTAATTTAATATGTTACTCATCATCGATAATTACGACTCATTTACTTACAATCTAGTACAATATTTTCAATGCTTAAACCAAGAGGTGATTGTTTTCACCCATGATCAAATTACTTTGTCGCAAATAAGGAAGCTTAAACCAGGCTACTTAGTGATTTCTCCTGGACCCAAAGCCCCCAAGGATGCCGGTATTTCAATGGAAGTAATTTATAATTTTTATCAAGATATCCCAATATTAGGAATTTGCCTTGGGCATCAATGCATTGCAGAGGTTTTTGGCGGTAAAATTATATCCGCTCCTGAAATAATGCATGGAAAAACATCGACCATTATACATAATCAACAAAAGATATTTACAAATATCCCGAATCAATTCAAAGCAACTCGTTATCATTCCCTAGCGGTTGATAAGGACAGTCTGCCAGATTGTTTCTCCATTGATGCATGGGCAGATAATACCATTATGGCAATTTCACATCGTCAATATCCCATTTTTGGTCTACAATTCCATCCAGAAGCAATATTAAGCCAGCATGGTCTAAAACTATTAGAAAATTTTTTAACATATGAAACATAATCTTCTATTTGAACAGCTAATCGCAAAAAAGAATTTAAGCACTGAACAAGTTCACGATGTTCTTCATGCTTGTATGTCTGGTGAATATAGCGATGTCCAGATTGCTACTTTTTTAGCGCTCATGCGTATGAAAGTTGAAACTACTGATGAGTTAATTGCTGCAGCAGAAGTAATGCAACAATTAGCGCACCATATTGAATTAGGTACAAATTTAATTGACATAGTAGGCACTGGTGGAGACGGAAAAAACACGTTTAATGTATCCACTGCTTGTAGTTTTGTCGTCGCAAGTGCGGGATTTCCTGTCGCTAAACATGGTAATCGCTCAGTCTCCAGTCGTAGTGGAAGCGCCGATTTATTAGAAAAAGCAGGATTTGAACTCAATCTTACAGATGAACAAATGCAAATGTGCATGAACCAATGTGGATTAGCATTTTTATTTGCCCCTCATTACCATCCTGCGATGCAATATGCTCGAGCAGCACGTCAACAATTAGGAATTAGAACTTTATTTAACTTACTCGGCCCATTAATTAACCCTGCTCGAGTAAAAAAGCAAGTAGTAGGGGTTTTTTCAGGATTTTGGCAAAAGCCCTTAGCTTCTGTTCTTGCTCGTTTAGGGAGCGAAAGGGCATTAGTAGTTAGTTCCCAGGATGGCTTGGATGAAATTAGTATCGCTGCCCCTACAAATATCGTTGAATATCGAGAAGGAAGATTTAATCACTGGATTCTTAATCCTACAGATTATGGGATCAATCATCATTCATTAAATGAAATCATTATTGATTCACCTGAGCAAAGTTTAGACTATATCCAAGCGGTATTTTCCGGAAAATTAGGAGCTCCACGAGATATAGTACTCTTAAACTCGGCGGCCGCCATTTATTGTGCTGGGAATGAATTATCTTTTGAACAAGCATTAGAACACGCTAAACTCGCCATAGATAGCGGCAAAGCGAAGCAATGCTTTACACGACTCCGCCAATTAACTCAAACTTTAAATAAAGAATCAAATCATGAATAGTGTACTACAGCGTATTACTCACAAAAAATTAGAAGAAATTAGTTTGGCCAAGAAAAAAAGGCCTTTAGATTCATTAAAACAACAACCATTAATGGAGCAAAGAAATTTTTGTGGTGCTTTACAAGCTCAAGAATCACCAGCTATTATCGCAGAAATTAAACGAGCGTCCCCCAGTAAAGGGATCATTCGAGAAGATTTTAATGTAGTAGAAATCACAAAAATATATGCGCTACATGGAGCACGGTGTCTTTCAGTACTTACTGATATCGACTTTTTCCAAGGTCATCCAGATTATTTAGCTCAAGCGAAAATGCATTGTAACTTGCCAGTATTGCGTAAAGATTTTATTCTTGATACCTATCAAATATATGAAAGCTTAGCTTTGGGTGCTGACTGTATTTTACTTATTGTCGCTTTACTTGATGATGCTCAGTTAATTGAGTTTTGCCAATTGGCTCAGGAGCTTGGTATGGCCGTCCTTGTAGAAAGCCATACTCAAGAAGAACTCGAACGTGCTTTACGTTTACCTACTCCATTAATAGGAGTCAATAACCGAAGTCTTCATACGTTTCATACCAATATACAGTTGAGTATTGATTTAAAACACTACATTCCCAAAGATAGAATAACCATTACTGAAAGCGGGATTAATACCCATGCAGATATTCGTTTGATGCAGTCTCATGGCATAAACACATTTCTTGTTGGAGAAAGCTTAATGAGGGCTAAAGACATAGGTAAAGCATTAGATCAACTTATCGAGGGAATATAATGTATTTGGGAAGAGTTATTTGTGTGACATTTTATGTTTATTGATAAATCCAACTCCCCCACTCCAATTACTATTTTTGTTAAAAGGAGTAAAACAATATCTCACTAAACGAGAGAATCGTATGTTCGAGGTTACCCTACCCTAAATCGACGCTCTACAGCTTCTTTCGTGGTGAGTGATCTCAAGATCCTGAAAATCAATTTAGGGATGTAGGAGTAAAAATAGATTCTTAAATGAATGTCAGTAGAGATACGGTTGGGCTTTGACGATGAATTTAATACATATTGGATTACAATGACCTATATACAATATAGCATTCATCAAATATATAATGGCCTCCAAAGTATCATTTTCATGCAGGATGCACCAAAAAAATATCGTCTAAGCCACATGCAGGGCATTCATAGCATGATGATTCGGGGATGCAACCTGTACGATGCAAATTACTATTCTAAATCAGGCTCTGTAGGTTCTACTGGCTCAGGTTCAGGCAATCCAGGATCTTCAGGCTCAAAAGGCTCTGGATTGTCAGGATACTCATCTGGCACACTAGGAAGCTCATCAGGCTGTGGTATTTCATCGCCATTCTTCAAAATAGATCCTTTATTTTGTTTAATATTATAAATAATTATAGCAAAGGAAATAAAATGAAAGTAGCTGTTATCACCGGTGCTGCAAGTGGAATTGGATTAGCATTAACCCAAATCCATTTACAACGCGAAAACTTTGTAGTTATGGTAGATAAAGATAGTGTTAAACTTAAAAATGAAGCCACACGATTATCGGCGTTATTTCCAGAAAAAATTTTAGAAGTTTCTTGTGATATAACTCATCCAAACGAAGTCGCTCAACTGGCTCAACACGTTCAGTCCAAATTGGGCCGTATCGATTGGATTTATAATAATGCAGGTATTATAGGGCAATTAGCCCCTATTTGGGATTTATGTCCAGAACAAATTCAAAAGGTAATGGATGTAAATTTACATGGGATGATTTATATAATCCAAGCATTTGCTCCTTTCTTATTTGAGCAAGTGTTTCATTCGCATATCATCAATATAGCCAGTTTATATGCACTTTGCACCGGTTCGCAGACCACTACTTATTCCATGTCTAAGCATGCCGTTTTAGCGTTGTCTGAATCTTTGTATTTTGATCTAAAGCGTATGGAAAAGCCAGTAAATATTTCCGTTGTATTTCCTTCATTTACAGATACAGCACTGCTATCTCACGACGAACATACTCCTTCACAATTCAAGGGAATTCTAAAATCACTATTGTCTCACTCACGTCCTGCTATAGATATAGCCGATCATATAGTGCAGGAAGTAGAGCAAAAAAAATTCTATATTTTTCCAGATAAAGAGGTTAAAGGATATTGTGAGGAACGAACTAAGGCTATGATTTTGCAAGACCCTCCCTATGTAACTAATATTGAAAAATTAATGGGTGCGCTTATGAAACGGCAGTCTCAAGCTTGACTATGAGCAAGAAAAACTAGATATCGCTCATAGTGCGATATCTAGCAGACAAGTAATATGCAGCTGATACATTCCCTATGATGAACCTAACATTTCCAATAACTCTCTTCGGAATTTATGATAGTCAACTTCCAATGCATGTCGAATATGTGATTTAAACCGGTAATGAGGTCTATTCATTTCAAGTTCTATTTTTTCATGTAGGTTTCCGGGTCGTTCCAGTGTACCCATAATAATCCGTGCTGCAATTTTTGATTGATAATCAGCCAATGGCCAAATACATCCTTGTGGTTGACATAAACCAATAAAATAAAGTGTATCAAAATTAGGATGTATCATTTTTCGATAGAGCGGGATCTTAGTGGAATTACTAAAATCAGCCACTACCTTATCAAGGAAAGGAAAACTTATTTTATAGCCTGTAGCAAAAATAATGGTATCGAATTCCTCGGATTTGCCATCAGTAAAATATACTCGCTTACCCTCAAAATGAGTCATGCCTGGGCGGGGAAATATTTCTCCGTGGCGAATAAAATAAAGAAGCTCTGTATTAATAGTTGGATGAATTTCCAAGGGACCGCAATCCGGTTTCATTAATTTATACTTTGCATAGCGACCTTGGAGAATACGGGCAAAAAAACTCAAAATTTTTTGTCTCAACCAAGAAGGCATCCATCGGATTTTTGCCACAGCATCATCAGTAGGTTTTCCAAATACAAATTTTGGGAAAATATGATATCCTCTACGCATACTGATACACGTCTTAGGTGAAATCCTTGCTATTTCGACCGCAATATCACAAGCGGAATTCCCCCCTCCTACCACTAAAACACGCTGCCCTTTAAAAACGGAAGCCTTTTTATATTGATGGGAGTGAAGTATCTGGCCAGAAAATTCGCCGGGATATTCTGGCAAAACAGGATCCCAATGATGTCCATTTGCAACTAATAAATAATCGAAATACTCCTCGCCAGTACCCTGCTCGTTTTCAAAAACTATCTTCCATTGATTGTGATTAATTGGAACTGCATTTAAAACTTGGGTATTAAAACGAATGTACTTAATTAAATTAAAATGCTCTGCATAGCTTTGAAAATAATCTAAAACCAACCGGTGAGAAGGATAATCTGGATAATGATGAGGCATTGGAAAATCTTCAAACTCAGACCAACGTTTTGAGCTGATAATATGTGTTGTTTCATAAATACTGGAATGTTCATTTTCCTCATCATAAATCCAGTTACCACCTATTTGATTATTTTTTTCAAAAACGGTGATATTTTTTACACCCTGTTCTTGCAAATTTTTAATAGCAGCAAGGCCACTTGGACCTGCTCCTATAACACAGACACGAGGAGAATGGTCTTTATCCATTTGCTTTATTTGCATTACTTAACACCTTTTTCACTTCTTTCATTATCATGGCTTGTACAATAGGATCTTTATCAATAGTGAAATGATTCACTTTTATTCCTTTTACCGTAGTCACATTGATATTATCAATACGAGTTTTTGCAGGATCAACTGCCTTAAGTTTTAGGCCACTAAACATAGGTACAAAACTAGGTTTATAAAAATTCATTGCATACTTCACATTGGGAGGAACAATCGTTTGTGACACTGCATCAACTGTAACTAATAAATCAACAGGAATACCAACTTTATTTAGATTACGAGCAACCTTGATTTGCTCATTTGCACCTAAAGAATGACCTACAAGAATAATGGGTCTATGCACTTTATGTGTTTGATAATAAGAGACTATTTTACGTGTGACATTACCTGCATTATACCACATGTCACTCGGGGCTCTGATGTTACACTCATCCTCTACAGTGTTACTAAGTGTTCTCATTCCTGTACTAAACAATCCCAGCCCCCCCAGCATTGTGTGTACCTCACCTTTGTAAGGTTGGGATGCGCCTAACTTCACTGTGTTTTTTGCGTTGTGTTTGGTAGATTTATCCAAGGCAACTTGAGAAGATGCCTTGGGTATAGGCTTTTTAACCGAGGCCCTGCCACCAGATAAGTCAACACATCCAGCTAAACTCATTGCCACGAGAGAGAACCAAAAAGATATAAAAAAATTTAATTTTCTATTTTGTACAGAGTTCATTTTGTTTTTTATTCATATTTTTTAGGACAAGAATGATAGCTTATTCTTATAATAATTGCCAAGATACTCGTTTGTTCTGAAAACAATTATAAATTTTGCTGCTTAATTTTGATAATATAAAACACATTTGATATAAGATAAAAAAAGTTCCTGTATCACAAAACTAATACCTGTATTTTTTAACTTGTCTCATTTTTTACTATCACTATGGAACCACTTTAGGTTATGAAAACACAAATTGCGATACTCACAGTAGCTCAACTCAACCGCCAGGTAAAAAGTTATCTTGAAAATGAATTAGGAATAGTTTACGTTGAAGGGGAACTTTCAAATCTAAGTAAACCAGTATCCGGACATTACTATTTTACTTTAAAGGACGATGTAGCGCAAATTCGCTGCGTCTATTTTAAAAACCGTCACAGTACAGCTACTAATAAATTATCTGATGGTCAGCACATCATTGCGGGTGGAAGATTAAGTTTGTACGAAGCACGAGGCGATTATCAATTAATCGTAGAGCAAGTTACTGAAGCCGGTCTAGGAGCACTGTATCAACGTTTTGAAGAATTAAAAAATAAATTGGCTGCCGAAGGATTATTTGCCTCGATAAACAAACGCCCTATCCCCACTATGCCTCGTACTATCGGTGTAGTCACATCTACTACAGGCGCAGCAATTCGTGATATTTTATCGACACTTGCGCGACGATTTCCATTAGCCCACGTATTAATATACCCTAGCGAAGTTCAGGGAGCTGGAGCAGCACAACAGTTAATTCAAGCATTACAACGTGCGAATGAAGATAAACGTAGTGATGTACTTCTTCTTGCTCGTGGTGGTGGAAGTATTGAGGATTTATGGGCATTTAATGATGAAGGGCTAGCACGTCAAATCGCAAGCAGCTCGATCCCCATTATAACTGGAGTCGGGCACGAAACTGATTTTACCATTGCTGACTTTGTAGCTGATTATAGAGCGGAAACTCCAACAGCTGCTGCTATTGCAGCAACTCCTGATTGTCATGAGTTATTCAAATTATTAAATCATGCACTGGCTCGTTTACAGGATGCGATGCATCGATTTTTGCAAAAATATCAAATTAAACTCCACCATTTAATGGATAAAATTTCATCACCACAAAAAGCCATTTCTCACTACTGGCAAACAACAGATTATTTAGAAAGACAGCTTGTGTCGCATATGAATTCCATCATCAAACAAAAAAAACATCAGCTACATCTGTTTGCAATTAATCTAAAAGCAAGAAATCCAAAAATACAAATCTCTCAAATTCAAATTAATTTACAACAACTTTCGACACAATTAATTCAACTCATGCAAGCTAAATTAAATCAACTTAAATATCAATTAAGCACTCAATTATCTACTTTGCACGCAGTAAGCCCCTTAGCGACTCTCGATAGAGGATACGCGATTGCAACAAAAAAAAATAAAGTACTGCTTTCGAGCAGACAGGTACACATAGGCGATGCAATAAATGTCCGCTTAGCGGTAGGAAATCTAACTTGTGCGATTACACAAATACAAGAGTAATATATGTTTGAAGAATTAAATAATAGTCTTGAGTTAATTATCATCCAAACACAAAATAATAGTTCAATCCTGGCTATTATCCTTTTAATTCCCTGGTGTTTCTTTTTGATAAGCAGCTTTATTTACAGAAAAATTTTATTATTGGGAATTATTCCCAGGCGTATTCGTGGATTGCCTGGTATTCTTTTTGCACCTCTATTGCATGCAGATTTCAATCATATATTTTTTAACTCCATTCCTTTGGTGGTTTTAAGTAATTTCATTCTAATAAACGGGCTAAACTACTTCCTTTTTGTGAGCTTGATGATTACTTTATTAAGTGGTATTGCTATTTGGTGTTTCGCCAAACCAGGTTTACATGTTGGTGCAAGTGGCTTAATTACTGGTTATTGGGGGCTTTTAGTTAGTAATATCTATCAAAATGGCACATTAACAGCCTTAATTTTAGGTGTGATTAGCCTTTACTATTTTGCAGGTATATTTTTTGGAATTTTTCCTAAAAAAGAAGGGGTATCCTGGGAAGCCCATTTATTTGGTCTTTTAGCAGGTCTGGCAACCAGTTATTTCTTAAAACTTTACCCCAATTTCCTGGAGATAATTTTGGTTGTATCTAATAATTTTTAAACCAATATGCTATCCTAAAATTAAAAAAATAATAAGAGAAAATCAGATGCTATCATTTAAAAATTTATTTTATGCCAGTCTATTTTGTTTACTTACCTCACCTACATATTCTCAATCAGGTGCCCAGTCTGGATATGTATCTGGTTGCTGCAGCCAAATGGGTGGTGTCAGCTACTGTGACTCATCTGCCGGACGACTTGTTTGTAAAAATGGTTTTTATTCCGCCTGTTATTGTACTCCCCATGCTGTAATGGATTTGCAACTGTTTAGAGGTTGCTGCTTATGGAAAGGAGGTGTAGTCACCACTTACAATACTACTGGCTTTGTTGTATGTAACGATGGCTCCATTTCTGAAGAGTGCTCTTTGCGACCCCAAGAAAAAATTGCAGCTTGGTAAGTGACATGCGATACAAAGCTTTATCAATTGCAGGATTTGATGGTTCCGGTGGCGCAGGGATTCAAGCTGATCTTAAAACATTTTCTGCCTTGGGCTGCTATGGTATGACTGTGCTTACAGCGCTTCCCATACAAAATACATGCGGTGTAAGAAATTGTTATACTCTGCCACTTCAAAGTATTGAAGATCAATTAAATGCCCTATTTGATGATATTAGACCTGACAGCATCAAAATCGGTATGTTACTTAATAGTGAAATTATTCAATTAGTTGCTGCATTCCTTAAAAGCAATGCAAAGGATATCCCTATTATTATTGATCCTGTAACTCTTGCTAAAAGTGGTGATCCTTTATTATTACCTGAAGCTATTGATGCTTTGCTCACCTTACTAATGCCTCTGGCAACCTTAATCACTCCCAATATCCCTGAAGCAGCTACATTTACTGGACTTAATGCCCAATCGGAAGATGATATGTTATCAGTAGGACAAAAATTATTAGCGTTTGGACCTCAAAATGTTTTGTTAAAAGGTGGGCATTTAAACTCAAAAAATTCAAATGACTTACTCATAGGAGCTCATGGCAAGCCTCATTGGTTCTTAAGCCCGAGAATCAATACCTCTAATACTCATGGTACTGGCTGTACACTTTCAGCAGCAATTACAGCCTGCCTCGCTCAAAAAATTGATTTAATAAAGGCATGTGATATTGCAAAAACTTATTTATTTAACGCAATTCAAGCAGCTAAAGATAATAGTGTTGGATTAGGAAATGGACCAGTACAGCATTTTTACCATCTTTGGCCTGTTCAATTATTTGATCTTTAAAGTTTTGTCATCACTGCGAAAGTATTTACCTCAAAGCTTCCTATAGAAAATAAGCGCATGCATAAGCAAATGAAACAACTCATTTCATTTTAAAACCACTTGGTCTCATATCTTTGATCTTAAAAAGAAAGAATACATAATTTGGGGTATTGAACTATCTTATTTAACGCATTTCTATTAACTCACCAAAACATAATGCACTAAAAATAATTAGTAAATAACCTATTGTTGAATAGCAAAATACTGTATCTGTGAATGACGAAAAACAAAAAGAAATTAACAATCCTAAAAGAATTGGTTTCGTTTCTTTAAGCTTGAAAAAAGTAATAAATAAAGTACCCAAAAATAAGAATAAAAGCGTGATACCAATTAGGCCTTGTTCCGCAAGCGTCAGCCAATACTGGCCATGAGGTTCATTTAACTTTTTCCCCCATGCTGGTATAGGTTGTTCCAATGAAAAACGGTAAGGAAATCCTCCTGTACCAATACCTATAACGGGATGCTCTTTAAATAATGATTCTGCATATTGATGGAATTGTATTCTAAATCCTAACGAGTTATTTTCCTGATGGTGTTGCAATGATTTAATATCATTAAACAACGTTTGAGTTGTTACTTGCATCCTAGGACTCAGAGTATAGGTTAAAAGAATCGTGGCAAAAAATAGCATTACTCCCACTAGTGCTCTTTTTAAAGACATTCTCTGTAAGATAAGCATTGTCATTAAGAGGGCATATATCAGATAACCTGTTTTTCCCGTATTTAAAAATAGGATTTGATAACTTCCTAAAAAGAACATGCTTAGAGAAAAAAGACGGCGTGGTCGACTTACCTCAGCTTTGAAAACCTGCAATCCTGCCAAATAAACACCTAAAGCCACCATATATCCAGTAATTATGTGGTTGTAAAATACTTCTCCAGGATCTGCAACATTATTTAACTCCAAAAGATTTCTTGCTTTTAAAATGGAAAGTATACAAGTTAATAACATCACGGATAGATAACTATCTAAAACCCATTGTCTCGTTCTCGGTTTAATAAAAACTACTGCAAGAATTGGTAAAAAAATTAATTTAGAATACTTATCAATCGTATTATAACGTATTGTTAGAGGCGCGTCGGACCAAGAACACGCAAGAATAATATAAAGAAAGAAAACCAATGCTGCGCGCGCCCATAATGTATTAAATGCCTCATATAAATACTGCCTGTAATAAGGTGTAAATACTATTGCCAACAGACTAAGAACCATCAAAATTGATTTGACACTAGAGCTAATAGGAATAGAAAAAACCAATAAAACAATAAGGATTGGAGCTAATAAGTTAATTTTTTCTTCCGAAAAAAATGCTCTCAAATTAGCTCCTCTGCATTTTGAGCTAACGATGGTAATTGATCCAGGTTTTTGTCTCGATATATTTGTTTAATACCGCGATAAAAAGTGCCTTGGGCATTAAATACAGCAAATAAAAAACCTCTTTTGCCATCCAAAAATCCTCGTTGCACAACATAGCATCTAAAAAACATCCACAATGTACCTGCTAAAGTCTTGCTCAAACTTGCCCTTTTTTGCTTAGCGATATATGTCTTTGCACTGTAGGATGAATATTTATTTAATTTATAAAGCATATGACTCACATCTTTAAATGAATGGTGCATAATTGGAGTTTTTATTTGACCAATTCGCGCCCCCTCTGGGAGTACTATTTTCTCATGTACTATATCATCACTGAAGTAGGTGTTAACTCGTTTAAATAGACGTGCATGTCGTTTAGGACTGGAAGAGTACTTTAAAGGTTGATTGTAAAAATACATTTGTATTGCAACCCTAAAAGCATCTGCTGAGTCAGAAGCCATTGCCTGAATCATTTCTTGCTGTAACTCTTGGCTTACTGACTCATCTGCATCAAGATTCAATACCCAATCACATTGTGCTTTTGATAAAGCACGCTGTTTTTGTGCACCATACCCAGGCCAGTCTGTAGAGTACACGTGCTCTGTATATTCTTTTGAGATAGCTACTGTGTTATCCGTACTACCTGAGTCTAATACTATAATTTCATCCGCAAACTGTACTGACTCTAAACATCTTCTGATATTTTGCTCTTCGTTTTTAGTTATTATTATTACCGATAACGACATCTAAAACACGCCCTCACGATGATCATGACTATCAAAGTGCAATTTTCCATCTTTTACTTTTAAAGTGACATGACCGCCATGTATTAACTTACCAAATAAAAGTTCATCAGCAAGAGGTTTTTTCACGTTTTCTTGAATTAGTCGAGCCATAGGTCGAGCCCCCATTACTTTATCATAACCATGTTCAATCAGCCATTCACGAGCCATTTTATCCACAGTAAAGGTCACCCCTTTGTGGCTAAGTTGTTCATCTAATTCCATGATAAATTTATCAACTACTAAACCAATAGTTACTGCATCCAGCGGAGCAAAGTTAATTATTGCATCAAGTCTATTCCTAAACTCTGGGCTAAATTGTTTTTTAATGACTTCAAGTCCATCATTGCTGTTGTCTTGCTGTGAAAAACCAATGGAGTTTCGCACCATCTCTCCCGCACCCGCATTGGAGGTCATTACCAAAATAATGTGCCTAAAATCTGCTTGACGGCCATTGGTATCGGTTAAAGTACCATGATCCATAATTTGTAACAGTAAATTAAACACGTCGGGATGAGCTTTCTCAATTTCATCAAGTAAAAGCACCGCATGTGGGTTTTTGGTGACTGCTTCTGTGAGTAATCCCCCTTGATCGTATCCTACATATCCTGGAGGAGCACCAATTAATCGAGAAACTGTATGTTTCTCCATATATTCAGACATATCAAAACGCAACAATTCTATCCCTAAAACATTAGCTAATTGCCTTGTTACTTCAGTCTTTCCAACACCTGTTGGACCAGCAAATAAGAAGCAACCAACTGGTTTTTGTGGATCTCTAAGTCCAGAGCGACCTAATTTAATTGCGGAAGCCAATGCAGTGATTGCTTGATCTTGTCCATATACAAGAAGTTTCAAATCACGTTCCAAATTACGTAATGTATCTTTATCACGGGCAGATACCTTCTTAATAGGGATGCGTGCAATTTTTGCAACTACGCTTTCAATTTCAGTAACACTAATTATTTTTTTACGTTTACTGGCCGTTAATAAGTTTTGATATGCACCTGCTTCATCAACGACATCTATCGCTTTATCGGGTAAAAACCGATCATTAATGTATTTTGCTGATAATTCTGCTGCAGCTTTTAGGGCAGGTATCGTGAATTTTACCCCATGGTGGTCTTCCAAGCGCCCTTTTAATCCTTTCAGGATTTCAAAAGTTTCATCAACTGTAGGTTCAGGAATATCAATTTTTTGAAAACGTCGAGCCAATGCTCTATCTTTCTCAAAAATACCCCGGTATTCCTGGTAAGTTGTAGAACCTATACATTTCAATTCGCCATTTGCTAACAGGGGTTTAATCAAATTAGAAGCATCCATGACACCACCTGAAGCTGCTCCTGCCCCAATGATGGTATGAATTTCATCTATAAACAAAACAGCTCCCTCTTGTTGACCAAGCTGTTTTAATACAGCCTTTAATCGTTTTTCAAAATCACCACGATATTTTGTTCCAGCAAGTAATGCTCCCAAATCCAGCGAGTAAACAATACAATCACGTATAGCATCAGGAATTTCGCCGTCAACAATTCGTCGAGCTAATCCCTCGGCAATTGCAGTTTTACCAACTCCTGCTTCTCCCACAAGTAAAGGATTGTTTTTTCTGCGTCTGCACAATACTTGAATGGTACGTTGTATTTCCTCATGTCGTCCGATCAAAGGATCTATTTTACCTTGTTTCGCACGTCTATTAAGATTGGTACAATAACTTTCAAGAGGTGATTCATTACCTTCTGATGCCCCCATCTCATCTTCCATAGAATTCATGTTTTCATGCATGTCATTATTCTGATATTTAGAAACACCATGCGAAATATAATTAATTACATCAAGACGTGTAATATTTTCACGACGTAAGAAATAAACAGCTTGACTTTCTTGTTCACTAAAAATGGCTGCTAAAACATTCGCCCCAGTTACTTCTGTTTTTCCTGCAGACTGCACATGAAAGACAGCACGTTGCAGCACTCGTTGAAAACCAAGTGTTGGCTGAGTTTCCCTGTCTACTTCATCTTCAGGAATTCTAGGAGTAGTTTCATCAATAAATTCAATCAAATCTCGGCGTAATGCTTCAATATTCGCATCACATGCCTGCAACACGCTTCCAGCTGACGGATTATCAAGCAAAGACAACAGCAAATGCTCAACTGTCATAAATTCATGACGCTTTTCCTTTGCTTCCTTGAAAGCTAAGTTCAAGGTAAATTCAAGTTCTTTATTTAACATTGTCGTTGCTCCTCTTCAGCCCACAGCAATTACTCGGGTTCCATGCTTGATAGCAATGGATGCTGATTTCTTCTGGCGTATTCATTTACCAAAGCTACTTTTGTTTCTGCAATATCTCGCGTAAATACCCCACACACGCCTTTTCCTTGAAAATGAACTTGTAGCATTATTTGAACAGCCATTTCCTCACTCAGGTGAAAAAAATGCTTCAGAACATCAACTACAAAATCCATTGGTGTATAATCATCATTGAGCAACACAACTTTGTACTTTCTAGGCACTTTAATTTCTGAGCTCATTTCTGGTTCAGCAATTCTATGCCTTACAATTTCCTCTAGATTTTGCCCGCTCATAACATACAACCTCTATACTATTTTTATAGACTCCCCGCGCGCTTTTGGCCAGTAAAAACAGCTAATTTTAATGAAAAAAAAAGCCTTTGAAATAATGAAAAACACATTGATTAGATACCATTCATTAAACCACTATCACAAATTATAACTTAGGGAAGCGTGAAAAATCCTGGAGCTCTCTTATACACTATCCCAGATCATTTTCACACCATTCCTAAATTTTAGCTTAATACAATAGCGATGTAACACTTACATATGCTTAATTATTTCATCACCAAAGCCAGAGCTACTTACCAAAGTTGCACCGGCCATACCACGTTCAAAGTCATAAGTTACTGTTTTAGCTTCTATAGCACCTTCCATACCTTTGACAATTAAATCAGCTGCTTCATTCCAGCCCATATGGCGTAACATCATTTCGGCAGATAAAATTATTGAGCCAGGATTTACTTTATCTTTACCCGCATATTTTGGCGCAGTTCCATGAGTAGCTTCAAATACCGCAACTTTATCACTTATGTTAGCACCAGGAGCAATACCAATACCACCAACCTGGGCAGCCAAAGCATCAGAGATATAGTCTCCATTCAAATTCAAAGTAGCAATGACACTATAATCTTCGGGTCTTAATAGAATTTGTTGTAAAAACGCATCTGCGATGACATCATTAATGACAATTTGCTTGCCTGTTTTAGGATTCTTGAACTCCATCCAAGGCCCACCATCAAACTCCTTGGCACCAAAAAAATCTCGTGCAACTTCATAGCCCCATTCTTTAAATGCACCTTCGGTAAACTTCATAATATTACCTTTGTGGACTAAGGTAACAGTATGGCGATCATTATCAATTGCATATTGAATTGCTGCCCTTACTAAACGTGTGGTTCCTTCTTTTGAGACTGGCTTAATTCCTATCCCGCAATGTTCTGGAAAACGGATTTTTTTTACGCCCATATCTTTTGTCAAGAATTCAATCACCTTTTTCACTTCCGGGGTATCTGCTTGCCATTCAATACCTGCATAAATATCTTCTGAATTCTCTCTAAAAATCACCATATCGGTTTTCCATGGTTCTTTAACTGGGCTTGGAACACCATCGAAATAACGAATTGGACGTAAACAAGTAAAAAGATCCATTTCTTGTCGAATTGCTACGTTTAAGGAGCGAATTCCACCACCTACTGGGGTGGTCAAGGGACCTTTAATTGAGACCACATACTTTTTCATTGCATCCAATGTTTCTTTAGGTAACCATTGATCTGCACCATATACCTTAGTTGCTTTTTCACCCGCATATACTTCCATCCAGGCAATTTTTCTCTTGTCACCATAGGCTTTTGCAACCGCAGCATCAACAACTCGAATCATAGGGGGCGTCACATCAACGCCAATACCATCTCCCTCAATAAAAGGAATTATAGGATTATTGGGTACACGAAGAGATAGATCAGCAGCTACAGTAATAGCTTCACCATGTGAAGGCACTTTGATTTTATCATATGTCATTGACAACTCCGTAAATTTAGAGAGGTTTCAATAATAGCATGTGATAACTTGGAATCCCAAGCATGATTTTATTTAATTTACACCTTAAGATAATGATGTAGCATTTAGATAATATTATAGACATTTTGTATAACGAGTTGATTGGTATTGCGTTAAAAATAGTGCACGACCTACAGCATGCATAATGCGGCTAAAACGTTGACTAGAACAATAGGCATCCTATTTTTTGATGTTATTAATTTTTGCCGCAAACATAATTTGGGATCACCATTGTTTATGCATGTTGTAGCATTTTAATTTGTTCCATCAATTGATCATAACCAGCCTCAACATTAATGTAATCATTTTTTGCTAAATATATGGACAATGAACCATCGTCTGTTGCTGATGGTTTCTGTAATATTCCGTTATATCCTTTACTTTTTAAACGGAGAAAATCACTGATTTTTGTTACTAAATAAAAATTTCGATAATACTTTTCAGGAACCAAATGGAGGGCCTGTGCATCTTTTTCAAGAGGCTTACCTGGCAAATAATCTTTCAATGAGTAGGATGAATTATTATGTACAGCAACCACTTTACCCTCAGGTAATAACTGCTTGATTCTACTTGCTAACTTATTTACTTCTTGATGCGCTTCAGGACTATACTGACTTAATGAAGTAAGTGTATTCTTAATTCCCTTATCAGTAAAAATGCGGTTCGGATCAAATTCGTAGCGCTTGTTATTAAGACGAAAAACTATATTCCTACCGCCAGAATGAACTAAAGTTATAAGGCTTCCTCCTTCGTTTTTTATAACTGCTTGCGCTGCTTTTAAAGCTGTTTGCTCATTATAATGTAAATGTACAAAGGTTTTTCCCCTGCCTACGATTTGTTTAATTTCTACTTTTTCATCTCCAACCATTACAATATGAGTCATAGCATAAGATACTTGGCACATAAATATAGAAAACAAAAAAGCGTATTTTATCATTGATTTTCACTACAAGTCTGTTTTTGCATGATTGTATAATAATTAACCTAACAAAACAATAAATTATGTCTTTTTCTGGTCTGCTTTTAATGGATTAAAAATCGCTATGTAATAGCGCTAAACATTTAATTTCATTAGATTGGCCAATGATTGTCTCACTTCAGGTTAAAATTTTTTGATCTCATTTTTGTGTAGGGAAAATCATTGGAATTAATTTGCATTTTCACGAGTAGGCTTTAGTGCTTTTTAGTTATTTTTACATAAGATTGTATAAGCATATTTTGAATTCTATTAAACAAAGCAGGATTACTGAAATAATTATCCACACTAGAGATCTCTTGCTCATAATTCATATACAACCTACTATTGCGTTTTTTCATTTGTTACGAAATATCTCATGCCACAAATAGTATTATTCAATAAACCCTATGGTGTAGTCAGCCAATTTTCCGGTGAAGAACATGAGCATACATTAGCTGCCTTTATTGATATCCCTAATTTTTATGCTGCGGGAAGATTGGATAAAAACAGTGAAGGATTGTTGTTATTAACAGATAGTGGAGCGTTACAACATAGATTGACCGCTCCTAAATTCAATAAGAGAAAATATTATTGGGTTCAAGTCGAAGGAACACCTTGCAACCAAGATTTGGATATTCTTAGAAACGGCCTGGTTCTTAAAGACATTAGTTTTTTGCCAGCTGGAGCTCGACTCATTGATGAACCACATCTCTGGCCACGTAATCCACCCATTCGATTTAGAAAAAATATTCCTACGAGTTGGCTGGAAATTATATTAAGCGAAGGAAAAAACCATCAAATACGAAAAATGACTGCTGCAATTGGATTTCCTACATTAAGATTAGTACGACATCGCATAAGTGACTGGCGATTAGATAACTTACAGCCTGGCGAGTATAAGATTATCGACATCAAGATAAAGAAGTAATTCCAACTAGATTATATGCCTTTCTCATTGTGAAAATGAAAAATCCCAGAGAAAAGTAAGAAGTGTAGCCGAGCTTAAATAATCTACGTTTGAAAGTTCTGTTAGAAATCTATGGTTCTTAGGCTATGACCCTTACCTATATGCCAAGCGATTTAATAAATTATCTTGGCCAAGAAGACGAATCCATGGCCAGAGGAACATGCTCACTACAGCGCTCGCAAATGGTGCAAATATGCTGTAATTAAAACCTAAAAGCACTGCAATTAAAGAAATAATTGATTGATATAACAAGCAAAAGAATCCAATTAGAAAGATTTGCTGCATCATTGAAAAGAATTGAAACCGCCTAGATTTACTTGAAGCAATCCAGGTTACAAAAAGTAATGCAAAAGAGTGTTCCCCAATAACTGTGGCAAGCAATACATCCAACAATAAACCCACAAATAATAATGTGGCCAATTTAAAGTTACCTGGTAAAAAATATTCTATATAAAGGACAAGTAACAAAATCCATGGGGGACGGAAAGCAGAAATTAATTCTGGCATAGGCAAGATTGACAAAAGTAGCGCCACAATAAAACTCAAGCCCAAGCGAATACGAAGGTTTTTCATTACATAGTTTCCTTCGCATTTAAACGTTCATTAATTTGTGTCGTCAACTGTTCTTGTTTCACATCAGTCCAGATTAATAAAACCAATCGATTCCTATTAAGTAAAGCAACGGGCTTCACTTTAACTTTGACAAAATCTTCACCAGGAATACTATTAACTTCTTCTACTAGTCCTACAGGATAACCTTCTGGATAATGCCTGTCTAAACCTGACGTAACTAATACATCACCAGGATGAATCGAAGATGTTTTTGGTAAATTAATTAAAGATAACTCTTCTATATCATTTGTCCCTACCAGAATCGCTCGCTCCCCTGTTCGATTATTTCGGACAGGAACAGCACTTTTAGAATCAGAAATAAGTAAAACTGTACTGGTTATGGGGCCAATATCAATAATTTGACCCATAACCCCTTTCGCATCTAGAACAGGTTGTCCTACATAAGCCCCATTAAGCTTGCCCTTATCTAATACAACCACTTGACGTGAATTGCTGGTATCTACAGCCAGGATTTGAGCCGCCATCGCGCTCATATCGGCTTTTGATGAGGTAAGAAGTAGTTCTTTCAGTTGTGAATTTTCTTTTTGGATAACAATTAATTTTTGTAGCTCTGCCTCGAGCATGGTTTGCTTATAACGTAATTGCATATTTTCTGCAATTAAAGCTTTTTTGGCGCTAACTAACGACTGAACCCAACCTACAACACGTACTGGATAATCAACCGCATATTGTAGAGGGGCAACGATTAAAGAAAAACCACTACGAACATTATCTAAGTAACGATAATGATAGTCAGAAAACATAAGAAAAACAGAAAATAAAAGAGCGAGCACAAATCCTATAGAACTGTACCCGCTCCTGCTAAATAATCTGTTATGCGCATTATTCTGTTGAGAGGAAATCACCGCCGCGTAAGTCCATGGTTTCTAAAGCTTTACCACCACCGCGTGCAACACAGGTCAGCGGATCTTCAGCAATTAATACAGGTAGGCCAGTTTCTTCCATCAGCAAGGTATCAATGTTCTTCAACAAAGCACCTCCCCCAGTTAAAACCATGCCTCGTTCAGCAATATCTGCTGCCAACTCAGGAGGAGCCAACTCTAAAGCAGCTCTTACAGCACCAACAATACCTGATAAAGGTTCTTGTAAGGCTTCTAAAATCTCAGCACTTGTTAAAATAAAACTACGAGGAACACCTTCTGCCAGGTTTCGTCCACGTACTTCGATTTCAAATAAATCACGACTTGGAAAAGCTGAACCAATTTCATGTTTTATACGTTCCGCAGTCGTTTCGCCAATAAGTGTACCATAATTACGACGCACATAAGATACGATCGCATCATCAAACTTATCACCACCAATACGAACAGACTGATGATAAACAATACCACTTAGGGAAATAATCGCAACTTCGGTAGTACCACCGCCGATATCTACAACCATTGAGCCACTGGCCTCTTCTACTGGCATTCCAGAACCTAAAGCTGCAGCCATAGGCTCTTCAATAAGAAATACTTCTCGAGCACCAGCTCCCATAGCAGATTCACGAATCGCACGACGTTCAACTTGTGTAGAGCCACAAGGAACGCAAACCAAAACACGCGGACTTGGTCGTAAAAATTTATTTTCGTGAACTTTATGTATAAAATGCTGGAGCATTTTTTCAGTAACAAAAAAGTCAGCAATCACACCATCTTTCATTGGTCTGATCGCGTTAATGTTACCTGGAGTTCTTCCTAGCATGCGCTTTGCTTCAAGACCAACAGCAGCAACTCGTTTTTGACCTGACTCATTACGTAAAGCAACAACAGAGGGTTCGTTTAACACAATCCCTTTATCTCTTACATAAATCAATGTATTGGCAGTTCCCAAATCAATTGATAAATCATTGGAAAACACACCCCTTAATTTTCTGAACATAAGCAGTACTACCCCGTTCTTTTTTTTGTGCGCTACTTTATCCTAAATTTGGATAAAAATCGACAGTTCTTGGAGAACAATTTTAAATATTGGGCGAATTATGTCAAATATTTAGACACAATTTCATTTCTGTTGTTGGTCTTAATTAGACCAACAACATTTGAGTATTTATTTACTCCATTTTATGAATAACAAATACTTCACTTAACTTTTCACGATTCACATTGACAAAATGCTGTCCTATTCCCTTCACTTCAGAGAGCTCCTCAAGCGATTTAAAACCGTGATGGGTTTGGCGATAAGCAATGATTGCTTCGGCTCGTTTTGTTCCTATACCTTTAATTGAACCTGTAAGTGCGGTTAGATCTGCATTGTTAATATCTATTTTATGAATTGCTATTGGAGGTTGCTTTGGAACTGCATCCTGCTTAGCAAGAGTTGCATGTACAGGAAGGGTAATAACATATAAAGATAACACAGCAGCAAAAAATTTTGCTTTCATAATTTTCTCCTTTTTGTTGGACTAGATGACTCATTCCAGAGTCAAGCCAAAGTATCCCAATATTTACAGACACTGTCGAGAGATTTTTAAATTATTTTTTGCAGGAAAAGACTGAAAAATAATCATCAATGATATAAAAACATGCAGGCGCATTCGATTAACACCTGCATATTAATGACTTTCTAAGCAGTTATTAAATTTATTGGATCGCTCATTCTAAACCAACATGATAAAGAACATATGCTACACATGCCGTTAATTTCTTAACCATACCCAAATGAAGAAACTCATTTGGGCCATGTGCATTAGAATGAGGACCTAACACTCCTGTGATCATAAATTGGGCCTTGGGAAATTTTTCACCTAACATTCCCATAAAAGGGATAGTACCACCTTCACCCATATAAGCAGCTGGTTTGCCATAATACGTCATCGATGCATTATTGGCTGCCTTTTCCAACCAGGAAGCCAGTTTTGGTGCATTCCAACCTGGTGAGCCATCTTTTCCATTAAAACGTACTTTGGCATGATAAGGAGGAGTCTTTGTTAAGATATCATGTAATGCAGATGTTGCAACTTTAGGATCTACTAACGGTGGTAAACGCATCGATAATTTAAGCACTGTTATTGGTCTTAAAACATTTCCTGCGTCAGCAATTGCAGGAAATCCATCTGCTCCGGTCACAGTCAATGCAGGACGCCAAGTTCTGTTTAAAATGAGTTGTTGCATGTCACCACCAACTGGTTCAACCCCTTCATGCCAAGGAAACTCAGAATAGACAGAATGCCCCAAAGCATTAGCACAATGCTCTGCCTGCAATTTTCTTTCTTCAGGAATGTCACAATGCAATTCGGGTAATCTCACCTCTCCAGATGCCTCATCCTCAATACGGCTTATTAACTGCCTGGCTACTCTAAAACTATCGGCAACGATACCACTAGCAGCACCAGAATGAACTCCTTCGCAAATCAGCTCAACAGATAACTCTCCTACCACATTACCGCGCAAGGAAGTAGTCATCCATAATTGCTCATAATTTCCAGCTCCAGAATCCAGGCAAATCACTAACTTAGGATTACCTATTCTCTCTTGCAACAATTCAATGTAATAGGGTAGGTCATAACTACCGCTCTCCTCACAGGCCTCAATAATTAAAACACAGCGAGGTATAGGTAAATTTTGTTTTTGTAAGGCGCGAATTGCGGTTAACGATGCATATGCAGCATAGCCATCATCAGCCGCACCGCGGCCATATAAGCGCCCATGTTTTAAGACAGGTTTCCAAGGGTGTAAATCCTCATCCCATCCAGACATTTCTGGTTGTTTATCAAGATGTCCGTATAACAATACAGTTTCTTCAATTTCACCAGGCACTTCTATAAAAATTAAAGGAGTTCTGCCTGTTAATTTTATAATTTCGAGTGTCATTCCTTCTGGTGCATGTGTCTTACACCAATTACCAATATGATCTACTGCTTGATCCATCAAACCATGTTCTTGCCATTTAGCATCAAAATGGGGTGATTTATTAGGAATCCTTATGTAATCACATAAACTTGGAATAATTTCTTCCTGCCATTGCTGACAAACAAAATCATATAGCGCTTGGGGATTGAACATGAACTTGCTCCTCAATAATCGCTACAACTTGCTCTGTAGCAGATCTAATGTTTAATGCATTAATTTTACTTATAATTTCCATTTTATTATGTTCTAGATCACTCAATGTTTTCATTAAAGCATCTACATTTAGCGCTTCATTTTCGATCACTAAGCTGATACCTTGTTCTTGAAAGTATTTAGCATTTTGGATTTGATCCCCACGGCTGACTTCAGCAGAAAGCGGAATTAAAATATGAGGTTTACCCAGTGCCAATATTTCATAAAGAGAATTTGCACCTGCACGGGAAACGACAACTGAAGCAGCCGCAAATAAATCCGCCAGCTCTTCATTAGCATATTCAAATTGTTTGTATCCCATTAAACCACTCAACGAGGCATCTACTTTACCTTTTCCACATAGATGAATAACCTGATATTTTCCAGTTAATTGAGGTAGCGCGTCACGAATACAGCGATTGATTGAGCCAGCTCCTAGACTACCGCCAATAACAAGAAGACAAGGCTTTTCTGAGTTAAATCCGCATAACTCCAATCCGCGATTACTGTTGCCAGAAAATAATTGCTCTCTAATGGGTGTACCTGTTACTTCTATTTTATCTTGTCTTTTAAAATGTTTTCTCCCAGCATCGAAAGTCAAACAAATTTTGTTTACAAAGGGAAAACACAGTCGATTTGCAAGTCCCGGGCTCATATCCGACTCATGGGCAATTACAGGTATCCGATTTAACCAAGCGCCGACCACCACTGGAAATGCAACAAAGCCCCCTTTGGAGAAAACAGCATCAGGTTTTAATTTATAAAGCAAAAAAAACGCTTGCACGATACCCAATACAATCTTAAATGGATCTAGTAAATTTTTAAAGCTTAAATATCGCCGCAATTTACCGCTACTTACACTATAAAAAGGAATATCAAGCGGTTGAATCATCTGCTTCTCGATACCATCAGCTGAGCCAATGTACGCAACATCCCAGCTTTTATTGCTAAATTCTCGAATTAAAGCCATATTAGGTGCTACATGGCCAGCAGTGCCCCCTCCAGTAAAAATGATCGTTGGCATCATAAAATATTCCTAATCAGTAAACTTAAGTCTATTGCTTGTATTGATTTGGTAATGGCTCCTACAGAAATAAAATCAACTCCCAATTGGGCTATTTCACCGATATTTTCCAAGGTTACCCCTCCGGAAACCTCTAAGGTACTATGTTTAGGTTGATTCATTTCAATTGCTTTTTTAATCATTTCCTGACTAAAATTATCCAGCATAATTCTATCAGGTTGCACCAAAATTGCTTCATGCAATTCATCCAGGGTTTCCACTTCAATCTCAACTAAAATATTTTTATGAGTTTGTCTGGCTAAACTAATAGCTTGAGCTACAGAGCCACACGCTTTTATATGATTTTCCTTAATCAAAAAAGCATCATATAGACCCATACGATGGTTAAAGCCACCGCCGCAGGTAACCGCATATTTTTGAGCAACTCTTAAACCTGGAAGAGTCTTTCGTGTATCTAATAATCGAGTTTCTGTCCCGCGTAGCTTTTGAACATAAAAATGCGTTTGAGTTGCCGTAGCTGAAAGTGTTTGTAAAAAATTAAGTGCCGTGCGTTCTGCGGTTAAAATAGGTCGTGCTAAACCATAAACAGTGCATAAAGTCGCAGGAGCATCTATCCAATCTCTTTCTGAAACGTGCCATTTAAGTTGGATGCGCTCGTCTATTCTCTTGAATACCTCATTAACCCATGGTTGGCCGCAAACTATCATTGGTTCTCGTGAAATAATTTCTGCCTCTACCTTAAGATCATCAGGTAACAATGCAGCAGTAACATCACCATCACCTATATCCTCTTGTAATGCGCGTGATACATCATCCTCTACTGATATGAAAGTTTTATTCATTTATAATTTTCCTATCCCTCATGGCATAACGAGCCTTTAATAATGGGGGCGCTATAAAAGTAGTTATCATAACCATTAAAACAATAGCAGAAAATAAATCATCTGAAATTACGCCTAATGTACGTCCAATTGAGGCAAAGACCAGACCTACTTCACCCCGAGGTAACATACCAATACCAATAAGCATACGGTCATCTTTTGCACTTGCCCCAAGACCACTTATAAGCTTTCCAACCACAGCAGCAAGTATAAGGCCACTCGACAAAATCACTACATTCCAATGATAAAAACATTCTAATTTGACCTGGATTCCAATCACAATGAAAAACATTGGTGTTAGAATTGATTCTAAGGGTGATAACAAATGATAAATACTACGACTTTCCTGTTTTCCTCTACCAATCCCATCAAAGTAATCATCATGAAGGATTATTCCCGCAGTAAAAGCGCCAATAATCGTTGCAAGCTGAAGCACTGAGGCTAACCAGGAAAGTGTCATAATAAATATAAAGGAAATAAATAATTTGGCTTCCCAGGGTTCAAGAAAACGAAAAAAGTGAATCGATCTTCTTAAGATAATTGGACCTAAAAACAGAGTACCTGAAAAAAACAATAGCGCGCTCACAATGATGCGAACAATAACGATGAGATCCACTGCACCATTTATTACTAAAGAGCTAACTACAGCTAATATAATCAAGCCCAATATATCATCCAGCATTGCCGCACCTAAAATAGTTCTAGCCTCACGGGTACGCAGCTTTTTCATTTCCGCAAGGACTCGAGCAGTAATACCAATGCTGGTTGCACTTAGGGTTGCAGCGATAAACAAATCAGCTTGATATGAATCATCAGGCAACAACATATAAGCAACACCAAATCCTAAGAGCATTGGAGCAATAACCCCAATTAATGCGACACAGAATGAATCACGTCCAGTGTGCTTCATTTCCTCAACAGAATTTTCAAGACCCACCATAAAAAGAAGAAAAATTACTCCATAGCGCGAAAAAATATCTACAATATAAGCAATCTTAAGAAAATCAGCGCCATGCGGCCCACTTAAAGCAGTAATCATCTGTTGTGCATAACTTACATTAGATATGGTGGTTGTCACCGCTTGATTTATAGGAACTCCGCTAAGTACTTCTCGAACCACATCAAAAGTTGCTGAACCCTCTCGTAATAAAATAGCTAATGGAAAGCCATAATAATAAAATATATTGCCAATTAGCATGCCCATGAGTAATTCACCAAGAACACTTGGTTGCTTCAAGCGCCTTGCCGTATAGCGACCAATAATCGCAAAGAAAAAAATAGTAGTCACGGCAAGCAGGACAAATGCAATTGGATCAACATGCTCGGATTCAGGAGATGCAAATCCGTACAGCGGATATATGCCCACTAAAAGAAACCACCATTTGAAGCGTTGTATTATTTGTTCTAAAGCCCGCATCAATATCCCATTCATTCATTAGACTTTTTCAAAAGCTCTTTTGGGATTGATGCTTCCGAAAAAGTCTATTTTTCAATTGACTTAGACCACATTTTGGCTAAATGGATACAAATTTATAAGGTACGTTTTCCGCTTTTGCAGCCTAAATCATGACACAATTATTGTTTCGCTAAAAATAGACACGTTTCTAAAACTGAATCCGGATTCAGCGAAACACTTTCTATCCCTTCTTTCATTAACCACTGTGCAAAATCTTGGTGATCTGAAGGTCCTTGGCCACAAATACCTATGTATTTATTGGCTTTTTTGCAGGCGATGATAGCCATATGTAATAATGCTTTTACGGCTTCATTACGTTCATCAAATTGAGAAGCAATAAGTCCTGAATCTCTATCTAACCCTAAAGTTAATTGTGTTAAATCGTTAGAACCAATAGAGAAACCATCAAAATACTCTAAAAACTCTTTCGCTAATAGGGCATTAGATGGCAACTCACACATCATAATGATGCGTAAACCATGTTTGCCACGCTCAAGTCCATGTTGTTTTAATACCTGGATAACGTTGCTTGCCTCAGAAACGGTTCTAACAAATGGTATCATCACCTCTACATTTGTTAGTCCCATCTTTTCACGAACACGTCGAACTGCTTGGCACTCTAAAGCAAAACAATCGGCAAATGATTCAGAAACGTATCGCGATGCCCCTCTAAAGCCCAGCATTGGATTTTCTTCATGAGGTTCATACAAATTACCGCCCACAAGATTAGCGTATTCGTTAGATTTAAAATCAGACAGCCGCACAATCACTGGTTTTGGATAAAAAGCTGCAGCAATTGTCGCAATACCTTCTTTCAAGCGCTCGATATAATACTCAACAGGCGAATCATAGGCTGCAGTTTTTTGCATAATAAATTGTTTTAATTCCTTATCCTCTAAGGAATCAAAATCCAGTAATGCCCGAGGATGTATGCCGATCGTATTTGAAATTAAAAATTCAAGACGAGCTAACCCCACTCCTGAATTAGGAATGGATTGAAAGGTGAATGCCCGCTCAGGGTTTCCCACGTTAAGCATAACTTTCATCGGTAATTCAGGCATGGTTTCTACATCAAGACGTACTTGCTCGAAAGGTAATAAACCAGCGTAAACATAACCATTATCCCCTTCAGCGCAACTAACAGTTACTTCATCTCCATCACGTATCGTTTTTGTTGCATCACCACAACCCACTACCGCAGGAATACCTAACTCACGAGCGATAATTGCTGCATGACAGGTTCGTCCACCACGATTAGTGACGATCGCTGACGCCCGCTTCATCACTGGTTCCCAATCAGGATCAGTCATATCTGAAATTAAGACATCACCAGGTTGTACTCTATCCATTTCACTAACATCAGTAATGATTCTGGCCTTACCTTGTCCAATTCGCTGGCCTATACTACGCCCCTCAGCCAATATTTCACTTTTGGATTGCAACGTATAACGTTCTAATATTTGTTTGTTATCGCGACTTTTTACTGTTTCAGGACGAGCTTGAAGTATGTATAATTGGCCATTTAAACCATCTTTCGCCCACTCTATATCCATTGGTCGACCATAATGTTTTTCAATAATCATGGCCTGATGAGCCAGGCTTTCAACTTCAGCTGGAGATAAAGAAAACAATAAGCGATCTTTGGCATCTACTTCTACAGTTTTAACCCGTTGTTGCTTACTCGGATCATCACAATACACCATCTTCAAAGCTTTACTACCCAGATTTCTACGAATAATGGCTGGTCTTCCTGCTTGAATACCGGGTTTATGTACATAATATTCATCAGGATTAACCGCTCCTTGTACAATCATTTCTCCTAAACCATACGAAGAAGTAATGAATACAACTTGATCAAAACCAGATTCAGTATCCATAGTAAACATTACACCACTTACTGCTAAATCACTACGAATCATCTGTTGGATCCCGGCTGATAAAGCGACATCATGATGAGCAAACTGGTGATGTGTGCGATAAGCAATTGCTCTGTCATTATACAGTGACGCAAAAACATGTTTAATTGATAGTAAAACCTCATCAATGCCTTTAACATTTAAAAATGTTTCTTGCTGGCCTGCAAAGGATGCGTCTGGCAAATCTTCAGCTGTTGCTGAGGAGCGTACAGCAACACTAAAATTATCATGACCTATAGTATGAGATAACTGCTCGTAGGCAGCGCGTACCGCATTTTCAAACTCAGAAGTAAATGGGGCATTGACAATCATCTCTCTAATTTCTTTACCAACAAGAGCTAATTGGAGCACATCATCAGTATTTAAGGTCTCTAATTTCGTATAAATCTTTTTATCTAAATTATGTTGAGCTAAAAACTCTCTAAATGAATCTGCGGTGGTTGCAAAACCGCCCGGAACAGAAACCCCAGCCGAGGATAAATGACTGATCATTTCCCCGAGAGATGCATTTTTTCCACCAACCTGCTCTAAATCACGCATGCTTAGATGAGCTAAGTCAATAATGTGTTTTTTGATCGCCATAACCGCCCCAAGTCCATAAATTATGACCGTTATTCTACTGAAAATGTGGGGCTATGGGAATGAGAAACTTTGTTTGCTTAATAATTACATTGGAGAATGCGTTTTTAATGAGTAAGATTCCAAATAGGTGTGCAGAATAAATTCAAAAACGAGTTTGCGGATGACTTCTTTTGCACTTTGTAGATCTTCTCGCATTAAATAAACCTCATCCAATGGATAAATGATTTATTGGAAGATGTTAATATGAGCAATTAAATCAAATTATAATCAATCTTAATAGAAAATTTATTACTTTAATTCACATCTTGGCTCGCATCTAATATTATATACGCTTTACCCATAGGGCTTGCAGTTATGACTCTTACTTCCTTAAATGCCATCTCACCTATAGATGGACGATACATCAATAAAACCCGGGCCTTGAGTCCTTATTTTAGTGAGTTTGCTCTAATTTACTATCGTTTAACAGTGGAAATCCGTTGGATTGAATCTTTAGCTGCGAATAATGCTATTTCTGAGGTTCCTCAATTAGATAAAGAAGCGAAAGATTTTCTCAATAGCATCATTTCCAATTTTGACGAAAATGAAGCCCTCAAAATTAAAGAATTGGAAAAACAAACGAACCATGATGTCAAAGCAATAGAATATTACTTAAAGCATAAGTTCCAACAGAATTCGCATTTGAAAGCGATCACAGCATTCATTCATTTTGCCTGCACCTCAGAAGATATAAATAATCTGGCTTATGCTTTAATGGTAAAACAAGCAATCGCTCAGGTAATTCAACCAACCCTAGCTGAAATAATGGGGGGTATTACCCTTCTTGGAAAACAACATGCTGATGTAGCAATGTTGTCAAGGACACATGGCCAACCCGCCACACCAACAACCATGGGCAAAGAGTTAGTCAATTTTGTTGCTCGGCTTAAAAGACCACAACAGCAATTAGCTGAGGTATTGATTCCAGGTAAATTTAATGGTGCTGTAGGTAATTATAACGCCCATACAGTAGCTTATCCTGAAGTTGATTGGCGCAAACACTGCTCAAATTTTGTTACATCTTTAGGTTTATCCTTTAATGCATACACAACTCAAATTGAGCCCCATGATGGTTTAGCAGAAGTATCACAAATCATGGTGCGCATTAATAATATTTTGCTCGATTATACACAAGACATATGGAGCTACATCTCATTGGGCTATTTTAAACAAAAAACAGTGGCCGAAGAAGTGGGCTCATCAACCATGCCTCATAAAGTAAATCCAATTGACTTTGAAAATGCAGAAGGAAATCTAGGGATGGCTAATGCCCTATTTATCCATTTCGCCAATAAACTCACTCAATCACGATTACAACGCGATTTATCTGATTCCACCGTATTGCGCAACATTGGAATGGCCTTTTCGTATAGTCTAATCGCCTATCTTGCCTTAGCCAAAGGCAATGATAAATTGCAAATCAATGAATATGCTCTGCAAGAGGATTTAAAATCCAACTGGGAAGTCTTGGCAGAAGCAGTACAAACAGTAATGCGTCGTTATAACGTACCTGATGCATACGAACAATTAAAGGCGTTGACCCGAGGCCAAGGTATTGATGAAGAAAGTCTTAAAAATTTTATTAAAGAGCTATCTATTCCTGAGAAAGCTAAAGAACAACTCACCAAACTTACTCCGGGAAGCTATACTGGCTTAGCAACGCAACTCGTAAAGGCTTTTTTATGAGTGATACTTTATCACAGCAAGGACAAACCTATGAGTTTGATGTTCTGGTTATTGGAACAGGGTTAGCAGGATTACAATACTGCCTTCAACTCATAAACCTGCAACCACGTTTAAAAATTGCCTTGATTAGTAAAGCAGATGCAATTGAATGCAACAGTCGTTATGCCCAAGGTGGCATTGCGTCTGTTTTTTCAGCAGAAGATTCTCTCGAGTCGCACATTTCAGATACATTGATTGCTGGTGATGGCTTATGCTATCTGCCTGCAGTAGAGTTCATTATTAGGCAAGGGCCCGAGACTATAAAAAAACTGAGCCAATATAGTGTTCAATTTAAACGGGACAACAATGGCCATTTTCATTTAGCACAAGAAGGTGGGCATTCTCATCGACGTATTTTTAATTGCGGTGATCAGACAGGTTTATCAGTAACACAGATAATGAACCAACTAGCACGACAACACCAGCAAATTCATTTTTTTGAACATCATGTAGCAGTGAACCTTATTACACATTACCATCCTCATCGAACAGATATTCAAAGTGAGGTCTTAGGCGCATATATTTTAGATTGTTCAGCAAATCGTATACATACTTTCTTAGCAAACTGTGTCATATTGGCGACTGGCGGGGCTGGTAAAACATACCGATATACAACAAATCCTATGGTTGCTACCGGGGATGGTGTTGCCATGGCTTATAGAGCAGGAGCACGTGTTGGTAACATGGAGTTCTACCAATTTCACCCTACCCTATTACACCACCATTCATTAAATAATTTCCTTATTTCAGAAGCCGTACGAGGCGAAGGAGCCTTGCTTAAAAATGCTGAAACAGGTGAGCGTTTTATGAAGGACTATGCGCCTGAACAAATGGAGCTCGCAACTCGAGATATCGTTGCTCGCGCTATTTTTAGTGAAATTGAGCGTAGTCAAAAAGGATATGTCTATCTCGACATTACCCATCAATCAAAAGAGTTTCTTAAAAAACGTTTTCCCCAAATTTACAGTACATTATTGTCTATAGGCATCGATATGGCTCAGGATATGATCCCTGTCGTTCCAGCGGCACATTATCAATGCGGGGGGGTACTTGCGGATATTGATGGTCGTACCGATTTAAAACGACTTTATGCAATAGGAGAGGTTGCTTTTACTGGATTACATGGCGCTAACCGTTTAGCCAGTAATTCATTACTCGAAGCTTTAGTTATGGGTTCTAATGCAGCATACTGTACCTTAAAAGATATTTCTACTCCATGGAAATATACAGATCATATCCCAAACTGGAGCGCACCTAGTGAGGTTAATGCTAGACGAGCAAGCCAAATTAATGCTCAATGGCGGGGTTTAAGGGGAGAAATGACTTCTTATGCAGGAATTGTAAGAACAGAAGCAGGCCTTGAAGATCTACTACAATTAATTATGAAGCGAAAGAAAATAATTGAAGAATATTACTGGAAGCATTGCATTACTCGTGATTTTATTGAACTCAGAAATATTATTCTCAATGCAGAGCTCATTGTAAGATCCGCTTTGGCGAGACGTGAATCACGCGGTGGCCATTTTCGTGAAGATTACCCAAACAAAAATACCAAAGCGAAAGAAAGCATTGCCAAATTGGGATTAATGGATATTTCACCGGAATAAATAAAATTTGTAGCTTTAGTATAGATACTTGAGGCTATATTGACATGATTTGAGGCCAAATAGATGTTTAAAAATTCTACTCTTTATACTCCTGAAACCACTTTAATGCACATTAGAAATGATATGAGCATTTGCCAAAGCGATTATCCTATAGATTGGTACCAGGAGGATTTTATACCCTATGCTCAGGAATATCAGGCATTACCTGATCGTAAACTTACTACGATCTTGGCATGGATGACCCCCTATCTTAAAAAAGCACAAGATCATTTTGGTAAGCGCCTTTTGCTTTTAGCCCATTATTATATGGGAGGAGAAATTGTTCGTTTAGTAGAACAATTTGGGGGGCTTATTGGGGATTCCTATCAATTAGCATTAATGGCCGCAGAGCATCCTGAAAAATCGATCATTATTGAGTCTGCAGTTCATTTTATGGCTGAATCAATTAGTATTCTGGCTCATCAAAATCAACAGGTATATATCACTAATCCTAAATCGGGTTGTACTATGGAAATGCTTGCCAAAGATTTCATGGTCGAACCTGCCTTTCTTGATTTGAATGAACGTTATGGTGCTGAAAATATTCTACCTGTTTGTTATATGAATACATCTGGCCGTGTCAAAGCAATGACTGGAGCCCAAGGTGGGGCTGTGTGTACCAGCTCTAATGTCAAAAAAATATTTCAATGGGCACAAAAGCAAAATAAGAAAATCCTTTTCATTCCCGATCAACATATGGGAGAAAATGTAGCCTATTGGCTAGGGATAAAAAACCTTGCTTATTGGCCAGGCGGTACAGCCGGAGCTCAATATTCACTAGCAAATCAAGACAAGCAAACATTAAAGCAATTTGATGAAGCCCAACTTATCTTGTTCTCCAGCCAATGTGCTGTACATACCCACTACCAACCTGAAATGTGTGAGTATTGGCATACTCAAGGATATACAACTATTGTTCATCCTGAATGCCGCAATTCGGTCATTAAAATTGCCCAACATTCAGGATCTACAGCCTTCATTTGGGATTATGTAGTACATGATCGTGCGAAGACGAAACGTTATGCCATAGGCACAGAAAACCATATGGTAGACAATCTCAAACAATATTGTAAAGGTTTAGGAATCGAAGTAATCAATTTAGCCCAAGCCCCTAAAAAAGAAAATGAAAAAGGCATAGGATGTGGATGTGCCACGATGTCCCGTAATGATCCCCCTCATTTAGTAGCTCTCGTTGATTTACTAAGGCAAGGTAAAACGATGGCTTATAATGAAGTTAAAGCAGGTGACGTTGTCAATGAATTCACCGGCAGTAGAAACAGATTGTCGGAACAAGAACAGCAATGGGTTATAGATAATGCTAAAAAATCATTACAAATGATGATTAACATAACAGAAAATCGAATCTAATAAAATATGCACACCTAAAATTTGCATGTGAGCTGGTTAACATTATTTTTCATGCCCTGATTGTATTAACTCAACCAGGGCAATTAATCACATAAAATTATTTTGCGCCATAAAACTGACACTGTTCCAAACCTTGAAAACACACAAAACCAGCTAAGGTTTCTATCCAATGATAATCAAGGCGAGATGGGATTTTAGTCAAAGTGGGCCACCAGATTGAATATTCCCCTATCGAATTTCTATAGGTACACACGACTCCACGACCATATCCAGCAACTAAAATATTAGCTCGCACAAAGGATGTATTCACATCGCCCTGGGGACGATGGGGGGAAACTGGATTAACTACCCAAGGCTCTGGGGGAACCCCCCATTGCAGAGAAGTGGTTTTTGGATCAGGGCAAATTGTAGAATGAGCTGTGCTAAATTGTATAAGAAAATACACTAAAATATAAAACCGATATTTATTCATTAATTCTCCCTTTAATAATTAATTATTTTTAAATAATAATACACAAAAACCCATTGTTTGAATTTATTTCTTTGTTATAATGGCCTCTCAAATGCCTGGGTGGCGGAATTGGTAGACGCGCCGGATTCAAAATCCGGTGGTGGTGACACCGTGTGGGTTCGAGTCCCACCCTAGGTACCAAAAAATTTTGCTCTTTTGCAAAAAAACGACTCATCCCCATTTCCGGGGGCACTAATCAAGAACACAAAACTTTAACCCTTAATCTATAATTTTCAAAGTTTCTAAATCCATAAGCACGACGTTGAATCAATTTCATTTTACGATGAAAGCCTTCCGTAATGCCGTTGT
>NZ_RXNW01000018.1 GCF_004283175.1 Legionella longbeachae
TGGGATTTGTCGAGAATTCTTCCTTGCATTTAACTTCTTGTTATTCAATTAAAATTGATGGATTAGATCCTTTTTATCAGAGTGTGTAAAGTTTCCTCATCTTTTACAACAGGCCGGTACCTTATCTTTCACAAACAGGGTATAATTGGGAAAGAACAAAAAAGGAACTCCATGAATTTACTGGATCGCCAAAATTCAAAAAATCAAGAGTTTGTGATAGATAAGATTTTTCATCCTTTAGATGTTCATTTTGATACCAATTTCTTATCAGCTTGGTTGTCTTATTATTCAGTCCATGTGAAAGGGTCGCCTGAAAAAACGGGAAAAGCATATAAGGCAACGACAATTAATCGCACGATGGCAACTATCCGTCATGAGGGAAGATGGCTTCATCAGCAAAGGCCTTTATTAGCGGGTGATCTATTAGCTCAAGTCAAAGATGTACAAACAGATACACCTGATTGGAATGGATTGACTTCACGTCAGTTAATGAGATTAAAATCAGCCTGTGAACAGCGGATTAAAAGTTGTACTCGTAAAAACCAAAACCCGATAATGGAAACTGCGCTTTTTTATGTGCTACTGGGTACGGGTCTTCGCGAATCTGAAGTAGTGACTTTAACGATTGGCCAATATCGCCAAAAAGGTTTATATGATGTGCTACGCCATAAATCCAAACGAGTCAGTCAAAAAATTCCATTACCACAAGAGAGTAGAGAATATCTCGATCAGTATTTAACCCTGAGGAAGGGGCTGGATGATGAACCTTTATTTATCACGCGTTACGGTACTGCCCTAAAAACTCTGGATGTATACCGTATTTGCCAAAGAGTATTGAAACAAGCACTGACTTATTTACCTGAATCAGAGCAGTTTTCTTTTACACCCCATCAGTTAAGGCATACATTCTTAAAAAAGGTAACAGATAAACATGGGGTACATTTTGCTCAAGAGCTAAGTGGTAATGTATCTATTAAAGAAATATTTAGGTATGCAAAACCCAGCCAAGAAGAAATGCAAGAAACAATAGAGGAATTATTTGCCTAAAGGATTTTAAAGATAGTTATTAAAAAATTATCTAGAAGTGAGAAGAATAAACTATTAAAGAAACCAACGATACTGGATCTGAAGTTAATTTATAATTGAATAATAAAGGAATTTAGCTGTATATCCTCAAAATTTTAATTATTCTGATTCCTTTATAGAGATTGAGGGAAGAGTAGCCAATACAGTTGAACATACAAAAATTGATAAAAGTACGTTTAAAAATTATCTACCTTAAAGATAAAATCTAATACAGGCTTGTTCCAAAAGATTGTGGCAGGGGGAATCTCCACGATGCAATGCTCAATAAATCTGTTTAATCTCTAAACGCTACATCAGATATAAAACTAAGAAATTTATTGAGATTTTATTCTATTCAGCGTAGTAGCAACTTGAGTGTATACCATAAACAAATTATAGAAAAAAATTTTTACACTATACTATTGATAAAGTGGAAGAAGGTTATTCATCAAAGGGATTATGAATAAGATAAAATTTAGTAAATTTCATGTTAAACGATATCGGGCTCCGTTGCAAAAAAGAACAACTGTACAAAAAAGCAATTTTTGGATAGATCTCAGTTGTAAATTCCAAATTGCTCATTAATAAATGAGATCTCAGTCCGGTTACCATACATCCAAATATTAAACTGACCTTTTTTAAACATATGCATGATTTCAACCCCCCTGATGGTTGCATAGGCGGTTTTCATGGATTGAAATCCTCTGACCGGATTGATGAGGCGCTTAAGTTTGCCGTGGTCTGTTTCGAGTCGGTTATTGCGGTATTTTATCTGCAAATGACTGACGCCTGAAGCCAAACTTCCTTCTTGCTTCAGTTCTTTAATGGCCTGGCCATAGGCTGGATTTTTATCGGTATTGATGCTGACGTCACAGGTGGGATTAGAGTTGATAAGCTTTTTGAGGAGCCGTTTCGCAGCTTTTGCATTCCTGCGATGAGAAAGGTAAAAATCAATCGTATTTCCCCGTTCATCAATGGCACGATACAGGTATTTCCATTCACCCTTAATCCTGATATAGGTTTCATCAAGGTGCCAACGACTAGCGTAACGTTTCTTAGGCCAGTCAAGGCGTTTCTGTAATTCAGGAGCATAATGCTGAACCCAACGGTACAAGGTTGTATGATCTATTTCAAAGCCGCGCTCTGACATCATTTCTTCCAGATCACGATAGCTAATTCCATATTTACAGTACCAGCGAACACACTGTAGAATTACTTCACCATGAAAATGACGCCATTTAAAGGCCGCAGGTTTCGTTGAGCGCATTTACAATCCCGTCTAATAGTTTTTTTAATTGAAGTATAAACTATTGTTCGTTTTTGCAACGGAGCCTTATAAGCGTCCATTCTTATTATAATTTTAATAAATACTATTGGCGTGTTTTTTAGTTATAGCAGGTAATTTTTATTCTATCCATTTGGACTATTAGAGCCATTGGTTATTCTGTTACATACATGAAGTCGCAAAAATCAGAATCAAGTGTTACAATTTTGCTACATTATTATTTGAAATAGATTAATCCTTGCGTCTAACTTATTGATTATAAAGTTAAAATTGGAGCGATCGGAGGGACTCGAACCCCCGACACCTTGGTTCGAAGCCCATGAGATCATTATAAAATCATTTTAAAATCAATGCATTGCGGTGTAACAATATTATCTACTCCTGCCTAAAACTGTCTAGAACTGCGATAGTTATATTTAAACCTGTTACAAATCTACTACAGTGATATTTTTAAAAAGCCGTGGGAATCGAACCCGCCCATAAAGAATTTATAGGGTTTTTTCTATGACCATCAAAGACAACGAAAGATTAGATAGATACTGGGTTAGCATGTGAGCGATCAATTTCAACTTAGTTGTCTTACGTGGTCTTTAATTGTCAGCAAACTGTGCCTTTGTGGTGCCTTTTATTCTCAGTGTTAAATTAAAATTAAATCTCTGCATATAGATCATCTTTAAAATTAGTTCTATTCCATACTGCTTGCATGCGTAAGTTAATCGTTTATTTAAATGCTATGGTTAAAAACAGGAATCCTTGGCAGACTTGTTAATAATGCAACTGTCTTTTTCAAGACAATTGCTACGCTTATTGAGTGATTGGTTTATTTTTAACGTATCTGGCGTCATAATCCGTGCTTCGTAGACTCGTCCAATTGCTTGTCCAATTGCTCTTCCATCTTAGATTCTTTAGAAAAGAATGCTCTATATAGAGGTTTGAAGCCTATGCTCAATACATCAGTTAACTTCTGCAGGAAAGGTCTCTCAGACCACTCAGGTTTGTTTTCTAAACATGTCTGCAATGCTTTTTTGGCCGTTGATATTTCAACCTCACTCAATTCCTTTTTAGATTCAAAATCAGCATTCACGCCTGAAATAGCATTATACCTATTAATCAATTTTTGTTGTTTTGGGGTGAAAACTTTTTCATTGTTCAAGGTTACAATATCCCCTTCAGGTGTTTTCTTTAATCCCTCCTGTTCGAGCTTACCTTTTAGATGTTCTTTATAATCCTTAATTATTGATTTAATATCCGCATCTCGAATTGCTTTTCGAACTACACCTAGGGTTGCATCTCTTTCAACTTCATGTTTCACTGTGTCTATGGTTTGATACATATCCAAAGTAATAAAGGCTACTTCATTCATTCCACCATACAATTCATTAATCTTATCAATCTTGACCATGGATGCTTGATTTATTCCTTTATGCCCTTGCAAAGCTAAATTTCTAACTTGAGCCAGCCAGTTATCGGCTTGTTTCATCGGGTCAAAATAACCTGGTGCAACGTATTTCTTAAAATCTTTATTTAATTGTCTGATAAAGTCTTGAAGCTCCTTTGAGTTTTGGGGGTCTTTTAATTTGTTAAGTTCATCAATATTTAGCTTTGCTAACAAGTCAAACGTCTTTTTCATAGCATGCTGCCTAATAAATGACCTTATTGCGTATTATAGACCAAAATGGATGGGCAAACATGCTAGACCGGATAGCAGGGATAGGTCCTGAGATATCCTCACAAAATTTAACCATAGTGATGGATCTCTCCGCGACTAACCCCATGGCTCACTATGGTGCAATTATTGTTTGCGATGATAAAGAAATTCTTTTGAAGTCAGTAAACAGCACTCACAACAATCCTATGTTGCATGGTGAGTTATCAGTAATTCATACTCTCTTTAATAATGGGTTTTAATGGCGATATGAGCAAGTTAAGTCTTTATACTACTGCTAAGCCTTGCCCGATGTGTGCTGAGGCAATTTATTGGGCTATGATTCCGAAGGTGGTTTATGGCTCTTCTATTGCATTTTTGCATGAGTTGTTTGGACGGCAAATTCAGGTTGGGGCGGGAGTGATCACAAGGAGACACCACAATCTATATTTCTTCCACAAAAGACTGTAAACAATGCTCTTTTTCTCCAAATTGTTTGGCAAAGTTCAAAAATAGAGGACCAGCTCGATACGTCACTCGGAATAAATATGCTGAGCTTTATAATCAAATGAAAAACGAAATGGAACAACATTATTTTAAAGAAAAACTATATGAACGAATGTGGAAATTAGAAGGAATTATGAATGAATTAAAAAATTATCATGATTTAAAACGAGCTCAATACAGAGGATTGGAAAATACACAAATCCAGGCTTATTTTGCTGCTATTGCTTTGAATATCAAAAGATTGGTATTTTTTATCCTTTATGAAACAGCTGTAATTTTGATCCAACTTTGATCATATTTTTCAACAGGCCGCCCCGTATTTATTCCCCATGAACTAGCCAAGAAGGACGCATGCCCCAAAAATCCATGCATTCGAGGCTTGATTGGGTCTAGGCGGTGTTACTGGATAAACAGTACCCCCCAATAATGGATGGAGAGGTGATATAGTCTATTCTGTCTATTCTCAGGGGTATTCCAACTGGCCAAATTAGGACTGACAGTTTCACAACCCCAACGTTTAATATTTGATTAAGTAACGGAAGAAGTAGTATTATCGATCTTTATGGTTACATTAGAAACACCAAAATAACCAATGATAAATAGTATTTGATGTAGAAGGGTTAAGCGGAATGGGGTAGCTAAAACCCTAATATGCAACAAAAAAAGTAAAGTTGATGGAAAGAACTTCTAATGATCCACTGCATGGCATTACCCTAGAGGCTATCTTAAACAGATTGTTGATTTGTTATGGCTGGGAAGGATTAGCGAAAAGAGTCAAGATTAACTGCTTTTCATCTAACCCCAGCATCAAATCAAGCCTTAAATTCCTGCGTAAAACACCATGGGCAAGGACTGAAATTGAAACCCTTTATCTTGCTTCCTTAAAAAGTAAAGATTGCGACAATCCATAATTACTGGAGTAATAAATAATATGAAGGATGTTTTGATTAATAAAGAACCTGTTGAGCTCTTTAAAATTCTAAAATTTGAAGGTATCGCCTCGAATGGAGCGGAAGCTAAGGATATGATAGCGGCAGGCACTGTATTGGTAAACGGCATAATAGAAAAACAGAAAAGGAAGAAGATGGTCTCAGGAGATACGTTTGAATTGAAAGGTGAGATTTTTCGACTAATATTGGGCGCTAATTAACGTTTTTCTACATACAGGTCCCAGTAAAATGAATGAAAATAAAAGCGAGAATTCGCCGAAATCAACGTAAGGCTTGTATTAATATTTAGCACTTGGCTAAAGTGATTAGTCAAGTTTAAATCGCTCTACCGTTGGCTTGTGCTTCTTATAATAATCTTACACTGATTAAAATAGCATGCTTGTCAGGGAAAATTGCGATTGCACACATAAACATTTAATTTTATTAAAATCTCATATGGCTTTGATTAAACCAGACACATCACAAACGCGGGTTGAAGAAATCGGTAATGCATCTACTCATGCACTTGGAGCATTATTAAGTTTAATCGCTCTTGTTTTATTAACGTTATTTGCGGCATATCAAAACGATAGTTTAAAATTGGTATCAAGTATTGTTTTTGGCTCTACTTTACTCTTGATGTATGTTTGTTCTACTCTTTATCACAGTATGATGAACCCTAAAATAAAACATCTATTTCGTATCTTAGATCATGCGTCAATTTATTTACTCATAGCAGGAAGTTATACACCATTTGTGTTGGTGACGATTAACGGTTCTTTAGGATGGACCATATTCACCATTATTTGGTCTTTAGCTTTTGTCGGGGTATTATTTAAGTGGTTCTTTGTCCATAAATTTGACCTACTTTCCACACTAATTTATCTTCTGATGGGATGGATGGCGCTGCTCATTGTAAAACCTCTTTATCAATTACTGCCACCAGGTGGCTTAACCTACATTGTAGCAGGAGGTTTGTGCTATACCGTTGGGGTCATTTTCTATATTTGGGAGCGATTGGTATTTAGTCATGTGCTGTGGCACTTATTTGTCTTATCAGGAAGTATCTGTCATTTCTTCGCGGTATTTTTTTATGTAGTGCTTGTCTGATATACGTTCTATTGGAGTTGTTACTACTACATCCCAAAGAGATATAGTAGTAACAGATTTTCAATTTAAAGAAGTGTTATGCTCTGTGCTTGAGGGCCTTTGGCTCCTTGTGTTACAACAAATTGCACTCGCTGGCCTTCTGTAAGGGTTTTAAAACCAGAACTTACAATCTCTTTGAAGTGAGCAAATACATCTGGTCCAGACTCTTGCTCAATAAAACCAAATCCTTTTGCTTCGTTAAACCATTTGACAATCCCATTTACTGCTTTAGACATGTTTATATCCTTAAATTTTTATATAAATACCTTTATCAGGTGAAAATAGCCGGAAACCGGTCAGAAATTAAAAACTACAGTACGAGGGATTAAATGAATAAAACGACGATTTGGAGAGTGTAAAAAAGACTTTTTCTAGCTGTGATCATAGTACTACTATTCCTGATAATAAGCTAATTTTATTTTTCATGACATTTTGAGGTCGTTAATGAGTGCGGCTAACTAAATATCAGACTACTTGTTTGTAAATTTCTAGACATGTGAGCTTAGAGAGAGGTACTGAGTGAGTCTCACGTTGTTAAGTCCGATTAATCGTAAAAGTAGACTTTAGGCAGAAAATTGGCGATTCATAGTATTCAATGATATAAATTAAGCGTATATTCGCGTTCTTCATTGAGGTATTTATGAAAGTATAAAAAATAAAGACAAGTCCTCACGTCCATAGTTGGATCGTTCTTGATAATAATCAATTGCCAATCAAACCAGTCACTGATTTTAAGTAGCAAAATACTTTGTTTTTAAGAAAAACAACCAAGAATTGCAGCATTGAAAATAGTTGTTGTTTTAAGAAAATTTACAATGAAAAAAACAACCTATATATAAGCCTCGCATCATTAGACCTGATGCGAGGAGCTTGTTCAGTATTAACCGTAATTTAATCCTTATCTTTTTTAGAAAGGTTACCGGTTGTTGCATCGATTTTTATCTTAAATTTCTTACCTTGAGCATCTCTTCCTTTAACTTCCCATTTACCATGTTCAAATTCAATTTTTTGAATATTGGTGTATCCTGCTTTCTCAGCGGCAGAAAGTGCTTGTTGAATACTTACCTTGGGTTGGGTTGAGTCTGCAAAAGCAACGGAACATACTAAAGCTAGTGATGATAAAACAATCGTTTTAATTTTCATATTGGTTTACTCAATAGTTTGGAAATTAAAAATTAACATTTTATCATCATGTTGTAAATGAAAGTCCAAGTATCTCGTAATAAGAACCACTAGATTATTCTTTGAAAAAATTTGCTTTTAATTCGATTCAGGCAGGAAACTCAAAAGCAGCCATTAAGTAAGACAACTCCCTCGTCAACCCTGGCGGCGGTATCCATGTTTTCTACACATCTTAAAGATAATAGCTCAATACAGCCATTGCAGAAGGCATCATCGAAAAAAAGCGCCAATCATCTCACATTAAAAAATCTTCTAGAACTTTACGAAACGTCGCTTCCTTTAGAAATTCCTGAACATATTGTGGATATTGATCAGCTTTTAGTATTTCTTAAGAACAAGGAGGCAGAATTGATAAATGAGCAAGACGCTGTGAAACAAGTACTGCTTTTTGAAGTAAACAGGCAATAAACAACATGGAATCACTGAAAAATATGATTGCCCCTCCCGCCTCTCAGCCTTGTTTGCAAGAAAAGCGGATGAAGTTTTAAAATTGGTGTTGCATAATTATTCACGATTTTTCATGAAGTGAGTTGCGGCAGTTGTTGATGTAAGATGTACTGAATATGATGCGAGGAAAGATCGGTTTGTCGTGATTTTTCAAACTCTTCTCGTAGCGTCTTAGCCAAAAGTGCATCTTCTTGCTTACGTGGGCTAAGCCCATCTTTAACGTCATAGCCTATGGGTACACTAAAGTCATCATGGCGTACCATGCTTGAAAGGATATTTATCCCTCTGAGAACCTTTCCTTTAGCATAAGAGTAATGCCCGCAATTCAATTCATTTTAATCTATGCATAGCTTTTTTCAATCAAATCATCAGCTATCAATACACCCCCAACTCTTTCTAGCGACCTAACCGCCTTTTTTGATATAGCCCCATAGTGATTTTAAATCATAAAACACAACACAAAGAAATCAGGCCACCTTGTCATGCGAAAGGCTCCATCAAGCAACTCAGACAATCCTGCTGTTGCGTACTTGTTTTGAAAAATGAAAATAATCACTATAAAGATCTCGCATATCCATTGAATCCCCCCTAAAATTAAGGGGGAAATTCAGCCCCTTTTTATTCAGCCCCCAATTTCCTGTGCGTATCATGAGTAATCAAGATAGAAAATTTATACCATGCAGTGAAGTTTGATCTAACGTTTGCAAACCTAACGGCATGGGAGACTGGTCCTCCAAAAAAAGAACCATGCCACAAAAATTATTAAAATTTATATCGTTATATGACATGGAGCGTGAATGGTTATTATGCAGGAGATATTTGTAGTTCATTTTCTAGTGGCGGAGAAGATTTTTTTCGACCGTTTTCAATTATTTCCTTAAAATGCCTGACAATTTCCTGAGAGGATGTTTCTTTTGTTCTATACTCCGATTTAAAGGGGTTTCTGTGTTGAGAGAGAACCTGCTTTATATCAACGCATTCATTTTTCTTATTCTTGAAAGTAGATTTATTTTTTTCCCATTGTTCAATAACTTGTTGAACATCTGTTTTTGATAAATCTGCCTTAATTAGATTTGTCTTTAATGTTTCAAAAGCGGTAATTTTAGCTTTGGGACTGCTTAAAAAAATGTTAGACCGCTTTAAATGTCTGATATGCTCATCTATCTCTTGAACCATTTTTTCTCTAACAATATATGGATAGCTCGTATCTTCTTGAATTATTTTGTTATAATCTGCTTGCTTCATACTATTATCTTTTTTGACTGTAATAGCACAGATTGGTATGGTAGGTCGGTTTTTCTCTTTATACTGATTAATACTTTGTATTACATGATCATTGTCATCGGCAATAATAATATTACTAACCCAACCGGGTTTATTTTTTATAAAAGCGCCAAGTAACATACCTTTTGTATGGCTATATCCGTTTCTCTCAGCTTTATGATCCGCTAATAGTTTTGCCACCCTGCTTCTATCAGCATTGATATTTCCCCCCAAAGCTTTTTGTGCTTCTTTAAATGCAATCCCACACTCCACATCTTCCATTGCTCTGTCTAAAGCGGGAATTACAAAATCATAGTCTTGTGTTACACTTTTAGATCTTAAGAAATTATCAAAATCATCACCGACGCATTTCTTTCCACTATATTCCCTCAGTTTTTTATTATAGAAATCAAATGCCTTCTTTTCTGGAACCAAGTCCCATGCTAAATCTACAGGTGTAATCACACCATGAACATCGAATCCACGTTTTTCAAGGTCAGAAATAAGATTTTGACGATCCTGTATACCACTATCATTCATCGTCATATCAGTAAATAAATAGATATCATTCACTCCTTGTTCTTTTAACGTATCAAGTAATTCTACGTTCAACTCTACATCAAAAAGGAGTGTATGATCTACATCAAGTAATGCTACGTTTTTACCCATTTCAAACACCTAATTATAATCACTTGTATCGTAATTTAATCACCAAGGCCTGTATTTGTACAATTGATTATCATCATATGTCATATCAATTTATTTGATATTCATACAACTAATGGTAAAGGCAAAAGAGTAATTAACCGTAATCTGCTGTAATGCATCAGCTCTCTCTTTCAAGAAATACACGAGAACTAAAGGAAGGGCGACTGGAGCCATTAGAGTACTATATAATTTTATTATATTTCCTTGGGACTAAATCAAAATGCAAAAGAAAGTTTTGTTGATTTTTTTAGGGCTTATGTTCATTAGTATGATCGTGGTGAGTGTGCCTCTTTATATTACGCTTTATCTCCCATTACCCATCCTAAATACAATTTCTTTTAATATATTCATGATGTATGGAGCATTGTTTTGTAGAGTAGTTACAGCAATTATTATTTATCTTTTATCAAAAAAATATTGGTCATCGTTCAAACTATCAGAGCGCACTTTTTTATTTGCTCTGCTGATCATGGAGTTAGCTGAAGGCCTTTTTCAAAAAGGATTTCTGAAATATAGCTTGAGTTACTTTAATATTATTACTCTGTACCTGAGCTATTTAAGCGTTTCCTATATTATATGTTGTTATATTCATCGTGCTTCTGAATATAAATGGAGATTGGTACACTATTTAGGATGGGCAATCGTTGCAACCATTAGTTTTAATCTTATTCGCATGGGTATCCTAATGGGTGGTTTGGGGATTTATACCAAAGAGTCAACTAGTGCCTTGTTCCTATCTAATTTTCTTACGTGTTTTGAGTTGACTGTGGCTTCTTTTATAACGTTTTTTCTTTTAGATAGCAGTGGAAAACTCCCATCAAGTACTTTGGTTAAAGGGCTCATTTTAACTGGACTTATTAGTTTTCTTCGAGTTGATATTCCTCTTCGAGATATACAGAATTCAGAAGGGAACTATCTCTATCGGGTATTCTATTATGGGCAATCCCTATGGGAGTATTTTCTTGTAGGTATTTTGATTGCTTATTTTTTTAAAAAGATCAAAATTAAAATAAATGGTTTGACACCTTGAATTAAGGAATTTATCTACCTCACGCGATGCAGGTGGAAGAAAAACAAATTCTTAAATCAACGGCAGTTAGGGTTAGGACTCGCAAACACAAGGAACAATTGGTTCAGCGATTTTTTCATTTATCGCTTAAAAAAGCCTCTATTCTACGCTTGTGTTTAGTTGGATCTTAATATCCAAATAAAATACAATCAATTGACTCTTTTAAAATCACTGTGAGCAATATACAATCCCCCCCCCTTTGTGTTTTAAAGATTCTATCATGCCAAAAAATTTGTATCCGAATAATATTGTTTTTCATGGCGAAGAAATGAACCAAGTCATTTCTATGAAGCCGGAATTTAAAATTGAACGCAAAGCCATGCGTTTTTTACCTGTAAATGATCCGGAAAATGTCTATATCAGCCCTGAAAAACAAACAGCCTACCTTGTACATTTTGATAATAAAAACCATGAATTTGTTGATGCAAAGGGGAATCCCCTGGATGGAGAGTATAACTTTGTTTTAACCTGCGAAGACCCTCCAAAACTGCTTTGTGATCTCAATCTGAATCATTCCTTTTTAAGCAATGGAAAAAAAGTATTGGGTGTTGGCAGTTTGCTTTTTGAAAATGGCTGCTTACATGAAGTGACTAATAATAGCGGCCATTATCGCCCTACGGATAACGAAATGCTGCCTTTTATTAAAGCAATGAATACCATGAGTGGCGGTACTGTTTTTACTTATAAGAGCTACTGTACTCTCACACCTAAAACATTTGGCATGGAAGGGCTATTGGATATAAATGACTTTTCCGAGGTTCAACCTTCAGAAAAAAACACAGAATCAGGTAGTGCAAGCAAACAAAGGCAAAATTGTTCAGGCTATGATGAATATATCCTCATCGAGCCCAAAGAAGAAGATACGTTCAAAAGACGACGCTTTGGACACAATATTTCCAAAGAACGTCTTTCTCAGTACCAAAAAATTCTCAAAAACTCTATGGAAAAAGAGAATAATAATAGTGAAACAATCCAATCTCAGCTCAATATAAAAAATCAACTGGATTTAATAAAAGTGAAGCCAATAAAAGATTTGGATGAAAACTTACATAAAATCAGCCTATTTTAAGACAGGCATGGTTTGCTCCATGCCCCATTTGTTTTCTATGCTGTTGTTTTGGGGTATTGGTATCTAAAATAAAACTTAATTTCCCGGTTCGCTCCAGACGTGCTTCTTTTACATGGCGTAAATCTTGAGCTTCCGAACTCGTCATTCAACTATAAGTTAATGATAGGATTATAATTGCATTATGCGAATAAATGTTTTCATTGCAAGGCTAGCCCGCTTAAATGCCCTCACAGAGATTTTTCGATAAACAACAATGCAGATACTCAAGCTTCATTTACTTCTACCGATATATTATCCAAGATGCTCAATACGGAGTCTTTCATGGATAAAATTGCACAATTTAATATTGGAGATTTAGTCATTCATAAACACAGTCGTTATAGAGCGATCATCGTCGATGTGGATCCGCTTTTTCAGGCTTCCGGGCGCTATAATCCGCAAGCTCAAAAACGTGAATTTGCTACTCGCAATCCCTGGTACCGTTTACTGGTTGATGACAGCAGTCAAATTACCTATGTGGAAGAATGCATGCTCATTGCAGACAAAAGCACATTGCCAATCAACAACCCAAACATTGGTTTTTATTTAAAAGAAAAAGAGGGGCATTACTGTAGTGCCAATTCACCCCATTAACTATAAAGGAAACGGCGTTGTTTATTTAGAAGCGCCCTTTCCCCCATTTTAGTAGATTATATGTTGAGCATGACAACGTGCGTTCAAAAATTGCTTTATAAATAGGTCTATTCTATAAAGAGATATGATGAAGTTAATGTTGGATAATTGCATAAGGATAATTTTTTAATGGAATTTCCGGGCATTAAGAGTGAGCAAGTAGAAAATAAGCTTGTAGCCGAGTCTTATAAAAAATTTTATTTTTTAATTATTGCAGATTTGTTTGCAACACTTTTCTATGCCGCAATTATTTGGTCGTCAGTGAAGAACAAGTTTCTGTTAGTCATATGGCTCCTGGTGATGCTCCTGTTCAACCATGTACTGCGAAGTTTATTTTTATTTCAATATTATCGCCGTATAAAACAAGATGGTTCATTTCACTCATCCTTCTGGAAAAATTATTTTATAGTAAATAACCTCCAATCGGGTATCTTATGGGCTTTAGGAGGAGCGCTGTTTCTCTACATAGATGATCCGCTGCATCGCATGACCATTTTTGTTTTTTTCATTGGTTTACTTGGGGCACCTGCGGCTAAATTGTTAACCATGCACATTGCTTACATTTGTTTTATGATGCCAATTTGGTTGCTCCTGGTTTTTTTATCTATATCCATTACCCATTCACTCTCATTTATCTTACTTATGGCAACCGTGCTTTATGTCATGACGGTGATCTACGCCACATCACAAGTAAACCAATTTTTAGTGCGATCCGTTTACCTGGAATTATACAGTTCCAATCTTTTGACTGATTTAAGACGTAGTGAGGAAAGTTTTCGCAATACCATTGAAAATGCCCCCATAGGCATGGCCATTGTTTCACCTGAAGGAAAATGCATCCATGCCAACCGCACTTTGCAAGAAATCCTGGGTTACAGTGACGAAGAGTTGCTTAATAAAAATATGCTGGAAGTCACTTACCAGGATGACGTAACGATGACTCGAGAAGCGATGAACAAACTTCTTCAAGGTGAATTGCGCATATCGCACATGGAAAAACGCTTTATTCGAAAAGACGGCAGTATAATCTGGGGAATGGTCAGTTCAAGCCTAATACATGATGAACACGGAGAGCCCATTAATTTTATTATACAAATGAAGGACGTAAGTGATCGCGTTCAAAATGAAGAAAAAATGCGCCAATTGAATGAAAAAACAATAGAAACTTTAAATGAATTAAAATTATTAGAACATGACGAAAGTTTATTAAATAAACTAAATCGTTCGCTGCAAATTTGTATTACAACAGAAGAAGCTTATCCACGAATCAATTTAATTGCCCAAGATTTATTTCCTGATTTAAATGGAGGTCTATCAATTTATAATAAAGTAACCAGACAAATAGAAACGGTAGTCGAATGGGGAAGAGAAAAATTGTTGCCCAACAAATTTCTTCCTATAGACTGCTTTTCAATTCGTGAGGCAACCACGAATGTAGTGGATGATCCCAATAAATCAGTTCCCTGTTCTCATTATAAAACTCCCCCTCAGGGAGGATATATGGCGTTACCGCTTACGGTACAAAATGAATTGATTGGCGTTATTCACCTGTGGGCACCAAAAGACAAGAAATTAACACAACACCAACAAGACATAGCGAATTCTTTCGGAAATATTGTAAAGCTTGCCATTGCCAATATTAACCTGCGGGTGTCATTGAGTGAATTATCATTACATGACCCATTAACTAATTTATATAACCGACGTTATCTAAATGAGATTTTGTCACGAGAACTCATTCTTATTGCCCGGGAAAACAGGACATTATGCGTAGCAATGCTGGATATCGATAATTTCAAGCATTTTAATGATACTTACAGTCATTTAGCGGGAGATGAGTTACTCAAAGCGATAGGAAAATTATTAAAAAACAGTTTCCGTGAAAGCGACTTTTGTGTACGTTTCAGGGGAGAAGAGTTTGTTGTTGTATTGTTAAATACAACGTTAAATAATGCCTTGACTAAAATGGAAGAGCTTCGTGAAAAGATAAAAAATATTACCCTATATTTTAAAGGCAATCGATTGAGTCACGTTACCATTTCAATTGGTGTTGCCGAAGCACTAAAAGATGGTGCTTCTATTGAAGAAATCATCAAGGCTGCTGATCACGCGCTTTATGCAGCGAAACAGGCTGGCAAAGATAGAGTAATAGCCTTCACCCAACACTCCTGACCCAATTGTTTAAAAAAGCTCTGGGGAAATTCCGTTCCTGTAACTTTGCACTACGGAAATGGCCGCCCGTCAATTGGGGCACAACTCCTGCATTAAGGTTAAACCTGGACCATGCTGTACCTGGGATAATCAAGCCCCACTTAATAAATCGTTAATCAATATGATCGATAATAGTTATAAATGGATTTATTGAGATCGGCCATGCCCAATTTAAGCCAAACATTTAAAGAATCATTTATAAACTATTTAAACAATCCTCATAGCGCTAAAAGCAAAGACAAGGTAGTACGCTCTGCCTTTGCAATTTATGAAGATGCGGTGACTCATAACGGTTTAGAGCCAAATAAATACATATTCCATATGTACGAAATCACAAATCAAGCAATACAAGGGATTAAAATAAAACCTGAACTCGCAAAAACACTGGATGATTTTATTCGTACTCTAAGTTATTCAGACTTAAAACAAGAGAGTCAGGCATTTCATGTATTGAATATTTGTTATAATTTAATGAGCCCCAAAAAATCCTGCCTGAGGGACATAATTAAGAACTTTTTGATTTTGCAAGACAAGTTGAGACGAGAAGACTTTATAGTAACCAATAGAAATTTTTATGGCTCATTTTTTCTGAATAATAAAGATGTTTCTAATGTGAGAGGAAAAAAATCAGTTATCGATAACTTGACTATGTCAGTTTGCAATGAGGTTTTTAAAGTTTCAAAAGCATCAGGGGAAAAATTTTTTCCTGTGTCGCTGGATCGCAAACAAAAAATTCAACATATAGATAGACATATTGACTGGTTATCTGAAAAGGAATGTGGACACATATTACATAACTTACTTCAAACAATAAATCCTATATTGAGTGCCCAAGGCAATTCTGATGATATAAGGGACCATGCTGAATATATGACTAACTCCGGGAAACGAAGTGCATTGATGATTCACTCTTTCAATGACAAATGGTTTTTTACCTTTCTAGCGAAAATAGTGAAAACCATTAAAGAAGTACTCGGAATAAAGACATCTGCTGAACATCTTCTTGAAAGCTCAGTCGATGAGGCAGAAAAAGTAGGAGTTACTTTGAAATAGATGTTTTTGATGAATCAATCATTGCTGAATAATCCAAACTTCCCATTAAAATCCTGCACATGACAAAGAGATCTTAAAGACCGCATATTGCTTTTGTTTATAATTAAAATAATATGTCGTAACCATTATAATAGGAGTTTGTGGTGAGCAAGGTTTTTACTAAAGAAGATACCAAGTATTCTAAACCAGAGCGTCCAGACAAAAAGTTACCAGCCATCAAAAATTATATGACCCCTAATGGTTTTGCAATGCTGCAAGCTGAATTACGTAATTTAATCAGTAATGAAAGGCCGGAAATTGTGAAGGTAGTAAGTTGGGCTGCGAGTAATGGGGATCGCTCGGAAAATGGCGATTATATTTATGGAAAAAAGCGTTTACGTGAAATTGATAGACGCATTCGCTATTTGACGAAGCGATTAGAAAGCGCACAAATAGTCGATCCCAAACTTCAAGTAGGCCTTACTCAAGTATTTTTTGGCGCCACGGTCCAATACATCAATGAAAATGGTGAGTCCCATTGTGTCAAAATAGTAGGTCTGGATGAAGCAGACATCAATGAAGGAAAAATAAGCTGGGTTTCACCCTTGGCGAAAACATTATTGAAAGCTAAAGTTGGAGATCATAGAACCTTACGGGTTGGTGATAAAGAATGTCACTTAACAGTGACCCATATTTCTTACATCGTCTAATTTTATATATACATTCAAGTGGTTGGTAATGTCCATTTCATCCATACAATCTCTATAGACCACAATGGACTTTGATTCATAACCAATGATTGGAACCCTACATGGGCGGTTGTAAGCTTTTCCTCATAAAGCTCACATGCCCATCACTATTAGCATCTTTTTGCTGTTAATGCTGAAGAAGGTAATTTAGAGTTCGGTAACTCGGAAACACTACCCATAAAAAATCGATTAGGGTTTTGGAAAACACGCTCTTCTTGTTTCTCAGTGGTTTCAAGTTTAGAGAAAAACTCCACCATTAAGCCCCCATGTTTAAACAAATGGGAACCCATCGTTGGGGTTAATTCAAAAGCTTTATCGATGAGAAGAATGAAGCCAGGGGAAAGCGAAGAACCATATTTGTGAGACAAGTAGTTTTTAAAGTCTTGCTGTTGTTCCCCACTGACATTAATGCTTTGAATCTTCTTCATATCTTCTTCGTCCAATGGCTCCCCATCAATGCCTTTATCCCAAGCTTTTTTAATAGAAATACAATTGCTTGGATGGATTGCATTTTTGAAATGCATCACCAGAAACTCATTAAGTTCTGCTTTAATAACGTCTTCTGTAACCAATTTTAATAAGGGATGACCAAGCACCGACTGAAAAAGCCTGCGCTTAACACCTGAATAACAACTGGGGCGATCGCCTTCAAGATCATCGTATTGTTCGAGTTGGCCATTGTTTTTACGTCTACTTTTATCCCAATTATGTGCACGCCCCAGATGAGCTAACTCCTCTATAAAATGCTCAAGGCGTGTCTCAAAAGTGTACTCATCAATACAGGGAGTCTCTTTATCAAGCGCTGCCAAATACAAAAGGCAGATGAGCGATTGGTATTCTTCAAACGTAGACCAACGCTCGCTATGTTCCTCGTTGATGTACACATAACTTGCATATTCATGCATCCAGGAGTTAGGCTTGGAGAGATATCGCCAGGCAGTGTGGGCTTTGTTTTGGTAGTAGGCTCTTAATGCTTCTTCCTTTTGTTCTGAAGTTAATCGTAGTGCTGCAAAGTCATTCCAGGCCATAGGTAATGCTAACTCTTCATGGTGGCTATTTTTTTGAATAGTGAGGAGTGCAGGTTGGGACTCATAGTGTTCTTGCAAAGTAGACCGCAAATCCATCATCACCTGAGAAACGCCTGCATGATGTAACAAAGACTGATAGCGGTCGATTACGGCTTGTAACTGTGTTTGTTCTCCTTGAGTTAAGGAGGTCATGGAGGATTCATGATCGGCTGCCAAAACGGCTAAGTCAAGACGACCTTGTTGTTCCTCACGGTAATAATTATTTTGTTCTGCAAGGGCACGTACCGCAGGAATATGGAGCAATACACTCGCGGCTTCCTGATTGCCCACGGATAACGCCAAGCGTAATAGCTCATTAGCATGGTTAGCTGTCACCGCAGTATGTGCCAATACTTTGACCGATGGCAAATTCAACAAAAAGCGTAAATCATCAATTAAGGCCCTATCGTTTCTGCGAATCAGGTTGCGTGCTATATAAAACAAGAATTTTGCTTCTTCAGCAGACACATCAAAAACTGCATCCAAGTTAGTTGCTTCCGCATTTTGTTGTTGCGCACGAAGAGCGGTGAATTTTTGTGACACAAAAGGCCAAACATACTGTTGCCCCCATTCCTCCTGATGCGCCTCAGCGTAAGCAAATACACATGGATAACTTAACATATACTGAACTACTGAAAGATGACCTTTCATTGCTGCTAATTGAAAAGCAATAAAATTATTTTTTTTAAGTATTTTCAGCATTTTATCAGGTGCTTTTTCTTGCAAATATTTAATAACTTCCAGATGGCCATGTGAGGCCGCAAATCGAAATGCACAAAAGGATCCCGCTTTAATCATGTCCTGTAGTTTCTCAGGCATTTTTGATTCCAGATACCGGAGCGCAGCAAGGTGACCTTGATTCGCTGCCCATCGAAAAGCATAGTAATTGTGTGCTTCAATCATGTCGTGCAATTTATCGGGTATTTTTGTCTCCAAAAACCTAAGGACATCAAGATGCCCTTGCTCTGCCGCCCCCCGAAAAGCAGCACATGAGTCATAAGTAATCATGTCTTGCAGTTGACTTCGAGTTAGTTTAGGCTCGATCGCCTCTAGGAGATATTCCAGGGTATTTAAATACCCTAATTTGGCAACTCGCTGAATTCGTAAAGAATAATTTTTAACCATAGTGAAACTGTCTATTTCATTGAATTCTTTTTGCAAATATCGCTTCAATAACTCTAAATGGTTCGTCTTATTACCTAATAGAACGACAAGGTTAAGAAATTCAGAAGTGCAAAGCCCTAATACGTCACCTAACTCAAGAAGCTGTTGGTTATTTAAGGAAGGATGGCTCAGTGCTATGGCTATCCATGCTTTGTTTTTTTCTATATCTATCGTCGAAGTTAATTTTTTCTTTAACACTTCATAGGGCATGTCCATCCAAGAGATAAGGGTGTTGGGAAATTCGTTGTCATTAAAAATTTCGGACCATACTGTCTCTGGAATTAAACCGGCTTGAGGATGTTGACTTCTTTGGATTTCGTTTAAAAAATGCATTGAATTAAGTTTTTATCGATTAATGATATGCGCTATATAATCGGAACGATCTTAATTAATCCAATTAGTAATATTAATATGTCATATCAAATTAATCGATACTATTTTACTTTCAATAAGTTGTCAGGATAAATGGGCAATCCATATGGAACCCCACTCACTAAGCCCTATACATCGTTGCAAGCTTGTTTGGCTCAGCCATGTGCTGTTGTACATTTTTCATTACCTGGAACTTAGTGGATGGCGCTCTATGTAGCAGCCCACAGATACCTTGATGCCGCGCATAAAGCACGGCAAGTAAATGGAGTTAATTTTGAAGAAAAATAAAGTCTATGTGTTTCTTAGAATCAGAACAAGTAGCGCAATAAACGCAATCAAAACAAGCGCTAACACCCCCATTGCTGAAAAGCTCTTATTCAAATTTTCTTTACTAAATTGACCAGGGTTGCCTTTAATAGTACGGTACAAAATGAAAATAATCATTCCCGCACCAATTAGAGCTAAAATTTGATATAAAGTTTCCATGAATCATTCCTTATCTATGCGCTAAAAGTTTACTCTTTTAAGTCTTTTTGATTTCAAAACTAAATGCATCTGAAAATAAATGCTCTGGAGAAACGCCCTTATTCACTAATGCATCTCTTGTGCTATAAACCATATCAAAAGGACCACTAATCACGATTTGCCATTGATTCAGATCACGAGGATGCCTGTCTAACACCAAAGAAGCCAGAGGTTTGCTGTTATCCTCAGAAACGGAAGAAAAATAATTAAATCGACTGACGTGAGTATTCCAGCTATTCACCTTTTCATCCAGATACAAATCACTTTGTAAGCGTGCTCCCCAAAATAACTCAAAAGGCCGGGTATCTGAAGTCGCTAATAACTGCTCGATCATCGCTTTTACTGGTGCAAATCCCGTTCCCCCAGCAATAAATATGATGGGACGCTGTGCGTCTAGATGTTCAATGGAGCAGACACCAAAAGGCAAGCGGATGTTGACAAATCCATGTTCCTTGATGTGGGCAAATAAGCGTTGTGTGTATGGATTTTCAAGGCTATGTCGAATATGCAACTCATATTTATGCGACCCTAAAGGTGCATTAGCAATCGAATAGCTAAACTCGTCCTGGTCAAAAACAATTTGCAGATATTGCCCTGCCTGATAATCAAGATACCGTTCTGGAGCTAAAACCACGCGCATGATGCTATCGGTTAATGGTGAAATGTCTTCCACCTGTGCTTTGATAATTTTTTCCTTCATTTACTTAATCCCAACGCAGGCCAATAGTCATTGACTTTTTTAAGGATTTCCTCATCCATAGCAATGGGCACTCCCCATTCTCTATGTGTTTCACCAGGCCATTTACTGGTAGCATCCATACCCATTTTTGATCCTAAACCCGAAACGGGCGAAGCAAAATCCAGGTAATCAATGGGTGTATTGTCGACCATCACGGTATCTCGGCCCGGATCCATACGTGTAGTCATTGCCCAGATCACATCTTGCCAATTGCGCGCATCAATATCATCATCACACACAATAACAAATTTGGTATACATAAATTGTCGCAAAAAGGACCATACCGCCATCATAATTCGTTTTGCATGGCCTGGGTATTGTTTCTTAATAGTGACTACAGCTAATCGATAAGAGCATCCCTCCGGAGGCAAATAAAAATCTACAATTTCAGGGAATTGTTTTTGCAATAAAGGAATAAAGACTTCATTCAAAGCAACCCCTAAAATTGCAGGCTCATCGGGAGGCCGACCTGTATACGTACTGTGGTAAATAGGATTATCTCTATGGGTAATACGCTCTACAGTGAACACCGGAAAAGTTTGTATTTCATTATAATAGCCAGTGTGATCCCCATAAGGCCCTTCAGGTGCCTCAACTCCAGGTTCCAAAAAACCTTCAAGAATAATTTCTGCACTTGCCGGCACATGCAATTCATTGCCAATACACCGTGTTAATCGGGTACGTTGCCCACGTAATAGTCCAGCAAACGCATATTCAGATAAAGTGTCGGGCACAGGAGTTACTGCCGCAAGTATCGTTGCGGGATCTGCCCCTAAAGTTACAGCTACAGGGAAACGCTCCCCAGGATAAGCTTGCTGCCATGCCTGGTAGTCTAATGCCCCTCCCCGGTGTGACAACCAACGCATAATCAATTGATTTTTATTTAACAATTGCTGGCGGTAAATCCCCATATTTTCACGTGTCTGATGAGGTCCTTTAGTAGTCACAAGCCCCCAGGTTATTAATGGCGCGGCATCTTTTGGCCAACAGGTTTGAATAGGCAAGGAAGTAAGATCAACCTCATCTTTTTCCCAAACGTGGGTTTGGCATTCCGCTCCATTTACATATTTTGGTGCCATATTGAGTGCTTGCTTTAATAAAGGCAACTTATTAAAAGCATCCTTAAATCCTTTAGGAGGCTCTGGCTCTTTTAAAGCAGCTAATAATTTACCGACTTCTCTTAATGCCTCGATATTTTCTTCACCCATACCCATTGCAACTCGCTCAACCGTACCAAACAAGTTAGTCAATACAGGCATTTTAGAATGAGGCGTATTAGTAAAAAGCAGGGCAGGGCCAGCAGAACGGAGTACCCGATCACTAACTGCCGTCATTTCAAGATAAGGTGATACTGGATAAGTGATCCGCTTTAACAGCCCACGAGATTCAAGTTGGGCAATAAAATCTCTTAGATCAGAGTATTTCATGAGTAAATCCCCTAGAGTAACTTGGGTAAAGTTGGAGCATCACTGCCAGACTTCAGGGTTTTGTCATTTTCGCCTCAGCGGAAATCCATTCCTATTTGAGTAGGGCATCTACCTCAAAAATAGGTTCCCGCTTTCGCGGGATGACAACATCTTCCTTAAGTCTATGGCTACGTCCTTTAGGCTAAACGGCTTTGGGAGCAACTTGATCCTCAGTATCTTAAATTTTATGAGGATCGTTTAGGATCAAATCCCAGGACATAAAGATAAATTCCTTACTTAAAACAGCAATAAGTAATCGTCATCACCCAGACTATTTTTTATATTTAAATATTACTTACTCTTGGCGTTTCATTGCATCAAAGAATTCTGCATTGGTTTTATGATTCTTCATACGCTCAAGCAAGAATTCAATTGCATCACACTCATCCATAGATTGTAGAATTTTACGTAATATCCAGGTACGCTGTAGATCTTCTGGACTCAACAATAGATCTTCACGACGGGTACCTGAACGATTAATGTTAATCGCAGGGAAAACTCGACGTTCAGCAATATTACGGCTCAAGTGGATTTCCATATTACCGGTTCCCTTGAATTCTTCATAAATCACTTCATCCATTTTTGACCCAGTATCCACCAACGCCGTAGCAATAATGGTCAAACTGCCGCCTTCTTCTATATTACGTGCGGCACCATACAAACGCTTGGGTCTTTGCAGCGCATTTGCATCAACACCCCCGGTAAGAACTTTACCCGAAGACGGGATCACTGTATTGTAAGCTCGCGCTAAACGAGTAATCGAATCCAGTAAAATTACTACATCACGCTTGTGCTCAACCAAACGCTTCGCTTTTTCAATAACCATTTCCGCAACTTGAACATGGCGATTAGCGGGTTCATCGAAAGTACTGGCAACCACTTCACCTTTTACAGATCGTTGCATTTCAGTCACTTCCTCGGGGCGCTCATCAATAAGTAAAACGATGAGATAGCATTCAGGATAATTTTTTTCTATAGAGCGTGCAATGTTTTGCAGCATCAATGTCTTACCCGCTTTGGGTGGAGAAACAATTAAGCCTCGCTGGCCGCGACCAAAAGGAGCACAGAGATCCACAACTCGTGCAGTCAAATCTTCCGTACTGCCATTTCCTTGCTCCATCACCAAACGTTGTGTAGCAAATAAGGGAGTGAGGTTTTCAAATAAAATTTTCCGCTTGGCACTATCCGGTGAATCATAGTTGATTTCATCAACCTTTAATAAGGCAAAATAGCGTTCATTGTCTTTGGGAGGACGAATTTTACCTGAAATAGTATCGCCAGAACGTAGACCAAAACGTCTGATTTGACTGGGGGATACATATATGTCATCAGGGCCTGCCAAATAAGAACCATCGGCAGAACGCAAGAAACCAAAACCATCAGTCAAGACTTCTAAAACTCCATCGCCGTGTATATCTTCACCCTTTAAAGCATGGGCTTTAAGAATGGCAAATATAATTTCTTGTTTGCGCATACGGGAAGGATTTTCGACACCAATCTCTTGTGCGATATTAAAGAGATCGGCAATAGGCAATTGCTTAAGTTCACTAAGATTCATACTTCTCACTTGATTGGTTGTTTAACGAATTGAATATCCGGGAAAATGTTTATTAAGAATAGCAGCTAAGGATTCAATGCTGCCTATGTGATATATTATTAGTATATCACATATTGCAAACAGGCTATCATAGCTTTACTAAAAGATACAACATTTTTTATCGAGAAAAATAAAAAATTATACGTGACTCTCAACAAACGCACTTAATTGAGATTTTGAAAGCAAACCCATTTTTACTGCTTCAACTTGACCATTTTTAAATAAAATCAAGGTAGGAATACTCATCACACCATATTTTGCTGGAGTTTGGGGATTCTCATCTATATTAATTTTTGCAAATGTCACTTGTTCGCTATGCGTACCAGCTACTTCTTCTAATATGGGGGTTAATGCACGACATGGACCGCACCACTCTGCCCAAAAATCAACTAATACAGGCTTATTGGATTGCATGACTTCTTGTTCAAAGCTTGCGTCAGTTACGGTTTTAATAAGATCGCTCATGTGTAAACCTCTGTTGTTTAAAATTGGTTAATTTACCTATTATAGATCACCACCTACCGCTTGCAACACACTTAATGCAGTAATTGCCGCAGTTTCTGTACGTAAAATTCTTGGGCCTAAAGAGAGTGGCTGAAATCCATGTTTACTTGTATATTGGACTTCCTGTTCACTTAACCCACCTTCCGGGCCAATAAGTAAAACAATATCCGCTACTTTAAAAGTATAATCACGCCAGGTTTTATTTTGCCCTGGGTGTAAAATAAATTTCAATTCCGCTTGGATTTCTTCCAAATATCGGCTTAGGGTAACCGGCGCATGAACTTGAGGCACACTATTACGTCCTGATTGCTCACAAGCAGCAATCACTATAGCCTGCCATTGGTGCAGCTTTTTGGTCATACGCTCTTGATCCAACTTGACTACGCAGCGTTCTGTAAGAATAGGAGTGATACTGGCTACACCTAGTTCGACTGCTTTTTGCATCACCCATTCCATGCGTTCCCCTTTGGAAATGGCTTGCGCTAAATGAATCGTCAAAGGTGATTCGCGGCTTACTTTTTTTATAGAGCCGACAACCACAATAACCTGCTTTTTTTTCACCGTCTCTATGATTGCATCAAATTCGCGATTATCACCACAAAATAAAGTTAGGTGTTCCCCCTCTTGCATGCGCAAAACAACCCCGACATGTTGGCTCGCTTCCGGGGACAATTCGAGCAACTGGCCTGTGTCGTAATTTCCTGGCTGATAAATTCGTACTGCTCTCATGAGTTTTTTTGTTCTCTTTCGTTGCCTGACTGAGTTAAAACGTTACCAACACTATAACAAAAATTACTTATTTTTGTCCCATATGATAGAATTTTTTATTTCATCAACGGGGCAAGGAAATTAAAAATTATGAGTAAAACACGTATCGAATCCGACAGTATGGGCGAAATTACTGTTCCTGCTGATAAATACTGGGGAGCACAAACCGAGCGCTCGCTTCATCACTTTAATATAGGCAAAGATATTATGCCTCGTGAAGTGACACACGCTTTTGGAATTTTAAAAAAAGCTGCAGCACTCACTAACCTTGATCTGGGTAAATTACCTAAGGAAAAAGCGGATCTCATCATTCAAGCAGCAGAGGAAGTCAGTAATGGAATGTTGGATGAACATTTCCCTTTACATGTCTGGCAAACAGGCAGTGGCACCCAATCAAACATGAATGCGAATGAAGTTATTTCCAATCGCGCAATCGAATTAGCAGGCGGAACCATGGGCAGTAAATCCCCCATTCATCCCAATGATCATGTGAATATGTCCCAATCTTCAAATGATACTTTCCCTACAGCCATGCATATTGCAGCCGCGATTGCTTTCAATAAAAAACTCATTCCTGCAGTAAAGAATTTACGTGATGCTTTTGCAGTGAAAGTAGCCGCATTTAAAGATATTGTTAAAATTGGCCGTACTCATTTGCAAGATGCAGTACCTATTACTTTAGGTCAGGAATTTTCAGGCTATGTTGCGCAACTTGATGCGTGTATTCAAAGATTCGAAGAGGTTTTACCCGAGTTGTATGAATTGGCTGCCGGGGGAACTGCGGTGGGAACAGGTTTAAATACCCATCCTCAGTTTGCCACAAAAGTAGCAGAACATATTGCACAAATCACCAAACTGCCCTTCGTCAGCGCTCCCAACAAATTTGCCGCCCTGGCATCCCATGAGCCTTTGGTTTTTGCCCACAGCGCCATGAAAGCCCTGGCTTGTGCACTCATGAAAATTGCCAATGATATTCGCTGGTTAGCGTCAGGGCCTCGATGTGGTATCGGCGAGCTGATAATCCCTGAAAACGAACCAGGTTCTTCTATTATGCCTGGAAAAGTAAACCCCACTCAATGTGAAGCAATGACTATGGTTTGTGCCCAGGTTCTAGGTAACGATGCCACTGTAGGTATCGCCGACAGCCAGGGTAATTTTGAATTGAATGTATTTAAACCGGTGATCATCCTTAACGTGCTTCATTCTCTGAACCTATTGACCGATACCTGCCGCTCTTTTCAAGAGTTTTGCGCCGAAGGAATCGAGGCCAATCACAAGGTGATTGATTATTATTTACATCATTCTTTAATGTTAGTTACCGCATTAAATCAGCATATTGGTTACGATAAAGCTGCTAAAATTGCTAAAACGGCACATCATGATAATTCTTCTTTACAAGAAGCAGCAGTCAAGCTCGGTTTTTTAACCGCAGAACAATTTGCTGAATTTGTAAAACCAGAAGAAATGACCTCACCCCATTAATTGAGTAATACTCAGTCAATAAAGACTTTTATTGATGCTCGCCTTTCTGCCCTGTAAGCAGAAAGGCCAAAATAGGTTAATATTATTGAATCACAGGAATTTGAGGTGCCGCTTTACGAGCAGGTCCTGGAGTAGCTGGCTGAGTAGGATCTTTAGAAGCATAGGTCTTTTGCTGCGGTTTTGGTTTAGTAACCGCTTGCTTTTCAGTCTGCGTTTTATTCGTTGGTTCATAAGATTTAGGATAATTCGATTGCTCTGAGCGTTGCATATCCATGCTACATGCACCTAACCCCAGAGATAAAGCTATTCCAAAACACCATTTTAATGATTTAAAATTTGGCATAGTATTGCTCCCTGCTTTTTATTATTTTTAATGAATCACCATTTAATATAGATTAAAAAAAATAAAATCACCACTTAAAACGATGTGAAATGTCCTCCTAAAATGAAAATACCTCAATAAATACCCTAGTATATTTTGAATACATCACAAACAACGAAAGGTTTAAAAAGCAACAAATCTTGCTAGAAACTCGGCCGTTTAACCTTCAATCAATTGCCCATCGCTTCTGTGAGGATAATTAACTTCCTTAAGTCATGGCAAAGAAGCCTTGCGTACATTACGAGCCTCAAGAGGCCTGTTGTGACACCCAAAATCAAATTTTTTTTCATTAAATAGCTTAACAATAGACTTACTTAACAATTCATTAATCAAAGCAATGTAAAATAAAACAAATCAAGCAAATTTAAAGCACTTCGTTTTAATTGAAAATTAATTAAAACATTTTTAACAAATTTCACCTGTCTGAATATACGAGGTTTTTACTATTATGTTTTCAAGAATACTAACCGGTGGTAGTACTGCATTCCGTTATAATTCTCAAAGAATTACTTCTCATCTTGTCAATGGCGCATCTAGTCGCGGGATATCCACATATGCTGCTGCGCGATTTGATCAAGAATGGGAGAGTCCTGAAAAACAAGAGGTTGCTAAAGCAATGACATTAGCAACAATAATCCCAACAACACACTCCTCACGAGAATCTGCTTTGGTTCAACCCCCCTTGGCTTCAGGAAAAATAGTTCATCCATCTGTTGTATATGCCCATGGAATGACTTATGGACAAGCTTGCGCGGTAGATAAGATTTTTGCTGTTTGTCCCGAACATTTGTTATTAATGCGAACAGCAATAGGAATATTAAGAAACCCAACCACACAAATTGAGCAAATCACGCGTATTATAGCTGCCGAGCTTGGGAAAGAATTAGCTAAATTAGATAAAAAAACTTTGAGAAGTCTTTTTGAGCTGGGCTCTAATGTTAATGAAAGTCGCTCTAGAGATATAATCGGAGACCCATCTGAGTTAATACCTATCCTCACCGGTGACAAAAAGGTTTCGCCGCAACAACTTTCAAGAGTTCTTGAAGTGGTTTTATCTCCTTTAGGTACGCTTGCGAATACCTATGGAACTCCTTACTGCAAAGTTGCCAAAGCTAAAAAAGAACAAAAGGATATAGGCGATTTGGAGCGTTTCATGGACAATGTCATGATGCCATCCCTAAGCCTCTTTCATGTACCATATATCAAAGCCCCTGGTTCACCTTATGCACATTTGCAAATGCAGCAATATGCCCAAGGAGCTCAAATTACAGAGGAAGAGCGTGTTACAATTAATCATTATCTTGAGTGTTGCTCACGTAAAGGCGGCCCTATCCCAGAGATTCCACAATTACGCAGCGTCATCGTTAAAGATCCTAAAGGTAGAACCATCCATCTGCATGATCACATGAATTTGCCACATTTTTTTGATGTTTCGGGAACGACTGGTGCGGTGATGCAGGCGTCATTGGGACTTTTACATAAAGCAGGTAAGTCAGGGCTTGTAAATGGTCCAAATGCAACTATTGGTTTAGGTATGGTCCTGGCAGGCTGTAATTTTTACAAGCAAGGATACCATAATTATTATGAAGTTCTCCCAGCCCTGCATTGGGTTAATCATAATGTTTGGAAACAACCCTTTGTAGAATTGACACCAACGGAACTTCTGTATGCTGTTCCAAAATTATTAAAAGAGTGCATCGATCCACAAAGTTCTATGGCTTCAACAGTTGGCGATACATTGGATCTGGTTACCGAGCATTTTGCATTGCACTATGAACTCTACAAGGAAAATCTCATGGCATGCCAAACTCAAAATCAAGACGAAGATCCATCATCCTCTCTAGTTGGCGTGAAGTTGGGTGATTAATTACAAGCGTTATGCGCTATGAAAGGCTATAGCAGCGAAACTGATGTTTCGCTGCGCACCTCTGCACCCTGCCTACCATGAATCCTGACACGGTAAAAGGTCCTCCCGTAACATTTTTTACCTCTGGCAGCTAACCACAAAATACCCCGGCTTGTTACGCGTACTTTAATAAGCTCTTTTTTGTGCTTAAATGGGCATCGATAAATTAAAATCAACCAAGCAGGGCTGAATTCCAATGATATTATGGCGTGGGCGTCTTTCCCTCAAAATCAAATACTTTTTCCAGAGGGGTATAAGATTTTGCATGAAGCAAGCTATGGTCAATATAATGAATAGGAACCCCGGCCTCTGACTTGGTAGTAATACAATTAACATCACACAAGAGTTCATATTGACCAAGTTGGGCGTAATATGAATTAGCCATTTCCAGCCATTCATTTTTCTCACTCTGTGTAATAGCCTTTAATATTTGCGGATTATATACCGGCCCAGTATTTAAAAAACGAGGCTCTGCAGCAGTAATATTTAACCCAACAAGTTCTGTTCCTTTGCGTAATCTAGTCAGATCTGCAGGTATGTTATCCAGTTTAAATAATTTTTGCTGTATTTTTAGGTACTCAGCACTATGTGGTTTGGGTATGTGGCTCACAGATGAAGAAAATAACTGATTCATGTCCTGAGCGATGGAAGAGTTACTTACGCCTCTAGATACCAGTGGCGCTGTGCGATTTGCAACTTGGAACAATCGAGCAAACATACTAAATCCTTGTCAAAAAAAGCTAAAGGACATTATAGCAGTGTAAAAATATTAATCAATCCATTTCTAAAGCTTTAAACTTAAGCAATAAGAATTTTTTTTTTATGCTTAAAAGTCCTATAATGAAAACCCCTATTTTTCAATAAAGGACCCAATATGATTTATTCGAACATACTTGCGACCATTGGACATACTCCCGTCGTAAAAATTAATCGTCTCGGTCGTGAACTCGAGTGTGAGCTCTATGCCAAATGTGAATTTTTTAATCCGGGAGGCTCCGTCAAAGATCGTATTGGGTATGAAATGGTGGTTCATGCTGAACGAGATGGGCTCATTAAACCAGGCGATACACTTATAGAGCCCACTTCTGGAAATACAGGAATAGGTATTGCTTTAGCAGGAGCTGTACTTGGTTATAAAGTTATTATCACCATGCCCGAAAAAATGAGTCAAGAAAAGCAATCGGTACTCGAACGCTTGGGAGCAAAAATTTACCGTACACCAACCGAAGCAGCATATGATGATCCTGAAAGCCACATTTCTTTAGCAAAAAAACTGCAGGCAGAAATCCCTAATTCACATATTCTTGACCAATACGCAAATCCCAATAATCCTAATGCTCATTATCGGGGTACAGCCCAAGAAATTATTGATGATTTCGGCAAAGACTTACACATGATCGTAGCTGGCGTAGGAACCGGTGGTACTATCACTGGGATAGCAAAACGTCTTAAAGAATATAACCCTTCCATTAAAATTATTGGCGTTGATCCTGAAGGATCCATTCTTGGTGGTGGCACTGAAATTAAATCCTATCAGGTAGAAGGCATAGGTTATGATTTCTTCCCGGAAGTATTGGATAATCATCTAATCGATCAGTATATTAAAATCAATGACATCAATTCATTTCAAACAGCGAGAGATTTAATTCGTGAAGAAGGCCTATTGGTAGGCGGTTCTTCTGGTGCTGCAATGTGGGCTGCTCTACAGGCTGCACAATCCTTAAGTAAAGGACAAAAATGCCTGGTCATTTTACCTGATTCAATTCGTAATTATATGTCCAAATTTGCCAATGATGAATGGATGAAAGCACAAGGATTTCTTTAATTTTTGGTTTGCCGCGCGGAGTTGACAAAACTCCGCGTCACTTGAACTAATGAATATTATCTTAATGCAGCTGTGGATTGATTTTCTATTTGATCAAACAAGCTATCAGGCTCAACTTGCTTTGTACTAATCCAACTGGCTAAAGCACTTGCCAACAGCTCTTTCGTATGTTGCTCTTTTTCAGCAGGGATATTAGCAATAACAGGCGTTCTCACTGATTGATCCAAGGAAGATAACGATAAGGTATTTGTAGACTGCGCCGGCAAAAAGGTAATATATAGATTCAAAAGTTGGTTATACGTTAATTCGCCAGCAACTACCATAGATAAAATTGTTTTTCGCCATTGGTCGTAGGTTTGCAATAACTCTTTATTATCCTGGGCAATCAGGTGCATAATCGCCGCCAGAGTTTCGTCTTGCTCATGTACATCCTCGACAGGTTTAGGTGCATTAATGGCTAATTGACCCACGTAAGCAAATTCTGTTTTATGTTTTACAGCAGGGAAATACTGTTCCCCTTGAATTTGAATCATTAAATTAAGCTTAGACATTATGCTTCTCCGTCATATACATCTCTTTTTCTCAGTTCCTTTCCTGGTTCTTTAAAGGATAAAGTAACAGTTATTCCCAAAGCATTTGCTAGTGCATTTAAAGCACTTGGAGGCAACTTCACTTTAGGATCACGTAAATAATTCTTTGGGGTTTCAGCACTTAAACCATTAAATACTTCACGGTATTTCAGAGGATGAATATATATCTCATCAACAGTCAGCTGACGTAATACATACGCCATGCATTCAACAAGCTCTGTCTTCCGAGTATTATTTATCAATATTCCCATACGCTCTGGTAACGTTAAAAATGGTTGGCTAGTAACATATCTAGGGAAATAATGATAAAAACGCTCTAGTATTTTTTTCAAAACTGCGTCATTACCACGCTGCGCACTATATAAAGAATCAATCAAGGCCACTGCCGCAGCATGAAACTGCTCATTGCCTACATTGATGAAGCTATACTCTTCACGCGGCTTATATCCCTGTGTTTTATTACTAAAAAATCCAGTCGAAAGTGCAACCATAATGCTCTCTCTCCAATCCCCAATATATTTCCATTCTAATGAATCAAAATTAAGGAAATATTAAATAATTACACATCATGAAATATAAATTAACACTTATTTTTATTTCGAACGTAAAAGATCATAATAAAATAACACTTAACATTATAATTTTATACTACGTACAATAATTTTACTTGTCCGTCTTTGCAATAGTTAAGCTTATTTATTCCTTTGTATTTTGAAAATAAAAAGTTTTTCCGTGTATACGGACTGTTCCCAGAGGATAAAAACACGATAATCGGCTATAGTAACGTGAGTGATTGAAAAGCAATGAAAAGAAGTTCAAATTTATAAGGACTTACCTTGAACCAGATAATACCGTATTTTATTTGCTCGTTTTTTGTACTTCTAGCAGCGCTCCTTCATTTGCATCACAAAAAGAAATATTTTCAAATTAAGCGTTGGCAAAACTCGTTACAATTGCAAGAGCATGCGCAAATTTTTCATCAGCTGTACAAAACAAGCAATGGATTTATATTATCACAGACTGCGCGAAGAAAACGCGATGCAATGGAGTATTCATATGGAGAAATTGAGTTTTTCTCTTTTATTGCACTTTTATCGTTGATAAATCCAAATGAAAACACGGTATTTTATGATTTAGGATCTGGAACAGGAAAAGCAGTAATCGCTTGCGGGATGGTATTTCCTGTACAGAAAAGTATTGGTATCGAATTGTTTCCCGAATTATATTTACACTCCTGCCAGCAAGTAGAGCAATTAGCAGCCATAAAACAATACGAGAGCCAAGCAAAAAGGATTGAGTTTCGTTTAGGTGACTTTATCGAGGCAGACTTAAATGATGCAACGCTTATTTTCATTAACTCTACTGCTTTTTTTGGTCCAACCTGGGAGAAACTCTGCTTTAAAATTGATCGATTGCCACACCTCAATTCAATAATTACCACCAGTAAACCCCTATCTTGTATCCATTTCAAACTGTTGAAACACACTAAAGTAAAAATGAGTTGGGGTGTTGTTTTCGCCTATATTCATGCACGAAAAAACATATTGGACTAACTGTCTTGAAAATATTGAATAATTTTTTTACCCGTCTATACTTATAAATAAGTAATAATTGCTGGCGCCGAATCTTTACTGGTGGAAGACTTTGACACATGCGACAAAAAGGGGTTGATATGATTAAATCGGAACTCATTGAACACATCGCTTCTCGAATGACGCATCTTACTGAGAAACAAGTAGCTGATGGTGTAAATAGAATTCTTGAGTTAATGAGTGACGCACTCATTAAAAATCAAAGAATAGAAATTCGAGGATTTGGTAGTTTTTCTCTTCATTATCGCCCACCACGCAATGCCCATAACCCCAAAACCGGGGAAAAAGTGGTGACTACAGCCAAATACAGCCCCCATTTCAAACCAGGGAAAGAATTACGTGAGCGCGTTGATGCATCACGTGATAAGTACGAGCTTCCCGAGGAATAACAGGCCGGCTCCAATCTGGGGGCGGCCCTATTGGGCGAAGCTTAATTAAAAAGTATGTGTGCATGAAAAGTGCTCATATTTACATACCCATTACAATCATCAACACATTTTTTTTATGGCCTAAATTTCATCTTAGGCTAATGTCTACATTAAGCTTTGGGTAAAGTGACTCCTGTTTGTCCTTGATATTTACCATTGCGATCACGATACGAAACAGCACATACTTCAGTAGCCTCTAAAAACAGCATTTGTGCCACACCTTCATTTGCATAAATTTTGGCAGGTAACGTTGTAGTATTTGAAAATTCCAATGTTACATGTCCTTCCCATTCAGGCTCTAAAGGAGTCACATTGACAATAATCCCACAACGGGCATAAGTTGATTTACCAAGGCAAATTGTAAGAACATTTCGTGGGATACGGAAATACTCCACAGTTCTTGCTAAAGCAAAAGAATTGGGAGGGATAATACATACATCGGAATGTACATCAACGAAACTGTTTTCATCAAAAGCTTTAGGATCGACAATCGCTGAATTAATGTTAGTGAAAATCTTGAACTCATTTGCACAACGAACATCATAGCCATAGCTAGATACACCATACGAAATAATTCGTCCATTATCACTTTCACGCACTTGCCTTGGCTGAAATGGGGATATCATTCCATGTTCCAGCGCCATTTTTTCTATCCATTTATCTGATTTAATTGACACAATATAAACCTCATGACTCATCAAAAGAATGAGTTCTATCATAAATATTGAACAAACGAAAGAATGTTAGCTTATACTTATTAGTAAGAACTCCAGAATTCCTATAGAAATAAGTGGAAAATGGTACCAGAAGTAGTATTTTTATTCTCTTATTCAAAAGGTTAAGAAGTGAAAACAAAAAAAATCCAGGAAATTGAATATCGAGATGGGGAAGAAGAAAATCTCATTCGAATTCTTTACAACTCCAAAGAACCTATTTTAATAAAAATCAAATCTTTTACTGAAAAATACAACCTAGATTATTTTGCAAACCTTGTGTACGGAGAAATAATTTATGATACCTATGAAAATGATCTCTGGCAATCATGCCAACCTGGTGATTTTAAGGCCATCATGCAACAAATGGACAATAATATGCCGCATCGAATTTTTGGATTGATTCTTCCTAATTATCTTTCGATGGAGATTGAAAAGCATGTGCCGCTTTGGCAAAAAATTCCATTTCGACCAAGATATTTTAATAAAAAGTTAAAAGTTTCTTATTTTTTCGGTGGAAAAGGCGCCCATACAGAGATGCATTTTGACAGAGAACATTGTAGTAATTTGCATTTTTGTATCAGTGGAAAAAAGAAATTCTTATTATTTACTGAAGATCAAAGTGAATATATTTACAAATTACCTTATGTTGGTGATAGCTTAATTGAATTTGGTCATCCGTGGGATTCATTATGTCAGCAATTTCCGCGATTAAGGAAAGCGGAAGGATATAACGTCACGCTGGGCCCAGGAGATATGCTGTTTATGCCGAAAAACTGTTGGCACTACACAACCTATCTTGAAGCTTCCGCTGCCGCTACTTATGTTTTCTATCCGAATAAGCTTTTTCAATTTTATGGATATTTTACAGGCCATTTTTTTATGGGTTATAAAGAACCAAGTGGTCTTAAAATTGCTGATTGGCAATTTTTTAAAAAATTTAGCGAACATTATGCTATGGCAGAAGGAAAAAAAAAGCGCCTTTTTAAAATAATCGAGGCCATTTCTTATGTATTTCTACTTCCTGCAATAAGTCTATTTACCAAAATTTCACTGGCAATAAAACCACGCCGATTTTTTTATTAACCGAATAAACTGTTAACAAAACCTTATAATTTCTAATTGGAACTATCCTTTACTTCTTTGTTGCCATACCCGCTAAAATCTCCCCTAACTCTATCGGCATTGGGAAAATAATAGTTGAGTTGTTATTAGTTGCTATTTGAGATAAAGTTTGTAAATAACGTAATTGCATGGCCTGGGGTTGTTGAGCCAAAACCTGCGATGCTTGCAATAATTTGGCGGAAGCTTGTAACTCACCCTCTGCATGAATTATTTTAGCCCTTCTTTCGCGCTCCGCTTCTGCTTGTCGCGCAATCGCCCTTATCATACTTTCATCCAAATCCACACGTTTAATCTCAACGTTTGATACTTTGATTCCCCAGTTATCCGTCTGAGAATCTAATATTTTTTGGACGTCACTATTTAATCGTTCCCGTTCTGAGAGCATTTCATCTAACTCGTGCTGCCCCAAGACAGAACGTAAGGTAGTTTGTGCTAATTGGCTTGTTGCTTCATAATAGTTAGCTACCTGAATAATTGCATTTTCTGGTGCTACCACACGGAAATATACAACGGCATTTACCCTTACTGAGACATTATCTTTAGATATTACATCCTGGCTTGGCACATCCATGACAATAGTCCGCAGATCAACACGTACTACTTGTTGAATTATGGGAATAACAAGAATTAATCCAGGACCTTTGACGCGCCAAAAGCGCCCTAACATAAATATAACACCCCGCTCATATTCTCTAAAAACTTTAATTGCTGATGTGAAAAACATAATGGCCAGGACTACAATAATTATGAAAAAGGGTCCCATTTTTACTCTCCTTGATTCTCTAAATCCTCTTTAACCTCCAGGATAAGGCCTGATGCCTTAATTACTTTTATTGGCCTAGTCGCTGCTATAAATCCTTGAGATCGCACACTCCAAATTTCCCCGCGAATAACTGCCTGCCCTTCTCTATCAATATCACCAAGCGCTCGTCCTTTAGCTCCTTCCAGAACTGCTAATCCATGTTTAACTGATTGGTTTCTCGCTTTTAGAGCAGCGCCTAATAGGACTATAAAAAGAAGTATATTTAAGAAAGCCATGAACCATATAACTGTCCAGGCTATGCGATACATTTGTGTATGAGTATCAAATAGCATAATAGAACCGATGACAAAAGCTATAGTGCCACCACCACCTAATGATCCATAGGCGGGTGTAAATGCTTCTGCAATAATAAAGCCTATACCTAAAATAATGAGGAAAAAACCTGCATAATTAATTGGCAATAATTGAAAAGCGTAGAAAGCAAGACATAAGGATATAGCGCCAATTACCCCCGGTAATACATGCCCTGGATTTACTAATTCAAAGAAAATTCCATATATCCCAAGCAACAGCAGAAGATATGCTAATGTAGGAACAGTAATCAATGATAAAAACTGTGTACGCCAATCGGGATTAATAATCTCGATGATGGGGTTATTTGTATTTAATATTATCTTCTGATTATTTTGCATTACTGCTATGCCATTTAATTGCGATAATAAATCCTTTTCATCCGTAGCAATGTAATTTATTACTCCTTCCTTTAAAGCTTCTGAGGAGGTTAGTGTAGACGCATTCATTACTGTTTTTTGAGCAAACACAGGATCGCGCCCCCTTAATTGCGCTAATGTACGCATGGTTGCCAGCGCATCATTAGTCATCTTTTCCTTTCTTGTTGATTGCTTTTTGGGGTCACTTTCATCTGTAAACCCCATTTCATTTAAACTCACGGGACTTGCTGCACCCAATTGTGTTCCAGGAGCCATTGCAGCTAATGTACTCGCATAAAGTAAATAAGTGCCGGCGCTTGCAGCCCGCGCACCTTTTGGACTTACGTAGGTTATAATAGGTACTTTGGATGATAAAAATTTTTGAATTATAGTCCGCGCTGCCTCATCAAGCCCACCAGGGGTATCAAGAGTAATTAAAATCAAATCTGCATGTTGCGCATGATCAATGTTACGGATGATGTAATCCGCTGTAGCGGGACCAATTGCCCCCTTTATATTTAATTCAACTATTTTTGCCGCATAGGCATGCGAACTATGTATCAATAATATAAGGATTAGGGCTCTAAATGCAGATATCCTTATAGCCGTTAGCAGGGATATAAATCTCGCCACCAGGTGAATTTTGCCCACACGCTAATCCCTTTGAACGTCCCCATAAGTTATAAGATAGCACAGATTGTGTAAATTATTAGTCATATTGTTTGTCTATAGATATAAACCTGTGATTCTATTGTTAGACGATCATCATTAGAATGTTAAGAACGTTAATACCTGGTGATTTGTAGAACCTGGATACTTGCTGGCACCCAGGCTGTTTTATATTCTACTAGAAGTAAACTCCAATTTGTGCAGATACGGTATCTGCAGTACCTCCGGTACCTAGTGTCGGTGCATTTACCAGCCCTGGAGGTGCTGCACCATTAGCAAAGTCATTTGCGCTGTAATCAATTTCATGTCGATATTCAATGCTTTCTACAGTATCCTTCCAGATTGAAATGTTAAATACGCCAATAAATCGATGTTGAGGTAAATTCAGCGCCAGTGCATCTTTAGTCCATTGATAACCCACACCTATAGATGAAGGTCTGTTAAATGCCCTAAAAGTCATGTCAATCTCTGTTTGCAATGCCTGCGGTTTTGCACCACGCCCGTTAAAGCTTAGATCCTGTGCTCTAAATGCCTGCGTTGTTCCAACCCATTCAGCAGCAAAATTGAAGCGGTCATAACCCATATTTCCATAAACATCCACAGCTTGAGTTTTCCGCACCGCTTCGTTTCCATTAAGTAAGGAACCAAAACCGCCAAAAGTACCCGGATTTGCTGCCGTATTTTGCATTCCCGCAGCATCGTCTATGGAGCTAATATAACTTGCGCCTACTTCACCCCTTATTTCGCTCAATGAAAAACTATAACCTGCATTCGCACCGCCTACTCCAGCTCGCCCCAGTGTCGTATCGCTCCTATAAATATAGGTTGCCACAAATGGCCCCGAATCTTCCTGAGACTTATAGCCTAAGATGAAAGGTCTTGTCTTGGTCCGTGCTAGATTTAACGTTAATGGTGCGCTAATCATAGCACTGGAGTAACGTCCAAAAGGCACATACAACTGCCCCGCAGTGAAATAAAAGGGAGTTTTATCCAGGTTACCCACATTTACAAAACCCATATTCAGGTTAAATGCAGAATTGTTAATTCTTGGACCTACATCTGGAGGGTTTGAATCGTATGCAATAGCAATATAAGCCTCAACATTTTGGTTAAGTGCCGCCGCAACATCCACTTCACTCGACCCTAATGTCAAATCAACATTTGTTCCACCCACATAGTCACTATTCATCATGCCGACTGGTTCTGCTTTACCACTAATCGCAATTATGGGGCGCTCGGGAATAGGATAACCAATAGTTTTATAGGCTCTATATAATTTACGGCGTTGCTGCATTAAACGAATATCTCGGTTAATACTTGAAATATTAACGATGTAATCAGAGCCATCGAATGCAGGGCGATCTCCCAGGTATGGGGAAGCAACTACGGGGGTTCCAGCAATATAAGTCACCACACGATTATCAGCAACCAGGGCAGTGGGATAAAATCCTATAGATTCTGGATGTTCTTCCGGCGTATGAACTGAAATACTTGATGAATGATACTTGATCATTTCATCTTTCTTCTCACGGACTTGAACCTGCTTTTTAGCAGACTTCGATACAGTTTTAGTTGCAACTGGCTTTGCTGTTTTAGCGCTTTTCTTCACTTTATGAGCCACTACTTGTTTTTGTAATGCCTCTAATTGGGTTTGTAACAGTTGGGTCTGTTTTTGTAACTGTGCTATCTGGCGTTGTAGTTGTTGATCATTTTCTGCATAGAGTGGTTTTGATAAACAGACCAAAGCCAAGAAAACCATTTTGAACTTCATGTAGGACTCCTGTTTATTATTTTTACTTCCACAGCGGGAGGGGTGAAATTATATCTTGGCAAGTAAAAACTGACTAGACATTTTATTATAAATTTGCGTAATTTTTGTAACTATAAATCAAAAAAAACCCATGCCAGATGGGTTTTAATTTCGATTTATAATTTTGTACAAAATGGAATCAATAAATTATGCATTACCGATGAGTTTTAGTCCAAAATATGGGCCAAAAACTCCATAATCTACTGCGCGAACAGGACCGACCAAATTCGCGAATGATTGCGCCTCAAGTACATGGAAGTAATTAATTGCTTGATAGCCTACCTGAACATTAGCGATACCTATAGGTGTCGCATGAGCATAATTTACCCCAAGCTTCGCCTCTAAGCTAGGAACTATTCCTTTTTTGCGAAAGAAAACTTGTTCAACAATCACATCGAAAGGTGCCAGGACAAAACCTGCCTGATATCGGTTAGTTCCATAAAGTAATGATCCTGCGCCATTAGCCGTAATACTTAGTGAGTCTGTAATGTAGTATGCGTAATCCAATCCAACAGCAGGTCCAAATCCTTTATAATTGGTATTATTAAACTTACTCAAAGGATTGTTTGCTAACATTGGAATTGGGAGTTGTTGCGTTATATAATAGTTCGTTGCTGTTGATTGTATGTTGGCATATTGCAAGCCTCCATAGAACCTGACTTTATCTCTAACGCTCAGGTTAGTATATTGTCCCATGACTACATTTACTTGATCAATTCTATTAAAACTTGTTAATTCAAAAGGAGCAGGGAGTGGTGGTAATCCTATTGCAGGGATAGTAAGAGTCCCAAAGAAATTTGTTGGATCTATAGAACTGCTAAAATGCATCCAATTAATACTGATGTCATTTCCTGTGTTGAAGTGATAAGAGCCTTCCAAGCGGTATCCCCAATTCCAATCATTCTTTACTTCTTTATTTAGGGGTGCAGTACCTGGTTCAAATGCTTTTTCACTACCATAAACTGATCTCAAATAGAGAGCTTGAGCACTAAAATCCCAAAGTTTTGTTTCGCAAGGAACGGTAACATTACCCGGGGTACAAGCTGGACCCATAGATCCGGCAATAGTTACATTTGCTGCCAATCCTAACACAGCGATAGTTACTTTTTTAAACATGAATACTCCATTAAAAAAAAAGCCCATCTTTTAGACGGGCTTTACAAAATCTTAATCAATTAAGAAATTAAACGTTTCCAACATACTTCAGACCGAAGTAAGGACCTGCAGCAGCAAAGTCAGTAGATGTAGTTTGTAACACAGTTGTGTTTAATGCATGGATGTAATCAAACCACATGTAACCAGCATCTAGAGTTAAGTCACCTTGTGCCATTGCATAAGTATAGCTAGCACCTAACTTAGCTTCTAATTCAGGAACGATTGCTGTTCTGCTTCCAGCGATGTTTAAGTCAAATACTTCACCATCAGCGCTTGTGAACACATCAAGGTCGTAACCATGCTTAGCAGTACCAACTAATACAGCAGCAGCCGCTTTAGCATAAATTCCGAAACCGTTACCAAATACATAGTTCATGTCGATACCAGTACGTGGACCGAAACCATTGTATTGAGTACTTCCATTGAAACGAGCAAGGAAATCATCTGGATCAGCATCTACATCAGCAGCAAATGCATGAACGCTTCTCTTAATGCTTGCGAATTGGAAACCACCATGGAAACGGATTTTCTTGTTAGCGCTGACGTCAACGAATTGACCCATTTCACCGTTAACTGCATCCCATCTGTTTTTGTGACCGAAACCGATCGCTAAGTCTGGTGCGAAATCTGGAGTAAATGTGCTGTTATTCCAGCTTGTATCCAAGTGGTACCAAGTTAAGGTAATATCATTTCCAGTGTTGAAGTGATAAGAACCTTCGATTTGAAAACCCCAGTTCCATTGAGCATCTAAATCAGTATTAATAGAAGCACCAGGTACAACAGGGTTTGTTTCAATTCCTAGCGAAATATCAGTATCGGTCATTGTTTGTAAGACCAGAGCTTGTCCACCAACATTCCATGCAGTGCTTGGGCAAGGAACAGTAACGTTACCTGGTGTGCAAACTGGGCCCATGGTGCCAGCGAATACTGCACTGCTACCTAAAGCAAGAACAGCTAACGCTGTTTTTTTCAAATTTAACATGCTTATCTCCACTTTTTATTATTATTTCCGTTCGTTACCAATTTAAATTGTTAGCAACGGTACGCATATTCGCTCTATCACCGAGAGCGTACCTTGCTCAATTATCTTACCGGACCTTTATAAAGTCAACAGTATTAATTAAATTTCTTAAAATGATAGCGAATTAAATGTTACCTATATACTTCAAGCCAAAGTAAGGACCTGCAGCAGCAAAATCAGTCGCTGTAGTTTGTAATACTGTTGTGTTTAATGCATGAATGTAGTCAAACCACATGTATCCAGCATCCAGTATTAAATCACCTTGAGCTAATGGATAGTCATAGCTAGCGCCTAATTTAGCTTCTAATTCAGGAACAATTGCTGTTCTGCTTCCACCGATGTTTAAGTCAAATACTTCACCAGCAGCGCTTGTGAACACATCAAGGTCGTAACCATGCTTAGCAGTACCAACTAATACAGCAGCAGCTGCTTTAGCATAAATTCCGAAACCGTTACCAAATACATAGTTCATGTCGATACCAGTACGTGGACCGAAACCATTGTATTGAGTACTTCCATTGAAACGAGCAAGGAAATCATCTGGATCAGCATCTACATCAGCAGCAAATGCATGAACGCTTCTCTTAATGCTTGCGAATTGGAAACCACCATGGAAACGGATTTTCTTGTTAGCGCTGACGTCAACGAATTGACCCATTTCACCGTTAACTGCATCCCATCTGTTTTTGTGACCGAAACCGATCGCTAAGTCTGGTGCGAAATCTGGAGTAAATGTGCTGTTATTCCAGCTTGTATCCAAGTGGTACCAAGTTAAGGTAATATCATTTCCAGTGTTGAAGTGATAAGAACCTTCGATTTGAAAACCCCAGTTCCATTGAGCATCTAAATCAGTATTAATAGAAGCACCAGGTATAACAGGGTTTGTTTCAATTCCTAGCGAAATATCAGTATCGGTCATTGTTTGTAAGACCAGAGCTTGTCCACCAACATTCCATCCAGTGCTTGGGCAAGGAACAGTCACATTACCTGGGGTACAAACTGGACCCATGGTACCTGCAAAAAGGGTACTGCTGCCTAAAGCTAAAATTGCCATAGTTGTTTTTTTTAAACTTAACATGCTTATGTCTCCGCATAAATTATTATTGTATTTCTATATTCATTGATAACTCTCTACTAGGAGTTGTCATTAGCATGCCTTCGTCGCTTCAGGTCGATGCATGCAACAGTGTTGAGTATTAGCAGTGGAGTGGAATATGTCAAGAAAAATTATAAAAAAAAATAATTATTTTCAAGTGGATATGTTTTTTTTGCTCATCGAATATTTTTTTTAATCAAAATGAAAAAAATTAATATTTTACATGTAAGTCGGTTATCCATCGGAACAAATAGGAATAAACATTATCATTCTGCATCTTGAAAGGTAATTCGTGTTATCCTTAGCTATCTGCAAAATTATGAGATTTTTATGGTACAAACATTGCGTATTAACCGTCCTGACGATTGGCATGTTCATCTTAGAGACAATGAATTATTACAACATACTGTAATGGGTAGCGCCAAGCATTTCGCCCGTGCATTAATCATGCCAAATCTTAAACCGGCACTTACCACGTTGTCTTCAATTAATGATTACAGATCCAGGATTCTTGCCGCCTTACCTGAAGGCAGCGCATTTGAACCATACATGACTTTTTATTTGAACGATTCCGTAGATCCTGAAGATCTAAACAAGGCAGCAAATATACCTTATATTTTAGGAGCAAAACTCTATCCCGCTGGGGCTACAACCAATTCTGAAGCCGGAGCTAAATCACTTACTGATCTTTATACCCATTTCGAAATATTAGAAAACAATAACTTGGTACTGCAAATCCATGGAGAAGTAACTCATAGCGATATATTTGAGCGAGAATCTCTATTTATAGATGAATATTTAAAACCAATAGTCAGCAATTTTCCTAAACTAAGGATAGTATTTGAACATATTTCGACTCAAGCTGCTGTAGAGTATGTACTGCAAGCGCCTAAAACTGTTTCCGCTACAATTACCCCTCATCATTTGTTGTATAATCGTAATAAATTACTCGCAGGTGGAATTAAGCCACATTATTATTGCTTGCCTGTTTTAAAGCATGAACGGGATCAAAAAGCATTACAGCTTGCTGCTTGTAGTGGAAATCCTAAATTTTTTGCCGGAACGGACAGCGCACCACATAGCGTAACTACAAAAGAAAATGCATGCGGATGCGCTGGGATTTATTCTGCCCCATATGCTTTGGGTTTATATGCACAAGTGTTTGATGAATTAAACCAATTAAAACACCTGAATCATTTTTTAAGTCACTTTGGCGCTGAATTTTATCAATTACCTATTAATCAGCAACAAATCGAATTAATTAAATTATCACAAATAGTACCCAACTATTTACCCTTAGGTTTGTCTCAAGTTGTTCCTATAGCAGCTGGAGAAACGATTCAATGGAGCGCCCATGAATCATAATTCCTTATCCGGCATGAATATAAAAAATCGGTTTCGTGGCTTTTTACCTGTGGTTGTTGATGTTGAAACTGCTGGTGTTAATCCACAAAAAAATGCATTACTAGAAATGTGCATCGTACTCATTCTAATGGATGATCAGGGGAAATTCTATCGAGGAAAAAGCTATTTTGAACATATTTTACCTTTTTCGGGGTCGGAACTCGATCCAAAATCACTTGAATTTAATCAAATTGATCCCTTTCAACCATTACGCTTTGCCATCGATGAAAAAACTGCCCTCGAAAATTTATTCCATCCAATTTTTGCAGCACTTAAAATATTCCAGTGTCAGCGTGCTGTTTTAGTAGGTCACAATGCATGGTTTGATTTATTGTTTATAAAGGAGGCTATAAAGAGAACTGGAGTTAAATCTCCATTTCATGCATTTACTTGTTTTGATACAGCAACCTTGGGTGGCTTTATTTACGGGCAAACTGTATTAGCAAAAGCAGCCCAGGCAGCCGGAATTGCTTTTGATGCACAAGAAGCTCATTCAGCAATTTATGATGCGGAGAAGACAGCGGATCTATTTTGCCATATGGCAAACTTGTGGCAGCAAAGACAGTAAGGCACACAGCCTGAGTAGGTACAGCTCAGGCTGTACATTTTATAATGAATCAGAATGCTCTGACAAATATGCAGCCACCCCTTCTGTTGAAGCGGTCATACCTGCTTTTCCTTTTTGCCAACCAGCAGGGCAAACCTCACCGTTTTCTTCAAAGTGCTGTACAGCATCTATGATTCTAAGAAGTTCATCTACGTTACGGCCGATGGGCAAGTCATTGACAATTTGTGAGCGAACAATGCCATTGGTATCAATAATAAATGCTCCACGGAAAGCAACACCTGCAGCAGGATGCTCCACGCCATAGGACTGACAAATACTATGAGTTATGTCTGCGGCCATTGTATAACGGACAGAACCAATACCGCCCTTGTTTACCGGAGTATTTCTATATGCGTTATGAGTAAAGTGTGAATCAATAGAAACAGTAACCACCTCGACGTTACGGCTTTTAAATTCATCAATGCGATGATCTAAAGCAATCAACTCGGAAGGGCATACAAAGGTAAAATCCAAAGGATAAAAAAACACAAGACCATATTTACCTTTCAAATGCTCGTGTAAATTAAATTTATCCACAATTTCACCATTTGCCAAAACAGCAGCTACAGTAAAATCAGGAGCTTTTCTTCCCACTAATACACTCATTCTATGATCTCCATTAATTATTATAATTATGTATATCTCTTTAGAGCTTGTTGACAATTCCAAAATCTTACCAAGATGTAACGCTGGCATTCGCATGCTTTGCATTTAGGCTATGCGCTGCTACTCTAAACCACATCATTTTGGCTTAATCTAACGAATTGTCAATAAAACCTATGTTATGCAGCAATTGCGTCTCGCAGCATGGTTTCTAGTTCACCTTGTTGAAATAACTCAGCAATAATGTCAGAACCGCCTATCAACTCTCCTTTTATGTAAAGCTGGGGAAAAGTAGGCCAATCAGAGAACTGAGGTAAAGTTTGACGAATATCAGGATTAGCAAGAACATCTACATACGCAAAATCAACACCACACGCCTCGATACATTGGACTGCGCGTGCAGAAAACCCACATTGTGGTATCTTCGGTGTACCTTTCATATAAAGCAAAATAGCGTTTTCAGTTATTTGCTTTTTAATTTTATCTAAAGTATCCACTCACACACCCTTTAAGTAATAAATTTAATGACGGTCATTATTGCGAAAACCTATCAATCTTACAATCAATAATATTTTGGCACATTAGTCTAACAAATCTTTGATCAAAAGCCAATCAATATCCCATTTGAACAAATAAGATCCAAAATAAATTATCGAAGTATAGTTCAATATGAATAAACCATTATTAAGTAATCACCATAGCTTTTTTCTTAATTAAGATTAATCTTCATTGAATATCACCATCTACCTGCTAAACTTAGCGCAGAATAATAATTAGGAGATTAGGATGACCTTTACACTACCTGAATTACCCTACGCAAAAAATGCGTTAGAGCCCCATATTTCAAGTGAAACTCTTGAATACCATTATGGTAAACATCATCAAGCCTACGTGACTAACTTAAATAAACTAATTCCTGGCACTGAATTTGAATCCATGAAATTAGAAGAAATCATTAAAAATTCAAAAGGAGGGATATTTAATAATGCTGCACAAGTATGGAATCATACTTTTTATTGGCATTGTCTAAGTCCAAATGGTGGTGGAGAACCTCAAGGAAAAGTTGCTGAAGCAATTAACAAATATTTTGGCTCTTTTGATTCATTTAAAGAAAAATTTACACAAACTGCAATTACGACTTTTGGCTCGGGTTGGGCATGGCTTGTCCAAGACAGTGCTGGTGAATTGAAAATAATCAGTACTAGTAATGCAGGCACACCAATGACCGAAGGATTAACAGCGCTATTAACCTGCGATGTGTGGGAACATGCTTATTATATTGATTACCGTAATGCTCGCCCGGATTATGTGACTGCATTCTGGAACTTGGTAAATTGGGATTTTGTAGCTGACAACATGAAGTAACATGCTTTTTACACCGTCATAAAAAAGAATTGTTAATGGCGCCAACAAATAAATTATCCAGAAAGTAAAACAAAATTTGTTGCCCATAGCCCCTCTCTTCACTACCATTGGTTTAAGAGTCTGCGAGATCCTGTGGTGGTGAGGGATTTTAAAAATCAAGAAAACCACGTTGATATAATCTCTTTTCATAGCGGCATAATCGCCTATAGAATTTTTATTCTCATATGGCGCAGGAAAGAAAGTTGTGGCTATAATGTGGGCTATTATTAGCTCTTCCATAAAAATAGGAAATAATCTATTTAAAATGGAAATCCTTAAGTTTTAAAGGGAAAACATTATGGCTTTAATTACAAGTTACAATCCTATGCCAATAACGTTCACACATGGAGAAGGAGTTTGGTTGTATGATGAACAAGGAAAAGCCTACCTCGATGGCTTGAGCGGAATAGCCGTTTGTGGATTAGGACATGCTCATCCTGATGTCACAAAAACAATACAGCAACAAGCAGCCAAACTGATTCACACATCAAATACCTTTCATATTAAGCAACAAGAATTACTTGCAGAAAAACTCACAGCCATGACAGGCATGGAACAGGTTTTTTTCGCCAATTCGGGTGCTGAAGTGAATGAGGCGGCAATAAAATTAACTCGTCTTTTTGGTCACAAAAAAGGAATTGAAACACCGTCAATCATTGTTATGGAAAAGGCTTTTCATGGCCGCACTATGGCGACATTAACTGCATCAGGAAGTCGTAAGGTGCAAGCAGGATTTGAACCTTTGGTACCTGGTTTCATCCGCGCCCCTTTTAATGACTTGGATGCTATCCATACTATTGCAGCGAACAGAGAGGATGTCGTCGCAGTGATGCTTGAACCTATCCAGGGCGAAGGAGGCATCCATGCTGCAGAGGAAAGTTATCTTCGATCTGTTGCCAAGCTTTGTGAACAACATGACTGGATGCTTATTTTAGATGAAATCCAAACTGGGAACGGGCGTACTGGAAAATTATTTGCCTGCATGCATTATGATATTCAGCCTGATGTTCTTACTACAGCTAAAGGCTTGGCGAATGGTGTTCCAATCGGAGCTTGTCTAATCAGCAAAAAAGCGAAGGATTTATTTAAACCAGGCAACCATGGTTCAACCTTCGGCGGTAATCCTTTGGCTTGTGCAACTGCGTTAACTGTATTAGAAGTCATTGAACGGGATAAAATTTGCGAAAAAGTCGCAAAAAACAGTGCATTACTAATGGAAAAGTTAATCAAAAATCTTGGAGAACATCCGAGTGTTAAAGCAATTCGTGGTAAAGGATATATGATAGGCATTGAACTGGATCGACCCGCTAATGATATGCGTTTGCAAGGACTTGCTAATGGAGTACTCTTTAATATCACCGCGGATACTGTTGTACGACTATTACCACCGTTGATCATTAATGAAGATGAGATCAATGAATTAGTAAATCGATTAACCTTAACGATTAATCAATTTACTCAATTATAAAAGAGCACACACAAAATCACTATGCGCAAAATAAATACTCTGGATATATTAATAGGCAACGTAGACAACGCTTTGCGTACCCTGTTTCCCCCTAAAAAGCGCATAGGGACCCGCCATTCACCGGCCAAAGATCTTCCTGAGGCATCACTCTCTATCCAGGAAAAAAAGCACATCTCAGGCTTGATGCGAGTCAATCACTCTGGGGAAGTTTGTGCACAGGCACTTTATCAAGGGCAAGCCTTAACAGCGCAATTAACCCATATTAGAAAACAGATGAGTGATGCAGCGGCTGAGGAAATTGATCATTTAGCCTGGTGTGAAGAACGATTGGCCGAATTAGGCTCCAAAACAAGCCTACTCAATCCCTTATGGTATGGTGGTTCTCTTATATTAGGAGCACTTGCTGGATTAGCAGGAGATAAAGTTAGCTTGGGATTTGTGATGGAGACAGAGCGACAAGTCTCCGCTCATTTACTCCGACATCTACAGAAATTGCCAGTAAAGGATAAAAAATCACACTCATTGTTAACTAAAATGAAAGAAGATGAAGAGCAGCACGCAACGCTGGCTATGGAGTCTGGGGCTATAGAATTACCCCATGTTGTCAAACTCTTAATGCATATTGTATCTAAATTAATGACTAAAAGTAGTTATTATATATAGTATTCTAAGGAATGGCCTTGGTATGGACTCAACCTTTTTATTTACATTTTTTGTAATCATGGTTGCCTATGCTTTCGACTTTATTAATGGTTTCCATGATGCAGCAAATTCTATAGCTACGATCGTTACCACAAAAGTCTTGACTCCCAAACAAGCCGTGATATGGGCTGCATTTTTTAATTTTATTGCTTTTTTAGTTTTTAACCTCACTGTGGCAAAAACAATCGGCAGCGGCCTAATCGACGCTCACATTGTTGATACGCATTTTATTTTAGCCGCATTAATCGGCGCTATTTTCTGGAATCTGGTGACCTGGTATTACGGACTTCCATCAAGTTCTTCGCATGCTCTTATTGGAGGGTTAGCTGGGGCCGCAATAGCTAAGGGAGGTTTTTCCTCACTTAAAATGAGTGGTTTTGCCAAAGTAATGGGTGGGATTTTTGTTTCTCCCGCTCTTGGATTATTTGTTGCATTACTTATGACCTATTTTTTTTACAAGTTTTCAAAAAGTTCAAAACAAACTCATTTTAAGCTCTTTAAAAGATTTCAATTATGTTCCTCTGCGTTATTAAGTCTAACCCATGGAAGTAATGATGGCCAAAAAACCATGGGCATCATTTCCATATTACTCTTCTCAGCAGCCTGGATCGAGGGGCCTTTTTATGTCCCATGTTGGGTGGTCATTTCATGTCAAGCAGCCATAAGCCTTGGAACCCTTGCGGGAGGCTGGCGCATTGTACATACCATGGGAACGCAAATCACGCAACTTGACACGATAAAGGGTTGTGCCGCCGAAACAGGAGCAGCACTTTCTCTTTTTATCGCAACACAGTCAGGCATTCCTGTTTCTACTACTTATACTGTCACTGGCGCAATTGCTGGGGTCGGATTAACTAATGGAGTTTCTGGCCCACATTGGCGCGTCATCAGAAGAATTTTCTTTTCATGGCTCATTACGATGCCCGCAGCAGCAAGCATTTCTGCAGCATTGGTATTAAGCAACATTTAAGTTGTTTATTAAATTGCCAAACAGAAGAGGGATGAACACTACATAATTCTTTTTTTTTCAACGATATATTACCATTGTAAATCAGAGGATGGCATCATATTACTAAGGTCCACGACCTGTTGTGGCTCTTCTCTTGGGGGCTTGGGTAATTCATATTGTACAAAAGAGAGATTATTGAACAAATACTGCGCATTGGTTGGAAACATGTGTTCTTTGTGATCATTCACATCTTTATCATCAGATGTGTCCTTTGAAATAAGATTACACAGTTCAATAAATTTTTGATGAATTTTAGCCGGATCCGCTCCCTTTTCGACATCATACTTTAGAAAAAGCAGCACTGATTTGTTTAATGAAGATTTTTTCTTTTGTTTGACTAAATCTTTGCAAAAAACCTTCCTTTTTGAATTCACTTTCTTTTTGTTCTACACGGCTTTTCATGCGCTTAAGGACGTTTTGTTCCATATCTATAAAGATATTTTGCATGGATTTACTGTTACCGATTACACATTTAATCTCAGGATTATCAAGAAAATTTTGCAGCTCTTTATATTTAAATATCTCAAAAAGTGTGCTTGAATTTTCTTGAATGTAATCTGGCGGAAAAAATCCGTGATATCATACTTGATTAGCAGTTTGGCTATATCCATACGGTCTTCGATAGCTCGTTTCTCATTTGAGTCATATTGAAAATCAGAAATGAGCTCAAAAAGCAGGCTTCCACATTGAGATTCTTTACTATGATCTGTTTTTAGGCTTTCTTTTAAAAAAAGTTTAATTAATGGACGGTTATGTCGTTCAAGGGCAATCGATAATGGGCCTCCGCCCCTTGAGTCTTTCACCGTATTAAGGTTTATTTGTTTGTTCTTCAACATTTCCATAACGAGAGAATTATTATTCAGTTTAATAGCGTTTAAAAATTTAGTTTCGCGCTCCTTTTGTTCATTATGAGGCTCATGAAATTCAATTTGTTGTAGTTGATTTTCTACTTCATCAATGCGGGGTCTTTGCTCTGGAGAGTTATATATCATGTTATTAATGAGTTCCTGGAGTTTTTTAAAATCTTCAGGATGCTCTTTATTCGATAAGTCCTTGAGATCATCATTCCACAATTCCTTAAGTACTTCTCCCATCGCATAAATATCACGAGCCGGATGAGCGGCATAACCTTTAACTTTTACCTCCGATGGACTAAATTTTCCGCTAGAAGGAATAGCTTGTGGAATTTGTCCAATTTTACAAGCATTATCTGTATCAATAAAATAAGTTTTAAATTGATTATTATATTAAGAAAAACGGATATTATCCGGTTTAATATCCTGATGCACCATCCCTCTTTCGTTAATTTGATGAGCCAGGGTTTTGATCAACGAACGGGTAAGATTTAATTTCTCAGCGGATCCATGGGAGAAAATTTAATTTTTCATGGGAGTATCCACAACAGATAATTTATGAAAAGAATCATCTGGGATAAAAATCAATACCTATGACTAAATTATAGAAACAAACCCATCGGAGTATCGAAATTTTTCAACGGTCAATTCGGAAAAACTCTAGAGGCTACTTCTTAATTTTAACTTTTGATAATTGGCTGTTTTTATAGGCGAAAGAAAAATAAACCACCAAACCAATCGCCATCCAAATAACAAAACGCATTAATGTAATAAAAGGCAAATTAATTATAAGATAAGAACAGCTAATCATTCCCAGGATAGGTACATAGGGCATACCTGGTGTTTTGAACGGTCGATGCAGGTCTGGTCGCTTATAGTGCAAATATAAAACACCCGCGCATACCATTAAAAATGCAAATAAGGTACCTATATTCACCAGCTCTGTAAGATCGTGCATCGAAACCAATGCAGCAAATAAACTCATTAAAATACCGCTTATTAAAATTACGCGAATAGGCGTATGCGTGTATGGATTTGTTTGAGAGAAAACCTTGGGCAATAACCCATCCCGAGACATGGCCAACATAATTCGCGTTAAACCATAAAACAAAACCAACATCACGGTAGTTAAGCCAGCTATCGCCCCCACACTAATAAGACTGGCGACTGATTTATATCCCAAAACTAATAAAGCATGACTGATTGGAGATGCAACATTTAGCGTGCTGTAATGTGCGATACCCGTCAACAAGCCTGCAACAATCATATATAAAACGGTGCAAATAAATAAAGACCCTATTATTCCAATTGGTAAATCACGTTGAGGGTTAATCGCCTCTTCAGCAGCAGTGGATACCGCATCAAAGCCAATGTAAGCAAAAAATATCAGCGATGCCCCCTTAACAACCCCTTCCCAACCATAAGGAAAAAAAGGCGACCAGTTTGAGGGATCAACCTCTCCAAGAGCTATCACAATAAACATCAAAATGACTAATAGTTTGATAATTACCATAATGTTATTAACCCGAATGCTTGATTTGACCCCCCAGGTTAATAAAACCATCAGGATAACAATTATGGAACATGCAAGTAGATTAAAAAAACCTCCATTTTCTGGTCCATGTAAGAATACGGCTGGAATATGTATTTTTAGTGCCAAAAAGAAATCATTAGCATAACTACTCCATCCAACAGATACAGCTGAAACTGAAATGGTATATTCAAATAATAAGTCCCAGCCGACAATCCAGGCGACAATCTCTCCAAAACCGGCGTAAGCATACCCATATGCACTACCACAGCCACCAAGAGAAGAGGCCAATTCCGCATAGGATAATGCAGAAAAAATACATGCGAGTCCGGCCAAAATATATGAAAAAATCACTGCGGGGCCAGCATCTGTTGCGGCAACTATTCCGGTTAACACAAAAATTCCAGCACCAATGATAGCGCCAATACCTAAAAGAGTAAGATCGAAAGCAGTTAGACATTTAACCAGGGAAGAACCTTCTTCAAATGATTCACCGATCTCTTTTTTACGAAACAAGTCCATGTTAGTATGCTCTTATTTTTTTATTGTTACACTTAATAAGCAAGGCTCCGCAATTCAAAATGAGGTAAATCCGATCAAATTTAAACTGTGGTATTATCCCCTCCAGGTTATGAGTGAATGAATAAATTGACTGTACGTAATTTCATTGTAGGGCTATTAATTGTATTTTCTTTAAATTCTTTTAGTAGCCCGCCATCAATTTCTAATTCTTCGTCTAATAGTATAGACGAGAATTCACCTATTAATACATTCAAAATATCTCCGGATAATCAAACTTCAAAAAAATCCGATTTGGCCACTGAAGAACCCAAAGGATGTAAGTATTGGCTCTCCTTATTCAAACCTGTTTGTCATCGACTACATCAGGTATGGACTGAAGGGCATACCGACCTTTACCTTTCAGGCTATGCGTGGCACAACAGGTTCACCTACTCAGCCGAACGGATACGAGAAAAAAAATACAATGAACTCGCCTGGGGCGGCGGACTAGGTAAAGGTTTTTTTGATGAAAAAGGGAATTGGCATGGCCTCTATGCTTTCGCATTCCTGGACTCTCATCGTAATGTCGAGCCCACTGCTGGATATGCTTATTTAAGAGTAGCCAATATCACTAAAGAATTTAAAGCAGGATTAGGATTTTCTGTCCTTGTTACAGCGCGACCCGATATCTTTCATAACATTCCTTTTCCGGGAGCTGTACCTTGGGCCGGAATATTTTATAAAAAACTTTCAGTAAAAGCCGCTTATATTCCTGGCTCTTCAACCAACGGGAATGTTTTGTACGTGGTGGGAACCTATTCATTTGATAAATAATTAAATTGGTTTTTATATACAAAAATGGCGTTTTAATTATCTCCCTGATTTTTTTAACAGTTTGTGCTATGTTTTAAGTATACTTACTCAGCATATTTATAAAATGAAACCATTTATAGAACAAGCGCAATTTTATGCAGCCTATCACCAAAACATCAAAACCCGTTATACTCATTTGGCAGGAGTCCCCATTCTCATTTTATCGATAATGATTTTCCTGGGTTTTGTCAAAATAATTATGCCTGGTGTTTTTGCGACGAACCTTGCATTTTTCGCTACATTAGGTGCACTGATTTATTATTTTCGTTTAAATTGGCAATTGGCTTTAGCACTTACCCCCATTCTACTCATTCTGTTATTGATTGCAAATTGGTATAGCCAAGATGGTCCCACTCCTTTTGGCGTTTGGTTTTTTATCATATTTTTTATCATAGGGTTAGGACTACAACTATATGGCCATTATTTGGAAGGTAAAAGACCTGCTTTTATGGATAATTTTTGCCACGCACTAATTGCACCTCTATGCCTGGTTGCGGAACTCTTTTTTATGGCAGGATATATGCAATCGTTAAAAGAACAAATGTATGGTTCTGGAGAAAAGGAGGTCCATTAAGGTTATATCCTGCTGATATGTTGAGAATAAACATTAAAAGATATACGAAAAATTTGGCGGGTTTATCTATTTTGAGCCCGCTTCATTGAAAAAATGTTTCTTAAATAAAGTGGGCTCTCATAAAAGACCATAGTAAATTCGAAGAATAAATGCTATATATTGTTCCCTAAATAACTCATTTCCTACCCATAAAAGACCCTTAATATAACGCGCCATAATACCCCACCATATTCGCGATAGTGATGGTATTGGCATAATTGCTGCACGTACTGTCTTTAGTCATATTCCAGTTAAATATTCCTGCTAAACCGATGTAGGGCGGATATTCAGGATCACAATTTGTTTCCTGAGTATCAATTCCATTTGCAATTTGCTGTTTAGGATAGCCTATTGCAACAAGTGCATCAAAGAAATCATCCCCCCAACCGCCATCACCAAAATAACTTTGAATATTAATTAAATCAAAACTGTTGGCATTTAACATGTTTACCTGTGTTGCGACAATGCCACCTGGTTCATCATTATTTCCAGCAGGGGTAATGGTAAGGTAATAAGGTTTTCCGTCTTGCAGTGCTGCATAATTTAACGCATTCCTTAAATTGGCAACTACCCCATCGAAATTGGCCTGGGGAATAGAACCACTGGAGTCACCTATGCTTTCATCATCAATATCAAGCCCATCCAGATGATTGCTGCGAATAAATTGAATCACGCTGGGTACGAAGATATTGGCTCGATTCACATAGTCATTATTAATGTAGGTCCAATCTTTTTTTCCCCATCCCAGTGAAATTAAAATTTTTATATTAGGATTACCAGCGCGCGCTGATTGTACTAATAAAGCCAAACGTGCAGGCTCGTCAGGCTGGCCTTGTTCATAGGTAAAAATTGCACCGTTTTGTTGTGCATAGGCATGAGCAAAAGCCACAAAAATTGCGCTCACGCGCTTGAAAGGAGGAATGGGGTCTTGATTAGGCGGTAACCACTGTCCTGCACCAGAATTGTAAATTGGGTAATACGTACCCGCGTATGGAAGGGGAAATTCACTACTTGGAAGTGTTTTTGTTGCGCTCACCTTAATACGATTATGTAATACTGGTACAGAACATACTGCCCCATTGTAAGCGCAAATACGCGGCATTAAGGTGAATTCAGCGTTTTGGTTGATTCCTTGTAATGAGATGATAAAGGAACAGGTTGCTCCCGCTGCTAAAGCTGTACAAGTATTATTGAGTAATGTAACCTTCAGAGTACTTATTTTTGTACCATAGTTGGGGTCTATGCTGAGCTTATTCAACATCTTTGACGTATTGTTTTTAGCGGTAAAAGTCACATAAGTTGAACCAGTTTGTGAAATAATTATTGGGCTAGAGCTGCTTGGTGTAATTTCAACGATAGAAGCTGCTTGTGCTGCAGTCAAAGTCAACATCCACCATAAAAAGTACCTCTTGAACATGCTTTTCATCTGATTCATCCTTGTTAACCAAAAGAAACCGCCAGTGTAAAGACGACTCCTTGTGTATAAAGATTTTTAACCGTTAGCCTATCCTTCGACGTTTGTGCTAAGCAATAGCCTAAAGCCCCTTCGCCCAAATTAAAATATTGATAGCCTGCAGTCATGTGATATTGCACATGGTGTTGCTTATCATCCCACAGCAAATAGCCAAGCCCTGCACCCAATGCATAAGAAAAAGTCTGTTTTGTATGATTTTTAAAAGGAACTGAAGGCGCCGCGCTTAAAGAAAGATCGGACGGCTTTTCACGATAAGCATATAAACGATTCCAGCTTGGGCCAATACCGACTAAGGCATAAGGTTTCAAAGCATATTTTGAGTAAATTGCTTTGCCTTCAACCATCAACGAGGCGCTTTTTGCATGAAAATTATAGTTCAAGGTATCAAAAAGCCCTTCGTTGATAAATGGGAATTTCGTTCCATTTACTTGGCCCAGCTTGAAAAAATAACCCGCTATTCCCAAGGAAAACTGATAAAATGAAAACCATGATTTTTCAAAAGTATGATTTGCCCCCAGGCCCCAAAAACCCTGCCAGTTTGTTTTGGTATTCGTTTGGTAAGCATTGGTAATGACCTCATTGACTTCCACCTGAGGTTTATTTTTAAGTGTCGAAAAATGGGGGCCTCCAGAAACAAAAAAACTGATTTGCTTGGCGTCTCCTGAACAGGGGAATATAAAAAAAACACATAAAGGGACAACAAGCTTAATCAGTTTAACTTCCATATCGAATTTAGTCCTTTTGTGCGGTTTTCAAAACACTATTATCTCCAGCGCATCCACTGTTCCAGATATCGGTGCAAGTTCGTTCGGTTCAGCCAGTATCCTCTTTAACCCCAATCTACCTGCGCCTTGTCTAGAATTTATACCTTGACACTATAGAAAGATGTACCTATTTATGCAAACTGGGCCATCCTGATTTTAAAACAATAATGAATTTTTTGATTACGCTTAAAATCCTGATCAATAGTTTGAGCGCTAATATCCTGTATGGAATATTTTTCCTTAAGCGTGTGATCTAATTTAAACTGACGTAAATTGGTTGAAAAATACAAAATGCCGTCGGGATTCAATAACCGCATTGCTGCATTGACTAGCAAAGCATGATCTCTTTGGATATCCAAAACATCACTCATTCGCTTTGAATTAGAAAAGCTAGGTGGATCTAAAAAAATTACATCGAATCGATCTCGAGTAATTTTCATCCACTCTCGGCAATCAGATTGCACAAACTGGTGTTTCGATAAATCAAGATGATTTAACTTAAAATTCTCCTCTGCCCAACGTAAATAAGTATGAGAAAGATCGACATTAGTTGTGAAAGCTCCGGCCAAGGCCGCATGAATGCTCGCGCTTGCTGTATAACAAAAGCAATTAAGAAAACGGGTTCCAGCTTGCAATTTGGCAAAACTTAAGCGAAGCAGTCGATGATCCAGAAATAACCCTGTGTCTAAATAATCATACAAATTAACCAACAGCTTTGCCTGTCCCTCAGTAACAACCAGTGTTTTTCGGCTATGGTTTAGCTTTTGGTATTGGGCACTTCCTTTTTGTTGTTTACGTTGTTTGACCACCAATTTTTCAGGGGCTAAGCCTAGTGCTTTGGGAACAACCTGCATGACTTCCAGGCTGCGCTTTTCTGCTTTAGATACAGAGACACTTGCAGGGGCTGCATATTCTTGTAACACCGCATAGTCATTATAAAGATCGATAGCATATGCATACTCTGGTAAATCAGCATCGTAAACGCGATAACAAGAAATATTATTTTTTCTTGCCCATTTTTCTAAATGGCGATGATTTTTTTCGAGGCGATTTAAAAGCATTTGAGCGTGTTCTGAGACTGAATTACCCATGGCTCCTTTTAGCTCATTAGCAACGTTTATATTCAAAGAATAAACCTTACACTCCAATGCACCGTTATATAGCGTATATTGCTTATGGGCACGTAACCCTAAAGCCTTGGCCAAAATAGGGTTAGACGTCAAAACTGCAGCCTGCCAACCTTGATAACGCTCATGTAATATTCTGCCAAATTGCTGATATAACGGCACAAGGTGGGACACATCACTCAATCGCTCTCCATAAGGCGGATTACATACAACAATTCCCTTTTTCGTTGCAGGATTAATCTCATGCAATGATTGCACGTTAAAATGTACCAATGGAGCGACTCCAGCGCGTTCGGCATTCGAGCGTGCTGCAGCAATCATTTTATGATCGACATCTGTACCTAATAACGTTGTGGGCAAAACTTTAACTTTTTGCAATGCATCTACACGCAGTTTCTCCCATAATGAAGCTTGATGCTGTACCCAATATTGTAATGATTGATCCTGACGCAATAAACCAGGAGCAATATGTGCTGCCATCATTGCCGCCTCAATCACTAAAGTACCTGAACCACAAAAAGGATCATGCAAAGTATAACCCTTTGCAGCTAACTCTGGCCATTTGACTCGCATTAGCAAGGCTGCAGCAACATTCTCTTTCAAAGGAGCAGTACCAGCCTTACTGCGATAACCTCGTTGATGCAAACTGTATCCCGTCAAATCAAAACTTACGGTAATCACATCATTTTTTAAGTAGGCATGAATAAGGATTTGGGGATTTTCTTTATCTACAGATGGGCGCGAGTAATTTAATCGTCTAAAATGATCAACTATTCCATCTTTGACTACCTGTGCCCCAAACATTGTATTGCGGATATGCTCTGAAGTACCATGAAATTCGATTGCTATAGTTTTATCTTGTGAAAATACCGTCTGCCAATGGAATTGAGTACAAAGCTGGTGCAAGGACTGTTCATTTCCCGCATATCCACTAAAAAGAATCAGTTGCACCCTATTTGCTATTCTTGACCAGAGGCATAATTGATATAGCGTTACCAGACTGGCTTCACCATAAACTCCTTGCGGACTTACACGAGTCACCGATAAGCCTAAAGCTTTTAATTCTTCCTCTAATAAATATTCAAGCCCTTTGGGGCAGCTAATGAATAAAGAATATTTCATGCTATAGATGACCTCAAAAAGCGAAAAAGAGCCTTACTGGCACCTAAATTCTTTTCCTTTTGTTGCTCATCCACTGCCTTTTTAATAAGTTGTCTTAAATGCTGGACATCTTCCGGGTGATAAGCTTCTATAAATTCAGTTAGCGCTTCTTTGCCTTCGTTGATTAAGCGGTCACGCCAATGCTCGACTGCATGAAATGATGCAGTTACAGCACTATCTTCCTCAAGCATATGTTCATAAACAGATAAAATTTCTTCGTAATCAGCAGCTCGCATCAATTTACCAATCAATTGGGCTTGCCTTCTTTTAGCCCCATGGCTTTTAATAGACTTTGCGTCAATGATTGCTTTATAGAGGTTATCAGGTAGTGGAAGTAAATTCAGTTTAGTGATACTCAAATCAATAAATTTCACACCCATTTTTTGTAAATAATCGGCTTCTCGTTTTTTCTGTGATTTACTAACTGGTTCATCCATAGGGTTTTATTTTTATCTAAAATTTACTTAATGATACTATATACTTCGCATCACACCAATGGGATGCTTTAAGTATCAACCTTATTCAGCCGCTACCAAAGAAACAGGAACCTTCGTTTGTGTTATTTTTTTGCCAGATCGGGCTCGTAAATAAGTATGGCCTACTGCAAAAAAATTATAAATCAGGATGAATATTAAAAGATCATGTAGCCAGGAAATAGTCAATTGCATAAAAATAGGAATAGTAATAAGGACACCAATACAACCTGAAATGCTTAAGATCATTGTTTTCTTTAAGGGAATTTTATTATGCTTCAAGAATACTAAAGTCGTTAACGGTTGTTGCATCGCTCCAGCTGTAGTCATAATTGGAAAAGCAACTACCGGTGAAATATTCATTAAGAAAAGGACACATTGCACCATAACAAATAGTCCGATTCCAACCGATGTAAGAGCACCACAAACAACCATCGCCGCAAAACCCACGATTAATTTCCATGAATGGAGTTCTGTTAATTCACCGCCCACAGGCAGTAAACGAAACTTATGTGAAAGTAAGAGTATGATAATTAATGCAAAACAGCAAACCATTGACAATCGAATTGCCTGTTTACTTAGATGGCTTACTACAAAGCCGCCCACTAAACCACCAACACAAGTACCAATAATTAAAGTCAAAAGGGTAGTTAAATCTACATCGATTAGGCTTATAAAAAATAAAGATTCAATTGTTCCTGGAATTACTTGAGCCCCATTATTTACTGCTGGCATTTCATCATCACGAAATGTACCCATAATTTTGGCTAATGCGACATTCATCGCAAAACTACCAATACCGACGGTATCTGCAATAAATGCGACGATGCCACTTATGCCTAATTTTAAATATTGCGTTATTGATAAAGGCTCAGATGGCTGTCGAATAAGCTTTAAAATCATCACCGTAGCACAAAGCAGACTTAATAAAAGAACGCTAAGCGTAATAAAAAAAATAACCATTTGACTCCCGACTTAGATAAGATCAAATGCGAATTAAATCCAGCAATTATATACCAAATATATTGCTCAGCAAACAACATATAGAACAAAAAACAAACTCTATGAATCTGGTAAGGCCAAAAAACAAAAGGGGTGTAATTATTTCTTTAAATGATAAAGAAGTAGAATTCCAGCATGATGAGCACTTTTATAGTGAAAATAAGCTCGATATAAAAACCAAGCTTATTTTTATATCGAGCTTTTTATAGTAATCACAGTTTGCCTAAAGCTTACAACGTGTAGTGCCCACACCTACCTGACCAAATATAGTTCGGAGCATTTTCTCATCTACACCCAAATCTTTGCCAGCATAAAGTACACCGCAAGCACCATTCACAAAATCTGTAGTAGGAGTCCAATATTTGCTATTAGCTAATATCATTAGCTCATAAGCTTTTTTAATACCGATATCCTTAGATAATAAATAAAATGCTTTATTAAATACACCACTTGCTGTATGAACAATAAAACTTTGCCTTTCTTGCGGATTGGCAATATGTGACTTCGCATAAGCGACTATTTCTGAATAACTTATGGCACAATAAGCACCATGACTTTGCGCTAATTTTTTATCCAGGCAATCAGCGGAACTACCATCTGAAGAAGGATAATCCATAAACCGCAAAGCCTTGCCAAATGAGTCTCTAACTATGGTCTCTCCGATACCCCAAGTTACGGTATCTGCTTGTAAATAAAGTTTATTGTAAAATTGGGGAAATTTTTCCAGCAGATAAGCGCGAGCAGCTTGACCAGCCATATCAGATAAAGATTCATTAAGAGCCCCAGATTGATCATGATATTCTAAACCGGAATGCTGCTCGGTAAAACCATGTGTCACTTCATGACCAGCAACATCAAGAGAAACCAAAGGATAAAAATCCTGTCCGTCACCAAAGGACATAAATTTGCCATCCCAAAAAGCATTATCATAATGCTCACCAAAATGAACCCGCATGACGAGCTGCATTGGCTTTCCATCAATATGTTGCAGTGCATGAACACCATACCAATCTCGATACATATCCACAATGATATGTCCAAAATAGTAAGCATCATTTGAGGGTGAATAAGCACCGTTTATAATTTCTTCTACATTTTTGTTGCATGGATATTGAAAAGGAGAATCCAGAAGATCACCCCAATCCCATGCTGAAGCAAGATTCACTAATTTCACCTTAGTGGTATCCATGATGCATTGGCTACCATCCTGCTTCACCTCTAAAAAAGGGATGCCTTCTTTTCCGTACCAATATTCATGTACCTTTTCGTTACCACCGGGTCCCGAATCCATGTAGTTTTTTATATTATTCCATTGCTTTGTGATCTCACCGTTTTGAGCATCTACAATAAAAAATGGCCAGGCAGGCTTGTTATCCCTTTGCGTTGTTTTAAATGATACTTGATAAACTAACTTAAGTTCATTATTTTGTACCGCCCGAATTTGTAACTCACTTTGCTCTTCGTCAGCAGGCATCTGCGGATTAAAACTAAACCAGGATTTTTTTGCGATCTCAATCGCCTGCTGCGGACTAACTGCGGGATGGGTATTCAAATGAATCTCATCGAGCAGATGCCCATTAACCTGCGCATTCTCAATCATAATTTGCGCACCAATTACTGGAATTCCCTGGTACATTTGTTGATAACGCGTAATGATCTCTGCATGATCATGAGTCCGACTTACTTGCAGCAAAGTGTTTTCTTCTGCGCTTGATAGTCCATCCTTATAGGCTGCTTTTTTTGCAGATTGTTTCAGGAAAAATTGATTTAAACTATTTAAAGGAGCCTTGTACAAATCCAATTCTTTAACCGCAAATGCATCATATGACATCAAAACAAAGGTAATTCCGAGGATTTTCTTCAACATAAAAATAGCCCAATAAACTTATATTGGCGCCATAATGTCACAAATTTAAACAACTAACAAGTTGTTTGGAATTTACTGTTCCTCAAGAGAGGTGATTTGAACACGAAAAAACAAGATGAATAAAAGGTCCAGCGAATTTGAGCCATTGCCAAATTTGATTAGAGAATCATGCGCTTTCGAATTTTTCTACATAAAAATCCGCGGCAATGCCGCGGAAACAGGGTTCAACAAAATACAAAGTAAATCATAAATCCATTACGGATTTTGACTTAAATCACCAATAACTCCTCCTGGGCAGAATACTATTTCGAAATCCATATTGACATGATTTTGTTGTTGCGGATCAGAGCTATCACAATTAAACGTGCCTGCATGATCATCAAAAGGATAGGAATACGCTGTTGGGCAGGCCTCTTTTAACCACTGAATCGACTCTAATGGAGTTGGTGAAAGCGTCAACTTCCCAGAACCACTTCCACCATTTACCCAATCTGGATTCTGGAAATAAGATTGTTGGGTTTGCCATGTTAAATAAGTCCCATCATTCCAATCCCTGGCACCACAACAGGTTGTATTAGTATTGTTATAACAACTGTCTAGCGAAGCACCATTCGGGACACAGGCATAAAGGCTATAAGCTGTGGTACCAGCCGGGTAAGATTGTGAAGAGTAATTGCTTATTGGGCTATTACAATTAAAAACTGCGCTGGGATTCATTGCTGGATTGGCACCTTTATACGTCACGTTGCCTGAGCACAGCTGGTTAATGGTCCAATAACCAATCAAATTACCGCATGCCAATACAATATTACCGGCGGCGGGGGTCGTTTCAAATGCTAATCCACATACACTAGACAATGCAGGACAAGTGCTACAATCTGTCACCGTTGTTCCATTCGTTACAAAATTAAACAATGGCGAGGACATGGGTGCAGTATACTGCCATGGGCAATTTCCTAACGGTGTAGCAGGTGGATTCTTTGGTCCCTGAGGTGGTGGTGGAGGTGGATACTGAGGGGTGAATGGAGAATATTGCGCTTGAATCGGAGCACCAGCACCAGAGCACACATATGGGGCTGCGGGAGAACTACTCAATGAAGTTTGAGGTCCTAATCCTTTTAACTCAGCAGGAATACTCGCTCCATTAATCAAAGCAATATCGTACCCTCCCTGCGTATTTGCTGTAAATGTCTCTTCTATTCGAGTATAAGGTTCATAGACAGTTCCACTAGGGCACTGAGCATTGCTTCCAGAGGCACAATCACCGGTTGCACATATAAAACTCGAACCTTTTAAAGAACATCCAGTTCTAGGAAAGAATTGCCCATTATAAGAGCCCTGGATAGTAATTGATTTGCTAGCAGATAAATTGCCATCGACTTGAGGCGAGAGAAAATAAGCCAAAGGCGAAGGGTTCGGGGTAGGATCAACACTTCCTGATGGTTGCGACACTCCATACCAAACAGCAAAGGGGCACTGATTTATAAAAGTAACCTTGTGTGTATAACCGGGAGATTGCACTGTTGTAGTGGCTGGCACAACGACCTGATTAGAGTCCGCTGTAACTGTTGCACTTACCGTTAATGAACCGGTAGTCTGTGGTATCACCGAAACAAGCACAGTACAGCTATCGTTTGCAGCAAGCGTAACATTGGAACATCCATCGTATTGGTCTGCTGGTGTCACTGTTGCAGAAGGCCCTGTAGGGGGGAAGGTGACTGCACCTAAAGTCACAGCTGTAGTACATGAGTTTGTAAATTTAAACTGAAGGACGTTGTCTGAATATTGATACGTAGGATTATGAAACGGGATATTTACAGAACCTAACAATTTACATTGTCCGGAGCCATTTACGACCTGGGTGTTTTCTGTTGGATTTACAGTGTTTGCACCATTATTGTAAGTAAATAACCCAGCTACCTTGAGGTTTCCTACTGCATGCGGCGTCAATTGTCCACTGATAGAACAATTCTTGCCTGGAGCAAGGGTTATCGGACCATTAACAGTGCCACAATTGTTTCCATCAGGGACAACAGATACAGTGGCCACACTTTCAGGGGTTGCTGACAAAAGGTTAGTACCAGCCATATTACCAGCATAACCGGTGATACTTGTCGAACCGTTATTTGTATATGTGACCTTAAAAATAGGCTGCTGTTCCGGATTACTTAAAGTGAATTGTGCGGGTAAGTTTGTGATATCACCTACCACATCCGGTTGATTTTCAACTACTTTAGTTTTTCCTGTAGGGTTTACAGTATTGTTCCCATTATTAAAAGTAAATAACCCGGCTACAATAAGATTTCCTACAGCATGTGGCGTCAATCGTCCACTTATAGAGCAACTCGCCCCCGGAGCAAGGGTAATTGGGTTGTTACTCTTTCCACAACTGTTTCCACCTGCTACAACAGACACGGTAGCAACACTTTCAGGAGCTGCAGACAAAAGATTGGTTCCCGCTGGAGTACCTGCATAACCAGTTACACTGGCAGAGCCTTTATTTGTATAGGTCACCGTAAACACAGGCTGCTGTTCTGGATTGCTGAGTGTGAATTCCGCAGGCAAATTACTGATAGTTCCCATCACATTTGATTGATTATCAGTGACTGATGTATTTAATCTGGATAATCTGATTACGTTATTATTGTATTCATAGTTCATCTGGATGGAAGATGGAGTCGCATCAGTGGCAGTAAATCGAATGGTAACCTGGCAATTACCACCGGGTTTAACCGTCACATTATTACACGTGTCTGTAATAGCAAACGTACCCCCGATTTTATTAAACTGGGTATGAAGGACCACTGGTCTTGGGAATCTTGGATTCACAGTCAAAGTGTAAACCACAGAGGTTGTTTCACCAGGGTTTACCTGAGGGAAGCCTGTTTTTGGAGAAAGAGACCAGGCAACAGGATCGACTGCTGCATATCCCTTCATTAAAACCATTGACAATAATAGTGCAGTATTAGTGCGCATAATATCCATACTCATCCTTCACAATCGTTAAACTATTAATAAGCTTATGTTCCTACTTCAAGCTACTTCATATACGTATTTCGTTAATCACCGATCTTGTGCCATAGTTATCCAATTAAAATCCTTTATTAATTTATGAGATAAGTTACACCAAAAAGAAGGGTATTTGTTTGGTATGAATCCAATCGTAAAGACTCCCCAGCCCATGTATACTGCCCCTTTCCTGATGAGAAATCACCGAATGACTCGAACTCATATCCTGCTGAAAATAACCAATTTGGCATGAATAAGAAATCTAAACCAGCACCAACATGGTAGGTAAATTGAGTTAAAGTATGATTCGCATATGCGGGACTAACTCGGGGTGTTATGCCTGGCAAAGCAGTCTCATCAAATGATCGCGCTTCATTAAAAGAGACTCCCAACCCACCGTTGACGTAAGGTGAAAATTTTGAAAAATTAAATAAATTCAATTTAGTATCAGCAGTTAATGCGAGCGTAGAAAGTTTCCAGTCATAACTGTAGTTAAGAAATTCTGGCAAACTATATTGCATAATGGTATCGCCTACATTAGCGGAAAACACATACTGCAAACGCCCACTTAAAGTATAATGGTTGATCAATGAGGACTGGGTGGCAATTCGATCACCAACAGTTAACGCAATAGTACCCTGGTTAGACTGATTTACAGAATAAACATCAACATTTGCTGGAGGTGGAAAATTAGACCCGTTATCGACCAGGATGTTACTTTGGCTTAAAGGGAAAACTACCCCTCCCTGTAATTGAACAAACCAATGATTATATTCTAGCGAGCAATCCTTACATTTAATCTTATCTTTAGTTTCATCTCTAAAGCGATATTGGGTTGACTGCGATATTTGCTTAACCTGTTCTTTATTATGGTGTTTCGATTTAAGTGGTGTAGTTTCCGTGGAATTAAATTTTTGATATTTAGCACGTGTAATCGAGTGATCAGGCGGTGTATTTGAAGCCAATTGATGAAGAGCTTGAAGTGTTTTGAATGGTCCAATATACACTATATATAATTTTTTTTTCCTTTTAATCTTGGCATTATAACCTTTTACGTGCAACTTGGACTGCATTATCCGTGCATTTTTTTGACTTGAATAAGAACCAATATAAACAGTATAGGGTGCTGATGATTTATTATTTACCTTGGGAATATTACTAAAACCCCATATAGCTGTTCCAGCATAGGCTAGGCAACCTCCAAAATTAAGTGCCGCTATAAGAGATGCGGTTAAGAAAAATTTTTTAGCCATAATCCATCCATAGACATTTCAAAACACAAAGTTAACTAATATATTCTTGATACTCTTAAAATACAACAAGTCATTAACAAAAAGCGCTAAAAAACCAGGTGGTTATACAATCAACCCTAAAAATAATTTATGATATCGCACAATCTAATCCGACCAATATTTTTCCAATCTTTGGCACGCCTAAAGCTTCCCAATAATTGATAAGAATGGTGCGGACCTCCGATTCATTTCAGGCATAGAAGTTTTAAACCATTAAGGATGATGCATATGATGTTTATAAAAAAGAATACCCTTCTCTTCCTCGGTCTTTGTTCTACTTTTTCCCTGACTCATGCAGGAATAGTGGAGCGTTATGTACAACACATGCAAGAAGAAAAGGCGCCATTAATCGCAGAAAAAAGCATTCAGCTTGCTTATTTTAAGCAATTAATCGATCACAACAACCCTGCTACAGGTACTTTTTCTCAACGGTACTATATTGATGAAACATACGGGCCTAAAGATGATTCACCCGTCTTTTTTTATATTTGTGGCGAATCTGCGTGCAGCAAACGCGCACTGAATGGAGCGATTAGAAATTATGCCCAAAAATTTAATGCCAAATTGGTTGCACTAGAACATCGTTATTATGGTGAAAGCCTACCCCTTAACTCATTATCAACCAATGACTTACGCTATTTAACGACAGAAGCTGCGCTGGATGATTTGGCCTATTTCCAGCGCCATTTAACAAGTGAAAAGAATTGGCATGGAAAATGGGTTGCTTTTGGAGGCTCTTACCCCGGTTCCTTGTCCGCATATTATCGCTTGAAATATCCTTATTTAGTTGTAGGCGCATTAGCATCTTCAGCCCCTGTCATGGCTAAGGAAAATTTCATCGAATATGATGCTCATGTTACCCAAGTTGCTGGTTTACAATGTGCCAATCAAATGCGCGAAGTAGTCACTCAGGTAGAAACAAGCTTAAAAGATACTGTGACATTTGCTCAAATAAAGTCGCTTTTTGATGCTGCCGCAGTTGAGGATCCCGTTGACTTTTTATATTTAATTGCAGATACTGGCGCTGCTGCAGTGCAATATGGAATGCGCGATGCATTTTGCTCAAGTCTTTCTGAACATCCAACACCACTTGAAGGTTACGCATACTTTGCTAAAAAACTTTATAAGGATATGGCTACTACCGCTGTAGAAATGACCGCTCAAGGTGCTATGAGTGAAAATCCACAGGATTATCAAAATGGCTTAGGGATGCGTCAATGGTACTATCAATCTTGTAAAGAATATGGATATTGGCAAAATGCGAATCCCAACCCAGCTCTTTCTACGCGCTCATCCTTGATTAACCTGGATTATCATTACAATGTGTGTCAACGGTTGTTCGGTCTGACGGAGCCTGCCCATACGGCAGAGCTTAACAATACCTTTTATTTTCCCTTAATGAACATACTGGCTTCCAATATTTATTTTACAAATGGAGAAAATGATCCCTGGTCTACTTTGTCTCTGGCAGAAAGAAATGGTAATGCGACTAATCCGAGATTGACCTATCAATTAATTCAGGGGGAAGCTCATTGCAATGATTTACGCACCCCCTCCTCAGTAGACTCTGATTCGCTAAAGGATGCACGGAAAAAAATGGAATCCTTGTTAACTGAGTGGCTTAAGTAATGTAAGTTCGACTTAAGGCACTGCATTTATATGGTTTCCATTCCAAATAAGGACCGTACCATGACTTTATTTTTATGCCCTCGTTATGTAAGTCCAGGCAATCGCTCTAAAGCCTGGCATTTATCTAATACATCAATAAAATCAGCGGGAGACAATGATTTTATTTTTTCGCTAATAGGTAATTGAAGTATGTGGGGGGGTATTTCCTGTACCCCTTTATTTTTTAGCTCCTGTACAATCTGAGCATTTAAGGCCTTGATCGCTTTAACCGTACAAATACCCACAAATGGGGAACAAATAATCATAGCGGGACTTCTCCATTTAGCCTGGTAATGCTTCTGAGCGCGAGTCCCGGAGTGAAAGTCACCACGATGAAGAGGCCCAATTAATTTCGTATCATGAATTTCACGTTGAAGCACAGCAAATTTGTTTTCTAATTGTTGTAACCAATCATCGCCAAAATATTTTTTTAGCACCCTTTTTGTTTCATCATTTTGAATGAATTTATCCAGTTTAATTCTATATTCTTCACTATACAAAAATTCTGTTAAAACAAATTCATCTTTTCGATAATTCATATGTGGCACCATAGGTTCGCCTTTCATTGCCTTAACTTCAAAAACCATATCAGGATAAGCAGTAAGTTCTTTAGAAAAACCTTCCTCTGATGCTTTTTTGGCATCCTTATAAATTTGGGACAAAAGGGAAGAATCAATTATTAAACCCATGCGTTCCAATAGCGACAAATCAGATATAAGAGATGCAAGATCAAATAAAGCCCCGCGTTTGGCTAAAGTTATATTTTCATATTGACTAAAACGAATTTCATGCCAGTGCCTCGATTTAAACGTTAAACGCATTAACAAGCGATTGACCTTAAAGCTGACTCCTGTGTCTTGCTGTTTTAACTTCCCTAACTCCAGTAATTTTTGGTTTAACTCCATATTCCCAATTGATTTTTCTAAAAAGGATACAACCCGGTTTTTTTCCGCAGCACCCAATTCAAGAGGTGGTTCGGAGGATATGGCGATTAATCTATCTAATAAGCATAGGGTATCTAAATCATCACTGCTCATTCCTATTGCTTGAATTATTTCTTCTCTTTTCATAAATCACCTGCCTCAACAAATGAGTAATACCGAAGCATAATTTCTTCTACCAAATTATTAACGAAATTAATGAGCATGCTAGGAAATAATTCATCATTGATGTTTTCTTGAGCTTGAAAAAGTAAATACTGTTGGGCAATAAAATTGATCATTTCATTAATTTGTTCGGGTTTAGCCAAATAAAAAAAACAATCCGGTAACGCGATCACAATTTTATTAATTAATTTTTGGGCAACAGTATCTGAAATACCTAGAACAAATGATATGGCAGAAGTTGTATGGTATTTAGCGCGTATATTTGCTTCGCAATATTGATCGACAATATTATAAATCTCTTTGGCTGATTGCTCTTTTCTTGGGTGCATAGGTGTTACTCCTATTCACTTGCATATATCCATTTAAGTTATCCCTAATAATCCAATTTTCTGGAATACTGCATCAAGCAAATAATCCAAGTTGTATTATATCTCAGAATCTACCACTGCGGAAGTCATCCATGGCTTGTATTATCTCTTCCTGGTTATTCATTACAAAAGGCCCATGCCTCATTATGGGTTCATGAATTCGAGCAGCTGCAATCATAATACATTGGCAGGCAGTCTCACCTCTTAAAAGTAAAACATCGCCTGAACCTAATTTTGCCAGAGTGTCGTGTTGAACCAGTTGTTCATCAATATGAACCGTTCCCGAAATAACGAGAAGAATAGCCTGATAATCATTAGGAATATGTTGTTGCACACTCGCACCAGGAGGTAAAATAATATCAAAAAATAATGGGTTCGTTGCAATGCCGTTAATGGGCGAACGTGTACCTAAATCCGTTTGACCGGCAATAACCTTAATTTGAGCCCCGGAATCATTTGTTTCTATGGGTAATTGCGCGCTCAACATTTCTTGATAACGTGCCGGCTTCATTTTTTCTGCAGCAGGTAAATTTAACCATAGCTGCAAACCGTGTAATCGACCATTAGCTGAAGGCATTTCAGAATGAACAATTCCTTTTCCTGCAGTCATCCACTGAACATCTCCTGCACTAATAACTCCTTTATGACCTTTATTGTCTTCATGAGTAATACTGCCATCAAGCAAATAAGTGATTGTTTCAAAACCACGATGAGGATGATCAGGAAAGCCTGCCATGTAGTCCAATGGATCAGCACTATTGAAATAATCAAGTAAGAGCAGAGGTTCAAAATCATTGGTTCGCTCTATACCAATATATCGCTGTAATTTCACACCAGCGCCCTCGCGCACTAAAATGCCTTTAATTAATCGCTCTACTTTAATTTCGCGCATGAATACACTCCATGTTGCAAACGACTCTAAATTCCAAATCTCTCCTATAGCATAGCCCAAAATAACCAAAAATTTGAATTTGCCTACCAAAATTACAATTGATTTATTGCCCGTTCACAACTTCATCGAATTGCCAGCTTAATCCGAGCATTAAATTTTATTGAAATATACCCTAATTTTCTCGAGTTAACTTATTAAAAATAATCACATATTTGTACAATATATATCACATATAAACACAATGAATTGTACAAATGATTTTCATGATGATTAAAATACAAAACAAATGGCTAAATACAGAGGTGCTGTATTATGAGTATCAAACGAATTGCTAATCGAGAAGAAAATCCCAAAATTACCAAACTGAACGATTATATTGATAAATACAACCAAATGGAATTAAAGCCTGGCGCTAAATTAATATTACAGAAAATTGATGCGATGAGAACCCAGATTTATTCGGATGCTGAATCCAGAAATCAGGGTAATTTTATGGAATGGTACCTTACTGATCCGGTTAGAACTGAAATATCGCGCCAACAATTAGGTCAAGATAAAAATCTTATTTTTATCGAGGAATCAAAAGGCCAGATAAAAAATTTAACTCGCTCTAACTGGGAAAAAATGACCAAACCCATGATAGGAAAGCGTTCTGAGAACTACTGTAACATGGATAATCTTATCCATGATGTGGAAACTGCCAATCAAAACGTGAAAGCACACCCCAGCCCTCAGGCTCTTTTCAATCTGAAAAATGCTTTGGAAGCATTACAACATCAAACTCTTTTGATAATAAATAATGACATTCATCACAACAAGCCAAACATGAAGAGACATTTTGAGGCCCTTCTGAATACCACCAATCATCTTTTAAAGGAATTAGTCCATAGTAATCCAGAATTAATAAGTACTCCCAAGCAGGAATATACCTCTTTAATCCAATCCCTGATTGCTGAAGATCCAAAGTCCCAGGAAGAACTTATTCGCAAGCTATTCACCACCCAAGAGCAACTCTCATTAAATGGATTCAATGTCACTTATCTTGGTGGCGGAAATAATAAAAACTGGCTGGCTAGGAATGAAGAAACCGGGGAACAATGTATTATAAGATTGGAAAAAGCGAATGATCCTAAAACGGATTATAATTTAGTGGAAGAAATGAAGAACGATGAAACCATCAAAAACAATCTTGCCCAAGATTATTTTTATTGTCCAGTAATTTTACCCACTCAGATAAAATACCATGCGGACAAGCCTGTAAATGTCGCTGTTTCAGAGTTTTGCCAAGATGGCGACATTCGTAGTCATCACTTGAGAACAATCGCAACTACACCAGAAAACGAAAAAAGCAGTACTCGTTGTTCTGGGACCCTTGACGCAATAGAGCAAATAGCAAGGGTTGCTTCTGATTTTAATAAAAAAGGCATGGCCTATATGGATATTAAGGCAACAAACTTTCTCAGAAGAGACAATGAACAATTGATAACAGCAGATATAAAGTCTGTTGTCCGTACAAATGAAAAAAATCAGGTTTCTCTGACCGATATCAGCACCACCTTTGGGCCTCCTGAATACAACTTTGGGGATGAAAGTTATGTGGAGGCAGATTCTTACATGGCGTATCAAATAGGCTTGGTTGCATACGATTTAATGGTCAGCACCCAAGAACATGATGCTCAGCATATCATTTTAGATAAGCTGGCACGAAGGGAACCATTAGATTTTGATTTACCTGTTTTTAATACACCGGAAGGTAAGGAAATTAAAGTGCTCATTGAAACCATGCTGGATCCCAAACCTGGTTATAGACCTTCCCTAAATATGATTAGTGGGATAGCCCATGATTTAAGATTGCAGCACGGATTTGTTTCTGAAACGGGTGAAAAGTTAAAACAAAATGACTTCAAAGAGGAACAGGCTAATGGACTCACTACTAGCCAAGTTATTTCACCACAAACAAATAGTGCAGAATACAGCAATAAAAATATATCTGCCCAGGAGTTTTCCAAACAGTTTAAGCATGAGTATCGAAATATTATTCGAAAAACCGAAGAACCATTTGAAGAACTTTTAGAAGAAGAGCCGGATCAAACCATGGTTCTTGGTCGATAAAAATTAAATGTCGTGGCGGTAAAACCTAATATTCAAAGCAAATTTTAATAAGTTAAATTAAGGAACTAATTTATGATTATCCAGAACTCCCCTTCAAGATTAGAAGAACTTCTTTCCCAACTGAAAATTTCAAACTTTCAGACAAATACAGATAAGGCAGCACAGTGGATCAGAGCAAATATTATGAGTGATTTCCCTGAAAATGCAGATACAACAAAAATTAAAGAAGTTTTTAATGCATATCAGGAGTTAAACCAGCAAAAAAATTTGAATTCTATAGTAGATAAAAGTTCAGGCTATAATGTGGTGCATCAAGCGGCAAAATTAGGTTTTGATCGCTTTCTGGAAAAATGTCATGACAAATTTGTACCAAAATTATTAAATATGCAATCGACAATGGGGCATACTGCCTTACACCTGGCGGCTCTGGAAGGACATTATCCCACTTTGAAATTACTGTTAGAAAGAGGCGCTGAACCCAATATTGTCAATAATCAGCATAAATACCCGATTCATCTCGCCGCGGTGATGAGAGGTAATAATGATATGAAAAAAAGATGTATCCATGATTTGCTGTTCAAAACGAATGAAAATGCATTGATTTCAAGCGACCTTGTTGGCAGAACTTTACTCCATGCCGTAATCAATTTTGAGGATCCCGATTTGGTGAAAACAATATTGGCAAAATGCCCGAGTTTGATAAATTCAGTGGATAACCTAGGTCAAAACGTATTACATCATACGCTGATTTATAAAAATGATAAACTGCTTGATTATTTTTTAAGCCTAAATGAAGTTGATAAATTGCTTGCAAAAAAAACCAACAATTATTCCACAGCACTCATATTAGCCTGCCGTTACGGGAATGAGAAAACAGTATCCAAATTACTGGAACATTCAAAGATAATAGAAATAATCAATCATAAAGATGAACATCAAAGAACAGCAATACAATGGGCTGAGCTCAATGGTAATGAAACCTCGGTCAGTCTCCTTAAAGAAAAAGGGGCTCGGTTTGAGAAGAGCAAACAAGGTGTATCAAGCTTGAGATATTAACAAGGAATAGCCACTAATCGGCAGCATCGATATTCTTCAAGTAACTAGTACGCCCTGTTGCAAATATAGTTAAGCCACCAGTCTCGTGGTTATCCTATCATTAATCCTTATCTGGATATGATAACTTCGTCTGGGGTCTAACATCTGTAATTTGCAACTTCAATCAAATTTCCATCAGGATCACGAAACCAAACAGACTCCATTTCTCCTAAAGTTCCAGAAATTACAGCAGGTTCCTTTTCAAGTGTAATATGATGTTTTCTGAGTATATTGACTACATCAATTATTGGCGTTTCTGTAACAAAACAGATATCAGCCGATCCTGGCGTAGCATTCAAGGCTTTAGGTTCAACTCTTTACCTGCTAAATGAACATGCAGGCGCTGATCACCAAAACGGGCTGCGTTGCAAAAAATATAAAAGCTACAAAAACACAAACTCAGGGCGTAGTTCAGCTATATACATGAAATAACTGGTTAATAAATGACACATCATTCCGATTGCCATACATCCAAATATTAAATTGTCCTTTTTTAAACATTCGCATCACTTCAAACCCTTTAATGGTGGCATTAGCCGTTTTCATGGATTGAAACCCTCTAGCTGGATTAATAAGTCGCTTTAGTTTTCCGTGATCTGATTCATGTCGGTTATTACGATATTTAATTTGGTGATGTTCTACTCGCTGAGAGAAG
>NZ_RXNW01000019.1 GCF_004283175.1 Legionella longbeachae
CGATTAGAAACGTTAGATATTCCCGAAGAAGGACTTTCGGTTCATTTACGTGGGTATGGTTGGGTTTTTGTATTCAAGTTTGTGGCAAAAAATGGCCGCATTGATTACGTGACGACAAACATGGAAAACCCAACACGTGAGCAGGTGCAACACCTTACGGACGCACGTTGGTCAGTCGAGGTCTATCATCGAGAAGTGAAACAAACATGTGGAATAGAGCGTTGTCAGGCATGCACAGGTCGAGCGCAAAGAAATCATATCTTTCTTGCTATTGCAGCTTGGTTTGAACAACACAAACTGCGTACCTCACAAAAAATTACACTGTATCAACAAAACTGGAGTGTTATTAAAAATGCTATTCAGGAGCACATCAAGATCTTAATGCTTCAAGCCGCATGAGCTAAGTGCGAAACTTGTGAAATATAGGGCATTTAGATGTGGCAGCAGGTATTGCCGAATTAATAAAAACGGTTTTGTGTCTCTATCATAAGCAGTTGGTTCCAACGCTGCATTATCAATCTGCGAACAGCAAAATCAATTTTGCTGCCAGCCCTTTTTGTGTCAATACAGTATTAAAACCTTGGATTCAAGATGATTTTCCACGGCGTGCCGGGGTGAGTTCTTTTGGCATTGGTGGCACTAATGCCCATTTGATTCTTGAAGAAGCACCCGCAGAGGCCAAAAAAGAGCGCCAACAGCCTTAACTTTATCCTTTTGCCAAAACGGAATATTGGTTACCCGCGCGAAAAAAAGCCGTAGTTGCCAGACCACCAACTCACGCAAATGGGGTTATTGTTTCTGATCGCGATCTTATGATCTCTGTATTACGGAATCTATGGACATCGTTATTGGGCATTGAGTCGTTTACAAATAATGAGGATTTTTTTGATTTAGGAGGGGATTCACTCGTTGCAGTGCAATTGAATGCGCAATTGCAACGACAATTAGGGGTGCATCTGGAGTTAATGTCCTTAAATCGAATTACTATTGACGGTTTATTGGCATTAATCGAAAAAGAACAAGAAAAAACTGATAAAGCACATTCGCCTGTGGTTTTAACTAAAGCCGGAAACGCACATCAAAAAAAGATTCCATTAGTGCTCATTCATCCAATCGGTGGCGATGTTTATTTTTATCGTGATCTTGCCAAAGCACTCCCTGAAAACTAGGCCGTGTATGCCCTACGCTCGCCATTATTGGATGGGGGCATCCTTTGCCAGCATTGAATCTATGGCAGCTTCGTATCTGCATCATCTGCAGCAATTGGGGTTACAACCCCCGTATATTTTAGGTGGCTCATCGTTTGGTGGTGCAGTAGCATTCGAAATGGCAATACAATTGGCTCAATCAGGACAATCAATACCACTAGTAGTACTTATTGATACCCCGGCTTATACCAATTTACCTAAGTTGATGAACCCAGAAGAGATTCTTATTTATCTGATGCAACATGGATTAGGTAATTTACAGATTTCAATTGCAGAGTTAGAGGCACAAAAAACATTGGAGCAGAAAATAGAGCTCATTGCGAATCGAGCCAAAGACTCAGAGTTAAAAGAATTATTATCCACAGAGTTTTTACCGCTATTTTTACATACTTGGCAAGCACATGGACAGCTTTTGCATCAGTATCAGCCAGAGCCTTATCCTGGTAGAGTACTCTTTTTTGCCCATACTGAGATTATCGATGATTTTCCTTCTGATAAGGAAACGCATTGGCAGAAACTGATTCATGGATCTTTTAAATCTATTTTGGTCCCAGGTACGCATATTACGATGAATGCAGCACCTCATGTACAAGTGATTGCAGATGCTCTCGTATTTGAGCTCAAACAAAGATACTATAGCCGGGAATTATTGGTTGAGGTTGAGGCATGATTGCATTAAATCAATTGGGTATGGCTTATGGCCAACGTCTTCTTTTTTATGATGTAAGCCTGAATTTAAATTCAGGACTTAGCTATGCATTGGTGGGCGCAAATGGTTGCGGAAAATCAACTTTTTTTCGGCTGATTACTGGAGAGGAGGAGTTGACGTCCGGGGAAATTATGATGCCCAAGGATGCCACAATTGGCTGGTTGAAGCAGGATCAATTTCGTTATGAAGATACTTTAATTAAGGATATTGTCTTACAAGGAAAGCCAAAATTATGGCAGGCATTGTCGGAACGTGAAACCTTAATGGCAAGTGATACATGGGATGATGATAAAGGCTTTCGTTTTGCAGCTTTGGAAGAGATTATCGCGCATTATAATGGATATTCGGCGGAAGCAGAGGTTGAAACCATTTTATTAGGTTTAGGGATTGCCAAAGATTATCTGCAAAAGCCACTTAAGGCATTGTCAGGTGGTTATAAATTGCGTGTTTTATTAGCACAAACTTTATTTCAACATCGTTCCATTTTATTACTCGATGAGCCAACAAACCATTTGGATATTTTATCCATTCGTTGGTTAGAGAAGTATTTAAAAAATGAATATCAAGGATTAGTTATCTTTATTTCTCATGATATGGAATTTATTGATAATTTAGCGGATTATATTTTGGATCTTGATTACGGTGAAATAAGGCAATACCGCGGCAATTATGCGCGATTCCTGGCGGAAAAAAATCAGTTGGAAGAGCAAAAAAATCTTGAAAAAAAGAGTGCTGAAGCCAAGATTGCAGAGATGCAAAAATTTGTAGATAAATATAAAGCTAAAGCTTCTAAAGCAGGGCAAGCACGCTCGCGCATGAAGATGATTGAAAAAATTGAAATTCCTGATGTGAAGCACTCTTCCAGGGTTGCACCGCATTTTCATTTTGCACCTAAAAAAATATCTGGAAAACATGTAATTAAAGCAGAAAATTTGAGTAAATCTTACAAAAATAAGACCTTATTCAAGCATCTTGATTTTAAAGTAGACCGCGGTGAAAAAGTAGCAATTATGGGTGTTAATGGAATTGGGAAATCTACCTTAATTAAAATCTTGACAGGAATGGTACAGAGTGATGAAGGCCAGGTTATTTTAGGTCATGAAGTACGTATGAGTTATTTTTCTCAAGATCACCATGAACTACTCAACCGGCATGTGAGTGTCTTTCATTGGTTATCTGACGTAGTGAGCGGTGTGACCGAGCAGCAGATACGTAGGGCACTTGGTCAAATGTTGTTTGTGAAAGAAGATGTAGATAAGGATATTTTATCACTCAGTGGAGGTGAGGCTGCTCGGCTCTTATTGGCTAAGACTATTTTGGAATCACCCAATTTATTAATTCTTGATGAGCCAACGAACCACATGGATTTGGAAACCATAGAGGCTTTGGCGCAGGCTTTGGTTCATTATAGTGGAACGGTTGTTTTTGTCAGCCACAATCGACATTTTGTTGACAAAATTGCAACGAGAATCTTATATTTCGACCCGCAAACAGGTGTTCGTGATTATAAAGGATGTTATGTAGATTTTGCTCAGCATTATATTGGGTAAGTATCCTTATAGAACCATCATTTTGAAGGAGTAATAATGTAAAACCGATTTTTACCATGGTTATTTTTGCTGTCGTTAATCAGTACTTGTGCTGAAGTGGACATTTCCGTGCCTGGATTTCCTCAGATTGCGCAGTTTTTTTAATGTTTCTGAAAGTGTTATTCAAGCGACAATTACCTATAATTTTTTAGGCTATTTTCTTGGGGCTTTGCTCTATGGTCCATTGTCGGATAGTTTTGGTCGAAGAAAGATGATGTTGTTTGGCAATACACAGTTACGCAATCACATGTGGGGATGTAATGATTTCCTGGTGACCGGAGTTTTAAACAATTATGAACGATTATCCTCATTATCATATTTTAAGGTAAACACCTTGATTACAGTTGGAGGGTATGATTTTATTTCACCCACCACATGCAAAAAATATGCGGAATTGATGAGTAGTGCGCAATTGGCGATTATCCAGGGCGCGTCACATAATCCTCATCTAGAACAGCCAAAGTTGTATGCGGAGGTTTTACATTCATGGTTAGACAGTACACAAAGTACTCACCAATAGATTAAAGGAATGAGTTAAGTTTTTTTTAACTGGAACATTACTTGAAGCAATATTTTATACCCTCAATCAATAAGCAATATTTTCAAGATAAAATTGATTCACTTAATCTTGTAGTAAACGATGAATCAATTAGGATTGAATTAAAAAAATTGGCATTGAGAGCCTTGATTTTAGTCTAGCTACATCGGGGGATAAAGAAAAATTAATTATAAAATTTGTGTCAAATGATCCTCAGGGGATGAATGTCATAAACAAAATGTTATCAATAACGGATATAGCAAAATACAGAGTTACCAATGAAAATGAAATCGCTATTACCTTTACACCTAAAAATATTCAAAAATTATTTGAATATTTTACCGAAAAGTATCTGACACCCACCTAAATTTTTTTATTATTTTATAGGGGCGTCAATCCAGGCAGGTAATTCCTTAGAGGGAAGTAGGGGATAATGGTTCTTCGCTTAAAGCGGGCAAAATTGTGTCCTGAAGCGCTAATTTTAAGCTTTTAGTTTTCTCTATGAATGCATCGTCTATTTTTTGGAGTAACTTTTCGCAATTGATAAGCACATTACCTTGAGAAGAAGCAAGCTTTTCTATTTCCTCAATAAGTTGTTCACTAGTGCAAAATATACATTCTGGTTGTGCCTCCGTATTATAAAACATGAAATCATTATGCCTTAGCTTATGGATAAGCAAAGTATGTCCTGACAACTTAAGTCCATTTTTCGTTTCAAAATCATCAAATTGAATCATGGTTCCTGGCGATAAACAATTAAGCTTGTTACTTAATAAACCTTTGCCAAATATAGGTACTCTAGGCGGTGAAGTTAAATCACAGGATTCACTTTTTTTCTTTGTTGGGGCTGCAAATAATGTGTCTTCTACCCTCTGTATAAATTTCATGTTATCTATAAAAGTTACTCTTTCAGAAGCCTTAGCTATATCATCCACTTTTTCACACAGTTGGGTGCCATTGAGAAATCTACATTCGGGGTAATTCGCATCAGGATTAAAAAATAAATACTTGTCAGGCTCTATTTTATTAATAAGCATCGAATGGCCAGTTAAAGGGAGGGCCCAGTTTGTTTCATATGCAACAAATTTAATATATGCCCCATTTTCTAATGAATCCATTTTTTCTTTAAATAACCCCCGATTAATCCCATTTTCCTCGGTGCGCAGATTTTTTTCTTCAGATTTTTTAAAAATATTATAGGGAACAATATTCAGAAAAATAAATTTTAATACTTCGACAAAGGTTACTAAGGAGAGAATATGAGTTTTAGATAAATTTTCCATTTTACTGTAATCAAACTCATGACTATTGGAGTTTTTGAAATTATCAACAAGTAGATCCATGGCTTTAATTGAGCCTACATTCATAATTGTAAAATAATTACAGACTATATCGCTAATCTTACCGCGAAAAAATGGACACTAATTTGTTAAAATATATGAACTAACGAAGAGGTGTTAAGCATGGTAAGGCAATTAAGAAAATACACTAAGGAATTCAAAGAAGAATCGGTAAAATTGGCTATTAGTTATACCAACATAAATAAGGCAGCGAATTATGGCTGGATAAGTATGCAGGAGAAGCAACGAGACAACGAGATACTTTACCGATGTAACGAGATACAAGCGTTGAATCAGCGAGCTTACCAGTTCGGAAGGCAAAATCAATTCCTTGTTGGGTCAAATCCATGAGCTGATCCGTAATTATTAGACGAGTTCTTATTTGAGGATAAAGTGAGTTAAACTCACTTAATAAAGTAGGCAATAATTCTAAGCCAGTGATCTCAGGACAAGTAATTACTAGTTTTCCAGAAGGGGTTTTTGCGTACTCACGCAAATGATTTTCTGCATTCGCAACTTCTTGCAACATGATTTGACAATGTTCAAATAAAATTTTCCCACCAATCGTGAGACTTAAGGATCTGGTCGTTCTTTTGAATAGCTTAATACCAAGAACACTTTCCAGTTGTGATATTTTTTGACTGACCCAGGCTTTAGAGATACCGGCTTCAAGTGCTGCTTGGGTAAAACTTTGATTTTTTACTACCAAAGCAAAAATTGCTAAATCGTTTAGATTCAATTGATTGTTTATCATAGTGAACAATATGTTTTGATTTTTCTATCTAATCAATTAATTGGCTAATCTATACCATTAACTCCTGATCTACAACTTCAAGGAGCGATAATGCAGTTTATTTTATTTTTAATTTGTTCATTATTTATTAACCCTATATGTGCCAAGGTGATTGATTATGAGATGGATAGTTTTGCAGACATTGCAAATTTATATGAGGGGGTACGAAGTGAGCCTCGATCAACCTTACTGGTTTTTGATTTAGATGACACTTTAATTACCATGACGCAACCATTAGGCAGTGTGGGGTGGTGGGATTGGCAATCGGAATTACAAAAAACCGGAAAGGATCCTGAAAAATTATTTACTGCTGATTACCAACAATTGGTACGTATCCAAAATATCTTGTTTCAATTAATCAAAATGGAGGTTACTGATAAATACGTATTGCCTTTCCTTAATAATGCCACAGCTCAAGGTACAATTATTATGGGATTAACTGCTCGTGGCAAAGAACATTTAAGTGCAACAATGATGCAACTTAGGGACAATAATTTTACAGTTGGTGATAAATTATTGTTTCAAGAAAAAGGACTGAAATTTAAAAACAATAAAACATCAATCGCCGATAGTTTTCATTGTCCGCAATTCAGTAAAGAGGTTATTTATCAACGAGGTATTATGTTTCTTGATGGAGAAGATAAAGGACAGGCATTACTGTGTGCATTATCCAAAATAAAAACAGAGATTAAAACTATTATTTTTGTTGATGATGCAAAAAGAAATAGTGCATCAATAGATAAAGCGTTTGCCAATCATAACGATTTATTGGTATTGAATATTCTTTATACCAAAGAAAATGCCAAAGAGTTAGAAATTCAGAGTATTCCACTCCTACAACAGCAGCTCTTTGAACAGTGGAGTCAAATTAAAAATCATCTAAACGATAGTATCGTGCAGTCGAATTTCTAAAGAAAAATAATGGAATGACAATGCTCACCTTTCCGCACAAACCAGGGAAAAGGTGTCTCAGCATTTAATTGGCATTAAAAAGTTTTATCGCAAAAGAATCTTTAGGATACTCCGTTTTTTCTCGCATATGTTCCAGACTGGAAAAGAAATTAAATGTCCAATTTCGATCTTGGTAACTCGCTGTATATAGCCCTGTTGTTGTACCCGCATCACGCTCAAGAAATCCCTTTTCAGATTCTGAATTTGCAATATTGACCAAGGCGTGAATTGGATTGGAGGCATCTTTTTTAACCAGGCAAACACCCTGATTTAAACCTATATCTTCAAAATCACAATTAATGATGTTGAATTTTTTTTTGCTGGTCAAAGCACGAACCAGTAATTGAATATCAGCAACTTGGGTGCTTACTTTAATTTCAAATACAGCTTTCTCTTTATTATAAAGAATACTGACATTGTTCTTACTTAATGTGTCATCATATTCATGCAAAAGATATAAGAGTGCCTTTTTTTCGCGTTGGACATTCATTTTTTTAGCATGGCACTTTAATTGGATCAGATACATCACGTTCTGTTTTGTTTTGGGTTCAAGTTCTGATTCGAAATCGTCAACCCCATCCTGCATCGCGATTACATGTTCTGTTGAGGCCAAACAAGAGATGGGTAAGGTAGGTGCTTTATTGAGTCTCGTAATCAGAAGATGATCTTTATCTATTTTTCGTTTTTTGACCATTGACGAATTTACATCAATTTTTTTTCCCTTAAACAAATAAGCTGAATAACCTGATTCACGCGTTGTTCGAGGAGGGTTAGTCGTATGTTTTTCCATATACCTATCGATTTTTCTTTGCTCATCTTCGTTTTTTATAAGAACAATTTTTTTGCTGATTTCTTTGTAATAGTGTTGTTCATACTTGCTTAACTCATGTTTTCTTTTCATGCAAATCTCTCGATTAAAATAAATCAAAAAGAACAATAATTGTGCATAAGTGTAATGTAATGAGATTAAGAATTTATTAAGAACGATTTTATTAGTTTTATGGGATACGAGTAAGGTAATGGCAGTGGCCTAAATGAGATCTTCAATGAGGCTATTGGTATAAATTACCACTGAGTGGAGAAATTCCCTAATTATTTATAGGGAATTTAGAAGATGTTTAAATGGAAGTTACGGTTTTTACTGGGCTACAAAACCACCATCAATACTGAATAATGAGCCTGTAATAAATGAGGACTTTTCTGACAGTAAAAATTCCACCAGATTGGCAACTTCTGTTGCCGTACCCACCCGCGAGATAGGTTGTGCTAATTTTAATGATTCATAAATTTTTTCCCTGGGAATCCCCGATTTAGATGAGTAAGCACTGACAGCAGTGTGGTATAAGGGTGTTTCAATGGTTCCTGGGCATATGCAATTGATTCTAATATTATATTTTGCATAATCAATAGCTGTGCTTTTAGTCAATTGAGCTATAGCAGCTTTGGTTGCTCCATAGATCGAGCTTTCTCCTTTACCAATAAGAGACTGATCCGAGCCAGTTAAAACAATAGCACCACTATTTTGCCTTTTCATAACCGGAATTGTACATTTAAGGGCGTAATAAATTCCTTTCAAATTGATATTGATGACCCTATCCAAATCTTCAACTGAAGTATCTTCTAAATTTGCAAATAAATGGATACCTGCATTTGCAAATAATAAATCGATTTTATTTTCACGGGAAATAATATTCTGGAATGCTTTTTCTACTTCTGGGAATACGGATATATCACAAGGAACATAATGAATTAAAGAATGGCTATGCGTGGGCTTATTTATGTCCAAATTATAAACTTGAGCCCCTTTCTCTGCTAAAAGAGCCGCCGTAGCCTGGCCAATTCCTGTGGAGCCACCTGTTACAACAAAAATTTGTTTTGAAAACATGTTCTATCTCCAAAGATAATTAAGATTAGATTTGTTCTTTTTTCAATGTACCACCGAATGAAAAAATTATTCTATCTTAATTGAAGTATATTGAATTTATTGATCAAGATTGGTGACAAATATCTATTTTGATAATACTTTAATCATGGTTTTTTCAAGTTTTTTGTAAGAGACAAAGTTCTCTATTTACATTTAATAATAAGAAACATATGATGTCGCCCTAATTAAAGTGAGGCACTATTTTTGTTGGAAATCCCGGGCAAATATTCTAACTCTAAATTAGGATCAACCTGTTTCTAACATGACAGAAGTAATAAGGATTTGTAACCCGGATTAGACTGGGAAAAGCTGTCAATTTGTAAGTTGTATATCAACTTTTGCTTTGCTCTCTGTATGCTAATGACTGAAATTTTTTTAGGAAATAAAAAAGATCATGTCACAATTATTGCAGAGGCAATCTAGATTGGATGTAGCTGCTATAACTAATTCACTCCTAAATCTCATTACTCCTATACCTCTATATTGATATTTAACCTTAGTTGTGTTGCGTAAGGATGCCAGAATGCAAAGATTACGAATTGCTCAGTTATTCATCACATTGTCCGTTTTTTTAGTCATGGCCATGGCTCATGCAGGAAACCCTGTATGGACATTTGCACCTGTTGCAGGCTTCCCACCGACTGTGACAGTGGATAAAATGGGTAGTGCCACGGTTAAATATACAGTAACAAACCAATCAAGTAGAAAGCACACCCTGGTGATGTTGCCTCAACGAGGAATAAGCCAGGTTCAACCGTGTCAATTGGCACCTAAGGGTACCTGTACGCTCACTTTGATCGTCAATGGAAGTCTTGTCCCTCCTTCTGGTATTTCAGGTGGCCCCGCTCTTTGCCAGGCCAAATCTAATGGATCCCCCAATCCTAATCAATGCTATCGTCCAAGCCAAGGCAATGAACTGAATATTAAGACAGCAACTATACCAGGAGCACCTACTCAAGTAACTGCGGTGGCAGGGGTTGCTTCTGCATCGGTGAGCTGGGTAGCGCCAAGTGATAATGGGGGTTCTCCCATAATTTCATATACGGTGGTTTCCAATCCCCAGGGCTATACATGCAAAACATCAGGATTAACGTGTACGGTTCAGGGATTAACCAATGGAACAACTTACACTTTCAGAGTCTCTGCTACTAATGTGATAGGAACAGGCCCTTTATCAAGTCCATCAAATCCAGTGACACCCGGTATTTATACAATTACCCCAAGCGCGGGAGCAAATGGGACTATTTCACCCAATAGCCCACAAACAGTAATTTATGGTGATAATATTACATTTCTTGCTACTCCGAGCACAGGTTATACAGTCAGTGGCTGGACTGTAGACGGCGCTCCTTATACAGCCTGCCATAGAAGTACAACATGCCAATTAACCAATGTGTCTGCTGATCATACGATTGCAGTCAATTTTACCAAGAAGATCTTAATTGTTAGGCCAAGGGGTGGGGCGCATGGCAGTATTTCGCCAAACACATTACAACCTGTAGCTTATGGAGGCGACATTACCTTCACCGGAATACCCGATACGGGTTATATAGTGAAGGGTTGGAGAGTAGATGGTGTTCCCTATCCTGCATGTGGTGCAAGTCCAACATGTCAATTAAAGAATGTGACCACCAGCCATCTGATAGCTGTCAGTTTTGTGAAACAAAGATTCACGATTACGCCGAGCGCAGGAACAAACGGAACTATTTCACCTGATACAAAGCAAATTGTAGCCTATGGTGGGAATAGTCCAATATTTACAGCGACTCCAAGTACCGGTTACGTTGTTAGTGGCTGGACATTAGATGGTGCCCCGTACGCGGCATGTAGTACCAAGACGACGTGCCAAATAACGAATGTGACTGCTAATCATGCGATTGCAGTCAGTTTTGCTCAGGAAACATTCAGCATTACGCCGAGCTCAGGGGCAAACGGAACTATTTCACCCAATACCATCCAGACTGTAGTTTATGGTGATGACATCGCCTTCACGGCTACTCCAGATGCGGGGTATATCGTTGCAGGTTGGAGCCTGGATGGTGCTGCTTATGCGGCGTGTGGTACGGATACTACGTGCCAATTAGCCAACGTCCAAGCTAACCATACAATTGCCGTTAGTTTCACTCAGCAAACCTTTAGCATCAGCCCAAGTGCAGGGGCAAATGGGACTATTTCACCAGATACAGAACAAATTGTAACCTATGGTGCGAATAGTCCAATATTTACAGCGGCTCCAAGTACTGGTTATGTTGTTAGTGGTTGGACATTAGATGGCGCCCCGTATACAGCATGTGGTACAGATACAATGTGCCAATTAACGAATGTGACCGCTGATCATGCGATTGCGGTCAGTTTTGCGCAGGAAACATTCAGCATTACACCAAGCTCAGGGGCAAACGGAAACATTTCACCCAATACAACTCAGACCGTAGCTTATGGAAATAACATTACGTTCACCGCGAGCCCAAATACTGGTTATGCTGTGGGTGGTTGGACTGTGGATGGAACCTCTTATGCAGCATGTGGTACGAATACAACGTGCCAATTAACCGATGTGCAAGCCAACCACACAATTGCAGTCAGTTTTGTTCAGCAAACCTTTAGCATTACCCCCAGTTCGGGAGCAAACGGAAGCATTAACCCCGACACCATCCAAACGGTAGCTTATGGTAACGACATTAGCTTTACTGCAGCACCGAGTACTGGTTATGAGGTGAGTAGCTGGACGGTAGATGGTAGTCCTTATGACACCTGTGGTACAAATACTACGTGTGAACTATCTAATGTGACTGCAGATCATACGATTGCGGTCAGTTTTACTCAAAAGACGTTTTTTATTCTACCAAGAGGCGGGGCAAATGGAGCTATTTCCCCCAGCACCTTACAAACGGTGGTTTATGGTGCAGACAGTACGACATTCACTGCAATTCCGAATACGGGTTACGTGGTGAGTGGTTGGAGGGTAGATGGTGTTCCCTATGATGTGTGTGGCACCAATACAACGTGTCAATTAACCAATGTAACTGCCAATCATATAATTACAGTACGCTTTACTCAGGAGACATTCACAATTACGCCGAGTGCGGGAACAAATGGGACTATTTCACCCTCCGACCCAACATCGGTAAATTATGGAGATAATATAAGCTTCACTGCGACTCCGAGTACAGGTTATGTTGTTAGTGGATGGACATTAGATGGCGCACCCTATGCAGCATGTGGCACAGGTACTTCGTGTCAATTAACGAATGTGACCGCTGATCATACGATCGCGGTTAGTTTTACTCAGCAAACGTTTAGCATTGCCCCAAGTTCAGGTGCAAACGGAAGTATTTCACCTGATACAGTCCAAACCGTAACATATGATTCAGATAGTCCAATATTCACTGCGACTCCGGATACTGGCTATGATGTGGAGGGATGGACTGTAGATGGTGTTTCTTACGGAGCATGTGGTACGAATACAACCTGCCAATTAACCAATGTGCAAGCCAATCACACAATTGCAGTCAGTTTTGTTCAGCAAACCTTTAGCATCAGCCCCAATGCAGGAGCAAATGGAAGCATTGACCCCAACACCATTCAAACGGTAGCTTATGGTAACGACATCAGCTTCACTGCAATACCGAATACCGGTTATAAGGTTAGTGGCTGGTTAGTCGATAATGTTGCTTATGCTGAGTGTGGAACGAATACCACCTGCCAATTGGCTGATGTAACTGCAGATCATACGATTGAGGTAAGTTTTACTCAAGAAACGTTTTTTATTCTGCCAAGAGGTGGGGCAAATGGAACTATTTCTCCCAGCACCTTACAAACGGTAGTTTATGGTGCAGACAGCACCACATTCACTGCGGCGCCGAATACGGGTTATGTAGTTAGTGGTTGGAGGGTAGATGGTGTTCCCTATGATGTGTGTGGCACCAATACAACGTGTCAATTAACCAATGTAACTGCCAATCATATAATTACTGTACGCTTTACTCAGGAGACATTCACGATTACGCCGAGTGCGGGAGCAAATGGGACTATTTCACCCTCCGACCCAACAACTGTAGTTTATGGAAGTAACATCACATTCACTGCGACTCCAAACACCGGTTATGCTGTTAGTGGTTGGACATTAGATGGTGTACCCTATGCAGCATGTGGTACCAATGCATCGTGCCAATTAAGCAATGTACAATCTGATCAATCAATAGCAGTCAGTTTTATTCAAACATTTACTGTTAGTCCAAGTGCCGGTGCAAATGGAACTATATCACCCGGCACAGACCAAACCGTAATCGCAGGAGATGACATTACTTTTACAGCAACTCCAGATGCAAGCTACAATGTGGCTGGATGGACTGTTGATGGAGTAGCTTATGCTCCATGTGCTACCAATACAACGTGTCAATTAACCAATGTGACTGCAGATCATGAGATTGCGGTCAGTTTTAATCAAACGTTCATTATTACGCCCAGTGCAGGCGCTAATGGGACTATTTCGCCAAACACGCCACAAGCCGTAACTGCTGGTGCAGATAGCCCCACTTTTACTGCATCTCCAGATGCAGGCTTTACAGTCACTGGTTGGACCGTGGATGGTACTGCTTATCCGGCATGTGGAACGGATACGAGCTGTCAATTAAACAATGTACAAGCTAATCATACAATTGCAGTTAGTTTTGTTGAAACCTTCACGATTACTCCGAGTGCGGGAGCAAACGGAAGCATTTCTCCAAACACAGTGCAAACTGTAAACTCAGGGGATAGCATCACTTTCACTGCAACCCCGGACACTGGTTCTATTATTAGCGGTTGGACCGTAGATGGTTCTGCTTATCCAACATGTGGTACGAGTACAACCTGTGAATTAAGCAATATATCTGCCAATCATACGATTGCAGTCAGTTTTATCCAAACGTTCACGATTACACCGAGTGCGGGAGAAAATGGGAGTATTTCTCCAGACACAGTACAAACTGTAAACTCTGGAGATAATATTTCATTTACAGCGACTCCAAATACTGGCTATGAGGTCAGTGGCTGGTTAGTAGATAACGTCGCTTATCCAACCTGTGGAGCGAATACGACGTGTCAATTAACTGACATTAGTTCCAATCATACGATTACGGTAAATTTTGCCCAGCAGGCGCTTACGGTTACCTCCAGTGCAGGAGCAAATGGAAGCATTACACCGGCCGGTGCGACCCAGGTACCTTATGGCGAGAATGTAAGCTTCACGGCAACTCCAAGCACAGGCTATGTAGTGAGCAACTGGATGGTAGATGGAGTTTCTTATGACTCGTGCGGTGCAGATCAAGTATGTGATTTAACTAACGTGACCACTGCTCATACGATAGTGGTCAATTTTGTGCAGCAGACATTCAATGTTACGCCCAGTGCAGGAACAAATGGAGCTATTGACCCTGATTCAGTTCAAACGATAGCCTATGGTGGAAGTGTCACCTTTACAGCGAGTCCTAACGTAGGCTACGAAGTAAGTGAATGGCAGGTAAATGGAGCCCGTTATGATGGGTGTGGAACGAGCACGGCCTGTGAATTAACCAACATCACTTCTAATCAGACGATTACGGTCAATTTTGCGTCGCAGACGTTTACAGTTACCTCAAATGCGGGCGCCAATGGAAGCATTACACCAAACGGCACCACCACGGTAGTTTATGGTGAGAATGCAAGCTTTACGGCAACTCCGAGCACTGGTTATGAGGTCAGTGAATGGCTGGTAAATGGAGCTACTTATTCAGCGTGTGGAACGAGCACGACCTGTGAATTAACCAACATTACTTCTAATCAGACGATTACGGTCAATTTTGCATCGCAGACGTTTACGGTTAGTTCAAATGCAGGCGCCAATGGAAGCATTACACCAGACGGCATAACCCAGGTCGTTTATGGTGAGAGTGCAAGCTTTACGGCAACTCCAAATACTGGCTACGAAGTCAGTGAATGGCAGGTAAATGGAGCCCGTTATGATGGGTGTGGAACGAGTACAACCTGTGAATTAACCAACATTACTTCTAATCAGACGATTACGGTCAATTTTGCGCTGCAGACGTTTACGGTTACCTCAAGTGCGGGAGCAAATGGGAGCATTACACCAGACGGAACTACCCAGGTTGCTTATGGTGCGAATCTAAGCTTCACAGCAACTCCAAGCACAGGCTATGTAGTGAGCAACTGGATGGTAGATGGAGTTTCTTATGACTCGTGTGGTGCAGATCAAGTATGTGAATTAACTAACGTGACCACTGCTCATACGATAGTGGTTAATTTTGTGCAGCAGACATTCAGTGTTACGCCCAGTGCAGGAACAAACGGAGCTATTGACCCTGATTCAGTTCAAACGATAGCTTATGGTGGAAGTGTCACCTTTACAGCGAGTCCTAACGTAGGCTACGAAGTAAGTGAATGGCAGGTAAATGGAGCCCGTTATGATGGGTGTGGATCGAGCACGGCCTGTGAATTAACCAACATCACTTCTAATCAGACGATTACGGTCAATTTTGCGTCGCAGACGTTTACAGTTACCTCAAATGCGGGCGCCAATGGAAGCATTACACCAAACGGCACCACCACGGTAGTTTATGGTGAGAATGCAAGCTTTACGGCAACTCCGAGCACTGGTTATGAGGTCAGTGAATGGCTGGTAAATGGAGCTACTTATTCAGCGTGTGGAACGAGCACGACCTGTGAATTAACCAACATTACTTCTAATCAGACGATTACGGTCAATTTTGCATCGCAGACGTTTACGGTTAGTTCAAATGCAGGCGCCAATGGAAGCATTACACCAGACGGCATAACCCAGGTCGTTTATGGTGAGAGTGCAAGCTTTACGGCAACTCCAAATACTGGCTACGAAGTCAGTGAATGGCAGGTAAATGGAGCCCGTTATGATGGGTGTGGAACGAGTACAACCTGTGAATTAACCAACATTACTTCTAATCAGACGATTACGGTCAATTTTGCGCTGCAGACGTTTACGGTTACCTCAAATGCGGGCGCCAATGGAAGCATTTCACCAGACGGCACAACCCCGGTTGTTTATGGTGAGAATGCAAGCTTTACGGCAACTCCAAATACTGGCTATGAAGTCAGTGAATGGCAGGTAAATGGAGCCCGTTATGATGTGTGCGGAACGTATACGACCTGTGAATTAACCAACATTACTTCTAATCAGACAATTACGGTTAATTTTGCACTGCAGACGTTTACGGTTACACCCCAGGCAGGAGAAAATGGAAGCATTATGCCATCTAGCCCGGTACAGGTAAGTTATGATGGTAACTATACCTTTACAGCGAGCCCTAACCAAGGCTACGAAGTGAGTGAATGGCAGGTAAATGGAGCCCGTTATGATGCTTGTGGAACAAGTACGACATGTCAATTAACCAACATCACCTCAGATCAAACGATTACGGTCAATTTTGTGTCACAAACCTTTACGGTTACCTCAAATGCAGGAGCAAATGGAACCATTACACCAGATGGCACAACCCAGGTACTATATGGCGAGGATGCAACCTTCACTGCGGCTGCGACGACTACTGGCTATGTCGTCAGTGAATGGCTGGTAAATGGAGTGCGTTATGATGCGTGCGGTACAGATACAGTATGCGTATTAACCAACGTTACTTCTAATCAGACGATTACCGTAAATTTTGTCTTGGAACAGTTCACGATTATCCCGATTTCCGGCGGGAATGGAGCAATTTACCCAAATACACCCGAGCAAGTTGCTTATGGAGCAAATAGTTCGGTATATAGTGCAAATCCAGATACTGGTTATACGGTTAGTGGTTGGGTATTAGATAGCTCTACTGCAGTGTGCGGCACGAATTCAACGTGCCAATTAACTAATGTGACCGCTAATCACACACTCACTGTCAATTTTATCCAAACGTTTACCGTCACCTCGAGTGCAGGTGCTAATGGAAGCATTGACCCAGCTGGCGAGACTCAGGTTAGTTCTGGTGGAAATATAACGTTCACTGCAACCCCGTCCTCGGGTTATGTAGTCAATAAGTGGCAGGTAAATGGCTCTGATTACGCAGCGTGCGGCAAAGATACCACCTGTCAGTTAACTAATGTGACTAGTAATCAAACTATTTTCGTCAGTTTTATCCAAAGTACTACAATTTCAGTTAAAGGGTCTCCGCTATTACTGACCCCAAATACAACGGGATATCTGACGGTAACAAATAATGGTTCAGTAACAGCAATAGATGTTCAGGCAACATTACCTCCTGATCTAGCCGCTGATGTGACTCAAAATGCCAGTAACTGTGTTTCTCTTGCTTCTAAAAGTAGTTGTTATTTGCAATTTACTTCAAATGCGCAAGTGCATTCAGCAACAACCATTACGATTGCTGGAACAAATACCAATTCGGTTAATGCAACTTTGAGTGTGGCAGTTCCTTATGTAGCGAATGATATTGTTTATGCGACAGTGCTGGATAAAGTGAATAATATTATCTACATAGGTGGCGACTTTACACAAGTTGGGCCGAATACGGGTTTTGGTGTTCCAGTAGACATCCATAAGGGCTTATTCGAAACAGTTTATCCCTCTGTCAATGGACCTGTGCTTTCTGTGGTATCGGATGGCTTTGGTGGCTGGTATATTGGCGGTAATTTTAGTCAGGTAGGTGGAGTTGAACGTGATAATCTTGCCCATATACTCCATGATGGTAGTCTGGATTTAAGCTGGGAGCCCAAAGTAAACGGTGCTGTACATGTTCTTAAGCTCAGTAATAATACACTGTTTGCGGGTGGACGCTTTACGAGCATTAATGGGCAAGAACGTTTTCATATTGCAGCGCTGGATGCGTATACCGGCTATCCCACTTCATGGAGCCCTAATGTTGATGGAACTGTTTATGCACTTGCGGTTACTGAGGGTAGTGTTTATCTGGGAGGAGATTTTACAAGTATTAATGGACAACCGCGAAAAAATATAGCCACTGTGGATGTGGATACAGCTAAACTAAGATCATGGAGTCCCAATGCGGACAGAAAAGTAACAAGTCTTCTATTAGGTGATCATGGTGTTTATGTCGGTGGAGACTTTACAGTTATTGGGAAACAAAATCGTAACCATCTTGCAGAAATTGATGCATATAGCGGGTTGGCAACTTCATGGAATCCGAACGCGAATAAGCCGGTAAAAAGCTTAATATTTGGTGCTAATATGATTTATGCTGGCGGCGAGTTTACCTCTATAGGCGGACAAAACCGTAACCATATTGCAGCCATTGATATTAGAAGTGGATTGGCCAATTCATGGAATCCAAATGCGGATGAGTCTGTCAATAGTCTCTTATTAGGCGATAATATGATTTACGCTGGAGGAGACTTTACCGCCATTGGGGGACAAAATCGTAATCATATTGCAGCACTTGATATTAACACGGGTACAGCTAACTCTTGGAAACTGAATGCTGATCGAAGTGTGGATACTTTGGCGATGAGTGGCAGTACGGTTTATTTAGGAGGCAAATTTAGTAGCCTCGCTGCGGTGACTCGAAATCATGCTGCTGCTATTAGTGCTGATAGCGGTGAGGTGACCTCATGGAATCCAAACCTTAATGGTACAGTAAAGACCCTTTTCCTAAGCGGTAATCAAGTTTATATAGGTGGGGAATTCAATGTTGTTGGTACATCCCCTAATCAATCGGTAATTTATTATATTACACGTGTGAGTACCAGCGATGCTGTTGCAGATCCTTTTTGGCATCCGAATCCTGATGGCGCAGTAAATTCTGTTGTGGTTGGTGCCAATGCTGTTTATATAGGAGGACTCTTCAGCAAAATCACCCTTAACAATGCCACCCGTAATGGTATTGCAGCACTTGATATAGGCGGGAATGGTGGTGCCCAACAAAACTGGAATGCAAATCTTTCCGGGGCACAAATTTACAGTATCGTCGTCAGTGATCAGGTTTATTTTGGAGGATTTTATTTTACCCCAAGTTTACAACAAAAATTTATTGGGGCAGCAAGTCTTACAACGGGCGCGCTTAACTCTACTTGGAGTGTCAACGCGAATGATATCGTGAGATCTCTTGCCTTGAATGGAAGTACAATGTACTTAGGCGGCGACTTCACTACTATCAGTGGTGCTGATGCTAACAACAATACGATTCAATATGATCGCAATTATATAGCAGCGGTAAGTACGAGTGGTAAAGGTATTGTTACAGCTTGGAATCCTGATGCTGATGATGCTGTCTATGCGCTTGCATTAAGTGATAATACACTTTATGCAGCGGGGGCCTTTTCCAATATTGGTTCAAAAAGTCGTTCAGGTATTGCTGCGTTAAATGCTGACACGAATAGCACTGGCAGCGCTACTTCATGGACTGCCAATCTTCTTTTACCCGGTATTGGTTATGCAATTGCATTAAGTGATAGCACTGTCTACATAGGCGGTGATTTTAATAGTGTAGGCGGTTCTCAATCGAGTAATTTTGCGATTGTTCCTATGAGGCTTCCATCGCCCTAGCACTCAAAATATGAGGTAAGCTCCTTGAGCTTACCTTCTTTTCGCTACCTTGGCGAATCATGTCAACTCTGCCGAATTTATCCATATGGTCCCTATTTTCAGTGACTATTTGAGCATCGTTTCCTGGCCATGCTTTTTGACCTTCCTATTTATAGGCAAAATTGATTTTATATTGCAAAAATAGCGATTCTGTAAAACATTTAGTAAAATAATTAGATAAGATCGTTATGTTTTTAGAGGTGAATCATAAAATATCAGCTTGAGTAAGTGACAACACCCAAAAAGAGCTCACTGGATATGAGAATTCAATATATCTTGGTAGTATTCAACGAGAGGAATTATTCTAATGATTGCAGAAAAATTGAACATCAAGTTTGATATTGAGCGCATTCAAAATTATTTTAATAAATACGTCAAGCATCTGGAACCCGTCCAACAAAATGAAATGTTTGGTGGTTGGAGTATTCTTAGTACAAGTGGTGATTATCGAGATGGTTTTCAACAAACAGAAGAGCGTTTCTACATTGTCGATCAGGTTAGTGGCGAATATAAATTTGATTATGAAAGAGCCAATCGTGAAATAGGTTATACGTGGCCAAAGATGCATATTAATCCTACTCAAGTAGGTACTGAATACATCGCTGAGATTATCGATACTATTTACCAATTGGGACTACAACCTCATCATGCTCGATGGACACGGATTTCGCCACACGGAACTACAATTTGGCATCGCGATACATGGGAAAATTCCTATAAAGTCCGGTTGCATATTCCTGTGATCACGAATCCTGCGTGTAAATTCGAAACTGAAGAAGGTGCCTTTCACATGCCAGCCGACGGTTTTTGTTATCTTGTTGCGGTAAATTGTTTACACAAAGCATACAACCATGGCAATGAGGATCGTATACATATCATTATGGATGTGATTGATGATGTGGGAATCAGCAAATATCACCGTACCGCCAATAACCGGCTAACAAATAAACGTTTTATCAATGGGCCTATTTCTCGAGTAATTAAAAAAATTTGGGGTTCTTAGCCCCGTGATAATTTCAAGAATTGATGATCTTATCGCGATTAGAATTTATTAGCTGAGGCGTAGATCCATTGACCTAAGTTTTTTTCATTTTCGCGAAAGTGGAAATCCATTTCTAATTGATTATTGTGTCTGCATCAAATGGCTCCCGCCAACAACCTGTGGGACATTGAGCAGCACGTTTTTTTCTTAATACAGTGTATTCTCTACTGTGGGGGGATCTCCATTATATTTAAAAGATAACGGTTTTATTGCCATACACAAATATTCGATCTTCTAAAGCAAGCTTTAAGGCCCGAGCTAAAACTACTTTTTCAACATCTCTGCCATATTGTTGCATGCTTTGCCAGTCATAAGCATGATCAACATGAATTACATCTTGCTCAATGATAGGCCCTTCATCCAGATTTTCATTGACGAAATGGGCAGTGGCTCCAATAATCTTGACACCCCGATCATAAGCCTGTTTGTAAGGATTGGCTCCTATAAAAGCGGGCAAGAATGAATGATGGATATTGATTATTTTTCCTTGATATTGTTGTGTAAAATTGGGTGTCAGAATACGCATGTATTTAGCTAACACAATATAATCAATGGAATCAAACTGGTTCAGAATACTGATAATTTGGGCTTCGTGTTCTTCTCTGGAGAGATTGTCAGCACTTATATGATAATAAGGAATATTAAAATGACTACATAATGGAAATAAAACATTATGGTTTGATAAAATACCAAGAATATTGGCATCAAGAAGCCCTTCTTGATAACGAATTAAAATGTCACCTAAAACATGGGCTTCTTTTGTAGCCATAAGGACAATATTTTTTTTATGAGGAGGTTTAATGACAACCAGGGTATTTTGAGGCATTTGGTCTATTAATTGGTTGTATAGAAGTGATACATCTATTTCACCAGCCACTACGGTACGCATAAAAAACTGATGATTTGTATTATCTACAAATTCATTGTTAGAAATGATATTTAGCCCATGTTCGTAAAATATCTTGGCGGCTTTGTACACAAGACCGGCTCGATCAGGTGCCTGGATTAAAATACGATATTGATTCACGATAGATCTAACTCCTCTAAAACTTAGATTATATTGAATAACGATTCAATTACTTTGTTTTTGAAATCCCTATCTATTTATCTTTATTCCCAACCTACAATCTGCAACTCAAAAGAAGTTCAAGTTTCCGTTTCTTTATTATGTGTACTATTTTTACATTAATTTTTTCACGCTAGTGTAATGACACCCATCTTCATCGCGTCTTGTTGCTGAGATTATATCTCTGTATACTTGCCAAAATTAACTTGCTTTTTTTTCAAAATAGCAGCGGAAAGCACGAACAATAAAATCCCCCAGGAATAGTATTAAGCATCCAAAATTAACAATGTTTAACAAAAGGACTTGATAATGCAAATTAAATGGCAAGGCATCATCCTGCGCTTCTTTCTTTGTGCAGCAGTTTTAATTATGAACAGTATTTCTCAAGCGGGAACTCCTATGTGGACATTCACACCCAATCCTGCTTTCCCCCCTAATGTATCTCTGACCCAGTCTGGATATGCTTATGTGCAATATACAGTAACAAACCAATCAAAGAAAACAAAAACTTTAATTATGAACTCCATCCCTGGAGTTACTCAAATGACAACGCCAGGAAACTGCTCAAATCCCTTTACATTGGCTTATCAACAATCTTGTGCACTCACTTTGTTTGTGGAGGCTCGCCATCTTGTTGGTAATATTAAAGGTGGTCCTGCCGTGTGTGACCAGGGCAGCTCCTTGCAATGCTATCAACCGGGTAATCCATTAGATATTACAGTGCGCAATGCCCGCTTTGTAATTACTCCAAGTGCAGGAGCAAATGGGATAATTTCGCCGGCAAAACCGCAAATCGCCGTTGCAAACAGTAACTTGCTTTTTACGGCGACACCTAATAGTGGTTATCAAGTTTATCAATGGTATGTGGACGGTAATCCAGCTCAATGGGGCGGTTTAAATTTTAGTCTAAACACTATTACTGCGAATCATACCATTGAAGTTACATTTAATCAGGCAGCGACTATATTGGGTGGTGCAGAGAATGGCCAGGTGTATTCCTCCATTGATAATGGTCTTACCTGGACTGGTGCTATTCCAGCACCTGGGTATGCGGTTAACAGTATTTATGCAACTAATACAGATATATACGCAGGTAGTGCAGACCATCACGTTTATCGTTATAGCAATAGTAGCGGGAACTGGGATCAAGGCAAGTCTCCAGATAACTCTGAGGTATTGAGCGTTTTTGTAACTACTGAACCTACTCAAAAAACGATCTATGCGGGTACGAAGAATGGCAGTTTATTCTATTCCAAGGACGATAGGAAATCGTGGACCAATCGTCCTTTACCCAACGCTGTAACTGCTGTTAATGGTATTTATGTCACAAATAAAACAATTTATATAGGAAGTACAGACAGTAATGAGGGGCATGTCTATTATTCACCTGTTAACGGTGGTAGTTGGACAAAAATTCCTGGCCCCATGGATGTTAAGGCCATACGGAATATTTTTGTGATTAATGCCTTACTCTATGCCAATACCGCGCCTATTCAAATACCGCCAGACAGTCAGGGTAGGGGGCCACGTGAGTACGTTTATACCTATGATTTAACCACAAATGGTCCTTGGAGCCCTTTTATGGATCAGGCAGTTTACAGCTTCTTTGTGAGTACTGATGGCACTTCAATGTTAGCGGGTACGCAAGATGGTTTTGTTTACTCATTAATGACCGGCGATTTATATGGATTTATAACAGATACGAAGATTAATAGCGTTTTCTTACTGGGCGTAAACTAAGTTTATAGGGAGATAATTCATGTTAAAGCTAAAATCACTCTCGTTGGCTTTAGTACCTTTTTGTCTAATGGTAGCTAATTCCTACGCAGGAAAATCCAACATACTTGTAAGTTTGCCCAGCCCGGGATCTGCTTTAATAGAAAAAGCAATCTTTATAAAACCAGTTGAAGCCCATAAAAAATTAAAATTTATTGTATGGTTAAAACTAAGAAATAAAGCTCAATTAGATAAATTAGTAGAAGGAATTTATGATCCCAAGAGCCCTAACTACCAGCACTACTTGACTCAGGATCTTTTCGAAGCGCACTATGCACCGACTGAAGAAGTAGAGCATACCCTGCAAGAATATTTCATTGCTCAAGGCATGCAAGCAGATATTGTCAACCACAGCGTGCATGTAACTGCTTCAGTACAGCAAATTGAAAATACTTTGCACACAAGTATAAACTATTACCTTTATGAGCATGACATCGTTTATGCCAGTACAAGTAAGGCTTCGTTGCAAGCTGAAATGGCTCAATACGTTGTTGATATTACTGGTTTAAACAATATTCCACTTTATTATCCTAACAATGTGTCAAGCCCGGGGAATGTCGCTTCTCATGATGAAACATTCTTTTGGGATGCATTAATGCCCAACGCCATTCCAACTACAACTTCGGTGCATGGGTTTTCTGGGGAGCAGTTACAATACACCTATAACATCAATAATATCCCTCCAGTAAATGGTACCCATCTGGATGGGAAAGGGCAAACATTAATCATCGTTGATGGGTGCGGTGCAACCCAACCGCAACAAATTTTGAGTGATGCGAACCAATATTTTAGTGTGAATGGGATAAAGCCGTTTTTTACCACTGGTCCATCACGAAATTTTGCGATGCTTAATCAAAATTTCACACCATACACTACCTTATGCACACCAACCAGACCGGGAGAATATGGTTTTACTGGGGAAATTGCCCTGGATATTGAATCTTCTCACACCTTAGCCCCAGAAAATAATACGGTGTTAATTGTTACGGATGATAATAATCAAGCAGTAGCCTTGCAAAATGTGATTGGTTATTTAACTTCCCATAACTTCACTATTGCTGGATTTTCTAACGCATACGTGATTTCTAACAGCTGGACAAGCCCTGAGTCAGCTAACGCCGATCCCAATACATCAATGGAACAATCGTTACAAACTGCCGCTGCATTTGGAATCAGCGTGCAATTTTCATCCGGAGATTGTGGGGATAACACGTATACCAGCCCTCGTAAAGGTGCAGATGGGAAAATAAAATGTCAAAATAAAGGTGACGCAAAATCAGTGAATTATCCAGCAAGCTCCCCTTACGTTACGGCTGTAGGTGCAACTTCCGTATTTGTAGATACCTTTTACAATTATGCTTTTGAAAATGTTTGGGGTACTTATGATGTGAAGAGGAACGGATTTGTTTCAGGTACTACAGGAGGACTTAGCCAATTTTATCAAGCCCCCACTTGGCAACGCACTATAAAGTCGTTTTATGCTGGCGGTTATGGGTATATAAATGATGCAATAAATACTGTTTGTGGGACAGGGGCTAATCAACCTTGCCGCGCGGTGCCTGATGTATCCATGTTGGGTGATCCAGGCACGGGTCTAAATATCGTACTGGATGGTGCTTATTTGCAAGATGGTGGTACGAGTTTAGCTTGCCCTTTATATTCTGCTACGATGCTTTTAGTCAATCAAGCCCGTGCATTATTAAATAAACCACGTATTGGGCATACAGCACCTTATTTATATCAACTGAATACTATATTACGGTTCAAACGCGCACTAAATCCCATAGTGCCTCCGGTTAAAGTGATTGATGGGGCAACTGCTCCTGATCCATCGACTTATCCAACAGCGCCTTCAACCGCTTTTGTCTTACCGAATAAACAAGGAGATTTGGATATTTGGGGTTGGGATTCTGCACTAACCATTGCGCCAGAAAGTCAATTTTGGAATGATGCAGTTGGAGTAGGCTCACCCAATCTTCCTAACTTTGTCCCTGTTATGGCAAATCTCTAAGTTGAGTATAAGGGAAAATAATGGGGTATTTGTGATAGTGCGTTCGCTTTTAAAAGCATGTCGCACTATCAGAGAAAGTCAGTAATAGGCACAGCCTTTGGTGTTAAGGCCGATAGTGTCTATCAATTTTTATGAAAGACTGTTGTTGCGTGAGGAGGTCGATGTTCATCGGATTGAAACCCATCTTTATCGACGCCTTTACCTTGTTTCATTTCCTTTTTATTTACACGTTCGATTTCTTGTTTCACTGCCTTTTCCATTCGGTCATAGGCTTGTTGCGTTCCTGTTTTGATTCCCAACATTTCAGCAAATTTGCTGATAATACTTTGGCCTCTACGTTCATCAAACAATGTGTTATGTGCAACACGATGTAAAGTGATTTTGTCTAAAAGATTAGCGAGACCCAATTGAGGTTCGCCTGCTATTTCTTTATAAAGATGTTTTAATTCATCAAACTTCTTTCTTGTAGTGTCAGATGCGGGATTAGTTTTAGGCAAATTCTCAAGTTTTTTATAGAGTTCTTTAAGGACTTTCATTTGAGTTGGATTTACCTCAAAACAATTGGGTGGTTGTGGCAGAACATAAAATGTATTTGCTGTTGGTGTTCCACCAATCAGCTTTGTTTTGTAATCAAGTCCAATGGCAAACAAAGCAGGGACATCTGGTGAATAGTGCAAGGTATAATTTAGAAGAGCGCGTGCTGTAGTGCGACAAGTGTTAGACGCTTTAATTTCTTTGGCGCCACTAATTATTTCTTGCTGCAATGGTTGGTTATCGTTAACTATCTGAGGTTCAAAATTTTTAATTGACTCATATTGGAACGTTATTTTTCCTGCTTCGTCTTGAGTGGGAATATAACATTTGATCCCATCTCTTAGCTTGTACACGCCTCTTTGAGGATAAGTCAATTCCCTATATGCTACGTTAGGCACCTCTCTTTCTTTATAGTGCTCAAGTTGCTCCTCATGGATGTTTTTTGTGAGCGCCAAAAACTCTAAATATTGTTCGTAGGTGATCGAATAGGATTGATAACTAATATCTGACGTAGCATCTTCATCATCGCTAATACCTTCATCCATTAATGAAGCTTCAGTACGGGTAGCTACCGCTTTCCCAAACATGGTGAAACTTTTACTGCAACTTGTACCAAAGCTTGGATCTATAAGGTTTCCTTTTCCTACTCTGGCTAAAAGTTGAGGTTTATTATCGACCATGACACCCAACATAATAAAACTATGCACTCCTTCTTTTGCAATAGTCATAAAAAATTCGCTATCTTTATTTACTGTAATTGACTTATTTGATCCAGGCATCTCAGCACCTTTAATTATGTTCTATAATTGATATTGTAGATCAATTTGTGTTCATTGGGAATACGTGGGGTACCATATGGCTAAAAAAGTTCTTTTTGTATTTGGTGGTACAGGAGTTAATGCGCAAATGATTCGCGATTTCACTGAAGGTAGAACAGAAGATACCGGTGAATCATTTAATGATGATGTGATTCGGGTGTACTTTAATGGTTGTCAGGATAAACATATTGGAGGCCATTCAAAACTAAAGGGCTATTTAGATCCAAATCTCGATGTTGTTGCAAATAAGGTGCGTCACGCTTTTTCTAGAGATGATGTTGTTACATTGAATCTTGCTGATTTAAAAAGGGAATTCGGTAGTTCGATCATTATTGAACCCAAAGAAGGGTTAATGGATGTAGAAGAAGTAGATGACATTACTTTAAATGGTTTCAGCCGTGGCGCGGTGGCTACTTTTGCAACGGCTCGGGCGCTCGATGATTTAGATACTCCTATGTCGCTTTTAGCGGAAGATCCAGTTCCTGGTAATTCTCGTGAAAATACGTATAAACAAGATTCTCTATATGCCAAAAATTTTGATTTGAGTCATTGTAGAAATATTGCAAGAGGAGAAATACTGCTTGGCACTTATTCGAAACATAATCAAGGTTGGGAAAATAAGTGGTTCAGGCAAATGGCACCTAAGTTTAATGTAACTACTGATAGTCATATTTTTATGGTTCCCAAAAAAATGCATGTCGAATTTAATCGCAGGGCAACAACATATACTTCAAGTTTTTTATATAATAGAGGTTTAACTACGACTAGTCTTGTTTGGAGAGAAAATGATGACCGCGATTATGTAATCCCCAAAGTTGAACAACAAAAATTTCATTTTGGCGTTGTAGGCAGGGCAGAATATTTACCCTCCTATAAAATGAGCGTTCTGCGAAGTTTGAAAAGCCAATATGATCCAGAAATTTTTTGCCCTATAGATGACGGGGGCAAATTTAAATGGGGTCAGGCGCTTTTAGCATTACATCATGCAACTATGGATGAGACAACTTTTGAGATTTTATCGAAAGCTGTTTTAAAAAATACAGATAAAGCTAAAGGCTTGCGCGAATTTATTGTTGAGTTTGATAGTATTGTTCAATACAGTAAAGAGCAAAGTACTTTAAAACCACATAACAAACAAACAATCGCTGAATTAGAAAAAAATATATACAGACTCATTGCTAACTTTTATAAATTAGAAAACCCAAGCTTGAAAGAGAAGGAGTTTTTTGCACAATCTATACAATCAAATATCAGCCTTGCAAAACGAGATATACCCGGTAAGGTTCATGATAAATTAAAAGAATTAACCTCAATGTTATTAACTGAAAATCCTTTAATGCATCCACACTTAATAAAATTTATCGATGAAAGTGAAACTTTTTCTGCAAATTTACTCGCTGCAGATCAACCCGTTGTTGATGGTGTTGTAACGAACGCCCAAGAGTTATCACAAAAATTATTTCATAGCTCTGTAAGACAACGTACGGTAGTTTTTGAACAAGAAAAGAAATCTCTGGGAGGATTTATAACCAATGCGACTGATTTAGCAAATATGGCTTCATTTTTAACTCCAAAGCAGTTAAAAGAGGTACTTGAGATAAATAACAAAATTACAACAATGGCGGATGTACTTTTGCTCATGAAAACACTTCCTACATATGAACACCAAAAAATCATCTATCATGCTGTTAAAGAAAATATAATCGATATGAGGCCAACATTGGATGAGGTAGTCGCGCTTATGGAATACTTATCAGATAAAAAATGCCAGGAGCTTTGTCAGATATTACCAATTCAAGAATTGGAATTAACTGATTTAATGCCCTCAAATGACATAATCAGCCAAAGACTTAGTGACAGTAAAATCGCTCTACTCAAAAAAGTATTGGAAGTCATGCCTGAAGAACCAATATCATATCACATGAATGTTCGATAAATGAAGAGCATAAACAGCATTATACGGAAGTCACGAAAATAGCAGGGACTATTTAGGGGACTTGTTAATTAAGGATAGAATAATGACAAGGAGTCATTGCTTATGATGGTGTTAATACAGGCAATTTTCTTTTCTTTTGCTGCACTTTTTCCTATTGTAAACCCTGTGGGAGCCTCTATTGTTTTTCTTACTTTAGTAAAAGGGTCCTCAAGACAACAAATTAATGCTTTGGCCATTAAAATTTCAATATATACTGTCGTTATGTTGTTGCTTGTTCTTGTGGTAGGCTCATTGATATTATCGATATTTGGTATCACTGTACCTATAGTGCTAATCAGTGGCGGATTGTTACTGACGCAAGTAGGTTGGCAAATGCTGTATAAGCCACACGATGAATCTACAGGGTTGTCTTCATCCGCAAGTCAGGGCAAAAAAATAAGTCAATTAAAAAGTATAGAAGATCCCAGAGCGTTTTATCCTTTAACTTTGCCGGTAACTGCGGGTCCTACTTGCATCGCGATTACAATCGCTTTGGGGGCACATGGTGCTCAAAATGTCTGGGAAAGCAAATTTTTGGCCATGTTAGGATACTCCATTGGTATCATACTCATTGGTCTTAGTGTATTTTTTTGCTATCGTTATTCTTATTATATTTTTGATAAATTAAAAGATGCAGGCAAAAATGTGGTGATGAGTTTAGCTGCCTTCCTGAATATTTGTATTGGACTTCAGATTATCTGGCGTGGAATAGAAATGTTAATACCTAAATAAGGAGTGGTATTATGATTGTTAAAAAGGATCAAAAAAAATCAAATGCGAGTACCCACTCAACCTCTGTCTATGCAAGCCGTTACGATTTAGATGATTTTTCTGTAGCAACCTGTAATGAATATGGCATGTTACCTGCTGTGGCCAAGCAACTTATTGAAGATGAGTTAAGTCTGGAAGCCACACCTATTTTAAATTTGGCGAGTTTTGTTACCACGTGGATGGAGCCTGAAGCAGAAGAGTTAATTAACAAAAGCATTAATAAAAATTTTATTAATTATGAAGAGTATCCACGAGTGCAAGAAATCCACCAACGATGTGTACATATTCTTGCTGATTTACTAAACATTCCTGAGGGATGTAACTATGTTGGCACTGCTACAGTCGGTTCTTCTGAAGCAATCATGCTTGCAGGCCTTGCTCATAAATTTAGCTGGCGCAATATGCGTAAGATGCAAAATCTTGATAGTAGCAAACCCAATATCGTTATGGGTGCAAATGTACAAGTTTGCTGGGACAAATTTGCTCGATATTTTGATGTCGAAGCACGTATTATTCCTCTTAAAAAAAATAAATTTACGATTAGTGCTGATGATGTTGCGCCACTGATTGATGAGAATACCATTTGTATTGCGGCTGTTTTAGGGAGCACTTTTACTGGTGAGTACGATGAAATCGAAGAAATTAATGATTTACTTATTCAAGTAAAAAAAGAAAAGGGCTGGGACGTTCCTTTACATGTTGATGGCGCCAGCGGTGGGTTTATTTCCATGTTTTATGATAATGCCATTAAATGGGATTTTTGCCTTGAACAAGTTAAGTCAATTAATCTTTCTGGCCATAAATTTGGCTTAGTCTATCCAAGTGTAGGATGGCTGATTTTTAGGGATGAAGCGGTAGTACCCAAGGACTTGATTTTTGAAGTAAATTATTTGGGCGGCCAAATGCCAACGTATACGCTTAATTTTTCAAGGAGCAGTTCGATGGTCATAGCCCAGTATTATAATTTTCTAAGACTTGGAAAAAATGGATATAAAAAAATTATCAGCAATATGTTAGCTGTTAGTGATCTAGTTGCTAAAGGATTAATCGCTACTGGCAAATTTGCTTTACTAGGTGATCGGCGTATGGCACCAGTCGTAACTGTTGCCCTCAAAGATAATACAACTTATTCGGTTTTTGAGATTTCTAAAAAATTGCGAGAATATGGCTGGATAGTCCCTGCATACACTTTGCCAGAAGCGGCAGATGAAATTGAAGCATTACGGGTGGTTATTAAAGAAAATATGAGCTCTATGATGGCTCGTCACTTCATTGCTTCAGTAGAGGAAGTAATCAATGAATTAGAAGGGCGCACAGGAAAGAGCAAGACACCCCGTGTGCAGGGTAAATCTGTAGGCATGCATTAAACGAAAAAATGGTTGCATTGATGAACGAGGAGGGATCATTGCAAATCGATGCAACAGGTAATTTATTTTGCTGGGGTAACAGCAATGAAGTTAAAAAAATCCAATTCAAAATGATAGTTTCACTTGGCTACTTAAGTGGTTCACCGTGTATCAAGATCATAGGGATGTGCGAAGAATAGATGAATAAAAATTTAAGTGCTTTGAGTTTACTGTGGATTTCAATTACCAGTATGATAGGGTCAGGTTGGCTGTTTGGTGCTTTATATTCGGCACATTTTGCCGGTCCTGCCGCAGTTATAGCCTGGCCATTGGCGGGTTTTTTACTCCTGTTTGTAGCATTAACCTACGCGGAATTAGGTACAATGTTTCCGCAATCCGATAGCCTGGCTTGTTTGCCTTTATATACTCATGGGCGTTTAACTGGGATTATCATGAGCAGCATGGCCTGGTTTTCTTTGGCTATTTTGCCTGTAATTGAAACTCAAGGCGTTCTTCAATACGCTAGTAATTACATACCAGGCCTGGTAACCCATAAGGGTATTTACTATAAAAATACTCCTTTGGGTTATTTGTCGTCCCTGGTTGTATTAATGAGTTTTGTTTTTTTTAATTATTTTGGTATTGGTTTTTTTGCCCGTATTAATGCAGCATTTACTGTTTGGAAGATAATAATTCCAACGCTTACCATCATAAGCTTAATCACTATGGGTTACCACGCCAATAATTTTTTTCAATACGGCGGCTTCATGCCTTATGGTTGGCAGGGCATAATGGCGGCAATGTCGAGTGGGGGCGTACTATTCTCTTTATTGGGATTTAGGCAAGTGATTATTATGATGGGAGAGCTCGAAAAACCAGGACAATCTATCCCCCTGATTTTGGGTGGTTCATTATTATTCGTCACTTTACTTTACACAGGGTTACAATGGTCCTTTATTGGGAGTGTGAGCGCACAAGCGCTTGAAAAAGGCTGGGTGAATTTATCGTTTACTGGTGACGCAGGCCCATTTGCAGCTTTGGCTGCATTAGTGGGAATGGTTTGGTTGAGTATTTTATTATATGTCGATGCTTTTATATCTCCCTATTCAACTGGTTTAGTGTATTCAACAACAGCAGCTCATATGTTAAGCAGTATGGGTTCAGTGGTTTCCACCCCGAGACTTTTGGCCAAATGTAATAAGTATCAAGTGCCATGGGTTAGTTTGGGCGTGAATTTTTTACTTGCTGCTTCAATGTCGTTTGTGTTGCATGGATGGCAGGAAATGTCTTCTTTTCTTGTGTCAATACTGATGATTAGCTATTCCATAGGCCCCATAGGAGTTGTTTGTTTACGTAAACAATTGCCTGCTTATAAAAGGTCTTTTCGTTTGCAAGGGTGTAACATGATTGCTTTTATTGGGTTTTATGTTTGTACGGTTGGTGTTTATTGGGCTGGTTTTCATAGTATCCGCAAATTATTGGTGATCACAATTTTAGGGTTAGCTGCTTCTTTTCTTTATTGTTTTATAAAAAAAACGCACCAAGATCTTGATGGCAAACATGCACTTTGGCTTATACTATATCTTTTGGGACTTAGTCTTTTCTCTTATCTTGGTAATTTTGGAGGCAAACATATCCTGGCTAGTTATTGGGATTTAGTATATTTATTATTTTTCAGTTTAATCGTGTTTGTTTGCGCTATATTCTCCAGAAAACCCGATAAGCATACCCAAAAATTGGTTTTAGAAAAATGTTAGCCAGGCCAATACCATTTATCCTGATGAAAAAGTGATCCACCTATTTATACTCCTACAAGGGTATTATGCTATTGGTTATTAATTTGTTTCATATTCAATAATACAGATAGTTCCTTTGGATTATGTAAAACGTCAGCCAGGGTATAACGCTCTAAAACCTTCATAAACGCAGTCTGGGCTTCATGTAAAATACCTTTTAATCGGCATACAGGGGCAATACAGCAGTTTGCTTTTTCTTTATTAAAACAAGGTACTAAATCAAAATGAGGCTCTAGTTGAGCAATCAGTTTGCCCAAATTAATTGTTTCGGGTTGAACTGCTATTAAGATACCACCTCCTTTTCCACGACTGGTTTTAATCAGCCCAAGTTTGGCTAAGTTATGAATTATCTTAACCATATGATTATTCGATATAGTGTAAGCATCAGTAATATCTTTAATCGTGCATGATTCTTTTCTCAAAGTGATATAAATCAAAGCGCGCAAGGAGTAATCAGTAAATTGTGTGAGTTGCATTATTAATTCCTAATAGTTAGTTGACTCTGATTATTTCTTTTTATAAGATGTATTGCAAATGCATCTTTAAGGGGGAACCATGCATAAATCATTATATGAGCGTCTTGGTGGTCAAGAAGCAGTTAATAGTGCAGTTGACATTTTCTATCGCAAAATGTTGACGGATGAACGGGTAAGCCATTTTTTTGATGATATTGATATGGAACAACAAATACTAAAGCAGAAAGGTTTTTTAACTTTAGTATTCGGAGGTCCGAACAACTACAGTGGAAAAAATATGCGTGAGGGACACGCCCATCTACTCAAACGTGGATTGAATGACACACATGTAGATATTGTCATCGAACATCTAGGCGCAACGCTTAATGAATTAGGGGTTGGAGCAGAAGATATCGAACAAGTGGCCGCTATTGCAAATAGCGTACGGGATCAAGTATTGGGGCGCGCATGAGTAGCATCGACTTTAATAATCAATCGTTTCGCTTGGCTCCTCAGGAAAATGTGTTGCAGTGCCTTTTACGCCATGGTGTGGATTATCCTAACTCCTGTCAGGCTGGTATTTGCCAATCATGTTTGATTAAAGCCAAAGATGGTGTAATTCATCCCTCCTGGCAAGAGGGATTACCGGAGACACTTAAATCGCAAGGTTATTTTCTAGCATGTCTTGCAAAACCAGAAGCAGCACTTCAGGTGGTAGCACCTGAAAGTGCGGAGTGTGAAGTAGATGCAAAAATAATAGATCTTAAACTACTTAACCATAATGTAATGCAAGTCAAGCTTTGCGTAGAGAATCTGGAGGGGTGGATCCCAGGCCAATATCTTAGTCTGATTAATCCTGAAGGCATCATGCGTAGTTATTCAATCGCCAATATACCTATACAAGAAGGATTTATTGAGCTACACGTTAAAATTTATCCTAATGGTAGTATGGGACAATGGCTACTGAATAAGGCAACAAAACATATCGAAGTCAAACTTAGGGGACCTTTTGGCCGTTGTTTTTATTATAATCCAGAGCAACTGGCTTTTGATATCCTATTGGCAGGAACAGGAACAGGACTTGCGCCACTTATTGGAATTATCAAAAGCGCATTAAGTCAAAACCACCAGGGGTTAATTACATTAGTACATGGTGGCCTTATAGATGAGGATATATACTACCGTGAAGAGCTGGAAATGTTATCAGCGGTATTTAGCTCTTTTGTCTATGACCCTTGCGTGCTTCAAAGTCATGGGGGTTATCCAGAAGCATCCGTAGAAAAACGAGCGTTGATACATTTAAATGCTTCGAAAACAACGCGTGTCTATGTTTGTGGGCCTAAAGAGACAACCAACAAATTGAAAAAGCAGATTTTTCTCGCTGGTGTGCCTTCACAGTTTATATTAAGTGATGTATTTTTATGAGGGTCATTTAATGCTGCATTAAATGTTAATTTTACTTTCTATTTCATCTGATAATCCATTTGATGAGTTTAACTTAGGACGTTTAGATTTATCTTAAAACTTAAAACTCAATGAATCATTTCCACGTAAGGAGGTCTTAATAAAACCTTCTTACGCTGACTTAAGAGATTATTGATTTTATCTATGGGGCAAAAAATTGCCTATAATTAATTAAAATCTCAATGTCATATTATGTTATGAAATTAAATGTGACCACTTTTTCAGAACAGCATAAAAACATTTTGCGCTCCCAAAGAAAAAAAGTATTGGAAACCCTGGATGCAATTGCTGCTTATTTAGTTGAAAATGGTGATGTGGAATCAGAATGGAGAATGATGTTAATTCAGGAACACATGATAAATTACTATGAAGTAATCCCTGATAATGGCTCCCTTCGAACTTATGAAATTGATTTAGAACTCTTTGTAGCTGGTGAAAATGGCCATGCAGAGTTGAAGCTATTTAAAAAAGATGTTTTAAAAGCCAATGATGCAATACTTCGAGTTGTCGCTAATAAATTGAATGATAGAAAAAAAAAACTAATGCAGATGATACACGGTGTTTCTAATGAGCAGTTTGAACTAATTAATGCCCACATAGAACACACAGAGAGTTTACTAAAAAAATGTTATATTTTAAAAATCAGTGGCCAACTTCTTCTTACAGAAGTCGCGGGATTACATTTTATCGATGAAATTTTTAAGCAGAGTCAAGATAGTGAAATTAATAGCCTTACTCATGATAAATATATGCAATTCAAAAGGAATATGGATGATTTAAAAGAGCTGGTCCAAATGTATTCACCGAAAAATGCTCAAGAGGATTATTTCTTGGTTTGCACGAGAAAAGATATTTTTGAGAAACGGCAACAATTTAATAAATCCTTTAGTATTTGCAAATCATTATTACATTCTTTCTCTCAAGATGGGGTAATGGATTCTGGGAAGGAACAATCGATTCTCGCGAGCTTTAATAACGTGCAGCACCTGTTTTTTGCAAAATGCGGTGTATTTTTTAAGATTCTAACTTAACGAATATCATCCAGTTATTCCTCCAAGTTAAACCTGCCAGACAAGCTCCCCATAATAACAGGATAGAGGTTTTATTACTTCTCATTTACTGTTATGTTGACAAACCAAAATGGATTGAGATTGAGGCATGTTAAAAGAGGTTTCATTTAAACCACGATGGTTACCATTAAAGGCGATTTCGTATTTTCACAAAGCGCCTATTTGTTTTATGAACCAGGTTGCTTCTCTTTATGGGGATATAGCAAGTTTCAAATTTTTTAATCGACATTTATGGATAATTCGTCATGTACCCGCCTGCATACATGCTTGCTCGTCAATCGACAACAGATATCCACCGGGATAACTTGATTTTTAAAAGGAATGATTTAATAGTCGTTAATATTCATGGTATTCATAAAATTTATCAAAAAGGCATTAATGATTTACAAGCGATTGAGCAATTTATTATTCATCGCCAACAAGGCAAATGTCGGGTTATTGATATGTCGTTATATGCTTTTTTGCAGGTTATCCAACAAACACCCCTGGATATTCCTATCCGTTCTTATGTAACGACATCAGAAGCGATTCAAAGTTATTTATCTTCTCTAAAAGGTGAATTTCGGTATTGAGGCTTTACTATATATTTGGTTTCTTGGTAGCAATTGAAAAAAGATTTGGTATATTGTAAGTAAAGAGTAAAAAGGAATTTATCAATGGAAAATCAGAGCTCACGACATCCATGGAATGCGCGATTTATTATCGGAATTATCATCCTACTGCTCGCTTTTATAGGATTAATCCTGACTAATATGAAAGCGGCAAGCGCATGGCGATTTTGGCAGATAATTACAGTTATCATTGCGCTGCTTGCTTTAGGATTAAGTCTTTATCATAGGCATGTGAAGAAAATCCCAACATCAGTTCTCATTTGGCATGAAATTTTGCATTGGTTGGGACTCATGGGTTCTGTTTATATCATTTCAATTTATGTCGATATAGGAATTATAAGCTCATTTATCGGTGCATTAGGGGTACTCGCACTTCTTGCACAGGCAATTTTTTTAGCAGGTATTTATATTGAGCCTACTTTTCTTTTGATTGGAGTAGCACTTGGTCTATTCGCAATAAGTATTGCATGGATGGAATCACACATATTTCTTATCATTATTCCTATTTTAATTATTGCTGTTTTAGCTACAGCTTATTTTGCTCGACGAAGGAACGAATAGTTTCTAAAAGTTGAAGCCCATATTGGTTTTAGTTAAGAAAGGAGGATGTAATATTTCAGCCTCCTATTATCCTGTTGTCAACATACCACAAGAGATGCCTGTGACTGTTTTTCTTAAAAGAGGTAAATCTTTTCTTTTTATGGCCTCAATCTGAATGAGATTCAAAGGATGAACCATGGTTGATCTTAATTGGATACTTTCTCCTAGCCAGGGTTGATGAAAACAAAAATCCTTTTCACCTGTTATTTGGTAGAAGAATAAGATGGTTGATTCTAACTCTGATTGAAAAGGCTTAAGATATTTATTGGAACCAGTCAATTGATAGAGGTATTGTTCCCAGATAGGGAGATAAACTTTGGAGAGGGTCACTCCTAATTGTTTGACAAAGGAAGCAAAAAGAGCATTTTCGTTGTAAACAAGCTTAAGTTTATTTTTTCCAGGATCATTTAGCTCTAGCCAAGAGGAACCCAGGCCCCACCAGGTTGGGAAAAGGAGTCGTGTTTGAGTCCAGCATAGAATCCATGGGATAGCACGAAGCTTTCTTTGATCCGAGCCTGATTTTCGTTTGGTTGGGCGAGATCCAATCTTAAGTTCCTTCAAAAAATGATAGGGGGATGCTTGTTCAATTACCGCCCAAAACCATTCACTCTTTATCAGCGCTTTATATTGTTGGCTGACTTTTGTGGCAAATAATACCAGTTCCTCAGGATAGTCATTATCTATCTTATTATCTTGTTGTGAATAGATATCAAGAAGTTTGTCAATCTGGCTTTTGAGTATAGAGCTCGACCCAAAAAGTCGTGCAACCATTTCTCCCTGAATCGTCGCTTTATAATTTGACATTATTTCCTTTGACCAGGATGCAGTTTGTTCTTTGATATCCCCACCGCCACGCTCAATACTGCCACCCGAACCATGAAAAAAAATGGGCTTAAGATTCTTGTTTTCTAATGTAGACTGAATACTTTTTAAACTTTTAGCAATCATGAGCCGAGAAGCTAATACGCCATTTTCTTTAGAGGAATCGGAATAACCCAGCATGACTTCATAGCTGCCATCCCATTGCTTAAGATGCTTTTCTTTAATATCTTCAGTGATAGAATTATTTAAAATCGTATCCGCATTGGTGAGCGCAAGTTGATTTTCAAATAAGGGTACAACAGGTAAGGCATAGCTTCTAAACACTTGTTTCACTAACTTAATTCCATTTTTTATATCCTCAGCGGATTCAACCATGCTGAGAATAAAACCCCGTATATAGTTTTTGGGATCGGTCCCATGGGTTATAGAATAAACTTGTTCAAGCATATTGGTGATTGTGGTTTTTTTGATGCTTGTTAAACTTTCTTTTACAACGGCTGAATCCTCTCTGAGCTCTAAGGGTATGACCAATGCAGGATAAAGCTGAAAAATGCTGGCAATAACGGAGAATTGTTCGAGTTTAAAATTTAAAAACTTTAGGGTGTCCGCTTGGATCGTAGTTAACTCATTTTTGAACGCAGAAACTCTTCCATGATCCCTGGGTTTTATTTTCCTAAGGTCCTGGGTTTTCCTGATAAGCTGATTGATCTGGTTTGCCAAAATTTTGTTTGCATTTAATCCCGTTGAGAATTTAACAATTTCGAGTACTTCTTTTAAACACTCCTGAATGTAGGTGATAAAAAAAGATCGAGAAAGCTCGAGACTTTTAACCATGATTTTTTCATTAACCCCTGAATGCCCATCTTTATCACCTCCTACCCAGGTCCGTAATTGAATAGGAACACCCTTAGTGTAAAAGGAATGATAAAGTTGGATATTGAGTGGATTGAGTGCGTATTGATAGATGTATCGAGCCTCGTCTTCTACGCTGGGCTTTTTATGTGGAGAAATGTTAATTTGGAGCGAAATTTTAAGCATTTGATCCAGGTGTGATTCATTCATCAGATAGGGAGATTTAAGCACCTCGACCAGATAGTCACGAATTGCTTTGAAAAGTATTAAAAATTCATTGGTGCGAGCTTCGGTTGGGTGTGCTGTTAAAATATAATGAATACCTTGCGGTTTGTCAGAATAAATTTTTTCTTTTCTTTGGTTGATACGAGAAATTCGGTAAGCACTTTCACAGGCATTAATGAGTTCCATCATGAGAGAAAACCCATGCGCAATTTGATAAAGACGACTTCTATCAAGCTTGGAAAGCTCAATCTGGAGACTAAGGAGCGCCTTTCTAAGCTCGAGTGCTTTACTCCCAATGGTGTCTTGCATAGACACTCGAATTTGCTCAATTATTTCGTATGTTTCTTTTCCATAAACTTCTGCAATGGCCTTCCCTAAATGAGTAAGAGACCAAGAAACCATATGGCTGAGTTCTCTTGGCAGATGGGAGACATTTTGTTTCATCGAAAACTCCAATTTCTAAAAAGTATCTGGAGCGTGTGTTCCGGTGTCATCCGTTTTGATTTCATATCAAGTAGATAACTTTATACAGAGTTTAGCAGCTGATTTTCCAAAGATTCTAGTGCATTTAAATCAATTGAAAATGTCATCACACGCATTGTAATACACTTAATATATACTGGAAAATATTCCCTTTTGCTAATTTTAATTTTATAGAAAATAAATGGGCTCAAGCTAAAGCAATCCAAAAAACATCCTTGTTCTAACAAGGAACAATTTGTGGTGTATTGCTCATGATCAATTTATATGGAAAATGCCCTATACCGGGGCAGTTAGTGGTTAATCTTGAAAGTTTAAAGTTAAGCTACAGTCAAATCATTTGGTTATAAGACTATAGATAGCCAAATAAGCTGAATACTGTTATTGCAAACAATTCCGAACATTTTTTTAAGCGTCAAGATGCGATGAAAAAGACCTTGCTGTTGACATAAATATCTTATCGATCAATAATTGTACATAAAAATGGAAATATGCTTTCTTATATATTGAGACATAGAGCACCAATCAGATGAGCGTGGTTGTCTGCAGCAATATTCTTGGTCTTGGTTTCCTCCTTGAGATTGGTCATCAAACATGTGCATATTCCAAATAAATTTTGTTGTGTGGGTCAGATTCAGTTGAATGATCTGCGATGGAATGCTGGATATACAAAAACTAATATGCCTTGGAGATCTGTAACAGAATCGGAGGTAACAAGGTTAGTGAGTACTCTACACAAGTCTAAACATGTATCTGTGGAGAAGCAAATTATGAGAGATGATAAGTTAGAAAATGTGCCAACCAAGCGTTCGCCAAGACGTTCTCCGCCACGTGAGCGCGTTGGAGAACACGTCGATCCGGCAATATTGAGCAGCAATGATGACAGCGAAACATTATCTCTAGCATTAAGCCAGACTATATCAGCTCGTGCAAGCCTTTATTGGCCCTCTACAGAACTAATAGATGAGCTAAGTGTTGCTGCACATGGGCTGCTAGGATACATCGATTTTCTTACAAAGCAGGAAGACGGTGATTCTCTTATAATTGGCTTGTGTGCTCGCGTTCTTGGCCCTGAAGGCTTGGATCCGCAAGATTTCTTTATCGAAGCAACCAGAGGAACGATCATTGATAATCCTAAGGGGTTAGCGGAGTTCTGCAGAAATACACTAGAAAGCCATTTGTCTAGTGTGTACGAGGGCGTTGACGGCCCTGAAATTGGGCATGCGCGCGCAATAACGATAGCTCTTCTCGGAGACGTGGGGGCATTTATGACGGCCACTGGTGCTACCACAGGTACTGTGCGTGATGAGAAAGTGTCGATTAGACTTAAGGAATCATTCAGTGATTATGCACTCCAAATCGAAGGGATGGGGCCTGAGCATCGAGATCTGGTTAATGATTCTGCCCAGCGGGGTAGAAATGTTGGTGGTGGAGGCGTTGTTGGTCCGACAAAAAGTAAAGAAAGAAAACGTGTTGATGAAGAGGAGCTTATTCCCAGGACGGGAATACACGACTGCGGTAAAGACGCAGATGAACTGCTTGGACGATTTGAGAAAAAAGGGCATCTAGTACCAACGAAATGGGCATCTGCTCGACTGCATGAAACCCGGGTGAACAACATTGATGAGCCTCTGGCAGGGCATATGTCTGCTTCGCCATCTGAAATTCTGTGGACCTGGGATATACTTGCTGGGCGTGGTCTTGATTCAGCATATACAGGAAACCCTGAAAAGGAAACAGACTATTTCTCCTCAGCCCGAGCCGCTGGGGCGTGTGCATTTCTGGTTGGTTGTGGTTACCACAGCGCGCTTGAGGTATTGCACGGAACGATGATCTACGTGGGCCAGGATCCAGTAGAAGTGTTACCTCATGCTAAGGAAATGAGAAGCATAGAGACAGGCGTTCAAGAGCCACTCGACGTAGGGGTTTTATTTCACTCCGGCGCTGCGACTAAATTAGTGGAGGAGCTCCTCGATAATACGACTTCAGAGGTTGGACTCAATGTAAAGTCTTCCATTAACCTGGAACTCATTGACAGTCCTTCATTGGAAGTTGCGAACAAAGAAAAGCCTTCAGTAGAGAAATCTGTTGAACCTAAAGCAACATCAAAGAAAAGGCCAATGTGGAGAGTATTGTCCGATATGGGTTTTGAAAGTGTTGCTGTCCCTATATATAAAGTAGCAGATCGACTTGAACACTTAAGTAAAACAGATCCTAAACAGGCAATTAAATTAGGGGAAGAATACTTAGCATATAAACAACATAAAAAAGATACAGAATATGTTCGAAAAATACAAAGCTTTGTTGATAACTTAAAAGTCGACTACAGTAAACAGATGAAAAATGATTTATTAAAATTTAAGGAAGAGCTCTCTTCGAAACAAAACAATGAAAGACAATTTAACTTTTAGTATTAAAGTTAAGCAACAAGAGTGGCCTGACAGCTATACTGATGTTTAAACATCTGTTAGGCCAAATTAGCAAATAATAATCCTAGAACAGTCAGATTCCAAATTGACGGCAGTTTTATCAGCAAATCTACCCTTCCCATTTTTGTTGCCAACCCGCATAGGATTTAAGCAGTATGTTTGTCTTTATTGTTTCTTTTTTGCGTGACCATATGGTATGATTAAGAACTTAAAGTTCTAAAGTTGATCATTAATCAGTAATATGCCAGCTCTTAAACAGTGATAGATCACTTACTTAGGTGTGTTTATAGCGTATTTCAAAATCACCTAAACTGTGATGAATACCTTGATTCACCATACAAAGACCAGGGACCAGATGGTTTTTTCAATCAATAATTGGAGATTATTGTTATGCCTCGTTACAAAACCAAAAGAAAAATCAAAACTAAATCAAGTCCAGATTCAGGATATGATTCAGGATATGAAAGTGATGGAGGAACGGAGTATTCTCCCGTAGAAGATATTGGTGTAGGAGGTTACGCTAAGGCCAGGTTGTTTCAATCTCAAACTAAAAAATCTGTTGTTGTTCTAAACCCTGTTACATTGCCTGGAGATTTTGGTGAAGCTATATTGAAACAGAGATTTTTTCAAACGGTTTATCCTGACAAGCAATCTCACTTGTTCTCTATGAGGAATAAGGATTATAGATTGATTGTACCCTATATTTCCCATGTTCCCTATGAAAAGCTTAAAGTTGACACACCAGAATTTCAAAAGCTTATTTTTCGTTCTGCTATCGAAGCTTTAATAGATTGCCATGCTAAAGGAATTATTATGGTTGATCTCAAATCAGACAACATTTATTACGATTCCAGTACGCAAAAGAGCTATTTAATCGACGGTGGTTCTTCGGCACTCAGAGGAACTTCTCTTGACCCTTTGGCGTTTCAAAAATCAAGCCAAGAGAAAGTAGAGGAGTTCAAGGAAGATTATTCCCATATCGCACCAGAGTGTTGGTCAGTAAAGCCAAAACAAGTACTCGCTACTTCAGCAATGGATGTTTACTCTCTTGGTAAACTTATGGAAGACATATTGCTGGAGCCAGATATTGAAATGCGAACTCTAATCGATAGCTGCTTAAAAAAAGATCCTGGTGCTCGTCCCACGCTTAAGGGTTTACTAAATTCTTTAGATAATTGTATCTCAGAAAAGGAGAACATAATATCGTGTCTTCAAATAAAGTATTAACCCGGCTTCCAATTAAAAAATAAAATGATTTTTTATGGAACTATTTTTATTGGGACATCAGGTTATTTAAAGAAACCATGCAAAATTTTTTCGCTAATATTTGTTTTATCAATTATTTCAAGCCAGGGGATTTGTATTAGTGCCAATTGATTGAACCACGCTGACACCTCTTGGCTTTTGAAAATATTTATCCAGGATTAACAATTCTCAAATCGAATTCAAGAGGACAATTTTGCGGCTATTCTGAATGCCTAAAAAGAAGTAGACTTTTATTATGAATGTCTACTTCTTTTTGAGGTTAAACTAACCCCTATTCGGAATTTGCATATTTATAATTTTGGTGTAGGTTGTCCTGAAGAGGGAGATACAGAATCAGTTGAACATGTTTTTGGTGATATAGTCGAAGAAAAAAATCCCGCATCTGATCTTTTTTCCCTAACTTGAGCTCCTTTTACATTCGTTTCTTCAAAGGAAACCATTATAGAATTTTCAAATTCATCAATAAATTCCGATGATTTAATATAATCACCTAATAGATTTTTAAATGTAGTGATACATGTATCCAATTCCCTCTTATCGGGGGTAACTTTTGTCCTTAAATCAAACATTAAACCCGGTTTAGGTCCTCTGAGTGGTACTCTAGGAATATATTCTACTTCAGGATCTCCTCTTCCCCACATGTGAAGATGCAAAAGACTTGGCTCCTCATCATCGCCTACATGTATGACTCGAGATTGCGAGTTAAAATGATGAGAATTATTCCCTAACTGAGAAAATTGTGCGATAACTCCCAGTTTTTCGTAAATTTTCGTCATTATAGCTGCCACATCATTAAGAGCTCGTTGTTCCGATAGAGTATAAATACGGTTAAATGCAGAGGAAATGCTGGATTTATCTTCATTAATGTAACGGATAATGCTGCGATATCCTTGACAATCAGTTGGATTAAGAATTACTGAAAAATGATATTTATTGCGAACAGTAATAGTTGCTATTGAAGTGCCTGCCTTAGCAAAGTCAATTGACCAGTGAGAGGCTGGATATTCGTGCATGTGGAAATCTATCTTACTTTTCATAAGAATCCTTTAATTATTTGATTTGCTTGGGCTTAAAGTGTTTATATTTTATTTAATTTGATAAATTATAATCCTTTGACCGACAATAGTAAAGCATTCATTGAGTTGTCATATTGACAATTAAAAGACAATATGTTTAAAATATATATCTTTCGGTGGGGGCTGGGGTAAAGCATGCAAGAAAAAAAGGAATGTATTGATAAAAAAGAAGAGCAAAAAAGTTCTTCTCTGAGTTCAGGCCTATTTCATAGCGTTTTTTCCTCTGTTAGCCCAGATTCTTCTTTTAGGAGAGGGAATGCGAAAATTGTTATTATGCGCCATGCCGAAACGCTCTGGAATGAGCCTAGAAAGCGAATACAGGGACAATCTCCTAACGCTGAAATTGAACTATCGGAGAAAGGCAAGCAAGATATTATTAGGACATTGGATTCTAGTAAAACCCCTGATTTATTAATTTTAAGCCCTCTGCATCGATGTATACAAACAGCGGAAACATGGTTTGGTATGCAGTTTAAACAAATAAAAACCCCTACAGTTTTTATTGAGGGTTTAAAGGAAGTTAATGCCGGTAAATTAGAGGGACTTTATGTAGACGAGCTTTCTGGGGAACCAGAAAAAATATGGAATCTCTGGAAAAATGATCCTCTTGGATTTCCAGGTTTTCCTGACGGTGAAACATTAGAAGAATTCCAACATAGGGTTTTACAAACATTCTCGGAACTTTGCAATAGTTATGGTGATAAACCTCAAGAGATCTGTATTATCACTCATGGTGGCCCTATGCGCGTATTGGGATGCTTTCTTAATGATAAAGATTTATCCCATTTATGGGATCATACGGTTACTAATCTTGAAAGGTTAGAACTAACCCGCGATCAAATCATTCGCTTGCAAAACTACGTACAGGAAAATACGTTGAATTCTTTTCCTATTCTATAAGTTTTTGAAAGATGTACCTGGAATAAAGTTGGAATTTGCATTTGTTTCTTGAATTCACAATTTCTTTGAGGTTTTCTTCGGATAACTCTGTTTGAGACTCTACCTTTGCCTAAGAGTCCGTTCTTCCTTGGGATTTTTATGGGATCCCGTTTTTTAATTTTGTTGTCATTTCCTGATTCCCTTCCCCCGTCAGTTTATTCGCTCTATTGCTGCTCAGGGACTGGAGGAAAACCATTACCAGTTTCCAAAAGTTAAGTGTGCCTATTGCTGTAGATACTCAGGCTAATACCTATACAGTTCAGGGAACGGTTCCAGAGGGTGATTATTATTATACTTATTCTGGATATCGCTGTTTAAAAGAGAAAAAAGGATATTGTTGGAGTAAATGCACTCCTATTCCATGCTGGAATCGCAGGTGGAAGTGATAGCTGTTGTTATCCTGAATAATCTAAGGTTGTTACCACGTAACTTGGGAAGTAACAATCCGATATAGCTTTCCAGGTTACATTTCCAGAATCTATTGTCTTGTATATCTTTTGGCAAAAAATTTTTGGTACAAATAGACCGAACTTGGGTAACCTGATGAACAAGAAATCCCCTTGAGAAACTGTGAGGTAAACCTGTAGCCCAACACACTTATTTTTAGTCCATCCTTATCAAGCATATAAAGGATTGGTGTAAAAATATTTCTTAGTAGCGCTGAACAAGGAAGCCATTTTATTCGGGTAAATAAAGTAGGTTCTTCTTATTTTGAGTATAGTGCGTATATTGCAACTAAAAGCCCAAGCTCGCCTGTTGTTAGGAAGAAAAAGCTTGTCTCTACTTATAAAAGCGGGAGACACGGATATATTTTCCCAGTTGAAAGGTCCATTCTTTTCGGTGCTTGATGATAACTCAGCAGTTATTCCAGAGTGGAATAAGTTTAATTCCTGTATTTCCTTTGTAAATTAAGTACTTATTATTTACTATCCCGCCGTTATTATTTAAGACACAAGGAACGAAATATTAAATAATGGGGAAATAAAATGGGAAAATTTTCTAGGGGAATGAGTAAGTATGGAAAAGGCTTGCAATCGGCATTTACATGGGATAAAGATGAAAAAAAGGAGTTGAAAAGAGAAAGTAAATTAAATCATGCCGAAGCAATTGTCACTCTGCCAGCCCGATTGGTTTTAGATCCATTAATTGGAGCTACGGCATTAGCAGGGGGAGTTGTAGTTGGAGGGATATGCATTCCATTAGGATTGTTATTTAGTAAAGGACTATTCGAAGTTGGAGTACTGGCTCTTGCAGGTGGTGCTGTAGTTGGTGTAGGTGGAATTGTGGTATGCCCTATCGCAAATATACTTTTGGCTCCTTATAACGGCATCCAGGCATTCAGGCATCGTGATAAACATACACGTCATGAGAACGTAAAAGAGAGCACACCATCATCTTTTTCTCAGGGTGCAAAGAATTTGAGAACTCCTGCTAATGAGGGCCATTTGGATAACGAGGATGAGCCTATTCATACCGTGAGTTTATTTCAAAAAAACAAAACTGAACCAAATTCGAATCCAACAGGTTTTCCTGATAAAGAGCCTACTTTCTCTTTAAATCGTTAGAACTAAAAGTTAAATTTGCATAGCTGATGGACTAATTAGGCTGATTTTTGGATCTTAAGAAATTTGATGAAGTTAGGCGTGTCAGCTAGTAGTTGTTTAATGCCTGACTTTGCAGCTATAACTTAATCTCCTACTGCTGATTTGCTTCCCAATCTTCGAAAGTTAGAGCAAAACGAAAATGATCCTGCCAGATGCCATTGATTTTCAAATAGCGGGGTGAAAACCCTTCTTTAATAAAAGCGTTTTTTGTTGCCAGCTGTATCGATGCTGTATTTGTAGGTTGGATATTCACTTCAATTCGATGAAGATCCAGAGTTGTGAATATCTCTTTAAGAACAAGCTTAAGTGCCTGACTCATTAATCCTTTTCCTTGGTGCTCTACAGAGGCATAATAACCTAAATAAGCACTTTTAAATGCACCACGAATGATGCCGCTAATATTAAAAACACCGATAATTTGTTGATTATCATCCCATGCAATATAGTATTTTTCACTTTCTTGTTTGCTCTTATTCACATAAGTTTGGAACTCTTCAGAAGTACAAGGCGCAATTATAAAAGGGAGATGAAAACTACGGCTATTTTTCATGGTAGAAATAAATACAGTTTCATCCTGGGCGGAAGGTTCGCGTAGTACCATCATTTCTTACTCAATAGGTATCTTGTTTGGCGAAATATTGTATCATGCTGTTTTGTTTCTTATCAAAGCTCTGACAAATTATTTAATCCAGACCCCATTTGGAATAATTTAGGTTCAGATCTTTTTAATTTTTCTGACAATTAAAAAATAGAAAAGGCAGACTCTGACTGTTTTTAAAGTCGATCATTTATCCTGGATATAAGAGCCTTATAAGGTTGATTAGAAATCGTAATCAAGCCAGACAAAGGATTACTTAAGACGATGATTGCAGTAAGATAAAATGACAGAAAAATGCAGAGCATTACGTGAATACAATTCTCCACAAAAATTCCTTCCAGCAAAAAAATTGAAACGAAAATAATCGTAAATGTGCCAATTAAGATCATCAGATACCATGCTGTGGGGATAATGACATCAAGCATGCTGATACGTTGGTTTCTTGCCTCAGTTGCTGCATTTAAAGAAGAAATCGCTCTATTATAAAAGGATTGGGTATAAGAGTCTGAAGGGCGATATTTCAAGAATTCTGAGTAGAGTGCGTTGCTTGCATCTTGGGTTTTTGATGATGCGTTTCCTTTTTTCATTGCAGACCATTCATCATTGAGAATCGATAAAATATATGCATTAAGTAATTTATCAATATTTTGAAAAACAGGAGATGGAAATCCTCTGCTATTCTCCCAAGTTGTATATATTTGTGTCACTTCTTGTGCAACCACACCAGTTGCTTCTTTATAATTACTCCATGAGATAAAGGTAACAAATCCTAGAAAGATGCTAAAAAGACCTCCTATGATACTGACAACCAATCGTGTACCGTGCATCTCTGCCGTAATATGCATAGTTTGCCGTTTATAAAAAAACACCACCTTGGTAAGAATCAAAAAGAAAGTTACCCAGAATAAGAAAACGAAAGGCGGGTAAATATGAGCAACAATGGCACGTAACACGCAACTCTCCTTTATTTACCTTAAGTTATACGGCTATAGATCCCTATGTGCTCATCAGGGAAATTCGGAACTAATACTGCAAATTTGTTCTTTGAATGGTGTCAATATTCTTTAAATAAATTAAATTTTTAACCTGTCTTTTTTGATTTATATAGTGCATAAGACATAGCAATTTCAGAGATTATTAGAAGTTGAATTGTCATTATAATTAGTCCATTATCATCCATGATTGATTATATTATAGACAATTTTATCAGTGCTTAAAGTTTGATTGATTTATGTATGCAGGTGGCTATATATTTGTCTTTGTCATTTTTTTATACATAGGTAAATAGGGAAGGACTGAACCAATAGAAGTGCCAGAATTTGGCGGTTTAGCAAGGGGGATAGTTCATCATTTATTCTGTTAAATGTAACCCAATAAGTTTGACAAAAAACGCAAAGCATCTACGATGAAATTAATCACATTAATTCAATGATATTTTATGCGCCTATCTTTAATTTCATTAAAGTCAAAATGGCAATTATATATTGCACTATTAGCATTAATTGCAATTGGCATATATCTTATTATGCTTGCTTTCGATATTCCTATGCTTAATATTCCCTTGTTGTTTGTTATAGTTATTGGTGGTATCCCTGTATTTCTACAAATATTATTTAAATTATTTAAAGGAAATTTAGGTGCGGATTTATTGGCGGCGATCGCTTTGGTAACTGGTGTTATTTTACATCAATACCTGGCTGCAACATTAATCATTCTTATGCTTGCCAGTGGGCAAACATTGGAATATTACGCGATGCGAAAAGCATCTTCCGTTTTGCGCTCCCTTGTAGCGCGTATGCCGTCAATTGCTCATCGAAAAATAAACAGCCATATTGAAGATATTCCATTATTAGACATTAAGGTAGACGATTTAATTGTGATTTATCCACATGAAACTTGTCCTGTAGATGGTATTGTTATTGAAGGGCATGGATCTATGGATGAATCCTATTTGACAGGAGAGCCCTATCAAATCTCCAAAACACCAGGGGCTTTCGTCTTATCAGGCGCAATTAATGGAGAAACTTTACTAATTATAAAAACAACGAAACTTACATCAGATTCACGCTATTGTGCCATTGTAAAAGTATTAGAGGAAGCAGAGCAAAAACGTCCCTCCATCAGGAGATTAGGGGATCAAATTGGGGCAATCTTTGCGCCTATCGCTCTTGTTTTTGCAATAGCAGCTTGGTATTTCACAGGAGATGCAATACGTTTTCTTTCTGTGCTAGTCATTGCAACACCATGCCCGCTATTAATAGCTATCCCCATTACTATCATTAGTGCTATTTCAAGAGCTGCAAGACAATCTATCGTTATCAAAGATCCAACTGTTCTCGAACAATTACCTACTTGCAAAACTGCCATTTTTGACAAGACAGGCACACTTACCTACGGAAAGCCTGCTTTAACAGAAATTAGCGTGGTTCCAGGCTATACCAAAGAAATGGTTTTAAAATATGTGGCAAGCCTCGAACGCTATTCAAAACATCCTCTTTCAAATGCTGTTTTAAATGCCGCACAAAAAGAAAATATAACTCTTCTTGAATCTTCAAATGTATCTGAAAAACCCGGACAGGGGTTACGAGGAATTATTGGGAACCATACAATTCTCATTACTAGCCGAAAAAAAATTTTAGAAGTAAGTCCTGAGGGTATTCACTTATTACCGCCCGTAGCACCTGGACTGGAATGTATCGTTTTGATTGATAACCAATATGCTGCCTCGTTACATTTTCATGATGCTCCACGCATTGAAAGTAAATCATTTTTAGGCCATTTAGCCCCATCACATCAATTTAAAAAAATTATGTTGGTTTCCGGAGATCGTGAGTCAGAAGTTGTCTATTTAGCTAATTTATTAAATATAAAAGAAATTCGTGCATCGCAAAGTCCAGAACAAAAACTGGCTATAGTTCGAGAGGAGATTAAAAGAGCGCCAACTGTTTTTATGGGGGATGGTATTAATGATGCGCCTGCATTGACGGCAGCAACGGTCGGAATTGCGTTTGGACAATACAGTAATGTAACAGCTGAAGCGGCGGGGGCGGTTATTATGGAAAATACATTATGTAAGGTGGATGAATTAATCCATCTTAGCCTAAATACTCGAAGGATTGCTTCGCAAAGCGCTATTGGAGGTATGTTGCTTAGTATCATTGGGATGGGGGTTGCAGCAGGAGGATTTATCAATCCAGTAAGCGGTGCAATAATTCAAGAGCTAATTGACATTCTTGCAATTGTTAATGCTTTAAGATTGGCTTTTGGTTCGCGAATTAATATTGATTTACCAGAATTTTCAAAATGAAGTTGGATAGGGAATAAATTCACTTCCTAAGCGTTACAATTTTTTGCCAGATTCGGGGAAATAGTGAGTTTTTTTTGAGATTCAAGAGGGGCATAAACCTTCGGATAATTTTCGGCAAATGAAAATGGAACATTTAGAAACTTGTATTTATATCATGCGTGTGCTTAATTTTAAATTAAATCATGACCGATAAGGGATTTATAATGGCCTTGGAATTTGACGTAATCATTTTAGGTGGTGGCAAAGGTGGTAAAACTCTTGCTGTTGATTTGGCAAAAAATGGACAACGAGTTGCCATGATTGAAGATAATCAAATTGGTGGCACGTGCATTAATGTAGCATGCATACCTACCAAAACGTTGGTGCAATCGGCCAAGATTGCGCATTATTGTCGTTCAGCGACAGCCTATGGTTTAGATGCTGTTCTTGCTCCTATTGATTTTAAAGCAATTCGTGCACGCAAAAATGCTGTAGTCACTGCAATGCGTGAAGCTAATTTAAAACAATTTTTAGACTCCGGTATGGATCTTATGCTGGGTCGAGGGTACTTTTTAGGCCATAAATTGATTGAGGTGAATTTATCCTCGCCGCGAGACGGTCAAAATAAATTAGAAATTACTGCGGACAAAATTGTTATTAATACAGGGGCTTTGCCTTTTATACCGCCTATCCCTGGCCTCGATAAAGTCAACTATTACACCAATGACAGTTTAATGAATGTTGATGAGGTGCCTAAACATTTACTGATTGTTGGAGGGGGGTATATTGGCTTGGAGTTTGCGCAGTTATTCCGTCGTTTGGGAGCAGATGTTACTGTTATAGAAGCAAGTAAGGAATTTCTTGGCCGTGAAGATAGCGATATCGCCAAGCAAGTTTTGGAAACCTTGACTCAGGAGGGAATCCATTTTGCACTGGATACTCAAATTAAAAGTATCCACGAGGAACATGAGGCGATCATTGTTGATTTGAATCAAAATGGAAAATCGGAACTAATTCGTGGAAGTGATGTGCTTATTGCAGTTGGACGTATTGCAAATACAGAATGGTTAAATTTAGAAAAGACGGGGGTTGAACTTGATGAACGTGGTTTTATTAAAGTTAATGAATATCTTGAAACTACAGCTAAGGGAATTTGGGCTTTAGGTGATGTCAAGGGGGGGGCTCAATTTACTCATTTGTCCCTGGATGATTATCGTTTATTAAAACATAACCTACAAAACCCACAGAGTAAACATTCGGCTCAAGGACGGTTGATTCCCTATACAGTATTTCTTGACCCAGAGTTAGCACGAATTGGCATGACAGAAAAACAAGCCCTTGCTGAAGGTCATTCTATAAAAATAGCAAAAATACCTGCTGCGAGTATTCCTCGGGCAAAAACACAAGGCGAAACAACAGGTCTTTTGAAAGCAGTTATTGATGCAAAAACAGATCATATTTTAGGCGTTTCAATTTTCTGTGCCGAAGCGGGTGAAATTCTTGGCGTAGTACAACTAGCCATGGAGCTGGGTATACCTTACCAGAAATTACGTGATGTTATGTTTGCTCATCCGACATTAGTTGAAGGAATTAATCTTTGGTTTGGATCAGTGGCAGAGTGAAGAAGTGGGCGGTATTTAAATGATCACAGAACTTTCAAATCTTTAATACTGAAATGTACCCGTTTTGTTGAACAATGTACTTTCTCAATATTTAATCGATTTAAAAACAGTTAGTAATGCCCTATAGCTGATGCTGTAGGGCAATAAGTTTAGGCTTGTTCTATTTTGATGTCGCGAGCCCCACCTATAGTTTCTTCTTTCTTAGGAAGTTGAATCCAAAGCATCCCTTTTTTGAAATTTGCTTTTACTTTATCTACATCCACGGACGAAGGTAATGAGATGGAACGCTCATATTTCCCGTAACTGATTTCTCGAGAAACATATTTTTTATTTTTATTTTTTTTAGATGTAGATTTTTCACCACTTATGGTGAGTACATTATCTGTTATCGATAGGTGGATGTCCTTTTCATCCATTCCCGGCATTTCAAGCTGGATACTAAAGTGATCTTTATCTTCAACCACATCCATAGATGGAGCAAGATTTAACTGTTCAAATTGCTCCCAGCCTTTAAAACGGGAAGGTGAGAAAAAATCGGAAAACTCGCCAAATAATCTATCTACTTCATTTTGCAGTCTTATAAAAGGAGAGGAAGTATGCTCTGCAGGGTGTATATTTTTCAATTTTGCTATTTTACTCATGATAAGCTCCATTTATTGTGGTTCAATAAATTATCCCATTATGCTTATTTAAGTTTGATGTACAAAATCACTTTGTCAAGTCAAGAATGTAGCAACCAGGGCTTATACAAATTTGGAAAAGCCTCGTCACAACAATGCTAACAAGTCATTGATGCGAATTTAAAAAGTGTTTTTTAACATTAATCGAACTATATTATTCCTTATATCAGATGAATTGATAGTTTAGAGCTTCCTGTTCATGGAATTGATTATTATGTTAGAAACACTACTTTCCTTTACCATATCATTATTAATTGGTTTACTAATTGGCATTGAACGAGAGCGTGGGCACCCTGAAGGAAGCCAATTTCTGGGGGTTAGAAATTTTACATTATTATCGATGTTGGGTACTTTGGTTGCTGTATTGCAACAAGCGACTCTTACCATAGCAGTAAGTGTTTTTGTCATAGGTATTTTGTTGCTGAATTATTATCAATCGATTATTAATCAGAAAAAAAACAATAGTATTGAAATCTTAACTCAAATTACAGCGTGTTTCATTTTTTGTCTGGGTTATATGGTTCCAACATCACCATTTCTGGCAATTACGTTGAGTGCCATTATTTTTCTTGTACTCATTGAACGCCAACGCCTGCATATTTTGGCACGAGAAAAATTCAAACCTCATGAAATTGAAACGATTATTATCCTGGTTATTTTTACGTTAGGGATTTTACCGCTCCTTCCCAATCGTACATTTGATCCCTGGCATTTATTCAATCCAAAAGATTTTGGATTATTAATTGCAACAGTTGCTGCGATTCAATTGGGGGGGTATATAGCAATCCATTTATTTGGTGAGCGCCTGGGAATTCCTCTGACAGGATTATTTGGGGGATTAGTTTCAAGTACTGCTGTTTTTGCTCAATTAAATGATACATTAAAGCGATATCCCAAATCATGGAATGCAATTCTTGCTTCAGGGCTTTTAGCTGCGATTGCAATGTTAGTAGATGTACTTATTATCATTTTGGTAGCGTCCCCAGGTTTATTTATTTATATTATTTGGCCTATAGTTGCAATGATTTGTAGTGGGGTTTTGTTCGCATTTATTTTGCTTCGTTTTCAAAAAGCACAAGCAAATGAGCAAATTTTGTTATCTACTCCGCTCAACTTATTATCCATTGTACGTACGTCTCTTATTATTGGATTATTCTTGCTAATGATTGCTATGGCAAGGCGAATTATTTCTGTTAAGGGCATTTTATTGCTTTCATTTTTGGGTGGGCTTGTCGAAATCCATGGTGTTTCATTAGCAACAGCCTTACTTTATTTAGGAAATCATATTCCTATATATGATGCGCGTTTTATGGTATACATCGCGATTTTGGCTAGTTATATATCAAAAATAATTTTAGTATGGTGTTTCACACCGGTTCGCTTTGCTTTTGACTCCTCTATGTTGTTACTTGGAATGTTAGCCAGTGGTGTTGTCATCTACTGCATTGGGCTTTAAACCAAGGTCATAACAGACAGAATGCCTTATTGTTCGCTATCAACCAGGATATTGCTGATACCTCATGCAAAACACGGGACAAACAGGTTTTGACTCTTCGATTTCGTTTTTGAAGCAATACCAATCTCTGCCAGAATTCCAAGACCTTCTTTTTCAGCTCTGTTAGTAACTTGTTCTCTTATCTTCTCACAGGAGAAAGCTACTGTTTTGCCAAAACCAAATGAATTTTTTATTGCTATTCCTTGCATTAAAAAATCCTTTTTTGATATTTCATTCTGTTTCATATCAATCTGGAGGAAGAAATATGAAATTGCTTCTGAACAAAATGAAATTATATGCTACTTTTTACAATAGATTCGATCAGTTCATTTCACAGGAAGAGATAAAATGGGCTCAAACTCTTTAGGTGGGTACGTTATTATTCCTGCAGAGCTAAAGGAAAAGCGTGGATAATGAATTTATTTTAAAGGCGAGGGATTTGACGGTTGAACTGGATCACCAAATTATCCTCGATAAACTGTCTTTTTCCGTAAAGAAGGGTGACATAGTAAGCATTTTAGGGCCAAATGGGGCTGGAAAAACTGTTTTGTTGAAATGTTTGCTTGGACTGTTACCTTATGAGGGTGAAATATTATGGAAAAAAGACATTAAAATTGGTTATGTTCCCCAACGTTTGCCTTTTATTAAAGACATCCCTTTAAGTGTTGGTGAGTTTTTTTCGTTAAAACGGGCAAGCAATCAAGTGATAGATCAGATTATGAGTGCTGTAGGTCTTAATCATGGTTTCTTGGTCCACAGAATGAGTGACTTATCCTCTGGTCAGTTTCAACGATTGTTGATAGCTTGGAGTTTGGTTGGAAAACCGGACGTATTGCTATTTGATGAACCAACAACAGGAATCGACATCGGTGGCGAAGAGACCATCTATACTCTTTTAGATACGTTGAAAAAAGACTGGTTGCTTACCATGTTACTAGTGACCCATGATTTGAATGTTGTCTATCAATTTTCTAATCAGGTTATTTGTTTAAATAAAAAAGCCGTGTGCATCGGCCCGGCAAATAACGTACTTACTCCAGAAAGCTTGCAGCAATTGTATGGTGGTGGAATAAAGTATTACTTACATAAGCACTGAGTAAAACATGAGTTATCAATTTACTTTGAGTTTACTTGCAGGAATATTTATTGGTGGAGCATCAGGTTATTTAGGCTCTTTGATGCTCAGTAAAAGAATGGCACTTGTTGCTGGTCCTTTGGGGCATTTGACTTTGCCAGGAATCGCTTTGGCGTTAGTTTATGGCTTTAGTATCGCATTAGGTGCGTTTCCTTTTGTCCTGCTGGGTATTATTTTTATTTGGCTTTTGGAACTTAAAACAAAGTTGCCAATGGAAGCTTTGACGGCCGTTGTTTTTGCATCTGGAGTTGCCATAGCTTTTTTGTTTTTGTCAATAGAGCAAGCAGAAACTGCATTAGTTGGGGGCATTGAGCAGGTCACCCTTTTAGAGACCATCATATCAATGATTGTTTCGATTTTTATTTTATTGATTATTAAATTTATATATCCAAAGATGGTTTTGATCAATATTTCCGAAGACTTGGCTAAGTCAGAAGGTATTAATGTTAAATTTTACAACCTCATTTATTTAATGATGATCGCGGTGATAGTAGCTATGGGGGTGCAGCTGGTTGGGGGATTACTTACTGCTGCTTTAGTTTCCATTCCTTCAGCTGCGGCTAAAAATTTATCCCAGAATCTAGCACAATATCGTCTTCTTTCAATCATCCTTGGAGTCATTTCTTCTTGTGTTGGAATTGTATTATTTCAATTAACTGGATTTCCCTCTGGTCCTTTAATTATTTTAATAAGCACATTAATTTTTTTAGCCTCGGTTGTTTTTAAGAGATGAACTAGCGCTACACTAATAATATCTCTTGCCCCCATTGGTGCATCAGGGTCATCCATAATCAAAACGAATGATTGTGTATGCGGCGGTGGATTGTGCCAAATAAGGGGGGGCGGTTTGTCATCTCCCTCACAAGTATATTCTAAAGGAATCAAAGCATTGTGCTCAAATGCTGGGCTTTCTAGTGAGAAACTCAAAATAATCTCCTTATATTTGTGTTTTTCCCTGTCTTTTTTTCCTTAATTTGCCATAAATTAAGAAAAGTAACTCATTTAAGCATAGCATGATCACAATACAGTTGCGTTTTTATGAGGAGTTAAATGATTTTCTACCCATGGAAAGGCGACAAAAGCGTTTTTCCCATACTCTGAAACAACAAACAAGTATAAAAGACGTTATAGAGTCACTTGGAGTTCCACACACTGAAATCGATTTGATTTTGGTCAATGGTAATTCTGTTGCTTTTAATTACTTAATCCAAGATCAAGATAACATTTCTGTATATCCTATGTTTGAGAGTTTGGATATAAAAGAACCCACGCGTCTTCGTCCAAAACCATTACGAGCAACTCGTTTTATTCTTGATGTTCATCTGGGAAAGCTAGCTAAGTATCTGCGTTTACTGGGATTTGATACTGTTTATGAAACAAATTTATCAGATGAAGCCATTGTGAAGCGCTGCCAAAAAGAACCGCGCATTGTACTAACCCGCGATATAGGTTTGTTGAAAAACAAATGTATTACACATGCTCATTGGATGCGTCAGATAGAACTTAATCAGCAAGTAAAAGAAGTAATAAGGCGATTTGACTTATCGAAATAATGCCATCCATTTACTCGCTGCCTGGTTTGTAATGGATTACTCAAAAAAGTAGCGAAAAATCACATTATGAATGAGATACCATTATTAACAAAAGAATTTTATAAAGAATTTAAGCAATGCCAAACCTGCAGAAAAATTTATTGGAAAGGGAATCATTTCAATAAATTAAAAAAATGGATCGCAAAAATGCTCCATGAAAATCCCTAATTATCCAGTGTAAATTGAAATTAGAAGATTAATCCATGGGATAGTCAAAACCTACACTAATAGGTATGGCGCCGTTAAAGAGATTACGCTGAGGTACTCTCATAGTAAAAAGGCGTATATGCTTAATATAGGATGATTATTTGAAGGGCGATTTCAATAATGAGCATAGAGAAGAAGCATCAAATAATTGAGCAACACTTACTTGATATTGTGCATAAATTCTTAATGGATCTTGATGCCCAGCGTGCTTTGCAAAAAATATCATTAAATGCTTCCCTAGAGAGTGATTTAGGTATAGATAGTATCGGTAAAGTGGAACTTTTTAGTCGTATAGAAAAAAATTTTCAATTCATTTGCCTGAGCGTGCTCTAACGGAGCTTGATTCTTTACATGATTTGGTCAAAATGATTGCAGAAATATCTGGCGAACAACCAAAAAGAAAAATTCAAAAATACGCACCATCAATTAATGCCACCAACATTGATCTTGGCAAATCAAAAACAATAATCGATGTATTATTGGCTTATGCAGGAAAAGAAGAAAAACGCCCTCATTTATATCTGCAAAATGAACAAGGTGAAGAACAAATTATTTCATATGGGCAGTTATGGGATGAGGCTAGAAATATCGCTCGCGGATTGCATAAGAAGGGAATAAAACAGGGCGACACAGTGGCAATTATGCTCCCCACAGGAGAAGAGTTTTTTTACGCTTTTTCGGGAATTTTATTAGTAGGTGCTACGCCTGTTCCTATTTATCCTCCATTTCGGCCCGATCGTATCGAAGAATATGCAGAACGCGAAGCTAAAATTTTACATAATGCTCAAGCCCGAATGTTAATTACTTTTGTAAAAGCGGGAGCACTAAGCCATATATTAGGTGCTTTTGTACCCAGTTTAAAAGAGATCACTACCATAAAGGAGCTTAGAGCATTAACAGGCTTTTTGCCTGAGATTGAGTTAGAACCAGAAGACCCTATTTTAATTCAATACACATCGGGTAGCACAGGTGATCCCAAAGGAGTTTTTTTAACTCAGCAAAATATGCTTGCCAATATACGCGCAATTGGTAAGGCAATACCTGTTCAACCTACCGATGTGGGCGTGAGCTGGTTACCACTTTATCATGATATGGGGCTTATGAATTGGCTCGGAGCAATGTATTTTGGTATCCCCATGGTTATCTTATCTCCACTTACCTTCTTAACGAGGCCGGAGCAATGGCTATGGTCCATTCATTATCATCGCGCTACATTATCAGGAGCCCCAAATTTTGCTTATGAATTGTGCATCAAAAAAATTAATAAAGAAGATATTGAGGGATTGGATTTAAGTTCCTGGCGATTTGCATTCAATGGTGCCGAAGCTGTAAATCCAAAAACATTAGAACTTTTTGCGAAAAAATTTTCATCTTATGGGTTTGATAAAGAATCATTTGCTCCAGTTTATGGATTAGCAGAAGCAACTGTTGGGCTCACTTTTCCTCCAGAAAGACGAAAACCACGAATAGACCAAATCCAAAGAGACGCTTTAGAAAAAGCTAATAAAGCGCTCACCACATCAAATAATAAAGATATTATTCAATTCGTCAGTTGTGGTGTACCTATATCGAATCACCAAATTCGAGTTGTTGATGAATATGGAAAAGAAGCAGCAGAACGATTTGTCGGAATGATTCAATTTAAAGGTCCTTCGGCAATGCAAGGTTATTTCAACAATCCTAAAGAGACAAAAAAAATTTTCCATGAAGGATGGTGGGATACAAATGATTTAGGTTACGTGGCGGATAATGAATTATTCATTACTGGTAGAAAAAAAGACATGATTATCAAGGCTGGCCGTAATCTTTATCCGGAAGAAATAGAAGAAATAGTCAGTCAAATACCACGTGTACGAAAAGGATGTATTATTGCATTTGGAGTCAATGATCCTATTCTTGGTACAGAAAAATTAATTGTGGTTGCTGAATCTTATGAACTTGAAAAAGAAAATCAAGAGGCTATGCGGGCAGCAATTAATGAAAAAATGATGGATGCATTAGGTATTTCTCCCGATGTTGTTCTTTTTGTGCTACCTAAAACTGTTCCCAAAACATCAAGTGGGAAACTGCGTCGCTCTGCATGCAAGCAAGCATATATAGAAGGCAGGCTCATAAAAAGTAAAAGATCGACAACCTTGCAAGTTGTGAAATTATTATTGAAGGGAGCTTCAAGGAAAATTTATGATGGGATTATTTTAGTAGGTAAATTCATCTATACACTCTATGTTGCTATTATTTTATTTTTGCTTGTTGTCCCTGGTTGGCTTTGTGTTTTGTTTTTGCCTAAAGAAGCGGCTACCAAAATAATTCCCCTTGGCGCACGTTGTATTTTCAAATTAGGAATGTGCCCGGTTCGTTTTGAAAATGAAGGCAACCTAAATAGTAAAACACATGTCATTTTTGTCGCCAATCATGCAAGCTATACGGATGCCCTGTTATTACTTGCTTATCTACCACAAGGTTCTTTATTTACCGTTAAAAAAGAATTACTAAAGGTACCCATAGTTCGAACTTTTATTAAACGATTAGGTTACTTAGTCATTGATCGCCAGGATGTTGCAAAAAGTATTGAAAATAAAAATCAGATTGCGCAGGCAATTGCAAAGAAAAGTTCAGTGATTATTTTTCCCGAAGGAACCTTTACTTATGCAACAGGATTACGTCCTTTTAAATTAGGTGCTTTTACTCTTGCTGTGGAAACACAAGCAGCATTATGTCCTGTAGCACTATCGGGTACTCGTTCATTATTACGCGATGGAAGTTATTTACTCAAGCCTGGATCAATCAAACTAACCATCGGAAAACCCATTTATCCACATGAAAAAAGTTGGGATGAAATGATTAGACTTCGCAATTTAGTTCGACTGGAAATAGCGAAAAAATGTGATGAACCCATCCTTGATTTAGTTATTGCCGGGCTTGAAACTTAGCTTGAATATACTATTTAGGCGCGAGAACTTGTATTGATAAAGCCCTAATATTTATTGATCAATTATCAGAAGTTTAGATAAGATTGGTTTGTTGTAAAATTTTACAAAATGAAATAATTTTTGTTTTCAATTTAATAAACGTGTAAAGGTCATTCACATGTTAGAGAAAAAAGAAAGTATGCTACAACCAATTGAATCCGAGTTAGTTAATAGAGTCAGAGATAAATTCATCAATGCTTTTAAGCCGCGGTCAGTAAATCCTTCTGATTTCCATGCAAATATCGCTTGTTTAAAAAATTTGGCTCAGGCTTGTTATGCTATGTCCACGGTTTTGTCACCTTATACGGAAAAACAACGAGATACTGAACATGGATTTATAAATGTATTTTTTAAGGATAATACCAGAGAGGAATTGTTAAAAGAGCGGGGAATTGCTGATGCTGCAAAAAGACAAATGATGGAAGGAGTAGATCCTATAATTAGAGCAGAAATGGCAAAAGAACCAAGAATTATAGGCCTCAATTACTATGAGATTGGCAGATTTTATCAAATTACGTTCTCAGATAATTATAAGCTTTGTTTATACAATCTTGAGCCTGGCACTTTAGCCGAAGCTAAAGAGATTTTCCTTGAAAAAATGGAAGCATTAACAGCTGCAAATTCTAATACATCCCTGTTGAAATAATAAGTAATGGGAGGGCATTAATGCCAATAATAACAAGGGAAATGAGGAAAATGGGCAATTTGTAAGTGCCAGTAATATCATGTGGAGTTGTAGTGTAAGCATATGATTCATTAGACACACTGCACCAATAAATATCATAGCCAATCAGGTAATATCGAATATAAGCTCGTACAAAATGGAATGAGAGTAAATTTCTTTAATCATTTAAATAAATAAGACAGAAGAGGCAAGGGGTGCATCCTTGCCATTACTGTGCTAGGCCCGAACAAATGAGGGTCAGAACTTGCCTTTTGTTTTAAGGTGATGAAAAGCAAAAGGCAGGTTCTGGTCTCAGGTATTTGCGAGAAAAAGGAAAAGAGAGGTATCATTGATTGGAATATGGAATTCTCACCTATAAAACGGGGGAAATATATAATGGAGCGAATTTTGAATAAGCACTTAACACTTTTAACTATCGTTAGCTCCTCAATCATTACACTTTTTGCATCCGATATATTTTTACCAAGCCTCCCTAACATCGCTGAATACTTTGCTGTTACGAACTCCAAAGCACAGCTTTCCATTTCTTTTTTTCTTGGAGGACAAGTTTTAACAACCTTGTTTTGGGGATTTTTCTCAGACAGACTGGGACGTCAGAAAGCATTTCAATTGGGTATGGGAATATTTTTAATAGGTACCATAATCTGTATTGACTCAACTACTATAACTATTTTTTTAATCGGTCGATTAATTCAGGGAATAGGAGGAGTTGCGGTTCCCGTTATTGGTTGGGCCATAATACAAGATTTATATCCCAAAGATAAAAGTGCGGGAATTATGTCTTGGATAGGGAGTATTATTGCTTTAGCTCCTATGACAGCTCCAGCTCTCGGGGGGCAACTTGATAAATTATGGGGCTGGAAAGCAGATTTCTATTTCATTTTTATACTCACAACTTTAATTTTGATTTGCCAGTTCATTCAATCTAAAGAAAAATCTGAGGCTAAAAAATCAACCCTGAATTTTGTTAATACGTACACACCAATTATTAAGGATAAAATATTTCTTTCATATATTGCCATGTTTGCGTTGCTTGCTTGTGGCCAATGGTGTTTTTTAACAATTGCTCCTATTTTGTATAAAAATACTTTGAATTTATCTAGTGATAAAATTGGTTATTTAATGTCGTTTAGCGCTCTATTTTTTATCTTCGGAACAACTATTGCAAATCGATTAATAAAAACAACTGGAATAGACTTTCTATTAAGTTTAGGAGCAAAATTATCCTTTGCCGCTAGCCTGGTGTTACTTTTTTTCCATGTAACAAACTTATTGAATGCCTTACTTATTTCAGTCACTTTTGGAATGTATCTGTTTGGCGCAGCGCTGTTGTGGGGAAGCTCTTCATCAAGAGCTTTGCAATGTTATGAAACTAACAGGGGCTCTGCATCGGCCATTAGAAGTTTACTCATGATGGCGCTGTTCACCCTGGGTAGCTATTTGGGAGCTCTTATCAATAACAATAACTTGCTGCAAATAGCCGCTTTAATGAGCATTTTCTCCTTGCTATCCATAAGGATATACCATTCAAGAGCTTTAAGCACTCACAGAAGCCAATTAAATCTCCAATCTAATCGATCAAGAAGCCTTATAGAGCTTAGTAAAAGTTAAGTTCTATTTTTGTTAAAATAATAGCCATTCAACGTCGTACTTATGGATTTCAAAATTTTGAAAATTACCGGTTAAGCATTTGGAGGGCCAGGCCTTGAATTGTGAATTATCGAATTTAAATTCAAAATTCAAGGCCTGACTCCGGGCGTCCTGTTTTATTAATAAGAACGGACCTTTTCAGCATGATTCATCACTAAAGAAATACAGCAGCCAATCTCATGGCGCAATCGACATGCCATGGTTGAATCAAGCGGTTGCCAACCGGCAAACAATCGGCCAATTGATTACCGACACCATGCAAACCGTGTTGATGCAGCAGGACTGGCCAGTCAATTTGGCCTTGCAGGATGGTAACAAGACGAATCTTTCCATGCTGCTAAGACTTGTCCCTTTAATTACTTTGTTGTCTGCAATAAATAGGTTTTTAATGAGCAAGGATCCCCAGGCTAACCTTCCTTGGCAATTTATGAAATTGAATAAAGAAGTCTCCAAACGACAGTTTATTTAAACTCTTATTGCTAGACTCAAGTATTTTAAGTGGCATGTTCTTTACCTAATTATTCAACTAAACTATATTTTCAATCAATTGGTTGCCACTAACATTTACAAAAACTTGCTGTAAATAACGATAGATAGAGGAATTAAATATGCATGAAATCATCTGCCCCCACTGCAAAAAGGCATTTAAAGTTGACGAAGCTGGGTATGCAGACATTTTGAAGCAGGTTCGTGATAAAGAATTTGATCAGCAATTGCATGAGCGACTCGAATTGGCTAAGAGGGAGAAACTGGATGCAGTAGAACTTGCCAAGAGCAATATCAGAAATGATATGCAAAAGCTCGTTTCAGACAAGGATGCTGAAATAAAAGAATTAAAAGCAAAATTAGATGCTGGTGACGTGGCACAGAAACTGGCCGTGACAGAAGCCCTGATAGCTATTGAGAAAGAACGTGATAAGCTTGCTAACGAACTGGAAAGGACGAAACTAGATAAAGAATCTGCCCTGAAACTAGCTCAGGAAAAGCTTGGTGCTAGTGAATCTGCGAAGAAACTTGCTGTTGCCGAGGCACTTAGCAAAGTTGAGAAAGAGCGGGATGAACTGAAAAACAGTCTTAAACAAGCAGAGCTAGAAAAGCAACTTTCTGAAAAATCTCTCAAAGACAAGTATGAAACACAGCTCAAAGATCGTGACGATACGATTGAACGATTACGAGACATGAAAGCTCGTCTTTCGACAAAGATGGTTGGCGAAACTTTAGAACAGCATTGCGAGACAGAGTTCAATCGGATTCGTGCAACTGCTTTTCCACATGCATACTTTGAAAAAGATAACGATGCAAGTTTTGGCAGCAAAGGTGACTTTATTTTTCGTGACTTAGACCATGCAGGCACTGAAATAGTTTCAATTATGTTTGAAATGAAGAATGAAATAGACACTACTGCAACTAAGAAAAAGAATGAAGATTTCTTAAAGGAGCTAGATAAAGATCGTACTGAAAAAGGCTGTGAGTATGCAGTACTTGTTTCATTGCTTGAACCTGACAATGAATTCTATAACTCTGGGATTGTTGATATGTTCCACCGATACCCAAAGATGTATGTCATTCGACCACAGTTCTTTCTTACTATAATTACACTTTTGCGCAACGCGGCGATGAAGTCGTTAGAATATAAGACAGAACTTGCGCTTGTTAAATCACAAAATATTGACATAACAAACTTCGAAAAAGACCTTGAACAATTCAAGTCCGCATTTGGGAAAAACTATGAGCTTGCCTCTAAGAAATTTCAAACTGCAATTGATGAGATTGATAAATCAATTGATCATCTGCAGAAGACTAAGGATGCGCTGCTGGGGACAGATCGAAATCTTCGCCTTGCAAATGACAAGGCACAGGACATAACAATCAAGAAGCTGACACGTCAAAATCCAACGATGAAGGCTAAATTTCAGCAGCTTCAAGAGCCGGATTCTTCTGATTTTGAGTGAGTGGTAGTTCTAAGTTTGAAATAGAAAAGTGGGTTATGCCACAACCTTTTGTGATTTGGCCAAACATAAAATATTTGATGTGGTTGAGGGGCGTTCAGAAAAGGGTTTAGAAGGCTATCTCAACACGTTAGAAGGAAAAGATAAGGTACAGGCTATTGACTTAAGCTCCAGTTACCGCAAGTTAATCAGGCGTTACTTTCCCAACAATGATTGTTGCCGATCGTTTTCATGTGATTCGTTTATTGAATCAATTCTGTTTGCAGACTTATCAGCAGATTGACCCGGAAATGGGGAAGCGCCTAACCTTGTTGCGAAACCCTAAGAGTATACCTGCCAGTAAAAATACTCAAAGGGATAGTCAGGTAAGTTTGTAAGTACGTGATCTAGCTTACGCAAAAGTCACACAAGGACTTTCGTATTAAAACAGGTAGTCAACTTAACTTATTGATTTTAAATGCATAAATTGGTGTGGCCACTAGGAGCAGAACCTAGGGTCAACGGATTATGAGTCACTCAATTAAAAAATAATCAATTGATTTTATTGGTGATTTTATTTTTGAAACCCATTTGAGGTTACTGGGTTTAATTAAAATTATGAGTATGAAACTAAGTAATGAGAACACATTGAAAGATTTGTTTGAAAGAGCAGTATTTTACGCCGCAGAGGCTGCGTGAAGCGGGTATCCACCTAATCACAAAAGGCTTCATTCCTTCAGGTAAATTCGATGAGTGGAAAATAATGAAGCGACACTTTTTTACTGTAAAGTCATCATTGTTCCACAACAGAAGAGCCCTCACTAGAGTTCGGATAGTATCGTCTTGCCCGAAGTTTGCCTCATAATTGCTAGGCGATTTAACTTAAAGGAAGTAGCATGACGGCTATGAGTGTAGCCCACGCAAAAGAAATCGTTTTTCGTATACCCTATACGTAAATGTAATACATGATTAATTTTCTAATAAGATGTTCCTGATATCTTGATTATTTTTACTAAACAGGATGGCTCTTATTATGACTACCCCCTTATTTCCCCCAAATGATGGCCCTATTACGATACGCCAAGGCAGAGGTGGGGATTGTTATCTTTTAGCAGCGGTCGACTGTTTATTAAGTACGGGACCAGAAGGCTATGCCGCGCTAAAATCATTATTTGTTGAAAGAGTAGGTGGTGTTGAAGTACGAATCAAACGTACAGACCAAAGCGCATTATTACAGTTGGATAAGATACCCGGTAAATTCATCTATTATTATGATCCAAAGACAAATCAAGATGTGTTTTTTATTGATTATAATAGGCTCAATCAAATTGACCTGGCACCTGAGGGGGTAAAAAGTAATTCACTTGCCATAAAAATTTTGGAGCGACTCAGCTCTTATTATTATTTAAATCAGGGTTGGAATCCCCAGGATCCGGCAGCGAGTGTTATGGCCCATAATATGCCTTACAGACACGTAGGTTATGAAACAGCATTTGTTGCAAAGTTACTCGGTATTAATTCTCAAGATTATTTAAATATCTATGACATTGTTAAGTTAAAAGCGATTAGACCCGAAGAGCCGGTTTATGTTGCTCTGGATTGGGGTGAAGTTGATGTTTATGGACAAAGACATGGATGTCATGCACTAAGAATAGATAAAATTATTCCTAATGCGATGAGCCCAGGCGGATATGATGTGGTTTTGGTGAATCCCTGGGACAACGAGAAGCTAGAATATTATTCACTTCTTGATCTCATACAAAGAAGAAGTCGTTTTGCCACGTTTAGTTCTAATCCTTATCATCTTGATATTACACGTACTCTATTAGGCCTTCACGAAAATATTGGAAAAGCTATTTATACTCATCCTCATCTGCTTCATATGCTATTTAAGATAAGAGAAGGTAATGGTTCATTGCCACCGAATGTCATTGTAAACTGTGTTAACTTACATGAGCAGATGCCTCATTTCCCGGTTGTGTTCAATTCATTATCTATTGAAAAGCAAGGGAGAGTATCTTCATGCATTCTAAATTATAATGGCAATATAAAAGCATTTCTTAACTCATTGCGCTTGGCTGATCCAAGTTTGGATAGCCATATATTTGAATTGATATACGGCCAGGCAGCTCATGACCAAGGGATAGTTTCAAAAATGAGTGTTGATGAGGCGCAAAGAGCCATTATTGAATGCGCTAAAGAAATCGCTGCTTTTCCAGTATCATTTAAGGACGATATTTTTCACGAAAATGTAGCGTCTCATTTGCAAAAAATGACTAAGGATCTTTTAGAGTTCGTCAGTCACTCTAAAAAATTAGATCAAGCAAAGCAAGTTCTAGGTTTTCCAGTAGGACAGGATCCACAGGTTATTTTAGAAGCCATAAATAAGAAAAAGCAAACAATTAAAGAGTCTGTCCAAACACGATTGGATGAACTTCAAAAAGGAGAAGTTGAATCACGAATTAAAGAAATTAATGATATAAAAGTATCATTTGGGGCCCATCTGAAAAATCCAGTTGATGTACAGATACATCGGCTTGAGCTCGAATTAGAATTAATGAAACTGAGGCATCGGCGTAGTTGGTTTAATATTCGGCCTTTAATTCAAGAAGTTTGTGATGACTGCCAAATGCGAATTGATTTGGAGGCAGAGAGGGCGTTTAGTAGAATGGAAAGGAATTCCTCCGCATTGCACCGGTTTGGTTCTTTTTCAGCAACAAAAACTGATGCTGTTGTAAGCACACAAGCTGAGTTTGGGTATAAGTGAATGAGTAAAAACGGCTCAAATAAGAGGGCACTTTAATCAAATTAGTCTAGGCTAACTCCTTGATTTAGCGATCAACAGGAGATTAAAGTGCCGAAGAACAATCTTATCCTAAATTTACCTGGATTTTCCATAGTAAAAGTGAGTAGATATCAACCATTATTATTAGATGTAAGGCAAATTTTAAAATTCCTTTAAAAACCATTTAAAATCAATGCTGATAAGCCATAATTTGCCTTGTTGAGATTTATTTAGTTTTAAATAAAGTGTCTACATGGATTTTAGAAGTAAATTATGGCTGAAGCTGAAAAGGGTATTAAATTAACCAAAACCATCGTTGATAAATTCGAACATATTTTCGGAAAAACCCAAACTTTTATCGAGATAATGATTTAAAAGGATTTGCTTTAAGAGTTACCTCAGGCGGTATTAAGAGTTTTATTGTTGAAACCAGAATCAACGGCAAGGTTAAAAGAGTGACGTTAGGTAAATAAGGCAACCTGACGGTTGATGAGGCCAGAACGCAAGCCAAGAGTCTTTTGGGTGGTGTGGCCAGAGGTGATGATCCTGTAGCGGAAAAGAAAACCAAGAAAGTTCATGCATGAACTTACAACAGGTGTTGGATGACTACCTCAAAGCAAGAAAAGATTTAAAGCCACGCACCTTAAACAATTATCAATGTGTGCTGCATGAAGTAGTACCTGACTGGTTTGATAAACCGCTGGTAAATTTTACCCGAGAGATGATTGCCAAACGACACAGCAAGCATGGCCAGGCAAATAGTAAAGCACGTGCCAATAATTCCATGTATGAATATCATGACGGCAACGGCCATCCAATGGTCACCATTAACCCGGTGAAATATCTATCTCATACCTGGGTATGGTATCGAGTGGATCGAAAACAAAAAGTGATCAAACCGCATCAATTAGCTGACTGGTATAAAGCGGTCATTGTATTGGTTGAGACCGATAATTACCGCAATGCCTTCTTGTGGCATGATTATTTTTTATTACTCCTGTTCACCGGTATGCGAAAAATGGAAGCATCTTCTTTACGTTGGGAAGATATTGATCTGAAATCCAAAACCATCACCCTGCAAGACACCAAAAACCACGAAATAAACACTCCCCCATGTCTGATTTTGTCTATGAGCTAATCTAACGACGCAGTCGAAACAAAACCAGTGAGTTTGTATTTCCAGCTGAAAGCAAGACGGGATATATTTATGAGCCTAAAAAAGCGGTGAATAAGGTAGTGGCGTTATCTGGCGTGCTATTTACTTTGCATAATCTGAGAAGAACTTTTGCCACCATAGCAGACAGCATTGATTTACCAGCCTATGCGTTAAAGAGATTACTCAATCATAAAATGATCAATGACGTTATAGCAGGCTATATCATGAAAGATGTGGAGCGGTTGCGTGAGCCAATGCACCAGGTTACTAATTTATACTTGAGCATATGATGGAAACAGCGGAGTTAAGTTGAATATATGTGGCGTCGCTAACTATTATTACAAAGATTATTCTGCTGAAGTCTTCTGGAATCTTTGAAATAATTTGTCAGCACGCTGCAAAATGATGCTAGTAAATGGGGTGGCCGTTATATTTTTTTGAATTTTGTTAATTAGATTCAAGACTTCTTTACGTACTAGGGCACCGGATAAAAAAGCCTCTTCTGCCATTTGTGTAAAGTGACGCGGGAATAGGCCATCAAAATCAGATTTACTACCAACCTTCATCGCCATTTTACTGGCGAGATTAGGATAATATACGGTTGAAATCATATCGTAGAAAGGTGCCAAACGAGTTTTTGAATCCTGATAGAGCAAAGAGAAATTTTTGCTATGTGCATCATTGTTGCCAATAATCACATTAAACAGAATCCCCTGTAATAATTCTTTAATGTCAAAGACAGGGGGACTTGATATCTCTCTTATCAAACCAAAGCACTCACTAATTTTGGGGCACCCCTCTCGCTGATATTTATACCCATTGCCTGACAAAAATCTTCTTGATGAAGGCGTTGGATTCCTTGCTCTATCTCAATCCGATCATAACGTTTAACCAACAGATAAGGGGTATCATCAACATAATGGATAGCTGCGTCCACAGAATTTAATCCAATTTTTTGCGCCAGCTTAAGGCAGAAACACTCATTTTCAATTAGGGTGGGAAAGTCTCGATTGATTGGTTTTAAAATGTGGGTACTGGGTGCACCGTTCATTGGTATTGCGAGATTTCCTTCAATAATAGCAACAGGGAGTTTATCTTGAGCTCCAGCAAGGGATAAACGGATTCCATCCTCACCGACTATCATAGGTCTTTGATGCATGGTTTGCAGTATTTCTAATATGTGTTTTTTTTTGATAATTTTATAGTCTGGCTTTAGCTGAACTATGGATGTATTTTGAGGCAATATCATCACAGCCCCGGCACACTCACCACCAATAGCAGCTAATAAGGCAAAATCATTTTTTTCACTGACACCCAATTGACGAGCAATAGCAGTACGCATATGGGCTTCGGGTAAGAGACCACTAAAAAATGGACGGCATTGCTGCATTGAATAAATGTTTTTTTAACGGGAAGTGAGTGTGACAACGGGAGATTCTGCTTGTCTTCCAGGTAGCCATCATCATAGACAAAAGACATGTCGCCATACATATCAATACTTAATTGGCCTGCTAGTATGTGGCTAAGATAGACATTCAGCTTATGATTTTTCATTTTCGAAATCAGTATGAGATAAGTTGAGTTGAATTCCAAGTACTTGTAGCACTTGCAGTGTTTTTCCAATTTGGCAAGTGGGCTTTCCATTTTCCAAATCAATAATAAAACGCAATCCAGTTCCAGCACTTAAAGCCAAATCTTTTTGGGTAACATTAAGTTCTTTACGAACTTTGCGAATATAACGTCCTATATTTTCTGAGGATTGAATCATCATTTTTCTTCTAATGTTCCCGATCGGGAGCATCGAATTCAAATGGAATTCAATTGAGCGCCATAACATATTTAATGTTAGTCTTCATAGCAATTTCCATTCGACTTTTAAGTTGTCTTGGAAAATTATTTTTTTTGGTATTAAAGAGGCTGGCCTAAGTTTCGTCTAATATGGATTATGAGTTCGTCCATTATGGAATATAGCTTCGTCCAAAAGCGGATGTAAATGAATTTTTCCGATTTATTTAATACTCATTGGTAGACATATAAAAATATCTGGGACGAATGGGACACGGATAATTCCTGCACAAAAAGCATCTAGGGTGCATCTATTAAAGGAATTTGAATCTGCGCCACATTCTGCGCTTTTTAATCAACAAACGATCGCTGCGGTATTAAGCTGCTCCACCCATACTTCGGAATATCTGCGTGAGTAATATCAGTGGCCTGGTGTAAGTGAAACGGTCAACTTCTATCATATCAAACATCACGATTATTATAGTCATTCTATGATTAACCCTACTCAGATAGTTCCTTTAGGA
>NZ_RXNW01000002.1 GCF_004283175.1 Legionella longbeachae
CCTGAATCCATCTCGAACTCAGAAGTGAAACGAACATGCGCCAATGATAGTGTGAGGCTTCCTCATGTGAAAGTAGGTCATCGCCAGGGTCTTTTTACCAAAGCGGCTTCTTAGCCGCTTTTTTTTATCGTATTTTTATCGAGTCTTCCCCTTCTCCGATATTCCGTAGTAATCCCCTTTTAACGAGAATGCACCATGCCTACTCTACTTCGCCATATTAACTTTTAAAGGGCAGAGAAAGTTCTTTATTAGGTCTTCGTTAATACGGCGACACAGAAAAACTTTTTTGCTTTGCCCTGCCCCAGAATGATTATCCTCAATGTACATTTGTAAGGGCTGTGAACTCATCAGGGGTATATTCACCATCCTTATTAGTGCGGACATTCTTTGGCGATGGAAAAAAACTGATGCCTGAATATGAGTGATTTGGATTTGTGTCTTGTTCAGAATAAGAACGCTCGTCTTCTTCCTCGCTATCAGACGTATCTTGATAATATAAATTTACTTCTTTCATGAAGAGTGACGGATTTGCTAAACTAAAATCTTGATCAAGATTGTTTTCAAGCGCTAATATTTGCCATTGTTCATGCCTATTTTTTAATAACTTTATTAAAGACTCTAGGTCATATTCACTAACTTTTATGTTAGAAAAATCTTTCTTCATTGAAATAATTTTCTCTTCATCTTCAACTAAAGTAAGAAATTTATTGAACATTATTTGGTGGTGCGTGTATAAATCAGATGTTATCGTGGTACGAATGATATCTTCAAAAAATGAAAAAGGAGTTTCTGCAATTAGGTTTATCATAGCTATTTTTTCACTTTGAAAACTCTCTGATCCCACATAATTTTGAGGTAAAGATCCTTGATCGACGCCATGATAGTGCTGTTCAACGATATAGGGAATTTTTTGTAGCGCTGATAATGTAAGTGAAGTTCGTAACATGTCAAAGTCGAGAGATTCAGCCATATCTATCCTAAAAGTTCTTTTTTCCTCTCCTATATCCTGCAAGCCAAAATTACCCGAATGCATGTCGGTTTCACAAAGAAAATAGCAAATAATAAACATTGCAGCTAAACCGCTAATCTTTTGAAATTGACTTGGATCTTTTAAATCTGGACAACCTTCTCTAAAATTTTTTATCTTCCTGCTCGCAATATAAAATTCATTATTTTCTTTAATAATCTCCAATTCAGGGCCATAGCCCATAAGACCTTTAAACATTTTAGAGCAAGCTAATTCAATTTGAGCAGCATATTCACTCCGTCTGAATAAAAGAAAGTAATCATCGTCGAAAAAAGAGTTTTGAACGGTCTGAAAATTTGGAGTACAGGTGTAACCATAGTTGAAATCATCCGTGGGATTACCAAATAGCAGTTTGATGTTATGAAAAGACGAGAAATCTCTATATGGCATGGTAAGCTCAATTATAAAAAAGATTAAATTATACACGAAAGTCGATTAATCTGGACTTAAGATAATTAATAGTGATTAAATTTTTATCTCGATAAAAACCAATTTACAAGATACACTCACATAAAAAGACCCAGATATTTTTTAATGAAATATTTAGCCCAATAATTTTTTGTTTTATAAAATATTTATCTTAAGGACTCCAAATGACAATTGAAAAGCGAATGATTGAACTGGAAGAAGAGATTGAATCAATTAAAGAGATGAGTCATTTATTAGCTACAAACATAAAAAACTCAGAATTACTTCTAGAGCGAATGGCAAAACGGCTTAGCCAATATGAAAAAGAAAAACAGCAGGCAGCGATGAATCATGGAGAGTTACTGCATGCTTTTGGCATAATGAATCAGCAAAAACAACAGGGGCATGAGTTTATAGATGATACTCCTGTAGACAATTTAATTAAAAGTACAATTTAATCCAGATACTTATCTTTTAACCGCACATAATGATGTGCGGAATATTCCAAGTGATCTAGTTCTTGAGCTGTTAACTTTCTAACAGCTTTAGCAGGGCTTCCAAGATATAAATAGCCACTCTTAAGTATGTTACCTGGTGTTACTAACGAACCAGCAGCAACCATTACATGATGTTGAATGTGAACAGCATCTAAGATAATTGCTCCCATACCAATAAGGCAAAAATCATCAATCACGCACCCATGCAATGCTGCTTGGTGACCGATTGTAATTCCTTGACCTAGAATCAAGGGCTGGCCCTCAGCAGTATATGGACCTTCATGCGTAACATGTAAAACAGAACCATCTTGAATGTTGCATGCATTCCCAATTTTAATGGAATTGACATCACCGCGAATAACAGCCATAGGCCAAACAGAAACATCATCTCCTAGGCTTACATCGCCAATGACTAGAGATCTAGGATCAATATAGATTCTTTGCCCCAAAGATGGGGATTTACCTTGAAAACTACGAACTGCATCATTCATATCAGCTACACCATAGTTACTAATTCTTCTGCGCTTGTGGGATGAATAGCGACAGTATTATCAAAATCTTTTTTACATGCCCCCATTTTTACGGCAACCCCAAAACCCTGGAGCATTTCGTCGGCTCCTAAGCCAATAACATGGAGCCCAATAATTTTTTCTTCCTGTCCTAGTGTAACTAATTTCATTACAGTAGGTGTCTTTTGAGAGGCAAAAGCATCAAACATGGGGGTAAAACGAGTTTGATAAATCTTGATGTGATCTTTACCATATCGCTCAATTGCTTCTTCTTCACTTAAACCTACCGTTCCCATAGGTGGGTGACTAAAGATTACCGTGCTTATATTCTCATAACTTAGACATGCATCTGGTTGTTGACCAAATAAGCGATCGGCCAAACGACGTCCTGCTGCTATTGCTACTGGAGTAAGTGCAGGTGCATTAGTAACATCTCCTATAGCATAAATTCCTTTAGTACTTGTATTTTGAAAAGCATCGACTAAAATTAAGCCCTGCTTATCGGTCGTCACGTTCACTTTTTCGAGACGCAGCTGGGCTGTTCGGGGAGTTCTCCCAACAGCAGCAATGATCACATCTATATCGTGAATAATAGAGCCGCTTTTGCATAAAATTGATTTTCTACCATCGCTATGTAAATTTATTTCTTGCGCACGATGATTTTGGTGAATATGAATTCCTTGTTGTTGCATGATTTCTAACAGAGTGTCCCCTAAAATGGAATCGAAGCGACTTAAAGGCCTGGTACCTCTCATCAAAAGATGAGTTTCGCTTCCCAAATTATGTAATACTCCTGCTAATTCAACACCAATATAGCCACTACCAATTACTGCCACTTTTTGGGGTTGCTTTGTCAAGGAAAAAAAACCATCTGAATCGATTGCATGCTGTATTCCATGAATTTGCGGTTGAGATGGTTCACCCCCAGTCGCAATAATAATATGAGGGGCTTGATAAAGCGTATCATTTACTTTGATTGTCTGTTCGTCATAAAATTCACCTTTACCTTGAATGAGAGTAATGCCGTATTGATCAAAGCGTTTGGCGTAGTTTTCTCTTAGCCGATCGATATACGCATTACGCTGATGGACAAGAGTATTCCAATCCAATTCTATGGACACAGAATTAAATCCATAGTCAGGAGCATGATGAAGCATGTCAGCAATCATTGATGCATTAAACATGATCTTTTTAGGAACACAACCTAAATTGACACAAGTTCCTCCTAAATAGCTTGCTTCAATTACAGCTACTTTGGAACCATATTTTGCTGCGCGAACAGCACTGGCGATACCGCCGCTTCCGCCACCAAGTACAATAAGATCAAAATGTTTGTTTTTCATAGACTTTTTTGGAGAAATAAGTTTATATTAACAGGAACTGTCCAAGTAACCAACTCATTATTTTAAAATGAGTGCTCCCTCAAATAATTAGTTGATGGATAAAGTCGAGGTTTTTCTTAGCACCTCAGGTTACTTTTCAGTAGTGATGTTTCTTTTTTACTAGCCGTAGTTTTATTCGATACTGATTATCTTTTACATAAAATTTGTAATCTTATATTTCGGATCTTTCGTCCTTATGAACATTCAAGGATTAAGGGATTTGGTTATATATTTTTTGTGCAATTTAGGTGAGTTTTAAAAATCAATAATCATTAATAAGGAGATTAATGTGACCATGATTAAGATTAGCCGTATTGTTGTACTTGGAGATAGTTTGTCCGATAGGGGTACTTTTAATAAACGTAAATTATTTGGATTTATTCCTTTAGGTGATTTTTATGAAGTAGGTTTTGATGCTCCCAGAGGCAGGTTTACTAATGGATTTGTTTGGGGAGACTACTTCGTGACGGCGATTATTGAGGATTTTGAAATCGATTATATACGAAAAAAATTAAAAATTAACCATGATCCGAGAGGCAATGCTGATATAGCCGATGCAATTTTAGTTAATGATTTAAATATACGGAAAAAAAATGAAAAAGCATTTAGTTTGAATAATGATAAACATATTTTATTTAAAGGTGAGCGTTTTGCACGTTTTTATTGTGAGGCTGGGTTAACCTCTGATGATTACTATAGGCAATTTACAATAAATCCTAAATATGAATTTCTAAGACTAATAGTGGCTAGATTAGAAGATAAGCGCAAACAACTTTTTGATGAGGATAAGAAATATAAAATTAAACAACGAGAAAAATCTGAAACATTGATTATTGAATGGTCTGGAGCAAATGATTTGTTAACTGTGAATGTAGAACCAACTTTAATCGAGGCTGATAATGCAGTGAGTGCGCGTATTGCAAATCTTGAAATTCTAGTTCAGCAAGGTTATAGAAATTTTGTATTGATAAATTTACCCGATCTTTCGTTAACTCCAAGATTTCAAGCAAAAAGTAAAAAAGAACAGGCAAACGCAGCCAAATGTTCTGATTATTTTAATGAGCAATTGGCTGCCAGAACAAAGCAATTGATTGAAAAATATAAGGATTTAAATATCCCTTTGAATCTTTCGATATTTGATGCCAATACACCATTTAAAAACATATATAATAACTGTGAAGAATACGGATTTGATAAGGATAAATTAAAATCACCCTATATTGATTCTGCAGAATTCAAACAAAATCAAAATAATCCAGAATATCAAAAGCAACATATCTCTCCTGCGGATGGTTATATGTTTTGGGATGACATACATCCCAGTATGGATACCCATAGTTGGCTAGCTGTAATGTTTAAAGATACTTATAACAAGGTTTTTAAATTTACCCCACCAGAACCCATAAAAAGAAAATGCAGTAAAGAAGCAGAAGATAGGATGCGCCCTTGTAGCTCAGCTCCATTTACTCGTTTGCCTGCAGAAGTGGCAAAATTAATAAATAATATTTGTATAGTTGCGAAAAAATTAGAGCAATCCAGGTGCCCACAACGTCGTGAAGAAGAATTGTTAAAACAGTTTATTTTTGAACTGAAATGTCAAAGTGGTAATTTGCACGAAATTGATTCACTTATAAAGAAATTTACTAATGACTCTGAGAATATGAAAATAGTAAAAAGACATCAGTATCCTATTTATGATTTTTTTGCCTGTAAGCAAACTACTCCTTTGGAAGATGCTATTAATGCACTGACAATGGCCGTTGAAGCGCATCTTTGTGTTTCAAAACCGATGACCCGAATTAGCTCTTAAACCTGGTAAGAAACGATGCTCCAAATTGAAGTACCAGTAAGGTTTGTTGTTTTTTTAAATCTCCCGCTGCTGTGGAAGATGACGGGTGTGAGGAGGGTTTAGGTACCGCGAAACGTCACCCTCTGCGCAAGCAGGGGGGCTATTGACGCTAAGCCGTATGAGGAAATGTCTGGCAAGGCCTTTTTGTTTATTAAGACCTCCCGCTGATGCGGAAGGTGACGGGTGTGAGGACGGTTTAAGTACCGCGAAACGTCACCCTCTGCGCAAGCAGGGAGTCTATTGATGCTATGCTGCGAGAGGAAGTATCTGGCAAGGCCTTTTTGTTTATTAAGACCTCCCGCTGCTGTCGAAGGTGACGGTTGCGAGGAGGGTTTAGGTAGCGCGAAACGTCACCCTCTGCGCAAGCAGGGGGTCTATTGATACTAAGCTGCGAGAGGAAGTATCTGGCAAGGCCTTTTTTTTATTAAGACCCCCATGCTTTTGCGGAAGGTGATGTTTCTAAGGCTCTGGAATTAAATAATATGCTTTGGTTATTCCGTAATTATTTTAAATTCTACCGCAATATTATTGCGAATTGCATTGGAGTATGGACAGACCTTATCCGCTTTTGCTACCAGTTCTTCGGCATCTTCTTGATTTAAACCCTCTATATAGGCGTGTATTTCAACCCCAAGCTTAAATCCCTTTTCAGGTGTTGGATATAAAGAGACTTGAGAGAGAATAGATGCTTCTTTAAGAGGTATGTGTTCTAATCGAGCTACGTGACGAATGGCACTTTCAAAGCAAGCAGAATAACCTGCAGCAAATAATTCTTCGGGATTTGTACCGCCACCTTGTCCCCCCAGCTCTTTGGGCATTGCCAAGTCGATTTTTAGTAAGCCATCTGATGTTTCAATATGCCCATTCCTTCCGCCGTGTGTACGCGCTGTGGCTGTGTAAAGTGCTTTCATATTAGTCCTTTGATTTAGTGAGATATAAAAAATATTATCTAGTTAACCTTATATATTTTGTTACAGTCATTTGGAACTATAGGGCTTTTTACCCCGTAAAATAACCCCTGATCTTCATAATTGCAAATTTGTTGCTTATCCAATTTATTGAGGCATTGAGATAATCTTTTATTTTGACAATGGGGGAAAATTGCATCTGGATTATTTGCAGCCTGATACTGTTGGTTTTCCCACTTATCTAAGTGACTGGTATAATAAGTGGTAAAATTTTCAACTTTCATTTTTTTGTTTAGCGAGAAGATCTTCATGCCAGGATAATTATGATGGTTACGACTGATGCCTGGAGTAGAGAAGGCATAGATATTTGTGCCATTCTCCAAATGAATTTTTCTAAATTCATCCATATGGGAATGTGCGGTTAACAGGGTAATCTCCCCATATGATTGTTGGTATTTGTTAAGAATATTGATAAATTTTTTTAAATACTCTTTGTGCCAAACTGCTTTTCCTGTATATGAATTGCCTGGTGGCTCATGCATTGCAATTAATAATTGTTCGGCATGATGTTCATTTAATTGTTGATCAAGCCAGGATAGCTGTTCTAATGCGTCTTTTTTCTGCTTAGGGTATCGCGAGAGCAGGGGGGTTTTTGCCCATTGATTGGCGTTGAGTGCGATTAATATGATTTTTTTATTTCCAGGGATGACGTAACTTGAATAATAGCCATCGCGATACATGTGATTATCATTAATAATTAATCCCTTACAATGTGTGCATGCTCCATGCCAATTTATTGCGTAATTTAAAGGAGAAACTCCATTTGATGTAAATGGTTGATAATTTCCGCTTAAAGAATCATTATTGCCAGTAATGTAAAAAATGGGTTTTAAACCCGGATCATTGATATATAATTCGTCAAATACCTTTTTTTCATATGCTCCTTTGATAGAGCTATTGAATAAAGAATGGGTTGGTAAATCACCTAAGCAAAGAATAAAGTTCACCTTTTTACTTAATTGTTTGAATTTCTTCATAGTAATGTTGAGAAATTCTGGTCCTGTATCTTCTCCATCACGTGATACGTTAGTTTCACCATAATGAATGTCGCTGATTGTGAGAAAATTCAAATTTGCATATGCAGGATGAATAAACCAACTGATTAAAGAAATGAGCTTAAAGAGTGATTTCAATCAATTTCTCCGTAATTTTTTAATTAAACTTTAGGGATATAATTTTTATCAAATTTTAAGTTGCTTCGTGAATGCTCCAAATTCGCTGTACCTGATTTGGATTCTCTGATGTTTGTACCCACAATAATGTTGGGCTACCAGCAGGATTTATCGATAAAGTTTTGGATGATAGCATCACGGCAAATGGATACTTTTTAATAACAGACTGTAAAGCAGACCAAACCTTGCCAGGATCTACCTGGTTGTCGATTACGACCAGTTCATTATTACGATACACAACATTGACTGGTTGGTCTTTTAACGTCATACGTATTACAGACTCTAAACGCCTCCATTTAGCTTGATGAGTTTTTTGTCTCTCCGCTTGGGTCGGATTTGATTGAAAACTAATGCGCTGATGCGGTGAAAAAACTCGACTCAATCGGCTACTACTTGGATTATTTTTTAAGAAATAAGTACATAACGCATCTAAAACAGGTCGTCCAGGACCTGATGGTTTTCCGGGTTGCCGGTTGATATACAAAGCAAAGGCTAATGTATGGCCATTAGCTGTATAAAGATATCCAGAAAGGCTATTTATCCCTACCATAGTACCTGTTTTAGCACGAACAAAGCCTTGTTGGCTTGGGATACGAAACCTCTTTTGCAAGGTTCCATCACGTCCAGATATAGGTAAAGCGGCTATATATTCGTAGGATAAAGGAAATCGTTGATATAAAAACTTTAATAAGGATATAGTTTGCTCAGGGGTGACTAAGCTGTAGCGAGATAAACCTGAACCATCAGTAAAGATTGCATTCGTAAAATCAATACCGGTTTGAGATTGTAAAAAATTCTTAATTATAGGTTGTGCTGATTGCCAATTGACAGGGGCGCCATTAAGTTTAGCCGCAGCATGTAAATATAAGCTGTCCGCGTATAAATTATCAGAGGGCTTCAACGTATCAGCCATTAATTCTGACAGAGGTTTAGAGTATTGTGTTGCAATTAATAAAGAGCGACCCGGAGTTTTGCCTAATTGAACTTGGCCATTAAGTTGGATATGTTCTTTGGCTAATTGACTTTGGATCATTGCCCGGGCATACATTAAAGGATTTTTGATTGCCATTCGTTGTTGTACTGCCCATTGTCCAACGCCCACACAACCGCGTACTGTTAAATGATTTTCTTTATCTAAACTAAAGCCTACACCACAACCTTGTGCCTTGGCTTTAGTGGTTGCTTGATTGTTTAACGTGATGTTTCCCCCTCCATCGTCTACTTCAACTATCGCAGGATCCCCTATGCGTGCTCCGGGATTTACGGTGACGGTCAAGCGATTCGCGTCAAGCATTACTGGTGCGTTAGGTGCGCCATAGCTGTACGTTAAATCAGAGGTGAGCCACCCAGGAGGATAGGGGGTAACTCCAGCTACGCTACTGTCAATATATACGTTACCTTGAATGGTATTGATATTTAATTCTTTTAAAGAAGACAGTAATTTTTTTAGATTCTCTCGGTTAAATGAAGGATCGCCACTCAGTTGTATATAGACATTTCCTTGCAAAACACCTTGTTGTATTTTACCCGCTCCCATACTGAGTTGGTTTTTAAAATGGTAATCAGGTCCAAGAACCATTAAGGCGGCCGCTTCAGAAAAAAGCTTCATGTTGCTTGCAGGGATATATAATCGCCCGGCATTGCGTCGATATAAAGTTTCTCCTGAGGTAAGATCAACGACAACGGCTCCAAGATTAACGTTTGGATTAATTTGGTTAATTAATTTATCTACTTCATTTTGTATCCGGGCGCTTTGTGATACCGAGGATAATGTCACGAAAAATGCGCTAATTAACGTCTTTTTCATCAATGTTGTTCCTCATTTTTTTGGGGAGGTAAGCATGTTCTAATCATATCGTAAGCCCAGACGCTCCAAAAGCCCCGCAAGCGTATCATTATCATAAAATTTTACTTTTAGCCATCCGCCATCATCATTATCATTTATAATTTGTACGGGAGCACCTACTTGTTCTGCTAGAACACTTTGTAAGCGTTCAACATCACGATCTTTTTTGGCATTTTTTGGCGAAGCGCGGTCATTATTTTTTTGTATTTTTACGGCATGCTCCAGTTGTCTTACTGACCACTGTTCGTTTATCGTTTGAACCGCCAAATATTCTTGTTGGGCAACATCAAGTCCTACGAGCATTCGTGCATGGCCTAGAGATAATGCTTTATCACGAATTAAATTTTTTATTTTTTCACTTAGGCTTAATAATCGTAAAATATTAGCAATATGGCTCCGTGATTTTCCTACCAGTGTAGCTATTTCATCTTGCTGATAATTAAATTCATCAATTAAACGTCTGTAGGCACTTGCTTCTTCAATTAAATTTAAATTTTCGCGTTGAATGTTTTCAATCAAGGTAAGAGCACAAGCCTGCTTGTCAGTGTAATCTCCTACAAGGCAAGGCACAGTTTGCAATCCTGCTATTTTTGCAGCTCTCCAGCGTCTTTCTCCGGCAATAATTTCATACCGATTTTTGGCGATTATGCGTACGATGAGCGGTTCAATTAAGCCTTGTGAAGCAATAGATTGGGCGAGTTCTTGCAAAGCTGTGGTATTAAAATCTTCTCTTGATTGATATTGGCCTGCTTGAATGCTTTCAATGGGTAAGTGGTGAAATTCAACGTGCATGGAAAAAACACTCAAATGGAGAATGGGAAATTGTTTCACATTTTGGTGAGAATTAAAATAGCCTCGCCTGTTGAAAAATACGATTAAAATTGATCAGAATTAGAGTTGTTTCGCAATGGTACGTACAATGAGCGATTCGATTAAGCTTTGTAGCTCAATAGATTGGGCAAGTTCTTGCAAGGCAATAGTGTTAATATCTTCTCTAGGTTGGTATTGGCTGGCAAAACTGTCTATAAATTGAACATATAGGTGATGTAAAGTAGAGCTTGATTATGCCTAAGCCAACTGTGGAGCAAATAAGGGAGTTAATGCGCAAACAACACTATGAGGACTATGTAGTGAATGATGTTCGAAGTTTCCCTCAATGCTTGCCTTTAAAAGGAAACCCACCCAGAGACCTTAGTTTTGAAGAATTTAAAAAATGGGCCAAAAAAAACTTAAGTGAAGAAGGGCAGAAGATTTACGACAATGCAAAAAATGCAAAGGCATCTGGATTGTCACCTCCACCTGGTCTTATTACGGCAAATATTTTCGTGAATGCGCGAAAGCAAACAACAGAGGCTAAATCTTCAGAATGTAGTAATTTTGCCAGACATGCCATCGGTACAATGATTCAAAATAAGGATATAACAGATTATTATAATACAGTTTACGCAGGCATTATGGGGGGAGCTCATAACATTGCTATCTTAATTCCTAAAGAACATACACTAGCGCTTAATACCGAAAAAACTCCTCCTACGTTTACAGGAAATTTGCCGAAAGGTTCCTTGATGATTGATCCTTGGGCATTAGGGATGGGGAAATCATTTGACTCAAGTTTTGGTTGCAGCCCAGATGAATTTGCTTTCAGGAATAGTTTAAAACCCATGACTGTTCATTATCAATCTAAAGATCATCCAGAACAAGTTGAGCACGTACAATCCGTAGCTAATCAAGATGACTCCACTCTTCAATTCTCAGCTAGTCCTAAAACTCCAAGAAGTTCAAGTAAACCAACACAACAAACAAAACTTGAGTTTCATAGTTTAGATCCTGTACCCGAAAACTTTAAGCCATTACTAAAATGTTTCGATGAACAATTAAAGGAAGTGAAAGAGCAGGCTTTGAGCCTCGAGACTAGAGGCTATCCCACTGCTGCTAAAGAAGCGGAAAAATTTTACAATAATTTAGTAGATGAAAGAAATAAATTTATTAAGCAAGAACCTAATACCACAAATAAAAAAGCATTTGTTGATAATTGCAGTAAACATATTGAACTAGCTCAAAATAGTGAATTAAAAAACGCCAGAGGATGGAAAAGTATATTTTTCAATATAGCAAAAGCAGTAGCTTTCGTAGCTACGGTGGGGTTCTATACGAAACAAACAACGTCAATTCAGAAAGTGAACTCAATCAAAGATGCTTTAAACAACATTAAACCTAAGGGTGAAGGGGAGGAATTGCAGGGGACAATTTCTCCAAGTTCTCCTTTTCATCAACACAGTACTAATAACTAAAGATTTTCTCTATAGGCTTGGAAGAGTTTATTGCAATATCAGTACAATATGCCTGTAAGCTCAAAATAACCCATACACTATAGCTGAAATCGCAATAATGCCCATAATTGTAACAAACACATTACTAATTACATCCGTGCGATATTTTTTCATTGCTGGAATTTTAGCAATCGCATACATGGGCATGATAAACAGGAGTATGGCGATGATAGGGCCTCCAAGAGTTTCTATCATTTTTAAGATATTGGGATTTATTGTAGCGACTAGCCAGCAGGTTACTATCATAAAAATTTCAACGATTCGTTGTAATTTAGTGTCACTGATGGTTGTTTTTGTGGGTTTGAACACATTCATAATGATACTGCTTAATCCTTCTTTCGCACCCAGGTAATGGCCTAGAAACGATTTCGAAATTGCTATAAAAGCAATGATTGGCGCAACAGTAGCAATTAAAGGTGTTTTAAAATGATTTGCCAGATATGAAAGTATGGAGATATTTTGTTCTTTTGCCTGCAATAAATCCTGAGGAGAAAGACTAAAAACACAGCTAAATACAAAAAACATGACAGAAAATACCATCAATAAATGACTGTATTGCATAATCCAAGTACTGTTACGATCAGCATCATGACCATATCGCTCTTTTTGATTTACAGCAAAAGAAGAAATAATGGGTGAATGGTTAAACGAAAATACCATCACAGGGATAACTAACCATAACGTCATGAGTAATCCATGCCCACCGTTAGCATGCAATGAATTACTTTGTTGCAAAATGGCATCATTCCAATGGGGAATCAAATAAAGTGATAAAAATAAAAGAATCGTTGCAAATGGATAAACCAATACTGACATTGATTTTACTATAATTTCTTGTCCAAATCGGACTACGGCCATTAAAGCGAGAATAAGTATAATGGCTAAAAGTGCTCTTGGTGGTGCTGAAATGCCTAACTGATGTACAAGAAAGCTTTCAGTTGTGTTGGTAATTGCTACACTATACATGAGCAGGATGGGGTAAATTGCAAAAAAATACAAGCCGGTTAGGATTCGTCCTGAAAAAACACCAAAATGTTCTTCTACTACATTGGTAATATCATTTTTTGTTGTAGAACCTGATAAAACAAAACGGCATAAAGCACGATGAGAATAGTGGGTCATCGGAAATGCGAGCAGAGTCATTATAATTAACGGCCAAATTCCATTGAGTCCAGCATCAATAGGAAGAAAAAGAGTTCCTGCCCCAACTGCGGTACCATACAAGCTTAACATCCAGGTGGTATTATTTTTTGTCCAGGAAGTTTTTTTGTTTACGGTTAGCGGAGAGAGTAGCGTTGTAGATTCATTTGATGCCATTAAAACAACCCTTTAGATGTATACCCAGTACATTCCGTTCAATTTTAACACTATTGGAGCGATATCTCAACAGTTCTATATGTATCCGAGTAAAAATTATAAAGATCAATTTGCTTTGTACAGCAATTTTTACTCATCTGTAAAGTAAATTTAGTTTTAAACCTAGAAAAAATCTGTTGAAACCTACAATGAATGCAACAGACTCCACTGTTTTTTCTAGGTTAAAGCTCAACACTCCAATTTTGTTCCATAAAGTCTATCTCCCGCATCACCTAAGCCTGGGATAATATAACCTTTTTCATTGAGCTGTTGGTCTATTGCTGCAGTATAAATTGGAACCTCTGGATGCTCCTCATGGAAGGCCGTTATTCCTTCAGGTGAAGCAAGAAGACAAAGAAACTTTATGGATTTAGGACTTAATGCTCTGATTTCATTGACCGCGGCAATTGCAGAATTACCAGTGGCTAACATGGGATCAACTACGATAACATCTCGGTCTTGGGTGTGTTCTGGAAGTTTAAAATAATATTCAATCGGCTCTAGTGTTAAAGGATCACGATATAAACCAATATGGCCAATTCTTGCTGTGGGTACAAGTTGTAACATGCCATCGACCAATCCATTTCCAGCACGCAAAATGGAAACAAAAACCATTTTTTTTCCTTTTAAAACAGGAGACTGCATTAATGCTAAAGGGGTTTCGATTTCTTCATACTCTATTTCTAAGTCGCGTGTTATTTCATAAGCCAAAAGCATGCTAATTTCGTGCATTAAGGCGCGAAACTTGACTGTGCTTGTATCTTTTCGACGCATAATTGTTAATTTATGCTGAATTAACGGGTGTTTGACTACAACTACTTGTTGATTATTCATGCTTTACTCCAGAAAACTTGTTCGTTGAGGCTGTCATCTAGTGGATTAAAAAACGGTTCCATCACTAATAATTTGGAGAGGAGGGGAGCCTAAAGGTCGCTTTTGTCTGGCAATACGCCGTCCTGCTTCCCAAGTGCCTCCTTGTAAAATTTTAGCTAAGGGTAATTCAGTCTGGTTTTTTCGTAATTTTTTTCTGATTACTTCAGCTAATTCATCTAATAGAATTACAGTTAAGGCTCGCCATTCTACGATAATTTCTGCATCAGGTAAGTATGCTTTTTCCAGATCTTTATTATCTTTTATTCGGAGTAACTCACAATCAATAAGTAATCCGCCATTGCGATATTCAGGTAATCCAGTAAGTTCATCCAGATGAGTCACTGATATTCCAGTATGCTCTAAAGGCTCGATTAATGAATAGGTTAACCATTGGGATAACTTATGAAATGGAATGTATTCAGAACCAGGTTCATTGGTTTTTAATGCCTTATGTTGCCAAACATCACCGAGGGAAACGCCATGAAATAAAAGTCTCGTTGGCCAAATTTCATTAAATGTATTAAGTACGGTTTGAAAAATTTGTTTTGCTGTGAGTTGCTTATGGTTCGCTAATGAGCTTATGTAAGTAAAAAAATTGCCTAATCGGTGCTCTTTACCAAAATGTTGCTCATCATGCTGTATTAATGATCCTAATCGATTTAACAAGGCGACCCGTCCAGAAATACCTTCCAGAGGATTGCTTTGGGTGACTTGAAAACCTTGTCTTAGCTCATGTTCATTAAATGTTACTAAGCGCGCTGCATCTACTCTGAATGGTTCTGATGGAAGGGAGCTAAAAATACCCTTTTGATACAATGATAAACTGGCTAAAGCCAAGCCTTCTGATCGAGAATAGGTAGCTCCTGTTTCTGGATCTTTGTAACACCAGTATGGCCCTGCACCCGCATCTAAAAAGACGCTGATAATAACGAGCTCATAAAGAATCTTTCCACGCTCATCAATAGATAAGGCGCTTAATTGTTCTTGCATACTTTTAATGCGATCGATACCTCCCGCTTCAAAATGTCGCCAACGACTATGATAAGGAATATCTAAATCTGGATAGTTATCTTGCATCACTTCAATAATAAAAGATGCGGTGCTGGTCAATTTTTCAGTTTCCAAGGCGAAATATGCTGATTTATCGTGTTTAATCAGCTCTAGAATTGCTTGTGATCTTATTCGGATTGAAGATGGATCCATAAGTGTCGCAAGAACCTGGTCAATTTCTACTTGTTTATTACTCATGGAGATCACGTCCTTTGGTTTTCGCTAGTTCATTGATATCTACAATACGCTCTGGGGAGTAATAACCTGCTGCTCGTTTAGCATTCATTTCTACCTGCGCATCGGGTGGGATGAGCTCATCAGGTATGGTGACACGCTCTGAGATATTAATGCCTGATTTGAGTAAGGCGTCATATTTCATATTCGACATGGAAACAAAACGATGAATTTTAGTGATACCAAGCCAGTGGAGGACATCGGACATTAATTCTTGAAAACGCATGTCTTGAACGCCTGCGACGCATTCTGTTCGTTCAAAGTACTTGGCTGCTGTATCCCCGCCTTTTTGTCGCTTGCGGGCGTTGTAGACCAAAAATTTAGTGACCTCCCCTAAAGCTCGGCCCTCTTTGCGATTGTAAACAATCAATCCCGCCCCACCTTTTTGTGCTGATTCGATAGACAGCTCAATTCCATGAACTAAATAAGGTCGACACGTACAGATATCAGAACCAAAAACATCCGAACCATTACACTCATCATGAATACGGCAAGTAAGTTCGATTTTTGGGTCATGTATGGTCGTCACATCGCCAAAAAAATAGGCGGTTAAGCCTCCTATAGGAGGTAAAAAAACATCCAAATCGGTGCGCGTAACCAGCTCGGGAAACATTCCTGCTGTTTGTTCAAATAAAGTGCGACGTAAACGTGACTCTGAAACACCAAAGCGCTCGGCGATTCCCGGTAGATACCAAACTGGTTCTATGGCTGCTTTAGTAACGGCCACATCACCGGATTCTTTTAATATTTTTCCATCGGGTTTTAATCTGCCTTTTTGCATCGCTGTATGGAGTTCAGGGATATTTATATGTGCTTTTGTCACAGCAATTGTTGGACGAATATCGTATCCTGATTTAATTTCTTCGGCAAATACGCTGGCTACAAGATGACCCCATGGATCGAGAGAGATTATTTTTTGAGTGCCACTCCATTGGGTGTGTGGGCCTATGGCAACTGGCGGTGTGGTATCGGTCAGATCTGGAACATGTTCAGGATCCAAAACTCCTGCGGCAACCGCAAGCGCTCGGTAGACGGAATAGGATCCGGAATGAGTGCCAACAGCATTGCGATTTTTTATATTGGTCAGTGAAGCAATTACTGGTCCTCGTTCCTTAGGGTCTTGGGCTCCCCATTTTATCTTTAAAGGTGCAGCTGTATGCCCAGCTGGATGTGATGATAAAACAATATGACCTTTGGATTTTTTTTTTGATTCCTCTTGCACCATGATATTAATCCTTTAAATGATAACTACTTGATAAACTTATCATAACAGAAGAGATTCACAGGTAGATAGTGTTCTATGCAAGAAGTCTGATGTTCTTTAGATAATTAAGACTAAGGATCGAAGTATTTATAAGCGAGAGATTATTGTACTGGGGTGACATTACCGTTATGATGATTCAATTTTTATTTACAATCAGGAAGATTGGTTGATGACAACTTTAATTGTATGTTTGTTTATTGCAACCCTGTTGCCTTATCTTTTAAAGTTCGTTGTTGCCAGTTTTATGCAAAAAGAGGGGAAATACGACAATCATTATCCAAGATTGCAACAGTCTAGATTAAAAGGAATGGGTGCAAGAGCTTTGGCTGCGCATCAAAATAGTTTTGAGTCATTGCTTATATTTGCCATTGCTGCATTGGCTGCAATTGCTACAAATCATGTGAGCACAGCAGTCCAAGTATTGGCGCTTATTTATATTGTTTCACGAATCATTTATAGCTTTTTTTATATAATGGATATGGCTTCGTTAAGATCAGCAATTTGGTTTGTTGGTTTTTTTTGTTGCTTGACTGTTTTAGTGTTATGTATGATCTAATTTTTGTGAAATAAGAATTAACGCGTAATTATGTTGGAAAGGGTTTTTAATGCACGAAAAAAATAATATGCAACAAGTCTCATTACAGCCTTTGTTGGTTTCTGTGGTTTTAATGCTCATGGTGTTGATGCAAATGACTACAGATCAGTATGTTCCCTCCTTACCTGCCATCACTAAAGTTTTTAATACGAATGAAGCTTCAATTCAATTAACGCTTTCTCTTTTTATGCTTGGACTAAGTATTTCACATGTATTTTATGGTCCTTTGTCCGATAAAATTGGCCGCAAACCTCCGTTAATGTTTGGCGTTGGTTTAAGTATTTTGGGAAGCTTATGCTGCTTTTTAGCACCTACAGTTTTTGTTTTAATCCTTGGTCGTTTTATTCAAGGTTTTGGTATCGGTTGTTGTGGTTCAGTAGGGCGCTCTTTAGTTCGTGATCTGTTCACAGACAGGGTTTTATCAAAAATTGGTTCCTATGTAGGCATCGTGAGCGTTTTTATTATGGTTGCCTCTCCTGTTTTAGGTGGGTATATTCAAGAGCACTTTGGATGGCGCAATAATTTTTTGTGTTTATTCCTGTTTGGGATTGTCATATGGCTTTTTGCTTTATTTACTCTTCCAGAAACCAATAAAAACCTTAATCCAGAGGCAACTAAAATACGAGTCATGCGGGATAATTACTTTACATTATTGCGCTCAAAAGTTTTTTTGGGTTATGCCTTGTGCGCGTGTTTTGCTTGCGCAGGTTTACTCGCTTATCTCGCAATTGCGCCTTTTCTTTTTCAAGATGTCTTAGGATTGAGTCCCATAGAGTTTGGCCAATTAACTATATTTATTGCAGGAGCAATTTGTGTGAGTGGCATAATCAATAGTCAAATGGTGATGGGCAAAGGAGTATCTCATATGGTATTTATTGGGATAATTTTTATGATCATTGGTGGTCTCGCCATGCTTTGCCTCGCCTTTTTAGGAATGAAAAATGTTTTATCCATTATGATTCCCGTTTCTTTTTTTAGTATGGGAGTTGGTTTTACCTTTATTAATGCTTTTGCTGGCGCCTTCCATCCGTTCCCACATATGGCAGGCACAGTAGGTGCTTTATATGCCTGTATGCAGGATTTAAGTGCGGCATTATCTACGGGGATTGTTGCGCTTGGCCAATGGTACGGACAATATTCATTAGCGACAATATTTCTCCTTTTGGGGGTGAGTTCTTTTGTTTCATGGTATTATTTAGCCTCTCAAGAACCTTAAGGTGCATTTATGAAAATTACTGAGAGTGAATTAAAGAATATTATTGCCAAGTTATCTGGTTGTAAGGCGGAGGAAATTCATCATGGAACCGCTTTAATAGAGGACCTACATTTAGATTCTTTAAAGATTGTAGAACTACTTGCCATTCTCAGTGAAGAATATAATTTAGCAGTGACCGAAGATGATGCGATGAATTTCCATACTTTTAAGGATATATTTGATTTTACTCAAGCTTAAAATTTCTAATGGCCCATCTTAAAAATTTGTAAGATGTGCCAATTAGAGTCATTTCGCGCTTCAACCCAGGTTCTTTCTACAAATTTAACCTGTAGCAAGGTATAGCTCAGGAGTTCAACTAAAAAATATATGCTTGTCCAAATCTCTTTTATCAGATATTTTTGTTAGGGTTTTAAAATAGAGCCCAAGTCGCTCTTACTTCCCTTAGTAAAATACGTCATTAACATGTAAACAGCAACCGCTCCGGCAAAAGCTAATCCGCTATAAAATATAGAGTTTTTTAGATAACTATTTGGTTCTGGTTTTTTCCCATCCGGGGAGTCAGGGATTTTTATTTTTTTCTCTTTAGGAGGAATTGTGATTTGATGCTCGTCACTAGTCCTGACTGGAGATTGAATTTCCTCTTTCTCAACGAGGGAAGGTTTTGATGGATTGGTAATAGCTTGGTAGCGCTGTAGTAAACTTTCCCATTGATTCCTATGTTTCTCCTCATGGATCCCCGCTTCTTCTTTAGATATGGTACCCGGGTTGTTATCGAGAGCGGACTGCTCAAAAAACTCCAGAAACTTTAGATGTATGCCATCAATAGATTCTGCAAATTCTTTTTCGCTATAACGTGTTTTGGCGTTATGTTTTAATCGTATTTGTGCTTGTTTTGGTATTGAATTATCTAGATCCATATCTGGATTTTCTTTGATTTTTTTAACCAAATCAAATACTTGAAAAGCAATCTGCGCACTGTCATATTCGCATAGCTTTTGAGTTTCAGTAACTGCTATAGAGGCAGATGAACAATCAATTCCAGCAGATTTTCCTATTTTATGGAGTTGAATTAATTGCTTTTCAATTTCACTTGTTGAATTTTTTTCGTCAAGTATCCATCCGGCATAAGCCCTTGTATGTTCTTGCTCTAAGTAAAATTTTACTTGGTTAAGTAGCGCGCCAAAATGTTTGGAGTCGTTTAATTTACTTGCCGATGGATTTTCCATATCAGTAACCAGCTGTTCTGCAAATCCCAATAATTCGTTGATTTCAGCGAAGACAAGTTTTGTATTATAGCGTGCATCCTGAACCACTTTTTCAGTAGTTAATGTAATATATTTTTTAATTTGAATATCAATCAATTGACTTAAAAATTCGAATAATTCTTTTTGATTTTTCATCGTGTTTCCCTTCTAATTTTGAGCAGATAGATTATCTTATGACTTTAATTGATGCAATTAAATCATTTTGTTTGAGTTTATATTTCTACATTTGTCGGGGCGTAACCTATTATTCTCCATTTATCTTAAAAAGGACTATATTCTATATAAGGAGGGGATATTTGTTAGGAAATACCATGGAAACCGAGCGCGGGTTATTGGTGACCACCCAGTCATCGCAAGTCATAGAAAGCATTGATCATTTCCATCATCAAATCCTTGCAGCAGGTAAAGAACCTCATTTGATTCTAGAGGCTGTTACAAAATATCCTGATAATTTACTTCTCCAAGTATATGCCGCCTCATTTTACCTTTATGGGCAAACCAATCCTACTACAGCGAAAGCAAAGGAACATTTATTTCATGCTGAAAAATCTTTGTACTCAGCAAATTTAAGAGAAAAATTAGTTTATCAGGCAGCTAAAGCCTGGATGTGTTTGGATTATGAAACTGCTTTAACTATTTTGGCTGCTCTGACTACGATTTATCCACGTGATACTTTAGCTGCAAAATTTGCTGAATGGTTATATTATTGTACTGGGCAAGCATACAATAGCCATCATTATTTAGCATTTTGTGAGCGTATTGCTCCTTATAATCAAGATGAATCCCATTTTATAGCCATGCATTCTTTTGCAGCTGAGTTATCGGGACATCTATCAGAAGCACAATGTTTGGCTGAGAAAGCGCTTTTACTCGAAACACTCACGCCATGGGCTCACCATACTCTAGCCCACATTTATCTTAATACCAATAATTTGGCAAAAGGAATTGCTGTATTAGAAACGTTTCAAGTAAGTTGGAAGGAAATTTCACCACTTTTACGAGGTCATAATAGTTGGCATTTAGCTTTATTTTATCTTGCATTACGACAAGCAGAAAAGGTAATGGCCTTATACCCTGCGATTTTTGGTCGCGCTCCAGAGGTGATTACTGAGCAAATAGATGCTCTATCGTTATTATGGCGATTGGACATGGCCGGATTTCCTCAATTAAACCAACTGAAAATAATTGCGGGTTATCTAGATGCGAATCCTTATGCCCATTATATAGGTTTTAATACAGTTCATTATATATATTGTCTCGCGCGTTTAGGGCGTGAAAATGAGGTGCAAAATGCCATCCTGTCCATTAAAAAATACGCTAAAACCCTGTGCAAAGGATATAGGCGGACACTTTGGCAAAAGGTAGTTTTACCTTTGAGCAAAGGGATACATGCTTTTGTTACCAATGATTACCAAACAGCGCTTGATTTTATGACTCCTTGTATTGCAAGACGTACAGAAATTGGAGGCAGTGATGCCCAATCTGAAATTTTAGCGCAAACGTATTTACTTTGTTTATTGCAAACAAACAAGAAAAAAGCGGCTAAAGATTATTTTAACCTTCATTTGCGGCATTACAAAGGAACGCCCTTGGCTGAATTCTGGTTTGCCTGAACTGTTTTAAATTACTTCTAAAAGAGCGCTGGCAGCAATTCCACCACCACCTGCAGCAACCAATAGTACTTTATCTTTATTCTTTATGTCTGCATGTTCACGCAAATAATCAAGAGCAATGCCTACGCTTGACCCGGATGTATTACCTGTTTCTTCTACTGTTTTGATGACGCGCTCTTCAGGAAAGCCTAATTGTTTTGCTACAGATAATACTAGGTTCTTGTTTCCTTGATGAGGCACCAACCATTGAATGTCTGTAGTGCAAAGGTTTAATGCCTTGAGAAATTCTTGCGCTCCGTCCACCATACCATGCACTGCTTTAACAAATAAGGCTGTATTTTCCTTGATGGTGATGTAAAACTGATCGGGGTTAGTGCAGTTTGCTGCAGGTAATCGCGATCCTCCTGCTGGAGTAGATACCGTATCACCGACTTCTCCATCAGCAAACAAAGAAGAGGCAATAAAACGAAAATCTGCATTTTCCTTATCGGTAGAAATAATGCAGGCAGCAGCTCCATCACCAAAAAGAACACTGGTCGCAAAATTATTTTTATTTAAAAATTTGGAGCGAATTTCACTGGCGATTAATAAAACGTTTCCCATGCTTGCCTGAGTAATGGCCACCCCAGTGTACAAACCGACAACAAAACCTGCACATGCAGCACCTACATCAAAAGCACCAATATTTTGCATTCCGAGCCGATGCTGCACTAGAGGGCTAGTGGGGGGGGCAAGGTAATCCCCTGAAATTGTGGCCAGTATCAGCTGGTTGACTTTATTTTTTTCGGAAGGTTTTGCCGCAAAAAGCTTTTCTGCTGCAAGCACTGCCAAATCACTACAGGCTTGATCCTCATTGACCCAGCGCCTATTTCTGATTCCTGTTGAGAAACTGATCAAAGTAGGGCTTTGTGTGCTACTCATCCAATTTAGTACATCTTGGTTATTCATCACCTTTTCTGGCAATGCAGTGAATGGCCCTTTAAGATAAATATTTTTTTCTGCACGCAACAAATTCATGATGAGAGTAATCCTTCTGAGCGCATGAGTGGTAAACCACCACTTACGGTGATAACTGAGCCGGTCATAAATGAAGTTTGGGACAATAAAGGATCCAGAGCTTCAGCGACTTGATCAGTTTCTCCCATCTTTCCTTGAGGAATAATTTGCGCCATTTTTTCTTGGTAGGATTCTTTTTTCCAGAATTGCTCTGTTCTTGAGGTTTTAATCAATCCAACCCGCACGATATTGGATAAAATATTTTGCGCACTGTAATCTACTGCCAGATTTAAAAATAAACCTTCTAAAGCGGCTTTAACCGTACAGTATGCACCATAACGGCTGGTTCCTGTGATGGCGGAAAGGCTGGAAATCAAAATGAGCCGTCCAAATTTATTCGCTAATAAGGAAGGCAATAATTGATGAACTAACCAAATATTTCCGTGCAAATTGTCATCAATATAGGTACGCAATGATGGATAAGATAAGGCGTGTAATTTACGCAATTGATTTACCCGCGTAAACGCATTGAAAATGACACCGTCCAATGGTTCCTGAAGTAGGTTTTGCAGTGCATCTTGACTGGCTTCCGGGTTGGAAAAGTGATACACGAAACCCTGGATATCCATACCTTGATGCTTATAGTGTGCCAATGTTTTGTTTAAGCTGGCCTCATTAGAGCAGGTTATAATGATTTTATCGCCAAATTGTAAACGTCGTTTCGCAATGGCTTGGGCGATATCAGAAGATCCTCCTGTAATTAAAAGCTTCATTGAGCCCCCAAATCGATTAAGTGTTTGGCAATGCTCTCTATGGTCTCATAATGTTTTTTAACTAGGGGCATTACCGGAATTTTAATCTTGAATTCACGCTCCAACTCAATGATTAATAAGGCTAACATCAAACTATCGAGTCCACCTTGTTCCAATTGAGCATGCGGCTCTTCTGAAAGTTTATTTAAACCAATTCTTTCTAGTACGTTGCGAATTCGTTGAGTATGCATGTATTTATTCCTTGTGGGTGCTTAAGAGTAGTGCTTTTCTATCAAGCTTACCATGTTGATTACGGGGGAGCTTTTCTAATAATTGCACACGAATAGGAAGTTTTTTGGGTAAAAAATGTTGTTTTATTTGTTCAGTAAGCATTTGCTCCGTCTTATTGGTGCTGAACGCCCCTTGTTCCAAATAGACAAGTAAACGCACACCATAAAGCTCGTCAGCTATGGGGAGTACCATTGCTTCTTTAATTTCTGCAAATTGACAAATTTTGTGTTCTATATCAATTAAATTTACTTTTTCACCACCTATATTCACTACATAATCCAGACGACCTTTAATATTCACCAAACCAGAAGGGAGTATTTCAGCTAAATCCCCTGTGTAAAACCAACCATTTTTGATTTTTGGTGATTTTTCCTCCCCAAGATAACCGAGCATAAGCTGGCTACCTTTGATGAGTAACTCCTGTTCCTCCGATAAGCGTACTTGCCAATCACCTACTGGATATCCTGCGTAATCATTCAGAAATAACGGGTCGCTACTGGAGTAAGTTAAAACGCGAGGAGACGCTTCAGTTAAGCCGTAATTATTATAAATGAGAGCATTAGGGAAAGTTTGGATGAGGTGTTCACGTAAGTGTATGGCCAAAGGAGCTCCGGCAGAAACTATTGCCTTTATTTTTGCTGCGCTGTCGGGATAAAGTGCAGCCATTTTAGTCATAGCGACCCAATGAGATGGTACGCCACTCCACATTTGAGGAACTACTTCAGTTTCCAAAAGGTTTTTAATGTCAGTAAATTGGGTTATTAATTGGGTTTTTATTCCAGCGATTAATCCAGGTAGTAATTGGCCCAGTAAACCAAACGAGTAAGATAAGGGTAGAAATAATAGTTGATCTTTTATCTTATGAAACTCTAATGCTTTGATTACTGCATGACAATTGGCAACAATATTGGTTAAAGAAAGCTGAACTGCTTTCATTTGTCCGGTGCTGCCTGAAGTAAAAAGTACAAGGGCTAATTCTGGATGATGCTGATTGTGTTTATTCTCTTGCAGCTCTAGAAGCTCGCCAGCTGCATTAATGGTCATGTTGGTACTTAAAATGTTTCTTTTTTGCAGGTCGCAATCTTGATGAGAAATGAGAGCGACGGGTTTGCCAATATTTAAAGAGGCTAATAATTGAATGACAAATAAGGAGTCGTTCCTTGCTTGCAAAACCAGTATTCCTGGAGGTAGTTTTTTCAATTGCAAGGACATCTTTTGTATTTCTGCAGCTAACTCAGCAAAGTTTAAATTTCGATCCGCACTGCTTAATGCGATTTTGTGAGGGAGGTTTTGAGCCAGAAATTGCATGCTTTATCCCTCAACCTTATTTAATTTCCAGGTAGCTACGACTGGAAGTGTATTATCCAATAAATGTTGGCGACAAAAATTTCGTCGAATTTTACCACTTGTTGTATGGGGCATGGATTTAAGTGGAGTTAGTACTATGTGATGAATCTCAAGTTGGTGTGTTTGATAAACCAGCTCAAAAATAGTATTGAATAACATATCTTGCTCTTCAGTCTCCATAAAACGGTTTTTTACTTCACACATCACAGTCAGCTCATATTCATGGTCGGCTTGGATGACAAATGCAGCACACTTCCCAAGATGCTTATGTATTGGGTGATGCAAAATAGAATATTCAATATCTTGAGGATAATGATTTTTTCCATAGAGAATAATTAAATCTTTAAGACGACCAGTAACGTAGAGCTCTTCGTCATGAATGAAGCCCAGATCGCCTGTTCTTAGGTACTCTTGAAGTGTAGCATCATTTTGAATTTTTCCATGAAACGCATGTTTTGTTTCTTTTTCTTGCTCCCAGTAACCATGCGCTACGCTATCACTTTGTACCCAAATTTCACCTACTTGATCATGAGTGCAAAGACTCAATGTATCAGGATCAACAATTTTTACTGTTTGAATCAATTTTCCACAACCGACTAAGCTATGGCTCTGAGGACTTCCTTCTTCAGCGAAACGTACGCGATGATCTTGATAATGTTCTTTGGCTAATGTAAGCGTGTTGTAAGGAGTAAAAGCAGTGTGGCCTGTTACAAATAAAGTGGCTTCTGCTAGACCATAGCAGGGATAAAAAGCATTTTTCTTAAATCCATAATCTTTAAATGCGTGATAAAAATGTTCCAGAGTCTCTTTGCGAATGGGTTCAGCTCCATTAAAGGCAATCCCCCATGAGCTTAGGTCTAATCCTTGTTTTTTTTCTTCTTTAATCCGTTTGACGCAATAATCATAAGCAAAGTTAGGGCTTCCACTGATTGTTGCCCTGTATTTGCTGATATTTTGCAACCAGGACAGGGGATTTTGTAAAAAAGAGAATGGAGACATCATAAAAACTGGAAAGCCTCCATAAATAGGCGTCAGAATACAGCCAATTAACCCCATATCATGATGGGGGGGAAGCCAACTAAAAAATATAGTTTCATCACTCATGGCATAAGCGTGGTATATCTTATGTGAATTATCGAGTAGATTATTATGGCTGACTATCACCCCTTTGGGATGCATAGTAGATCCTGAAGTATATTGCAGGAAGGCGATGGTATCTCTGTTTACTTTAGGAGGTTTCCACTCAAGACTTTGTGTTAATTTTATTGTATCGATGGTGAGGCATGGTATTTGATCAATATGGGGGACTTCCTCTGGGCCTGAATCACTGAATTTAATCACGTGATCCAGGGTCATAATTGCAAATGTTGGTTTGGCATTACTTATAATTCGATGTGCTTTTTCAAGTAGTTTTTTTTGAGCAGGGGGATGAATAGGAACTGCAATGCATCCTGCGTAAAGACAGCCAAAAAAAGCTTTAATGAATGGAAACCCAGGAGAAAATAATAATAGGATTCTATCTCCAGGTTGGGCACCATGCTTTTGTAACATGGCAGCAATCGCCCTGGCATGCTGATCCAAATCAGAATAAGTCATTTTCTCTTCTAAATCTTTATTAATAAAAGTACAACTTACCTGGTTTGGAGTATTTTGGGCTCTAAGTCGAACTACATCGACTAGAGATGGACAGTGAATTATTTCTTTATTCATCTCTATCCTTAATTCGTGTGAAATTGCAAAATTTGTCCTGCATAAGAGAGCCCGCCACCCACACTCATCAGGAGTATCTTTCCAGATCGGTCAAAAATTTTTTCTTCTACTGCTCTTGCTAAAGAATAGAGAATAGATGCACCACCGATGTTTCCAATTAAGTCTGCATCCCATATAATTGTCTTGTTCATCATGTGATGCTCTTGAAGGACTTGAGTAATTAGTTTGCGATTTACTTGATGGGGGATAATCCAGGTGATGGATTTTCTGTCTTCCTCAGTGGGTAATAAATGAGCTAACATGTGCTTGTATTTATTATAGGCGAGTTCTTTCATGAGTGTTTCATCACCGACAAGATGATAACCTATTGTATCTAACTGTTCTTGTGTGGGTGGAAAAACACCTTGGGTTGTAAACGCATCAACGTATTTTCCCTCAGTAGAAAAAAAGGTCTTTTCAACAGAAAATGCACCCGTTTGACTTTTTTCCAGAAGTAGGGCCGCAGCACCGTCAGCCAAGCCAATCCATGTCTTTTCATTTTCGGGATCAATAACCTTGGATAATGTTTCTGCGCAGCTGACCAGCACATTTTCATAACCAAGGGCCATTAAGGCATAAGCAAGATGCAAAGTGGATAATGAGGTGGAGCATCCCGTTTTTAAATCGTAAGCTGGAGCATCAACTCCTAGTTGTCCCAAAACAGCAGCAGCTTGTGATCCTGTGAAACGTTTATTAGTTGTAGAGCCCAGTAAAAAAGCATTAATCTTGGAGGTACCATTATCTGTAAATAACTTTCGTACGGCTGCAGTAGCTAAAGACTCAGCAGTTAACTCCCTTGACTTATCCATAGCTTCCCATGGTTTATGACACCAATAACGTGAATAAAACCCAAATTCCTCTCCAATTTTTTCGGCAAACTTTTCTAAAAAGGACGGAGACTTATCTGATGTTCTTGGAAAGTTTTGTAAAATTTCTAGATTAGAAATTGGGGGAGAGTCAGGTAGAACTCGAGATGTAGCGGTAATATCAAAGCGAATATTTGGTCGTAAAATAACCATAATTTACCCTTAGTTATATTATTTTTTAAAACGATGGATGCATATGTGTTGCAATTATAGCTATTTTTCTAAAATTGACCTAGATAATTACGAGGTGTATATTTTATATAGTTTTATTTAAAAATGAATAAATATGTCTTCATTGTCTGCTGATAGAACTGCAATGAAATGGATAGAAAGTCTAATCGATGAGCATAGTTTTATTCCATTGTTTGCAGAGTATGCACCTGATAATCAATTTCGTATACATTATGGTGCTGAAGTAATTACAGGTTTAGCTAAAGTAAATCAAAGGCCTGTCGCAGTCTATGCCCATAATAATACAGTTAATCGTGGTTATATTACCAGTCAAGGCGCTCGAAAAATAATCCGTTTAATGGACAGGGCTAAAGAGTTACGTATCCCTATTATTGCATTTCTTGCTTCACCAGGTATTTCTCTAGAAGAAAACTTATTAAGTGGTGATGGATACACCCAGGTTATTGCACGCAATATCAATTTATCTGGGCTTATTCCACAATTTGCTATTCTTGTTGCGCCAACACTTGGTGCACCGGCTTATTCTGCAGTATTAATGGATTTGCTTTTTTTCAACAAACATCGTAGTTATCTAATGGTAACTAGCCCTATGGTTGTACAGCAAGCAATTGGTGAAAAAGTTAGTATGAGCGATTTAGGTGGTACGGCCATGCATGCGAGTACAACTGGTTTGGCTGATTTTGTGGATGACAGCTTGGCAGCGCAAATTAATCATGTGAAAACGATGCTTCATTTTTTTCCTTCACATAATCGTGAACATCCACCCATACATGCGGTTCTTGAACCACTGCATTCGATGCCCACTGTTCCTGCTGATCCCAGGGTTCCCTTTAATATGCTTGAATTAATTCAAGCCATTGTAGACAACTCTGATGTTTGGCAATATAAAAGTACCTATGGCCAAGCGATGATTTGTGCTTTTGTGCATATCCATGGATATGCAGTGGGGATTGTGGCCAATCAAAGTATTCGTTTTAGTGGCGCAATTGATTCTGATGCGGCACAAAAAGCTTCTAAGTTCATTCGTATCTGTGATGCTTACTGTATTCCCATTCTTACCTTAATTGATGTGCCAGGATTTATGCCGGGCAAACGAGAAGAGCAAAAAGGATTACTGCAGCATGGTGCACGATTATGTACTGCTATGCAAACCCGAGTACCAAGGATGAGTGTTGTTGTGCGCAAGTGCTATGGAGCCGCAGCATTTTTAATGATGCAGACCGTTTCTCAGAATGGAGATTTAGTTTTAGCTTTGGAAACAGCAAACTTGGGAGTCATGGGTAAAGAAACGACTAAAAAAGTTCAGGATACTGATGGCCAGGTAGCGACTGATGAGCAAGTTCAGACGCCAGAAACTTTACCTCTAAATCTTTCCTTAATGGATGCTTTTGCTTCTGGGTTGATTGATGAAATTATTAATCCAAATCTAGTACGGGGGCGTTTGGCCCAACATTTGGAGTATTTATACCGCAAAATGGATAACCTGGGAGAGGCAAGACACTCTATTGTATAGGATTCTAAACCAGACACCATACAATTTAGATATGCACATGCTTCCACCAGGACGTAGGTACAGGATTTAAATCAATGCACTAAATGTATTCTTGGATAATTATTGACTGTGTAAATTCAAATGATTCGGTGCTCTAGTGCGATATTGAGTTTTATAGATTTGTAGTCTGGGTGAGATAATATTCTTCATGAACAAAAGAAAGAAAGTGGCGATCTATTCTTAAAATGTTAGGCTATTTATCAGCAGACATTGACCTATTATTTTAAGGATTAAAATGCCTTCGTACATTAGTTTAATGCAATTAATTCACTCTTTTGAAGCCTATTTAGGTAATCCTGAAACTCAAAATACACCAGTTAATTTCGAACACAGTTTAATTTTTGATGAGCAAGAGTCCCTTGCTTGGCCGCAAATCAAATTCATTCAGGAATGGGGGGTTATGGAATATCTAATTCCATGCGCGCTGGGAGGGAAGCTGGATTCACTTGACTCTACTTATGCTTTGGTTAAGTCAATTAGTAGACGCGATCTAACTACCGCGGTTGCAGTAGGGTTGTCTTTTTTAGGTGCTTTGCCTCTTTGGTTGGCAGGGAATATAAAGCAGCAACAAAAAATAGTTGCACTTTTTCGACGTGGTGAAATAGTTGCTTTTGCCTTGACTGAGGAGGAGCACGGTTCAGATATTATGGCTAATGAGGTAGTGGCCAAAGCTTATGATGATGGTTGGCAATTATCAGGAAAAAAATGGTGTGTTAATTTTGCTACCCTAGGCCATGCTGTGAGTATTCTTTGCCGTACTCATGATAAAGGCGGTCCATTAGGTTTTTCAGTATTCCTTTTAGATAAATCTGCTGTGGAGTCTGGATTTACGCCTACTCCTAAGCTACCTACTTTCGGTGTGAGAGGGTTAGACATTAGTGGCTTTTCTTTAAATAAAGTGTTTTTGTCTCAAGATGCGTTGGTAGGTATAGAAAAACAGGGTTTAGAAATCACTTACAAAATATTACAAGTTTCACGGACATTATGTGCTTCTTTTTCTGTGGGGGGCGCAGACACCGCTTTACGTCACGCCCTTTCTTTTAGCTTGAAAAGGGAGTTGTACGGTAAAATTGCATATGACATTCCTGTCGTAAAACAACGATTAGGAGAGCAATTTACTCAATTACTTATTGCGGATTGCATGGGGTTAGCCATCGCTCGTGCCGGTTCAGTGATGCCGAAAAAATTATCTTTTTGGTCTGCAATTATTAAATTCCTCATTCCTAAAATGACCGAAGACATCGTTGAAGAGTGTGGATTAGTTTTGGGGGCGCGCGCCTATTTACGAACCACTGAATGGGCAATGTTTCAGAAAATAAGACGTGACATTAAAGTAGTTGGCTTATTTGATGGGAGTAGCCAGGTTAATTTATCTTTAATTGCATCCAGTTTATTACCCCAGGCTCGAATGAGAGGAGGTTGTCCAGAAAAGCAACTCATGCAACTGGAGCAAATTTTTGATCTTAAAAAAGGTTGTCCTGTATTCAACATAACTGATTTGGGTCTATTTATGCATGAGGAAGACAGTATTCTGGCTGGTTTAAGTATCTTGCAATCAGAACAACTTGCCCCTTTAATCATTGCTATTCGCCATGAAATTGATAGACTTGATCAGCAGATAATACATTTGCATGAACAAAAACAGTTAGAACCACGTAGCTTAGCTGCTTTTCGCCTGGCAGAACAATATTGTTGGATTTTTGCTGCCAGCTGTTGTTTGCACTTTTGGCATTTTAATCAGGAAGTACTGTGTAAAGAGTCTCTTGATTTAAATTGGATTCAATTGGCTATTCAGTTAATTCTTAATAAATTACATGCAAACTCAAAAATAGACACGAAACTGCAAGAATCTATGGCAAAAAAGCTAGTTGTTTTTTATCAACAGAATAAACTATTCTCAGTGCTTCCCGCACAAATACCCGATTAAAATAAATTGGTGGAGTTTTGAGTATGAACTGGAAAAGAATGTTAATCGCAGCAATGACCCAAAAAAAGTATCAAGCTTTTATTGAGGACACCATGCATCCTGAACATGCTCGGAAGCGATTATGGACCCAAGAAACAGTACCTTTATTGCGACAATCAAGCTATTGGCAACCTTTATTGCATCACAAAGGGAATATTCACTTAGATGATTTTCCGATTACCGTTTATGAGGATTATCAAGAAGGGCTGTTAGCAGCACAACAAAGCCTTATTCAGCCTTTTAATGGGGAACGATTAATATTTTGGTCAGAAACTTCCGGTACCTCTGGAGTAAGAAAATTTTTTCCAATTACGGCTTCTTTTCAGAAACAATTTCAGCGCACAATGGCTCCTTATATCTATTCATTAACGCAACGATTCCCTGGTTTTTTTAAAGAAAAAATTCTCTATCTTGTTGCGGTAGATGCTCATAAAAATTCTGCAGCGGGTATACCTTCAGGTTGGATTAGCAATTTTAATTATCGTCATTTACCGTTTTTTATTAAACGTTTTTATGCAATGCCTGATGAGGTCTTCGATAATGCTGAGGTTTATGAGCAATGGTCTGCGTTATATGCATTAGCCTATGATCTTAGCGCTTTTTTTGCAGTCACGCCTATGGTGATCGATGCTCTTTTTGAGCGTTGCATGAATCATTTTAAGCAATTTTTACCTTATTTATTTGGTGAAAAGGCGGTTCCCGATTTCTTGCCACCTATTCATATCAGTAATAAGCGAAGGCAGCATTTGCGTCAGCTCGTACAAGGCGCTCCCAGTACTTTTAAAGATTTTTGGCCTTCAATGAGCTTCGCGGGATGTTGGGCTTCGGGGCTTTGTGAGTACCCCGCCCAGCAATTACAACAACGGTTAGGGGCTGGAGTTCCCCTGGTTGATGGAACTTTTTCGGCTACCGAAGGATGGCTTACTGTCCCCATAGATAATCAACTTGGCGGAATCTTACATCCTGGTGCGCATATAGCTGAATTCATTGAGGAAGGTAAAGAGATTAATCAGGGTAATCTCTTACAATCTTGGGAATTAGAACAAGGAAAGAGTTACGAGGTTTTTTTAACGACGGCGATGGGATTTGTTCGTTATCAATTAAAGGACGTATTAAAATGTACTGGTTTTTTAAATAGGGCACCTAGACTTGAATTTTGCTATAAGACGCAGATGCTCAAATTGGAAAGTTGTTCCATCACAGGACAAGAATTAATGAAAGTGCTCGACGATGTTGCTTTTGAAATGGCACCTCACTGGTATTTTGCACGTAACCTTTTGGGAAATAGGGTCGTTTTAGTGACTGATGATACAGTGGAAATACCTGATGCCCTGTTAATGAAATTGCATGAAGGATTAATGCAAATTAATGAGCCTTATGCACATAGTGTGGTTGTAAAAGAAGTCGTTCCGGTGGTTTGGTTGAAATTACCACGCAAGCAATTATTAGCAGATAACCACGCACAAACAAAACCCAGGTTAATTTCGCAACAAGTTATTCGAGAGCTGTGATCTGAGAAGTAATGATTTTATATGCAAAAGTCGTTTAACCAGTCCTATTTGAAGGTAGATATTATGGTCGAGAAAAAAACTAAAAAAGCTCCTCGCAAAACAGAGTTATCGTTGTCACTTTTAATAGTGAGTGATGTTATTTCTATTTTGTTGAGCTTGATGCCTGGTGTTGCTGCATTTAGTTTAACCGGGTTATTTATTTATCATGGTTATGCTTATACCTGGGCGGTATTACCTTTGGCACCATTTGTTTTTTTTGCTTCATTTATTATCATTGTCGCAGCGATTAGATTATGTTTACCTACCCTCAAACCAGGACGATATAAACGGGAGCTTAGTAAAATGATGCTCGCCTGGTTTTGCCATTTTGCTCTGTCTCGCTCCGCTAAAATTTGGGGACTCAATCCTTTATTCCAGTCATTTCATTGTATTAAGTTTTTTTATTGGCGAGCCTTGGGAGCAAAAGTTTCTTTTCAAATTATGAATTCGTTTGATATCGATTTTGTCGATTGCCCATTGATTAGTATTGGAAAAAATGTCACTTTGGCAAGTCAGGTGTCAATCAGTTGCCATTCCGATATTGGTGGTTTACTTCTTTTATCTCCTGTTGTTATTGAGGATAATGCTTTTATTGGCGTGTCTACTGTTGTTGGACCAGGTACAACCATTAAAAAAAATGCATGGGTTGGGTATGGAAATGTATTAATAAATCAACTTATTGAAGAAAATACTCGCATTGACAGTGTAAACCGTAAAGCAAGTGATCTTGATAATTGATGCATTTCATATTGTATAAAATTCATCTTAATGACATAATTTTTCCCATATAAGGGATATATCCAATCAACTAGAGAGTTGAGTTAATATGCTAAGTAAAAGGGAACGTTTTCAGCAATGGCGTGGTATTAAATCGGATGATGAACTCCAGATTCTGGAAGTCGCGCTCCTTATCAGTGAGTATGTGAATTCTGTTGATGGGCTAAAAGTAATCAAGAACGAAGCTGAATCTAAATTTAATGATTTTAATCAGGATAATTCTCGCTCCTGGGCTACGGCGGTCTTTACTAAATTATTTATAGATGAAGCAATAGCACAATTACCAGAGGCGGCGGCTGAAGAAAAAGCATTACTTATTCGTTTAAGTACTACATTGACCCAATTGTATGAGAATTGGAAAAATGATACTACGCAAAATATTACTGTATTAATTGATACAATTGAAAAATTAATTGCACTAGACAAAATACCCTTTACAGATAAAAAACAGTATAAATCGTTTCTTTTTTCTTCTTATATGTTGTTTCACATAATAAGGCTGTCACTTAATGAACTTAATTGGTCGATGCAAATGATGGCGTCTCTTATCATCGATATCGAACAAATGAAGCTCAAGATTGCCCATTTTTTAGAAAAAATTGAAGAAAAAGAGCATCTATTAGGAGAGGAAAGGCAACTTGAAACAGGGGTAGATAAGACTGATAAAGATCCATTAAATTCGATTAAAATATATTTAAACAAGCGTTATTTTAAAGTATTGAGCCAGACTCCCTTGCTTCGTGACCCTCCACAAACATCTATGCTTTATCCCATGGAAATAAAATCGAAGAAAAAAGGGATTTTAGAAAGCCTTGCTGAATTTGAAGCCGATATAGAAAGGGTTTCTTCAGGTATTGAAAATTTAATTGAACTGAAAAGTAACAAGGCGGAAATTGAAGCAAAAATAGAACATATCAATAAATTAATTTCAGCAATACAAGATAATGATCGAAAAATTACTGGAAGAAAATATTTTCTTGATTTTATATCGAGTCATTCGCAATTATATGCAACTCTTTTAGAGAATACCGAAGGAGCTGCGAAATTACAATTACTCGAAAAGAAAGAGCAATTAGAGAATGCGATTGAGTCTCCTGATTTGTCTTCTGGAGTCGTTAATGGTCTTTCTTGGGTAGCTTCGCCGCTTACCATTGCATATAGAACGGCCACACCTCAAATGATTCAGGATGTATTTTCTGCTACTCTACCTGCCACTTTAGATAGTGATTGTAAAACCAAATTAAAAGAGCTTGTACAAATTTGTGTATCTGATTTGAAAAAGCAACTAGAGAAAAAAGAAAATCAAATTATTGCGATAAATAATCGATTTTTTAATCAGGATGAAAAGATTAAACAGTTTATTGCTCATGAAAGTTTGGAGCAGCTCTCTGTTTTACTGAAAGCAAACGACGCATTAAAAGAATCTGTACAAGAAAGCACCAAACTAGTGGTACATATAAAGGAAAATTTAAATTTTCTTAATGATCTTAAGAGTAAGAGAGAAACATTAAAAGAGTTCATTCGTTTGCATGACACCATTCTGGTTAAAATCTGTCATTTTCTATCGCAATTTTTTTCGTTTTTTAAAACAGAAAAGGTGCAAATGATTGATGAGGCGACTACTTTGAAAAAGCAAGTCAATAAACTTGCTGCAGAGTATCAAAGCTCAATTGATCATAAATTGCTCCAAATGGATCAAAATCCTTTACTTGATGAAAAGACTAAAAATCATATAAAAAGACGCCTTAAAGCTGAAGATCGAGACAAGAACCTGGATAATAAAAATTGTATTGTGCCTGATAAACAAAGTGTACGTTTGTTGATGGACAGTTTGTCAGATTTATTTACTAAAAAAACCTATTTTGTTAAAGAGCATTTAGAAGGAGCGCAAACCACAAAAGAAGAGGGTTTAGTATTTTCTTAGAGGGCCCAAAATATTTCCCATCCAAATCTGACTTTGTCCATTAATTTTTAACCTCTGACCAAGAGGAAGATCGAAAGACCAGGTCAGTATCCCGCCTGACTTTTATATAGATATGTACAAAAAATATTCGCATCAGGAGAATATATGGTATATATTTAAGCATTATAGATTAAATATTTACACAAAATGTTATCATCTTCTGACGCTAGGGCTCATATAGAAAATACTCATTCATCATTTCGGGGTTTATTAAATTCGTTGATAAATGATGACTCGGTTTCAAGTATTTTAATTGGGGAAACTCATGATATTAGCCCTACTAAAGACGCTATTTTGTCCAATTTAGATCTTCTTGCCAACTCACGACGTCGTATCATAATTATCAGTGAGAATTTAAATCAAGCTGAGAACTCTGCCTTAAAAAGTTCATTAAAAAATGCGATTAAAGGAGGTGTTAATCCCCTAAAAAAAGCATCTTTTTTAAAAGAAAAGACAATAGATACTTATGAGTTGATTTATGCTGCTTTTTCTGAGGGAGTACCCGTTTTAGGTGCGGAAAATAAAAAGTCAAATCCTTTTGGTTCTTATAAAGCCAAAGAGATAACTCAAAAAGTTATAAGAAAAATGGAAATATATCAAAGAAGCCCTGAACGAATTATTGTTACTAACAGTGAGTTTGCCAAACTGATTAATAGTTTTTGCAGTAAAGATATTCTTCCTATCTTTATAGGCGGAGGAGCCCATATTGTGGCCTTGAGTTCAAAAGATAAGCTCTATGATCCAGGGCTTCAAGGCAGGATACAAAATAGTGTTTCAATTTATTTAAACGAAGATAGCACTCCTTCAATTACAAGTTCTTTTTCCTATTCTGCTCCTGATAGAGAGTTAACAGGTCAATACGATTATATGGTTTTAACCAATAAAAAAGAACTTTATAAAAATAAATTTGATAGTATTGACGATTTGAATTCTAAAATAGATTATTTAATAGAAATTCTGGATAAGCTGATTAGTAGCCATATTTTTTTCCCAAGAAATTTAGTCTTTACTTTACAAGAAGAATTAGATCCCATTCTTAACGCCTTTCAAGATAGTGCACATTGCGGGTGTTCTTTTAAATGTCTGCCAACTATTTTTGAAGATGTTTTGAAAGATAAAAACAGGCTTAAAGAGAAATCTTCATTTTTTAATAAATCGCATACTTCACTATCTCATTATTCTCGAAAACAATTATCCGATGCTATTCACCATGATTTGTATGAGTTTTTAAATTCCAGTTCAAAAACGCTCTAAGCTGATGATTTCATCTTTAGAATCAATTGGTTGACATTGCAAAGCATTAAAAGCAACTTATGCTCTCTTTTTTAAATCTCCTGAATAAAGAAGTAAATTCTCATTAATTATAAAATGACTTGATTTTTATGATCGATATGTTTAAAGTTCGATCAACTTAACGTTATTAAGGAGGATTTCATATGTTAGGTTTTTTTAATCAAGAAAATAGATGGCGTGCTACGATGCAAGTTGCCAATGGTCTGGTTCTTGCACTGGCTGCTTATGAAATGATTAACAATCCAGAGACAATCTGGGAAAATGGTTTTGAAATAGCAATGCATGCATTGAATATTATTACATTTCAAGGTAATGATAATGCATTAACAAGTATCGGAAATGCGGCACTTAATTTTTCAAGTCTAGGTTCAATATATGGTTGGGTTGCTTCGGGTGGTTCTTCACGGCCAGTAATGGTAAATGTGGCAGACGCGCTTTTACATGTAACTAATGCTGTAACTAGCGTTTGCTATAGAACCGACAACACGATCAAACACGAAAACACAACTCAAACCCCCTCTATGTAAAAAGTAGAATAAAGGGGTATTTCCTTGTTGCTCTTGGGGTTGAGGAGAAGCGCTAAGCGGTGTCACTCAGCCTTATACCGAACTTTAACGCGGGGATGTTTCTGATTTTCTTACCCATCACCTTAACTTGGCTGAATTTAGCGTACAAATTTTATAGCTTTCATTTTCTAACCTGGTCGAAGGATGAGGAAGCAGGTGTGAAGCCTGGATCGTTTGATAAGATCGTTCAACCGGATATCAATTGTAATTATATTTTTGAGCTATATTAAACATATGGGATTTGATAACTATAAGAAGGACAAATCATGGGCTCTATTCTGCTATTCATCTTAGCAGTAACAACAAATTATTTGCCTCAATCGCCTTTGAGGTTTTCTCAAGCACAGTCAATGATTTATGATTTATTGGTTAATGAGGCTACTCCATTTCCAGGCCCAATACAAATTAATGAACAGTCCCTAAACGAAATCAAATTAATGTTGAAGCATGAGGCACCTAATTTAAATCCATTGGTGATTGATAAAGTAATGACAACATTAAAATGCGCGGATCAATATAATGTGGATCATAATAATATTTTAACGGTTATTGATTATTCCCTGCCTTCAAATGAAAAGCGTTTATGGGTGTTTGATTTAACAGCAAAAAGACTGTTGTTTTATACTTATGTATCGCATGGTATTAAATCTGGATCTTTAATGACCAATTATTTTTCTAATAAATATAATAGCAAAGCGAGTAGTATTGGTGTTTACCAAACTCAGCAGGCTTATTATGGCCGAGATGGACTTTCATTACGATTAGATGGTTTGGACAGGAGCTTTAATGATAATGCCTCTAATCGTGCTGTAGTGATGCATTCAGGTTGGTATGTTGAGGAAAGCTTTATTAAAAAATACGGAAGACCTGGACGCAGTTGGGGGTGTCCAGCACTTCCTATGGAAAACTCCCAGGCAATTATCAATACTATAAAAGATAAGTCTTTATTAGTTATTTATTATCCTAGTGATATGTGGTTTGCAAAATCAAAGTTTTTAAATTGCGATAAGTCTTCCTTACCCCAATATGAAAATTATCAAACGGTACAAATTCCAGCCTCTGCTCCTGATGATCATCGAGATGCCATTTTATTTGTGGGTAGTGGTTATAAAGGAAGCAAGCTTGCGGAAAGCAAACCTGTGGCAGTAATTTCAGCGGATGATTATGCGCAAATATTTCACAGAACAGCACCGCTAACACGTATGTTACGCCGCCAAATCGATCATCATGAATACATTGCATTGAGTACCGACGAACTAAGTTATTTAGCGAGAAACAGTGTGGAAGCTCCAGGACACGATAATGAACTCAGTCACATTTATTTTGTTATCCCTGTTCTTAAAGTGGTTCGTGGCGGATATTACGAAACGCAAATGCAGATTGTCAATTTAGGCAAAATTAAAGAAGTTAAAGTCAATGGTGATTCTGTTCGCGAAAATGGATCTGCTACCAGTTACACTGTTTATTTTGAAGGAAAACCAGCGGTTAATTTAAATGCAAGTAAGGAGTTTATCCGCTGGGTGGGATTATAAGCGATGCTACGATTTTTTAACTTTTCAAGCAGAGAACTTATTCAATTTGAATGTCCATAAAATAAATTATGGCTATAAAACAGTCCATTGTTTATTCTCAGGAATTATCAAAGGAACAAAAGGGAATTTTCAAATTGAATCCGATATTATTTTGACATGTTTAAAAAATATGGTTTCTTAGGTTCTTCAATTTACTCCAGTCCATGCAAGATACTGATACTTCATTGAATTTACATGAGCGAAAAGCAGCAGTACATAAACGCTATCGATCAGGAGCATCGGCTACTTTTGATCGTTTGATTCTGCGATACAGATAATATAACGATACATACATAAACGATCCCTATCATTAAAGCAACTGATGGAGAAAAGTTCCTTAAGGCTATATCCTCTAAAAATAGAGCATATTTAGACTCAATTTAAGTTCTCTCTACCTTGAGTCTTTATTAGATGATTCTGTATCTGAATCTCTTAATTCAAGCCACATTGCATTCAAGACAGCGAAGCAGCAGGCTAAGCCTGTGCCTAAAATCCAGGAAAAATACCACACGATAAGCCTCCTAATAAGCAGTATCTTTGTTTTTAATGATGGTTTTTTCTGTTATTTTTCCACGTAATACCCGGTAAACCCAAGCGGTATAAAGTAATACCACGGGCAATAAAATAACAGTAGCAACTAACATAATAAATAAGGTTAATTGGCTTGATGAGCTATCCCATACTAGCAAACTTTGTTCTGGGTGAGTCGAAGAGGGTAGTATGAAAGGAAACATGCTTATTCCTACAGTCGTAATGATACCAGCGACAGAAAGGCTGCTGCAAAGGAAGGCGGTTTTAGTATGTTTTGTTGAAGTAATGAGGGCCAACAATGCAGCAATAATTCCTATTCCAGGAGCTAATAAAGTAATAGGATAAGAGTGGTAGTTAGAAAACCAGGCATCTGCTTGTTGGATTACTGTTTTATAATGGGGATTTGAAGGCCCATCATGAGCTAAGGCACTATTTAAGATATAACCGTCAATACCATAATGAAGCCAAAATCCACCAACAATAAAAAGCAAAAGAGTGAATAATGCACTTATTTGTCCCGCATTAATGGCTCGTTGTTGTAGATGCCCCTCTGTTTTTAAGTTAAGAAAAAAAGCGCCGTGCATGGCTAACATCACCACAGATAATAGGCCACATAATAAAGCAAAAGGATTAAGTAAACTAAAAAAACTACCCGTATAAAATGGCCGTAAATAATCATCAAAATAAAATGGGACACCTTGCAGGACATTTCCTATTGCAACACCAAAGATAAGTGCAGGTACAAATCCTCCAACAAACAACGAATAATCCCAGAACAAACGCCATTGGGGATTTGTTAATTTTGAGCGATACTTAAATCCAACTGGACGCAAGATTAAGGCAAGCAACACAAGGAGCATAGCAAAATAAAAACCAGAGAAGGATAATGCGTATAACGTTGGCCATGCCGCAAAAATGGCTCCTCCACCTAAAATAAACCAAACCTGGTTTCCTTCCCAGGTGGGTGCAATACTATTAATTAACACTCGTCTCTCGGTGTCGGTTTTTGCAAGCCAAGGCAACCACATGGCTACACCTAGATCAAAACCATCCATTATTGCAAAACCAATCAATAATATACCAAGTAGTACCCACCATATAATTCGTAATGTTTCATAATCCAAAGGCATCATGAGTCTCTCCTAGTGAGCCATATTATCAGGGCCAAGACGGATGTACTTAACCATTAAGTAGATTTCAACCACGGCAAGTATTGTATAAAAAAGGACAAATCCAGTAATTGAAGTAAGGACTTGAGCAGAGCTTAGGCTAGAGGTCCCCATGGCAGTGGGTAAAATATCTTGTACTACCCAGGGTTGGCGTCCATATTCTGCAACGACCCAACCTAGCTCTGCTGCGACCCAGGGTAGAGGTAATGCGAAAAATGCAGCACGCAAATACCAACGAGAAGTATGTAATTTGCGTTTCATCGATAAGTAAAAGCCAGTTGCAAATAGAAAAATGAAGAAAAACCCACAGGCAACCATAATACGGAATGAGAAAAATAAAGGAGTAACACGTGGTTTTAAATCATGTGCCGCTTGATTGATTTGATCGTCAGTTGCATCAACTACTTTTTCTGTGTATTTTTTTAACAACAAACCATAGCCTAAATATTTATTATGTGCCGTAAAATCGGCTTTTGCTTGTTCATCAGTTGGATTTTTTTGTAATCTCGTTAATGCTTCATAAGCCTGTATTCCTTCTTTGATTCGTTCCTTTCCTTGCTCAATTAACTCTGAAATACCTTGTAGGGGTTGGGTGAATGTGCGCGTCGCTATTAAGCCTAATACATAAGGGATTTCAATAGCATAATCAGTTTGCATTGTTTCTTCATTGGGAATGCCAAAAACTGTAAGTGCTGCAGGGGCTTTTTCAGTATGCCACATTGCCTCTATAGCGGCGAATTTCATTTTTTGGTTTTCGTTATCGAGGTGGCCGCTTTCATCACCAAGAACTACTACTGCCAATGCAGAAGCGAGTCCAAAGCTTACAGCTACAGTCATTGATCGTTTCGCAAAATTAATGTTTCTGCCGCGCAATAAAAAATAAGCACTTATAGACAAGACAAAAATAGACCCTGTAACATATCCAGCACTAATGGTATGGACAAATTTTGCTTGAGCTACTGGGTTAAACATAACAGCCACAAAATCAGTCACTTCCATACGCATGGTCTGAAAATTAAACTCTGCCCCAACGGGGTTTTGCATCCATCCATTGGCAATTAAAATCCATAATGCTGAAAGATTGGTACCTAAAGCCAAGAGCCACGTACAAAACATATGTTGCAACCGACTTAACCTATCCCAGCCGAAGAAAAAAAGACCAACAAAAGTAGCTTCTAAAAAAAAGGCCATGAGTCCCTCAATAGCTAAGGGAGCTCCAAATACATCACCTACGTAATGAGAGTAATAAGCCCAGTTGGTACCAAATTGAAACTCCATGGTCAGGCCGGTTGCTACACCTAAAACGAAATTGATTCCAAAAAGAACACCCCAGTATTTGACCATCTGTCGCCAGATATCTCGGCCAGTCATGACATAAATGGTTTCCATTATTGCTAAAAGCAATGAGAGGCCTAAAGTGAGTGGGACAAAAAGAAAATGATAAAGCGCTGTCAGGGCAAATTGTAAACGCGACAGATCGACTAGTTCACTACCAGGAATCATTGAGCACCTCACATGTCATGTACTTTGTTGATAAAGTCCTTGCTATAATCCCCTAAATAGGGGATCGATTTCCCTAATTCACTTCTCTTTAGAATGAAGATATTCTTTATCTTGCACTCCCAGCAACCATTGTTCATTGCTTAAATGCGATTTTTCCACATCTTTGAAGCAAATTATCCATAGGGAAATCAATAAGATAAGTTTAATAATTAAGGTTACTATAATATCACGAGCCAATGGTTTTAGCATGTTTCTACCTCTTTTTTTTGACTCAGTATTCCAAATTTTAACGATTCGGCAATTAATGAGGCTCGGTGTATGATTTCTTGAGCAGATTCAATAGGTAAATGGTATAAGGCCTCGTCTTTAAATAAATTAAGCCAACGAATAAAATGGTGTGCCTCAATTGGAGCAAGCTTTTGTAGTGAAATATGTTTTTGATAAGCGTTGCCGTGGTATTCGTTAGTTTTCAACATCACACTATTCCAAAATTGGCAAAGGAGAGGAATATGTTCCTTCCAGTCAACCTTAGCTTTATCGAAAATAGGTCCAAGGACTTCATCTTTGCGCACTTTTTGGTAAAAATGAGTCACTAGGTTTTCGATATGTGTTTTATTTAGCTCAGTCATAAATGATTTACTGATGTAAATAATTAGCAAATGATACTTAAGTTTTATTTTAAATACAACTTTAAAAGGAACTCTATTTTTCTAATCTTTTTATAATATTTGGCAGGGCTACGCTATTGCGATGCCTTTTGTTTTGGGCATCATAAAGGAAAGTGATTGCATGATGTTTTTTTGGTCAGAAATTTTTGTGTCCAGTTCTTTTTTTTGAGCCAATTCTTGAACATAACTCATTTGGACTGAGGCTTATTTGATGACAAAAATATGGCAATCTATCTATTTTTAAAGCTTATTTAAGCTATAATTTGTGTATCGATATTAGGAAAGGGAAATAATTATGAGCAGAAATATTATGAAAAGAATCATATGCGTTGCAGTTTTTGCTCTAGGTATGATTTGTGCTGGTACAAGTCTAGCATGGTATGGTGGCTATCATGGCGGCTATTATCATGGGGGTGGTTGGCATGGCGGTTATTATGGTGGTTATCATGGCGGCTATTATGGCTATCATGGTGGCTATTACCATGGTGGTGGTTGGGGCTGGGGCGGCACAGGTGTTGTCATAGGGGTACCGGGTTATTATTATGCTCCTCCCGCTTGTCAAACTATCCGAGTCTGCAATGCTTATGGGCACTGTTGGTATCAAGATTCCTGTTATTAATTAAAATACAGCTACATCAAAAAGCCCACAATAGCTTTGTGGGCTTTTTGTTTTTAAACAATATGCTAAAGGGGTATCTACCAAGTTCCAAACAAGGCAAAAGTAAAGTGATGTGAAGGAATGCACGAGTACATGATTGAGTCGAAAGGGCTTGTACCTAAGTTAATACGTAGCAGGTGGCGCTATAGATGATAGTTTATGCCTTGTAATTCAATCTACCATAGGCAAACAGCTAAACTAATTGAGGGAAAAGCTTGTGGTATCTTTTGGTGAAAATTGATACAATTTATGTTTGATTTTTCATAATTTAAACGGTCTTATTATGGATAGCACTTTAGAATATTTGAAACAGGTTGACTGGGAACGCATTGTATTTGCGGTGTTGCTGCTTTTTTTTGGCTATTTCATTGGAAAAAAAATCAGTCATTGGGTTGAAAGATTTATTGAGAGTAGATTTTCAAAGCATCAGGCTATGTTATCAAGCCGCGTGGTCTTTTATAGCTTATTTTTGTTATTTTTAGTTTCAGCACTACATGAAATGGGTTTCAAATTAACTATATTGTTAGGGACTGCAGGTTTGTTTACTGTGGCACTTAGCTTTGCTTCGCAAACGGCAGCGTCTAACTTGATTAGTGGGGTATTTTTACTTTTTGAACGACCTTTTAAAGTAGGGGATGTTATTTCCATTAAAGATATTAAAGGTACTGTAGAGACTATTGATTGGTTATCTACAAAAATTAAAACAAATGATAACCGTTTGATTCGCATACCCAATGAGGGTTTAATCAAGTCAGAAATCACTAACTTAAGTACATATCCGCAAAAACGTGATGAAATAATATTAAGAATTGATGCGGCGCATGATGTTAATAATATTAAATCATTGATCCAAAAAATTTGTGACGAATGCTGTCATATTTTACCTATGCCAAGTACAAAAATTTTATTTTCACAAATGATTGATAGAGGAGGTATAGAACTTAAAGTGTTGTATTGGTCCAGTGTTGATATTGCAACAGTAAGGGATGAGGTACTGTCTGCCATTAAAACTACATTTGAACTGGAAGCAATTACTTTTGTGCCTGAACGAGGTTTTATTCCTCCACTTGCCCCCTCAACAACCCCATTGTCTTTATAATGGTGGTTGCGCGTAGTAGTACGAAAATCATTCCTAAAAAATAGATAGTGCCATTGGCTCAAATCCCAATGGCACCAGCTTAAGAGCGATTAAATTAGTGCGATAATTTAGAGTTTGCATTAGAAAATCGCTGATCTTCAATTTCCATGGGTGATTTGGCATTGATAGAGCCCCATCGACGCCTAAAAGGGAAGGAGCAATAAGTGCTTAGTAACATTCGGTTTCTTGATTCTGTTTAGGCTGGTGTGCACACAAAGACCAGTTTTTTCATTCCGCAGGTTAGTAATAAATTTTTTGATAAATCTTATGCAGACATAGTTCTTTTCTGCTTTACTTCATAAAGATAACAAAAAAGTAAAGCCACTTGCGGCTCAAGCATACTAGGTGTATGTTGAATAATGAAGGGATTGGAAGTAGGAGTTGAAATGGAAGCAACGATCGAAATTATTGGATATTTGGCTTGTTCTTTGGTTTTTGCAACTTTTTATGTCAAACGAATCTTGACATTACGTTTAATAGCAATCTGTTCTAATGTAGCGTTTATTCTGTATGCGATTGGAAGTACACTCTATCCGATTTTTATTCTACATTCATTTTTATTACCATTAAATTTATATCGGATTTTTGAAATAAGAAGAAGTGCCCGTACTTAGTTGTAATTTTTTAGCTTGCCGCTTTTTTAATGACTTAAAACGAAATAGTAAAAAAAATGTAAATAATTACAGCGTGCATCTTAAGCTGGTTTTTATCTTGTTATTATGTACAACATGTTTGGAGATTGTTCGAATAGCAAGCTCCAAATTAGAACAGCTAATGCTTTAAAATATGAAAGAAACTGGCAAGAGTTGTTTAATACTTTTGGGGGAGAGGGCGCTCGCAATTGTTAGTTCGTAGCATAAATGCAGGGAAGTAAAGTAGAGGATTTACAATAATTTAAAATCTCGTTTTTTCTTCGTTACATTTAGGCTACGTATCTATCAATTTTTATCCTAATATTTGCTATACATATTTATTTATATTTCTTCTCATGCTCAAGTAACCATTGCTTACGTGCAATACCACCCCCATATCCTCCTAAATTTCCACTAGTGTTAATAATACGATGACACGGAACTATAATGGAAAGTTGATTTGCCCCATTTGCATTGGCAACTGCTCTGTATGCAGTTGGTTTTCCTATAGTTTGAGCTTGTTGTGCGTAACTTCTGGTTTCTCCATAGGGAATCATGGTTAAAGCATGCCAGGCCATCTTTTGAAAAGGACTTCCTATCATATTAATTGGTGTATTAAATTTTTTCAGATGTCCTGCAAAATACTCTTGGAGTTCTTTTTCAATCGAATGTATGGGAGGCGTATTGCCGGGAATGATTGCAGCATTCATTTTGTGCCTCAACCGTTCAATTTCACGCTCTAACCCTCGTCTATCTACAAACTCCAAAAGATACAATGCCTCCTCACTAGCGACGACAAGGATTGGTCCTAATGGAGAGTCAAACCAAGAAGCTTTCAAGACAACAGGATGCTTAGTCAATTGAGAGGGGGCTGCGCCCATAATTTTAGAAAAGGCATCACGAAAACCACTGCTTGATTCATATCCGACATTAAGTTGTGTTTCAATCACTATGTTACCCTCACGAATTTGTTTCATGGCGATACCCATTCTGCGTGCACGTGCATATGCAACAAAGGTCATCCCAAACCGCTTTTTGAATTGTCTGCGAGCGGTTGATGAGTCCACTCCTAAAACGGCGAAATCGCTATTTTTCCATCTTTTTTCAGGATTTGCTTCTACAGCAGCAACCAGGGTTTGAATCAAAGGAGAGACTTGATTGGGATGAGATAATGGCTGGCAGCGCAAGCAAGGTCTATATGATGCCAGGAGTGCCTCCTGAGCAGTTTGAAAGAATTCGCAATTTTGACGTTTGGGTTTTTTGGCAGGACAGGTTGGTCGACAAAATATCCCGGTTGATTTTACCCCAACATAAAAAATACCTTCATATTCCGAGTCTTTAGTAAGTACTGCTTGATAATATTCATTTTTTACTGTTTCAGTTAACATAAAATGCTCATTCTCTTTTTAATTACTATAGCTTTTTTTAAAAAAAGCGCGACCGAAATTTAGGCATTGAATTTTTATTGGTTTGAACCATGATTTTAGAATCACATAGTTACACGGGTTGTAACCTCTGTCCACTAAAGCAAGTGGGATGAGTGAGTGCTCCTTGGGCAGGCAAAGTAATCTGTACCATGCCACAAGTATCTGTTCTGTAAAAAGGGATATTCAGTTTTTTCATGTTTGCTAAAGTCTTGTCATGGGGAAAGTGAAAGCGATTATCAAAGCCCAGGGAGGCTATAGCATAGAGCGGAGCAACTTCTAATAAGAATCTGTAGGATGATGAAGTTTTACTGCCATGATGAGGAACAAGCAGCACATCTGATTCAAGAATATTGCCATAAGTCTGCACCAGATAATCTTCAGCTATTTTTTCAATATCGCCAGCTAAGAGCATCCGTCCTGCATGTGTTTCTATTTGTAAAATGCAAGAACTGTTGTTTTTTCCTCTAAGGGGAATTTTTATTGGCAGAAAACGGAACGAAACACCGTCCCATTGCCATGGTGGATAATCATGACATTTTAAACCACGATGATAGAAATGAGGCTCATTGACTAATAGCCTCTCTACTGGTATTTCTTTTTCCAGTGATTTAAGTCCTCCAAGATGATCTTTATCAGGATGGCTCACAACTATGGTATCAATTTTTTTGATACCCAAAGTGTTAAGATAAGGCAAAATAACCATTTTCCCTAAATCATTTCCTTGAAAGAAACGATCTCCTGTATCATAAAGCAATACATGGTGTTGCGTTCGAATCGCAACAGCCAAGCCTTGCCCTACGTCCAAAACATCTATTTTGGCTTCGCCTGCTTGAATGATTGTTCGCGGTGGAAAAAACGGGAGCAATAACCAAAGCATCGCGATCCATTGAAAAGGTTTAGTGGGTAGTAAAACCCACATCAATAAAGCTCCAATTAGAACAAGAGCCAGTTCTATAGAATAAATGGGGCAATTAATATTTAGAGCAGCTAAATATTCTGACAAGGATAGCCCTTTAAACAATAGGGTAATGAGTAAAGAAACGGCCTTCATTAGTATCTTTGCAATGCTTAAAGAGCTGACCGTCATTGTCATTAATGACAACGGAACAATGAGTAATCCCACCAAAGGTATAGCGAAAAGGTTTGCAATAAATCCATTAATTGAGCCATAAGCATACCAATATAAGGTTAGGGGCATTAACCCAATTAAACAGCTTAACTGTAGGGCTAAAGAGGCTTTATATCCTTTTAAACGCCAGCGTTGTTGTGTTAAGAGCAAGCATGCTACTGCAAGAAAAGAAAAATAGAATCCTTGCATAAATACGGCATGTGGTTCAATCAATAAGACACCACATAGAGCATAGCGCCATACTTGCCATGGAGTAAAACGCTGGTAGCCCAAGCTATAAAGGGTATAAAAAAAACATCCGATAAGTGCCCTTTGGACAGGAGGTGCAAAACCTGCTAAAAACGCATATCCTGATGCAGCCAAAAGGCCACCCATACTTGCAATATGAGGGGCTGGAATGCGTAAGCAAAGACGAGAGCTTCGAGTCCATATCCAACGGAGTAACCAATAAATAATACCTGAAATTAAGGCGATATGTTCACCTGAAATACCAAATAAATGGGTTGTGCCAGTACGTCTAAACAAATCCCAGCTTTTCTGGTCAATATGGGTTGTTATATTTAAAGCTAAAGCCTCTACAATTCCAGCGGTTTTTTGATCAGGTGCCAACAAGCCGAGTTGCTCGCTTAATTGTTCCCTTAGTTCTAGCCAATTGAAAGATGAGGGGACTTTTGGGAGTTGCTTATTTCCTCTAGAATGAATATATCCAGTCCACAATATATGGCGTGTTGCGAGTGAACGTACATAATCCATACTCCCTGGATTTAGATAATTTCTTGGCTTTTTCAATTTCACTTTAAATTTCCATCGTTGCCCTACATGGATTTTGGGGGCTTTGTTATACCATGATAATTGTATTATCCCTTGTGCTGGATGATTGTCGTATTGTTCTAAAGCCAATAAAAAGAGTGTCTTAGATGGACTTTGGAGCGGAATAGATGCAATTGTTCCTTGGATGCTGACTTGGGGTATTACTTCAACATCGGGTAATCCTTTTGGTAAATTTTGAGATTGGTGCACAGTCGCGATGAAGATGCCTAAAAGAAAAAACAGGATATTCGCATACCTGGGAATAATGAAAAAAATAAATAAAATAAGTATAGGCAATAATCCGTGTAAGGTATATCGATACAATATGCCTATAAAAAAGCAAAAAATTTCCATTTCATTTCAAGTTGGACTGTCCATTGGGAATAGATGGTAGGGAGTTATCTTATCTTTGTAAAGCAAAATTGAATGCTATTTTTTCCTTAAATTAATGGCAATGAGTCTTGGGTATCTGCTTTAGATAACTAGACAAGAAAGAAAACAGCAGGGATAATTAGAGTTTTTGTCTTTAAAGAAACACATGACCACACCCCTCATTGAAATCAGAAATGTTTATAAATCATATGGCCATACCCCAATTTTGAATGATATTTCTTTAAGTGTTAATCACGGTGAGTTTTTGACTTTACTTGGACCTTCAGGTTGCGGAAAAACGACATTATTACGCCTTATTTCCGGATTCGAAAGTCCTACTCGGGGGGAAATTTATATTAATGGTCAATGTATTAACCGCTTGCCCCCTCAAAAAAGGGATGTACATACTGTTTTTCAAAGCTATGCACTTTTTCCACACTTATCAGTCTTTGAAAATGTGGCTTTTGCTTTGCGATGCAAGAAAGTTCCTCATCAAGAAATTGAAGAACGGGTTTCTGATGCTTTAAAATTAGTCCAGCTTCAGGATTTTTCAGAGCGCAACATCAAACAACTAAGTGGCGGCCAACAGCAACGTGTTGCTATTGCACGAGCAATTATTAATAGGCCACAAGTACTTTTGTTAGATGAACCATTAAGTTCTCTTGATTATAGACTTAGAAAAGCCATGCAATCAGAATTAAAACAGTTACAGAAAACTTTGAATATGACATTTATTTTTGTGACCCATGATCAAGAAGAAGCTTTATCCATGTCAGATCGGATTGTTGTGTTTAATCATGGTCATATCGAACAAATTGGAACTCCTAAATGTGTCTACGAAACGCCTGCAAATTTATATGTAGCCCAATTTATTGGTGAAGCCAATATATTTGATGTTCAAGTTCATTCTTTAGATGATGCGAATCTTATTACCTCTATCGAAGGTGTACCCCTACTTTGTAAAAACAGTGGGAATTATGTGGTTGGTGATCGTATTCATTTAATAGTGCGTCCAGAAGACATTCGTGTCTGGAGTTTATCGGAAGTGGACAAGACAGAAGGCATGTTACCCGGACATATCGCAGATATTATTTATAAAGGTTCAACCGTAGATTTGAAAGTGATACTGCCCTCGGGAAAAATGATCTATGCATCAGAGTTTTTTGACGAAGATGATGATAAATTAGAATATACCCTCAATGAAAATGTATGGGTGCAATGGTTATCCGGTTGGGAGGTTTTATTGCCTTATGAAGACTAGATCTATTGCGCTTTACATCCTGTATTTTTGGTTAATTTTTTTTGGTGTTATTCCTTTATTGATGATGCTTGTTTCTAGTTTTCTCTCAAAGGATAGTATGCATCTGGTTGCTTTTCCTTTTACATTCGACAATTATGCGGATTTATTTACCCCGCTTTTTGCTAAAATTTTTTTTCGATCCCTAATTATTGCCTGTATTACTACCTTGTTATGCCTGTTAATTGCATATCCTTTTAGTTATTTAATGATTAAATCAAAACGTCAATCGATTTTGTTGTTGTTGATTTTTATTCCGTTTTGGACAAGCTCTTTGATAAGAACTTATTCATTAATTGCAATCCTCAAATATAAGGGTGTTTTAAATGCGCTCCTATTGAAATTACATTTAACCCATGAACCTTTGTCCTTATTATATACCAATTTTTCTGTAATTATTGGTTTGGTCTATAATCTGTTTCCTTTTATGGTGCTTCCTATTTTTACCAATATGGAACGATTTGATTTCAGATTATTTGAAGCAGCTCGAGATCTGGGGGCAAGCAAATGGTTTATTTTTACGCGAGTGTTTTTACCTAATACGGCACCTGGAATTTTATCAGGGTGTTTATTAGTTTTATTACCTGCGATGACCCTGTTTTATATTCCAAATGTATTGGGAGGCGCTCGTTCTATTTTATTAGGTAATTTAATTCAAAATCAGTTTCTTGTTTTAAGTAATTGGCCTCAAGGTTCTGCAACCAGTGTCATACTCACATTATTGCTGCTTTTGTTGTTGTTTTTTTTCCGACGCCAGAAAAATGAGGTTATACGATGAAAACATTCATGCAGCGTCTTTTTCTTTTTTTTGTATATGCTTCACTTTATGTTCCAATTATCATATTGGTTTTATATTCCATAAATGACGCAAAATTTTCATTGCAGTGGCATGGTTTTTCTCTAAGATGGTATTACGAACTCTTCCATGATCGCGATTTATGGTCGGCTTTTTTAAATTCAGTCATACTGGGTTTGAGCTCGGCATTAATCGCAACCACTATGGGGCTTTTGGCCTCAATCTATTTATTCCTTTTTCGTTCAAAACGTCGCCAAATTTTTTATACCTTGTTATTGTTACTCATTATTATTCCTGATTTGGTTCTTGGTGTTGCCTTATTAATTTTCTTTAATCTAACTAAGGTTCCTATAGGTTTTTTAAGTTTATTAATTGCCCATATTACATTTTCAATACCCTTTGTGATATTAACTATTAATGCTCGAATCCATACGTTAAATCCTAATATTTATTTTAGTGCCCTAGATTTAGGCGCTAGCCGTTATGTGGCACTTACCAGGATTTTATTACCTTTACTTTGGCCTGCCGTTTTAAGTGTATTTCTTTTAAGTTTCACTTTATCGTTTGATGATGTCATTATCAGCTATTTCGTGGCGGGGCCAGATTTTACGATTTTACCTTTAACCATTTATTCATTAGTACGTACAGGAGTTACCCCTGAACTGAATGCTCTGTGTTCGATCATCTTTGTTCTATCCATGATTTTAGTTATTATTTCTCATCGATTATCAGGAAAACTGGTATGAAATATCTTCTACTCGCACTGTCCTTTTTTTTTACTTCCAAGATTTTTTCCAATCCAGTCGTTAATGTATATGTTTGGGGAGGGGAAATTCCTAAAAGTTTGATTCAACAATTTGAACAAGAGTCTGGAATCAAGGTTAATTTTTCAACCTATGACAGTAATGAAACAATGTATGCAAAGTTAAAAGCAAGCCAACAAACAATTTATGATGTGATTCTTCCCTCTGCTTATTTCGTGGAGCGGATGAAAAGACAAGATATGCTGCAGCCGCTGGATCATAAACAACTGCCAAATCTTGATAATTTGGATAAACGTTTTGTTAATAATGATTATGATAAGGACAATCATTATAGTGTACCTATTATATGGGGAGCAACGGGTATTTTTTATAACAGTAATGCGATACATCAACCACCGAAAGCCTGGAGCGAGTTGTGGGATAAAAACTGGCGCAATCAGCTTATGCTCCTGGATGATTCGCGGGAGATTTTTGCAATTGCGTTAATGAGTTTGGGATTTGACCCAAATGACAATAATCCAGAGCATATTAAAAAAGCTTATGAGCATTTATTGCAACTTGTGCCTAATATTAAATTATTTGCGAGTGACAGTATTCAGGCAATTATTATTGATGAGGATGCCCTGGTTGGCTCTGCATGGAATGGTGATGCATTTAAAGCTCAGGCTGAAAACAAGGCTATTGGGTTTGTTTATCCTGAAGATGGTTTTGTGATTTGGGTGGATTGTTTCGCAATTCCTAAAAATCCCCCGCATCCTAAAGAGGCGCTCCAATTTATTAATTTTATGCTTAAAGCTGAGGCAAGCGCACAAATGGCATTAAAGGAAGGACATGCTATCACTAATGAGAAAGGTCGTGCTTTGTTGCCTTTATCAGTTAAAGATAATCCCATGATTTATCCTTCTGAAGACATCATGAAAAAAGGCCAATTCCAACGCGATGTTGGAGAAGATACACTAATGCTTTATAACCGGTATTGGGAACAATTAAAGCTGGCTTTTTAGTTTTATAGCGTTATTAACGTTTAGATTATTTTTTTCAGGTGCATTGTGAGCTTATATCCCTCCACTTCTTTGATGTGTTGACGATGCATTCCAGGGGACCTGTTTCAATACTTTTTTTGAAAAGTGGCGGTCAAAATTTTTTCTTAATGTGTGGAGCTCTTAATAAAACCTTAATGTTTCTATATTAAACTTCGGGCTCACAATTTAGTCAGTTTGTGTTTATTATAATTAGGAGTTTTATATGCCTAAGGCGTTCACCCATTTATGCAAAAATGTTAATTTAAGTTTGTATGACAATACCCTTACTGTTTATACAAAATCAAAAATGTCTTTTCCGCCGATACGTACCGAGTTGGATTTACTCATGGTTTTATTGTTTTCGCAAATGGATTGTGTGAGTGCGCAAATAGATAAAATGTTTGATATGCGCAAAAATGAACTGGGTGTTTATCGCTTTGTACATCGTGATGACTACGATCATCATTTGTATCATCAAGATAATTTTAATATGGATGACAATCATTATCATGCGCAATTTGCGAAAACTATTGATGAAATTAAATTAGAAGATATTTTAGGAATATTAGAGAAGCATAATCTGATTTCATCGGAAGAGCATGAGAGTTTCATCAGGGCTTACCATGAAGCGAATACTATTCCTCTTGATCTTACAAGTTCAACAAAAGTGGTCTTTATAGAACAAGAAAAGAGTCAAGTAGCTCCAGGTGATACACCTTCTAAAAAACCATCTGTGAAACAGAAAGATGATGAAGTTACTTTCGGAGGCTTTAGAAGAGGATTTTTCCTTGCTGCATCCTCAAAAACAGTTGTGACAAAGAAAGAAGACTCCAAAACTTCTGGTTTGAACAACTTCTGCTGATTAACATAAGTTCTGCGTAAGGGTAGCTCCATCATGCTGCCTTTACGTTGCTAAACGAACGATATCCTATAAAATGCGTGGCATTTATACAGAGTTCAATTTTAAATGAATTCAGTTCGACATAAAAAATGGAATTTCAATTTTTATCGAACCCACATTAATGAGTTCTTTTGGAATGTACTTATACTATTTCAACGTGTCTCTCGGTATTGTTGAAGGCACGTTGAATTCATAAATTAAGTCTTACACTTCTCACTTAAAATATTGGCCATGTCTTATGAAGGTTTCATGAAGGATTCCAACAAATAGTTTGCGTAGTTCCTGAGGAATCTACCGCGGTTTTTACGTTGGCTTGATCCACTGTCATACGTGCACATGTCGTATCTTCGGTCTGGCTTCCTCGCGGTGTTGCCGTGAGGGTATATGTTGTCGGCCCAAGATTACTTAGGGTGATGCTGTAGAATCCTTGCGCCGATATTTGCGGAAATGCGGGTAAGGATGTGCATGTATTATAAGAAAAATTTTGTGCATAGCAGCGTTCAAGATAGATTTGATCTTGGGCTAGTGTGGCCAAAGCATCAGAACGTCGTGTTTTTAGCAAAAAACCCACGTAATAGGGATAGGCAATAGTCACCAGTATCGCCATAACCACTAAAGCTATCATTAAATCAATTAAGGTAAAACCATTTATTCGAGGTTGTTTCATTGTGCAATTCCCTTATTGCAGTTGCCACCATCCCGTTTTTCTTCGTGTACTGTTTGGATTAAGTATAGTAGATTGGCTTCCATTAGACTGGGTAATCAGCAGAACGATATTATTGCTTTGATTAGGGCCAACCAAAGTTGCTGCATTAGCAAAGCTATTTGACAATTGAACCCCTACAACTCCTGAATAATTATATTGATTATTAGGTGTTCCATTTGCATTAACTCCTATAATTTGAGGATTAGAAAACGCTCCCCCTGTCTTGAAGTTGAGTTCAAGAAGCATAGAGGTAAATGTCGTGCTGCATGATTGGGGTGGAGTATTTAGAGTGCTAATAAAGGCACCATTAAAAACTGTGGGATTAGTCACTACGCGTTGTCCTGAGACAACAAGATCATCATACCAACCAACTTGACTGTACCAGTTAATTGGTGTTGATGAGGCGGTAACTATGGGTACAGATAGACCAGAAGTTGAAGTTGAAATTAGATTTAGTGTTTGTTGTTGCAGGTTAGCTCGCGTGTATGTAGCACTCGTTAATGGTTTATCCAAAACACCATAGATTGTCTGAGTTTGGTTATCTATCAAATCATTGGTTTGCAGTAATTGTCCAGTGCCAAACAGTACGAATAACCCGGGAACACGTGGATAAGCGGGGTTAAGGGTCACCACGGGAGTTGTTGTTATCGGTTGTATTGCTCCTGAAGAATCTTTTGCTTGAAATAATAAGCGCACTGTCCAATTTGTGGGACTGGGATCACTTACATTGACCGACCACATATTTCCTTGTAAATCACCTGCATAAACATTGGTTATAGGGGCTCCTTGAAACCCATTTTGATTTGCTATTGCTACTGATGATAGTCCTTGTGGAAGCGAGCTGCTGCAGGCTCCAGGAACTGCATTACACAGATTTATCTTGCTAATGAGAGTCCCTGTTTGCGGGTTAATGGCGTATAGTACCGAAGTGTTGTTAGGACTGTTATAGCCGTTGCCAAAAAAAACGGCAAAAGTAGCCGGATTGGTATTTGCTCCAATTTGTGCAATTTGAGGCTGGCTATAACTAAGGCCCATATCGCTGTCAGTGAATTCCCACAGTACTTTTTGCGCAAGATTAGTTTCATTAAGAAAAGTATTGGGATTGGTAATATCTAACCCATAAATACTGTTCCCTCCAGCATTTTCTCCTCCTACAAGTAGAGTGTGCCAGCTACTGTCTGAAAATTGAACATCTGCTGTTTGAGGCGATCCATCAACAAAATAACGATGGCTTAAGTTGTAAAGCGGATTGGTAAGATTGTAAAGATTAGCAAATACAGCGTTAGGAATAAATGCAAAAACTTCATTGCCGGTTGTTGCATTAAAGGCATGCAACATACCATCATTTGCCCCTACATAAAGTAGGGGAGTACGATTGGCATAAGTTTGTGCAAAAGAAAGATAACTGCTACTGGTGTAAGGTGCTGATGGTGGGCCTATATAAATAACTTGACTATCTATAATATCCCCTAAAATGTGAGAGCGATTGCGAAAGCTCCCACCATTTCGCATTTCCAGGGAAGTATTACCACGAAGATACTGTAATCTTTGTTGGCCAAGAGAGTCTGAGGGTTGGAGTTCTGCCTGTTGTGTGGTACTTATATCGGTCCATTCGAAGGGAACACCCGAATTGGTTGAGGGATTCCAGGTAACTATAAAACGATTTGTGAACCATCCTGAGCCAGATACCAAAGTGTCTAATAAGGGCTGGGATTGCCAGTTTATTGCACCAGTTGGCAAGCCAGTCGTAGGGTTTAAAGGCATAGCAAGCAAATTTCCAGTCCAATCCTGATAAGGGGTATCATTTGAAATGAAGTTTGCTTCATATTCGACACTGTTGTTATTAAGTTGTGTGGAGCTTACTGCTGCCGCTGATGTCGTAAAAGAGCCATTTTGCACTGATATCATGATTGCATTGAGATCATTAACCAAATCAGTTGAATTCGTTGCTGGATAGTAATTAGTTGTACCACCAGCTACAGCCATTGCTGTGAGTGATGCTGCTGCTTGCGGGTTCAAGGAGGGATTAACGCCTGCACCAAGCCCTATAATATAAGTTGGAATTCCTTGTTGTTTTAGTGCAGTAATCGCACTAATTGCGTCTGTTAATGCTTGACAATTAGTACTTTGCAGAGAGCCGTCAGGATTAAAAGTAGCTGTGATACCATAGCCTGTAGCAGCGGCACTCCCTAATGGTGGCCATAACTTACCATTTAGATCCTGGGTAGGAAGACCATCGGAAATTAAAATGACATATTTTTTTTGTGGGCAACCATTACCGCTGGTGTTACCTAATGAGGTAAGGTAAGTTTTTGCTGTGGTCATCAAACCGGCAACAGGTGATTGTACCGCACTGGCTTTAATTTCTTTGGTTGATGTTGAATTAGTTTCGGGTTGCAAATAGGGTGTAAATATCCCAATAGCGTTATTTATGCTGGTTGTTGTTGGATTTGTGCCCGCAGAAGTCATTGGAACCAGTACGTTTCCTGAAGTCGCTGATTGAGTACCGGAGTAGCCAAATCCACGTTGGGAATATAATACCTGGGGAGAATATGGAACAAAGCCAGCGTTAGTCGGACTGGTGCCAAAACCACCAATATTGGGTAGTGATTTCGAATAGGAAATCAACACATTGCCATTATTATAATTGCTTATTGAGAAATTAGGAGGGTAGGGCGTAGCAGGGCTTGGTCCACTATAAGTCAGAAATACCCCAGGAAAACCACTTCCGGCATACAGGACATCATTAATGGCAGGGTTGTCACTGGTTGCTCCTATTTGCATGTATGCATTGGAAGAGAGAACCGATGAACCATAAAAGCTTGCAATCGAACTGCAATTGCTTTGAATCGTCGAAGAGGCCGAAGTGTAATTGTAACAAGGGTTATTCACATAGGTATTACCGGCAACAGGTGTATTGGTAAACGAAAAATTACTGCCTTGCGGAGACATATGGTATACCCAGGTATTATAAATACCTACAGAACTTGTTTTATAAGTAGCTAATGCAAAATCAGTAGATTGCATAAAGGTATTGATAATCGCTTGTACCCCGGATTTAGCTACATTGAGGCGACTTGCGCTATTATCTACAAGCACACCATTTTGACTGACTGTATAAGGAGCTTGGCCACTGCTATTTGCTGCCTGTACAGGAGGAGTAAAGCCGGAAGGAACGGTATAGTTAAGTGGTGAGCTTGAGTTTTTGAGTGATGTTAATCCGCCAGTGAGGGAGCCTGAACCGGACATAATCGCACCGCTCAAATCACCGTCCATAGATTCTGAGTTGCCAATAGCAATTAAAACTTGTGGATGAATTGGGCTGGCCATAATTAAGGGTATTTGTGGGATATTTAAAATAGGTGTTGATGCTGCTAACACCAGGGTGGATACCATGAGGGATAAAAGCGCTTTTAACCAGACTCTAAATGATTTGCTTCGTGCATAAACCATAATCCGTTTTACCTATTGTTGTATTTGAAGTGTATTTTGCAACATGATTACTGAACCATTGGCGCCGACTGAACGCGCGGTAATTCGATAAACATTAGTCACTTTATTCATACTCTGACCAGGGGTGCTCACTGATGGGAGTTTCTCAATGATGTAACTCGCTTGGCTGTTAGTATCTCCCTGGAAACTGTTAATTACAGAAGCAGAATCAGACCAGTTTATTGTGGTCCATGTTGGTGGATTATCCACATCCAATATGTAGAGTCCGCTGTTATTTTGTAGAAAATTTGCTGCGGTATATGTTCCATTCATGAGTTTGTTGATTGCTTCATTTAGTGCGCCTTCCGTTTTTTCTAAACTCATTTCTGTATCGGTTGCATTTGCTGCAATTCGAGTTTGGGTGGTATTTAGAGAAACATTCGCGAGTGCTAAGACGGTAATCATAGTGAGTAGAATCATAGTCAAAAGTAGAATGTAACCCGTTTGCTTTTTATGCCTGAATAGAGTTGATTTTAAGACTTTACTATTGAAAGACTTTGCCGAAGGAGGATATTTTTTTTTAGAAAAAGGATTTATATTCACGAGATTGCATTCCTCAAGGCAATATTTATTTCATACACATGACGAAGTCGATTATCATTGGGGACATTGACTGTAGTGCTTAACACCGAATATTGAGTGGTATTGGAAGTACCGGAAGCGATTTGCCCCTGAATTAGAAATCCCAGGCGAACTGCATAAACTTGTGCCCAGTTGGTTACTGCATCAGCGGTGACATACTGAGAAATCGAGCCATTACTGCCAATACCGTATTCTACTTTCATTACTTCAACTCCAGGCACAAGAGGTTGGATCGTCCATCCCGAACTTGTTAAAATTCCTCGCATCAGTGCACTTTGTCCTCCTTGGCCCTGCCCTACAAAGAAAGCGGTTTGCTGTAATGGAATGAATTGAGCCCCCGGCTGATAATTTACAATAAAAGTAGAGGATCCATTTGCATATACTCCTGTTCCCGCTGTATGTGAAATAGTGGAGCCAGTTGCACCTGTAATTAAAAAAACCAAAGATGTGGTGCAATCAGATAAAGCAGCAAATTGCCCTGCACTAAGGCTAACTCCGCTCGTGCTTTGCACTGTAAAAGAATCGTTTGTTGAATCTATAGCAGTTACAGATGCGGGAAAGCTGGCTGGAACCGCACCAAAAACGACCAGAACATCACTACTATTTTCAATATTTCCTACAAGTGTGGGATCGAGTGAAGGAGTCCAATCACTTGCATTGCTACTATTTGCAGCATTACTTTGCGTTATTGTAATGGGTGAGCTATTAGCATTATACCCCATGATCAGCGAGGGATTGGCATTGAGTGATCCAATAGGATTTGACCCACCTCCATTTAAATTGGATATCGCTGTGTTTATAGATCCGCACCCTAAAAATCCTGCAGATCGTATGATAGGAGTTAGTAAATTGGTAATGGCATTTTCAGTATTTTGAATGAGGTTTTGTGAATTGGTCGTTTTATAAATTTGTGTTTGAGTCACATAAATTTCCATGACAGCGTAGCTTAGTAACAGCCCAATAACAATTGCTATCATTAGTTCAACTAAAGAAAAGCCTTGTGGGTGTTTTGGATAGTTTTTCATAATTGACTTTGGATGCTTAGTTGAACATAGTTGGGATTGGTTGGAGCAGGGGTGCTGCTTGCCCCAACTAGGTTTATTGCCAAACTATCATCCCATTGAATAGTTACTGTAATAATGGTATTACCCGAGCTTCCTGGTGCAGGAGTAGCTGTAATAGAGCCACTACCACTAGGCAATTTACTTACATCATAAGTGAGCCAATCCCAGGTATCATAAGTAGCTAACTGGGTGCTGGAGCATGGGGATTGATTGCACAATGTTCCAGGTTTTGGAGGGAGAGTTGGTGTCCCCGTGCTATTGATGTTAGAAATATTGTAGTTCCCATTAATTGCTGCTTGGTAATTGGCACGGATTTTATCAAATATATCATAAACACATTGTACTGCTTGTTGTTTCGCATAGCTTGAGTTATTGGCTTTACTTGATAAAATGAGCATGCTGGCTATCCCTAACATGCCAATAGCTAAAATTACAAAAGCGACTAATACTTCAATTAAGGACAATCCTTTCTGTTGTATTCCTGAACTACTTACATGATGCATCAATATTCTCCATCAAGGACATGTAAGCGCGCTGTTATCCCAAACTGCCTGTCCGGGGGTTGCGCCTGATTGTACGAATCCAGTTGCCAATACTTCTATGGAGCGAGCAAATGCCCCTCCTCTACTGTCGCAAAACTTAAAGTTACCTGATGTCGTTGTCAATCCGTGTGGGTCAAATACTACGCTGGGTACATTGCCTGAAAGTACAGGATCAACAGAAAAAAGTTGTTGGCTTTGTAATAAGGTGCTCGTACCTACAGAAGGTTGTGTGATCACAATCCATCCATTGCTCCAACTACCGCCGCATGTTGTCGATTGAGCTACGCCAAATGGACAAACTACAACGTTGATTGACTCGCCTAAAGCGGTATTGCGCGCATAATTAAGCGAATTTACGAACATGTCTGTTTTGGCAATCAGGCGATTATTCATCAGCAGGCTACTCAATGCCGGTATTGCTAAAACTAATAAAATACAAAAAACTAATATAGTGATTAAGAGCTCAATTAATGTGAATCCCTGCTTGTTTATTATTATGACTTTCAAAGTCCTATCCCTGATTTGAACTAAATCCACATTCTTATATGATAAAATAAAAGTGTAATATGGGGGAAAGTGTTAATGCAATACTTCCATTAATGTCACTTAATCCCACTCAACAAAAGTTTTGATATTTTTATCACTGGATATGTGCTGTTGTTGTTTTGTCTGGATTCGAGCAAGTACTTGTGTTCTGGCACATTGAGTCGGAAATTTAAAGGTTTTTAAGGCATTTTCTAAACTGACAAACTCATAACCTTTTTGTTTATACAGATGAATAATATCTGGTAAAACATAAGCATTAAGTAAATTTGCATGGATCAGCAGGATTTGTGCTTGAGCATTATTGTGATGAAATTGATTATGTTCTTCGGCACGGAGTGTTTGCTGCCAAATAAAATCCAGATAAAACGGTTTTAATTCCTCTAGGTATGTGCGTCTGTTTATTTCAGAAACTGATAGTAAGCGTTGATTAAAGACAAAATCTTTGGAATCAATGGTAATTGGGGCAACTTGATAATTTTTTTGTGCGAGGTAGCAAAGAATGTCTTCTTTCTTTTTTCCAGAGCTCATTGCTAAATAAGGGTAACGAAAATATTTGGGTTCAGTTAAAACGGGCAATAAAATATTATCTGCTTTTTGAATTTCACGAATGTATTCTTTTGTTTCCATTTTATTCAAATTGGCGTGATTGAGAGTATGATTACCTAATCCAAAACCGGCATCTCGAAACTTGCGTAGTATTTCCCAATTGTTTTTGCGCACTTCGCTGGCAATGATAAATCCTGTGGCAGGCACTTCCTCTTTTGTCATTGTTTCGATCATCATATTCAAATGAAAATTTCTATATTCACCGACAAAAGGTAAATCATCTATAGTAATGGATATCATTTTTTTAGGTGCGGGTTGTAGTAGTTCAAATTGTTCTTTTTTTTCATTTACATGGTCTTCCTGCATGTTTTGAACATGATTAGCCTTATGCAAAGAATCGCTTTCTAAAGCGATACAAATGCGTGGCAGAGCAGCTAAAAAAATGACGATAAATAATAACTTTTTAATAATTTTCATGCGCACAAACTACAAATAGATTAGAGAAAACAGCATTGTAGCAAAAATTAAACGAAATGGCTTATCCGAAGTGATATTGTTTATATATATAAAGTGATACAGATAAAGTAGCAGTCACTTACACTATGTAGCTACTTTATCTTTGAGCATTAAGTCAAATTTATATTCAAAGTTAAAAAATTATCGGGTTAATGCATCAGTATTTTTATGTTCGAGCTCATCATCCTCTTCTTCACTAGATTCATCTTTCTTGCCAGTTAAGAAAGAGAATTTGCTTAGAGCGGAAGCAATATAACTTTTGGGTGCTTTTTCTGGAATTTTACCTTCTTTGTTAAACTCTTCAACAACATGATGTAATGCCACATTACGACAGTCATGAATCATGTCAATGCAAAGAGTAAAAATACTCTTTAAGTCAAAACCTGCAATCTCAGAAAAAATGTGATTGTTACGTATGGATTTTTTAGCCTCAGCTTTGGGCTCTACTGTAAGAAAACGCATGAATTGAGTTGTTGAAAAAATTAATGCTTCAATATCTTGCGCGTCTACCTCACCTTTTGTGCCCAGAATTTTATCTAATCCCTTATGAATAATGGAATTGTCTGTGCTTGTTAATATGGCGGAGGCATATTCATCATCAATTTGTTTACGTACAAGATGCATCGCTCCAGCAAGGACAGCTAGTTTTTCCGATTCGCTAATTCCTGTAGCTTGAACAGCTGCTTTCATTGCATTCAAAAAATGAAGTTGGGCAGCACGGTGTAACCCTAACTTGTTAATTTTTGAAACATTTTTATCTGCAAGTTCATCTTTGATTAAATCATCAAGAGCAAGAGTTAGCTCGTCCCAAGTTCCAAAACGCCCTGTAGCTGATATAGGTGATTTTTTGCTTGCAGCGTATTCGCCAATAAATATAGATTTTTTGTCTTCTACAACGGGTGTTTCTTTTTTTTCTCCAACAGTTGGGGGCGTTGGTTTTTCAAAAACTACAATTGATTGCCCAGTAGCAGCTAAGGAATCAACGATTGCTTTCTCAGCATTTTTTGATAATAGATAACTTGTTTCAATAAGTTCATTTAAATGATTCGTAGGAATTGCATGTAGAATATGTTCTTTTTTGAATCCTTTACGTGAATCATTATTGATGAAGATTTGCTTTAAAAATTCATTTAGAGCTGTGTAAAACTTAGAGGTTTGGTAGAGGTCTGGTTTGTTTTCTGCACGGACTTCAGCATTGATTCCTATTATATTTGCCAGGCTGTCGCTAAGTAAGCCAGAAGAGTCCAACATTCCACGCTTATTTTCAATGTCCCTCATAACTGTGAGCATCGCACCGTAAAAAGTGAGTGCTGCAACTTGGGGTCTGATTGTTTTTTCAGTTACTTGCTCTTCTAATCTGCTCAGTATGGCAGTGAGGTACTGAAGTTCATACTTTCTTGGATTTGAAAGGTCTTCAATTTTTTTTATTTTCTTATCACGTTTTAATAATACATCCACAGCGTCATTAAATTCTTTTTTTAATGTGCTTAATTCCTTTAACTCAAACGTCATGTTTAGTCTCCAAATGTCCAATAGATAAATGTAAGTTCATCTTACAAGGCCTCAGTGTAAACTAAAGTAATCTTCACGTCATGTATTTTCATTATACAATTTTAGTATTTTTAAAAATTTAATAAAATTCATTATGTTATTGGTGTTTATTTGCGGACAATACAGTATTTTTTTGAAAAAAGGCATGAAAAAATGTAAAATAATGAGTAATATTCCGCTGTTTTCATTATTTTTATGACGCTGTTTGGGTAAAGAGTTATCTTTTAGACCCACGCTATGTAGTGCCACACGCTCATGACTTTTCTGTAGTGCAAGGAGCGTTTTTTATGAGGTTTAGTATTGGACATCAAAAACGAGAAGCAGTTGCCACAACTATTTCTTACTAATGCTGTGTTTGCATTATTCTTTCTCCTTGTGTGTCGAATTATTTCCATGTGCTTGATTCCACTTAATGATGTTTCTGAAGCACGTTACGCTGAAATTGCTCGAAAGATGTTGGAAACTGGTAATTGGGTAACCCCACAACATGACTATGGGGTTCCTTTTTGGGCTAAACCTCCTTTGTCAACTTGGCTCTCTGCCTTCTCAATGAAGCTTTTTGGTGTTAATGAATTTGCCGCTCGCCTTCCAGGATTGCTTTTGTCAATAGCGGTATTATGGCTTGTTTGGAAGCTAACAAAGAAGCATAGTGGTTCTGTGATTGCCATGATGACTACTTTGGTTTTAGCAGGAACTTTGTATTTTTTCCTTGATGCTGGAACAGTGATGACCGATCCGTCATTAGTCTTTTGTGTGACTTTGGTTATAGTGTCATTTTGGTATGCCTTGGTTGATGGAAAAAAACTATGGTCTTATGTTTTTTTTATTGCTTTAGGATTAGGTTTGTTAGCAAAGGGACCAGTCGCCGTTATTATACCTGGCATGCCTTTGTTTTTTTGGGTTTTGATGCGGAATCAATGGCGTAGTTTGTGGAAAAGGTTGCCCTGGATAAAAGGGATATTAATCATGTTTGCTATAGCAGTTCCTTGGTATGTTTGGGCTGAACTGCGAACCCCTGGATTTTTAAATTATTTTATCATCGGTGAAAACTTCAATCGGTTTTTAAAGCCAGGGTGGGTGGGCGATAAATATGGGTATGCCCACAAGGAATATTGGGGAATGATTTGGGTTTATGCTGCATCTGGAATTTTTCCCTGGTGCCTACTTGGACTTGCTTGGTTTATCAAATGCAGGCACAACGTGCGTAAAGTGTTTCAAGATAATGATGGATGGTTAAGTTATTTTTTTCTCTGTACGGTAGTTCCACTGTTCTTTTTTACATTCTCGAGCAATATTATCTATACCTATGTTTTTTGTAGCCTGCCTGCTTTCTCAATATTTTTTGTTGAATATTGGGCGCGGGTAGGTGTAATGATTAGAGCCAAAAACCTGGTTTTAGGATTATCTTTAATTGTAGGCGTAATTTTTTTAGCAGCTACGCTTGCTTTTAATACTATACCTGAAGTAGTTTCAAAAACTCAAAAGCCTGTGGTTGCTGCATGGTTAAAACAACATCCATCAGCTGGGGATTACCTGATTTATTGGGATTATAAAACAGACTTTTCAGCGCAATTTTATTCAAGAGGAAAAGTGAAATTTGCTTTTAGTGAAAAAGAACTATGCCATTTGCTGACCGATCATCGTGAAGATTACCTGGCTATTAATCCGTCTGATACAAAAGAAATGTCCCCCATTTTATTGAATAGAATGGAGCTGATTCAACATGTTTATGCAGGCGATAAACCATTTTTGTTGATGCGCATCCCAGTTGACGCAAGTAATTTATGTGCTCACGCATAAACTTGGTTTGGGGTGGTATAAAATGGTTGGTTTTTTTTAGTAATGACTTTTTTTATGACAAGTGTTTGTTCAATTAAGATACCAATTCATTTAGAGTTTTGATATACTCTGGCGCAATTTTTATGCCATAAGGAGTAATTGTGTCGCAATCTGTTGCAGTGGATTCGAGAGCTTTTGTCCCTCGTGGTGACTTAATGGCTTGGGTTGTATGTCTTTCGGCTGGATTGTTTTTCTTTTATGAGTTTTTTCAGCTAAACATTTTTGATGTCATTAATCAGCCGTTACGTGATGATTTTCATATTGATGCAACTCAGTTGAGCTGGATGTCCAGCGCTTATTTATGGGCCGATATCTTATTTCTTCTTCCCGCTGGAGTCATTTTAGATCGTTATTCGACGCGCACAGTTATTTTGAGTGCTATGTTTGTTTGTATTTTAGGCACGGTTGGTTTTGCATTAACTGATTCATTTATCTTAGCTTCTTTTTGTCATTTTCTCTCTGGAATTGGTAACGCATTTTGCTTCCTATCCTGCGTGGTTTTGGTATCACATTGGTTTCCGCCAAGAAGACAAGCACTTGTAATCGGAACCTTGGTTACTATGGCTTTTGTAGGGGGGATGATGGCTCATACTCCTTTTGCCTATCTTTATGAATTATTTGGGTGGCGTAATGCCTTATTGATTGATGGTGCTGTAGGTGCAGTATTGTTACTTTGGATTTATTGGATAGTAAATGATAAACCTAAAAACGCGCCAACACGTGTTCGCCTGAATCAAGGACAAGTCATGTCTGGATTTTTCAAGGCGTTGTCCAATCCTCAAAATTGGTTGGCAGGCTTTTATACTTCTTTTCTTAATTTACCCATTATGGTTTTATGCGCCCTATGGGGAGCGAGTTACTTGCAAGTAGCGCATCATTTACCTGAAATGGCCTCCAGTAATGTAGTAAGCCTTATTTTTATGGGGAGTGTTATTGGTTGCCCCTTGGCTGGTTGGTTGTCTGATGCTCAGGGACGTCGTAAACCCCTTATGATCATTGGAGCAATAGCGACCCTCATCACACTCATTCCTTTATTCCTGGACACAACATTATCGCAATTGACGCTTAGTATTATCTTTTTTGCTTTAGGCCTTTTTACAAGCACACAAGTGATTACCTATCCTTTAGTTGCTGAAAGTAATTCTATAGAAAACACTGGGGCAGCTACAGGCGTCGCTTCTGTTATTATTATGGGCGGGGGTGGAGTAGGGCAAGTATTATTTGGTTGGTTAATTGCACATCATGCGGGTCAATCAGTCACAACTTATACAGTCGCTGACTTTCAATTTGCTATGTGGATATTTCCAATAACAACTGTTGCAGCTTTAATTGCTGTATTAATAACCCGAGAAACATATTGCAAACGTTAAAGCTGAGGAGTAAAAATGCACATGGTGGATGAATTTCAAGAATATAATGAGGTAAAATCATCCTTATTACCCTGGATGGTGTGTTTTGCTGCAACCTTATTTTTCTTCTATGAATTTATTCAAGGAAATATGTTTGCATCTATCGCTGCAAATATCATGCAAGATTATCGTATTCAAGCAGATAAAATGGCATGGCTATCCAGCATTTATTACCTTTCTAATGTATTGTTTCTTTTTGTTGCAGGAATGGTTCTGGATCGTTTTTCAATTAAAAATACGTTATTAATTGCTATGTTTTTGTGTGTGGCAAGTACATTTCTGCTTGCTTATTCCCATTCTTTTTATACAGCGCTATTTTGCCGTTTTATTACAGGTATCGGAAGTGCATTCTGTTTTTTAGGCCCTGTTCGTTTAGCATCCCATTGGTTTCCCCCAAGACGCATGGCTTTAGTAACTGGAGCTATAGTGACTATGGCAATGGCAGGCGGCATGCTGGCACAATATCCTTTGACCAAGTTGGTTCTTCTGGTGGGCTGGCGCCAAGCTGTGCAAGATGTTGGTATACTTGGTTTTGTGATGCTTATCGTGATGTTTTTTTGGATTAAGGAAAGACCTGCAGTTGCAATAAAACAAAATGCGAAGCCAATTAATGTTATGTCTGCGGCTAAAAAGGCATATCTTAATACACAGTATCTACGAGCTGCATTCTATGCAAGTTTAATGAATATGGCGATCGCTGTTTTTGGTGCGATGATGGGAACTTTATATTTAGAACAGCGTTTAGATATTAGTTCTGCACAAGCTTCCATAATAAATGGCATGTTATTTTTAGGGGCAATTATTGGTTCTCCTCTTGTAGGATGGATTTCTGATAAAATCGGGTTACGAATTGTTCCTATGAAAGTAGGGGTTATTACCTCATTTCTAACCTTACTTGCCGTACTTTATCTTCCTGTTTCTTATAGCGCTATGGCCTTTTTATTTTTCTTGCTGGGCTTCTTTACCTCAGCCCAAGTAATAAGTTATGCCTTGGTTGCTGAAAGCAGCTCGCCTGCAATGACTGCAACGGCGGTAAGTGTTATTTCCATATTAACCCAAGGTGGTTATATTATTTATCAAAATTTATTCAGTTATTTATTAACAAATCACAGCGGTATGCAAATAATAAATGGAACTCCAATTTATTCGTTGAATGCTTATCAATATGCAGCAATTATTTTACCTGCGGGATTATTCATTGCATTTCTTATGCTTTTGGGTCTAAAAGAAACCCGTTGCCAACAATTCGAGGATTAAAATGACAGGGAGAGTGTGCATATTATTGATGGATTCATTTGGTATAGGTGCCAGCCTTGATGCTTCTCGCTATGGCGATGCTGGTGCCAATACATTTGTTCATATTCATGAAGCCTGTGGGCGTGGTGATGGAGATAAAGACGGGCTTCGTCAAGGTGCGCTTACTTTACCAAATTTGGCGAAGCTGGGGCTTTATCATGCAGCTTTAGCGAGCTCTGGATTGCGGTTTGTTGAGTTGTCTACATTGGCTGAGCCTGTTGGTTATTACGGCTATGCTGTTGAGCAAAGTTTAGGTAAGGATACTCCGAGTGGACATTGGGAATTAGCTGGTGTTCCAGTGACTTTTGAATGGGGTTACTTTCCTGATCAACCTTTTTGTTTTCCCAAAAAATTGATTGATGCTTTCATTAAGCGTGCCCAGTTACCTGGTGTTTTGGGAGAGAAGCATGCCTCTGGTACTACAATACTTGATGAACTCGGCGAAGAACACATTCGGACTGGTAAACCTATTGTTTACACTTCTGCGGACAGTGTATTTCAAATTGCTGCCCATGAAGAAATTTTTGGTTTGCAGCATTTATATGATATTTGTGACATCGCGCGGGACCTGGTTGATGAATACCAGATAGGTCGCGTTATAGCACGTCCATTTATTGGGCATGCAGGGGCATTTAAACGAACAGCAAACCGTAAAGACTATGCAACATTACCACCGGCAAAAACACTACTTGACTACTTGAAGGACGCTGGTCGTGAAGTGATTAGTATTGGAAAAATTGCTGATATATATGCACACCAGGGCATTACTCAAACTGTAAAAGCTGACGGAAACATGGCTTTATTTGATGCAACTTTGTTGGCAATGAAAACAGCCCCCAAGGGCAGTTTGATATTCACTAATTTTGTGGATTTTGATTCTTCATACGGCCATAGACGTGATGTAATTGGTTATGCGCATGCGCTCGAAGCGTTTGATGCCCGTCTTCCAGAGCTCGATGCTCTATTGCAACCAGATGACCTTGTTTTTATTGCTGCAGATCATGGCTGTGACCCTACATTTCCTGGTTCCGATCATACGCGTGAACACATTCCAGTACTTGTATATGGTCCCAGTCTTAAAAGCAAATTTATAGGTCGTCGTGATACTTTCGCAGATATAGGACAAAGCATAGCAGAATATCTTGGATTGGAGCATTTAGCCCATGGGATCTCCTTTTTAAGTTGATTATTCAATGCGGATTGGGATCAGAAATAATTCATTACTCCAGCATCTTTGGGTTGAAGAAGTTTGTTACGCTTTCTTGACAGCTTGGTATGTTTGTAATTTTAATTACAAGCTTTTCCAAGAGTTTTTTGGTATTTCAAAATTCATTTCTTTAATTGATAAAAAATCACAACCCCAGATAATGAGTTTCTTTATTAATTCGAATTCGATGCGCATGTATTAAGTCGTGTTGACCATGAATGGTCAACACGATTTAGTAATCAATATAACTTTTTTTCCTCAATAAAATTGATTAATTTTATACGCCACTCTTGTTTTTTTATCAATCATCCCCATGTTGAATATTCCGATTTGATTTGAGGATTTAATTTTGGAACAATTTCGTGGAACAACCATACTTTCAGTACGACGAGGAAACCAGGTAGTTATTGGAGGTGATGGTCAAGTGACTTTGGGCAATACTGTAATGAAGGGAAATGCCCGTAAAGTACGACGACTCTATAAAGACCAGGTCATAGCTGGTTTTGCTGGCGGAACTGCAGATGCGTTTACCCTTTTTGAACGTTTTGAGAGCAAGCTCGAAATGCATCAGGGCCATCTAGTGCGTGCTGCAGTTGAGCTTGCTAAAGATTGGCGAACAGATAGAATGTTACGTCGACTGGAAGCGGTTCTTGCAGTAGCAGATGTCAGATCTTCCTTAATTATTACAGGTAATGGTGATGTAATAGAACCTGAGCATAGTTTGATTGCTATTGGTTCTGGGGGGCCTTTTGCACAAGCTGCTGCACGAGCATTGCTGGAAAATACGGATTTATCCGCTATGGAAATAGTGCGCAAGGCGCTAATGATCGCCGGCGATATCTGTATTTATACCAATAACCATTTAACTTTAGAAGAATTAAATAATGTCAACAAATAACAGCATGGTGACTAATCCTCGGGAAGTCCGAGAAGTGATGACTCCTCGAGAGATTGTCCAAGAATTAGATAAATATATTATTGGCCAAGATAATGCGAAAAGAGCTGTGGCTATCGCTTTACGTAACCGTTGGCGTCGGATGAAAATTCAAGATCCCGCCTTACGAAATGAAATTATGCCCAAAAACATCCTGATGATAGGACCAACAGGTGTGGGAAAAACAGAGATTGCTCGCCGCTTAGCAAAATTAGCACGTGCCCCATTTATAAAAGTAGAGGCTACGAAATTTACCGAAGTAGGTTATGTTGGACGCGATGTAGATTCTATTCTGCGCGATTTAGCAGATATTGCGGTGAAGCAAGAACGTGAATTTGCTATGAAAAAAGTCGAACATTTGGCTGAAGATGCGGCTGAGGAACGAATTCTTGACGTGTTACTTCCTCCTCCTCGTGGTAGCCTAACACCTGGAGAAAAGGATAGTACTGCAAGACAGGTATTCCGGAAGCAACTGCGCGAAGGAACACTTAATGAGAATGAAATTGAAATAGAGGTTTCAGCGACTCCAGTAGGCATTGAAATTATGGCTCCTCCTGGTATGGAAGAGATGACGAGCCAATTACAATCAATGTTCCAACAGGTCGGTAGCCATAGAACAAAAACACGAAAAATGACTATTGCTAAGGCAATGCAAATATTGCGTGAAGAAGAAGCGGCTAAACTGATTAATGAAGACGATATTAAGACTCGCGCCATAGAAAATGTAGAACAAAATGGTATTGTTTTTATTGATGAATTGGATAAAGTAGCTCGACGTGCTGAAAATGGAAGCGGTGGGGATGTTTCTCGTGAAGGGGTACAAAGAGACTTATTACCCTTGGTTGAAGGAACTACAGTGACTACTAAATATGGAATGATTCGCTCGGACCATATTTTATTCATAGCATCTGGAGCGTTTCATGTAGCGAAACCATCTGATTTGATTGCTGAATTGCAGGGACGTTTACCCATACGTGTTGAATTATCCGCTCTATCCGTTGAAGATTTTGTACGTATTCTTACAGAGCCTACGGCATCGCTCACATTGCAATACAGTGCTTTAATGGCAACAGAAGGTCTGGAATTAACTTTTGATGAATCAGGTATCAGACGTATTGCAGAAGTAGCATGGCAAGTAAATGAGCGTACAGAAAATATTGGTGCGCGCAGGCTCTATACAGTTATGGAACGTTTATTGGAAGTGGTTTCGTTTGAGGCTACTGACAAATCAGGTGAATCTGTATATGTTGATAAGGCTTACGTCGATAAAAACCTGGGGCAACTTGTGGCTGATGAAGATTTGGCTCGATACATTCTTTAAAATCTAATAGTCCATCCTGATACCAGCATCCCAGATCAGTACCATTAAGTTAATCTGGGATTGGGATTGGGATAAGGATGTTATCAATGCTAGAGTATCGCTGACTGCTGTAGGCTGGGTAGTACTGCTATTCACTTAAGAGATTTGCCGTTTTCGCGAAAGCGAAATCCACTTATATAGGGGTATTGTCCCCATCAACAGGGACCCCGCCTTTACGAATACGGCTACAAGTCAATGCTCGTGTTTCTCAGTTCGAACAAGCAGATGTAGTAAATCGGCTTGCCTATCCCTAACTCAGTTAAATTTAAGATACCATGCGTAAACAAAAGAGAGTTCATTGATAAAGGGGGTATAGTCCTGTTACCCATAGGCAATGGAGCGCTTATGTGGGGTAGATTTGTTAACTTAAAATGATTGGCCATTTATTCTGTTGCACTCATATAATTCAGGAAACCTATTTTGAATCTATCCGGCAAATTTTTATGGGCTCTAATACCTTAATTCCAGGTTGCAATTTGCACTCAATTGTGTCAAATAAAAAGTATATGTCATCAAGGAGAGAAAAATGACCCAGGGATCGGATTCAATTGCTACAATCAAAAGTGAAGATCTTGAGTTTTTACAAGAGGCTGATGATTCTTCAATAAGCAGTACGCTTTCGTCTCCTTTTTCGTGTATTGGATTAAACACAAACTCATTTTTTAAACGTTCAAAATCAAACTTGGTTTTCCCAGATTCTTACTCCAGGCTGTGGAGTAGAGTTGAAGAAAATTCAAACATACGCAGAATCAAAGCATTACTCCTGGATTACACCAAAGAGAATTTCTTATTAGGTTCCTCTATTGGGCTTATTATTTCTGGACATTGGAATAGACATCATGTTAGTGCAGTCAGTAAAATCATCGCAAATATTTCTGTTAAAAATTATTATGAATCCGCTGATGATGTGGTTGCAGATTTAAAAACACTAAAACCTGAAATTGGAGGATCGTTGTATCAACGAATTAAATTTATTGAAATGAAATTAGAAGAGCACCTGAAGTATTATTTTAATTATTAGCATAATGGAGTTGTTTGATGTCAGATCCTTATATTTTGGTTTTGTATTACTCTCGAAGTGGTTCTGTTGCACAGTTAGCGCAATATATCGCACGTGGTGTAGCACATGTTACGGGTATTGAAGCACGCTTAAGAACAGTTCCTCCTGTTTCTGCTACTTGTGAAGCCGTAGATAAGGCGATACCAGATACTGGCGCACCTTATGCTACCTTGGATGATCTGCGTTATTGCCATGGTTTGGCGTTGGGAAGCCCAACCCGCTTTGGCAATATGGCTGCTCCTTTGAAGTATTTTTTAGATAATACCTCTTCATTGTGGTTGGCGGGTGACCTGGTAGGTAAACCCGCCTGTGTATTTTCTTCTTCTGCGAGCATGCATGGAGGTCAAGAAACAACTTTGTTAAGCATGATGTTGCCTTTGTTGCATCACGGTATGATTTTACTAGGAGTACCTTATTCTGAACCTTCATTAAATGATACAATGAGTGGAGGTACACCTTATGGTGCAACCCATGTTTCTGGTGTGGCAAATGATCGCCCTTTCAGCCAGGATGAAATTAATTTAGCGAAGCATTTGGGCGAACGTTTAGCTAGAACTGCCTTAAAATTGAGTGAAGATAAATGAAAGTTATTAGTTTTAATGCCAATGGGATACGCTCAGCGGCACGAAATGGTTTTTATGAATGGCTTGTAACCCAAGATGCTGATTTTGTTTGCATTCAAGAAACTAAAGTGCAACCAGATCAATTAATCCCAGAAGAAATTTATTATCCCCGTGATTATTATTGCGACTATTATTCAGCACAAAAAAAAGGATATAGCGGGGTAGCGATTTATGCGCGTAATAAGCCCCTTCGCGTAATTAAAGGGATAGGCTTTGATTATTGCGATAATGAAGGACGATACATTCAGTTTGATTATCCGAAATTCAGTATTGTTTCACTTTACCTACCGTCTGGCACAAGCGGTGAACAACGCCAGGAAGTAAAGTATCAATTCCTGGAGCAATTCGCGAATCACCTAATGCAATTAAAAAATGAAGGACGCGAATTAATTATATGTGGGGATTATAATATCGCACATAAAGAAATTGATTTAAAAAATTGGAAAAGTAATCGAAAGAATTCAGGTTTTTTACCAGAAGAACGGGCTTGGATGGATGAATTGTTTGGAGGCATGGGATTTGTAGATGCATTTCGAGTCCACAATCAAGAAGAGGAACAATACACTTGGTGGTCTTTTAGAGGACGAGCTTGGGAGAAAAATGTAGGATGGAGAATCGATTATCAAGTAGTGACACCGGGATTTATTGAGGATGTGGTTTATAGCCATATTTTTCGAGACGTACGCTTATCAGATCACGCTCCTTTATTAATTGAATATAAGGGAGATTGGTGTGATTAAATTGGCAAGTTGGAATGTTAATTCACTCAAAGTTAGATTAGAGCAAGTAATATCCTGGTTGGATTCTTCACATGTGGATATTCTTGCAATACAAGAAACAAAATTAATCGATGATAATTTTCCCAGAGCTGTATTTGAAGAAAAAGGGTATCATGTTGTATTTTCTGGACAAAAAACATACAATGGAGTTGCTATCATTAGCCGATATCCATTTTCTGATGTTCTCACTGATATTCCTGATTTAGATGATCCACAACGACGGATTTTGATCGTAACTGTAGCAGGATTTCGTTTGATTAATTTATATGTCCCTAACGGTTCTGAGCTTACTTCAGATAAATATCAATATAAATTGGATTGGTTACAAAAAGTTACTAATTTTATTCAACAACAAATAAATATTTATTCTAAAATCGCAGTAGTTGGAGACTTTAATATCGCTCCCGAAGATCGGGATGTACATGATCCAATTGCATGGGAAGGTTCTGTATTAGTAAGCCCCGCTGAACGAAATGCTTTTGTCCAGCTGCTACAGCTTGGATTTCATGACAGTTTTAGAAACTTCGTTCAGGAGGACCAATCGTTTAGCTGGTGGGATTATCGTGCCGCGGCTTTTAGACGGAATCGTGGTTTGCGTATTGATCATATCTTATTAAGTAAAGAACTGAATCATTTATGCACACAATCAGTGATTGACAAGGAGCCTAGAAAAGTGGAAAGACCTTCGGATCATGCACCTGTTTGGGTTGCATTGGAGTTAAGTGAAATTTAGTTGTGCAACATGCACCAAAATGAACTTTTGGTGCATGAATTATAAATCCAGGTTATAGAGAACGGTACTTATTTGCTTGATTTCATTTATTTTGCAGTGTTTCAAATAAAAACCAAATTCTTCTTTCAGTTTCGTCTATATATTCTTCGAGAATACTTGTCGTGGCAAAATCATTTCCTTTGTTACATATTTCATGCGCTTTTCTCATATTTTTTAAAAAATCTTCGTTATCTTTTAGAAGTTGATAAAGCATTTCTTCCGCAGATAATATGTCATTATTATCCTTTATCGTTTGCAGTTCTTTGATCTGTCCAATAGATTGTATTGTTTTTTCTCCTAATTTCCGCACGCGCTCCGCTAAAACATCAATCATTGAAAAAATTTGCTCACTTTGTTCATCGAGTAAAAGATGATAATCACGATAATGCGGCCCAGTCATGTGCCAATGAAAATTCTTTGTTTTAACAAATAAAGCAAAAGTAGTAGCAACAAGTGGATTAATAGCTTCAGCGATTTTTCGCCTGTCTTTAATATCAAGATCGTTTGGGGTATCCAGTTTATAAAGTTCCATTTTCTTCATTTTAAGCTCCTTTCGTTTTGATTGGGTTATCTTAAGAATTGTAGGTTATTATTATGAATAATGGGTTAAATATCGTACGTGTTATAATGAAGTTCTAAAAATTAAAAGGCTGCAATTGATAAAACGGAGATCATTCTCAGAAAAATTGCTTTAGCGACGATTTTCTGCTATTGTTTTGCGTCATTTGCGTCGAGTATGGTGCCTGGCAGTGGATCAGGTGGCGATATTCATAACTAAAGAGAGTAGTATTATGAAGGCATCAATTCATCCTGAATATAAAATAGTTAAGGTAACATGTAGTTGTGGTGAGGAGTTTGAAACTCGATCAACATTATGTAAAGATTTGAACATTGAAGTATGTTCAAAATGTCATCCTTTCTATACGGGTAAGCAAAAATTAGTAGACACTGGTGGACGAGTTCAGAAGTTTCGTGATCGTTATAGCCAACGTGCAACATCTAATAAAGAAGAAAATAAATAAGGCGCATTATTTTGCGCCTTATTTATGCTTCACTCGAAGTATAACTTATTGACAGATTGCTTCCTTCGATGTAAATTTTTGTTGGTTGTTCAGTCTTGATAATTCAATTCTTGTTTAAGTCCCTATTATTCCTTAGCTATTTCTCTTAGAATTAGGAGTGGCTCGAATGCTTGTGTCTGAGAGCTTGGGGTAAGCAATGAATCGATAATGGTTGTAAGATTCCGAATCTTACTTAAAATTTCATTTTATTTAAGAGAGCAAGTACTTTGGATAACGAGGTTTTGAAACAATGTGCATTGGATTATCACGAATTTCCTATTCCTGGGAAACTCGGTGTTCATGTGACCAAATCAACAGACTCTCAGAGTGATTTATCCCTGGCTTATACACCTGGAGTCGCGGCTCCTGTAATTGCTATAGCAGAAAATCCTGAAAATGCTTATCGTTATACGAATAAAGGAAACTTGGTAGCGGTAATGACTAATGGTACCGCAGTTCTTGGTTTAGGCGATCTTGGCCCTCTTGCAAGTAAGCCTGTTATGGAAGGGAAAGCGGTTTTATTTAAGCGTTTTGCTGGTATTGATGTATTTGATATAGAAATTGATGCCCACGACCCACAAGCTTTTATTGCTACAGCAAAACGAATTTCACCTACATTTGGCGGAATTAATTTAGAAGATCTGAAAGCACCGGAATGTTTTGAAATCGAACAGGTTTTAATTGAACAATTAAATATCCCAGTTTTTCATGATGATCAACATGGTACAGCTATCGTAGTTGCTGCCGGTTTGCTAAATGCTCTTGAGTTACAACAGAAAAAATTATCTGAAGCACGAATTGTTTGTATAGGGGCCGGTGCTGCAGGAATCGCTTCAATGCGCTTACTTGCTGCCTTGGGGGCTCATAAAGAAAACATGTTGCTTTTGGATACTAAAGGCGTCATTCATTCGGGGCGCACTGATTTAAATGCTTATAAATTTGCTTTTTCACGTACGACTGAATGCAGAACCTTAGCCGATGCATTAGTTGATGCAGACGTATTTATCGGTGTTGCGAAGCCAGACTTGTTAGATGCTAATTTATTAAAACTAATGGCGCCTAGGCCAATTATTTTTGCGTTATCAAACCCAGATCCTGAAATTAGACCTGAATTTGCTCATCGAGTACGCGATGATATAGTCATAGCTACTGGACGTAGTGATTACCCTAATCAGGTAAACAATGTATTATGTTTTCCATATATTTTTCGTGGCGCATTGGATGTGCGTGCCAAATGTATTAATCAATCCATGCAAATTGCGGCAGTTGAGTCAATCCGGCAGTTAGTACATGAGCCAGTCCCCCAGGTAGTGAAGGATAATTACCCAGGTGTTACGTATTGGGAGTTTGGTCCTAACTATATTCTTCCAAAGCCTATAGATCCTCGTTTGCGAGAACGAGTTCCAGCTGCTGTAGCCCAAGCTGCAATAGCAAGTGGCGTAAGTCAATGAGTTGTATGTAATTTAAATTAAAAAGTAGCATCCCATATGCAATAAGGGGTCTCTGGGTGTAGAAGTATGCCGTGTGAGATGTACTCATTGCCATTGATATAAGAAGCTTGTATTCATCCTCGCGCATGCGGGACCCATGTTGAAGGAGGCACAGTCCTCCTGTAAAAATGGATTTTCGCATTCGTGAAAATGACAACCTTTAAGTTGATGGCAGTGGAGATATGACTGGTTGCATCTAGGATAAATAGGTGAATTAAATAAAAGAGTATTTGCCGCCTTAGATTAAGACAGTAGATGCTTTTGCTTAACCAATGTTAAGGAGATAACCTTGCTTTCTGAAAACCGTAGAAATTACGCATTAATTGGATGGCTTATTTGTGGTCTTGGAGCCATGTTTTATAGTTACGAGTATTTACTCCGGATCGCGCCTAGTGCGATGGAAACGGCACTGCGTGAGCATTTTAATTTATCTGCTACAGGATTTGGGAATATTTCATCGGTTTATTATTATGCTTATGTCCCCATGCAATTACCTGTGGGAATCATGATGGATCGTTACGGTCCTAGGCGATTATTAACTTTTGCTTGTTTAATTTGTGTTATTGGAACTTTTTTATTCACAGGAACAACCTCGTTTTGGGTTGCTGCTGCGGGGCGATTTTTGGTTGGGCTAGGGTCCGCATTTGCATTTGTCGGTGTATTAAAGCTAGCAACAATATGGTTACCCGAAAATAAGCTTGCTATGGTTTCAGGAATCACTTCAGCCTTAGGAACGGTTGGTGCAATGCTGGGTGATAATTTTTTAGAAATATTTGTTCATAGATTAGGTTGGATCAAGACTCTACATATGACGGCCTTTTTTGGTATTGTATTAACCTTTATCCTATGGTTAGGTATCCATGATAAGAAAGGTCGATACAGACAAAGTGGTACTGTTTCTTCTTTTAAGAAAGGTATGATTGATTTAGGTATTATTGCACGTAATAAACAAATATGGGTTAATGGATTATTCGGGTGTTTAGTTTATTTACCTACCACAGTTTTTGCTGAATTGTGGGGAATCCCTTACTTAAGGCATGCTCATGGATTATCTGCACATGGTGCTGGTTTAGCAAATTCGTTGCTTTTTTTAGGTTTTACTTTAGGAGCCCCATTGATGGGGTACTTTTCTGATCGCATCGCGCGCAGAAAATTACCTATGCTTTTAGGGTCTAGTGTAGCCACGGTATTGATGGTAGTTATTCTGTATTTTCCTGGTTTGAGCGAGAGTAATGTACAGATTCTCATGTTTTTCTTAGGTCTATTTTATAGTGCGCAAGCGATTGTATTCGCAGTGGGACGCGAGTTAAGTCCTGGTGAAGCTGCAGGTACAGCAATGGCTTTAACTAACATGATCGTGATGTTAGGCGGTATGTTATTACAGCCTTTAGTTGGATACTTATTGGATTTTAGTTATTCCTTACGTAGCGGCGCTTCTCTTACAACAGCATTAGCAGTTGAGAATGTACATAAACTTTATAACATGACTGACTATCGTATTGCCTTGGCATTTATACCTATTGGTATGTGTATTGCTGCTTTATTAACATTCTTTTTAAAGGAAACACACGCTCATGCACCTAAATGAAATTGTTTCGAGAAAACAGCTGCTGTTAGGCCTGTTTATCTGCTTTGTTGGGGCAGTGTTTTATTGTTATGAGTTTATTTTACGCATCATTCCAGGTGTGTTGCAAACCGAACTTAGTACTGCTTTAGGACATATTTCAGCAACTACTTTTGGCCAGATATCAGCTCTGTATTATTTTGCATATTCTCCCATGCAGATGCCTGTCGGTATGTTAATGGACAGATTTGGTCCAAGGCGACTTTTAACGTTTGCATGTCTTTGTTGTACTGTAGGTTCATGGATGTTTACACTTACTTCATCTATGTTTTTAGTAGGCTCAGGACGTTTTTTAGTGGGGTTTGGCTCATCTTTTGCTTTTGTCGGTGTGCTTTCTCTTGCTTTACATTGGTTACCCAGACGTTATTTTTCCTTAGTTGCAGGTCTAATGACCACTCTTGGCATGTTAGGTCTTGTTTATGGTGAAGTAAAAATTACTGAATGGTCTCAAAGTATAGGTTGGGAGCAAGTATTAATCTTGATCGCCATCGTTGGTGCTGGATTAAGCGTACTGATGTTGCTGGTGGTTCGTGATGGACCAGAAGGGCATCAATCGAATAATCATCCTTTACCGGAGTTTTTTCGAAATGTGCTGAAAGTACTTGTGGCTCCAGAAGTTTGGGTTATCGGCTTTGTTGGTGCGTGTTTATATACTTCTTTATCTGTGTTTGGTGAATTATGGGGAAAAACTTATTTGGAACAAGCCCATCATTTAACTAAGGTTGAAGCAGCTAAGACGGTTTCCGCAGTATTTTTGGGTTGGGCAGTAGGGGCCCCTGTCGCGGGATATTTATCAGATCGTTCGGGAAAACGTTTATTGCCTTTGGTTTTAGGTGCTATTTTTGCTTTAATTTGTATTAGCCTTGTTTTATATTGTCCCGGTTTATCTTATTTTAGTCTCAATGTCTTATTATTTTTATATGGCGTGTTTAGTGCTACAGAGATTATCGTATTTATTATGGCTAAGGAATGTAGTGGCGCTCAACTATCAGGTACCGTTTTTGCAGCGACCAATATGATAATTTCTCTTGCGGGGGTTGTGTTCCAACCTTTAGTGGGTAAATTATTGGATACTTTTGGCGATAGTGGTATTGTAAAAGGGGAACATATTTACACTGTCGTGGATTATCAAGTGGCTTTATCCATATTACCTCTTTCACTGTTATTAGTTACTATTCTTGCTTTTTTTATTAAAGATCATAAAGATCATCCCATTGTTTAAGTAAAACGTCAGGTAACGTGCTGACCCTTGGTTTAACGGCCAAATATGGCCGTTTATTGCGAGTGTTTGAATGATTGCTTTTTAGACCTTCCGCTTTTGCGGAAGGTGACGTTTTTCCAAAAGCTGAACCTGGTTTAGAAATCTTATTCTTCTGAGGCTGTGGTAGGTTACCATGAGCAGAACCTTAATTGTGGCTATATGGCATAGATGATAAATAAAGCGACATAGCTAAGTCTATAAATCAAATGGTTTGTTGTTTTACCCGCGCAAGTCCTGGCTTTTAAGAGACAATAGATACTCAATAAAGTCAGAATTAGCGTCAAGATTATATTCTAGGCGATGCCGCTTCTTCTACTTCAAGGCTTTCTGTCTGCACCTTATTTTCGGCAGGAGAACCTAATCCAATTTCCTCTTGTTTACTAGAGACGTCATTTATATTGTTCTTAATATTGTCAAATGATGATGTGCTTTTGGGAGTGCCCATGGGTATTTCTGGTGATTTATCAGCAGGCATAGATTGATTCTCTACGAATTGTGGGGAACTCTCGGAAGGCTTTGGTTTTGGGATATCATTATAATCTTTTCCTGCGCGAAGTTGGTCAACAAGATCCTTATACCCTCCTTCCGGGAATGCCTTGTTTGTACGCGGATCAATGAGTTCTCCATCCTTAGTAAGGGCAATTATATTGCCTCCGAATGTAACCTGACCCTCTGACCCTTGTTTCGCTATATCTCTAAGGAAGTCTTCCTCAGCTTTTGTATCCTTGAAGTCCATTACTATCCTGCCATTGTCTTGGTCAACTTTAAGTTTATTTTCATTTTCATCAAAATCTGGTTTTTTCTTTTTGTATTTTTTAAGCCAGTCTTCACAAATTTGGTTAAGATCGAGATTTTTGTTAGGATCTTTTTTAATGTCTATATTTTTTGTATTTTGCTCTGTCTCCTCGTTTGGATTTAATATTCCTTGGTTATTAGCTGCCATATTTGCTTGATCTTGCTCCATCCTTTTTTGGTTATTATCTTTTAGTATCTGTGCATTTTCATTTAATTTTTTTTGTATATCATCTTGTGTTGTAGCCATTTATTTCTCCAAATATTTTACATTGGTTCAATAGAGTGCAAATTTTTTGATACCACTCAATTTATAATCATATTTAATCATGCTGGTCAAAATGAGTCCAATTCATTGGGTGTATATATGATATGAAACTATTAAATAGTTTTATTTATTCAATAAGTTATATGTAAAGTCCACTTGATTTAACAGCCCTAAAAATGGTTTTAATTGTAATAAAGTAAATAAAAAAACTGCAAAATGATTTGCTGTGCTATGATTCGTTAATTAAATATTGCAATTAATTCGTTGACGGGTTGTCGCATAGAGCCTTGACAGTTGATAAAACGAGAGACTGGGAAGCTTTTGATTTCTGCTTTTCTATAGTGATGACGGGTAAATTCCGTATCATGGTTGGAGAGAATAACTGGGATGCCTTTTGCTGCTGTTTCTTTAGCGAGCTCAGTCAGCTCAATCTGATCCTCATTGGTGAATAATTTTTGATTGTAAGGTAAATGGGGGGTTTTATCTGAAAGTGGTACATAAGGAGGATCGCAATAAATTACATCACCACGTTCTGCAAGCTCAAAAGTCTTTCTAAAATCGTTATGAATAAATTCAGCACATTGGCTTTTCTGATGAAACAGAAGCATTTCTTTACGTGGAAAATAAGGCTTTGTATAAAGCCCAAAAGGAACGTTATAGATCCCCTTAGAGTTATAGCGGCATAAGCCATTATAACCATGCCTGTTGAGGTAAAGAAAATAAGCTGATTTTTGTTGGGAACACGGTGAGGCATTAAAATCAGATCTTATTTGGTAATATTTCTCCTTACGATTGAATTCAGGATTAAAATAAGATTCACAGTACCTGATAAATGGTTCACCTTGTTGTTGTAATAAAGTAAATAAATGGATTAAGTCAAGATTACTTTCGGCAAGGAGATAAGAAGGGTAGTTGGTATTCATAAAAACAACGCCAGAGCCTGTGAACGGCTCAATTAAGCGTTTACCGGGAGGAAGAAAAGAAACAATCTTTTCCAAACAGTTGTATTTACTACCTGCCCATTTTAGGAAAGGTCTTATTTTAATCATAGATAGTATCACGATTGATTCAGGGAGAAGTATTGCTTATTTTTAAGAAAAAAAACAGAATTTTTTTGTATTGGAGTGTTTGCATTTGCACTGAATTTTTCCGTATAAATTATCCGTCTTCCAAAAGTTAGCTGGCGCCATCAAAGGCATTTTATGTCTTTGATGGCGTTGAGTTAAACAGAGCTCCGAATGTGGTGATTATCTGCTTCCAAAGACAAATCCTCTTGATTATTAGGGCTGCTATTCCTATAGTGAAAGAAGAGATTGGGTTGACTCATGATGTTACTTGTAATAGATGGTGTTGATGGCATCGGTGTTAATACTTGAGTGTTGGCGTGCTTTTGAGAGTTTTCCGCAATTGCGCCTGGCTCTCTCAATGTATTTGTAACGGATAAATAGCATAGAGATACACTTTCATCTATATTCTGGGATGTTTGAGCTGCTATTGCTGACGGCGCATCTGATTTCGTGAGACTTAATCCCAAAGATCCACTAATTAATGCCAAACCTCCTCCCATTGTTCCTGCAACTACCGCTAGACCTAATAAGCCAACCCCCAAAGGAGCAAACACGCCTGTGGCCACTAATGTCACGCCGATACCTGCTCCGATCACTAATCCTGCTGCTGCCAATAAACCGACTATAAGTAATTTTTGCTGTGAGGAGGATTGTGAATGTGCTCTTGTTTTTTCTTGAATGATTTCTGCAGAGTTTTCTGCGCGAGATTTATTTTTAAGCTCCCTCGCGGCAGTATAAACCATTTGAGGGGTAGCATTACTCTGAAAATTATCGGAAAGATCAAGTGTTTTCCCGTTATTACCTGCATTTAGGATGCTAAGTATTGTATTTGCACCATTATGAGTCTGTGAGTCAGAAGCTGTTTCGATTATTTTGCGCATTTGTTCGAGCATGCAAGCTGCGTTCAGTTCATTTTCTTCACAACCTATAGGAAGTTCTATTTGATCATCATAGGGTCTACCATAGAATAAATATTCATTTTCATCAAAAGTATTAAAATTGTTAGGATTGTTGCTTTTTAATTGATAGTTATTCCACTCTAAACTACCAACTTCTCCATTTAGTTTTGACACAATACTGTTTAACTTATCTGGCAAGTTCTTTAATAGTTATGTTGATATCTTGGTTCCATATACCTCTTTATCTAATCGTTTAACGGCATTTAAAATTTCTCTATAGCTAGGGTAAAGACGATGTAATAGAGGGGCTCTTTGGAGTAAGTTATTTGTTTTATGTGTTATTTCAACGGTTGCATCTATTAAATCTTTATAATCTGCTATAGCTTTTAGATTCTGAATATACTGGCTCTCTACTGTATTGTTGTCTACAGTCCGCTGACCTTTTTCTGTTAGGGTACAGGTAGTAAAGAATGGATCCGGATGGATGTTTGCTGCATGAAGTGCATCTGTTTGATAATTAGGATTCAGACGGAAAGGCTCTATAACATTAAGCTCGTTAGGTATGAAACTAAAGCGAACTACATATATTTCTTGTTCGGTACCATCCTTATTTTTTTCAATCTTCAGGTCAGAGGGAATGTGAGGTGATGGAGCACAATAGTTCATTATAAGATTATAATTTTCCTCAGTGGCCGGTAATCTTAACTCAATAGATTCGTGCCCAACATCTTCATCAAGATACTTCGTTTGGCTATTCGTTCCCCATGTCTGGATTATCGCTATGCCTTTCTTCATAATTAGTTACTCTGATATTTGATTTTTTCATATGTTAATCACTTTGTTAAATAAGTATCCAATCAAATATTTTGAGCTCACATATAAGATTATTAAATAATTGATTGTATTTAATAGGTTATTGGGTTTTAGAAGAGCTTATTAGTCAGAATAAGAGTCTAACTTTATAGGATTACAGTATGTTGGTATGATGCAGGAGCTTCTGCTTAGAAGGTATTATTCAAGTTGCGCTAAATTAACACTCCCAAATCACAGGAAATAAAGAATGATTCATAGGAGCACCTTCTGGGAGTTCGTTGATTAATCCTGGAAAATCAGGTGAAGTTACCCATTTACGTGGGGCATGAGTGATGTCATCGCCTAAAAAACGCACGGAAAAAACTCTGCGTCGTTGTGTTCCAGGAACACCTGATGCCGCATGAAGTGTTAACATATGGAAGCATATCACATCACCAGGAACTATTTCCCACCCAAGAATAGGGTAAACATCACGCTTTGCTTCGATATCCGGAAGCTCGGTTAAACTTCCTTCAGGGAACCATTTTGCTTGGTTATCCATAAAAGATCGCGGCATAAGCCAAGGTCCTAGATGCGAACCTGCAACAAACTCTAGGCTGGAAATACGAGATACGGGATCCACTGGTATCCATAAACTGCAATTTTGAAACCCTTCAATATTATAGTAAGGTTGATCTTGATGCCATGGCGTACGCTGTTGTGTTCCTGGTTCTTTAACAAGGAGATGATCATGGTAAAGCCGTGCTTTTTTACTCCCCATCAGCGTTCCTGCAATAACACTGGCAGGTGACTCAAAAATAAATTGTTGGTAATGGGGATTGGTTTGCCAAGTACAAAAGTCTTCTATAAACCGCCCCGGATCCTCACTTTTACTTGCAATTTTTGAGCGATGGCTAGGTGATTTCAGATTCAGCTCAATGCCTTCACGAAGTAATGTAATTTCTTCAGGGGTTAGAATTTGACGAATGCAAACAGCCCCATTTTTTTGATAAGCATCAATATGTGTTTGCGTCACTGATTCTTTAACACGTTGCAGGACTTCTTGAGAAATAAAATGAGAGTGCATGGTCTATTAAAATGTAAATGATTATGATGATGTTACTAAAATTTTCTAAGGGGAGCTACGCATCTTGGAGTCAATTCACTTATAATTAAGTGCATTTGTTCATTCATATCTTAAACTTGTCCCTATCTCATAGATTCAGTACAGGACTTTCCATCGAACTTATTGTGCGTTACTAAATAATTCATGAGCGCCATCAAAAGTTATGCTATTTTAGCCCTTTCCCTTAAAAAAGGATTTGGAGTGCGTGAGTTAAAGTTAAAAGCTGGTGAGCGAAAAATTATTTTTCTTGCCTCTTTGGGGGGCGCGTTGGAGTTTTATGATTTTATCATTTACGTTATTTTTGCACCTGTAGTGAGTCAGAATTTTTTTCCAGAAACAGATAAGTTCGCCTCATTGATGAGTGTCTATGCTGTTTTTGCTATAGGATACTTGATTCGTCCTTTGGGTGGGATTGTTTTTAGTCATTTTGGCGATAAATACGGGCGCAAAAAAACATTTATAGCTTCAGTTATTTTAATGGCTGTACCTACATTACTTATTGGATTTTTACCCACATATCAACACATCGGTATTTCTTCCAGCATCATGCTAATTTTTCTACGTTTATTACAAGGATTGTCCATTGGGGGGGAAATTCCAGGCGCATTAACGTTTACTTGTGAGCATGTGGATCCACGTTGTAGGGCATTGGCTTGCGGTGTTATTTTTTCTTTGCTCAATTTTGGTATCTTTCTTGGGGCGGTGATTAGTTTAATTTTAACCAAAAAACTGTCACAGGAACAATTATTGAGCTTTGGTTGGCGTATTCCGTTTATTTTTGGTGGATGTCTTGGTGTATTTAGTTTTTATATTCGTAAGCAACTATCAGAAAGCCCATTATTTATTGCATTTCAACATACTGCGGAACGTAAACGAATTCCTTTTGCTGAGGCGATCAGTGGGTATTGGCGAAAAATTCTGCAAGGTGTGGGTTTAACCTGTTTGGGTTCAGTCATGATTAATCTTGTATTTTTATATATGCCTACGTATCTTTCTTCGATTCTTGCTTATCCCATACAACAAGCAACTTTATTTAATACAATCAATTTAGCTTTTTATTCCTTGTTGTTGATTTTTCTTTGTTGGTGTGGTGATCGATATGGACGAAAACTTATTCTTTTGATCGGTACTATAGGTTTTATCTTATTGAGTTATTTTTTATTTGCAACCTTGTCCCAGCAAACGACCCAATTACTTATGATCACTTTGTCTATTTTAGGTTTTTTAAGCAGCTTTATAATGGTGTATCCAAGTTTGTTGGTGGAATTATTTCCTGTCTCTATCCGCTATACTGGAATTGCTATTTCTTATAATCTTGCATTTGCTTTTTTTGGCGGTTTAACTCCTTTTATTGTTACTTACCTTATTGAAACATATAACAATAATCTTGCCCCAAGTTTTTATCTTATTTTAAGCGCGTCACTTTGTTTGATAGCCGTATTAACCATTAAAAAGCTCTATACAGAATCGGAGGTTAAATCATGAGTTTTGGTGTGAAATTATTTCTACTTATCTGTTTTTCATTGTTATTTTCTATGACACATGCAACCCGATCTTTTATTATTGATACTGATGTTGGGACTGATGATGAGTTAGCACTACTTTATCTATTAAGGCAAAAAGATATTGATATTAAAGCCATTACTGTTGTTGGTACAGGAGAATCCCACTGCCCTGATGGATTAAAAAATGTCGCTGGGTTATTAGCGTTAATGCATCAAGAAAAAATTCCTTTGGCTTGCGGACGCAGTACCCCTTTAGCTGGAAATCATCATTTTCCCGATTGGTTACGTAAACAAGCAGATAATTTAGCAGGTGCTGCTGATTTATTGCCTAAAGTTGAAGTAAAAACATCGCAAACTGCAGTACAATTACTGGAATCCACTTTACGCGGAGCCAAGGAACCTGTTGAGATTTTAGCAGTTGGTCCATTAACGAATCTTGGCGCACTTGTGGACAAAGCCCCGGAGTTAATAAATAAAATTAAAATGATTTACATTATGGGGGGCGCTGTTGAAAGTACAGGGAATTTAGTCGAGGTTGATCAAACCATTAAAAATACTACTGCTGAGTGGAATATTTACGTGGATCCTAAAGCCGCGGATCATGTATTTCGTTCTGGAGTACCTATTACCATGGTAGGGTTAGATGTGACCAATCAAGTTCCTGTAACCCAAGCTTTCTACCAAAAGCTAAAGCAGAATCAAAATAGTCTGGCGAATCAATTTTTTTATGAACTTTTTCATCGCAATGAAGCAGAAATAATCGATCACAAATGGTATTTTTGGGATGTTCTTTCTGCGGTCGTTGCTTATGATGATTCAATCGTTCAAGCAAGCAATAAAAAATTACGTGTATTATTAAGTCCGGAAGAACAATCGGGCACCACAGTAGAGGATAAAAAAGGTAACAATGTTCGCGTGTGTACCAGTGTAGATAAGGAACGATTAGAAAGTATCCTAATTAATACATTAAAGGCTTCATCTTGATTAATGAGCTAATTAGCCTGGGTAAAGATCCTACGGGTCGAATCCCGGGTTTCACTTCGTTTCACCCGGGCAACATTCACTGGAACGTCCTAATCTGGAATGGATCGTTTTTCTTCAAAAAAATGTACTTGCCCCGTTTTTATATCATGAAGTCCAGCGACAATTCCTATTTGCTTTTTATTAATTAAATCTTGAATTATAGGACTTCTTTCTTGTATCTCTTTAACTACTCTTAGGGCATTTGCTTTGGCGATTGCATCAATGAGTTTGGAATCGCTACAATTTTTTGTTCCTTGCTCTTGCATGCTGGGTTGAACTACAGGTTCAATTTTATGCAAGACATCTGTTAAATGTCCTAATTGGACGCCATCACAAGCGCCTGCTACAGCGCCGCAAGATGTATGGGCTAATACCACGATAAGACGTGCCCCTGTAACTTTAGTTGCATACTCCATGCTGCCCAAATTATCATCATTAAGCACATTTCCTGCGACACGCAAGGTAAATAAATCAGCTAAACCCTGGTCGAAGAAAAATTCTGGGACACTTCGTGAATCCATGCAATTTAAAATTACTGCAAAAGGATATTGTCCGAATGAAGATTGATGAGCTTGTTTTAAATAATCTCTAGTTAGTTGTTGATTTGATAAAAAACGTTGATTTCCTTCTTTCAAACGTTGCAGTGCCTGCTTGGGTGTCATTTGTTGTTGCTTTGTTTGGCTTAATGTTTTTCCCAAAAGCAGGGACTCTTCACTTGCAGAATAGGTATAATTACCTAAAAAGCTTATGAAGACCAATATTAAAATTTTAGTAAGATATTGCATTACAATGCTCCGTTTTAAATAAGAAATCTTCCTTTTCTTAATCATATCTTAATAATGATGATCGTACACGTTTTAATCTTATAAAAAAATAATTTTTGAGAACCTTGAATTTTAATAAATTGCCTCTATTTTCTTATATAACGCAACCACCAAAAGGAGTATTTGAATATGACTACGATTAGACGTGATTATTTTCCTGTATATAATGAAATTGGCTCTTTACTCGATAATTTTTTTAAAGGGCAACAATTAGATGCTTCTTTTGTTGACACTAGTTCATGGGCTCCCCCGGTCGATATAAAAGAGGAAAAAGATCGGTTTTTAGTACTTGCTGATATTCCAGGGGTAAATAAAGAAGACATACAAATATCTTTAGAACAGAATGTATTAACGCTTCGCGGTGAGCGTCATTTCGAAAAAACCGATAAAAAAGAAGGTTATACTCGTATAGAACGTTCGCAAGGCCAGTTTTATCGTCGTTTTAGTTTACCTCAAACTGCTGACGATGCAAAAATAAGTGCTAAATACAAACAAGGAGTACTCGAAATATCAATTCCTAAGAAACAAACGGCAGTTCAGAAAAAAATAGATATTAAAGTAGAAGAGTAATAAAAAATTATTGGGGTAACAGGAGTTCGGTTACCCAATAATTCATCTCATCATATGGATTTTAAGAATCAAAACCAGTTATTAAACTCAGATTTTTCTGAAAATTATTGGTGATTTTTAAATGCATATCGCCCATTTATCGGACAGGTACTCTAGAGTTCAAGCGGATGTTCTTTTCCTCTAAATTATCCAGCTCCTCGACTTGTCCCTTGAATCTTTCATTAACTAAAGTCCCCAGTCTTTCCTTAAAGCCCGGTGTTGCTGAAATTGACTCTTCAGAAACACGTTCTGTTCTTATTTTTTCAATAGATTGCTCCTTATTGAGATGAGTTAGTTCTTTTTGAAGCTGTCGGCCAAAATTACTAAAGGAAGTAGGTGTAGATATAATTGCCTTGGAGGCATTTTCTACATTGAAACCACCAGATCGCATAGCATGTTTTAAGTCATCAGTAATCCCTGCTTTGATTACTTTTGTTGCAGCAGTAGAGCAATTTAATTTATAAAAATTATAAGCTGAATTGCTTTTTGCTAAACTTGCCATTGTATCTAGAATATTTTCAGCATCAAGCGCAAAAGTAGGTGCATTATGATCGTTGGAAGTGGCTATTCTAATAACAGAGGAGGGTTGCTCCCCGATGCTGAGATATCGTTCTTCAAAGTCAATGATACATAATTGAATTTGTCCTTTTATTTTCCGTAAATCATTATTGATCTCATTGAAGCGAACGTTTTCAGCGTCATTTAAATCTAGTTTTTTATCAGGCTCTCTTTTTTCATTGCGCGCATTGATTACTTCCTCTGCATAGACTTTTAGCTTATTTTGCAATTCTATAAATTCGTCTCTTAATGCTGTCTCTTCTGATTTTAACTGTTGATACGCAGGATCATTTTCGATATCTCTTTTAAGTGATGGGTGTGAAATTTCCTTAAATTTGGTGATTACTTTCTCACGTATAAGTAATCCTGTAACATTTGTCTTGTTCTGCTCGGGAACGCCATCCCCAAAAACATGGTCATGTGCGTGTGGTTTAATTTTACGAGCAGGTTCATGGCGCCATTCTGCTTCCAAATCTTCTTTATGGCTATTAATATGATGGCCATTAGTATGTCCTGGCCACCAGCTAAAATAAACAAAATAGCTTATTTGTTCCTTAGGCTTATAACTTCCATTTTCTTGTTTTTCAGGAACAATTTCTGTTCGTTTACTTATTGAAAGACCAGGAACACCTTGATATTTTTTTGCGAGCTCTATCCCCTTGTCATCAGCAGGAAAGGTTAATTCAATTGCCGCATGCCCAACATTTCCTCCTAGTAGCATAGACTTAACGGGTTTGCTAAAACCTATTCCCTTTGAGCCGCTTTTCCAGGTATAAATTGCAACAGCCATAATAAATCTCAACACAACTTTAATGATTAAATTATGAACTAATTGATTGATTGTTTGATTACCAGGTGATTACCATCTTATGAAAAATTGTTATTAGTTATAACCATAAAGAAAAAGATGATAAAAACCGTGGGGTTATTGATCACGCTGATGGTTTATGAGAATAAATGATTTTGTCAAAATTTTAAAGATATTTAAAAACCGGGATTTCAGTTCCTGTTATCCCGGTTATAGTACCAATGATTAAGCAACTACCGGAACAATTTGATTCACTACTTTTTCCATCTCGTTCAGCTTATTAGCAGAATCAGTATTGAAGAATAGGAAGTGACCCGTAAATGCTAAATTAATCAGGCCAGCAGCTACATAACCAATACCAACCCCGACAATGGCGAGAGCTAAGTTGCCAAATACTTGTTTCCATCCTCTATGTGTTTCCAGCTCGGGACGGGCTGCTTTGATCGCTTTATGGCAAAGAATACTAAATTTTTCATTATCGATTCGGTCGTTGAAATATTGAACAGAACCTTTATAAAGCTGTTTGTGCAGCTCTTCTGCTTTTTCAGCTGCTTTGAGATAGCCCGCAGCTCGAAGTTCAGCAGCTTTCTTTTCGATAATTTCCAACTGCTCATAAAAGCGTACCATTCGGGGAGTGAATTCAATATCAATAAGTGACAATTCTTCATCTGTTGCTTGTGTAACAGGTTCAATTGGATGTTCTTGGTTGATGACTGCAGTATCAAGCCTTGGTGCATCATCGCTAACAGTAATTGGTTGGCTGACTACTGAAGGTTCTGCTTGAGTGAAGGCTTTTCGATGAAGTAATTCATTTCCTTTAACATGGTGTGCGATAAATATAGGAGCCATAATCCCATCTCGATATGCATCCTTTTGCTTGGTGATTTCAGCCATGTCTTTAACGGTTTGTTGGTAATTGACGTCGATGATGCTGTTCGTTTTTCCTTTGATGGGATCCATTTGGGAAACATTGCCACCAGCATAATGATTAAGACGAAGTGTTACATTGGGGGGGACTAATTCAGGATTTTGGCTGAAAAACTCATGTAAATCTTCAAGAATATCTTTAGGTGAGCGTGCTCCAAAACCTCGGTCATCATAAAAATCAAAAATAATTTCTTCAGTTGGATTTTCTAAAGCAGCTTTATGCATTTGTGCATAAATAAGAGATGCTTTGGTCTCATCAAATATCCAGTCACTATGGTCGCCACTGTAGGTGCGATTTAAAAATTGGATTGCACGGTCATAAGATGTGCCGCTTGGGAGATCACCATAAATATCTGCCAGGATGAATGGATCAAATGTGCAACCTAAATAATCGCTTACTTTTTTGATGGCAGGAAAGCAAGAGCCTTTTCCGATACTATTCGCCATATCTACATTTAAAGATTGTCTGTTGGAGCCAATAAAGGCAATTGTTTGAGTAAAGTTTTGATTTTCTTGCTTAATGGTATCTAAAAAGATCTTATTTGAGGTAATTACATCTTTATTTTCAGAGTTAACATAATTTCGATGAAACAGACACCCATCAAAATCAAATGAGGTAATGCGAATTGCCATAATAATTTTCCATTATAATTAAAAATTAGTCATTATAAACCCAAAATATTAAGTGGATATTAAGAGTTCATATAGATTACAAAACCTGATATAACTAAAAGAAACAATTTAGGACGCAATAAATGTGGGATCGCAATAGAAAAGAATATTTAAATCGTTTATTTAAGATTAAAGAGTATCTACAAAATGACAAATTTATTGAAGCAAATGATTTAGTTACCGTGCTTTCAAAACTAATTTGCTCAGGCGATCGAGTATGCATTGAAGGTGATAATCAAAAGCAAGCCATTTTTTTGGCTACCGCACTCTCCCAATTAGATCCCCAAAAAGTGAATCATTTGCATATGATTCAATCTGCTATTGCATTACCTGAACATCTTGATATTTTTGAAAAGGGAATTGCAAATCGCATTGATTTTTCTTATTCAGGTCCACAATCAGTACGCCTGGCTAATATGGTTAAAAATAACAAAATTGAGATCGGTAATATTCATACTTATAATGAACTTTTTGGTCGATTGGTTGCTGACTTAACACCCAATGTCTGTTTGCTCATGGCCGAGCAGGCTGACCAACAAGGTAATTTATTTACCGGAGCGAATACCGAAGAAACCCCGGCAATTATTGAAGCAACGAACTTTAGAAATGGTATTGTAATTGTTCAAGTCAACGAACTGGTTGACCGGTTACCTAGAGTCGATATTCCTGGCGATTGGGTTGATATTATTGTTAAAGGCCCTGAACCCTCCTATATAGAGCCTCTTTTTACACGGGATCCGGCGCAAATTGATGAGATTAAGATTTTAATGGCTATGATGGTCATTAAAGGAATATATGCACCTTATCAAGTAAATATCCTAAATCATGGCGTTGGCTTTAATACATGCGCAATAGAACTGCTCCTACCTACCTATGCGGAATCATTAGGATTAAAAGGGAAAATAGCCCAACACTGGATTGTTAATCCTTTACCTACCTTAATTCCTGCTATAGAAGCTGGATTTGTAAAATCCATTTACCCCTTTGGGGGGGAAGTGGGTATGAATCGCTATGCAGCTGCTCGGCCTGATGTATTTTTCACGGGTAAGGAAGGATGTTTGCGCTCAAATCGCATGTTGGGTCAACTTGCAGGTCATTATGCTTGCGATGTATTTATTGGCGCTACATTGCAGATGGATCTCGAGGGAAACAGTTCAACTGCTGTTGAAGGCCGAATTGCAGGTTTTGGTGGTGCTCCAAATATGGGGTGTGATGCTCCTGGACGACGCCATTCTTCTTATGCTTGGCTTAGAGCAGGTAAGGAACGTAGCGAAGCCTTAACATCGAAAATGCCCAGGGGAAGAAAACTGGTGATTCAAATGGTTGAAACATTTCAAAGTTCAGCCCGACCCACTTTTGTAGAAAAACTGGATGCCTGGGAATTACAAAAATCAATGAATGCTGACTTACCTGCGGTGATGATTTACGGGGATGATGTAAGTCATATTGTGACTGAAGAGGGCATAGCAAACCTATTAATGTGTCAAACTATGGCAGAGCGTGAGCAGGCAATTCGCGGGATTGCGGGTTATACAGCGGTTGGCATGAAAAGAAATAAGACAAAAGTTGAAGAATTGCGTCAGCGAGGTATTATAAAACGTCCTGAAGATTTAGGCATTAAGGTATCTGATGCAACAAGGGATCTGTTAGCTGCCAAGTCTATTCGAGATCTCGTTGATTGTTCTCATGGTTTATATGAGCCACCTGCAAAGTTTAGAAATTGGTAGAGGTAATAACTATGGAAAATATGGAGTTTCGTTTTACTCTTTCTGGCAACAGGTTACGGGGTAAAAGAACAGTTTGTGGGGTTGTGGGCTCTGGTAATCTGGAAGTGATCATTGAAGAAAATAATACTTCTGAAATATTATTTATGATTCAAACAGCAGTGGATCACTATAAGCCTGTCTGGAAAATGGTGATCGCTGATTTTGTGAGACAACATGAACCAATAGGCTTGAGATTTACACTCAATGATAATGGGGCAATGCCTGCGGTAGTGTTATTACGTTTAACCCAAGCCCTAGAAGAATTTCAGGGTTATTACAAAATAGGGAATAACTACCAGGAATTAAGCGCACGTGAGCGAATTCATGCTCTTTTTGATGCCAATTCATTTGTTGAGTGGCTTGCTGAAGAAAAACATTATAGCCCTTACTTGGCTGCATTGAACTTGCCGGGAGAAGCTGATGATGGAATCGTCATTGGCTCTGCTTTTTTAGGAAAAAATAAAGTCTTGGTTGCTTCTCAGCAAAAGGATTTTATGGGTGGGGCAGTTGGTGAAATTCATGGGGCAAAACTTACTGGTTTATTTAAAGCTGCCTTAGCAAGCAAAGCCAAGGCAGTGGTTTTACTCATTGATAGTGGTGGGGTACGTTTACACGAAGCAAATGCTGGGGAAATAGCTATTTCTGAAACGATTCGTGCTATTTTTGATGCACGAAATAACGGAATAATGACTGTAGGTGTGGTTTGCGGTAAAAATGGTGCTTTTGGGGGGATGGGCATTATTTCATCTTGCCTGGATTCTCTGATTATAAATGAAGTGGGACGTATTGGAGTTTCTGGCCCGGAAGTGATTCAAGCTGTAGCAGGTAAAGAGGCTTTTAATGCATTAGATAGGGCTTTGGTATGGCGCGTATATGGAGGAAAAACACGTTATTTGCAAGACGTTGCGCAAAGCTATGTCAGCTCGGACATCGCAGCAATTCGTGATAAGCTCATCAGCGCCCTTGATAAGAAGATTCCCTTGGATATTAACTCGATCAAACAAAAACATAATCACTTGAAAAAAAGATTTGAGGATACAGTGGGTTATCAGGAAGAAGGTGCTTATTTAAGCAAAGTTGCTCCAAAGTATGCCGCAACTCTTTTTAATATGAAGGATGAAGAGTTTTTAGAGGCAGCAAAAGAGATAAAGACAAACTTATGATGCTTAGGGTTAATTCTGCCTGGGCTTGCCTCTATGAATTGCGAAGAAGGAAATAGACATGGTTGCATTAAAGGATATTTTACAATTAATTTTTTCTCAGGAAATTGAGTTTAGTGAAAATCAAGCGGTAATTTATAGCCAAGCTCGGTTAAATAGCCAATTGATTCATATTCTCGGAGTTAAAGAGTCAACTTTTTTAGGCGCCGAACAAGCACTGATTATGGCGGAACATATAATCGAAATACTTGAAAGTAAATCTGTAGATCCAGTATTACTTTTAGTGGATGTTGCAGGACAAAAATTAACGATGCGTGATGAATGGTTAGGCATGCAACAATATTTTGGTCATTTGCTAGAATGTCTTGAGTGTTTACGCCAACAGGGAAACCCATTGATATCGCTTGTTTATAATCAAGCATTGGGTGGTGCTTTTATTGCTTATGGATTGATGGCAGATACAATCCTGGCAGTCCCGGATGCAGCTTTAGCGGTGATGTGGTTGGAGGGTATTTCTAAAGTGACAAAAATAGAGTTGGAGCAGCTTAAAGAGCTTAGTAAAACATTTCCTGTGTTTGCTCCAGGAGTTCAAAATTTTTATCAACTTGGAGGGTTGCATGAGATTGTAGCTCCATCAGAGCTTGCCGAAAAAATTAGTTTGGCAATTCAAAAGAAAAATATCGAAGATGATAGAGCGCTTTTAGGGAATATGCGCGGAGGAAGGAAGTTGGCTTTTTCAATTATTAATCAAGTCGCTAGTCATCCATAATGCTACAAAGACATCATTTAATCTATCTTCAACCAGGCACTGAATTTTTTCTTGTGTCCTGTCATGAAGAGAATCGATTAATTAAAGAGCATGTTTCTGCCTGGTTTGCAAAAGGGTTGCCATGTATTTTTGCAAAACAGTTACCTAATGACAAATTCATCAATTTGGGGTTACCTCTTTGGTATGCCAATAAAAAGCATCGTGTTGGTGTTCGCGTTAACCCCTCAGCAGTACAAAAAAATAATCCTCCACCACAACTTCTAGCGATGCAGGATTTCTTCTTTAGATATTACGCAATTGATAATTTAAATAGTGTTATCGGATTATATGGAATAACCGATGTTGCCGTATATGGATCTTTTTTGTCCCAATATTTATCAGGATATGATTTTGTTACGGAAAATTCCGATCTTGATTTGCTTATCAATTATCACGAATATTCATTAAATCACTTGCAGGATTTTGTTGATGCTTTAACACAAAAATTTAAGCGAGTTATAGATGGAGAAATACGTTTTCAAGGATTAGGAGATATTTCGATCAAAGAATTACTCAATACATCCACAAAAAAACTATTGTGTAAGAGCAAGGACAAAGTGGTTTTATTATCAAGAACAGAACTTTATGAACACTATTTCTTGTTGTGAACGTACTCTGGCGAGAATGGCGGTTAGAGCGCTTTATTTTGAGGTTAAGGCTTATCCAAAACCTGGATTAGTAAGTTTTATTGATTCAGGTGCGCACCATGATATGAACGGTGAAACTTTTTATCGTAGCTTGTTTGCATTACGCCATTATTTTTATCAAATTTCAAAAAAGGGACTAATAAATGATTCTTTTGAGGAATTAAAACAAATAGCCATTAAGGCTGAGGAGCGAATGCTTGAAAGAACATTTGGCATTAATACTCATCGTGGTGCTATTTTTGCTTTAGGTCTTATCTGTGTTTCTGTGAGGCGGTTAGCCCAAAAAAATGAATTTTTCACGCCTAGTGATGTACATTTGCAGTTATTAAACGATTGGCCAATACATTTAAAAAATCATACTGGAAACCCTGAAAGTCATGGAGCTGAAGTACGCCGAAAGTATAAGGTGGTTGATGCGGTGCAAATGGCTATCCAAGGTTATGATCTGCTTTTTCAATTACTCCCGGAATTTATCGCGCTTTTTATTAAAACTAAATCATTAGACACCGCCTGTTTATTTGCTTATGGAGTGCTTTTAGGGTGTATGGATGATACCAACATTCTTTACAAAAAAGGGAGAACTGGACTTGATTATGCACAAAGTAAAGTAAAAGAATTATTGGTTATCCCCTGTTTGCAAACTCGCAAACAAAGGGCTTTGGAAATACACCGACTTTTTTCAGAAACAGGTATTAGCCCTGGTGGCGTGGCCGATTTGATTAGTGTTTTATTATTTCTTGGTCAATTGTTTTGTGAGCCTCTTAGGAATTATTAATTCGAAGTTTATCTACCATTTAATCCAAGTGTACTCTGACTTATTTAAAAAATTCATATAATAAATCCAAATACTAAATTGAGTTAAATATGATCATATTGAGGGTGTGTTATTCATGAAAGGCTGTTGCCTGAGATCAATTTTTTATCGAAGAATAAACTAAATCCGCGCCTAGGTTAGATCTATGCGCTAATACTCGCTAATAACCCAGTTTTTATATTATGAGCTGTGGTCAAAGCTAAAGGAGATCGTGCTACGACATCAGATTTATGACAAGCCTAATCTTCGTATGATTGTTGAGGCAATGTTATAGTGTGGCTGTTCCTAGTGAGATCTACCCATGGTATTTGGATTCTCGAATTCTCTCTAGCAACAATTCAATAGTTGATCCTCAAAAAAAAGTTGATGAAAATTTTTAAAGATCTCATACATGATCCTTAGCTTGAATGGGAATTTATTGATGGCAGTATCATTCGGGCGCATCAACAGAGCTCTGGTACTGATGGAGAGGCACATCAAGCGGTTGGGAAATCCGTTGCTGGCAATACAACAAAAATCATCCCTCCCCCCAATTAACCTCGGAAGAATAACTCTAAAACGGTACATTCTGATATTGGCTGTCATTTAAAATTTCACCAATAATTGCAACAGCTCCAGGCATATGATTAGGAGCGAAACTCATATGGATTTTCCATGCATTATCGGGGTGTCCATTACTTCCCTCTGCCGCTCCCATAGCCTATTCTATAACATTTTCTTTCGAGCTACCTATAATTAGCCATCCACCATCAAGGGAGGGGGTTGAATACATTTGATTTAGTTTTTGAATATATATGCCCATACAATAAATTAGCAATAACCAAACGCGTTTTATTTCTCCTAATAGGTTTCTTTTATTTCTTGAAGTTTTGAGGATATCTTGGGAAATAATGGCATTAGAAATAGACATTATAGTTTGCCAGAAAGTCAGAAATCAGTAGGGCAATTATTTTATTAATTTTGGATAAAGCAAGTTCCTAAAATTTAAAAAATACAATCTATACTATAAGTTAAGCACGTTATATTACATTTATCTTATTAGGGAGAAAGTACATGGATACGATTAATAGTTTGTCGCAAATAGATAAGATACCCATGCTTTCTCGAGCATCCATATTTACAGGCGTTGGCTTTATTGAACAAAAAATGCTTGCTGATAAATGTACTGTCGTTGCTTATAAACCTGAAGAGACTGTTATTGAGCAAGGAGAAATTGGGGATAGGCTTTATATTATTATTAAAGGTACTGTAGAGGTCTGCGTTAAAACAAACTCTAAGGGGTGGAAGCGTATCAATACATTAGGTCCAGGAGATGTATTTGGGGAAATTGCTATCTTACGTAATATACGCAGAACGGCGCGGATTGTTACAATTACTGCGTGCCAATTTCTTACGATTAATGCCAAAGATTTTTTAGATGTCTATCAATATTTTCCTGCAAGAGCACGCGACAATATTCAGTTAGTTGTTGCCAAGCGTTTACAAGAAAGCGGTGTTTATGTGCGTATGTAGAAAAAAGGAGGTAATTGTATTTGTCTGGAAATAAGAAATGGAAACTCATTTCATCAATATAATACTAGGATTTATTGAGGGGTTCGGCCTTATTATTTCTCCTTGTATTTTGCCTATTTTACCTATTTTTTTGGCAGGATCATTGACTGGATCTAAGAAGAGGCCTGTAGGTATCATTATTGGATTTACTTTATTTTTTTCTCTTTTGGTATTTTTTTCGCATCAATTGGTGCAGTACTTTGACATAGATTTTAATTGGGTTCGCGATTTTGGTTATGCTGTTTTGTTAATTTTGGGAGTTATTATGCTCTCGAATCATTTAACAGAACAATTTGGCAAAATGACACAGGGATTTACTCGCATAGGAAATTTTTTTTCTAAAGCAAATAATACTGAAGGTGGCTTTTGGAATGGGCTTTTATTTGGATGCATAATTGCAATTATTTGGACACCATGCGCAGGGCCTATTTTGGCGGCAATCATTGTTCAAACAGCCTTGCAAAAAGCAACCTTAGTTAGCTTTTTAACTCTTATGGCTTTTGCTTTAGGCGCTACAATTCCTATGTTTATTATTTCTCTGTATGGAAAAAAGTTAATCGGTGCTTTTACTTTTTTTAAAACCAAAGCAATTCTTTTTCGTAAATTTTTAGGTGGATTGATTATTGCCAGTGTGGTGTACATGCTTTATTTTGAAGGAATCGTTGTTTCTATTTCTGTAAACCCGCAAACAGGCATTAAAACATCAACTTCATTGATTGATGGCTTGTGGCTTACTTATCCTGCACCACCAATACAGGGTATTGATGCGTGGATAAACTCTCCCCCCTTACATATCAAGGATTTAAAAGGAAAGGTAGTGTTGGTCGATTTCTGGACTTATTCTTGTATCAATTGCTTACGTACTTTACCCTATATTAAAGACTGGTATAAACGTTATCACAAGCAAGGATTGGTGATCATCGGCGTCCATACACCCGAATTTGATTTTGAAAAAAAATTTACTAATGTGGAAGCTGCTGTAAAACTCTATGGAATTTTATATCCGGTAGCGCTTGATAATCAGTATGTAACCTGGAATAACTATGAAAATCATTTTTGGCCTGCCCATTATTTAATTAATAAAAAAGGTGATGTAGTTTACAAACACTTTGGTGAGGGTGATTATGATATTACCGAAAATAATATTCGTTTTTTATTAGGTGTGAAGGATTTAACTACTTTCGAACCCGCTCAAAATAATGCAGTTTCTTTCACACAAACGCCTGAAACTTATTTAGGTTATGGTAGAGCTGACGTCTCTTACAGTCCAAAACTCATAAAAGATAAAACGGCGCAATATCATTTTTCTCCGAAGTTATCTGCGAATAATTGGAGCTTAGAGGGCTTATGGCGGGTGCATAAGGAATACATTAGTGCAGAGCAGGCGGATGCAGCACTAAAAATACATTTCAAAGCAGGTAAAGTGTATGCTGTTATGGGAAATAATACGGCAAAGCCGATTAACATAAAGGTGATTTTAAGTGACTCGAACGGCAAAATAATAAACGAAAGTAATGTACTAATTGATAAATATTCTATTTATCAATTAGTTGCACAAAAGAAATTTACCAGCGGATATTTACAAGTCACTGTTAATGAACCTGGGGTTCAATTCTACACTTTTACTTTTGGAAATTAGGTAAGCTATATCTTCAATAGTTATTTTGTAGCAATTGATAAAATTTTTTTTACCTCGGCAACGGTATTTCCTTCTTCATTAGTAATAGGTATATGAAATTCTGATTCAATTTTTTTAGTTTCATCTACTTGAAGTCGAATTTTATCAACTTGCTCTGGTGATAATTCGAATCGTGCATAAAGAGTACCCTTAGCAGGTATTTTATAACGAATAGAGGCCGATTTATCCCAAACGATATATCCTTTCCCCAATAAATTCAATAGCATCAGCATGTAAAATGGGTCAGTCATGGAGTATATAGAACCTCCAAAATGAGTGCCTACATAATTCTTATTCCAAAAGCGCATTTTCATTTGGACAATAATAGTTGTTCCATCAGGATTAAAATTCTTTACACTAATGCCCGCCCCCAAAAAAGGTGGCCAAAATCGCATCATTTTTAAAAGTGTTGAAAATTTCATGAAATAATTCCAGATAAAAATAGAGGATATGGGAAAAATTTGAAATGACATTTAACTTTTATTTAAGTCTATTTAAACTGATAAGTAAAGGAATTACAAAAAGATATCCAGAGAATTTATTAAAAGTTCTACAGATAAAGTGGTGGATCATGACGTCAATGAACCTTGAAAAATAATATTTAACCGTCCTGAGAAATGAAGCAATTTTTGAGTTTTTGGAAATTAAGGACTACATTTAATAATGACTAAATTTTAATTAGTCTAAACCTCAGCGATAAGGAGATATAAAATGAATAAGGATATTTTTCAAGGTAAATGGGAAGAAGTCAAAGGCCATATGAAAAAAACTTGGGGCAAACTTACTGATGATGATTTCAAACAAATCGAAGGGAACCAACAAGAAATTTTTGGAAAATTACAAAAACATTATGGTTACACTAAAGAACAAGCTGAGAAAGCAATTAAAGACTTTCAAAGTAAAACCCATCATTGATGATTAATCATTGTGTTATTTTACAAGGAGTCTAACATGGAAAACAACGGAATTGTTAAATCAGGGGAGCTTACTGGTACCAAAGTAATGAACCCTACACATGAAAATTTAGGTGAAATTGCCGAAGTTGTTATCGATAAATTATCTGGAAAAGTGAATTATCTGGTGCTTGATTTTGGCGGTTTTTTAGGTTTTGGAAATAAATTTTTTGCAGTGCCTTGGAATTTGTTTTTGTACGACAATAAGGATGATTGTTTTATTCTTAATGTGGACAAACAACGATTAAAAGATGCTCCGGGATTTGACAAAGATCATTGGCCAAATTTTTCTGCTCCGGAGTTTACCACTACTATAAGTGGCTTTTATACAAGTGGTAAGTTATAAAACATCTTGAAATCAAATTTTAGTTTTTGTACTACGTGATATACATAGCCCCGTTCGCCCGCATTTTCTTTTGAACCGCGGGCGATATTATTTAATTTTCAAATAATTAAGATCATCCCTAATTCACAATAAATAATTTATCAGTTATTTTAAAATTAAATTTGAAGAATTTCATAATTCTTCCTATTCTAAAAAGAGTTTTTAGTTATTCATTTTATGCCAAGGAATGCAAATGAACATTTTAAAAACCCAAGTCTTAAAAGGGCCCAATTATTGGTCAAACTCCAGAAAAAAACTTATTGTTATCAAGCTTGATATCGGAAGATACGAGGAGTTACCTACCAACCTCTTAGTCGGTTTTCAGGAGCGGCTAACTCATTATTTACCAAGCTTATTAAGTCATCGCTGTTCCCTAGGGACTGAAGGTGGATTTTTAAAAAGAGTTGAAGAAGGAACTTGGTTAGGACATGTTATAGAACATGTTGCATTAGAATTGCAATGTCTGGCAGGTATGGATTGTGGATTTGGTAGAACTTATGGAACCCGGGAGTATGGGGTTTATAATGTACTGTTTACTTATGAGATAGAAGAGGCTGGTTTATATGCAGGATTTGCTGCTGTGGAGTTCATTACCGCAATAGCTGAGGGAAAGGAGTATTCTTTAGATAGAGTGATTGCGCATTTAAAAGAAATTTTTAGGGATAAAGGCCTGGGTCCTAGTACCCGAGCAATTATTGCAGAAGCACAAAACAGGAAAATACCATATAAGCGTCATGAGCATACCTCTTTAATTACATTAGGATATGGCCGGAATCAAAAAAAAATTTGGGCATCCATATCTTCCAAGACAAGTTCTATTGGTGTTGATATTGCTGCAGATAAAGAACTGACGAAGCAGATCCTTAAAGCAAACTTTATTCCAATTCCTGAAGGCTTGATGATTCACTCTACAGAGGAACTTGATGAGGCAATCAACCAACTAGGTTTTCCTTTAGTGATTAAACCGCTTAATGGTAATCATGGAAAAGGAGTTGTGACTCATATTACTGATAAGCAAAAAGCTCATATTGGTTTTAAGTTGGCAAAAAATATTTCAAATCAAATCATTACAGAACGATTTATTTCGGGTCAAGACTATCGATTTTTGGTAATCAACTATAAAGTCGCTGCAGTAGCAAAACGTACCCCAGCTCACGTGGTGGGTGATGGAAAGCTTACGATAAATCAACTTATTCAGCAGGTCAATAAAGATCCTCATCGAGGTGAATCTCATGAAAATACTTTAACTTCAATTAAAATAGATGAAGCAACTCTTTCGATTTTAAATGAAAATAATTTAAGTTTAGAAAGTGTCTTACCCCAAAAGCAAATTCTATTTTTAAAAGAGGCTGCAAATTTAAGCACCGGAGGAACAGCCAAAGATGTAACTGATGAAGTGCATCCTTTTAATATATATCTTGCCGAGCGTGTGGCTCGTCTTATGAATTTGGATATTTGTGGAATAGATATTATTTCAAAGGACATAAGTACCCCTTTAAATGAAAACCATGGTGCAGTTATTGAGGTTAATGCGGGGCCAGGGTTACGGATGCACTTATCACCTAATGAAGGAAAACCACGGAATGTTGCTAAACCTATTCTTGATATGCTCTATCCTTCTCATTTAAGTGCACGAATTCCAATCGTTGCAGTTACCGGAACCAATGGAAAAACAACGGTTGTTCGCTTGATCGCTCATTTTGCACGTTATGCAAATCATCATGTAGGATTTACTACAACCGATGGGGTTTATTTAAATAATAAATTGATTCATAGCGGGGATTGCAGCGGTCCAGGCAGCGCCCAAGTAGTATTATATGATCCTGAAGTTGATTTTGCTGTATTAGAATGCGCTCGAGGTGGTATTTTGCGTTCGGGCTTGGGGTTTGATGAATGTGATATTAGTATCATTACCAATATTACTGGTGATCATTTAGGGTTAAATGATATTCATACTCTTGAAGAACTCGCTCAAGTCAAAGCGGTTGTTGCTCATAGTACTAAAAAATCTGGGTATGCAATTTTAAATGCGGATGATAATTTAACATATGAGTTAAGAAACGATTTTGATTGTAATATTGCTTTATTTAGTATGTATGAAAGCCCACGCATCAGAAAGCATTGTAGGTCGGGAGGATTAGCAGCATATATTGATCAGGGGAAGCTTGTGGTTCAAAGAGGTGCTGACCGAACATTTCTTTCGAACATTAAATCAATCCCCCTAAGTTTTCATGGTGCGGCTACCAGTATGATAGCCAATATATTGGCTGCCACTTTAGCTGGTGTAATTAGTCAATTTTCTTTTGATAAAATAAAAGAAGCGTTACACGTTTTTTATCCTACATTTGAAAATTTACCGGGACGTATGAATCTTTTTAAATTTCCTCATTGTCAGGTTATGGTCGATTATGCACATAACGAAGGTGCTTTTTGTGAGTTAAAAAATTATCTTGAGTCAGTACATTGTGCAAAAAAAATAGGGATTATTGGTGCCGTTGGTGATCGGCGTGATGAGGATATAGAAAAATTAGGTTTCCAAGCCGCCTCTATGTTTGATGAAATCGTGATCCGACATGATAAAGATGGAAGAGGGCGAACGCATAATGAAATTAATCGTCTCCTTGTTTCTGGAATTCTTCGTTCTGAATTCAAACCTTCATTAAATATTATTTCAGATGAACAGGCTGCTCTTGAGCATGTATTAGAAGTTGCAGATGTAAATTCTTTTATCTTTTGTGCGATTGAAAATGTGTTTGAAACGGTTCATTTTTTGAAGCAAAAGGAAAAACAATTTAAGGCGGTCAGCGAGGTTTATAATGGTACCCAAGGCTAAGTTATTGATTATTGGTGGTGCTGAGGATAAAGGTAATGGGCCATCTTCCGATACGGAACAAAAAAAAGAATTTACCCGCTATGAAATTCTAAGTGAATTATTACCGCCGTCCAATAAGAAAATAGAGATTATAACGACGGGTTCAGAAATTCAGGAGGAAGTGAAAAAAATTTATCAAAATGTTTTTCAAAATATGGGTTATAACAATATAGGTTTTATACCCATAAAGAAAAGGAGCGAGGCGCGTAATAGTGAGTATTTAAAACGAGCAGAAAATGCGGGTGCCTTTTTTTTTACAGGAGGAGATCAATTTCGTTTATCCACTATTCTGGGGGGGACACCCATTGTTGATATTATTAAAGAACGATATTTAAAAGATAGTGAATTCATAATCGCAGGAACAAGTGCTGGAGCCATGGTAATGGCTTCGGTAATGATTACAGGGGGAGGATTATCTGAAGCATTAAGATATCGCAATTTATTAACCTCCTCAGGTTTAGGGATTTTACAGTCGTGCATTATTGATACCCATTTTATAAAGCGCGGCCGCTTCAGTCGTCTTGCACATGCAATTATAATGAATCCAGAACAACTAGGGATTGGTTTAGGAGAAGATACTGCCTTAGTGATACGAAACGGAGCAGAGGCAGAATGTTATGGTTCAGGTATGGTGGTGATTATCGATGGAAGAAATATAGATCAAACCAATATCACTGATGTTGAAGAGGGCGAGGCGGTATTTGTCGAAAATTTAATAGTCCATCTGTTAGTTAAGGGATGCCAATTTTCAATTGCAGATCGAACCCTTGCAAATCCAGCAATACCCATAAAAAATTCAAATTTGGGATCAAAAAATGAATAAAATTGCAATTGCGGTACATGGTGGTGCCAGTGAAAATTATCCATTTTTACAAAAATATCAGAAAGACGTTGAAAGAGGTTTGATTGATGCACTCGAAAAGGGTTATGCCTTGCTTAATCAAGGGGGAATGGCTCTGGATGCTGTTGAAGAGGCGGTAAAAACTCTCGAAAATAATTCATTATTTAATGCTGGCAAAGGTTCTGCATTAAATTGTCATGGTGAAGTTGAAATGGATGCATCTATCATGAGTGGTACCAATTTGCAGGCAGGTGCTGTTTCTATGGTGCGTACTGTTAAAAACCCAATACACCTCGCACGTATAGTGATGGAACATACTCATCACGTTTTTCTTTCAGGATATGGTGCTTTAGAAATTGCAAAAAAATACAATCTTGAACTTGAAAGTGAATCTTATTTCATAACGCCTCATCAATATGAAATGTATCAACAGCACAATGCAATAGAGACTATGGACGTGATCCAAAATAAGAAAATGACAGGAACTGTAGGTGCCGTAGCTTTGGATTCGCACGGAAATCTTGCTGCCGGAACATCTACAGGAGGAACAAGTAATTGCCTTCCGGGAAGAATAGGGGATAGTTGTGTTATTGGTGCTGGTTGTTATGCTAATAATAATACCTGTGCAGTTTCAGGGACAGGTGTAGGAGAATATTTAATAAGAAATGTAGTAGGACATACTATATCTATGATGGTTGAATTTAATATGTCTTTGCAGCAAGCCTGTGATTACGTGATTCATGAACGAAATAAAGAATTAAACGGAGAGATGGGGGTCATTGCTCTTAATCGAAATGGGGATTTTGGTATTTCATTTAATACAGAAATTATGAAAAGAGCTTGGAAAAGTTCTGAGCAAAAAACGAAGGTTAAAATTTTTGATTAATGTCAATAAGGCGTGTTGACCATTCATCCCCACTGCCTACGTACCGCACCTTATTCGCGGCATCCCGGAGACAGTCCTATTAAAAATAAACCCAATAGTTTATTCTAATCGATTGATTAATAAGAGCAGCCTCATAATAGAACGATTCTCATATTAAGTATAAAATAAGTTTGCAAGAGCTAGACTGATGCTCGATGATGAGCTGTGGTCAAAGCTAAAGGAAATCAAGCTACAACAACAGATTTATGACAAGCCTAATCTGCTTATGATTGTTGAGGCAATGTTATAGCGTATGCCAATTGAATTTCAATTGACTGGAGTTGAAGTACATGATGCTAAAGCAGCTCCTGATCGTATTGAAAAACTCCCTAAATCTCATTACAGTAATGCAGACAAAGGTTATGTTCAACGTCAGATTTAATGAAGCGAGTTTGAGGCATAAAAATAATAGGGTTCCAGGATTTGCATCCCCGTACAATGTGCATCTAGTCTTTATCTTGGCTTAGCGTGAAATGACCGCTCAAACTAGAGTTTTTATCTGGATTGGGATAATGGCTTGCATTTTGAATTATCGTCGATGATCCAGATTTCGTTTTGTAATTGTCCAGCACGTTGGTGAATAGAAAAAATATAACTTCAAATGAAGGAACGGGAATTAGTTGGGAGAAAAATTTGAAGGGACGAATCATAAAAAGAGCTTAAACAAGCTCTTTTCGAAAGTAAATTGAAATTTTTATGAGTGAGAATGTCTCATAGGGGAGGAGGTGGACGGCGTCCAAGTAAACCCATAACTAGAAATACGACAAAGATCACTAGAAATATGAAAAATAAAATTTTTGCAATTCCTGCAGCGGCTACAGCTATACCTCCAAACCCAAATGCTGCGGCAATAATTGCGATGATAAAAAATGTAAGAGCCCAGCCTAACATGATAACCTCCTTGTACTTATTGCTGTAAAGTTATCGTAACCGTTCGTGGCCCATGCACTGAATTGCATAATCAGCCTTTCATAGAGGTTTAAGCATACCCTTTGAACAGATACAAGTTATCCCTAACTAATATTATAGCTCATTAATTAACCATTTTTCGAATGATCAATTGGTAATAGGATACCTTTTGGCTTTATGATGTTAGTATGCTGATGTTTACCCATATTTCGTCGCAGAGATTCATGACAACATAATGAGGGTATTAATTAAGAATATTCTCCTAATATTGTTCAAATATAATTGTTCCCTGATAAAAGTTTGCTAATTCAACGATTAATACATCATGGCAATGATGAGTAAACCTATGGCGACAAAACCAATTACGACGAGGCTGGAATTCCCTCCTGGGACCAAATGGCTATCGGTAGTTACCAGGTATTGACGCCCTTTCCATGCCATAACTGCAGGCAACAACAGTAATAAAATAACACAGCAAATTCCCGCATAGCTTAAAGCATGGAGGTAAATTCCTGGATTAAGTAAAACTACTGCCAAAGGAGGGAGGAACGTTAATGCCAAGGTATATTTTCCTTGATGGCCTGATTTTTTAAGCTTTAATCCATCTGCCAGAAAATCGAATAAACCTATAGAAACACCTAGAAATGCAGTGAGCATGCAAATAGAAGTAAAAAATCCAAAAAATCCACTTATCCATTGATTTTGAACGGACTGACTTAACGCTTCAGTTAAACCACTAGTCGCGTGTTCTGAACTCATAAGTGCAATTAACCCATTATCTCCTTCTCGTGATACCACACCCATAATGACCGCATCCCAAATAATGTAGCAGAAAAGGGGGATGAGTGAACCAAGGAGAATGACTTTTCTTAAACTATGAATATCATCTCCAAAATAGTCTCTTAAGCTGGGTATTATTGTTGCATAACCAAAAGAAGTAATAAGAATCATTAAGGTACCAGCAAAAGCACGTACAGACCCCCCCGTTAATCCTATAGTTGATGTATGCGGACTGATAATCGCAACTAGCAAAATATAAATACCTAACTTGCCAAACATTAAACCTCGGTTAACATAATCTACCGAACGGATACCATTATAAACGATCAAACTGAATAAAAAGGTAAAGAGTATTGCTGTGACGCTGTTAGGCAAATCAATATTTATCTTATGCAATAAACTATTGAATACATCACTTCCACCTGAAATATAAGCAGAAAGCAGGGTATACAGTAAGAATAAATAAGTAATCCAAGCTATAATTTGTCCTGGTAAACCTAATGTAGATTTAGCCATGGAAATCATGTTACTTCCTGCAGGAAGGCGCAGATTAACTTCCAGCATTAATAATGCCCCTGCAGTCATAACAAACCAACATAAGAATAGGAAAAAAATTGAATTACTAAAGCCTACTTCTGCTGTAGATACAGGCAATGCCAGCATGCCTCCACCTATTGAGGTACCTACTATAAGTAATATTCCACCTATTAGCTTTGAATGGTTCATAAGAAGTAATCCAAAAAAACAGCTCAAAAATAATTCAATATGATACAATGTTATTCATTTTGAGTCAATTGCATCATGACCAGGCACAATCAAGTATTTTAGGCTGAAAATGATTGGGATGATTGATGTATATACCCCTCAATCCTTTAGATTTTGTAACGTTTAGCCTATTAATTTCCAAAGTTCATGTACCAATAGCCCAATTGAAATAGCGATGACAACAATCTGAGTCAATTTACCGCCAGGGACACTAAAAGCAGGGCTATAGTATTTTCTACCAAAATAGCACATTAGCGCGGGTAAAAATAGTAGTAGTATGATGCAAAAAATTCCCGCATAACCTAAAGCATGAATGTATGCGCCAGGATAATATATGACAATAAGTAGCGGGGGTACAAAAGTGAGTAAAAATAAACCCAAACCATGGCTCCCTCGTTCACGTAATTTCAAACCATCCGCAAGAAAACTATATAAGCATAGGGAAACGCCTAGGAAGGCAGTTAACATGCAAATGGAAGTGAAAAAATTAAATAAAGCACTAATAGTCGTGTTTTGTACTTTATTCGAGAGCATACTGGCTAAGGCGCTCGTAGTATGAGGATTGCTCATTAGGCTTTCCAGGTTTTGGCTGCCTTCGGAAGGAAGAGCACCCATAATGACGGCATCCCACGCTAAATAACAAAATAATGGAATTAATGAACCAATAAAAATCACTTTTTTTAGTTGCTTGATATCATCATCGAAATAGTCTCTTAAATTGGGGACAATAATGGCAAATCCAAAAGAGGTGATCAAAATCATGATCGAGCCGCCAATATAACCCATATCGCCATGGTGAAGATGCTCTATTTCTATATGGGGTGCAATCAATACTATTAACAAAAAATAAACCGCTAATTTGCCGAACATCAGACCACGGTTTACATAGTCTACATAGTAAATACCGCCATAGACTACAAGTCCAAAAAAGAGTGTAAATAAAAAGCTTGCCTGCCAATCTTGCAAGTGTAATCCTACTTTAAAAAGAAGGCTGTTTAATACATCAGCTCCACCAGAAATATAAGCTGATAATAAGGTATAAAGTAAAAACAAATAGCTTACCCAGGCAAGGAGCAAGCCATAGTTACCTAAGGTGGCTTGTGCCATAGAAACCATATGTTTTCCTCGAGGCAGATAAAGATTTGCCTCAAGAATAAAAAAAGCGCCTAAGGTCATAAAAACCCAGCACAGAAACAAAAAAATAGAAGATTGCCAGAAACCAGTAGCTGCATTGGCAACAGGTAAAGCAAGCATCCCCCCACCTATGGAAGTCCCAACAATTAAAAGAATGCCTCCAATAAATCTAGATGTACGCATTAAACCACCTTACTTCGTTGCATAAATCATAGGTGGTGGTACTGGAGCAGGACACGTTGCACATCTTTTAGCTCCTAAACTACTGAACCATTGAATTTCGATGCGTCTATTAAATGCACTACCATGAATCAGTTTGTTATCACCTACATCATTTTTATCACCATAACCTTCTGCTTTAAGCAGTTGTGCGGGGATATTATTTGCCCATAAAAAGGTAAGCATTGTTTCTGCTTGTGCCTGGGACAATGACCTTTTATGGTATCTTGTGCCTACATCATCTGTAAATCCTGCTACATAGACAGGGCTTAATGGGTAAAATTTTAACAATCTTACGATGTTAATCAAACCCGGATAACAAATTTCGTTAAGACGTGGACTTTCAAACATAAAATATTTATCAACAGGTACAATAAGGGTCATGGTATCGCCATATTGCACGAACTCAATATTTTCATTATTTAATTCTTTAATGATACTGCGGCTACTGGTTTTGCTAAAACCTACAACGGCTCCAGCAACCCCTCCTGCTGCAGTACCTACGAGTGCTCCGGCTACAGTACCTGTTGTCGCAGCCCCCACTGCAGTACCAACCACCGCACCGGTAACAACTCTTTTAGGCATGGGATGTACCGGTTTAAAATTATTATAGGGTGGGTGAACGCAGCTACTGAGTAAACATGTAATAAAACCACAATATATAATTTTTCTTTTAGTTAATTTGAGTGACATCTTCACTCCCTTGTTCTGTGATTTAATCATTATTAAACATCTGATTAAATTTCGCAATTGTAACTTCTTAATCTATAAAGTATAAAAATAAACATCAGTAGTGATTAAGGTATATCTGTATTCTGGGTTTAGCAATATTTTGATCCAGATGAGAGATTACTCCATAACAAATGTTGCTTCGCATGATAGGATTTGATTGATAACTTGCGAGAAATTTTCTTTAGGCAAGCGTGCAGCATGTGAATGCTTGAGTGTAAGTTTTTCTCGCAAGTTGAGCAAACATTATCCCTTTTCAAGGGGCTGGCTCTATCCCTTTAATGTAACATGTCGTTAAACGAATTTTATCCCTTAATGTTTTAGCAAAGATGGAATGCCTAGTATTTATAGGGGATTGAGTTCTAAACGGTTGATAGAAACATGCACTTTATTTTTTATATTGAGTTCATGCAAATTTAACTACAACATAATTGCCCTAGTCCTTTTATTTCCTCATCAATCGGATGAATTTTTTCTCGTTCTTGATGTATTGGTTTGAAAAATGAAACCAGGTTTGCTTCATTTGTATATTCTGTATTATGCCGACTCAATGATTTAAATTCAGTAAAACAAGAAAGCGCTTTATATGCGGCTGCAAGCATTGCCCCAACAATGGTTATTCCCACTGCAACGCCTAAAAGAGGTTGGATCACAAGCACAGGTAAAGCAATTCCAAAAATCCCCATATACAAGGAAAATGCAGTGGAGGACCAAAATAATAATTCACATGCTTTAGTAAGATTGCTGAATAAGACATTAACTTTTCTGGATTGGCTTGTGTTTATTAATGCATCCATTGCTTCTTTAGGAGGCATTGTTTTATTTTTGACTTTAGTGAGCAAAGCGACAAAAGATTCATAACTGTTCGCTATTGCTTCAACAGTTTTTGCTGAAGTCGCTTTCGTGTAGGAGAGATTATAATATTCTTGGACTGCTTTTATTTGTTGTTTTATCTTGTCGTCAAGTTCTTTTTCAGTGATGAAGAGCGCGGATAATTGGTCGTCACAAGTGCTTAAACGTTGTTCTAATATTTTATGATTATAAGGCATGATTCATCTCTTATTATAATTATTTAGGAAAACATGTAATTAAAACCATTTAAATTAATGTCTTATAACATAATTAATATGGAAAAATCATGGTATTTTTATTTATTTGATCATGGGCAAAGCTGTTTATTTGGGAAGGGAAGCTATTCGTTGTCTTGAATACGGCATAAATTTTGATAGTCGCATCGCTGACAAATACTTAAATGTGCTGGTTGTGGGGGACAATATCCCTGTTGAAATTCCATTGCTAAATGGGTTAATTGTTTTTGCCATGTTTTTCTGCATTCAGTCCAAGTCTCATCCTTTTTTAATGAAGTAATTCCATTAATAGCCTGTTTTTCTTCACTAAGACCAGCACAGTATATTTTTCCTGATTTTAATTGCATTAGTAAAAAAGTATTAATTTGATCATCGAGTAGCGCGTAAAGAAGTAACTGTGGCTCTTTCGGCCGCTCTTCATGCCAAGGTTTACTCGTGGGAAGGGTGCTCTTATAATCAATAACCCATTTTTTATCGGCTACTTGATCCAAACGATCAATACGTACTTGAATATCAAGCCCGGCTAAATTAATGGAGTAAGAATGTTCTAATGCTGCGATTGTAAATGGAGCTCGTTGTTTTTCCCATTCGAGATAGGTGTATATAAGACGTTTCAACCGAGCACTTTCAACTTCTTGAAGGGATGCAGAGAGGGAATTAATACGTTGATTTAGATGACTTAAAGCTGTATGAATTGCCTCATCTATATACCTATCTACAATATGGGGTGCTAAAAGCTTAAGTTTCTCCTGGCTCTCTAAGGCTTGCCATAATAATTCCATCACTTTGTGAATCAACTTTCCCCTTTCTTGATGATTCAAACCATCAGTTGTTTGCAAAGGGGCCTTTGCACGAAGTCGATGCTCTGCAAATGCTTTAAAAGGGCACTTTGCTTGATTCGACAAAATTGCGGTACCTCCGGTAATACGTTCTTCTGGCAATACCGGTAGAGAAAAATGTTCTTCTACAGTTATGTATTTAGGTTGGTAAATCGAAGAGTTAGGTTCAGGTAATAAGGTAAAATGAGGAAATGTTGTTATTAAGGAGCAAGGTAAATTAGGATTATCACCTTGTAACTGTGGGAAACTAAATACTACAGAATCGGCACTTTTTTGTAGTCTTTGGAGTATTTGACGCGCAAATTGCAGCTCACGTTCAGGTAGGCTATGCGGCATACTCAGTTCGCGTTGTAAATATGAAGGAACAAAAGCAGACAAACGAACTTTATTTGGCAAACATTGATCAGTTAATCCCATAACCCATAAACTATCAAATTCACACCCAGATGCCTCCAAAAGACCAGTAACTTGAATTGGTGCGTTGTTTTTTTGTGCTTGAAAAATAGTATGGTGAGTCAAATGGTGAAATGCTTCGAGTGCTTCAGCCTTAGTTAAATTAGTGTTAAACACTGCCAGTTGCCTAAACTCATCAAAAAGTGTGATAAAACGATTGAGGCATTGGTAATTTTCTGAGTTAAGTCCATAGTCACCTGGAAATCCCATCACCCTTAAGCGATCTTGAAACAGGCATACCCACTCCTGGGGGGTAGCCATTGCGGGATAGGCGATTAGAAGACTTAATAATTGGGAAAGTTTAGGGGTATAATAATGGAGTTCGTTTATAAAATCCTTTAATGGAATCACGTGTCTTTCGAGTAGTATGCCCTCTTGCAGATATTCCGCTCGCCCAATAAATTCTTCCTTAGAATAACCAAGATAAGGTGATTGGAGAAGCAGGCTTGCTTGATGTTGCGATAAAGTAAAATCATCTAAATTGAGCCAACACAAGGCATGAGCAACTAAGGGAAAATCACTTAAAGGTTGGCCTAAGGAAATATTAAAGAGCGTTGGCTCAAAATGATTCGTTAATATTCTTTGTAATAAATTTGATTCTTTTTCTAAATTAGGTACAACTACGCCTATACGATGATTACCTTCTTGTAATTTTAAATGCAGCCACAACATTAATTGTTGATATTCTTCTTTGTCGTCTTGAGCTGCCAGCATTTCAATTTTAGACGATTTTTCTTTTAAATCATATTGGTATTGGGTAATTCCTTGATTGATTAGCTGTTCTTGCAGGTGAATTTGCTGCGGCGTAAAGTCATCAAAACATACCCAAACAATCGAGTCAGAAAACACAGGGTATTGAGCATTGAGTAGGTGAGTGATTAATTGATATTCCGTAATTAAATGATGCTTTTTTAGTTGTTCCTCAAAGACAAGCCACCATTGTTGGAATTGGCGTGTTTGATCAGTATAGAGGAATTTTGGATTTTCGGGGTTAATTTGCCATTGTTGGCAATACTCCCAAGCAGTGATAACCGATTTGAGTAAGCCTTCACTGTAGATGATGGATGGTTCCGATTTAATGATCTTACGCCATAAATACTGGCACTGGGCATCACTTAATAATATAGGATAGGAGTCATTTGCATCAATAAAATTAAGTTGTTCATAGGCGTTGATGAGCGCGGTTCTATAAGGCATGCATTTTGGTTTATCTACAGTCTCAGTATTACAATGACTAAAATATTGGTGAATTATGGATTCATTTAGTCGGTTATTAGGAGTGAGGACAATTGCTCCTTTTGTTAACAGAAAAAAAAGTTGATCTTTATTACTAAAAGTATGGAGGATCATAACTATCCAAAAAAAGTAAGAATTCAGCCCCAATGGGGAAATAACCATATTGGGTTCATCTTGCGAGAGAATTTCGCTAACTAAGGCTCACATTCGGATGTATGCGGTGCTTGTTTCTCAAAATATTCTCTCTGTCTGAGCTCAAATATAACCATTAGCGTCAAAGTCAACATGGGTACCTGAGTGCTATTACACAATAAGATTATCTTAAACGTATATTCGCTGATAATCGATGCAAGTGTTCTTATGAGAATTGAAAATGTAAATTTTATATTGTCGTTACTCTCTTCCTTAACGTGATGATGTACGTCAGATCTTGGAGTACATTTTCAAAGATGCCTCATTTCTAGATTATTTTACTGAAGTTTTTTTCCGTTGCATAGCACGCCTTTTGGGAGTGGATTTTGCTTTCACCTTATCTAATTCTCCTATATATCGAGGTAAACGATGACTTCGCCGTTTATCGGTATGCAAAATTTGATAGACGAACAGGCCTCTTAAATACATAGAAGCAAGACCTGCCGCAATGGCAAGTAAAAATCCGAACAGAAGATAGCTGTAGCCTAATACTGTCAAATAAGAGAGAAAAAGATCCTGGAAATTGGTTATTTTGAGTATTGGCCTTTCTGATTCCTCGATAAAATACATCAATCCCAAATCAAAAAAAGGCAAGGAAAGGAGGACCATGATAAAACCTAACATAAAGGTTTTAAGTTTATAGGGTTTAGGGCAATGAACGATAAGTTCACCAAATATTGCTCCAGTGATTGCAGCAACAACTACTCCAAGGACTATTGATTGGAAAAGAGGTACAATTTCCATTATGTCCATTGAGGTAAGCAATACGTCTATGAGTATGGTACCAACGACAGAGAGCAATCCATAGTAAACAGCGGCAAGTAAACGCGGATTCGAAATACTAAGTGCGGGATCTTCGTTTTTCATTTGAGCACTCCATAGCTACGCCTGTATATGTATCATTTTAGTATAATTTTAAACTCCGGAATGTTTTTTTTATTTTTTATCGCCTTTTATTTTGAATAACTTAGGTAAATTGTACCTATGCAAAGCATTTCAGGTGTATCAAAATAATAATTTGTATATACTAAGAAGCGTTGACAATTTATTTAAGTGGCCTGGATCTTGCAGTTTATACCTGAGAAACTTCTTGCAAATTTAAACACAAGGGAGCCAATCGTTACGTAAAATCGTTGAGTCTGGATAGGGGGTAAGCCCTATCGCTAAGGTTCCATCAGGCTTCGAGAAGCCCTTTGGGCTCCCTTAAGAGCTGAATATTGAAAGTAGCGAATGGCTTAGAAGCATTTTTAGTTTAAATCTTTTGAGAAAATCTCAGGGGGTGATGCACCGGATTAAGAGGATTTGTATCATAAACATCGTTATTATTTTATAATGGTCTATGCTCATACTCATGAGTAAAGGCGGACAAACGATGCAGATGTCAACGATACCTAACGAAAATAATTATAGATTGTGAATATGCAAAGACTTGGTCATTTTATTTTAAAACTATTTGGTTGGAAAATTGTAGGTGAATTACCTAAAGATAAAAAATATCTGGTTGTTGTTGCTCCGCATACCAGTAATTGGGATTTCGCAGTTGGTTTATTTGCACGTTTTGAATTAGGAGTTAAGATTAATTTTTTAGCTAAAAATCAGCTTTTCTTTTTTCCTTTAGGACTTCTATTAAGGGCACTGGGTGGGGCACCCGTTGATCGCTCCAAAAAAAATAAGACAGTTGATCAAGTAGTTGAAATATTTCGTTCTCGTGAGGAGTTTAAGTTGGCGATCACCCCAGAGGGAACTCGTAGTCCAGTTACTCGTTGGAAAGAGGGGTTTTATCATATCGCTTGTCAAGCAAAACTACCTATAGTTATGGTAGGTCCTGACTATGCAACTAAAGAACTTCGAATCAATAAGGCATTTCTTCCATCAGGGGATATTCAAAAAGATTTTCCAATAATTCTTGATTTTTTTAGAACAATAAAAGGGCGTTATTCCAAGGAAATTCCTGAGTATCGTCCTAAAAAATAAGCAGAAACTATCTGTTAGTTGGATCTATTTTAACACTGTAATCCAGAATTTTTGGAGAGAGTGTCTTCTATATTTTTGTCCATATTATCTTTGAATTTATTGTTAAGCATCATTTCTGCTTTTGCTTCAGTAGCACTTCGAAGAGCATCAGTGAATACTTTTGGGTTGAATTGACGGCAGCGATCTTTAATTTCAGATATTGAGTCCAATCCAAAGGCATTGCTCATTGCTAATCCTTGACCAAAATAGGCATTGTGAATTTCTCGTTCAGATATTGATTCTAACAATTGCGCTAAATGAAGTTGCTCCCAACATGAACTATAACATTCGGTGCTTTCCTTCTTAAGATCTAAGCTCTGATAAAATCCTGCAAGATAAAAATAGGTATGGGCGAGTAACAAACAGCCAGGTGTTTTGTGTTGCTGTATTAGATATTCCATACGAGTCATAAATTCGTATAAGGTATTTACATTTTCTATATTGAGATTTTTTTCGCAATTCATAATAAGATGAGTCAAAACTTCCTGAGCAGCATAAAAGCAATTAAACCGTGACAAAGAAAGAATAAGATAATCATTGTACTTATTATTGTTTGTATTTTTGTTTTCTTTTAAAGATGCTAAATATAAAACATACCCACAATAGAAATCGGCTCTTGATTGCGGCTCTGGGTTTCTGAATTGAAAGGCATGATCATTAGCTACTCGCAGTTTATTAAATTTGTTTACCCAGAACGGTCCTAACTCAGGGCTGTCCAGTTGCTTTCTGACGATGTCGCTACCAGTAGCTTTGAGCAATGCTAGTTCAATGGGTTTTAACTTATGAAGTAACAGTGTCACTTCATCTGTAATACCGTCTTCACATATTAAGTCTTCAACATCTCTCATAGAACCAGGCATAAATTTTCCTTTTACCATATTAAAATACCATTATTGATTTTTTAAGTTTATTACATTCTTCTTCAATTTCCATTTTACTGCGGCCAGAGCTAAAAAAAACCAAATCAGGACAAGACTTTGATAAATAATGGCGCTTTGGTGGCAGAATTTCGGCAAGCTCTTCTAAATTATTCGTTTGTGCCACGAGTGGCTCCCCGGTCTCGAATAATTCATCGATATTTTCTTTAATTATTAAATCTTGGAGTCCTACATTTTCTAATAAATGATCTACTGCATTTTTGAGTGTAAATCGTTCTATTAATAACTTTTGTGCTTCTACTATCGTCTTATAATTCTCTGAATTTTTAATATTTTCACTGCATGCCAACTGATTTTCCTCCCGTGCCACAATTGAGTCTAAAATATCCTGTGGATCTCTTGATTCTGGAAGGCGCTTATATGCAGAGTCCGGATTTTTGATAAGCCACTTAGGTAATGGATCTTTATCATGTTCTTTTATAAAGTCTTTTTCCTTTTTTAATAAACTGAATTTACCATAGCGGTACTCACCAATATCAACAGCATTCCCATACTTGCCGCCTTTAATAAATATATCGTCAGTAACTGAACCAAATTTAGTATAAACGACCCCAACGTCTAGTACACTGATTATCGCTGAGCCATTATTTCTCATGCCCATATCATCCATTCGACACACATATTTGCAGCTTTGTTTTAAATCCAGTAATTCATGCGCCTCACACCAAGGATATATTTCTATATAAGGATTATTAAGAATCGCTCCTTCTTCATTAACCTTTCGATTTAATTCCCTGACTAGGTCTTTCCAATAATCCCTGCGTTGGCTGTTAGTAAATCTACTCTCATAGGCATGTGTTGATTGATAAGTTCCGACAGCAATACTACCAAATCGTTCTTCAATTATTTGTTGCATTAACTCTTTATCTTGTGGATCACCTGCCAGTTTTACAATAGGTATTTGCGGTATTTTTTTCTCAATACTTGATGCATTTTTTTTGACTAGTTGAGCAAGTTTTAGGGCTTCTTCGAATCCTTTGCCAGGACGTATTGTACCAAAAGATAAGATGTTAGGTTTTTTAGCCACTACATCCAAAGGGTGGTCAGGAGCTGTGCTTAATTTTTGCGATGCAACGGTTAATCCAGATTTACCTTTTAAATCATATTTTATAACGGGATATTTATTTAACGTATAATCTTCTCCAACTTCTCTTATTTTTTTTGCAACGCCAGTAGACTCAGTTGTATTTCTCTTGTCACAATCACCATAAGTAGCTGCAATGATTGCGTTATCTCTATCCGCTTCATTAAAAAATTGCACACTATTTGCCTGACGCATTAAGTCATGGGTATATTGTTGTAAATATCGCCGCGTGTAATTTTGTTTATACTCATGAATGGTGATATTGACTTTGATCTTTGCTTCCTGAAATTTCATAATATCTTCTGGAGTAATAAATACACCGCAATCTGGTGGGCGTATATGGATATCAAGATGAGTGTCTTCTTCAATTGGTTGCATGCTGACAATCATACTTTTAATCACATCAGGTTTGATTGGATCGCGTCGGTTTGCCTGATAGGCTAAATGAAATCCTTCACTTGCCAAAAGAGCTTTTTTGCCATAATAACCACTCAGCTTTTTGTTTGCAGAAAGATAAGGCTCTTGTTGATTTAAAATCAAGGTCTGCAATTCTGAAATTAAATTATCTCTATAACCGCCTACATTTGCAAAAATATCATGGATGTTTTCTAGTTTGTTTTTAATGTTTGTATAGGAACGAATCGCATCTTCCACAGGATTTAATAAGGCCTTGATAAATTTTTCTTGGTCGTAAATTTCTTTAAATCCTTCATTGAAAATCTGGCTGATAATGGATAATTTACTTTGCAAATCTTTATCCACTGCATTAATTTCTTTAAAATCAATGGCATAAAGTTCAGATACAGCAAGACGGATGCGGCTAAGTTCCTCTAATTGGGTAATGATTTCCTCAATGGATCTTTTTAATTCGTCAAAGCTATAAAAATTTCTAAATTTTTTATCCCGCTCTAAATCATAGGGCAGGTTATTACTGTGGAAGTCGTAGTTGTACTCCTTGATTCCTGTAAGTTTATCAGTTAATTTTTCCAATGCCTTTAAATTGACAGGACCAGTAAAATGTTCTTTAAGGGCCAAGAAATTCTTGAGGGCTTTTGTATGCCTCGTTGAAAAGTCTTGCTGCATTAAATGAGCTTCAATATATTCATTTAAGGAACAATGATCTTTAATATTCTTTTTATTTTCATTATATAATTTAATTAAATGTGCTAACTTGCTTTTTGGTTTTTTAATGTTACTTAGTTCATCATTATTATCTTCTAAGGCTTTCTCTAACTTGTTTTTTTTTGCTTTTAAGGCGCTAATTATTTTATCAACGCTTATTTCATCAAGTTGGATGGGTTTTTGCGAGTAAATATCCATTATAGTAAGTGATTGTAAGCTGTTATCATGCGCTACAAGAACTTTTGGTGTTCTGGGGCTAACGGTTTTGATATTTACTTCCTGGGCATCTTCCATTGAAGAAAGAGCTTCTTTTAATTTATAACCGCTAATTATGGTATTTTCATTGGCAACTGGCTGTAAGACTATGGCACTTGGGATGGTTTCTTCTGGAATAGAAGTAGTTCCGCTCGGAAATGGAATGCTGTAGTGTTTTTTGTCTTTTTTTAACCAGGTACAGGATATGTCATAATTTTCTGCAAAACCTAATTCTAAAGAAGCAGCATATTGCCCATCTCCAGTTTTTGCGTCCTCATCAAATGGTGCTGTGAGTAAATATATTTTTGGCATGATTATTATAATAAATTGTTACACTGAGAAAATATTAGCCGATTAATCTTAAAGGGATATTAAGAAACATGGTTTTAGCCAATAAAAAAGCTATACCACGTCTTTATATAAGAATTTAGATTACATATTTGGTCATTTTTAGCATTTTAAAAGACCGGCCCATGGGAAGGGCGAAATATTTGGGTTCAATCATTTGGTAACCACAAATCTGATAAAGTTTTGCGCCTGGTAATGTGGCCATCATTTCAAATTTGGTAAATCCATTAGCCAAAGCTTGTTGTTCGCAATATTCCAAGAGCATTTTTCCTAGTCCTCGGCGTGCATAATTGGGGTGAACAAAAAATGCTCTAATTTTGGCATAGTCTTTCTGAGGATCTAAAAATCCCTCCTCACGAGCGTTGCATTGATCACCTCCAAATAAAGTTTTTCGTTTACTCCAACCTCCGCATGCAACAAGCACTTCATTTTTTTCAATGACATAATATGTCTGATCGTTAATCAGTTCTTTATCTACACCAAAAATCGCATGAATTGCTCCTTCAATTTCCGTATTTGTATAGTCGCTAGAGCTTAAAACTCTAGCTGAATGTTCAATAAGTCGATTTAGTTGCGGTATATCATCACTCTGTGCTGGTCTTATCATAATTGCTCTCTTTTTAATCTTATTGATTTGACGAGTAATTTATCACGAAATATAAATAAATAAATTTCTGATTTATTGCGTTTTTATTTCATTTTATAATTAGATATTTAATGATTTAGGTAATATATGAAAAAGAATAAAGAAGAAGAGCCATCAGCCGAAACTAATCAAGCAATATTTTTAGACAAAACTGATCGAAAAATTTTAAATATTTTACAAAAAGACAATCAAATTACGAATATTGCTTTGGCAGAAAAAGTAGGAATTTCAGCACCTCCTTGTTTTAGGCGCGTTAAACGATTACGGGACGCAGGCATTATTGTTAAAGATGTTTCTTTGGTTGATCCCTTTAAAGCAGGCCGGGGCCTCATTGTTTTTGCAAATATTACCTTGGAGAAACAAAGAGAGGACTTATTAGCTCATTTTGAGCGTAAAATGGCAGAGCAAGAGGAAGTAAAGCAATGCTACTTCGTTTCTGGAGAGACTGATTATTTATTAATCATTCATGTGTCAGACATGAATCATTATAATGAGTTTGCACGCAGAGTATTTGCAAATGAAGCCAATATTAAAATGTTTCGTAGCAGTTTTTGTCTTAATAGAACGAAATACAATACACATATTCAGTTTTCGGAGGATTAACCAAAAACTGTGACCCTCTATTTTTTATCTCCTTGATTAAAAACTTTATCTGGCGTCTATTGCGCGAAAGCCTACATTAGCCTCATGCTGCATGAGTGCAAAGCATACTAAAAGGTTAAAAAAATACCAAATAGTATATAATATATATATTCATGTTGCAAGAGCTGTAAAATGAAAGAAAAGAAACCTTCAGAAAAGCTCAATAATGTTTCTAATCCTGCTAAAGATTTTCTTACAGGAATGCTATCACCGGAAGTTAGAGCAAAAGAGTTTTTATATGTAATTGAAAAATCAGAGAATTATAATAACGAATTGGAAGTATTAACGGAGAACAAAAAGTTTCCTACACGCAAAAACAATCAAAACAAACACATGTCTCAGACGTTACAGGATAATTTATTACCAGAGGAAATGTCGGTCAGTGAATTAAAAAAGATTATTCCTAAGGTATTAGAAGAGTATCAAATTGTAAAAGAAGAATTGCTTGAGTTGGGAAAAAGGCAAAAGGAACTGAGCGGTTGTTTGAGAAGAGTAGAGGAGCTAGAAAAAAAATATAAGTCTTCAAATCTTGATGAGAAAGAATCCAAAGAATATGAATCTATAATCCCAAAATATGATGAATTGAAAATAAACTATGAGAAGGATCAGATTGAAAAAAAACTATTTGAAGCTAATAGAAAATTCAATAACTTACAATCTAATCTGAATGGCATAAATCATTGCATGGAAGCAATTTATACTCATCTAATGTTTTCTAAAAGAGATCAATTTTTTGACATATTAACAACATACTACAATAGCATGGAAGGAAAACAAGAGCCTCATAAGAGACTGATTTATAGTATGTTATATGCGGTACAAGTATCCGAGTACCTTCATAAAGATAAATTTGGCATTGGCTATCCAGGTGCTGTTCGTCTTAATCAATTATTTTTTGAATATGCCCAAACTAGAAAAGAATATGAAGAGAAAATTGGTTTTCCTAAACAAGGATCTACGAATAAACTAATACTTATTCTCAATTCATTTATGGATAATTATATGAAATCGGGTGCTACAGCTTCTGAATTGAGAGAAAAGTTAAAACCAGTAGAACAATATTACGATATCCAAATAACTAGCGAAGGGTTAACAATAAAGCTGAAAGAAGGCAATAATCTTCTTTCCACAAATCCAGTCGATGTTTTGAATGCTCTATTTAAAAAATTTTACGATGAAACAACAGTCTTTTCTCGATCAATGAATGCATTAAAAAGTGCTCTTGATGAACATGGTGTTACGTACGAGACGCCAAATGATTGGTATAGCTATATGAACTGGAGTGTTCCTCTTATTACAGATAAAAACTCCGTTATCATCAACTATGATGATCAGGCGTATGTTGAGTACCAAAAACAACAAGGAGAACGTGAAGATGCATTTTTCAATAATGTAATCAATGAACTGGAAGGCGCTCAAAATATTATTAAAATCTGTACGGATCCAAAAGAAATAAATAGAAAAAAAGAGATGCAAATTATTGTCACCCAATTGTTAGATGATTTGAATGAAGTGTACCATGGGAAAAAAGTTCTATGTTTCGAAACAAAAATTAAAAATGATTTAGTTAGAAAAGTATTAGAGCTATCAATTGAATCATTGAAAGACTTGAACAATAAATTTCCTCAAATCGATGCTCAAGAAATACTGGATGTACTTGGTAATCTGAAGAAGGGGTTAAATCTTGCAGAAGAAAAATTAGCTCCCATAAAGATAGGTGATGATAAACAAGTTGTTAGCAAAATTATTGATAATGTGTATAAAAATTTAGAAAAGAAATTACATGTCAACAGATTAGGGTGCATCGGTTTCAAACCTAATCTTAAAATAAAAGAGGCAATTGAATCTTATGGAGCCTCTATAAATTCAACAGAGAAATTGAGTGAAAATGTGATAAGGCTAGAAGAGCCTAAAATAAAGACAGTAGAAGAGCGCTGGAGTAACTGCAAAGGAAAGATGAATCTAAACTTAATAAGCCAGATAATGAATAAATTTGTAAAAGAATACGCTAAGTATCAAGGCTGGGTTAAAGGAGGTGCTAGCCTTGAAGAGATTCAAAAAAAGCTAGGGCATTTAGATCAATATTTTGAAATAAGGGCAGTAGAAGGCAAAATTCCCCAAATTGTATGTAAGCCTGAGCTCAATACAATTGATCCCAAAATACTCTTTAATGATATGTTTAAAAAGTTTTATAATGAAAGTGGTTATATGGGGTCACGATCTATCGAATCGTTAAAAAAAGCCCTAACAAAAAACAATATCACTTTTACGGAACCTTCTAATTGGCCTTACAGAGGGATACCTGAGGTCACTGATGAGAAAAATCGATTCAAATCAGTCGAGTCACCTCAAATAGTCAATGAAATCCAGGTGCCTGTGCATTCTAATCTAGGGAATCCTAAAAATTAAAAATGTAAGAATAATATGAGACATTCATCTAAAATCATAGTGATCCATGGGGCAGGCATGAGTTTCAATAATGAATGTGTACCAAAAAATTTGTAGCGTATATTTTTGTTTAATTTTTCAACAAAAATATATGGATGAGGGAGTCATCTTTGATTCAACACTATACAAATGCAGGTATCGACCGCTAAAATAACGTCTACAGGACACTAAATTATTCTCCTATGTCCTCACTCCATAGTTTACTATTTTGAGTAATGAAGTCTCGCATCATGGTGATACATTCATCGTTTTGTAATACTTCAAGTTTGACACCACGTGATTTTAATAGCGTTTCTTCACCCATAAAGGTTTGATTTTCTCCAATCACCACATAAGGGATTTTATAAAGAAGGATGGCTCCGCTGCACATGGCGCAAGGAGAAAGGGTAGTGTATAAAATGGATTGCTCATAAACTTTAGCTTTCTGTCTACCCGCATTTTCTATTGCGTCCATTTCACCATGTAATATGGTGCTGCCCTTTTGAACCCTCTGATTATGTCCACGTCCAATAATCCTGTCTTTATAAACAAGTACGGCACCTATGGGTATTCCTCCCTGAGCAACACTTCGGCGTGCTTCTTCTATAGCTGTGTCAAGATATCGTAGATGGGACACTGACATGATTGTTCCTTCAAAATACAGTAAAATTAGGGATATTTTCCAGTAAGAACCAATTGCAATAACTCATTACATAAAGCCAGCATTTCATGTTGCATCAAATTGATGCGGAAATAAAGACTAATTTCAAAATTTAAGTATCAATGACGAAGGTTCACCAACGTTACTGCGAGATATGTGGTTTTTTATAGGTTATCATGTTATCGCTATCACAATTGTGATAGCGATTCTTCGCCAGGCAAACCAAATTGGTTAAGTTTGCGATCCCTATTTTTTCAATATGGCTTTTCCCGCATAGGGTAATACTGCAACTTCATTAATCCGTAAGAGTTGATTGTATTTGGCAATACGGTCAGTACGACAAAGTGATCCTGTTTTAATTTGACCACAGCCTGTGGCTACTGCCAAATCGGCAATAAACGTGTCCTCTGTTTCTCCAGAGCGGTGTGACATGACACAACGATATCCATTTTGATGTGCTAATTGGATTGTTTGTCGTGTTTCGCTTAGTGTTCCTATCTGATTTACTTTAATAAGAATCGCGTTGGCTACTTTTTGAGTGATGCCTTCTTGGAGTATTTTAGGGTTAGTTACAAACACGTCATCACCTACTAATTGAATTTTATCGCCTAATTGCTCGGTTAAATGCTTCCATCCCATCCAATCTTTTTCATCCAAGCCATCCTCAATACTCACTATGGGATAATTTGCAACAAGATTTGCATAATAATCAATAAGTTGCATTGAGTTGAATTTTTGATTTTCTGAAGCCATATGATACATTTCCTGCTTGTAAAGTTCAGAAGCCGCGACATCTAGAGCCAGTACTATCTCATCTCCTAATTTAAAGCCAGCTTTGTCAATCGCTTCACAAAGCAGATCGAGTGCTTGGCGATTGGAGCGAATATTAGGTGCAAAACCGCCTTCATCACCTACAGCAGTATTTAAGCTTTGTTTCTTGAGTACGTCTTTTAACCCATGAAAAATTTCAGCTCCCATCTGTAATGCGGTAGGGAAATCAGGAGCTCCCACAGGCATTATCATAAATTCTTGAATATCTACGTTGTTATCAGCATGAGCCCCTCCGTTTAAAATATTCATCATTGGGACTGGCATGCACATTTTTTCACCTTGATTTAGGGCCGCATACAAGGGTAAGTTGTGTGCGTTGGCTCGTGCTCTTGCAGCAGCAAGTGATACCGCAAGAATGGCATTGGCGCCTAGACGTGATTTATTTTCTGTGCCATCTAATTGACATAACTGATTATCTAAGGCTTCTTGATTTTCAATAGAACAAAGATGTAAGGCTTGATTGATCTCATGATTTATATGTGCTATAGCTTGTTGCACGCCTTTCCCATGATAACGTTTCGGATCGTTATCTCGAAGTTCACACGCTTCACGGCTTCCAGTTGAAGCCCCAGAGGGAACGCTGGCTCTGCCTTGAGTACCATTTTTTAAAATAACATCTGCCTCAACAGTAGGATTACCACGAGAATCTAAAATTTCACGTGCTTGAATTTTGGTTATTTGCATATTGTATCCTATTTGTATTAAAAGTTTTTGTATTGTTTTAAGTAAAACGTACTGCCCCAAGCTGCATTAAAATTTCGACAAGAGGACGCAAAGGTAATCCTAAGATGGTATCTTCACTGCCTTGGACCTCTTTAAATAACCATTTACCTTGAGTTTCATAGTGATAAGCACCGCAACTATGATAAGGTTTTTCACTTTGCAGATAGACTTCAATTGTTTGTTCGCTTAAATGGTGCAAGGTTAAATAGGCTATTTCATGATGTTGCCAAAGTATTTCATTGTTTTTGGCAATGCAAAGACATGCGATTTGTTGATGTGTTTTTCCACTTAACAAACGTAAATGTTCGATTGCAGTTTGGTGATTTAAGGGTTTATTGAGAATTGATTTTTCATATATGCACAATTGATCTGCCGCAATAATAAAATCCTGTGGATGTGATTGACTCACCTCCAACGCCTTGCTTGCTGCCAAAGTGTACCCTAAATTAAGTGTATTTTCTGAATCAAAGTTCGCTTTGATAGCTTCTTCATCACAACGAGCGGGGATGACCGAGAATTCAATACCGAGCGATTGCAGGAGTTGTAAGCGAATTGATGAGGCTGAGGCGAGAATTATTGATTCTTGTTGTAAGAGTTTAGACATAAATAGCTACCAAAGCCATCAGTGAAAAGCCTATAATCACAAAACTAAAATCTTTAAGATTACAACAACGCTCGACCATAACACATCGCTCCAAGCCATGTAATGTTCCCAAATAAAGAAATGTACCTGCAGATGAGGCGATTAATATTGGATCAAATATGGAGTTGGTTTCTACCCCTTGGCCAAAATACCAACCTAGATAAATCCCTAGAGGTGTCATAAAGCTGAATAATAGAAAAAAGACGAGACTCGTATTCATACTCATTGAACTTTTATTTAATTGCACCGCGATTGCAAAACTTTCTGCCCACTTATGGGTAATTATTGCAAGAAAAATCATAATAATCATTGAATTATGGTGTGCTATCCCTAATGCAGCTCCAAGCATAATCGAGTGAACAGAGAGCATTCCCCACGCTAAAATAGCAAATGCTGGATGTGTCGCACTATTATGATGATAAAGTTCTTTGCCCAGGTGTTCAAACCATAGGAAAATAAGAAATACAGTACCGGTGATGATAAACGCAAAAGGATAGTTGTATCCCATTTTAATGAATAAAGAATTTGCGTCGGGGAGCATATGTAATAATCCGGCTCCTAAGAATACTCCTGTAGCTAATGTTTCCCCTATAGGAAAATCAATATGTTTATCATCTTTAATTCGTTTTCTAAAGGGATACCAGCCTGCCATTAAAATAACTATAAAAATGGAAAAGGCAAAAAATATTTTTAAACTGGTAGCGGACACCATTACTTATCCTATTTCTATATCTAAGAAAAGAAATACAACCTAAACACAAAGTAAAATCGGTATTCATTCATCTTTACTGCATTCAGGCTACATCAAGCCAAACACAATAGTTTAGTTGTGATGCATGATTTCATGCAAGCTAAATAAGCGAACTTCTACAACATCAGTTTGTAATTTCAATACTTGTAGTGCTCTTTCATGTAACTCTTGCCATTGCGTAAAGTGTTTCTTACAAACCATATCTATCTCAAGCTTTCCATCTAAATAGTGCAAATTCCAAAATAGTATTTGGGGAAAATCTCGGTGAATTTCATGAAGTAACTGTTCATATAATTCTTTTCTGCTGGGCAGATGTAACGAAGGACAAAAGCGTTCATCATCTTCTGGATCAACATGAACTATTACATCTTTAACACTTTCAATCTGCTCTGTTAATGCATGGTGTACATGTTGGGCAATATAATGTCCTTCAGAGACTGATATTTTAGGTGATACTAAAATGTGTACGTCAATTAATACGTTTTCACCCATAGACCGGCTGCGTAATTGATGTATTTTTTCAACTCCATCCACATTTTGGATCACTTGCTCAATTTGTGCTAATAAATCTGGGGCGACGGCTGTATCGACTAATTCTTTAGCGCTATTCCAGGCATAATCACAACCCATTTTAATAATCATAAAACCTACAATTATGGCTGCTATGGCATCTAGAGAACTAAATCCCCATAAACTGCCAATTAATCCTACCAAAACAACAAGAGAAGATGCAGCATCGGAACGATGATGCCAGGCATTGGCGGTAATTAACTTGGAATTGATACGTTTTCCAATATATAAGGTGTAATGAAATAAAAGTTCATTACTCATAATCGAAATGCAAATCACTGGAAGCGATAACCAACTGGGTTTGATATAGTTCGATTTGAGCAGGTCATATAATGAATCCCAGGCGATACCAACACCTGCCAAAACAAGTAAAAGAGCTAAGAGTAAAGTTGCAGCTGTTTCGATACGTTGATGTCCATAGGGATGGCTGGCATCCGCATCAAGACTCCCATATTTAGAAGCGAATAAAACCATCGCATCAGTGATGAGATCAGAAAAAGAATGAACCCCATCAGCTACTAATGCATGGGAGTGGAAGAAATATCCACCAATGAGTTTAACAATGCCAAGAAGGGCATTTGCAATAGCCCCTAAAAGGGTTACTCTTTTTGCTTGCTGGTATCTGTCATGTTGAATCATTTTAATGTTTACTAATGTGAGCTTGATATAATAATAAGTTAATTTCTTATAGCAAACGGTTTTTATTTAGAACTGCTCCATGTCAATTTAACCTACTATAATTCAAATCGATAAAAATTTGATTGGATCGAGTTTTATTTATCCAAAATCAGTCATTTTTATCGATATTTAAACATGGTTAGAGATTTTTTTGTATCTCTATAACAAGTTTCGGAAGAGGTTAATTTTTTAGAAACACGTTGATAAGATCTAAAACAGATATGATGGGAACATATTTCACAAGATCTTAAACGTTCTGTACACAGAGTTATCCACAGATTTTGTGGATAACTCATTTTTTGAAAATATATGAGAAAGAACTTAAAATCCTTATAAAACAAGTGCTTTTGAATAAAAAATCGATTTAATTTTTGTTCAAGCTGTTTGAAACAGAAAAGTTATCCACAAAAAAAGAAGAGAATTGAAGAAATAGGCTTGAGTATATTAACAAAGAAAAAAATAAAAAACAGTCTTGACTAATACATTTTTAAAAATATTTTATCCTTGCAGAAACTGTTCAAAATTCCCTAACCAACGTTGTGTGATATCACGAGCGATTTCAGGGGTATGGCGTATTAGTTTTTGAGCTAGAGAAGGCAAAAGAGGCAGTAATGAATGATCCCGCTGGATGTTTGCGATTTTAAATTGACGATATCCCGTTTGTTTTGTTCCTAAAATTTCCCCAGCCCCTCTTAATTCCAAATCTTTCTCAGCAATAATAAACCCATCATTGGTTGCGCGCATAATTTTTAAACGTTCTGTACTCTGCTGGGATAAAGGAGATTGATAGAGCAAAAGACAATGAGATTGGGTATTCCCTCTTCCCACACGACCACGTAATTGATGGAGTTGTGATAGACCTAAACGCTCCGCATTTTCTATGATCATTAAACTTGCATTGGGGACATCAACCCCGACTTCAATAACGGTGGTGGCTACCAGTAAATTGATTTCACCATTTTTAAATGCAGCCATGGTTGCTTCTTTTTCTAATGGTTTCATACGCCCATGGATCAGGCCTATACGAGCAGCAGGGAGTTGTTCTTGTAAGGTATGTGCTGTTTCTGTTGCTGCCATGCATTGCAATTTTTCGGATTCTTCAATAAGGGTGCATACCCAATAGATTTGTCGACCAGTAGAGAGTGCAACGAGTAATCGTTCAATTACTGTTTCTCGTTTATTTTGGTTTAATACAGCAGTTGTAATGGGGATACGTCCAGGAGGTAATTCATCGATAATGGAAATATCTAGATGCGCCAAATAACTCATGGAAAGTGTTCTTGGAATAGGCGTGGCAGTCATCAGTAGCTGATGAGGAACTCGTTGTTCGTGCTGTCCTTTTTGCTGTAAAAGTAATCGTTGTTCTACACCAAATCGATGTTGTTCATCAATAATGACTAAACCCAGGTGTGAAAAATGAACTGCCTCTTGAAATAATGCATGGGTACCAATAATAAGTTGGCAGCTGTTGTCAGCAAGAGCGCTCAATGCATGACGTCTTTCGCTTGCTTTCATTTTCCCAGTTAATCTTAATATTTTAATGCCCAAAGGCTCAAGCCAGCGCATAAAATTGCTGGCATGTTGTTCACTCAGTAAATCAGTAGGTGCCATAAAAGCAACTTGTTTACCATTGGCTATGGCTTGTAATGCTGCAAGAGCCGCAATAATTGTTTTTCCTGCGCCAACATCGCCTTGTACTAAACGCAGCATTGGTTTTTTTTGCATTAAATCCAGGTTGATTTCTTCGGCTACCCTTTGTTGTGCTTGAGTCAAAGTAAAAGGAAGGGCACTTAGGAATCTGTTGTTTAAGTGATGATCTCGCGGTAATGGAGTTGCATGCAGGGTACTACGTGATTCTCTGGCAAATTGCATGCTTAATCGTTGCGCTAATAATTCATCAAAAGCCAATCGTTTCAATGCCGGATGTTGCCCACTCTCAAGAGCCTGTAATGAGATATCAGGAGGTGGGTTGTGGAGTAATCTAATCGCCTCCCCAAGATGATAAAAATTATTTGCCTTTAATTCCGCATCACTCATCCACTCTAATTGTTGTAACTCGTGTTCACTGCTTTTTAGGGCGACGAGGACTAATTGCCTTAACCGGGTTTGGCTTAAGCCTTGGGTACTGGGATAAATAGGGGTTAAAGTTTCATGGACATGGCATTGATTTTCATCTTCGAATAATTGATATTCAGGATGAGTCATAGTCCATGTGTTGTTGAATTCACGCACCTCGCCAAAAGCATGAATCATTACACTGTTATTTAAATTTTTAATTTGATTTTTGTTAAAATGAAAAAACTGCAGCTTTATTACACCTGTTTTGTCTTGAACATAGCAATGCAACATAGCTCGCTTGCCTGGTTTAATTTCAGTTTTGCATACTTCTCCAGCAATAACACACCAGGTATTGGGTTGTAAATCTTGGAGGGGGGTGATTCGAGTTCTATCCTGGTAGCGATAAGGCAAGTGAAAAAGCAGATCGCGTACGGAATGGATGCCGCATTTAGCCAATTTCGCTGCAAGTGTAGGGCCTATACCCGTTAATGATTCACATGAATTAGATAACACTGGGTTAAGAATGTTAAAAGTTATATTTAAGTGTACCGCATAGTTTATGAGCTAACAATTTGAAGTTCTTTAGATTTAGCGTGTCTTTATGTGAAGTATATTAAAGTCTTTTCATAGAGTACAAAAAAGCGCATAATAGCATCATTTTTTTGATGGAAAATTAGGCACTATGAAACATACGGTAGAGCAGCTTTTAAAACACGCGTTAATTTCATTACAAAAATCAGGTGAAATGCCTGACAATTTGGATGTTGAAATTAAAATTGATCGTGCAAAAGACTCAGCTCATGGGGATTATGCCAGTAATCTGGCTTTAGTTTTGGCAAAGCCTTGCCGCCAATCTCCACGTAAAATAGCAGAACTTTTGGTAAAAGCAATTCCTGCTGATCCTGTTGTGGAAAAGATAGAAATCGCAGGGGCAGGATTTATCAATTTTTTTATACACAGTAATTCTCGCTCAAAAATTATCGCAGAAGCATTGGAAAAAGGTAATCGTTTCGGTTGCAGTACTATTGGAAAAAATCAAAAAGTATTGGTTGAATTTGTTTCTGCCAATCCTACAGGACCATTACATGTAGGGCATGGCAGAGGGGCAGCATTTGGCGCTACATTAGGAAATGTACTCAAAGCCGCTGGCTATGATGTGACTGTAGAATATTATGTCAATGATGCTGGACGGCAAATGAACATCCTTGCTGCTAGTGTGTGGTTACGCTATCTGGAACTTTCTGGTGAACCTGTTGCGATTCCAGCAAATGCTTACAAAGGCGATTATGTTTCAGAAATTGCACAAGAACTTTGGCTAAAGCATAATAGAGAATATGTTCACCCTTGGGCTACAGTCATCGAGGGTTTACCTCTTGATGAACCTCATGGTGGTGATAAAGAAATTTATATCGATGCTTTAGTAGCGCGTATGAAAATACTGTTGAGCATGCCTGTTTTTTCATTATTTCATCAACATGCCCTAAATACGGTTTTGGAGGATATCCAAGACGATCTCGCTGAATTTGGGGTGAAATATGATAACTGGTTCTCAGAACAATCATTATTTGAGGATGGTTCAATTCAAAAAGGCATTCAAGCACTAAAAGACAGTGGCCATACTTTCGAAAAGGAGGGCGCGCTTTGGTTTAGAGCTACGGATTTTGGTGATGAAAAAGACCGTGTTTTGGTTCGTGCTAATGGTCATACAACTTATTTTGCTTCAGATGTAGCGTATCATTGGAATAAATATGATAGAGGTTATGATCGTATCATTGATATTTTTGGTGCTGATCACCATGGTTATATCACTCGTTTACGTGCCGTTGTTAAAGCTTTGGGCCATGATGAAAGCACGCTTGATGTGCTCTTGGTGCAATTTGCTATTTTGTATCGTGGTGTTGAACGGGTACAAATGTCCACTCGAAGTGGATCTTTTGTAACTTTAAGGGAACTACGCCAAGAAGTTGGCAATGATGCAGCCCGCTTTTTTTATGTAGCGCGTAAATCAGAACAACATATGGACTTTGATTTAGATTTAGCTAAATCAGAATCTAATGATAATCCGGTTTATTACATTCAATATGCACATGCAAGAATATGTTCTGTATTAAGGCAATTGAAGGAGAGGGGGTTATTTTGGGATCAAGCAATGGGACTTAAACATCTTGACTTATTAGAGCAAGAGCATGAAACTCATTTAATTTCATTAATAAGTCGTTATCCTGAAGTAGTGGAATTAGCTGCTGTGCATTGCGAACCTCATCAAGTAGCTTACTATTTGCGTGAAGTAGCCAATGGCTTGCATAGCTATTATAATGCGGTTCCACTTCTGTGTGAGCAAGAACAATTACGATGTGCTCGTCTTTGTTTGCTCGAAGCAGTACGTCAGGTAATATACAATGGGTTAGGTTTATTGGGCGTATCCGCTCCTGAGAGTATGTGATGGCAAGAGAATATAATAATAAACGTTCTTCAAGATCGCGCGGTGGTGCATCGCACCATTTTTTATTGATTACGGTTATTTTTTTATTGGGTTATTTGGCTGCTTCTTTTTTTGATTTTGACACCATAATGCATTGGGTAAATACTCAAGTCTTGGCTCACCATGATGCAAAAAAAGAATCAGCTAAACCTGAAACACCAAAACAAGCAGTGATTCCACCTAAACCTAAGTTTGAGTTTTATACCTTACTTGCTAATGATAAATCGTCAGGATCGCAGCCCAATAATGCAACAACAGCTACTCAAACTACTTCTGCTGCAAATACAAATCCGGCTACTACAGCGGTTACTGCAGCCTCTACGGCCACAGTTTCTGTTTCAAATGCGGTTACAGCAGCATCTACTCCACCCCAGGTAAAGTTGAATCCATCTCAAGCATCGCAACCCTCAGCTCCTGCGAGAGCTATTGCAGGTAAACCTGCCTCTGTTCCTGTGGAAAGAGGAAATTACTTAGTGCAAGTGGCCTCGTTCAAAGCTCGACAAGATGCAGAGCACATGAAAGGTGCATTGATTCTCAAAGGGTTTAGTGTGTACATCATTCCAGTGAGTCACCCTTCTAAAGGCAATTGGTTTCGAGTGGTAGTTGGCCCATATTCTAATCGGGGGCTTGCCCAACAAGCCCAAGTCAATTTAGCTCGGAATGAACGTCTGAATGGGATGATTACTACTGGTGGATGATTGGGTATCTGCACAGGGTCTGCTTGTCCTCTTGATGACAGGGTAGCTTTGAGTACAGGTTACGTGAATATGATGCTGAAGAAGCGGAGGGCACTAAGTTAAAGTTTTTGCCTCAATCTATGTCCCTCGGCTTGTCTGAAAGATCCAGTAATCTGGCACGGGTCCTAGACTAGAGTCTTAAACTAAGTTGCGATTATTATCTTCAGTATCAACCAAAATAATTTGCTCAGTGCAAGAATAGTGCGTTTGAATGGCTTTAATTTGTTCTGGACTCATTTGATTTAACTCGTTAACCGATAAAGACACAGTCGCAACATTTTGAGGTATTGCTTTAAAAATCAGTGTCAACTCATCTGGGGTCTTTTGCCAATCATTTTCGCTTAAATCAAGTGTAGCTATTCCTTGTGGAATGGATGCTAAAGCCTGGGCTAATTCTGTTCCCGATTTTTTGTGAAGATTATTTCTTCTTAAGACATAGATCCAAGAAATTGCATGCTGTATCAACGGATAGCATCTCTTCGCTGACATAAAGACCTTCTATATATGCTTATCTCAGCAACAACCCCGTTTATTCATAAAAACTAGGTAGAATACCAGTTCTCCTTCTGTCCTTAAGGAGAAGATAAGTTGCAATGATTTAAAGAAATTTGAGTAAATCATTTAAATCCTGGGACAATATTATATTGTAAATTCGATTTGAATTCATTAATTGCTCAGTTTGGGTAAATTAATGCGTGATAAATAGAGTGGCTAATAGACGTACTCAATTTCGGATTCGTACATGAATAGCGAGCTGAACTGATGTATTCACTAACATACATGGTTGCTTTTTATATGTTCGTTAGTTTGATTAACGACGCACAATCACCTGAATATTTTCTGCATTTTTTATTGCATGTGGTTTGCTTACGCCTATTGTAAGGTGCGTTATTTTAAATTGTTCTTGAATTAGAGTGGCTACTTCATTGGCAACTGTTTCAATTAATTGAAATGATTTTGACTCTACGTATAGAGTAACTTGCGCACAAAGAGTTTCATAATCTATGGTCTTAGTCAAATCTTCATCGCAAGCACTGAAATCAGTATCAATGCTGATATCAATTAATAAGTGCTGATTAATACGTTGTTCCCATTCATACACGCCAATTTTTGTACTGACATTGAGGGCTTTTATGTTTAAGGTATCCATTTTTTTTGTAAAAGTAGTTTTTTTATATTTTATCTAAATTAATAGCTCTCTGTATAGAGTGATTTCCCTAGGGAATAAAGAAACAACGATAACAATAGGCATTTTCATGCCTTTTGTGTTGAACAGTTTAGTGGAGCGCTGGAACTAATCCATCTGTTTCTGGAAGGAGTTCATCTTTATTTTTGGGGACACTGGGATTGGTAACAAGATTCACTGCTTTATGATATCCAAGAATAGGTAAAGCAAGCGTGAGCATTAATGATAAGCCAAGAACCATTTTACCTAATAAAACAGGGGCGGCAACAGTGCCTGCCATCATTCGAAATGAGCTATGAACGTTTTCATTTACTGCAACACGCCATAGATATGAAGCCATAACTGTTATTAAACTCAAATCAAGTAAGCCGAAAGCGAATAATCCTTTGTATTCAGCATCAAATTGTTTTCCCATAATGGCATGATAAGCTCCTTCATAACGCGCTCCCAAGCTTGAAGACGGTGAAAATAACAAACCTAGATGACGGTATCGATTTTCGCTGATAAATTGAGTTATTCTTTTAACAGTAAATTTATTAATCTCCTGTTCTTGCATCATTTGTGATTGGATATGTTTTTCGTCTGCATTCAGATAAAGTCTCGCAATGCTTTTCTTATCTTCTTCAGCCTCTTGTTTTGGAAAATGGTAATGAACTGCGTTGGCAATTAAGCGTCCCATAATGACAGAACCTTGCTCATTGGGTTCAATTTGATGTGAATGTTTTCCACCTAAAGGATTTAAGGACGAGGTTACATCAACAAAGACAATTTCTTTTCCTTTAGTTATCGCGTAGGCTAAAATTTCTCGATAAAGTTCATTCATGGTTTCTTCAACTACTGGAAATGGTCCTTGATTCCTTCCTTCTGATCGTGCGAGATGAGAAAAACCAGTATAAATAAAATAAGGAGTAAATTCGGTAATTGAAGGATAATATTGAGATAATAACACGATACGACTGAGTTGGGGATTTTGCTCCACTAACTGGTCGATAATCTTTTTATAATCAAGCAATATTTTTTCTTTTACTTGCTGAAACGCTGAATTAATAATTGATTTGGCTGATTTTGGAGTTATTCTTAAAAGAAGTTTGGGATAATTTATTTGATTTCTTAACGTATAAGCCAGAGCCTCACGGTAATTATTGCCGGCTACACTTAATACAGCAATATCAGGTTTCCATTCGGTAACTGCTTCAAGTTGGTGTACCCTCGAACCAGTATGATCTGCATCCGTTGGGAGAACCTTATCTAATCGGCAGTAGCGCATGACATCAGTGGTGGTCGCTCCATCTACAGCAAAATTTCCAATATAATAAGAACCTGATTGGCTATTGTTCGCAAGTGCTAAAGCAGTTTGATGAGTTACAGTATGCGATTTTTCGGCATAAGGTATCTTTGTATCTACCCAGTAACCATTATCTATAGTTGAGTCTCCCATTAAAGCAACTTTTTGTATTTTCCCTTGTGAATTTCCAAACACTTTTTTTAATCTTCCTGTATTCTGAGGGTAATCTTCACCAATAGACAGCGATGAATTTTGAACTAATCCCATAATAAATCTCCAAAATAGATATAAGATTGCGCATTGTGTTTCTGATTGCATCAATAGTCAATAATGGTCTACTCCATAATTTGGAGTAGATCAGAATAAGTATGTTACTATTACCCCATTTTTAGGATATTGAGGCAAACAATGTACGATCTAAATCAATCTTTGTTTCTACGTGCGTTAAGACGCCTACCGGTTGAACGAACACCAGTATGGATGATGCGTCAAGCGGGTCGTTATTTACCTGAATATCGGCAAACAAGGGCTCAAGCGGGTGATTTTTTAAGCCTGTGTAAAAATCCAGAGCTTGCCTGTGAAGTGACGCTGCAACCTTTACGCCGTTATTCTTTAGACGCTGCTATTTTGTTTTCTGATATATTAACTATTCCTGATGCTATGGGATTGGGTTTGTATTTTGCCGAAGGAGAGGGGCCTTGTTTTGAACGGCCTATCCAGGAGATACAAGCAATTACCAATCTTCAAGTGCCTGATTTAGATTCTTTAGCGTATGTGATGAATGCAGTGCGTTTAATTCGTAAAGAAATGCCAAAAGAGCTGCCTCTGATAGGTTTTGCAGGTAGCCCTTGGACTTTAGCGTGTTATATGGTTGAAGGCAGGAGTAGTAGGGATTTTAAACGTATTTTGCATTTAATCTATACCAACAGCGAAGCAGCACATCTGTTATTAAATAAATTAGCGCTATCAGTTGCAGACTATCTTTGTGAGCAAATTAACGCAGGTGTTAATGCGGTGATGCTTTTTGATACCTGGGGAGGGATCTTAACCCCAGAAAATTATCAAAATTTCTCTTTACATTACATGCAGCAAATTGTGCAACAAATAAAAAATCATGCTCCTGATGTACCTGTGATTTTATTTACTAAGGGGGGGGGGCAGTGGTTGGAAAAAATGTTGGTTACTGGGTGTGATGCCTTAGGTATCGATTGGACTTGCGATTTGAGTGACGCACGACGAAGAGTTGGTGATAAAGTAGCGCTACAAGGAAATTTAGATCCCTCCGTATTACTCACTTCAAAGCAATGCATTCATGAGCAAGTTAAAAAAGTGTTGGCTTCTTTCGGACACGGGAGTGGGCATGTGTTTAATCTTGGGCATGGCATTACCCCAGATGTGCCGCCAGAACACGTTGCTGCGATGATTGAGGCGGTCCATGAATACAGCCCTAATTATCATCGTTGATTAGTTGACTGGTAAATAGCGCATCAAATGTGTTGATCAGGTTTTTGTGCCGGACTCAAATTGATTAATGAACAAACCTGATCACGGGATCATGCATCAATTCAGATTAAGAAAAACGAATTGTTTCCGGCTAATCATTTAATTCGTGTGCGAAAAGTCAAAAATTTACGTTCTATCTTTTGTGTATTACGCTTGCCTTCTTCATGTTGCCCATAAGGCAAGGAACGCTGACAAGCTCCCTGCCTGTCAGTGAAATAGTGGGTTATCTTAAATCGCGCAAGCTGTCTCTGTAATTACTTTTAAGTCTCATCGGTCCTATCACCAAACGTATCAGCAAGTATTTCACTCGTGTAATGATTCGTATCAGGCCATCGTAAATAACGTTGATTTGATTTATCACATAAAAAAGCCCATGGCTCATTTAACTTCAGTGCACCAGGTAACAGTAAAACAGGTTATTTCCCTAATTTTCTTTTAGTGGATAACCGTTTTTTCTAATTGACCTCGAGACGATTTCAGGCTTTATAGTACTAAGCGAATTGAATCGTCTTGCCACAATCAGAAAACTGACGCTGGTATCGTTGCTCGCCAGGTTGAGATATTCCGTATTTGACTCCTTTAACACTAGTGCGTTCAACACAGCTCACTTCAATAATCGCCACTCAGTCACACTCCAAAAAATGTCGAATATGACACCATCAACATTTTTAGAGTATCACCCTTATTTAATCAGTCTGCATTCAAGTAGCGCTCATACCTTAGTGGTTACTACTACACGCTCCGTTAAATCTGTGGCAGCTTCATTTTCACGACGAATATCGGCAACACCCTCTCTCATTTGTTGTTGTCGTTGCAGGGCATCTTCACTCACCGGAGCTTGTCGATTTGTAGCAAGATCTGTCCCAGTAATCTCTGGAACATCGAATAGATCTTCTTCGATGAGTACGAAATCCAGTTTCATATGAGGCATAACCAGTGTCTCCAGGGATTCAGCGCCTAAGTTTTTAAGATGAAACTTCACCAAACTGCCTAAAGTAGAATCCATTAAACAGGGGGTTTGCTCCTTTAATTTTATATATTGTGACTCACTTATCTCTTTCCCGTCATTAATGTCTTTTAAAATACCGGTTAACAATTCAACAGCCGCTAGTTTGGTTAGTTTGCTGTAACCCACAAAATTTAACATCCCTTTTTCAGGCTGCTGCGCTCGTAATTGACCATAAACTTCCAGTGCAGAGATGAACTCTGAGAGATCAGTAGGAGGAGCACTCCCTTCGTTCATTGTGCGCTCAATCTCAATAAAACCCAAAGTTCGATACTTGATACACTCTTGAATTTGCTGAACGTGGGGCGCGGTCAAGTAACTGTCCGAAGTAATATAGCCCGAACCTGGAATTTTGACAGCAATACCTTGAGCCGCCGAGGAAACAACCTCTTTAATTGTTCTGAATGTATAAGAGCCACAATTACCTTCAGTAAGGCGATTTTGATGATTATAGGCAATTCGATTAAGATCACTAACAATAAGAGAAGAATCAACCTCTTTAGCTGCTTTCTTAATACTTTGATTTAAAATATCATCACAAGTCGATCTGGATTTTGATTTAAAATAAAATGAAAATGATTCGGCATAAGTATCTCGTCCTATGGAATCATATATTGTAGGCGTTAGTTGTTTCTTAATTGGATCATAATTAAAAGTAAGCAATATTTGATGCTGAACTCCTTTACTTAAATTGGTAGGCATCTCTACACAAGGAATTACCAACGTGGTGGGTTTTGATGTTGTCGCACAAAACGCTGTAATTTCTGCCAAACTTTTTGTAAGCTGGTCATCGAGCCAACCTGCTTCCGATTTCGAGTCAGCATCATAGTATGCAATATTACCACCATCCGGCCTGAATAAAAAAATTTGTTGGTCGCTGTTTTTAGCCTGTAAATTGTAAGCGCCTTCTAAAGGACTTTTTCCAGTTACAGTAACATCGTCACCCAGATTAAAAGCCGATTTTTCATCAAAAAATAAACTGTATAATTTATGTAAACGAGAGGAGTTCATCCCGTTATTTACTTCCCAATTTGTTTCAGGACGATAGACAAACTTCGTCTTATCAATTTCTCTCTGAGGTACTGGATCGTCGAGAACAAACCCATCAAACCCGTCAGCTTGCAATTCGTCGTCTATTATTTTATCTCTCATGTTCAATCTCTTATGCAGTCTTTAATGTATATTTTAATTAGTTATTCTTAAGAAAATGTGACATCTTTCTTAAGGAATGCTGAAGAGAGTAATGCTCTTAAACTGTTGATGTATTAATATTCGACATTTTTGGGGGGTGGGGGTGTGACGATTATTGAAGTGAGTTGTGTTGAACGCACTAGTGTTAAAGGAGTCAAACACTGAAAATCTGAGCTTGGCGAGCAACGATACCAGCGTCAGTTTTCTGATTGTGGCAAGACGATTCAATTCGCTTAGTACTATAAAGCCTGAAATCGTCTCGAGGTCAATTAGAAAAAACGGTTATCCACTAAAAGAAAATTAGGGAAATAACCTGTTTTACTGTTACCTGGTGCACTGAAGTTAAATGAGCCATGGGCTTTTTTATGTGATAAATCAAATCAACGTTGGTTATCGCCTGCTCTGAATCATTACACGAGTAAAATACTTGCTTATACTTTTGGTGATAGGAGCGATAGGGCTTGTAAGTAATTACAGAGACTGCAGTACATAAACAAGCCAGTTAAGATTTGAAAAATCTCAAGCGTTTTACTTCATTTCAACTAGGCTGCAAGAACTTTATGGTTTCCATAGGGGTTAATATGGGGCTAATTGAAGCCCATACATTTAATTTTTTCTAAATTGTCGGCTCAATTGAATTGCCATTTCTATTGATTGTTCGTAGTTTAAACGCGGATCGACCAAGCTATGATATGCAGTTTTCAGATCGCCTGCAGCTAATCCACGAGCTCCGCCAATACATTCGGTAACATTATCACCCGTAAGCTCAAAATGAACACCACCTAAGTAACTACCCATACTACGATGAATTTCCCACGCTTGTTTTAATTCCAAAAGGATATTGTCAAAATGACGGGTTTTAATTCCATCGGAAGTCGTTTCTGTATTTCCATGCATAGGATCACAAGACCATGTTACTGGAATCTTCGTTTTCTTTACTGCATCTATAAGAGGAGGAAGCAGTTTTTCTATATGACGAACCCCTAAGCGGGTAAACAACAAAAGTCGTCCTTCCTCCCGTTGTGGATTAGCTCTATTTAGTACTTCTTCCAACCATTCTGGAGTAGCTCCCGGTCCAATTTTGATGCCAATAGGATTTTCAACACCCCGCAAAAACTCTAAATGAGCACTATCAATCTGTGCCGTACGCATACCTATCCATGGTAAATGTGTTGAAAGGTTATACCATAATCCATCGTCCATCTTTCGTGTTAAAGCCTGTTCATAATGCAAGTGCAGGGCTTCATGAGAAGTATAGAAATCTACTTTGGATAAATTACTCGATTGTATTCCATCTATGGTATCTAAAAACTCCAAAGCATCAGCTATTGATTTTACCAATGTTTGATATTCTTCCTTCTGTTTTGAGTGTTCTACAAAACCTAAATCCCATTGTTGAGGATGATTAAGGCTAGCAAATCCACTGTCAAGCAAACTACGAATATAATTTAAAGTAACCGCTGAACAGTTGTAGGCTTGCAATAATAGTTTGGGATTGGGTTCCCTTGCTTGGGGCGTAAATTCAGGAGAATTAACAAGATCGCCACGATAGCTAGGCAATGTAATACCATTAATTGTTTCATAATCAGAAGAACGTGGTTTTGCATACTGTCCCGCAATTCGTCCAACACGAATAATTGGTTTGCGCAACCCATGTAACAAAATTAAACTCATTTGTAATATAATTTTTAGCTTGTTACTGATGATCTCTGCACGACAATCGTTAAATGATTCAGCGCAATCACCACCTTGAAGAATAAATGCATCACCACGCCCAGCGCGAGCAATTTCTCTTTTTAGATTTTTAATTTCGCTGCTTGTTACTAATGGGGGTAATAAGCTTAACTGTTCCACAACTTTATTTAATTTTTTTTCGTCAGCATATGTTGCAGCCTGTAGATAAGAATACTGAAGCCAGGATATAGGCGACCACTTTTGCATAGATAAACCTAGGTGATTTTTTTAAGTCTAAGTATGGAATAAATGAACATATACTGCAAGCAAACATTTTTTAAGAAATAAGGGCTTGAAATTTTATGATGCTGACCCCATTTCCATGGTTCGCCTTACTTAAAGTAGGTTCGTTATAAAAAAACGATACTTTGTGTATCGAACCGCTTTTATTTAGAATTGGCATCCCTATCAATGCGACGCCCAGAATTGCTAGGGAAAAGCGTTACGGGATAACGTGAATGCATCAAAGGCAGCTTCCATGTTTTTGGTGTCGAATTACGTTAGTTAGGTCCGTTAAATCCTAACATTAATTTTCGAATACCAGGGATATGATGTATGGGATTATCTAGTCTATGGACATTAATTCTGGTAAATCAGGAGTATTTGCATGAGTAAGAAAGACAAAAAAGATTGGCACCAATTTAAAGAAAAACATTTAAATGAAGAACCGCAGTCTCAAGATTCAGAAAAAGAAGGTCTTGAGGTCGCTTTGGACTCACTTGAACCTCAGGAGGCGTCTTTAGAGCATCCAAGTTATGTTGAATTGAGCGAAAAACTCACTCTTACCGAACAGCAAGCTCATGAGAGTTGGGAAAAGGCCGTACGTGCTCAAGCTGAATTGGATAATTTTCGTCGCAGGGCGGAACGAGAAATAGCTAATGCCCATCGCTATGGCGTTGAGAAATTGATTTCTTCTTTATTGCCTGTAATTGACAGCTTAGAGCAAGCCTTGCAACTGGCTATAAAAGCAGAAGATGCATCGATGCGTGAAGGCTTGGAATTGACACTGAAACTTTTTGTTGATGCATTACAAAAATTTGAAGTGCAACAAATTGACCCTATTGGTACTCCATTTGATCCACAATTACATGAAGCGATGTCGATGCAAAATGCTCCGGATGTTGAACCCAATACCGTATTAGCTGTATTCCAAAAGGGGTACAAATTAAGCGATCGTGTGATTAGACCGGCACGCGTTGTTGTATCGAAAAAATAAATTATGAGGTTAGTGGGTTGAAATTTGGCACGTAATACCCATATAAGAAATATCGCAAAAAAATTACTACTTTGGAGCAAGAAATAGAATGGCAAAGATTATAGGAATAGACTTGGGTACCACCAACTCATGCGTTGCTGTGATGGAAGGTGATAAACCTAAAGTAATTGAAAATAGTGAAGGTCACCGTACGACCCCTTCCATCGTTGCATTTACAGATGATGGTGAGGTATTAGTTGGGCAATCTGCGAAGCGCCAGGCAGTGACCAATCCAGATAATACTTTGTTTGCAATTAAACGATTAATTGGCCGTCGTTTTGATGATGCGGTTGTTCAAAAAGATATCAAAATGGTTCCTTACAAGATTGTCAAGGCAGATAATGGTGATGCGTGGGTTTGCGTGAAAAATCAAGATAAAGCGCCACCGCAGATTTCTGCTGAAGTATTGAGTAAGATGAAGAAGACAGCAGAAGACTATCTGGGTGAAGAAGTTAAAGAAGCGGTGATTACCGTACCTGCTTACTTTAATGATTCACAACGCCAAGCAACTAAAGATGCTGGTCGTATCGCTGGTCTTGAAGTAAAACGTATCATTAACGAGCCTACTGCTGCAGCTCTTGCTTATGGTATGGACAAAAAGCGTGGCGATTCAGTCATTGCTGTATATGACCTTGGTGGTGGTACTTTTGATGTTTCTATCATTGAAATTGCTGAAGTTGATGGTGAACACCAATTTGAAGTATTAGCTACTAATGGTGATACTTTCTTAGGAGGTGAGGATTTTGATTTGGCATTGATTGATTACCTTGCTTCTGAATTCAAAAAAGATTCAGGCATCGATTTACATAGTGATCCATTAGCATTGCAACGGCTCAAAGATGCTGCTGAAAAGGCTAAAATTGAACTTTCTTCGTCACAGCAAACGGATGTTAACTTGCCTTATATTACGGCAGATGCTTCTGGACCAAAACATTTAAATATTAAGTTGACCCGTGCTAAATTAGAATCTTTAGTCGAAAAACTGGTTGAACGTACCATAGAACCTTGTAAAACTGCACTAAAAGATGCAGGTTTAACCGTGTCACAAATTAATGAAGTTATTTTAGTTGGTGGTCAAACACGTATGCCTTTAGTTCAAAAAACAGTAGAAGAGTTTTTTGGTAAAGAGCCACGTAAAGACGTGAATCCAGATGAAGCTGTTGCTGTAGGTGCTGCGATTCAAGCCGCAGTATTATCTGGTGAAGTGAAAGATATTTTATTGCTTGACGTTACTCCTTTGTCTTTAGGTATTGAAACGATGGGTGGTATTATGACTAAACTCATTGAAAAAAATACTACTATCCCAACCAAAACAGCACAAGTATTCTCTACTGCGGATGACAATCAAACAGCGGTTACTGTACACGTGCTACAAGGGGAAAGAGAGCAAGCGTCAGCGAATAAATCTTTAGGACGATTCGATTTAAGTGATATTCCTGCTGCGCCACGTGGGGTTCCGCAAATTGAGGTTACTTTTGATATCGATGCAAATGGTATTCTTAATGTTTCTGCAAAAGATAAAGCTACAGGTAAGGCTCAATCAATTGTCATTAAAGCATCTAGTGGTTTGAGCGATGAAGAAGTTGATGCCATGATTAAAGATGCTAAATCGCACGCAGAAGAAGATAAAAAATTTAAGGAAATGGCGGATCTTCGTAATCAGGCAGATAGCTTAATCCACAGTTGTGAAAAATCTATGAAAGATCTAGCAACAGAGCTTACTGATGATGAGAAAAAAGGTATAGAAACTGCTATTGCTGAATTAAAAGAAGCAATTCAGGGTACAGATAAAGCAAAAATTGAAGACAAATTAAAAGTGTTAAGTGATGCATCTGCAAAAATGGCTGAACGAGTTTATGCTAAAAAAGCATCTGAAGGACAGGCAGGGCAAGGACAAGCACATCAGGAACAGGCACAAACACAAGCACATGAATCAGCCAAAACGGATGAAAGTGTTGTCGATGCTGAGTTTGAGGAAGTAAAAGACGATAAGAAGTAATTGGTTCTAACGTACTATATGATAGCCTGGGTATTCTATCCTAGTTGAAGCAAAACGTAACTTGAGAAATGAATGCTCATTTCTTGGGTTACGTTACTGTTCGTGGCCATTATGTTAAGAGCAATTTTTTTCCCGTACAGGCGAGATCCCATTTTCTTATAGTACATTGTGCTAACATTTATAAATGGGCTCCCGTTTTGCCGCGGGAACAATTTTAACATAATGATAGAGACTTTATTGTTTCATACTGTTAGAAAAATCTAGACTATGAAGCCTATTAATTTTTAAATTTTGTGAGTGGTTATGGAAAAGCGGGATTATTATGAACTTTTAGAAGTAAGTCGAACTGCCAGTGATGCCGAAATTAAAAAAGCATATCGCAAGTTGGCAATGAAGTATCACCCAGATCGTAATCCTGGCGATTCTGAAGCAGAAGAAAAATTTAAAGAAATTCAAAGCGCTTACAGTGTTTTATCCGATCCACAAAAGCGAGCTGCTTATGACCAGTTCGGTCATGCGGGTGTTGATCCTTCTATGCGAGGTGGTCCTGGCGGCTTTGGAGGATTTGGTGGTTTTGGTGATGTCTTCGAAGATATTTTTGAAAATATTTTTTCAGGTGGACGAGCCTCAGGTCGACAATCACGTGGCCAACGTGGTGCGGATTTGCAATTTAATGTGCAATTAACTTTAGAAGAGGCTGCTTTAGGTAAAGAAGTACAAATTACTGTTCCAAGACATGGTACTTGTACTGTATGCAATGGTTCTGGTGCAAAAGCAGGAACTCAACCAAAGACATGCGAAACATGTAATGGAGTCGGACAGGTAAGAATCCAGCAAGGTTTTTTCTCCATTCAACAAACTTGTCCTCATTGTCATGGAGAAGGAAAAACTATTTCTGATCCATGCTCAAGTTGCCATGGTCAAGGTCGAATCCGTGAAAGTAAAAAACTTACCGTCAAAATTCCACCGGGTGTTGATAATGGTGATAGAGTACGCTTAAGTGGTGAAGGTGAGGCTGGAATGCATGGAGGTGGACCAGGTGATCTTTATGTACAGGTTAGTATAAAAAAACATACCATATTTGAACGACATGAAAATGATTTGCATTGTGAAGTGCCAATAAGTTTCATCACCGCAGCTTTGGGAGGCTCTATAGAAGTTCCTACGCTTGAAGGACGAGTCACGCTAAAGATTCCTCAAGAAACGCAAACGAGTAAGGTATTTCGCTTAAGGGGTAAAGGAATGAAATCTGTACGCGGACATGGCCAAGGCGATTTATTATGTAAAGTAGTTGTAGAAACTCCCGTAAATTTATCCCGTGAGCAAAAAGAATTATTAACAAAATTCCATGAATCACTTGAGAATGCTAAAGGAAATCATTCTCCACGCTCTAATTCCTGGTTTGCTGGTGTGAAAAAGTTCTTTGAAGACATGAAATTTTAAAATAAGTAAGTTACAATTGCTGGCATTTATCTTTATGTGCATTTTTTGAGCTTGAGTGATTAGCATCGATTTGATGATGTAATCTGTCACTCAGGCTGAAATTAAAAGTCATTATAAACAACTTAGAGTAGATCCATGATGAACCAACCAGCAATTTTAGCATTAGCCGATGGCACTATTTATAAAGGTATTTCAATAGGGGCGTCAGGTGATTGTGTTGGCGAGTTGGTTTTTAATACATCGCTAACTGGTTACCAAGAGATGCTTACTGATCCCTCGTATGCACGACAAATCATCACTTTAACTACAGCTCATATCGGAAATACAGGATGCAATCATGAGGATATGGAATCTAATAAGGTTTGGGCCTCAGGTTTAGTCATCCGTAATGCATCTATACTTCACAGCAATTACCGTGCTGAACAATCGCTACAAGATTGGCTCAAAAAAAATGGAGTGGTAGGAATTGCAGATATTGACACCCGTGATTTGACCTTGCGTTTGCGTGAAAAGGGAGCATTGGGGGCTTGTATAAGTACTGATGTCGACAATCCTGAATTGGTTTTGACAAAGGCCAAATCATTTTCTGGTTTACAAGGTGTGGATTTGGCACTTGAAGTTTCCAGAAAAACAATAGAGCGTTGGCATGTTGGTTTGGGTGAATGGGGAAAAAATTCTCAACCACAACAATTTCATGTGGTTGCTTATGATTTTGGCGTCAAGCACAACATTTTACGTATCTTATATGACAAAGGCTGTCATTTGACTTTAGTGCCTGCTAGAACCTCAGCAGCTGAAGTTATGGCAATGGATCCTGATGGTATATTCTTATCGAATGGTCCTGGTGATCCACAAGCTTGTGATTATGCTATTCGTGCAACTCAAGAATTTTTAGAACACAATATACCCTTATTTGGTATCTGTCTTGGTTTTCAAATTTTAGCTTTAGCATGTGGCGGTGTGACTAAAAAAATGAAATTTGGCCATCACGGTGCAAATCATCCTGTTATTGAAACCGAAGGTAAAAAGCGTGTCTTTATAACCAGCCAAAATCATGGTTTTGCAGTGGATGAAGAGAGTTTGCCAGATTGTCTTGCCATAACCCATCGTTCTTTATTTGATAATACATTACAAGGTATTAGACATAAAGAGAAGCCTGCTTTAGGTTTCCAAGGACATCCAGAGGCTAGCCCTGGCCCACATGATATAGAAATAATATTTAATGAATTTATTCAGCTAATGAGCTAAAAGTGGCTGTCCTTTTGTTTCATCACGATTCTAAGTGTGATCTGTGGAAAGTGGATAGGGATCTGGAAAGCCAATGATATACGAATACAAATTTAAAGAGGATTAACAATGAATGAAAGTCATGTCTTTACTTCAGAATCGGTTTCCGAGGGACATCCGGACAAGATAGCTGATCAAATTTCTGATGCAATTCTAGATGCTATTTTAATGCAAGATCCAAATGCACGGGTGGCATGCGAGGTTTTTGTTAAAACAGGTATGGTATTGGTTGGTGGTGAAATCACTACTAAAGCATGGGTAGATGTAGAGGCAGTCACACGACAAGTAGTTAAAGATATAGGTTATAACAGCTCACAAATGGGGTTTGACTGGGAGTCATGTGCGGTACTGTCTGCAATAGGGAAACAATCTCCTGACATTGCCCAAGGTGTCGATAATAAAGAAACTAAAATTCTTGGGGCTGGAGATCAAGGTTTAATGTTTGGATATGCGAGTCGTGAGACAGATGTATATATGCCCGCTCCTATTGCCTATGCACACCGGTTAATGGAGAAACAATCCTATTTACGTAAATCAGGTGCTTTACCTTGGTTGCGGCCAGATGCCAAATGCCAATTAACTTTAAAATACGAGCACGGGATACCTGTTGAAGTAGATACAGTTGTCTTCTCAACCCAACATGCAGCAGAAATTAGTCATAATGATTTAATTGAAGCAGTGCGTGAAGAAATAATTAATACGACCTTACCTGTTGAGTGGTTGACCCGACGAACTCGTTATTTCATCAATCCAACAGGTCGTTTTGTTATTGGGGGGCCTTTAGGGGATTGTGGATTAACAGGGCGTAAAATTATTGTGGATACTTATGGTGGTATGGCCAGGCATGGAGGAGGATGTTTCTCCGGTAAAGATCCTTCAAAGGTTGATCGTTCAGCGGCATATGCAGCACGACATGTTGCTAAGAATATAGTAGCTGCAGGCTTAGCCGATAAATGTGAATTGCAAATTTCCTATGCTATTGGTGTTGCTGAACCTACATCAATTTTTGTGGAAACATTTGGTACAGGCCGGTTAAAAGATAATGAAATCATTGAATTAGTCAATACCCATTTTGATTTAACACCACAAGGCATTATTGAATATCATGATTTACTTCGGCCAATCTATAGACAAACAGCAACTTATGGCCATTACGGGCGTGAAACTTTTCCTTGGGAACGTTTAGATAAAGTGGCTGAATTGCGTAAAGCATTATGAGGAGACTGTGATGGAGTTAGTCGATAAAGTAGGAGTAAGAGGCAATATGATCCATGATTATAAAGTTGCAGACATGGCGCTGGCGTCTTGGGGACGTAAAGAAATTGCTATAGCAGAGACGGAAATGCCCGGTTTGATGGCTTTACGTGAAGAGTATGGTGCAACAAAGCCCTTAAAAGGCGCCCGTATCGCAGGTTGTTTGCACATGACCATTCAAACAGCGGTACTTATTGAAACTCTGGTTGCTTTGGGGGCTGAAGTTCGTTGGTCCTCCTGTAATATATTCTCCACTCAAGACCATGCTGCTGCTGCTATTGCGGCTAAAGGAATTCCTGTATTTGCCTGGAAAGGTGAAACGGAAGAAGAATATTGGTGGTGTGTGGAACAAACGCTGGCCGGCCCCAATAATTGGGCACCTAATTTATTGTTAGATGATGGCGGTGATTTAACACAAATTATTCATCAAAAATATCCGCAATTATTACCCAATATTAAAGGAGTTTCTGAAGAGACGACTACCGGTGTTGCTCGCTTGTATGAAATGGCTAAACATGGTGAGCTAAGCATTCCTGCAATCAATGTAAATGATTCTGTAACCAAGTCTAAGTTCGACAATTTATACGGTTGTCGTGAATCTTTATTGGATGGTTTAAAACGAGCCACAGACGTGATGGTTGCAGGAAAAGTTGCTCTTATTTTAGGATATGGAGATGTAGGTAAAGGCTGTGCTCAGGCTCTACGGGGTCAAGGTGCTGTTGTTTTAGTTGCTGAAATTGATCCAATTTGCGCGCTTCAAGCGGCTATGGAAGGTTACCGAGTTGTTACTTTAGATGATGTTGCAGAACAAGTAGATATTGTGGTTACTGCTACAGGTAATTATCATGTAGTCACGCATGAGCATATGAAAAGAATGCGGAATCAAGCTATTTTATGTAATATTGGCCATTTCGATTCTGAAATCGATGTACAAAGCTTGAAAAAATATCAATGGGAAAATATTAAACCCCAAGTGGATCATGTTATTTTTCCTGATGGGAAACGCATTATACTGTTAGCCGAAGGTCGTTTGGTTAATTTAGGTTGTGCAACGGGCCACCCTAGTTTCGTGATGTCCGCCTCTTTTTCCAATCAAGTTTTAGCTCAAATTGAATTATTCAAAAATGCTGATCAATATGAAAAACAAGTTTATGTTCTTCCTAAACTATTGGATGAAAAAGTCGCCCGGTTGCATTTAGGTCGCATAGGTGTGAAGCTAACCCAATTAACCGATGAACAATCTAAATATTTAGGCGTTGATATTAAAGGCCCCTATAAACCAGATCATTATCGTTATTAATGTATAAGTAATACGTAGCCCGTATTAGGCGTAGCCGTAATACGGGCTCAACAAATCAGGCTTGCTCATTAATTGTTATTGAAAATAACGCGTTCCCCCAAACTTAACCAACCGATACACTGTATTAAGACTGCGCCTAATATGCGTAACATTTGCTGCTTATTCTGGTAGCCTTAATTCCGTGAACTCTTAAAAAAATCCTTGCGAATAACCTAAACGTAAGTTTAAAACATGACGTATAGGGCAGCACCATTTTGAGATAATTTTGATCTTGTTTTGCGATTTATCTTAATGCATACTGGTTGGCTATGCATTTTTATAAGGAGATTTTGCATGTTGAAGTTAGGGATTTTAAGTCTTGGTCTATTGTCTATCGCCCATAATGCTCTTGCGACATCCGCACATGATTCTGTCCGAGTGATTATCAAGTATAAAGAGCAAATAACGAGCGTTTCTTCTTTAAAGTCGCAAATAAAACAAAGCACCCAATTACCAGTGAAGCAATTAAATCCTATGGCGAATGGAGCCTATTTATTAATTCTAGATGCTACAAATAGCGCTTTTTCTAAAGAAATGGATAATGAAGATACTACTTCCCTGGTTTTGGAGCGTCTGCGTAAAAATCCCCAGGTTTTATATGCAGTAAAAGACCGAGTAAGTTATTTTAAGCCTGTTCCCGATCCTGAAATTCTGGATGCTGGTAATATACTATCACATGAAATTCAATGGGATGAGTTTTCTCGCCCTGCGGGAATCATGTTGGAATCTAAGCCAGGTTCCCGAGATGGTGCTTGGTTTTATACTACCGGTTTGTCTAAAGAGCCCGTAGTAGTTGCAGTATTAGATACTGGAATAGCCTTAAATGAAAATTTAATAAATAACCTTGTTAAAGATGATGCTGGTAATATATGGGGTTGGAATTTTGCTGGGAATAATAATAATTTAATGGATGAGACCAGATCCTATCATGGTACCCATGTAGCAGGAACAATAGCAGGTTATGGTCATGTTATGAGTGGCATGGGTGAAGACTTAAAAATTCTTCCGCTGAAAATCCCTGGCAGTAATGGAATGTTCTATGAAAGTTCTGTAATCAATGCTATTTATTGGGCTGTAGGTGGCGATGTTCCCGGAGTTCCCAAAAATATCCATCCGGCAAAAATATTGAATATGAGTTTCGGTGTGGATAAAGGACCGAATGAAGAAATTGACTATTGTGATCAGGCGTTACAAGAGGCAGTATTTTTTGCACGTGATAATGGGGCGGTTCTTGCTGTGGCGGCTGGAAATGATAATGTATGGGAGCATTTTAATGCCCCGGCAATTTGTAATGGAACTATTAAAGTCGCTTCTACTGGGCCAGAGGGTCTTAGATCCTATTTTTCTAACTATGGCCCTAGTGTGACTTTAGCCGCTCCAGGAGGAGACAAACGCTACGGACTTTGGGGAGGTATATTATCCACAGTGAATCCAGGAGGTGGCTATGGAGGTTCTGGCTTTGATTTTTATCAAGGAACGAGTATGGCAACTCCCCATGTTGCAGGTGTTGCGGGATTAATTCTTGCAGCAAGTAATAAAGAACTTGGCTCGGAGCAAATTGAACAGTTACTTTATATGACAACACACGATTTTGGAGTAAGTTCTGACTCGAATAAATCTTGTGTTGGGAAGAAACCTTGTGGTCATGGAATTTTGGATGCTGAAAATGCTGTTAAGGCTGCAGCAGCAGGATATGATTTACTCTTTTCATCCCCAAAAATCGAAAGTTTAACGATGCAGAATTGTGGAAAAAATTCATTAACACCAGGTAAGTCGCGTGTTGTTTTGAAGGGTGTTACTTGGATATTAGACAACACTGCTTGTGAATCTATGGATAGTTTTCAAAAACCTCATATAGAGCAAACTAAAAATGGCAGTATTATTGCTCATTATGGTTCGGTAAGTTATCGCCTCGATCAACGTGCTTACAAAGAATGTCATGTTATTGGCTATGATGGGGTAGGGTGTTACCTGTAATTTTTATTTACTTCTCCTGTAAGCTTATGTCCCCACGATTTTGTGGTAAAGGATTTAGTCAACCAAGGAGGGGTAAAGTTGTATATGGCCACAGAACTTAAGATTCAGTAAATATAGGGAAACGTTTCTGAATTTATTTCACGCACTGATACATAGAACGAGGTAATTGCGGTGATCCTCGCATTATCAACGGATGAGCAGGCCTAAAACGACTTCGGGGACGTTGTCTGGCCATTTATTCAAATTTTTTAAAAAAATGGGCGTAAGCGTTTTGCAGTCGCGCGTTGTTCTAATTGTTCTGAAGATATTTTTGGGGCTGGGTATAAAGTATATTGGGGACGTGGTTTATATATAGAGGGCATGATTTGAAGTACTTCTTCTGCTTGTTTTAAAAGCAGATCAACTTTGTTATTTATGGGTTGATTTAAATTAATTTTTTCATAAAGTTCTTTCGCCTCACCTATGCCATTTAATATTGCTTGATAAAATTGAGAAATAGGTCCTCTAAGGGCAGCTATATGATCAAAAATTGGTCCAATGGATTGGTGTTCTAAAAGCAGTTTTACGTTATTTTGGAGTTGTTGAATTATGCTTATGAAATGGTTGTTAAGCGAGATTAGTTTCTGCATCCCTTTAATAATTGAATTTTGCTTTACTGGTTTATTTGATTTTAATCCAAATTGGACGTGCCCCTTTTGATAATGGTTGGTAATTTTTAATAAAGCACTCACGAGTAGAGAGAGGGCATGAATCATTTGTTTTAAATCATCATTGCCTAAAGCATAAGCTAATCGATCAAAATTCATTTTAGCGGTGTGTTGTGGTTGTATCCCTAAGAGATAAAGAAGGTTTTGATCAAGTTGAAAAAGTATTGCTAGTGCATCTTGGCAACTAAATCTATATTGAAGCACTAATTGAATGGAGTACACTGTATCTTCCATAAAAGATACTTCAGCTGGTTTGGAATCTTCACAAAGTTCATCTAGGATTTTTTCAGAAGACTCAATGTTTTTTTTTGCTGCATCCACTAAGCTTTGTAATTGTTCTATCTTGATGTCATTCATGGTACTTCTTGGAAGTTTTAATCGAGAAAGCTATTTATTATATTATAAAACATAGATATGACTTTCGACAAAAATCTTTTTAATCAGCAATAAATAACCTCATAAAAATGCATAATCTCTCTTTTTTAGTCCTATGATTTCGATCATAATTATGTTGGTTTGATTTTAAAAATTTAAAGAAAAGCATAATAAAGAACTTTATAAGGTTATTTCAATAACGCGAAAGGATGACTAATCTCCTTGAGATACAAATACCATTCGCCCAAGAATAGAAAAAGTTTACTTTAAAACTAGGAGAAAAAATGTTTATTAGACCTTTAGTTGCTGTACTTAGTATAGGCATGTATTTTAGTCCTCTCTTAGCAGTTGCAGATGACATGAAAGTGTGCAATGCAACTCAGCAAGGAAATTGTGAGCGTTTTTGTCAAGCACACCAAGGAGTTAAATCGTGCATCATTGATATCACAAAAAGAAGTGGTACTTGTACTTGTGTAGATGGGACAACACACACTAAATAATGAATTAGGATTATGAAACGAGAGTGGGGAAGCTCACTCTCGTATTTGGTGATAAACCAATTGCTTTGTGACTCATGGGCATTTCATTTTATAGCCTATATATGTCATTTGATAAATCATAATCGAGCGATGTTTAAATCACAGCACGATTCAGTTACTTCATTTAAATGAGATACGACTGTAGTGAGACAACGAGTCATCAAGTAAATAGGATTAAATACAAGAGAAACAAGCGCCGCACAAGTGGCAATAATACCCATAGTTGCATCAACCACTGTATTTGCCAGAGATTGCTTAAATGCAGAGCTTGTGCTGGAACTAATTTCTGAACTAGGGCTAAAAACCGATAATAATAAGGCAGGAACAACTAACAATAAAGTTGCGATTAAATGAATCAAACTTTTCAAGAAAAATAATGCCGCATTGATACCTAACCAAAGAGGGTTATAAATGGGGCATGCCAGTAAACTGGTAAATTCATCTAAAGTTTTAATTGGCCTGAAGTAGGACTGTTGAGGAATAGGAATCAATTGCGAATATTTATTTCTTAATGAATTATATTGATTCCAACTGTATCTGACATTTGAAAAAAAACTATCTCTATAAGGCATAATACATCTCTTTTTATTTTTATTTACAGAATGATACTTTGATCATTCTGGGATTATAAAGAAATTTTTCCGCAAGCAATACGCGTACCTCCACCACCCAAAGGAGGATTATCACTATAGTTATCTCCACCCTCATGAACCATAATAGAATGTCCTTGAATGTCTTTGGTTTTTAAACGAGGTGCTAGTAGAGGGGTTATTGCGGTTCCCTTACTATCGACCATTAGTACTGGCAAATCACCCAGATGGCCTTGGCCATACGGACCTTGGTGACTGTTTGTATTTGCAGGGTCTAAATGCCCCCCTGCATTCATAGCATGGTCACCACAATCTGGATGTTGGTGAATATGAAAACCATGAATACCTGCCGGTAGTCCTGTTAGTTGGGGTTTAATGAGTAAACCGTATTGACTGTCTTCAAAAACAACTTTCCCTGCTGAAGTTCCATTAGTTGTATAAATATCACTAGTCACAGTACCTGCATTTACAGTGGTTGCAATCAATACAGCAAACATACTGAATATAATTTGATCTGAGTGATTCGTTTTGGCCATATTTAAATCCTTTTTAGTGACAATTTTTCCATTCTAACATAGCATATCGGGTATAGGTCATTTAAACATTAAATTTCAAAATAAATTAAAGAAGCAAAGACTTCTCTAAGGTTTTTATTATGACTCAATACGTAACAACGTCAAAGATTAGAACAGCTGCTTTGGAAGATGCTGCGGCTATAGCACAAATTCACATCTATTCTTGGCAAAAGATGTACAAAGATTTTATTCCAGAAACGATATTACAAAACCTATCCTTACAAGAACGGACGCAACAGTGGCATGATTTAATAATGCAAGATGTAAAAGTATTAATCATTGAAATCAATCAGCAAATTGTTGGTTTTGCGAGTATAGGTGCTTTTCATAATTTTGGTACTGATGGTTCAATGGGAGAAATTAAAGCAATTTATTTGCATCCTGATTATTGGCGCAAGGGATTGGGAACTCAATTATGCATGGCTGCTATATCTGAACTTACGAGATTAGGATATAAAAAAGTACTTTTATGGGTATTTGAAGACAATCATCAAGCGCGGAAGTTTTACGATGCCCTGGGATTTGAAGTAACAAGTGCAACCAAACTGGAAGAGTTTTATGAAGGTGGTGCTCTATTAAAAGAAGTTCTTTATCAAAAAGTAATTTAAGTTATTATTTGATCAGTTAGATTCGTAATAGAATTTAAACTATCTATATAATACAATATCGCCCCTATAATTAAAGGGAGTAATTGAAATCCCTTTAATTACTGCAACTGATCTTCTCCTTAAGGATATTTCGGAGGACTGGTACTTACCTGGTTTTCATGAATAAACGGGTTTGATGCTGAGATAAAGCATACCTAGAATGTCTTTGTCACTGATACTAAAAATCAGGACAAGGTATTTATATTGGTACTTTATACCAGCGAAGAGATGATATCTGTTTACCGGTTTTTGTTCATTTTTTCAATATGTTTTGTCTCAATTGGCTAGAGATATACTTCATTTTTGGCACTAAAAGCATAAAGCCCAAAATTTACTCGAGAATAAAGATGATTTACGTCATAAAAAACCTTGGAACCATGTCTGAGAATGAAGTAACACAAGCTTTTGCTGCCATTCCACCAGGGGTGAGCACTCTTGATCTAAGCAGGAATTACTTTTACGAAAAATCAGGTACAGAATTAGCCCAATCCTTTGCAGCCATTCCTAAAGGGGTGAACACCCTTGATTTAAGCTGGAATGTGCTTTACAAAAAATCAAGGGCTGAGTTGGTTCAAGCCTTTGAAGCTATTTCGCAAACGGTGACTTCGCTTGATTTAGAGGGGAATGATTTTTGGAAAAAGAGCGCAGAAGAATTAACGCTTATTTTTAACGCAATCCCCCAAAATGTTGCAAGAGTGTCTTTATCGGTTGAAGAATTAAATCAAATGAGTCCCGAACAACGTAAAGCCATTCAAAATCGCTATCCTTGTGTGGAGCAAGTTATATTGGTTGATGCTGAGGATAAAAATCGGAAATTAAATCCAACTTTAAGTAGGATAGATACGAATGCCTACGTTCGTTTTGGTTTTAAGGTATCACCCCAGCTTTGTTTCATACCACATCTTTTTTTGTTGCTAAAAATAAAGAAAAACTGCAGCAGTTGGCACCGGGTTTTGAGCAAATCCTCCATCCAAAACTCAAAGAAAGCATCGATCAATTTGGATGGTAACCAATAACGATGGCGTGTCAATATTTTCGAGAGTATTTGAACCTCATCACAAAAAAGAATGGGCCTGCGCTAACAAATTTTTATTAAGTTCCACAAAAAGTTTGGCATACACGTTCATGTGCTAAGGGTAAACATTGTAAATGTTCTGTATTTTTTTGTTGTTGGAAAGGATTTTTCAATACGGTTAAAAGAGTGTCCATTAAAGTGCTGTCTTTTTTTTCAATAAAATCTTTTATTGCATTTTCTACTAAATGATTTCTAGGAATATAAGCGGGGTTTACCTGATCCATTCTGTTTTTTATTTTTTGGAGGTCAACCTCTTGTTGTTTGATTTGATTTAACCAATCAGATAGCCATTGCTTACTCTGGGGTTGATCTCCTAGGGCTTTTAGTAGATTTATTTGTTCGTTATGAGAGTCAATTGCATTGCTCATAAGACGAAAAGTATTGGTAAAATCAGGCTTATATTGCTGCATTAAACTAAAAAAATTATTAACTAATTCTGCAATCTGATTGTTTTCACCAATTAAGCCCAATTTTTCTCTTACCTTTATACCCCAGTAATAATAAAAACGATCTTTAAATGAATCCAATATCTCGTGTAATTGAGTTAACACTTGTTTTTCATTTGGATCAAATAAAGGCACTAATGCATGCTGAAATTGAGCTAAATTCCATTTGGCAATGGAAGCTTGATTGCCAAAAGCATATCGACCAGTAACATCAATGGAGCTAAATACAGTATCAAAATCAAATTCATCCATAAATGCACAAGGACCATAATCAATGGTTTCCCCAGATATGGTCATGTTGTCTGTATTCATAACCCCATGAATAAAACCGACACCCATCCACTCAGCAATGAGGCTGGCTTGGCGATCAACAACGGCTTTAAATAATTCAAGATAAGGATTTTCACTTTCTAAAAGTGCAGGATAATGTCGTTCGAGTGCGTAGTGAGCTAATGATTTTAATAAATGAGGCTCTTTGAGTGATGCCGCATATTCAAATGAACCTACTCGTAAACTGCTCGAAGCTATTCGAGTTAAGACACCTAGAGGTACAGGACCATTTTGGCGATAAATTTGCTCTTCACTTGCAATCGCCGCCAAACAACGAGTGGTGGGAATTTTTAAACCATTCATTGCTTCACTGATGAGATACTCTCTTAAAACCGAGGCCAATGGGGCTCTACCATCACCCATTCGAGAAAACTTTGTTCTGCCGGCTCCTTTTAATTGAATATCCCATCGTTTTCCTTCTTCGCTACATGCTTCCCCAAGCAAAATTGCACGACCATCACCTAAAAGAGGTGCATAATAACCGAACTGATGTCCTGCATAAGCCAATGCAATGCTCTTAAGATGTGCTGGAATCCAATTTCCCGCATAAAATTGTAGATATTTTTTCTCATTAGCAGGAGATATGTGGGGCACTCTAAGAAAAGAGGCCAATTCATGATTGAATTTAACTAAAGAGGGACTTGCAATAGGTGTGGGATTAATTACCTCATAAAAATCAGCGGGTAATTTTAAATAAGAACTGCTGTAAATGTTAGAAACCAAAGCAAACCTCATAAATGTTCTATTTTAAATGTTTCATCAACATCCTTCAATTTAATCAATAAATATATTAGCGCCATTATCGTTGAGATAGAATAACATGGAACAAATTAGGGTCAGGCGTCTACCTGAGCCATAGCGTCAATAAACCACCCGCTTGCGCAGAGGCGGACGTTTCGCTGTACCTAAATCCCTCACGCCTGTTGTCACCTTCCGCAACAGTGAGAGACCTCAAAAACAACAAGCCTTGCCGGACATTTCCTCTTACAACCTCGCTTTCACAGACCCCCTGCTTGCGCAGAGGGTGACGTTTTTGTACCTAAATTTTTATCATACCTGTCACCTGCCACAACAGCGAGAGGTCTCAAAAAATAACAAGCCTTGCCGGACATTTCCTCATGCGGCATCGCTTTCAGAGACTCCCTGCTTGCGCAGAGGGTGACGTTTCGCTGTACCTATACCTTCCTCACACCCGTCAACTTTTGCCTGTGGCTTGTGTGAGGCCAGCTAAAAGTTCCTTAAGTCAATGTAAGTGATCTGTAATCCGAACGAATATGGATAAATGCTCCGTATTTTTTATTGAGAGCCTGCGTTAATTAAAGGATGTATATACATTATAGTTCTTGAATTAGTTGTTATGTATTGGCCTTTTAAGTTCTATATATAAAATGTATGCTCGTTCCACCCAATCCCTCAGGCAAGTAAACTCCTTCAGCTTATTGTACTTGCGTCTCGTCTGGGGCCTGATGAATGACTTTATATCCTTATTCATGAGTTAATTTTTTTCTGTTCCCATGTTTTCCGATCTGTTTCTGCACAAATTAACATTAAACGGATTTGGCAGGATTTGAATTCAAATGATTATTTTTGGGGTAAGCATGATTGAACAAAAAGCTGAGTTTTCTTGCATGGAAAATAACCTTGATTTGAAAGTTTTTTAAAAAGTTGATCACAACATTCTATGAGGCTCATGAAGTCGTGGTAGTTAGCACCTTGGCTTAAAAGAAACGCAGCAGCTTCTCGAAATAAGGTTAAGCTGGATGTGAGTTTTAGAGCATCAATTGTTCCCCCCATTAATACGGTGATAGGAGTTTTTTCAAGTTGACGTAATACTAATTGAGCCATTTCGTAATAATTATTAAAAAGTTCTTTATGTTGTATAAACTCACAAGCTTCATTCAGATCTACTATGCCAAAATATTTAGCAGTAGAACTATATCCAAGGGCAGCTAGTTGAGGAAAAATATACCAGATCCAATGGCTCTGTTTTTTGCCTGCTTTGATTTCTGCATAAGCGCTTTGGTAGGAAGGATAAAAATCTTTGCCTTGTTGTGCATCAATGAAACGTTGAATAGGATGCATCAGAATTATCCTTAAGGCGCTGAAGAAGTTTCACTACAATTATTAATAGTAAAGTTGGGATTATAGAATAAGTAAAATAAATTTTTTAGATAACGCAAAAATTGATTTTATCCCCCAAGACTTTTAATGTCTTGGGGAAAAGAAAAATTAGTAGCTTAAAATTCGTCGTAGCTCTGCTTCTTGTAAGCGGGTAGCAAATGATTCATCAGTTTCTTTTACTGTAGCCCTTGCATTATCAATTGAAGCAACATTGATTTTACTCCGGGTTGGGGTGGCAAAGAAACGTTGATTTTTCGTTGCATCGAAGAGATTATCGAGATGCTTTTTATAGTTTTCTTCCGGGGTGTCAATAACTTGATTTGTTTTTAAGGGATAAGTCCATGTCTCATGATCTGTTTTTTGGTGTTTTTCTGGTGGGACTAATTCTGTTTGTTCAGTAACTCGCTTAGCAGAAATTTCCCGGGGTTTATGTTCGAATAATTGCTCGACAGTAGTTGTCCAATGCGTATTGCCTTCATTATTTAAGGCGATTGTGGGATAACCAGGGATAGGGGTGCCATTAATTTGACCAGCAACATGGAGATTTACTTTTAGTCTATCTGCAATTTCATTTAAATCACTATGCGTGGCCCATCTTCCCCTATGCTTAATTTTTTCAATTCCGTTTAAAATAATAGAATGAGAATTTCTGCTGTTCATAGACAGTACGTCAATTAACAGCGCTTCTTTCACATAAGCATTTTCGATTTTTTGTGCTTTGTCAAAGGGTTGCCCTCTAAGTATTGGTTGAAGTGAACGAGCGGTATTTTGCGCTAATTGCAACACCTCAGGAGATAATGCTAATTCATTATACTGGCTTATCTGCTCTAAGCTGCGGTTTCTTCTTAAATAAAATTGTACTAACTCCATGAATTTGCCATAGACAATTGAACCTTCAACCTTAGTTTGCTCCTCATTTGAGGTTAATTCTATGTATGTTCGGTTTAACAGATCTTCTTTATTGACATTAACCGTAATGTTTCTTAAAGACATTTGTAGTGCAATTAGCTGATCTTTTTTGTAACTGTAAGGTAAACAAGCTAACCAATCTAAGTCTATAGCCAGGATGTCTTGAAGACTCATGCCAAGACCTTCTTTTTTCCAGCGATTAAAAGTTTTGCTTTTTCCACTAGAATAATATTCTTGTTGAATTACATGGATTAAACCTATTGCGAAAGCATAAAATCCACAATCACCACCACCAGGATTATCTATTCTAAAAGGCATGTTTAGACTCACTCTGTAGTTATATGGAGCCATTATAATGTAGAAATATTAAGTAATTATTATGTTTGAAGTATAAAATGGTCGTTGCAATAACAAAGTGATTTTTTAGAGTTTCCTGTCTTTTATCCATGAACTAATTTCAGTCTGACTTTCATCAATTACTTGAAGAACTTGTTGATATAATTTCTCTAATAATTCATGTTGGCCATTTTTCCAGCAATTCTCTAGATATTGACAAGCAATTTTCATGCGGGTGGCACCGACATATATAGCGCCGCCTTTTATTTTGTGAGCAAATTTTTGCACTTCTTCCCAATCACCTTGAGCATGTGCTTTTTTTAGCATAGAACTGTCTTCAGCTAATGAATATTCAAGCATAAGTTTGAGCATGTCAAAAAGTGTTTTTTCTGTGCCAGTTGTTTTAATTCCTTCTTTAATGTCGAATATTGGAAATGCGGAAAGGTCAAAAAAACGTGCTTCTGAATTAGATAAATCAGCGGCTTCGATCTTGGGAGTTTGTATTGAAGGAATAAAAGTATTCAAAATATCACGACAATTTTTAGGGGTTAATGGTTTATTGATGACCGCGTTCATGCCTGACTCAATACATCGTTGTTTGTTTTCATCCCCTACATGGGCTGTTAGGGCAATGATTGGGGTATGGAGATTTTTCGCAATTTCTTGTACACGAATGTGATGCGTTACTTGATAACCATCCATGTCGGGTAAACCTATATCCATAAATATCAAATCATATTTATTTTGTCTCCAATAGGTTAAGGCAGATTGCCCATCAATAGCTATATCTACATGACAGTCGCACTGATTGAGGAATGTTTTCGCTACAATTTGTGCAATTGGATTGTCCTCAACGACTAAAATTCGGTGTTGAAACAATGTTGTGATATCGGATTTATTGATATTGCTTTCCGTCTTATGTTTTAGATTTATCTTTTTTAGATCAGCAAAATCTTGGTCAACACCAGTATCATCTTCTAAAAGAGCCATTTTTAATGGGATGATGCAGGTAAATATTGTTCCTTTGGAAACAGTACTTTTGACATAAATTTCTCCATCTAACTCATCAACAAATTGTTTGAGCACTGCAAGACCAAGACCCGCTCCTTTATAGATTCCTTTGTAAGAAGGGGTGAGTTTTTTGAATTGAAGAAAAATTTCTTGTTGTTTGTCTTGGGGAATACCTATACCAGTGTCTTCTACTATAAACTTCAGAATGACTTCACGACCTTCTTGTTTGGCAAGTTGAGCTGTCAATTTTACAAAACCGGAATCAGTAAAATTTAACGAATTAGTAAGCAGCTCGAGTATAATTCGATGAATGCGAATATTGTCACCAATGAGATATTTAGGGATATTTTTATCAAAATCAAGCGATAACTCAAGATGCTTAGAAAATGCTTTAGCTTTATTTAAATCAATCAAATGTTGTAATAGGTTTTGTAATTCAAATTTTTTTTTCACTCTAGGTATTTCGCCCGAGCTTACATGGATTGCTTCAAGAACTTCATCCATAAAATCAAGTAAAGCATGGCTGGAGGCTACCAGGTTATCTGCATATTCTTTGATGCGAGGATTTTGAGCTTCCTCCTTAATGATGTCGGAGAACCCGACAATGCCAGTTAGTGGGGTACGAATATCATGGCGCATATTTTCAAGAAACTCTGTCTTGGCACGATTTGCTGTTTCAGCCTTTTCTTTAGCAATATTTAGCTCAGCTTCGATTTTTTTTCTCTCGGTAATGTCAACAGACATCCCTAATACGCCTATGATTTCACCATTTTTATTGCGTATTGGTGATTTATGGCTTAAAAAAATGGCTTCTTTTCCCTTTACTTGAATGATTTCTTCAATCACTTCTGTTTCTCCAGTTTCCAAAATTTGGCGATCATTTTTGCGAATCAACTCTGCTTGCTCTTTTTCCCAGGGTAAATCGAAGTCAGTTTTTCCAACAACTTCATAGCCAAATTGCAATCCAGCACTTTGTGCTTGAAGATTATTACATCCTTGATAAACGCCATTTTTATCTTTCCAATAAACATGACCCGGCATATGCGCAATAATGTTTTCTAATGTAGATTGAGTATTTTCTTGGTTTGAACGAAGACGTTCTTCTCTTTGTTTGCGGTGGGTAATATTCAAAGAGACACCAATAATACCTATGACATTTCCCTGATCATCTCTTAACGGAGTTTTTTTAGTTAATACGGTAACTTGTTGCCCATCAGCTAAGGTTGCTGTTTCTTCCATTTCTAAAGAAGAATTTAGCTCCATTACCCTTAGGTCATTATTGCGTATTGTTTCAGCGGACTCTACCCATGGCATGTCAAAATCGGTTTTACCTATTACTGAATTCATTCCGACCATTTCAAGCATAGTATCATTGCATCCTAAATATCTTCCTTCTGTATCCTTCCAATAAACACTCCCGGGTAGGGCTTTGATAATATGTGTGAGAATTAGTGTATTTGAATCCACAGATAGGAGACCTGTAGATTTTTGATGATAAACAGCTTTGTCTCTAGTCTTCTCTGCCATATTTAATTCTCATTGTTATTTTAAAGTTATAGACCTATTATTGGTCATCTACAAGGTAGAATTTTTATTTGTAAAAGTGAATTTATATGATTCATTTTGATAAGAAAAAAATATTGTTTTAAATTTTTATTTATCTAGGTTTTTTAAAGAGCAGGGAAATTGATGGCGTAAATAAAAGTTAAGCTATGCTAGCGTGAGAATTCTGCTAAAAGGATAAGCCAGGCTTCAATTTATTGACTCACATTAAGTTTAATGTACAAACCATTGTCTAAAATTTTCAAATTTTGACGTTCGAATTTAATCTGATTTATATATCCAATATCCAGATTTGTGGCTGTAGACAGTTGTTTGCCTATACCAAAAAAGTAACGATTTTGAGCAAAAAATTTATCACTTACCCATGGTGGATGATTAAAATTTAAAAAACTTTCATCGAAGGTTACAAGAGAGTATTTTGTATTATGCACAGGGATTTTAAGAGTTATTTGCTCTCTTAAGCGCGTTGCCCATTCATAGTGAAGTGTATTTTTTCTCTCCTCTAAACGAGAGCGATTCGATATGTTAACAAAATCAGTTTTATAAATATTCCATAAAAACTGCTGCCAGATCACATTTTCATGAGAAATAACGCCTTCCGTATTTTCAGATAAAAAGTAAGCTGCACCTATATAAGGAGTGAATTTAGAGCTAAGTTGGTATCCAGTGGCGTAATAAAAATGGAGTTCACTAAGGCCATAGCGGTCATCCAGCACGATTAATCGCGGTTCGAGATAATATTTCCATTTCTCATGGTTTCGAGTTATGGGGCCTATAAAGGTTCCGGTTAACCAAAAGCTCCCATAACTTTGTGTTTCTGGATGTGTTGTTTGACAAACAAAGGACACTAATAATAAGCCCCAAGCCCTATTAATGAGCAATTTCATAGCATGTTTACTTTGTAGTAAATTAACCTAACAGCGCGCGAATTATTCTTAATTTAAGTTGATTATAAGGTTTATATTTAATTGGTGGCTCAAACCAAAAGGATTTTTTCACAATGCTCTTGAAGTGACTAAAGCTTTTAAAGCCTGCCTCACCATGGTAACTTCCCATCCCGCTTTCCCCAACTCCACCAAAAGGAAGGTTAGAATCACAAATATGCATCAGTACATCATTAATACAACCTCCACCGAAAGAAACTTCGTGGATGACTTGGGTTGGCAGTTGCTGATTTTTTCCAAAGACATAAAGTGCTAGGGGACGTGGGCGTGCTTTTAGTTCTTGAAGAATGGGTTTTAGTTCTGAAAATGGAATTACCGGTAAAATAGGGCCAAAAATCTCTTCTTTCATAATTTCATCTGTGAAATCCACATCCTTTAGAATAGTTGGCTCAATGTAATTTTCTGCTTCGATGACTTGGCCACCTACATATACTTTTTGTGGGTCTATAAGTTTTTTCAAGCGCTGTACGTGTTTTTGATCAATAATGCGTACATAGCTTTCACTATCAATAGGATTCGGGCCTATAATTTTATTGAGTTGGTTTTTTAGCTCTGCTAACAGAGGATGATAGATTGAATCTTCGACAAGAAGATAATCAGGTGCAATACATGTTTGACCCGCATTTAAAAATTTGCCCCAGACAATGCGCTGCGCGGAAGTTTTCAGATCCGCATCACTAAAAACAATACATGGACTTTTTCCACCTAATTCGAGCGTTACAGGCGTTAGGTGTTCTGCTGCGGCTTTAGCAACAACTTTCCCTACAGCTGTACTTCCAGTAAAAAATAATTTATCAAAACGGTGGCTGAGAAGTTCTTGAGTGATTTCAACACCACCTTCTACTACATGAAGATAGTCAGAATCAAAATTTTGATTGATAATTTGAGCGATTACAGATGATGTATTTTTTGTTAACTCACTGGGTTTAATAATGCTGGTATTTCCTGCAGCTATCGCTGCGACTAAAGGGCTTAAAGTAAGTTGGTAGGGGTAATTCCATGCTCCAATAATTAATGTAGTCCCATAAGGTTCAGGAAGGATAAAACTTTTCCCAGGTTGATTTACCAATCCTGTTCTTATTTTTATTGGTTTTGACCATTTGGCGACATATTTAATGGCTTTATCAATTTCATGATATATCAATGCAAGCTCAGTCAAATAGGTTTCAAATTGAGATTTTTTAATATCTGCATAAAGAGCTTGAAAAAGTTCTTGTTCTTTTTGCTTGAGAATATCCTTTAATTTTTGCAGTTGCTGCTTTCGGAAAAGAATCTTTTTAGCTTGCCCTGCCATAGCGAATTTTCTCTGCGCTTCAACAACTGTATGAATATCCATAAATAGCCGCCAGGGTAAAAGTGATTATAGTTGCAGTAAAAATATCATTTTATGCAAATAAAAAAAATTTCGCCATAGGTAATATCCTTTACTTGAATCATGGTGAAGTAAGATAATAGGAGACTCCTTGCATCACTACGACTGTTATTTTATTGCTGCGATGCAAGTGAGCTATTTTTAATTGGGTTTTATTAAAATCTGATCGCTTTTTGAATACAAAATTTCTTCTTGTATCTCTGTTATTTTTTTTAAGTATGCTTTTTCTTTATTCCCTTTTTTTTCACATAGTTTTTTTTCTTCGGGTTTCATTCTCAATAAAAGTTGAATGTATTCATCAGTAACTGTCTGCGTTTCATCAGAAAATGTATCCGATAATGTTCCAGTTGTTACAAGATCAATTAAGACAGGATTTATTGATTTTTGTTTTAGAAAAGAGTGCTGTGAAAAACATGATGTGGTTTTAGGCTCAGCTTTTTCTTTAAGATCTCGCAAAACTTCATGCATCATTTTGAGAAAAATAGTTAATCCTTCAATGGGATTAATTTCACCAATAGACGTGCGGCGAATAATTTCTAAGCATTGCGGTCTGCAGGTATTTTCTAACACATCATCGAGATCATTAACAAATGAGGGTAACTCGACAGTTGAGTTTAAGTTATCCAGAAAGTGTGTATTAGACAACAAACTTTTAAGTTTTTCTCCAGTTTCTTTGTTTTGATAGATGGTATTGTCAAGTAATGAAGGAGTGAAGCTGCTATGACATGCTTCAGTGATGCATCCATCATCGATTGTTCGGCCTCTACCATATTGTAATGTAGTTTGCGTATATGTTGGGAAAAAATATGTTTTATAATAAGCAATTAATGTGTAAAAAAACAAATCAACCCGTCGATTCGCATGCTCAATTATTGATGCTTTTGAGAGTGCTAGAAGTTCTTCTGGATCATTTTGTTTCGTAACTAATTGATCATTTGAATAAGGTAATGAAAGTGCGGCGCTTTGGTTGTCGTTATAACTAAATCTACTGCGTCTTTTGTGTGAAAATTGTTTGTGTTCTTCTTTTTTTAATTTTTCAAAAAAACTTGAATCGGGTATTTTTGTAGCAGGGCTCAAGGCCATTTTTTTATTTATTTTAGGAATTGGTAATAAATTATTTTCGCCTGCGGAAAGGATTGATTGGGAAAAAGCTCGAGAGGATAAAAATGGTTGAGTTTTTTTTTGTGTTATAATTCCCTTATTCATTGTAAAAAATCGCTTCATCTTAGCCCCTCCTAAAATTATCATTGTGTCATAATCATCATCGAAGTGTTTCAATAATAATCATTGCATAAAGCAGTATAATTTGACAAGAACTCTTTTTATTTGGAAAAAGCAAGTGACATAACCCTATATGGATAAAGAAATTAGGGGGCAACGATACAATCCATTTCGATGGATCAATAAAGAGAAAAAGTTTAGAGCCATATTCTGATTTGTTATCGAGGATTAAATTATTCTCGGTAGGAGATACCCAATATATTTAATCCCCGTTCAATATCATCTGCTACTGACGGCCTTGATAATAAATATTCGCCGGTGCATTTTGTTAATTCATCCTGCGCAAAATTAAAGGCATCTTCCCATTCATCTTGGCTATAATCGCCACGACCTAAATACATTAATGCGACTAAAGTTGCTTGCTGATCGGGACGTAAATCATCAATGTATTCAACTACTTCTTGATATACTGGGTCGTCTTGATGATCAGCCAAAACATAAAGTGAGTCCATTTCAGCTGTTTCCTCGGGAAAACTAACTTCTTCCTTAGCTTGAAATTGCCGTGCTTTATCAAGAAGATCACAAATGGTTTCTGTATCAATATTCAACATATTTATCTCCCTTTTCTATATGTTATGGATCACAAACCACTCCCTTAAAATAACAACTATAAGGAGAAGGTGATGCAGCTGTTTACTCTCATGAAGAGATATCCTAGGATAAATAAAATATAGTTGATCTAAATTATTTCTGTTATTTTTTAGATGATGTTTTCGACTGGATAAATTGAAGGACTACAAAATAATTTTTGGTGCATAAAAAATATCCGAATCCTGACCCACAAAAGTGTAATTTAAATATGTTAACAAAAAATTTAGTACTTCTACTTTGCCTGACTATTTTTTTACCTTGTAAGTTTACCAATGCAGCTCCAGAAGTAATAAAGCAAAAGATTGATCATACAGTAACCGTTTTTATGCAAAATAATAATGTTCCTGGATTATCCTTAGCCGTACTCAAAGATGGCAAGCCTTTCCTCATTAGAGGGTATGGTTACGCCAATCTTGCAACAAAAACCCCTGTAGATAAAAAAACACTTTTTGGTATTGGTTCGGTTTCTAAAGTAATTACTTCTTTTGCGCTTATGACCTTGGTACAAGAAGGAAAAATGAATTTGAGTGACTCTATCCTGGACTATGTGCCTAAAGCTCCCCAGCAATGGCGTAATGTGACTATTATACAATTACTGTCTCATTCCAGTGGTATTCCTCAACATTCCGGGCCACATTTACCTTGGATAAAAGAATGGAAAGAACTGGCAAAGAAAAATATGCAATTTCAACCTGGAACCGCAGTAGCCTACAATAATTTCGGTTTTGTGGTGTTGGGACGTGCTATTGAAAATGTAAGTCACCAATCATTAATTGATTATTTATCACACACCATTTTTATTCCTTTAGGTATGAATCATACAGGGTTACCCAACTCACTCTTTCCACCAAATTTGGCAACAGGATATCAAACTAAAGAGGGACAGATTATTCCCAATCCCAATCAAAAGTCATGGCAGCAGATGGGAGGTTCTGGTGGAGTCGTATCAAATATCAGTGATATGGCAAAATGGGATAATGCTATGTCTGCAGGAAAAATATTAACACCCGCCGCTTATCGTCAAATGTGGACACCAGTCCGTTTAACAAACGGGGAACCTGCTGGTAATCAAAACTGGGCTTGGTCTTTAGGATGGCAAGTGTCTTCTATCAATGGCAAGCATCGCGCATTCAAAAATGGGGCTATAAGAGGTTACAGCAGTTGGATAGAGCGACATCTTGATGATCATGTGAGCATCATCATTCTCACAAATACTAATCATGTACCATTACAACGACTGGCAAGACTTATTTTCAATCAAGTGATGAATGCAAAATAATCCCCACCTTATTTTGTGGCAAATAAATTGGATTGATGTAAAAATTGATTTAAAAATAAAAAGTTGTCTTGAACCGTTCTTATATAGAGGAATGGCTAGAAGTCATTTGCAATAAAATTTATTGATTTATCTATTCCAATAACTATAGTTAATATTATACATACTATTTTGAATCAATGGACTTATGCTAAGGAGGGTATTAACATGAAAAGCTCTAATGAAAATCAAGTATACACACCAAAAGAACACATAGAAGCAGCCGCCAGTCAATTATTAAAAGAAGGAAAAAAGAAAGTTAATAACCTTTACGAAGAGGGAATTCATAAGGCAACCGATGTGGAAGAGAGCATTAAAGAGTATTCCGATCATATATTAAAGAAGATACAAGAAAATCCATTATCTTCTGTTTTGATTGCTGGTGGGATAGGATTTTTATTATCCAAGCTTATGAAAAAATAATGGAAGCTTTCAAACAATTAGAAGCTCTTATTGCAGCAAAAATATCTACTATTAGAACAGTATTGTCTGTATTTCGTCTTGAGGCCAGGTTGGCTGGGCTTAGTGTTTTTCCTTTATTGTTGAATATATGCATGCTGTTAGTAATATTTATCACTGTGTGGTTAACTGCAATGTTTTTACTAGGATATTTTGTTGCATTGTCTTCTGAAAGCCTTGTTTTAGCCCTTTTTCTCATTTTACTGCTGAATATAGGGCTATTGCTAGGACTGACTAAATACCTGTCTTATAATTTAACTAATATGAGTTTTCAAAAAACCAGAGAATATTTTTCACAACAGAGTACTGAGCATGAAAAACTCAAGAAAACAGATCATTGCACAAATTGCTCAGATGGATAAAGTGTTGCAAGGTCAGAAGAAAGAGCTGACGGAGCATAAAGAGTATTTTGTTCAAAGTAAATTAACTCATTATCATTTGGGAGTCGTAGTTCTTATTGCTTCTGCCTTTTTTATAGGGTGGAAAACCGAACGTAAACAATGGGGCAATAAAGTGATGCAAGTCGTAGAAGAGGTTGGGACTTTGGCTTTTCTTAACTATTTCAAAAAAATGTTATTCCTTCTTTTAAGTAATAATCAAGAAGATGAATCCAAGTGATCTTTCAAAAAAAATGGGATGCGCTCTTCTAACCAGTATCGAGTGTTTTGCGCAATAAACCCTACATGCCCTCCATACTGGCTTATCTCTAAAAGAATATCTGATGATAATTCATGAAGCTTTGGAATTACATCAGGGGTCATAAAAGGGTCATCTAAAGCATGAATAATCAATGTAGGTGTTGTTATATTCCATAGGTATTGCCTTGAACTTGATTTCTGGTAGTACTCATGAGCACTCGAAAAACCATTTAATGGGGCTGTAATTTGTTCATCTAACTCATACAGTGTTTTTATGGACAGTAATGTTTGTTTCGTAAGTGTCAGCTGATGATTGATGATATTTAATTTTTGTAAAAAAAGATTTCGCAATCGCTCCAATAAGTGGGTTTGATAGACCCGAGAAAATCCTTTATTTATCTTTTGAACGGCAGTGTTTAGTTGAAAGGGCACAGAAACTGCAACAGCTGTATCAATTAAAGATTGTTGGCCTGTTTCTCCTAACCATTTGAGGAGTATGTTACCACCTAATGAAATTCCAACCACAGCTTTTTTTGTTGCAGGTTCTCGCAATTTTAATTGACTTAGAACATAAGCAAAATCGCTCGTATCACCTCCATGGTAAAAACGCGGCAAACGATTAGGGCCATTTGCTCCTCGAAGATTCATTAAAACGGCTCGGTAGCCAGATCTATTGAATGAATTAAATAAACTGGCAACGTATGCTGAATTGATACTACCGCCTAATCCATGCAGTAGAATAATTAATGGGGAATGGTTATTTAAATTGCCCGTACTCCAGGCCAAATCAATAAAATCACCATCCGGTAACTCAACGCGCTCACAAAAATTGACAGGGGCTTGTAATCGATTTGTAAAAGTTCGAAACAGAGTTTGCCCATGCTGATTTTTAAGCCATTTAGCAGGCTTAAATTCACTATTAATGATCATGCCCTGTTTTTTCCGAAAAATTGATAGTGTGTCTCTAATAGTTAAGTATAAAAGAGTACTCAAAATAAATAAATAATGATCATACCAGGCAAGAGTTTCAGATAGAGTGCCGATACTAAAATTTCTTTTTTAATTTCAATGCCTTAATTTAAAAAAAATTAATTTTTTTCAACATGGTTATTGTGTTACGATTATCTAATTATTTTGTGGATATTCCTATTCAAAGTGAATATATAGGGGAGTTTGGATGCAAGTAAAAGCAGCAGTGGCCTTTGAGATTGGGAAGCCATTAGCAATCGAAATGGTTGAATTAGAAGGCCCCAAACAAGGTGAAGTTCTTATTGAAATTAAGGCAACCGGTGTTTGCCACACAGATGCCTTTACTTTATCCGGTGCTGATCCAGAGGGTATTTTTCCGACGATTTTAGGCCATGAAGGTGCGGGTGTTATTGTTGAGGTTGGTCCTGATGTAACTTCTCTAAAGCCAGGGGATCATGTCATCCCTCTGTATACTCCTGAATGTCGCCAATGTGACTATTGTCTTTCGCAGAAAACAAATCTTTGCCAGGCTATTCGGTCAACACAAGGTCAGGGACTAATGCCTGATGGAACAAGTCGCTTCAGTCTTAATGGTAGAAAATTATTTCATTATATGGGGACTTCAACTTTTGCAAATTATACTGTTTTACCTGAAATTGCAGTGGCAAAAATCCGTAAAGATGCGCCTTTTGACAAGGTGTGTTATATCGGATGTGGTGTGACCACCGGCATCGGCGCTGTACTCTATACCGCCAAAGTTACTCCAGGAGCGCGAGTTATTGTTTTTGGTTTGGGTGGTATTGGGCTTAATGTAATTCAAGGTGCTCGGATGGTTGGAGCAGAACAAATCGTTGGCGTTGATATTAACCCCAAACGTCAGGCTTTAGCTCAAAAGATGGGGATGACCGATTTTGTTAATGTCCAGGAAGTTGGTGATGATTTAGTGGCACATCTTGTAGAGCTTACTAAAGGAGGGGCTGATTATAGTTTTGAATGTGTTGGTGATGTAAAACTGATGCGCCAAGCTCTTGAATGTTGTCATAAGGGTTGGGGGATCTGCACAATTATCGGAGTTGCTGGAGCAGGACAGGAGATTTCAACCCGACCATTTCAGTTAGTTACCGGAAGGGTATGGAAAGGCTCAGCATTTGGGGGGGCACGAGGTCGCACCGATGTTCCTAGAATTGTCGATTGGTACATGGATGGAAAGATTAACATAGATGATTTAATTACTTATGTTTTACCGATAGAACAAATTAATAATGCCTTTGATTTAATGCATAAAGGTGAATCTATTCGAACAGTTCTCACTTTTTAATCTTTGTTGAGTTGAATAAATGACTATTGATCTAATCGAAGAGCACTATTGTTTTGGAGGTATTCAACGGGTTTACGCACATCAATCTTCAGTAAATCATTGTATGATGCGTTTCGGAATTTTTTTGCCACCACAAATACACACACAATGTGTTCCTGTCTTATATTGGTTGTCTGGATTAACGTGTACAGAACAAAATTTTATTACTAAATCGGGTGCACAACGTATGGCTGCTCAATTAGGCCTTGCATTGGTTACTCCTGATACCAGTCCTCGAGGAGTTCACTTGCCAGGAGATCAAGATAGTTATGATTTTGGAATCGGGGCTGGTTTTTATGTGGATGCAACGCAAGATCCATGGGAAAAATACTATCAAATGTCCACTTATGTGTGTGAGGAGTTACCTAATTTACTCCAGCGATATTTCCCTCTTGACGAACAAGCATGTGGTATTTTTGGACATTCAATGGGAGGGCATGGAGCCTTAACTTTGGCTTTTAAAAACCCAAAAAAATACCGTTCGGTTTCTGCATTTTCTCCTATTTGTGCCCCTACTCAATGTGCATGGGGACAAAAAGCCTTTACTGGTTATTTGGGTGAAGATGAGGAACAATGGAGGGGGTATGATGCGTGTCATCTCATTGTAGAAAGGGGATGGCCACATAAAAAGATATTAATAGATCAGGGAACTCAAGACCCTTACTTGCAAGAACAATTAAAACCTGAGCTATTTCAGCAGGCCTGCTTGAATGCTTCAGTTGATCTTAATTTACGGATGCAGGAAGGTTATGATCACAGTTACTATTTTATTGCGAGTTTTATTGAAGAACATTTAACTTTTCATGCTTCACTACTAAAAGGCAATTAGCTTGCTCTTCCCGATGTTTAGTGGGGGTATCAATAATCAAGAAGAAACTTAAATGAGTCAAAGAATCCATTGAGTTGTTGCTTAGGTTATTTTTCTTAGTTGCATTATTGCGTCCTTTACGGATTTTTTCATTGGCAAATAATATTGCAGGGTATCACGTGGCAATGTGAGTCAGTGACATTGCATGTATTGTGTCATATGAATCGTACTATGATGTTTATTGCAGCGGCAAAAATAAGGCTGGTAGTTCCTATGCGGTATTCTTTATTGCAATTCAGACATTATGATTTTTACAAAAGCAATCAACTAAATGATCGTTTACCATGCCAATCGCTTGCATATACGCATACATAATTGTAGAGCCTACAAAGCTCATCCCTCTTTTTTGCAAATCTTTGGATAAAGCATCTGATTCGGGTGTTGTTGCGGGAACCTCTTGCATACTATGGGGATAATTAATCTTTGGACTTCCATTTACAAACTGCCAAACATAATTATCAAAAGAAGTAAATTTTTGTACGATTTCGAGAAATACCCTGGCATTTTTGCGAGCTGAAAAAACTTTAAGTCGATTGCGGATTATACCAGGATCAGTGAGTAAACTTTTTAACTCCTCATCCGTCATATGGGCCACAGCGTGAGGATCAAATTGTTTAAATGCACTACGGTATGTTTCGCGGCGTTTGAGGATTGTTTCCCAACTTAAACCTGCCTGTGCACCTTCGAGAATAAGCATTTCGAAATGTTTTTGATCCTCATGAACTGAGATACCCCATTCTGTATCATGATAATGCTCATAATAAGGTTTGTTGATTCCAACCCAAGGACAGCGTTTCATAGCGGACATAACTTTTTAGAGTAAATAGATACAATTGTACAGATTTTTGGAGGCAATAACCATGTTTACATTCTCGTTATATCGATTATTTGGGTGATCATCAATTGTTTCGTCTTGAATTTGTTCAAGAATGGCTTAAAATCCACATACGAAACAATATATTTATTTTAGAGAATTTCATGTCCGATTTTTATCAGGATTTTAATACAAGACGAACCTTTGCAATTATTTCCCACCCTGATGCAGGTAAAACTACTGTAACTGAGAAGCTGCTTCTATTTGGGGGTGCAATTCAATTAGCGGGTACTGTTAAAGGGCGCAAGGCAGATAGACATGCCACTTCAGACTGGATGGAAATGGAAAAGGAACGAGGTATTTCTATTACTACGTCTGTAATGCAGTTTATACATAATCATCACGTCATGAATTTACTCGATACCCCAGGCCACGAGGACTTTTCTGAGGATACTTATCGAACTTTAACTGCGGTAGATTCGGCGCTCATGGTGATTGATGTGGCCAAGGGGGTAGAAGATAGAACAGTAAAGTTAATGGAAGTATGTCGTTTACGTGATACTCCAATTATGACTTTTATTAATAAGCTGGACCGTGAAGGCCGTGATCCTATTGATTTGCTCGATGAGGTTGAATCTGTTTTGGGGATTCAATGTGCCCCTGTGACCTGGCCTGTTGGTATGGGAAAGCGTTTTAAAGGTATTTATCATCGTTATGAAGATGTCGTTTACCTTTATCAAGCGGGGAAAAATGCACAAAAACAAGATGCAATGCAGATTAAAGGAATAGACAACCCTCAATTAGATGAGATATTAGGGGAGAGTGCGCAAGAATTACGTGAGGAAATTGAGCTTGTGAAGGGAGCCTCGCATGAATTTAATTTGCAGGATTATTTGGCAGGAAAAATGACCCCTGTTTATTTTGGTTCGGCAATTAATAATTTTGGAATCAAAGAGTTACTGGATGATTATGTGCGCTATGCCCCAAGTCCTCAACCAAGAAATGCCCAGGAGCGAGTAGTATCTCCAAATGAAGAGCCTTTTTCTGGGTTTGTATTTAAAATACAAGCAAATATGGATCCAAAGCACAGGGATCGAATTGCATTTTTACGTATATGCTCCGGAGCTTATAAAAAAGGGATGAAATTAAGTCACTTGCGTATTGGTAAAGAAATACAAATTTCCAATGCATTGACTTTTATGGCAGGAGATCGATCACATACGGAAGTGGCCTTGCCGGGAGATATTATCGGGTTACACAATCATGGTACGATTCGGATTGGTGATACCTTTACTCAAGGTGAGCAATTAAAATTTACTGGTATTCCTAATTTTGCTCCAGAGCTTTACCGTTTGGTTCGTTTAAAGGATCCTTTAAAGAGCAAGGCTTTACTAAAAGGCTTAATTGAGCTGTCCGAGGAAGGGGCAACCCAGGTATTTCGACCATTAAACAGCAACCAACTAATCTTAGGTGCGGTAGGAGTATTGCAATTCGATGTTGTTGCTCATCGTTTGAAACATGAATATAAAGTAGATTGTATTTATGAATCAGTTAATGTAGCTTGTGCGCGTTGGGTTTACTCAGATGATGATAAAGCAATGAGTGAATTTCGCACTAAGGCACATGATTATTTAGCATTAGATGGAAGCGATGCATTAATGTATCTCGCTCCTACTCGTGTTAATTTAACTATGGCTGAAGAGCGATACCCGAAAATTAAGTTTCATGCAACTCGAGAGCATTAACTCCTTCGTGATAACCTTCATCATGGATACTATTAATCTAAAATTAAAGTGGATTTTTGATGTTTTTTAAAAATAATGAAGAGATCATATCTCATCTTCTTGATGCAATTAGCAAAATTGATAAAACAAAAGTGCAGGAGATTCTTCAAGAGGTGTCTATTAAAAAATAGACTTAAATATACATACAAATAGATTTGTCACACCGTTACATTGGGCAGTTCTTAAGTGTCGTGTAGACACGCAGCACGACATGCTTGAAATAATAGAAGAGCTTTATCAAACAGAAATAGACCTTAATAAACCTTCAAATGACAGTAAACAATATTACCCACTCCATACAGCGGCTCGTCGTGGTTTACCATTGGTTGTTAATTGGCTTTTAGAACACGGAGCTGATCCCATGGCTAAAGATGCCTCTAATAAAATACCAATAAATTTTGTATGGTCTGCACTGAATGCAAAAATTTTAGATAAAAATGACCAAAATATAGAAAAGAACCGAGAGCAGATTGATCGATTAATAAAAATACGTGATCTTTTAGATAATTATAATACTCTTGATCCATGCTTCATATTATAAGTATCTGCTAAAAGAGCGTGTGCTACATGGCTTGAAAAGATTAACCCTATTGCACCATTAAGGCATGGAATGTATTTATATACTGAGTATAGCTATCAGTTTATCGAACGTCGCCCTCCGCAAAGCGGAGGGTCTGGAAAATAATTTGCTGACCATCAGGGGTGTTACCCGAACGATGGGTTTTCTTTGAATTCGTAAATTAGGTCGTACAACTAGCTTTTATTGTATGCTGGCCTAAATTAGTGATTTTCACTTTTGCTCCTGAATCGGCACTAAGTTTCAGAATCTGGTGTGGGTATACAGTAATTTGTAAAACCTGCCCTTTAGATAAAGGAGTCTCATTGACTTTTCCTTGTTTAGCTAATGCTTCTACTAAAAGATCATTATTTTCATCTTCTGTAATAATTTTACACTTTGCTACTATTGCCCAGTACATAGGATTAGCGAACTCTTGGGGATCATTGCTAGGTAATTCATATTCAATAGTGACTCCTTGTTGGAGTGCATGACTTTCCATTGCATAAGTATTAGTAGTTAAAGAGGTCATAATACATAATACGCCAAATCCAAATTTTTTTAACATTAATTCACTCCATAATGAAAATTAATAGTCTAAGATACCTTTATTTTGCTTTCATGGCAAATTAATATTCATTAAAAAAATATATGAAAAATATCGGTTATTATTCCACTTTTTATCCTGCAAAATGATTCTAAAAATTATGAGGGATATTTTTTTTATGCACCTGCAATCTCTTGATGAGCATGCCGCTTTTTACCGCGACGTATAGCCGATTGTCTACAGATTCGAGCAATTCGGGGTGGCTTCTGGATCTCTCGGATGATCCTCGGGACGTAATAACATTATATGGACTGACGCGATTAATCTATTTTGATTAATTATCGGCTGCATAAGTTTAAATCATTTTCCGTTCCGGGAGCGATCGTATACCTTGACATTAAATGAGTTATACCATGAACAATCTTATTTATAATGTTTCTAACGCTTTAGCAATAGATTCGGTCATTGCTTTAGCATCGCCAAAAAGCATGTATGTATTGTCATGATAGAACAAGTCATTTTCTACACCGGCATAGCCAGGTGCCATACTTCGTTTGACGAATAAAACAGTTTTTGCTTTTTCAACTTCTAAAACAGGCATGCCATAAATGGGCGAGCTTGGATCTGTTTTTGCCGCAGGATTGGTTATGTCATTTGCTCCAATAATATAGGCGACATCACAACTTGCAAAATCACGATTAATTTCACTTTGTTCAAAAACTCGATCATAAGGAATATTGGCTTCCGCAAGCAATACGTTCATATGTCCGGGCATACGACCAGCAACAGGATGAATTGCAAAGCGAACTCTAATATTGCGTTGTTCTAACGCATCTACTAATTCTTTGACAGCATGTTGTGCATGTGCCACTGCCATACCATAACCAGGGATAATGATGACATCTTTGGCATTACTTAAAAGAAATGCGGCATCTTCACCATTTCCTTGTCGTACTGATCGGGATTCAGTTGTGGCATTGGCTTGCAATTGTTTTTCAGATGTTTGAATACCACCAAAAATTACGTTGAAAATAGAACGATTCATTCCTACGCACATGATGTAACTGAGAATTGCTCCACTGGCACCTACTAGTGCCCCAGTAATCACAAGTAAATGATTACTTAAGGTAAATCCAATTCCTGCAGCCGCCCATCCAGAGTATGAGTTAAGCATGGAGATTACAACTGGCATATCAGCGCCACCGATAGGGATAATCAGTAATACACCAAGTAAAAAAGCCAATGCAGCCATAATGCAAAAAAGAGTGAACGTTTGATTTATCAAAAATAAAACAAACAGAACAAGTGTCCCCAACGCGCTCAAAAGGTTGATGGTATTATGGTTTGGTAGCTTGATAGGGATCCCAGACATAACTCCTTGTAGTTTCATAAAAGCAATTACAGATCCAGAAAAGGTGATAGCCCCTATAATTAAACCAAGGCTCATTTCCACTAGGCTGGCTTTGGCGATTGCGCCAGGGGCGCCTATATGAAAGGAATCAGGGGATAAGAAGGCACAGAATGCAACAAGTACTGCTGCCATTCCAACCAATGAGTGGAAAGCGGCGACTAATTGTGGAATAGCAGTCATGTTAATTTTAAGGGCAATATAGGTGCCGATTATTCCACCTGCAATCATTAAACTTATCAGTAGGAATTGATGATATGTTGAAGGCATCATTAATGTCGAGCCTACTGCGAGAATCATACCCGTAATTCCCAATAGATTTCCTCTTCTTGCAGAAGCGGGGCTGGCCAGGCCTTTAAGTGCCAAGATAAAACATATTGCTGCTAAAAGATAAAATAAGGGAACCAGGGTCGTCATGAGAAATCATCCTTAATTTACTGCTCTGTTGTAAGTAAGATAAAATTTTTATTCTATTTTTTATACATCCGTAGCATGCGCTGTGTTACCACAAAACCACCAAAAATGTTAATTGAGGTAATAAATATAGCTAAGCCACCTATCCAGGTTATTTTTCCCATGAATTGACTTCCTGCAGCAATGAGGGCACCTAAAACAATAATACTGGATATTGCATTGGTTACAGACATTAAAGGGGTATGGAGTGCTGGGGTAACTTTCCAAACCACGTAATATCCGACAAAACAGGCTAATACAAAAATAGTGAGTATCGCAATATAGGGGTTTCCTAAACTATTCATTTCATGCATTTTGAGTCTCCTTTCTGACCTGAAACGGTAGGTATTGATTTTGATGGCAAAGCACTGCTTGTTGGATAATTTCATCGTTGGGGTTTAATGTGATTTCAGGAGGCGTTGCGGCCAGGAGATGAATAAGATGAACTAAATTATTTGCATAGAGTTCGCTTGCCGTTGCTGGGACCAGTCCTGCCAGGTTACTGAAACCGATGATGGTTACTTCCCCATGTTTGATGGTTTTATCAATAACACTTACTTCACAATTTCCACCCCGAGAAGTTGCGAGATCAACGACAACTGATCCGGGTTTCATTTGTTCTATAGTGTGTTTATACAATAAAACGGGTGCTTTACGACCAGGAATTAATGCTGTTGAAATCACAATATCAGATAATTTAGCGTATTGGTCAATAAGCTCTGCTTGTAACTTTTTATATTCTTCGCTTACTTCAGAGGCATAACCACCTTTTGTTTCACTGTCGTGCTCTTGGTTGACTTCTATAAATTCAGCCCCCAAACTTTCAACTTGTTCCTTTGCAGCACGCCGTACATCAAATGCATAAACTACAGCCCCTAAGCGTTTGGCTGTGGCTATGGCTTGTAAGCCTGCTACACCTGCACCAAGAACAAGTACTTTAGCAGGTTGAATCATTCCCGCTGCGGTCATCATCATTGGGATAGCTCGATTAAATTGAGTACTTGCTTCCAGAACAGCTCTATATCCTGCTAAATTGGCTTGAGATGAGAGACTGTCCATGCTTTGAGCCCGGCTGATACGAGGAATAAGATTCATTGACAACAATGTAATTTGCTTTTCTTTACACCAAGAGATTAAGTGACTGTGTGGATCATTATCAATATGACCAATGACAATAGCACCCTGTGATAAACCTTCCAGCTCTTCGGAGTTGGGTTCATTAATGCACAGAAGAATGTTCGCATTTGTAAGAATATTTTTCTTACTGTCGCTGATAGTTACTCCAACTTGTTCATAATCGTGATCTCCAAAACCTGCCGCCAGGCCAGCATTTTTTTCTAAGCTGACTTCAAATCCAGATTTTATGAGTTGTTTCGCTGAGTTAGGCGTAATCGCTACTCGAGTTTCATTTCCTGCTGCATGTAAGGTTGCAATGATCATGAGTAAATCCTTTTTACCTAGATAACCATTATCGTATTGCAATTTAGAAATATTTTCCAGACTAAGGTGTACAGTAATGGTGTTAAGTTAAGATTAGTAACTATGGATTCAAAGTTCCATGTTTTCTAATTTATGCTTTATTTTTATGCGACTCTTCCTGTAAGCTATCCACTTCAATAGCTAGGGCCATTTGATTGGCACACGATTCTAAAAGCTGTATTTTTTCCGGTGTAGCCCACTCGTCACTGTTGAAAGGTTGAATCCTTAATACACCTATAGTACCTCGGGAGCCGAGCAAAGGGATAAATATGGCAGTAGAAAAAGATAGCGTGTCAGTTCCTAGTCCTGCTTTTTGACCTAACTCATATACCCATTGAGCGATACTGTATTCTTTATCATCCAATTCTTGATGGGATTTGGAGCGCGCGCGAATCACTAAGCGTGTATCTTTAGGCAGTAATGCAATAATTTCACAATGAAAAATTTCGGAAATATAATTAATTCCAGTTCTAAGAAGTCGGACTATTCCCCGTGTTCTCGATAACCTTCGGCTTAAAGTATATAAAGTAGACGTTTGATATTCGGCAAGGCGTGCTATCTCTGATTGACGCCGAGTAACCAATGTAAGCTGGCAAATAATAACTGCTATAACGAGCATCATCACGAGATTGAAAATATAATCTGCATCATTAGGTAAAAAACTGTAGTAAGGAGGAACAAAGAAAAAATCGTACGCTAAAAGACTGAGAAAAATCCCTGAAATTGTGGGGCCGGTACGTCCCAGTGAGGCAATAGCAATCATGCCTATTAAATAAACCATGATTAAGTTTGCATCTGGTACTAATGAATAAAGCAAAAAATTGAATAGTGTTGTCACAGAAACAATACTGATCGATAAGAAATAGGGAAACCAGGAGGTAAGGGGTTTATTGAGCGCTTTCTTTTGCGGCTTCTTGGCCATTTCAGTTATGGTATATACATCAATGTCACTGCTATAACGCAAAACCTCATCGGCTAAGCTACGAGCGAAAAAATTTCTCCACCGCGTTTGAATTCTTTTATTTATCATAATTAAAGTAACATTTTGCTCACGGGCGAAATTAAGAATTTCTTTAACAAGATCGTATCCCATTAATATATGGGTTTCAGCACCTAGTTGCTCGGCAAAAAACAGGTTTTTTATCGCTTGGTTACGTTGTGTTCTTGATAGTTGCGTTCGAGGAGAATCGACATAAACAGCCATCCAGTCTGCTTGAAAACTCGTTGCTATTTTTTTTGCAGAGCGGATTAATTTATGGGATTCTGGTCCTGGCCCCACACAAACGAGAATTTTTTCCATGATGTGCCAGATGCTCTTTATCCCTTGCCCTTGTCTATATAGAAGTACTTGAGTATTAACCCGCTTTGCTAATGTGCGTAATGCGAGTTCACGTAATGCCATTAAGTTACCTTTACGAAAATAAAATTCTGCAGCCAATTGCGCCTGTTTGGGGACATAAACCTTTCCCTCTGCCAAACGTTTTAACAAATCTTCTGGTGCCAGGTCGACTAGTTCAATGGTATTCGCACTTTCAATCATGAAATCAGGAACAGTTTCTTGGACAGGTGCATGTATAATTTGGGAAACATCATTATTTAAGCTTTCTATGTGTTGCACATTTAAAGTAGTATATACATCAATTCCACGATCCAGCAGTTCTTTAATGTCTTGCCATCGTTTCTTATGCCGTACACCGGTAACATTTGTGTGCGCCATTTCATCCATAATTATTAACCCAGGGTTTCTTTTTAGAGCAGCATCCAAATCAAATTCTTGTAGTTTTTTGCCATGATAATCAATAGTTACTTTCGGTAGAATCACGAAGTTTTTGAGTATCTCCACAATTTCTGATCGGCCATGTGATTCAACAATACCTACAATAATATCTAATCCTTTTGCTTGCTCTTCTAATGCTTCATGAAGCATGGAGTGAGTTTTTCCCACGCCAGGAGCAGCTCCAAGAAAGATTTTGAGTTTACCTCGCTGTTGTTGTTTTTCTTCTTCGAGCACTTGTTGCAATAACGCATTAGGATTGGGACGTGAATCATTCATGAGTAGTCCTTACATGATCTAGGGCCAAGTTAAGCTCCAGTACGTTAATACGCGGCTCTCCCAAAAAATATAGAGTTCTTTTTTTTATAAGTTGATTTACCAATGTTATTATTTCTTGTTCGGAAATATTACGTGCTTTAGCAATTCGAGGAATCTGATAAAAAGCTGCTTGGGGGCTAATTTCCGGATCAAGGCCGCTTGCAGAGGCAGTTACCAGGTCAACAGGAATTAAAATCAATTTATTTTCAAATTGATGAAGAGTTGCCACTCTTCTTTTGACTATATCCAAAAACTCAGGGTTTAACGGCCCCATGTTCGATCCTGAAGAACTTGCTGAGTTATAAGGAAATGGAGTGGTTGCAGAGGGGCGTCCCCAAAAGTAATTAGGTGCATCAAAATATTGCCCAATTAATGCAGAACCAATGGGTTTATCCTGATATTTGATTATGCTGCCGTTTGCCTGGAATGGAAACAATACTTGAGCAATAAGAGTAGTTACAACAGGGTATAGAAGACCTGTAAGTAGCGAAATAACGAGTAAAAAAAATAAAGATATTTTTATTTGTTTGAAGAGTTCCATCATTATTTTTATCCTGTTAAGCCCACTAAAGTTAAGAGCAGATCTATTATTTTGATGCCGATAAATGGAATAATTAATCCACCAAAGCCATAAATGATCACATTGTTTCGTAAAAGCTGAGCGGCAGGAAGGCGCTTGTATTTCACCCCATGTAATGCTAAAGGAATGAGAAAAATAATAATAGTCGCATTAAAAATGACTGCAGAAAGAATAGCACTTTGAGGAGTTGTCAGATGCATGATATTTAAAATATTAAGTTCTGGATAGGTGCTTGAAAACGCCGCAGGCAAAATCGCAAAATATTTAGCAATATCATTGGCTATGCTAAAAGTAGTGAGTGAACCACGAGTCATTAGTAATTGTTTTCCAATTTCCACCACTTCAATTAATTTGGTTGGGTTTGAATCTAAATCGACTAAGTTACCCGCTTCTTTTGCAGCCTGTGTTCCTGAATTCATTGCGACCGCAACATCTGCTTGAGCTAGAGCTGGGGCATCATTAGTTCCATCGCCAGTCATTGCTACCAGATGTCCCTCGGCTTGTAACTCACGAATTAATTTAAGTTTGTCTTCGGGCTTGGCATTGGCCAGAAAATCATCTACTCCTGCTTCACCTGCAATTGAAGCAGCGGTAAGCGGATTATCTCCAGTAACCATAATTGTTTTAATGCCCATTTGTCTTAATTGGGCAAACCGTTCTCGAATACCCCCTTTAATAATATCCTTAAGGCGAATAATACCGAGTACTTTTTGATTTTCGACAACAACCAATGCTGTATTTCCTTGTCGCGAAATAATTTCGACATTTTTTTGTACATTTTCGGGAATAATACTACCTAACTGATTGATATACTCTTTGATTGCTTCAAACGAGCCTTTACGAATTTGTCTGTTTCCAACATTTGCGCCACTCATGCGCGTTTGGGCTGTAAAAGGAATAAAGGTTGCATTGAGTTTCCCAAGCTCCCTGCCACGTAACTTATATTTTCTTTTGGCTAAAATAACAATACTACGTCCTTCTGGGGTTTCATCTGCGAGTGATGCTAATTGAGCTGCATCAGCCAATTCATTGATGCTGACACCTTCAGCAGGGATAAATTCCGTAGCTTGGCGATTTCCTAAAGTAATGGTACCTGTTTTATCCAGTAATAAAACATCAATATCTCCTGCAGCTTCAACTGCACGTCCAGATAAAGCAATAACATTAGCCTGTATCATTCTATCCATGCCTGAAATACCAATCGCGGAAAGTAACCCCCCGATTGTAGTTGGAGCTAAACATACAAAAAGAGCAATAAGCACTGTTATGGAAATGACCTGGCCTGATTTGGTTATAAATACACTAAAAATAGAGAAAGACAGCAGGGTGCTACACACTACCAGGAATACAATGGTTAATGCAGCGAGTAAAATAGTCAGCGCGAGCTCATTAGGTGTTTTTTGACGTTTTGAACCCTCCACCAAGGCAATCATTCGATCTAAAAATGTTTCCCCGGGATTAGAAGTGATGCGTATGATTAACCAATCAGAGATGACTTGGGTACCTCCAGTTACCGCGCTACGATCGCCTCCACCTTCCCTGATGACTGGTGCGCTTTCGCCTGTGATGGCACTTTCATTAACAGAGGCAATACCTTCAATAACTTCACCATCACTGGGGATGAAATCGCCTGCTTCGACTAATACCAGATCATCCGTGCGTAATTGGCCTGAAGTGACCAGGGTATATTTTGCATTTTTAGAGGCTTTTGTTAATTTTTTTGCTTGAATATCATGTCGTGCTCGACGTAATTCTTGCGCTTGGGCTTTACCTCGACCCTCTGCCATTGCCTCAGCAAAGTTAGCAAACAGGAGTGTAAACCAGAGACATAAGGTAACTGCTAAAATAAAAAGGCTAGGTGCCTCTCCTTTCCCTAAAAGTGATTGTAAAAAAAGTATAGTGGTAATAATTGATCCTACATATACAGTAAACATCACCGGATTTTTAATTTGTGTGCTTGGTTTGAGTTTGAGAAATGCATCGACCAAGGCAACTTTAATGATGTTAAAATCCCATATTGAATGTAATTTAGTAGCCATATTTTCCCCAAAGGATCAACTGTTCTACAACAGGGCCTAATGCAAGAGCAGGTACAAAAGAAAGGGCGCCGATGATAATGGTGATGCAAACTAACAAAATAATAAAAAGTGGCGTATGAGTTGCTAAAGTGCCTGGACTACTGGGAATGTGTTTTTTCTTAACAAGTGAACCTGCAATTGCAAGAGCAGGAATCGCAATCCAATATCTGCTAATTAACATAAGTAAGCCCCCCAGAATGTTGTAAAAAGGGGTATTCACATTTAAACCTGCAAAGGAGCTGCCGTTATTATTTCCCATAGAAGTAAATGCATAAAGAATTTCTGTGAAACCATGAGATCCTGGATTGGCTATTGAGCTAATGCCTGAAGATGTAACTGAAGCATAAGCAGTTGAGATAAGGACGATTAAAGGCATAATCAAAACGGCAATTGAGGCCATTTTCATTTCATAAGGTTCAATTTTTTTACCAAGGTATTCAGGGGATCGGCCTACCATAAGACCCGCAACAAATACAGTGATAATAATCATCATGAGCATTCCATATAACCCTGAGCCTACCCCACCAAAACAGACTTCACCTAAATGCATCATCCAAAGGGGAACAAGCCCTCCTAAGGGTGTAAACGAATCCAGCATGGAGTTAACAGAACCATTTGACGCAGCAGTAGTTGCCGTGGCCCAAATTGCTGAGTTGACTATGCCAAAACGTGTTTCTTTGCCTTCCATATTACCTGCAGGGTAAAGTCCAGATATAGGTTGCATGTCAATTCCCATGGCTTGGAATGCTGGATTACCTTTTTGTTCAACTATGGTTTCAAGAATTAAAGGCGGTATAAATAGGATTATCATTGCGATTAATACTGACCATCCTTGTCGTTTATCTCGAACCATCATCCCAAAAGTAAAACAAAAAGCTGCTGGTATAAGTAATAGGGCTATCATTTCAAGAAAATTAGTTAATGGAGTAGGATTTTCGAAGGGATGGGCAGAGTTGACATTAAAAAAACCACCGCCATTAGTACCTAATTGTTTAATAGCTATTTGTGAGGCAGCAGGTCCCATAGGAATAATTTGTTCTGTTATTTTTTCAGGGCTTACTTTGGGATTAGCTTGATTGTCTAATAGGGGTTGACCTTTTATATTTGTAACTGATTGTTGATAAGTAAACGGATGTAGCAGACTAATTTTTTGATAGGGCTTAAAATTTTGAATTACTCCTTGTGAGCATAAAATAAGTGAAAAAATGAATGATAAAGGCAGTAAGATATAGAGTATTCCTCGTATAGTATCAACCCAAAAATTACCTAAACCTGAGCCTTCACGTTTTGTTAAACCTCGGATCAATGCGATTAATAAAGACATTCCCGTTGCAGCTGAAATAAAATTTTGTACTGTAAGTGCAAACATTTGTGTCAAATAACTAAAGGTGGTTTCACCGCTATAGGCTTGCCAATTGGTGTTTGTTGCAAAGCTAATTGCCGTATTAAAAGCAAGATCAGATGAAGGGGCAGTAAAATTCTGTGGGTTTAGGGGAAGATAGTATTGAACTCTTTGCAAAAGAAAAACTGCCAGTAATCCTAAGAAATTAACTAAAAGCATCGTTGAGAGGTAAGTTTTCCATCCCATTTCTTCTTCAGGATTAATACCACATAGCTTATAAATAAACGATTCAAGGGGTTTAACTAAGGAATCTAACAAACACGATTTGCCTTGGTATACTCGGGCCATATACCAACCAAGGGGTTTGACAAGCAATAGTAAGAAGAGCAAATAGAATGAGATTTGGAGTAATCCGAATTTAGTCATGGAGATCCATTCCTGTTTTTAAAACTAAAATAATTCAGGTTTAAATAATACGAATAATAAATAAATTAACAAGCCAAAAGCGATGAGTCCGCAGCCGAAATAGAAACTCATGATTCACTCCTTGACAAATAATCATAAAAATTAATGAGCAAAAAGCACATGCAAAAAAATAAGGTAATAAGAACTATTAATAAAATATCCATATAAGTGTTTTTTTCTGATATATCTCTTTTAATTATAATCTTAGTTGATATTTTGAGGCAGTGTTGACGATTAATTCTGTTCTGCTAGTGTTTGACTAATGGTCTCTGTACGTAACCTAACTAAAGAAATAAAAATCATGGAATCTGTAAATATAAAGGTCTAGCGGGGGAGAGGATTAAAAATAAAAAAGGCGTGTTTTTGTAAACACGCCTTTTTATCGAATTTGCGATAGACAGTAAGATTGTTTACAGTCCTGGTTACTATTATGGACTCCTCTGGAGCGTTTTAGGCTTCCTAGTACAAACTAGGCATGCACACCGCACTCTCAATCTGGCTTCCAAGTAATGAATGTTAGCTGAACAATGTGTACTGTCTATGATTATATAATAGGCTAATCTTCACATTAATGCTACTTGATTCAAATTGTTTTTTGCAAAGATTGTGTTAAAAAAGAGAGTATATAATTTATGGAAATTAAGGATCAGTGATGCTTGCAGTAAGAGATGGATCTATGTATAAAAAAATTGATTTTATATCTTCCTTGCTATCCGGAATAATCATCAGCTTTTTAATTGTCATGATTACGGTAAGTTTTACCCAATTTATTTTTCACGGTAAGTTATCCAGCTATTTTCCGGCAGCAACTTATTTGATTTTAATTACCACGGTGATTATCACCCTTGTGACAGCATTGTTCAGTTCATTGCCTATTTCTATTGGACATCCTCAAGATGAGCCATTACCCATTATTGCATTAACCATTTCATCAATTGTCGCCGGAATACAAAATCCTGACAATCTTCTCTCAACTACAATGGTAGTAATTGCTTTTTCTACCAGTGTGACAGGTATTTGTTTTTATATGATTGGAAAATTTAAACTTGGTAATTTTATACGGTTTATACCTTTCCCTGTTGTTGTAGGTTTCCTTGTCAGCGTTGGATGCCTGCTAATAATAGGTACTACCAAGAATATAATGTCTATAGTACCTAATCCCTTTGTTTATCATAGTACCAACTTTTTTAAATCTGATTTTTTCATTATATGGAGTATGACTATTGGATATACCTTATTATTTTTCTATGTAATGCATCGTTTTGCACATAGGCTTATATTCCCGGGATTTTTATTATTCAGTATTGTAATCTTTTATATAATTGTTTTTATATTTCATATTTCAATTTCCACACTCAGAGAGCATGGATTGTTATTTCAACCCTTCCCTCCAGCAAATACTCTAATAAGTACTATTTCTCAATTTTCTTTTAGTAAAGTGGAATGGAGTTCCATATTTGCCCAGTCGGGTAATTTGCTAACCATTATACCAATTAGCACTCTTTCCTTATTATTAATATTAGGTGCTCTGGATTTCAACTTAAAAAAAGAAATCGATTTAAACAATGAGTTGCGTATCACAGGCATTAATAATGTTTTAATAGGATTTGCAGGAGGCTTAGTTGGATATACTGGTTTTATGATGACTATGATCAATAATCAATTAAAATCAACAACTCGTGCACCTGGTATTTTATCTGCTATGTTCACTTTAACTATTTTGTTAGCCGGCATTAATTTGATTGCATATATACCTAAAACAGTTGTATTTGGTATGTTATTGTTTATTGGTATTAGAATATTAAAAACATGGAGTTACGATATTAAACATGAATTTTACAGTTCTGATTATCTAACTGTATCTATAATTCTAATAATGGTTTTAAGCTTTGGGTTGTTGGTAGGGGTTGTTGTAGGAATATTGGTTTCTTTTGTTTTAATTATTATTAATTACAGCCAAATTAGTCCGATAAAATATCGTATTGAAAGTATAAATGTACGTAGCGGAACTCGACGAGATAGTTTAGCGGAAAATATTTTAAAAAAAGAAAAGGGCGCAATACTTTTTTTAAAATTGCAAAATTATTTATTTTTTGGCATCACAAATAAACTAATTGATGATATAAAAATCACTATTAATAACCAACCGAATCAATTACGTTACATTATTTATGATTATGAACTTGTTATTGGTATAGATTCATCAGCTCTTTATTGTTTCTCCAGAATAAAGGCTTTTATTAAAGAACATAATATAACTGTTGTGATCACAGAAGTAGAAGCTTCAGTTCTGAGGAAATTGATGGATATCGGTTTTGTCGATCCTAATGATCCATCCATTATCGTGGTTCCTCAACATGAACAAGCAATTGAATGGTGTGAAAAACAAATTCTACAGAAAAATAATTATGTAAAAAATGAGGCGTTGCCACTTGAAGCCCAACTTACCAACCTTTTTCAGAATGAAATTACCGCACGCTGTATTAAAAAATATTTTAACAAAATAGCAATTAATGAGCAGGAATTTCTTTTTAAACAAGGGGATCCGGCATCAAGCTTATATTATTTGGAATCAGGTGAGCTTTCAGTATATATGGAAACCCAAAATAAAAAGCAATTATATATTTCAACCATTCAAACGGGAAATATCATTGGTGAAATGGGGTTTTATTTAATGGGCAATCGTTTTGCAACAATAATAGCAAATGAAAATAGTATAGTACAAGAATTATCAGCAGAGAACTTTGCAAAACTGTGCGCGACAGAACCGGAAGTTGCGGAGCAATTTAACAGAGTCATCGTGCGTATTTTGGCAGAAAGACTGAATTATCGAAATCTTCAGATATAAAAATCGACTTCTCAAGTTTCTGAAAAGGATAATTTTTCAGGTGTTATTAGAAATAGCTGGATTTTTAGAGTCCATAAAGCACTCTAGAATAAAGAGAGTGCTTTGTACAGACACTGAATATATTTCAACAAATATGGCCAGAAATATATAAAGGGATAGTATTTTGGCTATAGCCAATCCCAAACAAAAACTTTTAACTCTTTCTCAATATGCCGAAAAAAGGCACGCTAAGAGTAGGGCTTTTAAATGTTGCATAACTTTTACTATTCTTGCCAGTTTGGATAAAAATTTGTGTGTAATAAAGCTTACCCAGCTTATCACGAGCGACACCAATGCCTGTCAAATTATATTGGCCAACAATATTTCTTTTATGGCCTGGACTTCGTAACCACTGCCTTACCACTTCTTGAGCATTTTTGTAATTATAAGCAACATTTTCGGCACCTCCCCCTGTGTTTTTAATTTGGGTGCGTAGCGTAGCGATTCGTTTTCCAAAGTCTTTATGGCCAAAAGGCATGCGATGGTTGGCCATATCCAGGGAATGTTGTTTGGCTTGAATCACAATACGATTATCCATAGTAAGTTTAGATAATCCATGTTGTTGTCTGTATTTGTTAATGTAGAATAAAACAGAATCTTGAATGGCTGCATCACTTTCATGGTCACTATTTTTTGATACAGGTTTCGCGTAAACACAAGACAAGAAGCTAAAAAAAATAGAACTCAAAATTATTGTTTTAATTTTTAAAGACATAATATTCACTTTAATTTTAGGAAATCAACTTGGGTTGAAATAATGACTAAAATAAAGCCAATTGTCTAGAGCTTTATAGATAGAAAGAAAGCCAAAATGAATTTAATTAGATCATTATATCTGATGGCATTAAATTAAGGTGTTAAATTGATAATAGCATCGTGCAGATCTTCGACTTCACCTGAATAATGAAAATAAATTCTTTTTTTTGTGCAATCAATGAGGCATAAGGCCTCTTGGGGGTGATCTCCAAATTGTTTAAATACCCAAAATAGACCGTCATGGTGTTGGCTTTCTATTTCTTTTAACAAATCTACCATTTTATCTTTTTCTAACGCAGAATGAGGACAATTTAAACCTGATGTACCGTGAGTTATTTTATACGCATAATGAGTTTCTTTCATGATAGTATCCCCTAATCTCATAGAGAAAATCAGTCCATTTTGATTAAATTATAGTCTATGATGAGAGGAGTCCGTACACTGTGCGTGATTTATTATTACTAAGATGCGGTGCTGAATTTCTATTATAGATTAACGGACAGTCCAACTAATATGGCATGTAATGTAGGTATATTTGATAATTGTTCTTTTTGAGCGCGCGTATCTAAATGAAGATTAGGGCCATTACCGCTAAATATCCCCTGATATAATAAGCTTAAACTAGCCAGAGCGGTAATTGGATAACCAAAACCGGCTTGTATTTCACCTGCTAGTTGTGAAATGTCATTTAATGGAACACGAGCATCCCTCCAGTGTCGGTATGCAAGCCCCCCTTTTAATTGGGCAAAAAAATCACTATTACCCAGAGGATCGCTTTTGGTTGTAATTAATAAATCCAGGGTAGGGGAAAGAGTGGTTTGCATTGGGATCCATTTTCGTAACGCCTGAAATGTTTCTCTTTGCATGTCCAATTTTATTCGAGTGCCAGTCTGTAGCCCTAATTCCAGGCCTAAAGCAATATTGCCCGCGAGCATCAATTCATTCGCGAGCGCTAGCCTACCTATTGCGGTACTTTTATCGCTAGAATTCACTTGGTAACTGCCAGCGCCAGCACTTGCAGAAACAGACCATGGCTGATCTTGGGATGTTGGTTTAGGGAAATAATTGCCAGCGATTACATTAAATGATAATAAAATTCCTATTATAATTAATTTCATTTGCCATATCCCTAAATGAATTGTTCATAATCATACTTTGCAGGTTACCCATTGAGATGTGTTTGTTTCATCACTGCAAAGTACCTGGGAATGTTAGACATAAAGGCAATAGGTTCTCGCCATAATATCAACTACTTTATTCAGTAAGAGTTCAGCTTCCTCAGGAAACGACCATATTTAGTACATTTTACGAGAAAATATCTCTAAAAACTACTCACATGAGACAACATCAAGTAGAGAGGTTTTTTTTAATTTGTACTTTTTCTCCAGCCATTAATGCTTTATCTAGCATGAGTCTGATTTATTACTTTTTAATTTGGCGGAGAGAGAGGGATTCGAACCCTCGATACGTTGCCGTATACACACTTTCCAGGCGTGCGCCTTCGACCGCTCGGCCATCTCTCCCAATGGGGCAAGCTTATACAGGTCAGATGATAAAATCAACCCTTGTTTTAATCAAACACATAACTTTTAGATGATATTGTATATACTAATAGGTAAAGGGTGCAAAGATGATTACAATTTCTAAGTATGAAATTTAAATTTTGAGAAAAATGATTAATTGTTACCCATATCAAGGATTTTAACATGCCAGTACGAATTTTTCTTGTCGTCTTAAGCCTAATTTCAGTCAATTCACTATGGGCTATTACATGTTACTTTACTCTAGCTAAAGATAATTGTTGGAATAATTATACTGTAACAGTAGATGTCATGGATGCAGCGACAGCAAAAGTTTTAACTACCGCAGTAATACCACCAGGAAAATCTTGGGTACGCCAGATTTTTCCTTGTGCACCAAAAGAAAAATTAATATATCGGGCCCAGTTCTCACCTATAATTTGGGAAAGGGAGAAAGGTCAAATTTATTATGCTAAAAATTATTGGTCTTTACCCAACGACACTAATTCTGGCGATTCGGCATGGAATGTTTCTGTATGTTATCCTTCAGATTTCTCACAGATTCCGCTTCCTCCTGAAGCTACTGGAACATGTAAGTGTGATTTTGATATCATTCCAACGATACCCCCCAAAAAGATATGAATGACATTAATCTAAATATGGACTGACTTTTTAGGATTCATTTTCCTTTATATGTCGAGGGAGAAATTTATGATTACTTTAAGAAATAAAATCGGACAAATGTTAATTATGGGATTTGATGGATGTACTCTTCATGATCAAAGTCCCATGGCTGAATGGCTCTCCTCTGATGGATTGGGTGGTGTTTTATTATTTGATCAAGATGAATCTACAAAATTGTATGGAAAGAATTTAAAAAATTTAACTCAGATACAGCAACTAACCCATTCACTTAATTACTATTCTTCTGGAATGAGTAACAAAAATAATGGATTACCTCTATTAATTGCCATAGATTATGAAGGGGGCGCTGTTGATCGGTTGTCTAGAATTGAAGAAGCTCTGCCAACTATAAGTGCTTATGATATGGCTCATATGTCTCCCGAAGCACTGCACGCGGAATTGATTCAAATGGCATTAACTTTAAAATCTTTGGGTTTTAATCTTAATTTTGCTCCAGTTGTTGATTTAAACTTACAAGAGGAACAAGGCATCATTGGTGCCTTGCATCGTAGTTTTTCAGCTATTCCTGAACAGGTAATTCGCTTTGCAAAACAGTTCGTTAATGTTTTTTCTCATCGCGGTATCGCATGTTGTTATAAGCATTTCCCTGGTCATGGAAGTGCGCTTGGCGATACGCATAAGGGATTTGTTGACGTGACGAACACATTCCAAAAAGAAGAGTTAGAACCTTATTACTCATTGGTACGCGATACACACCAACCGACAATGATTATGACAGCACATGTAGTCAATAAGCATTTGGATAGTCAGGGATTGCCTGCTACGCTATCTTATGAGATTTTGACAGGACTATTACGTCAGTCTATGGGTTATAATGGCGTAGTCATTGCTGATGATTTACAAATGCAAGCAATCACTGATCATTATTCTCTTGAGGACGCTTTATGCCTGACAATCAATGCTGGGGCTGATATGATTATTTTTGCAAATCAATTAGCCCAGATAACTGCGCCTGAAATAATTGAAATAATAGAACGTTTAGTCCTAGAGCAAAAAATAGAGTATCAGCGCATTGAAGATGCTTATCGACGGATTATCCGTTTAAAACAACAAATTAATTGTATCGAATTAGTTGACTAGACTTGACGAAAAATCAAGACATGTTAGAATATAAATCTTATTGTTTATATTTTAAACCTTCATAAGGGTTTCTATGTTAATTCCGTCTTATCATATGACTCATCATTCGACCCTCTCTTATTTTAAGCTTATTTGTTGTTGTTGCTGATCTCATTTTCTTTTTTTCTTTTCCTTTATATTTCGTTTTTTAAGGATTTTCAATATGTGTGCAGCACATCAGCAACCGAAAAAATTTATTTTTAGTATGCCTTTAATTTATGCTTTGATGATTGCTTTGGGGATTGCCAGTGGGATGTCAGATATTAGTATCTTAAAAGAGACTGGATTATTGGTTTCCGATTTATTCATTAAACTCTTCAAATGCATCAGCTTACCAATTATTTCTTTATCGATAATTGTTACCTTAGCAAATTATAAGACAGATGGGCATATGAAAAAAATTTGGAAGCGAACAATTACATATACTTTTTCGACCACAATAGTGGCTGCGATGATCAGCTGTTTGCTCTATATCGTCATCCATCCTAGCTCCGTTCAGGTCAATTTGAACCCTCAAGAGGTGAAATCGGCAAGCAGCTTGGGATATGTTGGGTACTTGGCAAATATTATTCCAACGAACTTATTAGCTCCATTTTTAGAACAGCAAGTCATGGGGGTATTATTTTTAAGTATTATTATTGGTATTGCAGTACGTCAAATACCCGATGAAGAGTCACGCGACATAATGGCTCGTTTCTTTCGTGGCGCGCATGGAATGTTTTTGGTGATGACCCGCTGGATTATTACCGTTATCCCTTTGGGACTGTTTGGTTTTATTACTTCCACAGTTGTTCAATTACGTTCTGGTATGGACATTAAAGGGATAGGTGAATACTTATTGATAGTTGTTTTAGCGAATTTAATTCAAGGTTTCATTATATTGCCTTTATGGTTGAAGAAGCACAAAATCCAGCCTTTTACCGCAATGCGTTCTATGCTACCCGCATTATCGGTCGCTTTTTTCTCTAAGTCTTCAGTGGGCACATTACCTGTGACTATGAGTACCATAGAAAAGAATCTACAGGTTAAGCCATCAATTAGCCGTTTCGTATTACCACTATGCACCAGTATCAATATGAATGGTTGCGCGGCTTTTATTTTTGCAACAGTGATTTATTTAATGCAAAACCATGGTATGCCAATTTCTTATAGTACAATGGCTTTATGGGTTATCATTGCTACTGTTGCTGCGATTGGTAACGCCGGTGTTCCTATGGGATGCTTTTTCCTAAGCGTTAGCTTGTTATCGAGTATGAATGTTCCAATTGTACTTATGGGGGTTATTTTACCTTTCTACGGTTTAATTGATATGCTAGAGACTTCCTTAAATGTTTGGTCTGATGCCTGCGTCACAAAGATTGTAAATGATAAAGCCATTGCAGATGAGCAAAATGAATTAAAACCCAGGAACGTATCTGCATATGAGCCAGAGCTGGGGTAAAAGAATATTTGGGGGCGTAAGCTGTGAAACGGCATCTACTACGTCCCTAAAGCTTAAAAGCTTTAAATTTACATAAGGGCCGTATCCGGGTTCAATTTCTTTTTAATCTTTTCTGATTAGGGTTAAATTGTGTGACCCTATTAAATTTCTATACAAACATAAGTAAATTTGGTAGTGTTTGCAACTGAAAAATTTAGGGTCCATTGGTAACTGGCTTCTATTATCGACAAGTCGCTTTTGTCAACAAACTCTATTAAAAATTCGTGTTAAAACCAGTCGTTTAATTTAAAATTTTAAGGAATAAAATGAAAAAGTTATTCGCAATCTTAAGTCCTGCCTATACCGAAGTTGGTGATACCCTTAAAGATTTATCTTCTTTTGTAATTAATCCTTTTCATCAAATTATGTATGAGCAAGTTTGTGGTTATTCATTAGGCCATGAAGTTATATTTTTTGATAATCTAGAAGATGCTCACAATAACATTGATGTTGGTATCCGTGGTTCAAAAACGGATTCTAAAGCCGCAGCTCAAAAGGCGATTATTGAGTTAGATGCTGATGATGAAAAAATAACCGGAGTTTCTAAACTGCATACTGCCGACGTTCGCAAACTCTATGAGCAAGCAGATCAAGAACGTTTTTTCAAAGCAGTTCGGATCCCGGTCTGGAAGGAACAGGCTATTGATCCAGCGCAAGACCTTACTGAAGGAGCAGTAGATGAGTTAAACAGGCAGTACCAGGAATGTAAGAAAACCGTTACAGCCCAAGCATCGTAAAAAACGCGATTTGAAAATATTAAAGCAAACCGAGGTACTTATGAAGAATCTTCTGGTTTGCTTTTATCTTGTATTTAAAGTGATGTACCAAATTTCTGTAATTGATTCAAATCACCTAATCGCTTTTGGTATCTTTGATACTATACTAAAATAAAATTCATTATTGAGGATAACTCAGACAGCACGTAAAATTACTATTTAATTTGTAATATATTTGTTTTACTATAGGGGAGATGTGCTTTTTTTTTAAAGTAAGGAGTAAATTTATTATGAAAAGAACAGGCTTTTTTAATAAAGAATTACCAAAAAAGTTATCTCCAGAAGGTTTGAGACGCGCTGAGGAGTTTGATAAGCGTGAAAGTGGAGTGGACTATGTGAGAAATAAAACAGACCATAAAAAACTAACCGCATCAATGGAGCAGCACTTAGAACAAGAAAATCACCAAAAACGTCAAGAAATCGAAGAAAGACAGCATACTTTTAGGTAATTACATTTACCTATTTAGTGAAGGCGGTATTTGATGTATTTTCCGCCTCCTAGTTGTATTTAACCAACTAATAAAAAACATAAGTGTCCATGCCATATTGTAGCAAAAGGCTGCATTTGGTTGGCGCATATTGTGCGAATAAAATGCCTCTCATATAGGACACCCTGTTTCCTCATCATATTTATGAAATCAACCTTTTAATAGAAAGAGAATCGCTAGAGTGTTCGTTGTTCAAGTCGATTGAAATTTGATTGGTTTTGGGGTAATTATCTGCTATTTCGAGTAATGCTTTTACACCAAAACACTTTACCAAATCTAATGTTAGCGCTGTTAAATTAGATCCTCGAATAAAACGATGGCCATTTACAGAGACTTCTTTGTTTTGTTGTTGCAGAACGGTAATAATTTCATTCGGAACACTATCAATAAATTGGGAATTATTGCCTGTATGCTGAGCAATATAATTCTTTAAACAGGATACCGAACTTGTATCATCAAGCATATCGCATGGAGCTATATTTTTGTCTTTTAATAGATGCATAGTCACAATAGTGGTTGCAAGCAATAATCCATTTAACTCAATATCTAATTCTAAAGTTTTTAATGCATTTCGATTTAAAATGCTGATACTGTCAGATTCAAAATCAGATCCATAAAAAATTTGTTTTTTACCATCAAGAATTTGCTGAAGTAGGTTCTTATGAAAACTGTAAAACTCATGAAATGTATTCGCTAAGTCTTTTAGATTATATTGATTAGTCAAAATGGAAGGGTTTCGTTCGAACATCATCCCCCATGTTTTAATGTTAAAGTCATTGAGTGTATCCGATCCATATGCCCATTTGTCACGATTAGCCACACCAACGGCTACATCATAAATAATCTCCTTTTCTTGATCGGTAATTATTAAAGAATGTGCACAAATAATTCGCGTCAATATTTTATTAAATTCTTCTTTATCGCTGTAATTACTGAAAGGTATTGTACAATATGTTGCCATGAGTATTGGTAGTATCAACTTTTTATCGACCCTCAACTTCAATAATTCAATCTCGGCAACCAGACAACTTACTTCCTCTACAACTTTAGTGCTTGTCTTACTGATAAGTGTCGCACTTAGCGGGACTGCGATAGGGTCAATCCGATAAGAACCTGCTTCTTGAGTAGCATAGGGTAATAACGCCTCATGATAACGGCCTTTGCGATGAATAACATCGTGATAAAATGCCCCCATAATCCCTTGTGCCACAGCCAATTTCTCATTATCAGGAATGAGAGAATCAAACTGATTTGTTAAGCGTTCAAATTCCCCTTGATTTTTTAAAAAAGGCTCAACACGATTAATAAGTTTGCAATAAGCTTGTTCGGCTGATTTAGGGATTAACTGCCGTGGATGACCCAAACCTCGATGATAAAAACGAGCCTCATCATCATAACATGACTTCATTTGGGTAAAACATAAATTTGCTTCAGATTGCTTGATTTCTGGTTGTAATGCTCGTAATGCCCACATGAAAATAACTTCATCAATCCATGAATTACCGGATTCCGAAATAGGCTGGTCAGAAAATATTGAAAATTTACTTATTAATTGTGTACTTAGCATAATTACCTTAGAATTCAATCATGTATTTGTAAATAAAACATTATACATGATCTTTTTATAACCAGTGTATATTGGATTATTCGCATTTTAAATAAACATTAATTCTCTCTTTATTCATCCACTATTATATTTTATAAAGCAAACAGAGAGTGTACAAAATTGTCTATTCAAACTAATTCCTAGGTCTATTAGGATTATGATTTTCCTCTTGCTGTTCGTCTCTTTTCAGATGTTTCGACAAATCTTTATGGGTTATTTTATTTTCTTCAGCAATATTGCCATTATCATGCCGATCATATGCATTTTCAATTTTTTCAAATTGCTCCTTTTTAGCGTTACTTAATTGATCTTTTGACTTTGGTTGTAAGTTAGTGAATAAACGTTTCATTATTATCTCCTGCTAATTCATTTGCATGTTATTTATGACCACCCTTAGGACGCCGTCTGTGTTCTTCATTATCTTCGAGATGGTGTCCAGGATGCTTGTCTTTTTGTTTACCACTGTCTTGAAATATTGTAAATTGAGTTCCCTTTTTAATCGATGGCTTATCTTCTTCATATTGGATTTTGAGAAATCCCATTTCCTCTAATTTTTCATGGTACGACTCATCCACTTTATCTTGGGGTAGCATATACAGATCTTTTGAACAAGTTGCAGTAACATCTAAATTAGCTTTACCTAAAAACTCGCTAAATAGTTTTTTATCATAAATAGTAATTGATCTGGCTCCTAAATCTGCAGTCATTATTCGTTTAGGGGTGACTCCTCTGGGTACGTTTGTATCAAAAAGAATAATTTCTGCCTTTTTACCCATAGCTTCTTGTAAGTCTTTAAAGAAATTTTTGCTAACCTGTCTATGCTTTGATAGATTATAAGATGTTGGAACAAATCGTCCATCTCCTTGCCCGCGACTAAATGCGCGCTCGACTGAGATTTCAGGGGGAACTGTTACAACTGTGAGTAATAGTTTACCCGAGTTAGCTACGCCAAGTTCCATGCGTTCCTTAGACATGTTAACACCGTCGATAAGAATATGTGGTCCAACACCCTTATCCACTTTCTTCTGCAATCGGCTGTAGGCTAAATCGGTTAGTAATCCCGCCTCATGATTATTTAATGTGCCAGAAAATTCACTGCGCTCACCAGTAATATGTTGATGGCTTATCATGAGCCTATGGGTATCTGTATTTACTTTTACGGTATTATCCCATTCGATCTCCAAGTGTTCTTCGGCCATTGTAGCAACTGTTGCTACAGCTGAACCTTTACCACAAGCAGGAGCACCGGCCATCATAAATGTAACGCGTTCTTCGGGATCAGGTATGTCTAAGCGTTCGAAATCACATTCATCAACTGCATCAGAAATGAGTGGTTCAACCTCTTGTTCAAAAAACTCACTACACATCTCTTGATAAGCGCGATCTGAAATTATTCTTTTTGCAATTTCTTCCATTGCTCGTTCAGGATCTCTTAGTATTATTTCTTGGGGATTCTTCGCGTTAGGAATTAGGTTTTCTTCGCCATAACGAGTTACAAGATCATCTCCTAATTCACTTTCTGGAATTTTTTTTGTTATATAACGTGCATGATTACCAAGAATATATTCACCACTCTTATATCTTTGTTTGATTGTGCCAAGAACTTCTGCATACTGCTCCCTATATTGTCCCGATCCTCTTGATGCACTTTCAGCCAAGACTCTAGATTCATGAGTGAACTCTTCTTGCTTCTCATTTAGCCATTTATTAAATTTAACACCATAGACTGTTGAGTTTTTTAGTGTTCGATATATATCATGCACTTTTTCGACAATATCCTCATCAGTGTCTGTTTTTAGTTCTGTTTCAGCATAAACGATGGTGTGAAATAAATTCAGACGTGTCAAAGGATAGGTGATTAACTTTTGAACATCAGGGGCTCCAAGAGCACTTGCCAATTCAGCTACTTCATATCCACCTCGTAAACAATGATGTAAGTTAGTGAAATTAGCATCTTCTGGAATGACATATTTATTTTCGTCTTTAGTTTTTGTTCCCAATGTTTCCAAATGTTGACCTAATGTTACCGAAGGAACACTCCAGGCATTATCACAGTTAATTTCGCGATAATCTTGTGGAAAGAATGAGGATTTATAATGACGCAACCAACGCTCCCATTCTTTATTTTTTCTTGTTGTTAGTTCTTTGAATTCAAGAGTTGAATGTTCTTTTTTATTTATAACAATATTTGTTGTTGGAACTACATCAAAATTAAAGTAATTTCTTCTATCCATAACCGGCATTGATTTAGGTGGAATATTTGCTGCCATAAACACAAAATTAGCCATTAAGGCAGAGGTTTTTCCACAGCCGTCAGCAAGAAAATGATCCGTTAAATTTACACGGTATTCACACCAGGCTGCTAATTCAATTGCAGCTTTTTCTCTTTTTACAGGATCTTTAATTCTTTTTACATCTTGTATTTTTGTGAAAAATTGTCTCGAGAAATCAGTTAATTGAGATTCTAAATCTTTAACGCGAGTATAAACCTTAAATTTTTCGCTATCATGGGTTCGTTTCCAATCACCGTCCACAATTCCATTTCCCATAATAGTGGCGATTTCACCTAAAAATTGCTTCACATCTTCAGGTGATTTGAGTAGCTTTTCATCTGCCACCTTAAATGCAAGATTCATGGCTTGGTTATAATTAGTTTCAATCATCTGGACAATTTCTGCTTTTGTTTTAGTAATCAGATTACGGACATCCAGACGGGCCATTTTTTCGTTTTGTTTTAAAATTTCGATTTCATTAGTAGTTAATCTCAAATTTTCATAAACATCCTTACACAGTGGAGGTACTACATTGGGATCTAAACCATTTGCTTCTAATTTTAGTTGGAGGGAGTGGGGCATAACACTTTCAGCTGCGGATACATCTATGGTTCCTGTAATTACAGTACGACTTAATGCCCGCATATTATCAAGGCCTATGCGCTTATATGATCCAAGCTCTCGAGTTTTCTCTATCAGAGGTAAGGTTTCATCAGCACTAAGTTTTGTTGCCAGCAAGGCAAAGTTTGTCAGTAATACAGCTAATTCAGTTTGTTTATCATTAACATCTAGATCATGGCCATGAATGACTTCGTGCTCAATATATTTAGCCAATTCCAAGGCTTTCTTTATCTTTTCTTCTCTATCTACTGTATTATTGATTTCATAGATATATATCAATAGTTGCGCAGAAAAATCAGAGACTGCTTCTGATTGCATTGACAAATCGATATCAATATTTAATGCAATTTCTGAAATTAAATCATGCATCGTCTCAGAATCGTATATCAGCCCTTGGCTTATTGCCTCAGCTGCTTCATCGAGTTTATCCATTGCCTCATTAAACGTTTCTTTGTCAGTTAACGTATAACTCTGCCGGCTATTCTCAAGAATACTTTGCCAGCCAGTAGATTTAAATCTTTCAATTTCTTCGCGAGAACGCATTAGAGTCTCCTGTAGGGATACATGCAAAAATATATACAGGAAGTATAGCAAATGTTCTTTGGATTAAAATTAAGGCAATATTAACTGTCAAACCATATGCCTTTAGCATTGATAATGATTCAAAACGTATCTTCGGTGACATAAAGAATCTATAAAATCGCATTCTCTATATGAGGTATAAGTTCTTTACAGTGCCTCATCATTCTTTGGTCTTCTGGTGGCAATGTCCAATAATCACCATATTGTTGAATGAGAAATGTTTCGGCATTTTTAGGAATATTAAATTCTTTAGTTTCAAAGGAAATACGTTGTAGGGGATATATTTCATCATGTTTTATCAAATTACTACCAACACAATTATAACCACGCCCTATATAAGGACTTTTACTGCTGTTGGCTTTATAGATAATTCTATCGAGGAAAAATTCAAGCAAAGATTTAGGTAATAGAGAAGCTATAGATCTATAAAGGGTTGGATAATGTCCTATTTTTACCTTACTGTATTTTGTGCTTAATAAACGTGAGATTTTTTTTGCATAAAATTTATAACGCTTTCGCTGTTTGGGATCTACAGGCATGTTGTCATAGACAAAAACATCAATAAAGATTCCTTGTACGTAAGGTTCATTCCCTTTTTCATGTTTTTCAATAAAACGACTGCACCGATCCCTGATTTTTAATGGGGTGGCCATATTAAAATAACCAGGGTCGCTGTGTATTGTTTGGAGCCACATAAAATCTGGAATTTCTGTAGGAGCAATACGTAAAAATTTTTCGTAACTTGCTCGAGGCATGGCAATATCGACATCATCATCCCATGGGATAAAACCTTGATGTCGTACAGCCCCTAGAAGGGTTCCTGCATCAAGCCAATAGTCCAAATTATGCTTAAGACAAATAGAATCAATGACCTCAAGCATCGTGAGCATTTTTAATTGAGCTTCCCTTAATCGGCCATCACTAAATGCAGTATCTGCAGCATATGGGTTTATTTGCTGTGCAAGTGTCATAAATTATTTTCTTCATTACCAATGACAATAAGGATTATATTATCAAAATAATTTAAAATCATTAACAGAGAGTCATTAATAAATTTTATAACTTAAGGAACGGCGAAGAGTAATTATTGATTTATCGAAAATTAAACACGAAAATGCACTGAAAGTAAGAACTCCAGGATTTGTTGACAATTTGTTCTGCTCGTTGCGTCCCATCCTTTGTGCGTGGGAGCCAATTATCAACAGATCTTAATGTAAATTTTTTAAATTTTTTATTGAAATTGGGTCATTTATGCCAGATGAATTAAAACATTATTATCTGCAAATTATGGGTATCGATCTTTGGAAACTGCGTCAATCTAATTCTTGTCAAAAAGACCTCTCCTCATTAGCAAAAGAAGTGTCATCATGCACACGCTGTCCTCTGCATAAGACCCGTACTCAAACAGTATTTTATCGTGGTCATGAAAAAGCCAAGTTAATGATTGTTGGCGAAGCTCCAGGTTTTTATGAAGATCAGCAGGGTTTGCCTTTTGTAGGGAAAGCAGGAGGTTTATTAAATCAAATGCTTCGAAGTATTGAGATGGTTGAAAAGGACGTCTATATTGCTAATGTTTTAAAATGCAGACCACCTGATAATCGTGATCCCCATCTGGATGAAATCGCTCAATGCAGTTCTTTTCTGGTTCGCCAGATAGAACTTGTCAAACCCCATCTTATTTTGGCGTTAGGGCGCTTTGCTGGTCAATTTTTATTAAACAAGCCTCTTTCTTTGAAACAACTTCGTAATACAATACATCATTATAATAATATCCCCTTTATCGTGAGTTACCATCCTGCTTATCTTTTACGTAATCCATCCGATAAGAAAAAAACATATATTGATTTGCTGACTGTAAAAAAATTGCTTGCAGAAAAAATGAGCTGAGGTACTTGAAACAAACAGTTATTAAAAATAATTTTTTGATATAAAATTGGCTAATTTGTTCAAGTTATTAATGAGCCTCATCGTAAACCTATTTTAAGGCAAGCAGGAGAAGTTATAATGTACGATAAACACAGCCAATTTTTCCGAAATCAAAAAGAGAAATTAGCCTTGGATATTCGTTTTTTTAATGTGATAAAAACATCTGCAACTACCTATGAACTGTATCGAGGCTTTGATAACCTTGCCTCTGTAATTTTTAGCCTGCCAACTTTGCTTATTGGTATTTTTGGTAAGACCTATCCTGAAATGATTGCCATCGAGCAGATTAAACTGCATAAATTAACTAATTTATCCAATGATTTTCATATGGTTAGTATGTCTGAAGACTTCGAAGTTGCTTTTGATTGGGGAAATGGTTGCTTTATTACCATTGATCCTGTGCTTTTCCGAAGTTTTACTGTAGATGTTCATGAAACATATCGCAAAAATGATCTGAATCTTCCTGGTCGAATGGAACGTGAAAAAGAGCATGTGGCTTTGGTAGTTCCCTATTGCAGTATAAAGAAAATAACGGTTAACAATAAGGACATAGCGAACCCGTTTTATTTGGCAATTTCTATTAACAACCAAGAAGCAATAAAAGCATTCAAGGGGATTTACTGTGAGCTTGTTTCACTGTTAAGAAATAAATACACCAAGGAGCTGGATCCCTATGAAGAGAAATCAGCACTTAGAGAATATGTGGCAGCATATCTTCAGTTTTATGATAATCACAGCGGGGGTAATAATCCCTTTAACAAAAATCACCAAGAATTTGTTGAACTTTACCCTGAGTTTATGGAATATTTTTTCCAAGCAAATTCTCATCAACTTAAATCCGATTTAATAAAAGATAATGCGATGGCTTCTTCTGATAACCTATTTAAAGAGCATTTTTATACGAAATCAATTGATGCATCCTTCATACATCGCTTCAAAGAGACGACAACATATTATGAGGATGATTGGGCACGGCCATTTTATGAGTAAGCGAATTGTGGTCGTATTTTGAACTTCTCGAATGAACCTATATGAATTAATTCTCGTTCAAGGAATGGCCATGTATCAGTTTTTCAATTATTTCATTTTTTAATTGAATCGTTAACCTGGCAATCGCACTTTTTACTTCTTCTGAAAGTATCGTGTCTAAAGTAATTGTATTAATTTCTATTCCATAAAATAATAAATGATTAGGTAATTCATTAAGAGCACTCGCTATTTGCAGTGCTTGTAAAACACCTATGTTATGAGTTGAGAATTTGGGGGCAGAATCAACAATATCCTCATTAGTAAACTGATGTATAGTCCCTAATGTACTATTTGATCTTACTGCGTCAATTAAAAAAACTGTATCAGATGTTCTTAGTAATTCAACAAGGCGGATTCCTGGATGGTCAATACGTTCAATATGTACGTGAGCTGAGATAGCAGTACATGCCGCAAGTTGTCGTTTCAATGCTTCTGCCACTTCCCATCCTGCCTGATCATCACCAAAAGGTGAACCTATTCCTAGAACCTTTATAAAACTCATTTTCGATTCACTTTAAGTGTCAGAAAATGAGTGGAACATGAAATACATGGGTCATAATTGCGAATGATCATTTCACTGTAAGAGCGTAATAAATCTTCATCCTTATCTAATCCAAATTGATTCAAGGAAATACGTAAATCTTCTTCTATACGGGCTTGATTTTGACTTGTTGGGGGAACGATGCGCGCGTTTTTAACGTGTCCTTGTGTATCAAATTCAAAGTGCTGCCATAAAGTTCCTCTAGGTGCCTCAGTGCATCCAAAACCTATTCCTGTACATGGAGTAACCTTTGGATGCGCTTCTTTGGGTGTTTCATAGTGCTCTAAAATTCGAATAGCTTCTAAAATGCAAAAATAGATTTCGATAGCTCGTGCAATGATACTGTAATACATATTATATGAAGGGAAATTAATTTTTAAATCCTGTAAAAGAAGATGGATTGGGGCGGGTAAATGTCCGAAACAATTATTGACGCGTGCGAGGGGACCTACGAGATAAGGTTTATTTTGAAGTAAACAATGTAATGCAGTGGAGTAGGGGACTTGCTTTTCTTTAAAATAGCTATCAAAGTCATCAATGCTAATATTTAAACCATGATTAGATACAAGTCTTCCTTCATTGAAAGGATACTCTGTGGGATGATAAAGGGAAACACAAGTAAAATCATGGGTGTTATCAGGAAAAGAAAAGGTTGCAAGCCAGCGAATTAATGCCTCTCCATCTTCAACTCTTGCTTTTGCTTGCTCTAATAATAGCTTGATTTCAGATGGATTAGGTGCTTTGTAAAATCCACCCACACATGCCCCAACTGGATGTACGGAACGACCACCAAATAACTTGATTAAATCATTGCCAAAGGCTTGCAATCGCATGCCTCGCCTTAGTTCCTCAGGGTAATGTTTTGCCATTTCAGGCGCTGATTTAAAACCTAGAAAGTCGGGTAAAGCTAAAAAATGTATGTGCATACTATGGCTTTCTAACCATTCACCGCAATAAAATAGCCGACGCATCTCACGCACCCAAGGTGAGGCGGTTATTGCGAAACAGTGTTCAATAGCTTGAGTTGAAGTCATTTGATAGGCAACAGGACATATACCACAAATTCGCGCTACCAAATCTAAAACATCCGTGTAACTTCTACCTTCTAAAAATTTTTCAAATAATCGAGGGGGTTCATAAATTTTTAATTGTAAGGCGGTAATTTGTTGATTGCGAATTTCAAGCTCGAGAGCACCTTCACCTTCTACACGTGCTAAAATAGGGACATTGATTGAAATCGTATTACTCATGGCTGATTTTAATTCCCTTAAAATAATTTCCCGCTGCGTTAAATGCAGGAGCTTGATTGTTAATATGTAAAAATTTTTGGGCTACAGTTTCTTTACTATAACCAAGCTGTATCAACCGATCTCCCAAAGATTGGGTGTTTAAATTCTCTTTTGGGCCATAACAGGCATAACATCCTCGCCCCACTGATGGACAAAGTGATCCGCATCCCATCTGTGTGACCGGTCCCATGCATGCTTGTTTTTGGGTAACCAAAACACAAACATTTCCTTTTCGTTTACATTCCATGCACTCAGAATCTTTTTTGATATGCGGAGCAGCATTAGATAATAAAAAGCGGATGGCTTCCATTACTTGATTGCTATTCACGGGGCAACCCCATAATTCCCAATCCACTTTAACGTGATGAGAAATTGGTGTTGATGTATTTAAGCTTTTTATATGTTTTGGGGATGCATAAATACTGCCTATCCATTTTTTAGCGTCAACGAAATTGCGTAATGCTTGGATGCCACCAGAGGTGGCGCAGGCTCCAATAGTAATCACATATTTACTGTTTTCGCGAATTTTTTTTATCCGTATCTCTTCTTCTGGAGTAGAAATACTGCCTTCAACGAAAGCTATATCTACTGGCTTATCAAGATTAACTGTCCCTGCCTCTGAAAAATGCACTATATCAACCAAATCCGATAAGCTTAGTAACGCTTCTCCAGCATTTAAAAGAGCCAATTGACATCCATCACAAGAGGTAAATTTATGTACTGCCAAACATGGCTTCATACTTATTAAAATCCTGTTTCATTGAATAATTCTTTAATTTCTGAATAAGCAAATATAGGGCCATCTTTACAGATAAAAAAACCTCCATATTGGCAATGACCACATTGTCCTATACCGCATTCCATATTTCTTTCCATGCTCAAATAAATATCGTGTTCAGAAATTCCCTTTTGAGTGAGTAGCTTGACTGCGGTATTCATCATCATTTCAGGGCCACACATCATTACTGCTGTATTATGTGGGGTTAAGTTAATTTTATTAATCATATCTGTTATATATCCTGTAGCCCATGGCCATTTGGGGCCTGCCTGATCTGCAGCAATATGAATTATAGTATTGGGTGATTGTTGCCAAATTTCGTATTGTTTTCTGAAAATAAAATCATCGCTGTGTTTTACACCTTGTAAAATACTTAAATGGCCATAATTTTCCCTGCGTGCTAAAATATAGTGGACAATAGACACTGAAGGGGCGCATCCCAGACCTCCTGTCAGGACTATAATATCCTTGCCTTGTGTTTGCTCAAGAGGCCAGCCTCGGCCAAAAGGCCCACGTATACCAATCCTATCACCAGGCTGCAGTTTTTGTAACGCTTTGGTTACTCTCCCAATTGCACGTATAGTATGAGTTAATGTTTCCTTTTTTTCCGGATCAGAGACAATGGAAATAGCTACTTCTCCCACCCCATAAAGATAAAGCATGTTGAACTGTCCAGGGTAAAAGAGAAATTGATTATGATGCTCTGGATCAAGAAAACGTAAATGTAAGCTAAAAATGGTAGCTGATTCTTGAGTTCGTTCTACAATGATTGCTTCTAATGGTAAATAGGGATCAAAATCAGGTCTATTCACTTTCTATAGTCCTCACGTTTGATTCACCAGAAATTGCTGCTAACTCTTCCGTGATATCAATCCCGACTGGACACCAGGTAACGCAACGCCCACATCCTACACAACCACTTGCATCAAATTGATCGAACCAGCTGCCGACCTTATGAGTCAGCCATTGCCTGTATCGTTTACGGGTATCATCACGAATAACTTTTCCGCTTAAATAGCTATGGCCCGCAGTAAAACACGAATCCCATTCCCGTTGATGTTCACTATGCGTACCATCTAAACTGGGTTTTTCAACCTCACTATGACAAAAACATGTTGGACATACCGAGGTACAATTACCACAAGATAAACATCGCTCTGCTACTTCGTTCCATCTTGGATGATTTAAATTAGCAAACAATAAATCACGTAATCCTCGCTTATTATCCAGGGGGATTCTTTTCGTTTGCATTGCTGCAGCGTTTTCTACATTTTGGTTTGCCTTTTTGCATTGGGTTTCTTTAGCTTTTGATAAATTCAACTGGTTCAGAATCGCCTGTCCTCGTTTACTTCCTATTTGGGTTACAAATCCATTGTCAATTTCAGTCATTAAAATATCAAAGGAATTGCGTACATTAGGGCCTGTTCCAGCTGAAACACAAAAACAATTTTCCGAAGAATAAGAACAATTGACTGCAACTATAAATAATTGTTCACGACGTTTTTGATAACGAGGATCAGGGTGTTTGCTTTCAATAAATACTTTATCTTGGATTCTCATTGCTGCCAAGTCACAAGAGCGGGCTCCAAAAATAGCAAGAGGTTGCTCTTCTTTGGGATGTGGTTGAAAAATTAGCTTTCCTTCACTATCGCGTATTACCTTCCAGACAGTTTCCTGGGGTTTAAATAAAAGGGGTTTGATCGCTTGGGGACCATTAGCGAAAGCGAAGGCTTGGTGCTCGCTAATTTTTTCTAATTGATATCCGCCAGGGGTTTGATGATCACGGACTCCCCAAGGTAGTTGTTGCATATGGTTTAACACATCATAAACTATAGCTCCATCACGTACTTGAGGGCCAATGCAGGAAAAACCAGCATCTTGAAGTGTTTGTAGTAGATTTTGTAGTTTTGTGTAAGGTAAAAAAAAGCTGCTCTTATTCGTTGTCATAAAAACCCCTGCGTCTAGATTCAAACTACATCCATGGATAGGTTTAACCTTAAAAGTGTGATTGAATCAATCATGATTGGCTCTTGTATTCAATTCAAGCTATATGTGTTTAACAAATTCTTGGCAATTGTTCTCCCACCAACCAATCGACAATTCTCGTTCCTCCTAATTTTGTTTTAAGTTGCACAAGATTGCGTGGGTCTTCAATGACTTCACCAATGATTTCTGCATGGATTCCTAAGGGATGAGAGCGCATTGTAGTTAATAAGGTGTCTGCATCTTGAGGAGGGCAAAGAGCAACCAGTTTTCCTTCATTAGCTACATATAGAGCATCGAGTCCTAATAATTCACAAGCACTGGCCACTTCAGTGCGAATAGGAATTTTATGTTCATCAATAATAAAACCAATATTTGATTGTGATGCAAACTCATTTAATGTGGTTGCTAAACCTCCACGTGTAGGATCTCGTAAACAATGAATATTAGGCACAGCATTGAGCATACACGAGACTAATCCGTGTAAGGAAGCAGAGTCTGATTCTATCTGAGTTTGAAAGCTCAAATGATTACGATGAGCCATAATCGCAACTCCATGATCACCAATATAGCCACTAATAAGTACGCAATCACCTGGTTTAGCACAATCACTGGAAATATGAATCCCTTCTGGAATTACACCAATTCCGGTGGTTGTAATAAATACACCATCTCCTTTCCCTCGTTCAACGACTTTAGTATCACCGGTAATTATGGCGATCTTGGCATCTCTTGCTGCGTAGGCCATTGACTCGACAATTTTTTTCAAATCAGCGAGGGGGAATCCTTCTTCCAGAATAAAACTGGCGGATAAATACAGGGGGGTCGCTCCTGCCATCGCGATATCATTGATTGTCCCATGTACGGCCAGAGAACCAATATTTCCGCCTGGAAAAAATAAAGGTGAAATAACATGTGCATCGGTTGTCATAACCATTTTTCCAGAGGATACTGAAAAACAAGCCTGATCATTTTTTTGTGCTAACCAGCGATTGTCAAAAGCAGCCAAAAACAATTGATCAATTAATTGAGCCGTAGCTCGTCCACCACTACCATGAGTTAAATTAATTAGACCTTCTTTGAAATCGAGTTTTGGCGCTTTTATTTTTGGAGTTCTTATTGCTTCTACTGTCATACATTTATCCGTCCATAAGCATATACCGCCGCACAGGCCCCTTCAGAAGAAACCATACATGAGCCAAGAGGATTTTCTGGAGCGCATATTCGGGCAAATAATTTACAATCCATGGGTTTTTTCACTCCCCGTAACACTTCGCCACAAAGGCATTGCTTGTGTTCTTGAGATCTAAAATCAGGTAGATCAAAGCGTTGTTCTGCATCAAATTGAGCATATTCCGATCTTATTTTTAAAGCGCTTTGTGGAATAATTCCCAACCCGCGCCATTCAAACTGATCACGTAACTCCAAAACTTCTTCCATGATTTGTTGGGAAAGTAAATTGCCTAAACGATTTACAGCCCGTTTATATTGTATTTCTACCTCACATCGCTCTTCATTGATTTGTTGAATAAGCATCAAAATTGAATGCAATAAATCTAAAGGTTCGAAGCCTGAGATTACAATAGGTTTATTGTATTTTTTACATACTGATTCATAAGCTTTGCTGCCAATGACGATGCTGACATGAGCAGGCCCAACAAATCCATCCAGCATTACTTCATTAGCGTGCAATAAATGATCCATGGGTATAGGTGTTAAAACATGATTGCAAAAAACGCTAAAATTGGTGAGTTTTAATTTTTTTGCTTGTTGGATAACCAAAGCAGTGGGGGGAGTGGTGGTTTCAAAACCAATAGCAAAAAATACGACCTCTTTTTGTAGGTTTTCTTGAGCAATTTTCAGGGCGTCACTCGCTGCATAAATCATGCGGACATCTGCTCCTGATGCTTTGACATGTAACAAATTCTTTTGTCCAGTTCCTGGAACACGCAACATATCTGCATAACTACAGAGGATAATATTGGGCATGGTTGCTAATGCGATGGCTTTATCAGTAATGGCCATAGGTAGTACACAAACAGGACATCCAGGTCCATGGATCATTTCCACATTACTGGGCAGTAAACTAGGAATGCCATAACGATGAATGGCGTGAGTATGGCCACCACAAAATTCCATAAATTGATAAAGACGATTCGGATTAACGTGTGAGTGAATTTGTTGAGCAAGTACTTTTGCTAAGTCACCATTGCGAAAATCCTCAATATATTTCATGCTGATATGTCCTGCATCATTTGGGCAAATAAATTTAATGTTTTATGTGCCTCTTCTTCATCAAGTCGAGTTAAAGCATAACCCACATGAATAATAACATAATCCCCAAGGGTAAACGTTTCTAGTAATGCTGTAGAAATTTCTTTGCTGATGCCTCCGATGCTTACTATTGCTCGAGAATCATCAAGAATTTGTGTAATTTGGGCGGGTATAGCCAAACACATAGCGATCCTTTTTTGTAGAAGTAGGCTTTGGCCCAAAAGTTACAGGGCTCCCACTTACTCTACTGTATTGTTTTTAATTTGTTATTCCAGCAATCCACGCTTGTCCTAGGGAAATTCCGCCATCGTTTGGAGGAAGAGTAATTGGTAAAAATGGAGTAATATCAGAGGCAATTAATGCCCTGGTTAATCCATCTGCCAATATTTGATTCAAAAAGCAGCCCCCACTTAATACTACCATATGAATTTTTCTTTCACGACAAATTCCTTTGATCCATGCTGTAAGGCCTGCTATAAGTGTCCCATGAAAAAGATTGGCCCCTGTTTTGGGATCAGTTTCGTTGGTTAATACTTCAAGAGTCGGAAGCAGATCAAAACACTTTTCCTTGATGCGCCATCCATCAGGTAATGTTTGCACCTGAGTAACCAAGCTTTCCAAGCGCATTGCTGCTTGACCCTCATATTGAGAAATGAATTGGATGCCTAATAATGCACTCGCGGCATCAAACAAACGACCACAACTGCTTGTGCCAGGGCTATTGATCTTTTTATCTAATAATAAGTGAATGGTATGTGCTTGCGTTAAATTTGCAAATCGCTTTGCTATTTCATCTCCGCGGCCTAACGCACTTAATACACTCGCAGCCATTCTCCAAGGTTCATGTACGACTCGCTCGCCTCCAGGTTGTAAAAGAGGAGAAAACGAACCAATATGAGAAATATTTGCATCTTCTAATAAAAACAGCTCACCACCCCAAGCTTCGCCATTTAAACCATATCCATACCCATCCAGAGCCAAGCCTAGGGCAGGTTTTTGAATACCATGCTCTGCAATCACTGAAGCTAAATGGGCATGGTGATGTTGTACTGCAATAACAGGGACATCATATTGCAGTGCTAGACGTGTGGTGTAAAAATCAGGGTGTAAATCGTGGGCAACTCGTTCAGGTATTATATCTAGAAAACGGAGCAAATAAGATAATGATTCATGGTAGAATTCGATAGTTGCTTTATTAGTTAAACTGCCAATATGTTGCGATACAAAAGCTTCATTACCACGAGTAACACAAAAGGTATTTTTCAGATGCCCGCCTAATCCTAAAGTTGGGGGAATTTCATGCGGAAGTTGAATAGGTGTAGGAACAAATCCACGCGAACGACGGATAAAGATAGGTTTATTGTTAACTAATCGTATCACTGAGTCATCAGTCCTAGTAATGATTTGGCGATTATAGGAAACTATTTTATCCGCTATATATTTTAGTTTTTGTTCTGCGTCCTCATCTTCAATAATAAGTGGTTCACCGCCTAAGTTAGCGCTCGTAACTACAAGCACCCTTGTTTGAAGCTCTTGCAACCATTCAGATCCATTTGTATGGCCAGCAAAAGCATTAAAAAGCAAATAATGTACAGGAGTATATGGAAGCATGATCCCCAATGTGTTTAATCCTGGTGCGATTTCAGCACTGTAGTCACTAGCTCTTTCTCTTTTTTTAAGTAATACAATGGGGCGCGTCCTATTTTCTAGTGCATCTCGTTCTTGATTATCTATTTGGACAAAACGTTTCGCGCTTAAGACATTGGCAACCATTAGTGCAAATGGTTTTGCTTCACGATTTTTTCTTGCGCGTAATTTTGTTACGGCAGTTTGATTACGCGCATCACAGATGAGTTGATAACCACCTAATCCTTTTAACGCAATTATTTCTCCCTGGATAATAGCTTGAGCAATTTTTTCAACTGATAATGAAAGTTGTGGGCCACAATGGGAGCAGGAGGTAGGTTGGGCATGATAACGTCGATTTTCAGGATCATTGTATTCTAACTGGCACTCGTGACATAAGGGAAATGGAGCCATTGCCGTTTGACAACGATCATAAGGAAGACTACGAGTAATCGTTAATCTTGGACCACAATTAGTACAATTCAAAAAAGGGTATCGAAAATAGCGACTGTGGGGATCAAAGAGTTCTAGTAAACATTCAGAGCAGATACACATATCAGGCGAAATAATGGTTTTGATTTTACCTGCCTTACTGTTAAGAATTTCAAAAACCACCTCATTCTTTTGTACGGGTATTGTTTTTAATTGCAGATGATTTATCTTGGCAATTGGAGGTAAGTTTTTTTGTAAGTGGGCCACAAAATCCTGGGCTAAAACTCCCTGGATTTCAATCAATACCCCAGAAGCATCATTTTGTATCCAGCCGGTGAGCTTCAACTGTTGGGCTATGCGATAAACGTGGGGTCTAAAACCAACTCCCTGGATTTGCCCTTGAACCCTTATTTGTAATCGCTCCATTTTTTACTGATGCTTATGTTTTAGCCATTCATACCAATTGTTTAAGCCATCCCCGTTAGTTGTTGATAGTGTTAGAGTTTCAATATCAGGTTTAATTTGACGAGCATAGTGAATGCATTTATCCAGATCAAAAGTCACATAAGGAAGTAAGTCCATTTTAGTGATAAGCATTAAATCAGCACAACGAAACATATCTGGGTATTTAAGTGGTTTATTATCCCCCTCAGTCACGGAAAGAATGACTACTTTGAAGGTTTCACCTAGATCAAACATGGCGGGGCAGACAAGGTTACCTATATTCTCAATAAATAGAATAGATTTTTCTTTCAAAGAAAGATCGCTTAAGGCGTGACCGACCATATGTGCATCTAAATGACAAGTTTTTCCAGTGTTTATTTGGATGGCATGACCGCCACCGGCTTTAATTAACTCTGCATCATATTGAGTTTGTTGATCACCAACAACAACAGCCATATCCAGTTCGCTTTTTAAATCTCGAATCGTTTTTGCCAAAAGAGTCGTTTTTCCGGAGCCTGGGCTAGACATAATGTTTAATGCCAGGATGCTTTTTTGAGTCAGATAATTTTTGTTATGGAGAGCGAATTGTTGATTTTTGGCTAAGATATTTTGTTCTATATGAATTAAATGCTCTTCATGCATATGATGCTCATGCTCATGCTCATGCTCATGCTCATGCTCATGCTCATGCTCATGCTCATGCTCATGCTCATGCTCATGCTCATGCAAATTGTTTATCTTGTGATTCTCTTCAGAACAGCCGCATATTCCACACATTATTCCACCACCATCGATTTCACACGTAATTCTTCGCCCTGGACAATTTTTAATGCATGACTGCCGCAAGTGTGGCATGCATCATAATACTGTTGTAAAGGTCCTAATTGTTGACAAGACTCACAAAACGCTTTACCAGAAATATCAATAATATCAATCTCGGCGTTTTCAGCAAGTGTTCCTTTAGTAATAACGTTAAAACTAAAAATTAAAGCATTTTTTTCAATTGCAACAAGCTCGCCTATTTCCAAAATGATTTTTTTCACGCGAGTGCATTGGGTATCATTTGCATTCTGTTTAATAATTTCTAGAATATTTTTGCATAGCCACAATTCATGCATAGTTCACTCGATATATCAACGATACATTTTGATACAATTAATTATGCCAATGATTAAACTAAATGATGCAATCATGAGCCCCGCTAGTCTTGAGAGTAAAAGGGATCCTGCATTAGCCCGTTGGATTAACATTGAAACAAATAAACCATTTAATCCATCAGATACCATCATGCCAAACATAAAAACGAAACCGAGCAATCCTGAAAATAACCATCCGGCCATAGCTTGAGCAGAAAGAGAAAATAAAATGGCCTGACTCACAGTATCAAAAGATAAGGCAAAAAGGGCACCAATAAATATGATATAAACAGGGTTAAAATCTTTGTGAATGAGTTTTTTTGATATATAGTTCTTTACGCTTAATGGCATAATCGGATTTTGGGGAGATTGAAAAATACTCCAGAGATTTATTATCCCAAATACGAATAAAAAGAAGATAGAGATACTATTACCTAATCCATCCAACCATTGCGGAACAGACACAGGTTGAAATCCATAACCAATAACCAAGCTAATTAAAATAACGATGAAACCGTGTCCGAGTGAAAATAAAAGACCCACAATTTTAGCTAATTTTCGATTCTTGCTGACTACTCGCGCGACTGAGTCAATCGTTGCTAAATGATCTAAATCAAAACCATGACGAATACCTAGTAAAAATGCCATGATAATTAAAATAAATTCAGAATTTTGCATAGGGTACTTTTTTAACTTTGGAAAGGTGGGTCATAAGGCTGTATTGAACTGAGGATAAATTTAGAGGAAATATTTTGTTTTGTCGATGATTTTTTTAATTTTTTAATGGAGTTCATGGTTGAGGTACTTCATAGTTGAAGTACTTCATAAATTTATTCCTGAAAGGGGATTTTATAAAATTGAGTGGCTTTTTTTATTCAATTTCACGACCGATAAATTTTTTAATGGACGAAAAAAGGTTAAATGGCTGCTCGAGGCAAAGCGTATGCGTGCCTTATGCTTTAATTGAGAATCTATATTCATGATACTTCCTCTTTCCTCAACAGGAGTATTGCACATTTTTAGTTCAATTTTGTTGGCTTTATTGTGAAATTTACTCATACATCCCGCTTTTATCCGTAAATTATGAAGAGTAGACCTTACCGATTCTGTTGCTTGTTGATCCTGTAAAATAGTTTCTAAGTTTATTTTTAACTTCTCAAGCTCCTCTGCATTAAGATAGGTATTTATCAATTTTATTTTCTCATATACAAAAGTGTTCATATATTCATCGTTATCTCCAAAGCTACACTTCTCGATTTGGTTTAAAAGATGGATATTTTCTTCTTTAAGCCTATTTATGAGTGTTAAGACTTCTTCTTTTTGTTGTATTAATGACTCGATACGACTCAATTGCATTTCAGCCTCTTCAAGCGAGAGTCGTGCTTCAGGCTCATCTTGAACCAAGCTTGCGATTAATTTTTGTAATTCTGTGCCTTCATTTGTCTGAAAAATAGGATAGATAAAATCATATTGTGACTCATTAGTGATTTCATATAATTTTTCATCTCCACATCCGGTGACATATTGATATAAATTTTTTCCAAGCATGTAAGCATGCATTTTATCTAGTAAAATGAAATTTTTTTGGGGCTGCATGAGTAGAGTTAAAATTTCTGGAGGACTTAAATAAGAGGTTCTCAAGAGAGAATTTGCCATATTTTTAGTAATTGTATTGTCGATAGATGGAACTAAGGACTTATTATCGGAAATTGCTAATAGACCGTTTTCATCAACTAACCAATTAGTATTCTTCATATCAGGGAAGGCATAGCCTTCTTGGCTAAGATTAATTAAAACGTTTATCATTTGTTTATACATCTGTAGCGCTGACTTGATGCGCGCCATATCATCAGAGCCATGTTTTTTGCTATGGGTAATGAGATTTCCCTGTGGACAAAATGAAATTACTGAAAGAGTCCTGGTTTCTCTATATCTCGATATGCTTAAAGTTCCAGTTCGTATTGCTTCTTCCTGTAGAAATGTGTCTTTCACAGATGAGTTCCTCATCAGATTAATAACAGGTTGTTTGGGGTTGCCCATCCGATTCTCAATTTTTAGAACATAGGGAGGATTATCGTTTTTTGGAAACAGCTTGAAGTTTTTTGAATTTGTTCCTCCCAAAAATGAAATATCCGTATTTTTTATAAAATGGTCAAATTTAGGATTTTCTAAAGGAGCATATAATTTTGTTAATTTATTGATATCAAAAAACGCTCCTCTTGATAACATATCAATTAAATGATTAACTTTTTCTGGTTCCATATCAGTTAGAATTTCTGCAAACTCATTTTTTGTTGTGGCAGATGTATCAGATATTTCCCATAAACTAAAAATATTATATTTTGCAAACTCGGCCTTTAGATTAGAAAATAATTTTGAATGTATTTCAGTTGAAAATTCCGGACACATACTCACAAATTTATCGCTGTATTTATTTTCTATGAATTGTTTATAGAGCAGAATATTTTTCAGGGTATCGACCGATTCTTGATCATTCTGGGTTTCATTATAAGATTGAATGAGCCTATTAATATTTTGTATGTCTTCATTAACCTGATTAATAAAATCCACTAATCCTTTATTTGAATTGCAGATTGGGTTTAGGGTGCTTACAAAAGATAAGTGATGCATGATAAATTACGGCAACTTATTAAAAATGAAATTATTTTATCCTATATGTTCCATGATTTCTCAATTTGTTAAATTCATATGACATATAAATAAATTAAATATTAATTATATTTCAGAAGATTAGGTAACGTCCCTGACGCTTTTTGACACACTATTGTATCTAAAATTGTTCCCGGATTTTTGAATTTGCTTCGATTTACTCCCTCTCTCGGTTCAAACTCCTTTCGCTGGAGAGGGGGCAAATCGGAGAAAACCGAAACAATTGTGTACTTAAATAGATCAAGAAATTTTAGGGATATTACCTAATTCTCTTTATTATTCTTATTTATTTCTTAAGCTATTCTTTGTCACGAACTCTTGCTGCAAGGACATTTCGTTCATAGGAGTATTTTCTACTTTTAACTCTTGTTTAAAGAAACCTAATCGGGTTGGTGAATGCTCTGTAATATCTTGATTAATTAATTGATAGAGTCCTGTAAATTCATCCAGCTTCGTGGCATGGCAACGATTTGAAAAATCGCTTTCATCAGGACTTACACTTAATTTATCGCGCACCAGTTTGTAAAATGGAGAGTCTTGAGAATATTGGGAACCATATTTATTAGAAAGATACGAATCAAATTCTTGTATCTTTTCTTTAGGGATATTCAACGATAATAAAAGATCCTTGGTTTTGGTACTAAGTTCCTTACTATTAGTATGATAATAATCTTCAAAAGCGGCTTTTATTAATGATTGGTTTTCTTTAGTAATTAATGATTGGAAATGATCGCGTACAAATTCTTTGATTTCTCCCGAAAGTATATTTTCAGTTAGAATAGTACGAGTAACCATTGCTTCCTTAAACCGTATTGTTTTCTCTATATTTTTTATTGATTGCTCCATGAGTTTTTGACGATAAATAGAGACTAAACTCCCTTTTGTCTTTATCGCTTTTACAACACTTGATGTAATTATTACTAAAAATTGTTTGAATTTTTTCAAAAACGAAGTTCCGTTATCAGCTGACCTTAATTTTTGAATGAAGTTCGCATCATGGGGAATAGATTTAACCTTTAGTGCACGCTTCTCAATTGGAGTGTCTTTATTAATTAATATTTTGTTGATTTTTTCGATATGATCTTTTAAATCTTTATTTTGTTCAGGGAGTTTTAAACTAAATTTATGAAGACGGTCATATGCTTCAGAAACCAGTAAATAATTAGCAATATTATTTTCTTGAAACTGTTCGAGTGATTTAACTACCGCAGCAGAGCATTCATCAACAGACAAAAATTGAGCTTTATTTTTAGTGTAATGATCTCGAACTAATTTTTCGTATTCTTGAATTATAGGTTCTTTAATTGTTGTATTAAACAGATGATTGCGTAAGATAACTTCAAATTGTACATCCAGTAAAGCACTTTTTGTGTTCTCAATATGTTCCTCTTTAAGTAATTCAACTTGTTGCTTTAGAAATGCAACTTTGTCTTTTCTAACACTAATATTTAATAATATTTCGGGATTTGATGGGTCTTTATTTAGTTTATGCTCTAGTTCTTCTATTTCATTTTGAGTTTCATTAAGAATAATATTTAGATACCGTTCTTCATCAATAAGGGCTAATTTTTTACTGAAGGGCATATCCAATTCCAAAGCGACTGATAAGAAAAATTGATTCAAAGCAGCCATAGCCGGATTAATGAGGGCTCCTGGTTTTAAACATAAATAATCTTCTTCTTGGGATAATTTGACAATTAATTCCTTATAACTATTTTCTTTTATTTGAGAAAAATCATCTTTAACCAAGACATTTACCATATTCGCGATTTCAGCAGTTTGAGCACCAACCCGTTGAATTTGTTTTAACAAATCAAACAAGACTCGTCCTGTAGTGATATTCAGACCATAATAATTATCTAATATTTCCTTTATCCGATTCACTTCGTTTTGCATTAGCTTTTTATCGGCGAGTTCTTCTCTTGTATAAGCTCGAACAACTTCTGGCTGTTCTCCAAATACTTTTTTATATTTAGAGTTTAAATAAGCTCTTGCACGCTCTAATTCAGGTGAGGCCAAATGAGCATACTTAATACCAAGTTTGGCCGCTTTTTTACCCGCAGCCTCATTAGGATCCACATGTACTATATCTTCACGAACTCCAGCATCATGAAATGCTTTTTGAATGTATTCCTTTCTTGGTGTATTTCTTTTTAATAAATTGTCATGTGCGTTCCACAAAACAAGTTTAAGATCAGCCCAATCTTCTTTATTGTAATCAAATGATTGAATTTTTTTACCAAAATCTACGACGGCGGAGACTAATGGGCCATAACGCTCTATAAGCTCTGGAGCCAGGTTCTCCATGGCGACTTTTAATTGCCGTGCATTATCAACAATCTCAAGAAGAGCCTTTGTTTGTAATACAAGAGCCCCACTTTTTTTCATTTGCTCAAAGTGATGAAATGCCATTTCCAGAGAATATAATGCATTTTCGACTGCTTTAATTTGTCGCACCATAAGAGGATCATTTTTATGGATGACGTGTATTTGTTCATTGGGTGCTTTTTTTAGAAACTCTTGAAGTTGGGTAGAGAAATATTCTTTGGTAATAGCAGAGAAATCTTCTCTTAAATGAGCAACTTCGGAGGATAAATCTAACTCTTGAATATAAGCAATATTACCACGCACTGAATACAGAGATGAAACAGAGACTTCTTTTATTTCGCCAGGCCCTACAATAGGTTTCTTGCTTTCATTTTCTATAAATTGCTTTTGCAATTGAAGAATATTTATATCCTCAGATGTATCAAATTGAAGATCAAAGGATTGAGATTTAACGTTATCAATTGCATTATTGATAACATCAATTTTTAATTCATATGATTTTCTAGAATTTTTTAAACAGGCATCTACCAATGATTCTAACTTCATTAAAGAATCTATCGTAATTTTAGATTTCTTTTTCTCAAGATTCGATGTTTCAAGCAGATTTAAAAGGACAGTAAATTCATTAGTTAAATCCAGGTTAGTGCTTGCCATAGTCGATTGGATAGTCACAAAAGCAAGGCGTAATTGCACCAGCTCTTCAACAGGAATCTCAGCGATTGCTTTACCCCCATGCTTTTTTAGCATTCCAAAAAAAACAGTAGCGGCTTGTAGTTGCGATTCAATTTGGAACAACCCTAAAATATGTTCTTTTTTCATCATCACTAGCTCTTTCTTCCTGATTTTTCCCATATCAAAAGAAAGAGGAATTGGTTTCAATCTGCTATTTTGTTTTGATTCAATGAGTTCATTTATTTTGTCATTGATTTTATTCAACTCCAAAGCGATTGGTTTTGATAAAAGACCTGGCGTCAAATAGTGGCGCGTTTCAATTTTATCAAGCAAGATCATTAAATCGGGATATCTATCCTGCATCCACTCTTGATAAAACTGTATCGTAGTTTCCTGTAAGTTAATTCCTTCTTTTTGAATTTTCCCTATTAAATCGATTAAACCAACAATTGAATTTAGTCCTTTAAATACATTGCCGAAAGAAACATTTTCTTCGATTACCAATGAATATAATGCATTAATATTATCGATACTTCTCGCACTAATTCTCAATCGATCGACTGACTTTTCTCCATCAGGATCCATTAAACTCGAAAGGTTATTCATTAATGTTGGCAATTCAGTCATTAATCGAATAATTGCCGATGTATGTTCTCTTTCAGTTTGAACTGAGTTAGTCCATTGACCAATGATGCTACCAATTTTTTTAGTTACATCAAATGCATTAAATTGGCTGACCCATCCATATTGCTTAACCAATTTGTTCGCTTCCAAAAAAACTGGCTTTATTAAATCATCATTCTCACGGATTAGATTCTGAACTTCTGATGAAGCTTCAGCGATTAATGCTATTGATTTATATACGTGTGATAAAGCAGCTACTCCTTGATGAGCTGCAGCAATCTTGCCTAGTTGTGTGCTCGTATCGATACCATTCCAAGTTTTTAGAGCATTTTCAGCATGATACATACTATTAATTAATTTTTTTATTGCAGCAATTTGAGGAGGATCCTTTTCTATGTTAATAAAAGGTTCACCACTTGGCTGAGGATTCAACTGTGATGCTAAAGGTGCAGATAAAGTTTTTTTGAGTCGTTCTAATAAACCCATCCGTGCTTCGGCGATTTTATTAGCATAATTCAAGAGATCCTGGGATTTTTCTTTTTTTGGTGGCACTTCTGTTCCAGTATCCATTTTTTCAGAATCTTTAGGAGAGGTTTCATTTTCTTGTACAGTCGTTACTTGCTGCTCCGACAGGGTTTGGAGTTTGCCTCCTTTTTTTAATTGTTCCAGGGAAGTGAGATTAGAATCTATAGAACTCATTGCAGAAAACGACCTGCTATAAGCTAATAGCTGTTGTAATATTGGAGCAAGTGCATTTTGGGTATTTGGTGAGAGTTCTTCAATAGTATTTTTTAGTTGAGAAGCAGCAGAAGCTATTGCAATAAAATAGGTCAATCGAATCATGACACCATAACTAAGATCCAATCCTTCAAAATCCCTAAGTGCATTCTCCAGCGCAGTTAAACTCATCTCAATTTTCTTAATTTGTTTCACCAAATCAGGATCCTGCTCATTAATTCGATAAGGTAATTCCGTAAAAAAGGATTGATACTCTGATAGATGGCGATGGATGAGGGTGTCTAGACTAGTCCTTGTTTCCCTGACTGTTCTTGACAATTTCAAATCTTGAATTGCGGTAAGTGTTCCACGCAAATTAACTAGATTCTTGGGAGATATGGGGATGATTTCTCGGGTTACAATCTCTGGTGGAAGGGGGTGTTTCATTAACTCATCCTTGATGAGGAAGATACGCTGAGATGTTTTTTTTTCAAGGGAGGGTTGTTCTTCTCTAACCTTTTTAGAAATTAGATTGTCACGAGAGTGTTCTGCAATCATTATCTTAAATTCTTCTGCGGCTTTTTGTCCTGACATGAATTGAGCAATTGCTTTTTCTGCTCCTAATAACTTATCAATTTCGGCACTTACAATATAATTCGCTAGATATCCTACAGCATTTTGCCACCATGCTCTTGACTGGGGCTCGTATTTTTCTTGGCCAACTTTGTTTAAAGCTGCTGCTAATTGATTTTCAAGATTCAAGTCGACATGCGCTAACGCCATTTGTATTTGGGGATACAGTTTTCGTAATAACACACGATCAGATTCTGGGATGCTTTCAAAAGATCCCCCCTTATAGTTTTGTAAAATTCGATAAAACTCAGTTGCGGCTGCTTTTTGATTTTCAATCGCGACTAGAGAGCGCACATTTTCAACTTGAATGCTATTAAATTGTTGTTCCCTAAGAGTTCGCAATGATTCAATCGAAATAATCTGCTCGCTAATACCAAAGTTGTTCGGTTCAGATAATAGTTGATTTGCTTGGTTGCTTATACGCTCTACCTGAGAACATAACTCTGCAGATAAGATCCCTGATTTTAGGTAGTTTTGTTGTTCTAGTTGATCAGTAAATAAAATTAATGAGGGTAAATAATGATTGGCCCAAGAAATATAGTTTTTCAAAGAATTCTGAGTAAAGTTAAAGCCATCCCCTTCAATGTGTTTAAACCAATTAAATAAATCTTGAATTGCTTTTGAATTTTCTAAATCAGTAAGATTTAACTTATTAATAAATTCATTCTTTTCTAAATCATTTAACATCAAACGAATAAGCTCAATAGCCTTTTCTCTATCCTGTTCCCCCATTTCCCTGTCTTGAAGTGAAGAAATCGATTCCACTAATTTCGATATTTTTGTAAAAGCAGATATAAGAGGGTGTTCATTACTCCATTGATTGACATCAGGACCTAATAAATCCATGCCTTGCATAATCACTTTGGAAGCCTTGTCAGTGACATCCATTTCAATAAACTCTGACACCCAACCTGATTCTTTAATAATTTTGTAAGATTGTGTATATATGGGCTCAAGTAGATAATAGTTATCTGCAATTACTCTTCTTATTTCTGGAGATGCATCATCAAGCATCCCGATTGATTTATAAATTTGGATCAATGCCTGGATATACTTTTTTGCGCCCAAGGCTTTTCCCAATATCGAATTTTTATCAATACCTTCATAATACTTAAACCCTTCTTCAGCATGGTAGAGACAGTTGATTACTTTTTTAATAGTGACTACTTGCGGAGGATCATTACCAAAATCAATAAAAGGAACTCCTGTTTTTTGTTCAACAAGTTTTGTGACTATAAGATCATCCAATTGATTTTTAAGCGCTTTTAGTAGCAACTTCCTTACTTTATTAATTTGTTGTGATAATGGAATTTCAGCTATATCATCGCCATTTGGCATAATAACACTCCAATAAGTATACTTTATAGTATAATTTATTTGAGAGGATACATAATGAGCATTAATCGAGTACTAAGTGATTCCTATTTTGTTTAGTCAACATCTATCCTTGAGCATGAGGCCATACATCACCGAAAACAAAAAGAAAAAAACCTTCAACAGCAGTTGTTGATTTAAGTATATCCAATGATTATATAAATTGATTTTTAGCTTGGATTAAGCCAAAAAAAACCTTCTTTTTTGATATAAGGAGCGACGTGTGACAAGGGGAACCAATGACCAAGATTTATATTGAAGGATTCTTATCTCTTATTTTTATCCATTGTGCATCTGCTTTTTTGATGTTTCCAGGCATATCTTTTGCCCAAATTTCTTGGATTTGTTTGTCCAAATTAAGATAGAGTTTGTCATTTACTATTTTCCATGCAAGAGGATCACTAATCACTTTATGGCTGACAGATACCCCATAAGCACAATATCCTCCATAGGCAGGTAGATATTTTTCAGGATTTGCTGCAAAAATTTTTTTGTTTTCTGTGGATGCAAAGATGTAAGCAACACCTTGATAATACACAACCTGATTTCCATTTCCTCGTACGGGCCCGCTTTTTTTTTTGATAGGTTACCAGATCATAGCCTTGATTACCCACCAAACTAATTGAATTTCCCGCTGCAGATACGGAGGATTGAAATAACATAAAAAGTATAAAGGATAAAGAGTAAAAGCGTGAATCCAGGATATTCATTTTAATAAATCCATATTGATACCTATTTTATTTTCAATTTAAAAATCATTATAGTCCATAGCAAGAATTAATGATTTTTTTCTGTGGGTTTCTGAGAATACAAACGGTTCAGAAAGGCTTTTTTCACACCACCGGATGGCGGTAGTGAGCGTGATGGAATCTTTGTTTTTATAAAAAGCCCATTGAGCATGCTCTAATAATAAGCTTGCAGCAAAAATTTGTGTTAAAGAATAAGCAAGCTGACGCGCGCCTGTTTGTTGCTCCTCATCGTTGATCTGTGGGGAGTGGATATAATTTTGTAATTTTTGTGCAATATATTGGACTTTTACTTTAGACTGAATGAGATCTTGGAGTTTGATTTGCTCCAATCGTTTATGTATATCCTCGAGAAATGCAACGGCTGCATTTTCTTTATGAATTGCTCGTAAGACATCTAAGCTTAAGATATTTGTTGTACCTTCCCATATGGATAATACTTGGGCATTTCGTAGTAATTGCGGCAAACCTGTATCTTCAATATATCCAGCCCCACCAAAGGACTCTAACGCTTCACTGGCTAGTGAAATTGCTTGTTTTGCTGAGTAGAGTTTTACTAGAGGTGTTAATAACCTTAATACAGCTCGTTCTGCCTGTGATGCTTCACCTAATTCATCTTTTCCTAAAAGTTCAATGGCGTGAAAAACAAGATGAAAGGCTGCGGTAAACTCTATTTGCATATTTGCTAAGGTTTCTAGGTGTAAACCATGTTTTGATAAGGTATGTCCAAATGAAACGCGTTTCGTGGCATAATCACGGGCAAGTGCGATGGCGCGGCGCATATAACCTACAGCGCAACAGGCATTGTAGATGCGTGTGATATTAAATAAAGAGGATATTTTTTTTACGCCATCACCAGCACCTCCGATCAATAATGCACGCGTATTTTTTAATGTGAGCTCCGCGGTAGGTAGGGCGCGCGTGCCTAATTTATCCTTTAAGCGGTTAATGCTTATGCCATTGAGTTTACCCATTTGATCGCGAAGTTCGAGATAAAAAAGACTTAGTCCTTTGCTTCCCTCAGGAGCGCCCTCGATACGAGCAAGGGTCATAGCGATTTGTGATGTTGTAGCAGAAGTAAACCATTTGTCGCCGTTAAGAAGAAAGTAAGTGCCCTCAGGTTTAGCAGTTGTGGAAGTACCACTGACATCTGAACCTCCTGTACGTTCGGTCATCCATTGTCCAGAAGTCCAAAATTGAGTTGGGTCAGAGCTAATCAGATGTGGAAGTACGCGATGTTTTAATGGTTTATCGGCATAAAGTTCCAATGCTCTAGCGGCACCATCGGTCATTGCAAGAGGACATGTATAAATAGCTGAAGAGGGGTGAAATAAATATATTTTTGCAAATTGATGAATGCGAGAGAAGGCACCATGCCGACGCTCATAGCCAATAGCAATCAATTTTTCTTCAGCCGAAATTTTGTCGAGCTCTTTCCATGCTCGGGATACTTCAATATGGTCGATGCGCTTACCCCATGGATCATAGGGTATATGTTTTGGTGGATATGCTTCTGCCTCTTGGCCCAATTGATAGATATCTTCAATGGCGCGTTGGCCTAAATGATGCAACTCTGGTTGAATCTCAGTAAGCATGGACGGTGGAAGTTTCCATTCAAGATAAGCCTTTAGTATTCGATCATCATCGTATTGATTGCCAAGACAAGGCGGAGTTTGAAAAAAATCACTCATGGATAACTTCCTTATGATTTTTAGTGACGTTCTATCTTAGCTGGATTGGAAATGGGGAGCAACTGCGAAAATTTCACTTATTTTCAATGATAAAGAAAATATCTACTGAGACGGTTGTCAATTAAGGGAAGCCTTTTAAATTTCACTGAGATAATTTTTTAACATTTTATTAATAATTATTTTTTGCTATTAAATTCAATATCTTTGAAGCTTTGATTAGATAATATAGACAAGTTACACTATAGAATTTTCTAATTAAGGTTTTTTTAGAATGAAGCAAAGATCGCATAATCTTTTAACTTGGGTACCCCATCTTTTTTTGTTTTATAAAGAAAAAGTATTTCGAAAATTACTGCCTGTCTCAATCGTTATTATTCTCTATGCGGTATTCATTGCTTATTTTTTTGAAAGTGCAACCCGTTATAATTTAGGTCAGTTTCATCTTATTTTTAGCTTTATTCTAACTATTATTATTAGTTTTAGAGTCAATACCAGTTATGCGCGTTGGTGGGAAGGTCGCGTTTTATGGGGCTCTATTGTCAATAATTGCCGTAATTTGGGTTTAAAGTTCGATGCGTTTGTGGGGTTGAATAAATATCCTGACTTTTATTTATTACTTCAGAGGCTACCGGTGGTTATTAAATCACATTTACGTAAAGAAGGTAGCGCAGTTCAAACAGAATTACTTTCATTATGTATTCATGAATTTGAAGGCAAACATCCTGTTCTTTTGATCACAAAACGTATGTATCGTATTCTTAATGAGTTACGGCAAGAAGAAAAGCTGCAATTGGAACAATATCTGGCTTTAGATGTTCATCTTGCGAATCTCACGGATATGCTAGGAGGGTGTGAGCGTATTGCTAATACTCCAGTGCCTCCCGCGTTTGCTTTTTTTGTAAAACAAGCGTTGCTTTTTTATGCACTTATGTTTCCTTTTGGTTGGATTGACACTTTTGGCTTTTTTATTATACCAATGATGGTTATGATTGTTTACATTTTACTGGGTCTAGAAATTTTATCTGAAGAGTTAGAAGATCCCTTTGGTAAGGATGATAATGATTTACCGCTTAATACCATTGCTAAAAATATTGTGCGGAATGTAGAGCAAATTGCTGAGATCGACGCTCATTGATCACTTTTGCCCTGCATCAAGTACAGGTTAGCGTAAGTTATTGAATTTTTGCTTGAAAAGCAAAGGTACATGGGGTAATTTTTATGGAAATGATTATCCCTAAATGAATACCCAACTTAATACCTGAAGATTTTCCCTAAAGCTGTTATGTTTATTAGCAGGAGCAGGCTTCATCTATTATCTGGGAGATATCAGCACATCAATCATTGAGATAAGGAGGGTTAAATGATAAGTAACAAACCGTTAGAGCATGAACATTGCCATATACATCCAAATAAATGTATCTCTTGGACCGCTATTTTTATTGGCGCCTTAGTAGCCCTTGGGCTTGGCCTATTGTTTGGTCTTCTAGGTGCAGTTATAGGGTTAAATTCTTTAAAGACTGTAAATAGTGGTTCAATTGTATTCTCTCTTGGTGGAATGCTGGGAGTTATCATCTGTGTTATTGTTGCTACAGCCATAAGTGGTTACATAACAGGCTATCTAGGCCGCTTGCATTGTTTTAAACATCATCATTTAGGTATTGTGTATGGGTTTATTACATGGGTTTCATCTTTGATCTTAGGCGCTATATTGCTAGGGATTTTGAGTCAAAACGTAGTAGCTTATTCAAATATTGCTCGTACTGTGATTGCAATTCCTGTTCCAATTACACAAATAACTACTCCAGTTGGCTCGACCAAGATTTCTTCTTCAACTGAAAATGGTGAAAAAGTCACTGTTGTGGAGGTGAATGTGACTCCTGCGGATCTTGCTTCAGGTGCTTTTTTAGCCTTCTTGTTATTTTTTCTTGGGGCATTGTTTAGTTGTCTTGGTGCCCATTGGGGAATGCGTTGCAATAGGAATGAGGATAAATAAAACATTATGCCTACATTAGAAACGATGTAGGCATAATATATGTAGCAGCTTAGTGTTTATTTCTTATTTGCCGGATTTGGCAAACCCACTGAGTTGCGAGTTATGGTGAAACAATCCAGAATGCACTCACATTAAAAATGGAACAGGATTGTTTCAATTTGTTCGCATGGTTAAGTGTTTGTTATCTTGGAACTCAAAATATGGCATACCTTGAGATCGTTTAAGATCAATGTAACGATGACCCCAGGGGTCGGATTACAAGAAGATCCTAATAATTGCAATTAAAGTCATAAGGAAATACTACAGAAACACTATTTTCAGGGCCATTTAAAACAACAGGGCCTGCTTTTAAAATGCATTGGCCAATAGCAGGTCCTTGTAACCAGCCATTTACCGGAGTTGAATATACAGTAGCACTTATGGTTAATGGCTCTGAAATACAAGGTAATTTTTCAATATATTGTGGGGAACTTCCACCATTTAATGTAATTGATTTACTCAATCCCAATTGATTCGTAACATTAAATGCAACATTTTGGTCAAAAGTTATTGGCGGTGTCGAAACAGCCACTTGAATCTTACAGCTCATATCTGTATTGGCATATGTGGGAAGAATGACAGAAAAACTCATTATGGAAAAAGTAGTAAAAAGCACCTTTTTTAACATAAAAACTCCTTGATTAGTGGTTTAATTTTTGTTATGGAATTCATTGTAAAAGGACAAATAGAGTATCTTGTAATAGGAAATAAATCCATCAACTTTATCAAAAAAAGATTTATATCCTCTTGTTGGAATGTTTTTTGAAGCTGCTATATTAGATAAAATTAAGAAGGTTATTTTTAATAAAAGGATATTAATGGTCAAAACCATTCACAAATTAAGACGATACATTCAACTAATCATAGTATTTAGTGGCATGTTAAGTGTGGCTTCAGTTCATGCAATTACCCCGGAGACCAAGCCGGGTATTCGTGCTTATAAAATGCAGGTTACGCCACAACACGCCCAGGAAATAATCGTCTTGGTTCATGGTTTAATGCGTACGTCCATAAGTATGTGGCCCTTAAAAAATTTTTTAAAAAGAAAAGGGTATGAGGTTTACACCTATAGTTATCCTTCTCATAAATACAGTATCCAAGAGCATGGGACGTATTTAAATCAGTATATTAAAAATTTATTAGCAAAAAATCCCGGGGCAAAAATTAATTTTATTACTCATAGTCTTGGAGGGATTATTACCCGAGAAGCTCTCTCTAAATTTTCGAAAGAACAATTAAAAAATATTGGTTCTCTTATTATGCTTGCTCCTCCCAACCAAGGTTCAAAATTAGCGAAGATATCGACAAAAATGTTTCCTATGCTTACTTTTCCAATTAAACCATTAGCTGAGCTTAGCTCAGATCAAACTTCATACGTACATCATGTACCTGTGCCAAACATTAAAATAGGGATTATAGCTGGTCGGTATGATGCGAAAGTACCCCCTGAATACGCACGTTTAGAGGGACAAAATGATCCTGTTATAGTAAATTCCAATCATACTTTTATTATGAACAATACACAAACCCGTGAATTAATCATGAATTTTTTAGAAAATGGATCATTTGGAATAATTACGGGGTAAAATCTATTCGTATGAAGAATTAAAGGCCGAAAAAAACTATCAAAATAAGCAAAACAAAATTTGCTCTATAATTATAGAAATTTGTTACTAAGGCGTGTTAACAATTCATCCCCACTACCTGCGTGCTGCGACTTGCTCCTAAGAGATCCTCACAAAATATAATCACATCTGAGGGGCTGCATGTTGTGCTTGAATAGCGCATTGATAAAGCATCATTAACACATTCTGAAAGCTCTCTTGAGTCAAAAGAAGCGTTTTTTCAAAACCTAGTTTTCCGATGAACATGGTGGGTGGATAAAGCGGAGGTGGATTTAGTCGAATGCGCTTGAAAATCAGAAGCTTTGCTTATTGATTTAATATGAAGCCCTGCAAGCCAGGCAGCAAAAGTAGCAATAGCAGCTACCAGTAATAAGATATTCCTTCTTTGGGGGGATTGGGTTAGGCTGCTGCTCTTAAGACCTAACCCATAATGAGGACGCTGGCACTCATTAAACTCTGTAATCTATTTTATGGACTTGGGGGAGTTGCTCTGCGAATGTTGTATGTAATCATTCAATCAAGTTCATGATGGTGAACCTTATCATGTCGGAAACACTATTGGATCACATGTCTTCATGCACTTCAAAAAATATTCATCATATTTTTCAAAAAGTTATGCTCACTTTTTGTGACCATCTCTCAGGAACAAGTCGCGCCACGTAGGTAGTGGGGATGAATTGTCAACACGGCTTAATAAAATTTATCAAAATTTTTTGAAGGTTATTATCTTGCAGGTGATATTTGATATGTATCAGCTGCATTTGTTGTTTCAAGGATCATTTTAGAAATTGTTTCGCCAAGCAATTCGCGAGCGGAGGATTTTATTCTAGCTGAAGGCTGTGTCATGGAGCTGAATAAATCTTGATATACCTCATGTTCATCACTCAAGGTACATTTGCAAAAACCATTAATTTCCCGCAGTTGTCGGCACATGTATTTAATCGTACTATCAGTTTCGTATTGAGGCAAAGATCTTTTTAACTCATTTTCAAGTTCTTCAGAATCGGCATATGTGGCCAAAAGCAGCAAAGTATCAAATATTTCCAGTCTGTTTTCTTTTTCAGCTGCATCAGAGGTTTTTGAAATTATTTGGCGCATTTGATTAATAAATTGCTCTACTTTGTTTTTCTGTAAGGCAATTTTTACCTGCAACTCAGCATTCATTATATAACCTCCTGACCTAAATAACGCACTAATCATATTAAATTTAGTTTGAATTTGCCTTAAGCAAAAAATTTTCAGTAGTATTGTCCTGGGTAGAGTATGTATCAATTAATTGATCAACAACAAAATCAATATCATCATGCAATAAACACTCTTTTTGAACAGACTTTAGATTACCAAGTTTTCCGTACAATAAAAGCATTTGTAATAAAGATTTTTCAGTTTTATTTTCTTTGATTTTTGTTTTAATCTGTTCAGGATCGATTATCTCCATAATCATTTTACCATTATTTTCCTGTTTAACAGTCAAGCACGGCTTATTATTTTCCCCATTTAATACAATTTTAAATCCATAATCTGTTACTGCAAATAGCGAGTCAATCTGGAATTCAGGTTGTTTTAATCGCGTCAAAAAAAGATGTTTGTCACTTTTGGCTCCAGTATTGACTCGAGCTTTATTAAAAAAGGATGCTAAACACATCAAAGAGCCTTTATCATGGCTAATTGTCAGTTTTTTTTCTCCATGTGTATCTACAGTAGCGATTAAAGGGGGGGCAGTATTGCGGGGGACATTTGTGTTGTAAAACGCAATTCTTGTATTAGGATCACAATGAATTAATAAGTTAAGACTTGCTGTTTTATGCATATGAATCAAACTTGTGGTATTTACATAACGACCTTTATCGGCTGAGCTGCTTTCTTCTTGCTTTGCTCTTTCATAAGAACGTTTGACAACTTCTGACATATCATCAAGACAAGCACAAATGATCAAAGAGTTATTATTTTTTGCAACTAAAGCTTTTTGTGAGGGTTTATAGGTCACTCCGTCAATAATAATATTGGGTCGCTTATCATTTTTTTCTTGCATACGTTCTTCAACAAGCTCACTGATTAAATAAGCACTATCTTGTGTACGGATAAAAACTTGTTCTGTTTCTTTTTTTTCAAAATCTTCAGTGAAAGGCATAAATATGCCCCGATAATCATCCGTCGCAAGTGATACGTAATCTTTTTTTTCTTCTTTTTTTATGTATCTGTTGGAAATTGTGCTTTTACCACTGGCTGCTGGTCCTAAAAAAACAAAATCATGATTATCAGTTAGTGGATACACTGGTTTTTTCTCAAGCTTTAATTCCTCTGTAAAGGAATCTAAGTTATTATCTAAAAATGCAGCCATAGTTTGATTAACCAGCTTTTTTTGTATCTTATTCATTTCCATGATGAAGCATGAGTTAAATCTGGATTGATATGCAATACTCCCGTGGTTCAGCTTGGGATATAGTTTTTCCATTCGTTCATGGGATTTTGTAGTGCAGAGTTGTTCTGTGTTTGTCTTTTTAAGTGAGATGTAAATTTCTGACCAGGCATCTAAAAGTTTCTGGATTCTTGAATTTGATTTCAGGATAGTATGAAATAATTGTTGTGATAATTCATTGACGTCTTCTATGTCTACTCGGTAATCAGTGATTAGTCTCGTAGCAAGATGAAGCATCAATGTCGTTTGCATTTTGGGAACTAAAACATCAGTTAACCATTCTTCATGAGCTATACTAGCGTGCATTAGTTGATCTTGAATATCACCTTCCATAAAATTGGGTTGTAGTATGCGATTATAAGTTTCGTGTAATTTTCTCTCTTGAGTATTCCATCGACTCAAACCTTTTAGAGTTAAAATATGCCTCATATTAAAATAAGCAACGGCCGTTTCTCTAACCTCGTTTAATCGATTTAATGGTTTTGGGAATGGTTGTTCAGGAAGAACCAATGCTTCACTGAAAGGTTTAACTTCTTTTACTTCCGGTCTTAATATGTCCATATCTAAAGTTTTATAGCCATTACGCGTGCTGCGATTAATTCTTACACTGTCTTGAATTTTTGAAGAAGGCACTTTATTCCCTAAGGAATCTGATGTTATTTGATGCATATGCAAGAGCTCAAATAAGGATTTCTTTTTAGGTAATGTATTTGTTAGCCTTTGTGTTTGTGGTTGAAAATGAGGCAATTTTACTGAAGGTTTATAAAGTAAAGAGTGATCATGATGTTTATTATAAAAATCAATACCCGCTTCAAGAATCTTTTTGGCTTGATTGTTAACTCCTTGAATCTCATCGTTTAGGTTGCCAGGAATGACATCAAGTATTTCATGATTGTGGTTATAGATAATAGTCATGACATAATCTTGAGGTTTTAGATGCGTATAAGCAATTTCAGCCCATTTGGTTTTGCCCATCATTTCTACAAAAGGGTGAGCCTGAAAAGCTTTTTTTCCGCGGACAATGTAGAGAATATTAATATCATTCATGCCACCAGATTTAAGGGCAAGATCAAATTTATCAGTCACAGTATGGGTGCCCACACCAGTAGCGGTTAATGGAGCAGCAGTTCCTGATCGAACTTCATGTTTTTTAAGGTTATTTTCTTGGCCGGATAGTAATTGGCTATCACTAGCATACTCACCAATACGAGTCACCTTTTTAGCAAAAAATTGAGTTTCAGGCAGTGAATCAGTTAAATGTCCCCCTCTAAAAACAATAGGGGCTTGAGTAAGATTTAATTTATCATTTTTATAACTACGTACTGTGTGGTAGTGATGTATGTCATTTTTTAAATATGATGTGATTTTCTCTTTAATTTGTTCTCGAAACACATTTGATGGTGGTATCACCAAGCCTGATTTATCTGTTAAAACAGATCGGTCTTTTTTATTTTTAACATTACGTACGGAAACAAAATTTGTATCGCTCACTAAGCCAACAACTAAATCTACTAAATTAAGTTTCCAGATTTTTTCTTTTTCTTCGTTGTCTGAAATATATTGGGTGATTTTGTCATTCGTGGAATTAAAGATGACTTTTTTGATAAAGTTTTCAAAGTTTCCTGCAGTTGATGGGAACGTTTCATTAAATTTTAAAAGCGGGGTGCTTTTATAGAATTCATCAATAATTTTTAAATGCTTAATCAGTTGTATTATTTTATCATCCAATTCCTCATCTTTTGCGTGAGGGTTATCTTCTAAGGTAGCGACTAAGGTAACTATTTCTTTTATTAAAAGGGCTACAGTTTTGATTGCATTTTGAAATATTTCATTGGTGCCAACGATTTTTATTATTTGTTCTATCTGGCTATCGATTTCTTGGTTATAGCGTTGGCATGCTCCTGCTGCTAATAGCTCTTTAAATCGGGCTAAATTACCCTGGTTTAGCCATTGATAAATGCAAAATTTTATTTCTTCATCTTTAACTAAATCAACCGCAGGTAAATGCGATAGAAATTGGCTTGCACCAAGTTCGCTATCTAAAAAGGCGCATCCTTTATCTCTCAGCGATGCAGTTTGATGAAAAGGAATATCTCCAGTATGTCCTCGTTGTAAAGTAATTTGCAAAATAGCCGGTAAGTGTTTTTTTAAGTCTTCCTCAGAAAGGGTATTGTCCAAAGCAAAATCAAGCTCACTGAAATGAATTACTCCATTGATTTCTTTGCCAGCGGGATCAATTACAGTATATTTTAGTTGATTCTCGAACAGCTCTACATATAAAGTATTTTTTTTCAGCAACTCTTTGTTTGGTGTTTGAAGACACAGGTCATAGCTAATTGCGTGGAAAAAATTAAGTAATGCCTTGTGATTTATTTCTTTAGGTGCTTTTACTTGCTCGCTTTGTATTCTGCCTTGGTTAAATTCAGAAGCTAAATATTGTGTAAATGACAACAGAAATGATTCGTATAAAGGTTCATGAGTCATAAAAGTAATGAATTGCTCATAATCATCTTCATCTCTAATTTTGTTAAAATTAGGAAAACTATTAGCTAATTTGCGTTGCATTGATAAAAAATGGGTAAAGACTTCATTAAATTTATCAATGGTATTAATTGATAATGATTTTAAATGCTCAACGGTTAGTTCTTGGGATTTCTTATGGCTAATATGTAATGCCAGTTTTTGTAAGAACAAGGAATAATGAGGATTACTTTGTAATTTTTCTAGGGCTGATTTTAGACATTCCTGGTGAAATGATTCGGTACCCATTATTTGAAGTACTTCATCTTGAATATCAATACCCACATTTTTTGCATCTTGCAAAACGACAAGGGCGATTTCTGGAGCAATATTGTCCCATTGATAAATAACGCCATTTTTTGATTGTTGTTTTGAATGGCTCGTAGCAGACAGTTCTATGGCACCACGTAGTGTACGATGATATTCATATTGTGGAAATTCATTCTTATTGACGAAATCGAAATTAATGCATTTGCTTGTGTATGTATTTGTCATTTTGGTTTAAAATTTTTCTTTGGGTGATATATATAACATATTTTGCTTAAGAACATATGATGTAATACTCATGTTATTAATTCGAAATGTAAAAAATAAGCGTCTGATCCGGCATAAAAACAATATACTCAACTTTTATCTTGCCATACGCCTATACTGGTTTCTCAACATACGAAGTACTTACCATCCAAAGAGCAAAATGTATAGAAATTAGAAGAGGTCATTATCGAATAACAGGCCCCTTAATAAGGGGCTGAGCATTTTACTGTCTTTAACTAACTACCCTATAAATTAATTAGGGAAAAATTTATTGGTTAGAGATTGGTATTTTTCAAAATAAGTCTGTTTTTCAATAACAGGCCCTATTAATTTATCATGATTCTTTGATTTACCCCAAAAGAAACCTATGGTTTTCTCCCCTTGTTGAAATCCATAATAATGAGTGGCATTTTTGATGAATTTTCGCTCATATTTGGATGTCTTTTTTTGCTCATTCGTTTCATTAATCAGATTGATACTTTTATTATGCGCTAAAAATTTCTCTCGTAGCTTAGTCATTGCATCACTTTTAATCAAATTTTCATCAAGAATGGCATTCATCAATGTTTCTGGTCTTGTGTAATCAGTTCGTGTTTGAGAGTCTAAAAGTTGACCAAATATTTTGTTGCCCCTAAGTTCATGGCGACTGATTTCTCTCATAAGATTGACTATAGAATTACAATTGATGAACTTGAGTTCGTTATTTTTGTGCGCTTCCTCAAGCATAAACAATTGCAAACTATGAGTCCATTTTCCATGAACAGTTCCGGCACCAGGATCGCAAATTAAATAACCAAAACCCAAAAAAACACGGGTAAAAAGAGAAGAGGGAAGTATACCTACTAAGGAAGGTATTTCTTTAGGTAATTGGAACTGACTTAATTTATAAATTTTACCAGAATGTTTGTATTGCAATGGGTATTGTGTATTTTCTCGATTGTCTCCTTGATTAAAACCATTTCCGGAACCCCATTGAGTAAAAAAACGACGCAAAGTTTTTTTTTCTTCTTTGGAATTGAATTGCTCATAATCATCAGCGAATTTTGAAATATATTTATGGACTAATTCTTCATTCAAGAAAAATTCTAAAACAGCACCAAGATTTTCTTTCAGGTCCTCAGAAAGTTGAGCATAGGTTGTATTTTCATCAGTTGGGCTTAAAATTGCTTTAAGTTTCTCTTGAATATGTGGCATAACTGTTCCTTAAAATCTAAATTTTGTACTTCCTAAAACTTAAAATGAAAGAATTGATAACTCGAAGTATTACTATTGAATAGGGGCGCTCTCCTGAAATACATCGATTATAAAATTTATTTCAGAAAGAACCCGTTTAATGGAGGATTAAACTAAGCAGACAATTGCCAGTTCTCTAACTGCCCTTAGAGAAGACTCTATTTTGCAATTAATTATATGTATTGAATTTTAATCGGTCAATATCGACATTGGGGAAAATATGCTTTTTGAGATTGCAGTTTAAAAATAGCTTCTGAGCCCGGGATACTCGACTTTTTCTTGCCATACGCGCCTACTTGTTTTTCAACATAGGGGCTAATTCGTTTTCGGTTTATTATTATGACGCAGGATCGTCCAAAAACATACGGTTTATTTTTTTACTAACAATACAGGGATTTTAGAGATGCGAATGACTTCTTCCGCGACACTTCCAGTCAGTATATGTTGAATTCCACGTCGACCATGAGTACCTATAATGATTAAGTCAGCTGACCATGCAGATGCCTCATCAACAAGTTTTTCAGCAATTTGTGATTTAGAAGGAGTGAGTTCTGTGAGTTTCATTTCAAACTCAATTTTTACACGGCTTAGTTTTTTCTTTATGGAGTTTAAAACTTCTTGTCCCTGCTTTCTTATTAACTCGACGAAAGCCTCTCGATCTACATCACCTTCATATAGGGTGTCTACGATGTGAATCACACAAAGTTTAGAATTTTGATTTTTAGCAAGTTCAATTGCTTCTTTTAATGCTAAAGAGGATGCTTTACTCCCATCAACAGCAATCATAATCTGCTTATACATAAGACGTCCTTGCCGATAAAATTAAATAATACATTACCTTTACGTACTTGCAATATATTTGTAATAAACATTATTGGTTATGAGAATGAATGCAATGTTTTAAACAAGTATAGCATTGCCCACTTCACAGCCAACTCCAGATCTTCGAGAGGCAAGTTTTGCAACAGATCCTACTCAATATATTCCTAATTGGTTATTCAGAGTTGTTTAGAGAATAAAAGAAGTCCCTATGCATCATATTTTATCTATTCCCATATTAATAATAAAAAATTTTGCTCATCTTGTACTAAAGTATACATATAGGGTATTAATTTGGAGTAAAAATGCATCCGTTAAAAAAGCAATACGCTAATGGAGTATTGAATTTACTGAATTTAATGTGTCAAAAAGCTACAGAAAACAAGAAAAATGTCGCTATTGAGGAAGTGCTCCATATATCAAAGAATGATGCTAATGAAATAGTCAAAAAGGTGATCATTGCCTTGCCTGATAGTTATTTTTACAACGCAAACTCGATTATGCTCTATGACATGCTTGGATTTATTAGTAAAAATATCTTCTTCTTCCAAGCACAAGAAAATATAAATGACGAAAACTATGCATATCATCTTATAGGTTTTATCAATAGCTTGATTAGAGATATTAGTGTTAGGTACTACATTTAGATTAAATATGTGCTGGAGGATTTATTATGCAGCCATTAGAAGAATTAGCGCAAGAAACAAGTATTGATGAATCAATTCTTCAGACATTGCGAGACTTACATAAAAAAATAAACCAACCACAAGACTTAGAGCAACCTCAAGTAACCAACATACAAGAACTACTTGTGAGTATGATTGGCAATATGGAGTTTAATAAGGAACTAGACAAATTAGGTCCATTATCTGCAATGGATACAGGCATTGGAAGTCTTGTCATAGGATCCTTAAAAGATGTTTCCTATAGAACACGTAATTTAAACTTGATTGAATCAGATTTTGATCAAATTTGGACAAATTTTAAAGAAGCCCAAACTGAGAATAGAGAATTAGACGAAGATGAGAAAATTTCCTTAAGCCAATTCGGTATTTTATATGATTTAGCGAATTTAAACACAACCTTGCTTGCTTTTAATCAATCAGGATTGATAGAGGGCAATGAACAATTAGAAAAACTGTTTACACAAACTCAAAGAGCAGCAGAAATAATCAGCCATTTAGACAATACTTTTAATCAAACCTTTACTATGCCCAGTGGATCAGTTGTTTTTGATGATACATATAAAAAATCAACCATATACGGTAAAACTCTCAGTTCAGTTGAATCAACCATAGCATATGCTATAACCAAATACGGACATGCATCAAAGGGGATAAGAGTTGGGGAGGTTGGAGATACAGAAAATAAGGTGTCACATATAAATCCTGGTTATTTACAAGATAAATTTGCTTTACGTAATTTTCTTTATAGTGATGTATATCAAATTAAACTTGAAAATCTGATTGCTCCACAACAGCAAGAGCTTTTAAAAACCCATTTTGGTGACAACTGGCAGGAATATGTTGAAAAGAAGTTCCATCAAATTGATCGAGATATGCATGATACTGAAAAAACAAAGCATTTTCATGTTTCAGCTGAAGGTGGTACTTATAGATTTGCTCAAATTGGAACATCATTATTACAAGGAGGACATCAAAACAAGTTAATTCGTGATCATATAGATTCAGATGTTCGAGATAAAATGATGAGTAAAGGGGATTGGGATGATTATAATAGGTCAAATGTAACTAAAATGCTGTGCTCTGAATTTATTGGTATGACTATTATTGCTACTTTTCAAGAACTAAATGATCAATTAAAACAAGAATTACAAGAAAAGGGAGTTGAAGATATTCCTAAGGTTTTAGTACAAAATCCTATTAGTGAATATGAGAAAATGCACTTAATGACTCCTGTACGCTTGTTAACAGCGTTACAAGAAAAAGGATCTGTGGTTAAAGTAGATGCTCCAGATAATGTTTCGAAGTTTGTTTCGAACGAGACATCAAAGACTACTAATTTTAGAGAGCAAATATCAGGCTTAAGAACTGGATCCCTTGGACAATCAGAACAAAATGAGGAAACTTCTAGCAAAACCTTGAGCAAATAATGAATGCGATGAATACGACAATGATACAGTTATATGCTATTATGTAACATTTATTTAAACAAGTTGTTAATTTGGAGACACTGACATGTTTAGTCATTTGTTTAAAAAAAATCAATTAGAACGAAACATTCTTATATTAGGAGAGCCAGGATGTGGAAAACGATCTTTTTTATTGCATTATAAAGATGGACAAATTGCCTCTCAAGATCTACATTTACCAGAAATTAATAATTTAATTTATAAAAAAAAGCTTGATAACAAACAGGTTTCTTTAGTATTTACTCTAAATGAAACTAATGAAGAGTTGATCCCTTCTATGAAAAAATCTGTTAGCTATGATCTGATTATTTCACTCATCGATTTGTCTTCTGATAAAGCGAAAGAAAAAATAATACATCAGGCAAATATAATTGAAGATCATTTTCCAGGTGTTAAAACAATCTATGTTGGTACAAAACAAGATAAATTAGTCGATTCAGACCTTCCTGATAATATGATTGCCTGCTCAGCAAAAACAGGCAGTGGATTTGATCAGTTCGAAGAAATACTCTTAAAAAAACTTGATTTGGACCACCAATTAAATGAAACACACCGATGCGGTTATGGGAGATAGTTTTGATATTCATTATGACTTTTTCATAAACAACGCTACTTTTTAAATTTTTATTTAAACCAAAAAACTTAATACTTAAATCTATTGCTGGTGTGGCTGAGCTTTTCCGAAAACTATGATTTAGAATAGCACAACCTCCAGCATCGGTTTTATTTAGCGCTCAGCAATTTCAGATAATCAGGTGGTTGTTTATTCCTAAGACTCAGTACAAGGCTCACCCCAGCCTGTAGGTTTTACAGCTAACGCGCCTTTTGCAATTAATCGATTCATCTGTTTCTGTAAACTCCCACTATATCCGGGTAAAAACACATGTTTATGAGTCGAAAAGTGCAGTATATGTCACTTTGGAAAATAAGAGATTAATAGAGTTTTTGGGCAGACTACGCCGGTAAGTAAAACAGCAAATTTTATAATTGTAGAGAATCATCGCTTGTCTCGTAGCAGGGAAGTAATGTAGTGTGTTGAGAATTTACAAATGAGACTCCATTTGCTGCATGAGAATATTTTTAGATGCCTTCCTCGGTTTCGATTTCTAAAACCATGGACTTATTGATCGATGATTGTTTGTTTATGGCATCTATATATTACCGAACCAGAAGTAAGTTCCACAATTAATCCTTCTGCTCCTGAGTGCTCCTGATCACATTTTTCACTTAAACATATTTTCAAATTATCAAGGTTTTTTCCGGTGGTTTTAAAGATAATCTTATTTTCCATCAAAATCCTTGCTTCATAGGTATCTTTTTCATTCGATGAACCCATGACTATCTCCGATTTCTCATCATATATACAGTATAGTGCAAAACTTATTTTAAAGTTCATTTGTGAGTTCTAGTCTTAAGTGATTTTAATATGCTTTTAATATTTCTTCTTTATAAACGAACTCTTTAATTGCGTAAAAATTTATTGTCGAAAATCTGAAATTTCTCAATATTATTTTTTTTGCCAATGACAGGCTCTATGAGTTTGTTGCCTTTTGTCTTTGATTTACCCCAGAAAAAACCTAAAGGCCTTTCTTCTGTTTGAAAGCCGTAATAATGTGTGGCATTTTTGACAAATTTTTGTTCGTATTTTTTTTCTTTTCCCGCTAGTTGTTTTATTTTGTTGTGATGCTTGAAAAATTTATTACGAAGAGTTGCCATCTCGTCACTTTGAATCAAGTTTTTATCATGAATAGCTTTCATTAATGTTTCTGGTCTTGTGTAATCCGTTCGTGTTTGAGAGTCAAAAAGGTGAGCAAATATTTTATCGCCTCTCAGTTCATAGCAACTGATTTCTTTCATAAGATTGACTAGAGAATCATAATTGGTTACCTTTAGTTCATTGTTTTTCCGCGCTTCCTCAAGCATAAACAATTGCAAACTATGAGTCCATTTTTCATGAGCTCTGGAGCCTGGATCACAAATCAAATAACCAAACCCCAAAAAAATGGGTAAAGAGAGTGGATGGAAGTATGCCTGCTAAGTAAGGTATTTATTGAGGTAAATGGAGCTGACTTAGTTTATAAATTTCGCCAGAAGGTTCATATCTCAATGGAGCTTGTCCATTTTCTCGGGTATCTCCTTGATTAAAAACATTTTTAGCACCCCATTGTGTAAAGAAGAGGCGAAAAACTTTTTATTATTTGGGGGATCAAAGTTTTAGTAATCATAAGCAAACTTTTGAATATATTTATGGAGCAGCTCCGTATGTAATAAAAAGTCTAAAATAGTTCCGAGATTCTCTCTTAAATTCTCAGAGAGCCGTTTATAAATTTTACTTCCCTCGGGGTTGTTTAATATTTCTTGAAGTTTTTTTTGAATAGAATTTGGCATACTTTGTTCCTTCAATCTGGTGGACAAAAATAAATTTAGTTGAATGAGAAATAATTGTCGCATTTTTTGAGATTGAATTAAGTAATCACATAGCGGATCGGATACAATTATTATTCATTTTCATTATTTTCTTCAATCCAGCAATCGCTTGGCCCCCCTGGAGGTGTTGGTCGTCTTGATAAAGGTGTGGGATGGAACTTTGCTCCTCTTTCGTTTTCTTTGCTGCGATCAGATTTAATTTTACGATGAATGCAGAGAATTTTATTTAAGGTATCAATCAGATTTTGTTCTTTAAAAATAAAAAAAAGATCATTTTCATCAACCGCATCATCATTGTCACATTTGCTAATCACAAATAAATTGGCATTTATTTTATCAATAAAATTTGCAATGCATTTTTTATCTGTAGCATGCTGTGCTTTTATCATGACGTGATAAGGTAATTTGATAATGTTTAGATCTCCATTGCCATCAGCATATTTTGCATAAGCAACAGAACTATTATTTTCATTGAATTCATGTAATAAATCAAAGTCATCGAAAAGTCTAAAAATTATTTTTTGCGTCTCAATTCTGGTATTTTCTTGTTTTTGGTCAATAAAAATTTTTGCATCGCTTAATTCTCTAAATTCAGCAATCGCTTTTTCTTCGCCTCGAGCAAATTGTTCGGTAACTTTATAGCGCATGCCTAGAATATCCTAAAAATCCATCCTTAAAATAAAAATAGCACAATGGATGTTTTAAGTATTTTTTGGATACTGATAATTGGAATACTCAATGAAGTTGCAGAAAAATATCCAGAAATACTGAGAATTCGACAGTAAGCATCACTGCCGAATTTAGAAAGTTTTTATCTGTTTGTTATCATTTAAAACTATGGTGAATTTCACCAGTCTCTGTTGCTATGAATGTAGATTCAGCTTTCTTGAGGCCTGTTCCTGTATCAATATATGCATAATTATCTAGCTCATTACGTCCACTAAATGCAAATTCAACCACTACACCGTCCTTATCCCGGACAGCTTTTTTAATTCCATGGTGATTTTGTGTTTGATAAATAACTTTGATAACTTCTCGGTGCAAAACCCCCATTATCTCAGGACTCACATATATTTGTATTTCCCCACCTTGGCCAATTTCATATTCTTTGTCAGTACCATTGGTAAGCGTCATTTTAAGCTTTGAGTTTGCTTTGACCTCAGAAACTGCTAATGGAACCTCATTTAACCAATCTGGAATTCTAAAAATCCCGGCTGTTTCTCTCAGATTTCGTTTAATGTTCCCTGTATGTTCACAAAAAGCAGGGGATACCTGTCCCATATGCTTCCAATCTTTATTAGATAAATATTCTGGATGAATCAGGCCGGTTTTGAGAGCATTAGGTGATGCGAAATATAAACTTGCTCCTTTAGGAAATTGACCATTCATATATAAAGCGTTGAGATATCGTAAATCGTCAATAGTGATCTCATTTAGTGGTTTATTTAGTGCAGTAATTAAGCTATTGGAACCATTTACTAAAGATTGCACAACAATTTTTATCCCATTTTTCTTAAAAATTTGTCCAAAAGTAGCCATGCCCCAATCATCAGGCTGATATCCTCCGTCTTTTTGTTTTTGAGCTACTTGCTTATCTAAACCTTTTGTTGTGGTATGCAGATAATCAATAACTTCCTGCTCTGGCTTTTGCAATTTATGAGACGTATGGTATTGGCGGGTTCCAATATTTTTTGATTTATTCTCTTCACCCTTTACATGACACTTATTGAAAAACTGGTTAGAGTTAAGCTTATCATTCTTAGGTTTTTTTACAGTTTCAATTGTTTTCGCTGTTGTCTTTTCTTTTATTATATTTTTTGTTTGATTTTTTCCACAAAGCATTGATTGATTTATGGTGTGATCATCATTTTTGAAAAGAATACCCTTTTTAGGTATTTTTTTTCATATTTTAATTTCATTTACAGCTCCATTATTTTCTACTCGATGATTGGCGAAAGATTATATCAAATGATTATTAAATAAACATTGCAAAGGGGGCGGAGGAAATGAATTGCCTCAAACTACTTGTATCAAAGAAGTGTGACTAAAATGAGGCAATTCAATGTGGACGTAAATAAAGTTAGTACTCTTTATGCCAGGATAAACGAAAGCCAACTCAACTAAATATGGCTTTAGCCTGATGTGTCCTATTAAAATTGTCCTGTACCGAAGAAAGTGGTATATTTTTTTCAGAGTTAATAGATGGTGAAGGATATTATGCCCCGTATTAAAGTGAATGATATTTCCATGTATTATGAAAGGTATGGTCAAGGAGAGCCTATTGTTTTTATTGCTGGATTCAGTGCTGACCATCTAGCCTGGGCTGCAATCGTTGATTACTTTAAAGAAAAATATGAAGTCATTTTGTTAGATAATCGAGGCATTGGTCAGACTGATATCCCAGATGGTTCCTATAGTATTGAACAAATGGCAAATGACGTAGCTGATCTATGCACAGCCCTTAATATCCAACAAGCACATTTTGTGAGTAGTTCAATGGGAGGGTTTATACTGCAATCATTAGCCTATCGCTATCCCAGCCTTGTTAAATCTGCAGTAATTGGTAATTCTGGTGCGAAGATCCAAACAACTTTTGATATTTATCTTCAAGCACAACTTGAGTTCATGAAAGCTGGCGCCCCGCTTGATGCACTCCTTAAAGCTTCATGCAGTTGGTGTTTTTCATATCAATTTCTTTCTCAACCTGGAGTGCTTGAACAACTTATACAGATTGGCCTGGATAATCCTTTTCCATTTACGATTAAAGGACATGAAGGGCAATATGGAGCTCTTCAACAATTTGATTCACAAAATTGGATAGGAAAGATAAAGGTGCCTGTTTTAGTCGTGACCGCTGATCAAGATATAATTATTAGTGAGAGTGATTCCAAGTATCTTGCAGATAATATTCCCGGAGCGCAGTTTTATTGCTTTACTGAGTGCGGTCATTTACCTCAATTAGAATATCCAGAACAATTTGCTCTGATTGTTCGAGACTTTATTGAAACATTAAAATGACTCCTCGACAGTAAATACCTCCATTTTAAAATTCAAGCTTTAATATGAAGTGTCTGCGGTTTTGCACACTTCACTCTAGATGATTAACCTAATAGTGCTTGGGGAGGGTTTTTATGGGACTCCTGTTTAATACATGTACCTGTTTCCAATGACCACCCAAGTTTTTTCAATTCTGCATTGACTTCCATTCTTTTGAGTATATTGATTAACTCCTCAATGCTTGGATACTCATCAATTTCTTCAATAATTTTTAATAATTCTCCAATTTGATCCAGATCAAGCAATTGCATGCGGCTCTTTACTGCATTTTCTTGAAGTGCCTGGAGCAAATAAGCAATGGTTAATTTATCTGCTTTTAATAAATTGAAGATATCCTTCCAATCTCGTTGGATATTGGGCACCGTTTTTACGCATACTCCCTCTATATTTTCACCAATTGGATATTCTGAACAGTAAATAGTTCCACGGCTAAGAATCATATCAGTGACTGAACCACCTTTTTCCAAGGTGTCGATAATTTCATTGATTCCGAAGCTTTTAGCATCCTCGAGACCATGATCGGCTTGGTTTACTCGAACATGGACATGCAGTGTTGTCGTGGCTTCCAGATATGGCATATGCAGATATATTTTTATCTTGTCTTGTGGGGTAACACCATATACTGTGCTAAGATTAGCCAATATATTATCTCTAAGTGATGTTAAATAAATCAGCGATTGTTTTTTATCTTGATCCAAATCAAATAAGCAGGCTAAATAAATACTTTCACTTCTTGATTCTAATGTGGTGATTGAGTCCTGGCTCACAGTACGTGGCAATTTTGAAAAACTGCCGCATAATTGTAAGGGTGTCATTTCTTGCCCATATCGATAATAGTCAAAGGGTTGTTTCCCTTTTTTACTTTTACAGGCAAAATCTGCCTCATGTATTAATTGATTTCTATGATATTCAAGAACTTTGTGAGCTGGAAGGGTGTTTCTAAATTTAGCAGGTAACGCTTCTGGATGAATGTACCAGGTAACTAGAGCCAGACCATTCTCAGAATTTTTCAATTGTTTCAATGCATAACCAGTAGATACTTTTTCACAATCAGATAAAAATTTCTTAATGTCGAGGTATGCTGGATTAGTCATTAATATGGTTTTTGAGTCATCATAAGGTGTATCAAAAATTGGATACATTTCTGGCGCCTGTACAAACAAAGCTCTTTCCAAAGAAGGCCTGCCATGTAAAAAACGATGAACAAATCCTGGTAAGCCACGAATTTGGTGATAGGCATCCGTTAGACGCTTTGCACCTAAATCATTAATATCGACTGCAGTACAAGTTGCTACATTGTATTTAAGTCGTGTTTTTTCGCTTAAAATCAGTTCCTTTTTAATCCATGTATTGGTAGTTCCTGGTCCAATAGGAGCTAAGTGTTCAGGTGAAAGTGCATGCTCATCTGCTGATTGCAATGTGTCAGTAAAAGAAACCGTTTCAATAGGAGTTTCTTTATTTTTAGTTAAGCCTTGCTTGAATAGAGTTTTAATTAAAGGTCTTTCAGATACGTATTTAGATTGCATATGGTTTTAAAAATAGTTCGAAGTGCGCAAATGCTACACTACAAGCCTTAAAAAAAACTTAAGTGACTTAAAAATAAATGAACAAAAATTATTCTGTAAAATTGAGAAAGGGTTTAGGGGATTACAAAACAAGTTAGGTATCGAGGTAAAGGTACTGGCGTTGAATTAATGTACTGGCCATTTTCTCTAAAGCGAAAATCCATTTCTATTTTAACTTTGTGCCTTAGCAGTCCTAACATAAGCAGGCATAGCCTATTGTTATATCATGAATGTAGATTCAATGATTATGAATCTGCATATGTTTGAGTAAATTTATGAATTTCCGGAATGATAATATTGCGGAATTTCTTACCGTTAAATAATCCATAATGTCCAACTTCTTCGGCAAGAAAATATTTTTTCATAGAGTCAGGTAAGTTTTTACATAAACTGATTACTGATCGTGTTTGCCCAACTCCTGTTATATCATCTCGTTCACCTTCAATAGCTAAGATGGCTGTTTTTTGTATGTCTTGTAAGCGTACATTATGGCCTCGGGATTTGTAGCGACCTGTTGTTAACAATTTTTCTTGAAAGACGGTGTTAATGGTTTGCATGTAAAATTCAGCCGTCAAATCCATGGTTGAAAAATATTCAAGATAAAATTTTATAATTTTGAATGCCGCTTCTTTTTGATTTTCCGCATATCTATCGACAGCTCTTTGTAAGGACTCCATATGTCGTTGCAAATTCATGCTCATAAATCCAGCGAGCTGCATAAATCCAGGATATACAAGGCGCATAGCTCCTGGAAAACGAGAAGGAACGATAGAAATCACATTTTGCTGAAACCAATCATCTCCTCGGGATGCGGCTAGATCATTTACCGTAGTAGGGGATTGGCTTGTGTCTATAGGTCCCCCTAGCAATATCGCTGTTCGAGGTAAATTAGCTGAGTGATTGGTAGACATTAACGCAACTGCAGCTAAAACAGGAACGGTCGGTTGACAAACTGCCATTACATTTAAATTAGGCCCTAACAAATTAAAGTAGGAAATCATATATTCAATATAATCATCTAAATCAAATGAGCCTTCAGTTAAGGGAACATCACGGGCATTTTTCCAATCGGTAATATATACATCATATAAAGGTAGTAAGTTTATTACTGTATCACGAAGCAGCGTAGCATAATGTCCAGACATGGGGGCAACTAGGAGCATTTTAGGTAAATTCAAATGGTCTGCATATGTTTTTTTAAAACGAATCAGGTTACAGAAGCTTTGTTTGTCAATAATTTCTTCTTGAATGTCATAATACTCATCGTCAATTTTAATTTGATTAATATCAAATTTAGGCTTGTCATACACATTAGTAATCATATGAAAAACATAGGCATAACCTGCAACTCTACGATAATGACTTGAAGTTGCTTCTAATATTTTACGGAAAGAAATTTGTGTATCATCTGATGTATAAGGAATTTTATAAGGCAAGTTAATATTATCGGAAACTCTACGAAAACGTCTTGCCAGATTTTCACAATAATCGGAATATGGCTGCAGTAAACGCATATTAAAATCATAGATATTATAGAGATACCGATTATCAAGAGGATTAAAAAACATTGCCAATCTCGTAAGCATCAGGATATTACAGTAATATACTTAAAACGATAAAATAGCAATATGCTCATCTAAATATTGTGTTTATGGCATAGAGAGCAAAAAAACAAGACACTCTTTTTTTTCATTACAAATGTTTCATCTGTATAAAATCAAGATGATAAGATTCTTTTTTTAATTCAACAGGATGTAATTATGTCAAGATTTCCAAATAAAACTCACTATGAGCTTCGTCAATATTTTAAAAAATTGAGCCTGGAGCAATTGAAAGAACAAAATCGTTCCTATGGTCCGCATTTTGAAAATTTGGAAGAAAAGATTGATAAATGCAGTCAGGATCTAGCAGCTGAAAGCAAACATTGGCAAACATTAAAGGATCAAAAGAGTACCCATGAGCTCTCTTATGATTCTGTGGTATTGAGCGAACAAGAATTTAGGCAAAACATTGAGTCCTTGAATGACATAATGGATCATTCAGAACGATTTCTTGCAAGAAAATCGGTTGGTGTATCTCCGAGCGAACTTTATTATCAACAGTTATCATGCCTCGAAAATCCTATACAACAATCAAATTTAATGATCGAACGTTTGGCAAATAAACTCGAACATTTAACAAAAAAGAAAAAAGAAGCCATTTCTGAATTGAAAACTCTTAATAGTATTATTGAAGAGAAAGAACAGTTAAACAATGTGCCCCAGGTAGTTCACAGATATTAACTCCATAAAATTATTTTATTCTTCAGCTATGTAAATAAAATTATTTTTTGCCTTATTCATTAGAGTATTAAATCGTTGTAAATGTTTCTGGGTTGTTGTGGGCGAATGCAACACAAACTCAGAAACAGATAATGCAAAAAGCACTCTACGTATTTCCCAAATTGTTTCTTGAAAGACATCGATTCGCTTTATAGTTTGCGGACTTACTTTCGCTTCTAATTTTAAATTTTGCGAACTAACGGTTATAGGTGAACAGATTTTTATAACCTGGGTACGTAATTTTGCGACAAAAATAGAAGAGTTAATTCTATGGGGACTGGTTTGAGTGATTTGTTGCACCACATCATTAAAAAAATTATAAACCATCATCTGATGGAATAGATAAAGTTTCTGTGAATAATGAAAGGTCTGGAATAAAAAATAATCACCAATTAAAACTATAGCTACACCAAGCAAGGTACATATTCCCCGATTTAACATCATCACAAATGGGCCTTCAGGAGAGTTGATTTCAGTAGTTTGGGCTAATAAAAAGAACGCAATGAGGGTAATAAAAAAAACACTAATATCATATCGGTTTGTGTTAATTGATGATACTGAAAATCCAATGACGGCCACGATGAATATAACCGGGATTAATCGATAGTTAAACTGAGTTAAATAAAGTAATGGAATTAAAATCAACAAAGCAGCAAAAGTACCGCCAATGCGATAAATAGCTCTTTTAACAATTAAACCAGGCTCAATTCCAGCGCTGATAACGATGACTGTGAGCAAAACCCACCATTTATGAGGAATATTTGAAAATAAGTAAATCAGCATGGCAACCATAAACATAATTGCCAAATGAACAAACCGCGCGTAATCAAGCTTTCTTTTTAATGCATTTTGAGTAAGCATAATTTATTCCAGCTGCTAAAGGCGTGATCCAGACACATGGCAACATGATGCTGTAATCTTGTGTTAGGTTTGATAGGAAACTGAGGTAAACCGCACGGGGAATTCGCGTGCATTTGCAGCCTAAGCCAGAGTAAGTTATTTTTAATTCCATACCAAAATGCTTCATTCATAGTTTCATAATAAAGATTATCTAAAGAATGTTGAATATTACGTATGTTCACTGAGATACGATAGGCAGGCATCATGTATTTTTTGGGAAGCATTTTTGTATAATTTCTAACGATCCCCAAATGCATAATTTCTTCCCAAGTCGGCTTATTATCATTTTTATTTATGGTGTAATCGATATCCTTTTCAAGGTATTGGATGAATTTTTGTAAAGCCCTGTTCCAAACGATTAAATACATATTCGGAAAAATTCTTAAGCAAATGAAAATAAAAGTCATTGACAATGCAATCGACGAAATTAAACCATATACAACTTCAAGATTGGCGGGAGGATCGATACCTAGGACGAGGGCGCCAGATGAAATAAGTAACATTGTTAAATTTTTCAGGGTGTAAAAATACCTTAATACACAAAAATAAGTGACTGAAAGAACAAAAACAGAAAAAAAGAAAAAAATCACGCGAAAAGGATAAACGAGATAGAACGTGACGCTGATGAGAATTATGACTATGGTGATAAAAATCAGTAATTGTTCTTTTTCTTTAAAAGTAGAGAGCACTGGTGCTTCATAAAGTGATGTTAAAAGAAATGGCATAAAAAAAGCCATAAAGCTCACAGGTTGAAATAACCAATAAACATATACTTCAACTGTTGCAATAAAGAGGCTTTTATAAAGTGTAATTCGTTGAATGGCATAAGGATCAACTTCATCAAGCCACTGTTTAAACTTTGATATAGACATAAGCACTGGTTCCAACTCGAAGTGGATAATGAGGATCAAGATCTGTAATTCGAATAATGACGGGGAGTCGTTGAGGTAACAAAATCCATTGATTTTCATTAACGACATTTTGTAGTTGGGTCCGATTGTCTACCAATTGTCGATTAGCAGACCAATAATCAGACTCTACCACTCCATGAAACACTTTTCTACTTAGATACATCCTTGGGAATATTAAAACTTTAGATCCTTTACGTACATCGCGTAAGTCTGTTTCATTAAAATTTGCCTGTATGTATACATTATCGGTATCTACTAAAGAAAAAAGTGGTTGATTAATATTAACTGGTGTTCCAATAGTGAAGAATAAATTTTGAATAATTCCATTTCCTTGTGCATAGACATTCGTCAACTCTAAATTGACTTTTGCATTTTTTAATCGTGCATAAATGGACTTAATTTCATTTCCTTGAACTTCTATTTGATTTTTATCAATTTCTAATTGCTTTAAAGCAGCTTGCCATTTGTCTTTTGCCGCTTGTGTTTCTTGTTGAGAATTTTGGAGAGTCATTAATGATACGGATTTTATTCTATAACCCTTGCGATATTTTTGATCATCTTGATAAAGTTTAATATAATTTCTTTGTTCGTTTTCACTGAGCTTAAGATCACGATCATATGTTGTTTTTAATACCGCTAATTGTGCTTGGGCGCTGGCTAAATCGGCTGTAAGTTGCTCAACTGTATAAATATAGGGTTTTTGAAACACAGTAAAAAGTTTTTGTCCTTTTTTAACAACATCACCATTTTGGACATAAAGATCAGTAATATAACCACTTGTAAGGGCTGCGACTGGCCGTACGTTATTGACAACGAATGCATTATCGGTGAACGGAAATAAATAAGAAAAAATATAGATAACAGTCGTTAAAATACCTATAAAAATAATTGTATTAACTAAGGTAATCGAACGCTTTAAGCGAGTATATCTTTTTTTAATTTTTGTACGAAATTGAATGAAATTTTTCATAAAAACAAATTAGTTTTAAATTTTTTTTCTCCTCGAAGAGGAGTCCTGACCTTACGTTGATGAATCTGTTTGCAATTTTTTGGGCCTCAAATGATAAGCATAACCCCCAGCCAAATCTTGGTATAAAGCAACTAAAGACATTGCAAGTTCCAATTTGGCTTGATTGGTTGTAAGCGCCAAATTATCCAAATATATCTTACTTTGTAATAAATCTTTATAAGAAATTAATCCTGTTTTTAACAACCCTTGTTGTAATTTATATTTACGACGATAATCCTCTTCTGCCTGTGCATATGCAACAAACTGTTCATTCATTCGTTTATTTGCAGAATAATCAGTATCTACTTCTTTTAAAATGCGTTTAACGGTTTTCTCAAATTCAGCAACTTTTGCATGATACGCTCCTTTACTTGCGGCGACATTTCCCAGAACACTGGGGGCTATAGTCCAATTTACATAAGTATCTACTGATTGTGCGAAAGTACTGTGTGGTGAGCTTACTTCACCAAGGAAATCATCTAATTGCAAGGCTGGAAAGAAATTACTATAGGCAACAGAGATTTTTATGCGCGATGCTTTTAACGCGTATTCTGCCATTTTCATATCGGGTCGATTATTTAAGACTGTAGCTGGTAAGCTACCCGGTTTAAAACGAGTAAAATCTAATGTGGCAAAATTATTGTTATTTTTGACTCTCCCGGGAATTTCATTAATTAAAAAGCGAAGGGCGTTTTCACTAAATACAATATTATGCAAAATGGGTTTTATTTGTGCCGCAATTATTTGTTCATCAGATTGCAACTGAGCTAAATCAATCTCATTAACCAATCCAATCTTGATATCTTGTTGACTCAATGCAATCAAGGATTTTAAATCATTATCAAGTTGCTGTAGTAACCTTAGCTGCTCCATTTGGGCGATTAAAGTGAAGTAAGCAGTGGTAATTTGGCCAATTAAGGCTAAGCGCATTCCATCAACAGCGGCTTGATATACTTGTAGATTATAAGTAGCCTGCTTTTGCTGGGTGTAAAGTTGCATAATATTCAAAACATAATAAGGCCATACGCCATAAAACGCACCAGGAATACCTAAGGCAGGGTTAGTGGAATAACCAGCAAATAATTTTAGGGTTGGAATCCAGCTGAGCTTGATTTGCTGTAATTCTCCTTGAGCTTGTTGGACATTTCCTATGGCGATATGAATATCCATGTTATTCTTTAAGCCAGTTTCAATTAATTGATTCAATTCTAAATCATGAAATTGCTTCCACCAAGCAGTATAAGGCAAGTTATTTACTGGTTTATATGCTTTTGTACTGGAAGGAAATTTTTTGAGGGGTGTAGAAACTTGTTGCTCAACATTTCTATGGCAGCCTGTTACTATTTCAATCAATAATAGGAAGATGGAAATCCTTTTTAGCATGAATAATTCATTATTTGAACATTATTTTTGATATTGTAAATTATTACAGGTGGATAAGACTATATTTATTCCTATTTATTGAATGAACCATGTTACTCAAGATGATTAAGTGGTAGGGACGTTGTTTCGCAAATAGTTCTTAATATAAAACTCGATTGTACGCTGGATACACCATTAATACGAGTTAGTTTATCTAATAAAAATGTTTGGTAAGCGTTCAGATCTGGCACAATGACTTTTAATAAATAATCCGCGGATTGCCCTGTAATCATATAACATTGAATCACCTCAGGAAGAAAGCGAATCTCTTCTTCGAAATGACTCATTACGGTAGGCTGGTGATTATCTAATCCAACTAAAACTATCACTGATAATTTTAATCCTATTTTTTCTGGATCAAGAAGAGCAACCTCTTTTTTAATATAGCCATGATCTTCAAGTAGTTTGACTCTGCGCAGACAAGGTGAAGGGGATAGAGCCACCATGTCTGCCAATTCTTGATTGTTGATTTTGCAATTTGCTTGAAGAATATCAAGTATTTTTTTGTCAATGCGGTCCATAATTAATAAAAAATTATATAAATAATTGACATTATAGAATATTATTCCAATTAAATGTAATTTATTAAAATAAAAATTTAAAAAAAGCAATTTTCAAACATGATTTTGCAATTTAATTTCAAAGGATTTGAATTAAAATATGTTGGTGATGGTTAATTGTACATCGTGAACATAAAGTATTGTTTCTAGTTTGAGGATATTATGTCTGCTTCCCGCGTTGTTGCCTGGTTTGTTTGGGTTGTTGCCTCGATTTTTTATGCTTATCAATATGTCTTAAGAGTTATGCCCAACATTATGATGGATGATATAACTTCTCAATTCCACATTGATGCGACGGTATTTGGGCAATTTTCTGGTATTTATTATTTAGGTTATTCCTTAATGCATTTACCTATTGGTATTATGCTCGATAGATTTGGGCCCAGGAAAGTGATGACCGTATGCATTTTGCTTCCTGTTATCGGTTTGTTACCGCTTATTTTTGCGGACAACTGGATTTATCCTCTTATAGGTAGGGCTTTGATAGGTATAGGGTCTTCTGCTGCGATTTTAGGCACGTTTAAAATAATAAGAATGTCGTTTAAAGAACAATATTTTTCACGCATGCTTAGCTTTTCAGTTATGATTGGCCTAATAGGTGCTGTTTATGGGGGAGGGCCAGTAAGCTATCTCTCTCATACCTTAGGTTATAAAGTGGTTGTTGAAATTTTTATTATCCTTGGGTTAATACTCGCATGTGTTACCTATTTGATTGTTCCAGAAGAAAAACCAACCTACCATTCCTCAGTTTTTACTAATGTGAAAACCGTTTTTTCCAATAAAAAAGTCATGCTGCTTTGTTTTTTTTCGGGTTTAATGCTTGGACCTTTAGAAGGATTTTCAGATGTATGGGGCTCAGGTTTTTTAAAACATGTCTATGGTTTAGAGCCTTCAGTGGCTAATTACTTGCCTTCAATGATTTTCATAGGCATGTGTTTTGGATCACCAGTGTTAAGCTTGATTGCAGAAAAAACAGGATATTATCTAGGTACAATCATTACTGCAGGAATAATTATGTGCTTGGTTTTTGTTGCATTAGTCGCAGGTACATTAACTGTAACAACTATAACGCTCAGCTTTGTGTTAGTAGGTATGTGTTGTGCTTATCAGATTTTGGCTATTTATAAAGTATCCACTTATGTTCCTGATAATCTTGCTGGTTTGACTACTGCGATTGCAAATATGATCATTATGACTTTTGGCTATGGCTTTCATACAGTTATTGGTGTTGTTGTTAATGCCTATGGTGGAATTCGTGATGCAAATGCATTCATTTACGGAATAGGAGTTATTCCAATAACATTGGCCTTAGGTGTTACAGGTATACTTGTATTGGCTTATCAGGACAAATTTGGTACAAGAAGATCAGTAATAAAAGAACGTCTAAGTAAAGCTTAAACGGTTGAGAGGAAGGTTTAAGTACAGCGAAACGTCACCCTCTGCTCAAGCAGGGGGTCTATGGAATCTACGCTATAAGATGAAGTGTCTTGCAGGGCCTGTCGTTTTTTGAGACCTTCCGCTGTTGTAGAAGGTGACGGTTGAGAGGAAAGTTTAGGTACAGCGAAACGTCACCCTCTGCGCAAGCAGGGGGTCTATGGAATCTACGCTATAAGATGAAGTGTCTTGCAGGGCCTGTCGTTTTTTGAGACCTTCCGCTGTTGTGAAAGGTGACGGTTGAGAGGAAGTTTTAGGTACAGCGAAACGTCACCCTCTGCGCAAGCAGGGGGTCTATGGAATCTACGCTATAAGATGATGTGTCTTGCAAGGCCTGTTGTTTTTTGAGACCTCCCGCTGTTGCGGAAGGTGACGGTTTAGAGGAAAGTTTAGGTACAGCGAAACGTCACCCTCTGCGCAAGCAGGGGGTCTATGGAATCTACGCTATAAGATGAAGTGTCTTGCAGGGCCTGTCGTTTTTTGAGACCTTCCGCTGTTGTGAAAGGTGACGGTTGAGAGGAAGTTTTAGGTACAGCGAAACGTCACCCTCTGCGCAAGCAGGGGGTCTATGGAATCTACGCTATAAGATGAAGTGTCTTGCAAGGCCTGTTGTTTTTTGAGACCTCCCGCTGTTGCGGAAGGTGACGGTTTAGAGGAAGGTTTAGGTACAGCGAAACGTCACCCTCTGCAGCAAGCAGGGGGTCTATGGAATCTACGCTATAAGATGAAGTGTCTTGCAAGGCCTGTTCTTTTTTTGAGACTTCCCGCTGTTGTGGAAGGTGACGGTTGAGAGGAAGGTTTAGGTACAGCGAAATGCCACCCTCTGCGCAAGCAGGGAACTGTTGAAGGTATACTGTAAATAGAGGCATACTCAATATTTTGATTATACAGTTATTATTAAAAATCTTAAGGATTATGATTATCCAGCATTTTCAATAAGAGCATCTGTTTAAACACAATGGTTGTTCTATAATTATCTTGTCCCTGATATGAGTTTAAAGAATAGATTTATTATGATTTTTTTAAGTTAGAAGATGACAAAGTGAATCTTAATCAGTATATTATCTAATATACTATTCATGTATTGTTTTCTCAATTTTGGGCCGTTAGCTCAGCTGGTAGAGCAGGAGACTCTTAATCTCTTGGTCATAGGTTCGATCCCTATACGGCCTACCAATGAAATCAATAGAGTATAGTTTTATAGAATCCGGCTCATCCCCATTTCCGGGGGCACTAATCAAGAACACAAAACTTTAACTCTTAACCTATAATTTTCAAAATTTCTAAATCCATAAGCACGTCGTTGAATCAGCTTCATCTTCCGATGAAACCCTTCCGTAATGCCATTGTTTTTAGTAAACCGCCACATTCTAACCACTTCTTCGTTTTGAATTAAGCGTTTTGGCAATGTTTTTTAGTATATTGTGTGCTAAAGCGCTGACGGAGAATGGCTGGTTTGAACCTCAGCCATTTCTCTTATCGAGGTTTCAATTTCCAAAGAAATTGGAAAGTGACATTTCCTCTGAAGCTGAATGCGCATCTTCTGGCTCCCCTGGAATGGATTTTTTACAAGATGCACTTTTGGCAAATAATCCAAATTTATTTTTCTTAAAAGAAACTTTATCTTCAGCAGTTTCAATTAAAAATTCTTCTTGTTGGGGATTTACTATACTCAAATTTTTAATGATTTTAGTATAATGATATTTATCTTCATTTTCCAATACAAATATTTGGGTCATTTTTCTAATATAATCGTTACTATTTTTATAATTTAAAAACTTTTTAACATGTTTGGCAAACTCATCAAATTGGTTTGAAGTTCCCTTAAATGCAACATCTATGGCTCTTCCATCGTTAGGAGAAATAACGCTATAACTTGATGGAGCATGAATTGTAAAATTTTTTCTCTCAACTTGAATACATTCAGAAAGCGGTCTTTGTTCTTGTATCATCTCATCTGATGTTACTATAGGAGATTTAGTCGCAGCGTGACATATTTGGACTCTTACATGACCATTATCTTTTAGATGAGTGCCTATTATATTTTTAATACAAGTAACTAATGAAGGGAAAAAATTATTTCTTAATCCATTGATAGAAGCATAAGTATTGCTACCTTTTAATGGAACCCCCGAACCTATAATAACAATTTCATCATAAGAAGCTGTTTCATCTAAAGGATGCATTTTATCTTGAAAGTCGATCAAGAGCTTTTTTTCTCTAGGAGAATCTTTAGAAAATAGTTCAGAGTCAAAAAAATTATAATTTTTTACATCTAATGCTTCAACTTGATTGGTTCCCTCTTTTTTAATGATCATGATCGCTGAGTTAGTCGCATTTAGAGCTTTGCCACGAGCCAAAGTATGATTTAGAAAAAGACCTAATTTGCTACCCATTGCATCATTTTTAGTAGGATTAATTAAAATGATTAGCTGTTTTTGGAGGTTAATCGGTTTTTCGATACGAGATAACATGATTTGTCATATAAAAAAACGCTTACTATAAATAACCCCCAAAATACTGTCAACTATTCGACCTTTGAATGTTTTTAATGGAAAATATTAATCTTGGATCTTAGTTGTCTTTTCATTGAAAATACAAATGAGGGGTTTTATAGTTAATGATGATGTACTTCTTTCTCGTAAAATTCGCACTTTTAAATGATAATTTAGTAATGCTCTGAAAATTGGTTATCTACTCATATAGTTACCAATATTGCCAGCAGAAGGGGCTTTACGCCCCTCGGAGAAACAATAAAATCGATCTATGAAATCACAAAGGAAGAAATTATCTAAATTTGATGTATCTTCTTGTGGGGTTATCTTATTCGATGCATCCTCATGAGCTATTTTTTCACTAATCTCATGTGTTTTTTCCTCTGTAGTCATTCCTATCTCTTTATTAGAAAAAAATGATGGATCGTAAGAGTTTCCTACTTTCGTACTTTGATTGAATTGCGCAGAGTAATATGATGAAAAATATGAAGATTTATCTATTCCCATCTTTTTTTCTTCTATCCTATCCGTGATCTTGCTGCATGTTAAAAATTCTTTTTCTGCAAGAGCTTTTTTTATATCTTCTTCTTTAAACGGAATATTAATGTTATGGTTAACTAATTTCACACAATGCAAGGCTTGATTAAACATAGTCTTATCACTTTTTTCAGCAAGATTTAGGTACAGCATAAACTTACTTTGAATCTCTGAGTCATCATGTTTTTTATTTAAGATCTTCTTGCAAGGACCGCGCATTTTCATAAAAGCATTGGTTTCAGCGAATACATCAAATACTCTGGCATCATTCGTAGATATTATACTAAAAGAATCAGGAGCACTTAATGTAGCATTTTTTTTATTAATTGCTGCTGCTGTAATTTTTTGAGCAAAGGTAGAATCTTGAAAGGTAGAATCTTGAAAGGTAGAATCTTGAAAGGTAGGAGCTTGATCAGAAACTTTACATGTATTGGCATGACAAATCTGCACTCTAACAAGGCCATTGTCTTTTAAATAGGAAGAAATGATTCTTTCTAAAGGCTCAATCAAACGTTGAACTTCAGTAATACCGTTGATACTTTTATAGGCAGATCTCTTCGTGTTTGGAACTCCTGCGCCTATAATTAGAATGCTATCGAAAGAATTCGAATCAGCTAGGTTAAATTCCTTAATTTTATTTACAAAAGGGTCAAATACTTTTTTGTCTTCACCCTTAAATATCAAAGTTGCTTTGTTTTTCACAATTTTATTTACAAAAGGCTCAAATACGTTATCTTGTTTCTCCTTAAATATCAAAATTGCTTGGGTTTTCACATCTATTGCTTCTATTTTATCTGTACCTTGAACAAGAGCTAAAGCCGATATTCTAGCATCGCCGCCACGAGCAACAGCATGTTCTAGAAATAATTTTAATCTATTCCCCATATCTCCATTCTTATTAGGATTAATTAGGATAATTAATTGTCTCTTTGGTAATTGTAACTCTTGGTCAAACTGTTTTGTGCACTCGACAAATTTGCTTTCCATTATAATATCTCTCTGTTTGTACTTTCCCTCGTTCTTTTTATTATTCCCAGTACATAAATTCCTAATTACAAAAAATAATAGGACCCTTTAATATTAAAATTACTCATGATATTTAGTCTTGTGCTGCAGGCATTGCTACGGTTGCATTGAGCTTACTGTAAAACAGTCGCTTCAAACTTCGTTGACAATTTTTCTAATATTTGAAAGTCCTAATTACAAAAAATAATAGGACGCTTTAATATTAAAATTACTCATGATATTTAGTCTTGTGCTGCAGGCATTGCTACGGTTGCGGTGAGCTTGCTGCAAAAACAGCCGCTTCAAACTTCGTTGACGATTCTTCAAATATTTGAATGTCCATTTAGAATCGGCGATTCCATCCACATTAGAAATATTCAAAAAACAATGATAGCCGTAAGATTTTAGTCTATAAAATTGGAAAAATCAAAAAATATCTTCATCCTGATTCTCCATGAGACAATTAATAAATATTCTATGAAGCATTTATCTAAATAACTGTATTGATTTAAAAGAATTTATATTTTTATAACTGAGGATCATATTTTATCATATGAAAAAGATTTTGAGGCACTCTCAATAAGAGAGCTCCCCTGAACGAATAGAACAAGAGGGTCTTAAGAGTTAAAGATAGTTCTTAGAGCTTACGGTTTTTAAGGCAAAAAAGGGTATTCCTTTTGCATTATGAACCTGAAATTGAGGATTTATTATTGTATTCAGAAATCTCTTTTACATCTATTTTATTAGAATTATTGTTAAAAAAATGATGATGAGTAAATAAAGAGGCTGCTTTGTTGTAGATATAATAGCCACCAAATATGATTCCTGCTGTTGACATACTTCTAGTTGCATCAATTAATGATCTTTTAGTTGCAGTTTGAATTACATTACATCCACTTTTTAAGAAAAAAGATATCATATATACCGTCCTGTTTAATAATTAACAAATCATGTTAAATATAAGGCACTAATTCTAAATGAAATTTTAGCGAATGCAACTATATCTCATTAAATAGTATTAATATTTTAATAGAAGTTAATGGGAATAATAGAAATATACAATTGATTAAGTGTTCCAACAACATCCTTGTTTTTGTTGAATTACATTTTTTTTGCTGGATTATTTTCTGTCTTTTCACTGTCAATTTCTTTAAATTTAGGCCAAACCCTTTTCAAGGGTTCAGGCCCCATTAAATCATCTAAGCCGAAAATAATGCCGAAAGTTAAAGCAGACATAGGGCTTCGTACCACAACTTCTTTTAGAAAGTTAACTTTCACAAAGTGAGAAAGGGCTTGTTTCATGCCAACTGAGTTGACATGAGATTTTGCTTGGCTAAACATTGTGAAGGGTGATACAGTCAATAGGCGACCATTTTCAACTTTTGTAGCTAGAACTTTTCTGTCAGCATAAGAGTTAGGAATCGTTGTGAATATGGTTGCGATCACACCAGCGGTGGCGCCACCAGCCAATTTATTATAAAAATCATTATCAAATTTATAAAAAGAACTAATATAATCACCCACAAAACCTAAAGCAGAAAAATTAACAAAGCCTGCAAAAGAACGCGATCCCCAGTTAACTCCGGTTAATTTCCAATAATTTGCAAAAGACCATTTGAAATTTGTTTTAGTAATAATACCAGCATTTTCCAATTTTGATTTTCCACCTAAGGCATTGCTTATGAGAAGATCTGCTTGAGAAAAAACGAATGTGCCCAACCAACGTTGACGACCAGGTATTTCGATTTCTTCTTCTTCAATTACTTCTTTATTTGCTTGCTTTGCTGTTACGGACACAGCTCCTCTTTTTTGACCAGCGATAGCGTAAGGTACAAAACCACGATACATGCTGCGAAAAAGCCCTCCATTAAAACCACTTGGTGCATTTAGCTGAAGCCGAGTGAGCATCGCTTGAAATGGTTGTGTAAGCGTTGAAACAGAAAAAGAAATTGCTGCTGTTTTAACTCCTAAGTTTGCCAAAAAATAAGGTGTTGGCGAAAAAGGTAGCCCTTGATTACCTGGGTTATTTTCTGTTTTTGCTTGCATGGTAAATACCTCTACTAATTTTTTGTGGAATGGTAAATAAAATTTATTAAGGAAATATTAAGAAGGAAAAAAAATTAAATATTGTTTACAAAAACTCACCTTTGGACACTATTTAGCTTTAATTTCTTTATCCTAAATATTGGGGGTTGGGATTTGACAGTTCATCAGTTGCCTCTTCAACTGTATCTTTAAGATCTAATCTGAGTTTGTCTGTGTATTTTTGTCTGTTTTTTATGATACGCTCCTGGCGTGCTTTACATTGTCTTTGAAATACAGCATCAATGCGTTTTTGTTTTGCATTCGCTAAAAACTCACGCATAGACCGTTCTTTTACGCTAAGCTTAATATCTGAATCCATGGGTTCTATTTTTTGATATAGGGTCTTACGAACATTGGATGTTTTATACCATATACCGTGGAAAAAGGAGTATTTTATTTTATTCTGCCATGGGGCGGTTATATTGCCAGCATAATAATCGATGGGTGAATTAAATAATATTAAATTATCATTGAATCGTTTGGCGATGAGTTCTTGATTTCCTTTATTGTTACAGAAAAAAAGCTTAATATGGTTTATTTTATGATGTAAATATACAAAATCAGAATTGAAGCGATCAGCAATTTTTTCAATATCAAGCTGACTTGTTTTGCTGGTAATAATAGAATGACTTGCTAAATGAAAGGGTTGGCTCAAGCTGTCTATTCCGTGCGCAAGTACATAAAGGGTGATTGTTCCCGCTGCATTTTTAAGCGCATTATAATTAATCGGCTGACCATGTTGTATAATAAGTATGTTTTCCTCACTAAGCGTTCTTTTCCACATGATCGCAGCAATACACAAATCGTTTTCTTCATGGAAGGGTATATACAATATTTTCATACAAACATTCTTTAATTAAGTCTTTGAGTCGCGATTATACAGTTAGGGCGTCCTTTTTTCAAAAAAAGGATAAAAATAATTCATTTTGTATTCCTCATTGTCATTATTTAAGAAAAGGCAATTTAAGCATTTCAATAACAAATCGTTCACAACGGTATAATTGCTCAAGATCGATAAATTCATTGGCGCGATGAGCTTGTTCGATGCTTCCAGGACCACAAACAATAGTCGGAATATGGGCATTTTGAAATAGTCCCGCTTCTGTTGCATAGGCTACTTTTGATTGTTTTTGACTTTGGCAAATAGATTGTGCTCCTTGGACAATTGCTTCAGAAGGCTGTATCTCAAGACCAGGGGCATTAGCAATGTTTTCTAAAATTATTTGGGCACTTGGTTGCTCTTGGTGCATACTGGGAAGTAATTCATTTTCGATGAAATTCATTATTTTTTTATTAATCCTATCCGAATCATCTAGTGCTAAATTTCTAATTTCGAAAACAAATTCGCATAAGTTTGGAATAGTATTATAAGCATTTCCTCCCTGGATAAGATTCGTTGAAATTGTAGTATAAGGGATGTCATATGATTCGTCTTTGTGTCCTTCGGACTTAAATTGGTTTGCTAAGTCACGAAGAAAACGGATCAAAGATGCAGCATGTTCTATGGCATTACATCCTTGGGAAGTAAGTGATGAATGGGCAGCAACCCCATGAATTTGGCAACGATAAGAGTGTATTCCTTTATGTCCTGTAACGGGTTGCATAGAGGTTGGTTCACCAACAATACATGCTTTGGGTCTATAATTAAGTGCATTTATTTTGTCAATGATGTGTGGTGCCCCACGACAACCAATTTCTTCATCATAAGAAAAAGCAAGATGTATAGGAAACTCAAGCTTTAATGCCTTTAATTGAGGAATGAGGCTCATAATGACAGCGATAAATCCCTTCATATCACAAGCGCCTCTTCCGTAAATGCGATCATCTTTAATGGTGGCTTGAAAGGGATCGCTATCCCAGTCTTGTCCATCTACAGGGACAACATCAGTATGTCCTGATAAGATAATTCCACCATCAAAACGAGCATTATAAGCAGGAATAGTAGCTAATAAATTGGCTTTCGGCTCTTTTCTGTCATGAATTATAATGGGTTTTATTTGATAATCATTCAAAGCATTAGCCAGAAACTCTACAAGCGATAAATTCGAGTTCCGAGAGGTAGTATCAAAAGCGATGAGTTTTGTAAGCCAATCTATTGTATTCATATATTTCTCATATTTAAATGAAATATTTAACCTAAAAATAATTGTTCTATACTTGTCATAGTTGCCAAATTATTTCAAGGAGTGAAGTTATTATGAAAAAATTACTATTATTCGCTATTTCTTTGTTTATGATTTTTAGTATGGCCTCCTATGCGGGTAAAGTTGTCATTATAGGCAATCCAGTTATTCTGGAAAAACAAGGAAGTGTTTATTATTTATCCAATCGTTACACGGTAACCACTTCTTATTACTATGTTATATTGGATGGACAAAGACAAGTTTGTTATATGGAAAAACAACCTGCTTTATCCGCGTTAAATACTAAAACTATTGACGTAAATTACAGGGGTTCTAGTATGACCTGGATCTGTTATCCTTATGATACCAATTACTTTGAAACTCCATAATGCCACAAAGCAGATAATGGTTTTATTTTAATAGATAAAATCGATAAATGAACACATTGAAAAGCAGGAGTATTCTGTAAGTTCTTCAACCTTAAAAACTGGATCATTAAATGACCCAATAAGATTATTTCCCTAATTCGCTGCAATATACGTTGCCGGCTTAGAATTAATTTTATTTGCTTTTAGGTGAAAAAAGGTCATTAACCACAGATTGAAGCACCTTTAAATGAATTGGCTTGGAGAGTATTTTATTGAAACCCGAGCGAAGATACTTTTTTTCCGCTTCGATTGATGTATTTGTTGTTAATCCAATTATCGGAATGGGCTTTTTTTGTAATTGATTTTCCAGTTCTCGAATGCATAGAACAAGATTTTTTCCTGAAAGATTTGATAAATCTGTATCAGTAATGATTAGATCGAAATCATTAGTTTCAATTAATTCCAGTGCGTGTTCCCCATCAATTGCAGAATAAAACTCATAACCTGCTTGTTCCACGACATTTTCTATCATATGCAAGGAAAGGATATTATCCTCAACTAATAGAACAAGAGGTGAAAGAGGAGAGGCGGCTTTCTGAGAATCAGACCCAGTAATAGGATTGGATGTTGGCTTATCATTATAGCCAATCTTCAAAGTAAGTGTAAAATAGAAAGTTGAACCTTTGCCAATTTCGCTTTCCAGATTGATTTCCCCTCCTAACAGGCTCAAGTATTTTTGGGCGATATGTAATCCAACACCATATCCGCTATGAGTACTTTTATAAGAGGGAATAGCACGAAAAAAGCGGTCAAAAATTTTACTTTGTAATTCAGCTGGTATGCCAATTCCCGTATCAATGACGCTAAACCGAAGCTGTGTGTAATTATTTTCGAGTGAAAGTACTTCCACTTTGATGGTGACGGAACCATTATCAGTAAATTTAATGGCATTTCCCACCAGATTTAATAACACCCTATGGATTTTTGTAGCATCGGTGATTATAGTGTTAGGGACTGCCTCATCAATTTCAATGTTTAATTTAATTTTTTTCATTTGCAAAGTGGGTTGCACAAGATGAGCTATATCTTGAATATTTTTGCGTAATTCAAACAATTCTTCATGAACATCGTCTTCTCTTAGACTATCAGTAGCCACAATATCCATGACGCCATTGAGTAACTCCAGTAATTGCTCACCACTTTCATGAATCCAACGTGCATATTGCTTTCTTTCTGGGTTTTGTTCCTTTTCTTCTAAAAGCTTTGACATTCCTACAATCCCACTTAATGGTGTGTGAATATCATGGCTCATATTGGCGATAAACTCATTCTTTGCTTGGTTGGCAACTTCCGCATTTTCTTTGGCTCGACGCAGGGCAACTTCCATCTTTTTACGTTCAGTAATGTCCAGGGAAATCCCTAACACACCAATGACTTCATTTTTTTGATTGCGTAAAGGGACTTTTTGTGAGTAATAAATCCCCATTCCATTCGCCATGACCGCATACTCTTCTGCGGTATGAGGTATACCTGTCTCCATTACTAATTGATTAACTTTGTTTAATTCTTCGGCTTGATCTCTCCACGGCATATCAAAGTTTGTTTTTCCCACAATATCTTTTCTTGATTTCAATTGTGCATTTTTAGCTTGCAAATCATTGCATCCTAAAAAGACATTATTTTTATCCAACCAATAGACATGTCCTGGCATTAAAGCAATGATATTATCGTAATATTCGTGAATCGCTTGTAATTCATTTTTAAATTTTGATCGTTCTTCCTCTAAGCTTAGAGTGAGTTGATGAATTTCATTATTTTTTTCATCAATAATTTTTTGCAATTCATTTGTTTCTTTTGAATCCATTTTTCACCGTGTTGGATGTTAGGAAAGTGTATTTTAGAGTATTGCATTATAAGTAAATAGTGCCCCATATTAAGAGCAAACAACATATAAATGAACACCCTACGTATTGAGTATAGTCAAGAGAAGTTAAATATTCTTAGCTCCCTATGTTTAGATAATTGTGATTATAAACCAATTTATGGGAAGAATGTCTATATTTTTTGCAATTTGATTTATACTATGCAATAATCTTGTTAAAATTTCATATATGCTTAGATTTTTGAATTTATTCAAAACGAGCAAATAGATAATAAATTGAGTAAATATAACATAAATAATGAATTATGAGCGTAGCGAATCAAAAGCGCAGAGGATTATATAATGCCAAAAGTTAGAGGCCCTAGAGACGGTAAATTGATTACCGCCAGTTTTGATGGAAAAGAAAAAAGTCTTTTTCCTTCCTTGAAGACTACAAAAGATTTAGTTTTACTGAGTATTCGAGGAAATGAATATTGCACAGGCGAATATCTAGGAGCAATTGTGCAACAAGCTGTTGCCACTCATCAAACACCTATTGATCATTCTGGTGCGAAAGGAAAAGCAACTTTCTTAATCGCTGATGAAATTTATTGGCATAATATTAAGCAGATGATATCTAGCGAATCAGAGGTTGAGATACTTAAGCAGGAGGCAATTAAAATAGGAGCTGACTATTTTTTAACTAATTTAGGAGCTTTTTTAACTCCATTGGATATGACTATCGAGCAGTTTAATGAAAAGTATCCTGAGAAATCGGTTGATGAGATAATTACTATTATCAATCAATTAGCTGATGAACAAGGAAAAAACTTCGAAATAGTTCGCTGGAAAACCTGGGTGGCTCAAAATGATAGTCAAGAAAAAATCAATAAAATGATGGGTTTTTATGATTCAGTAGAGGGGCTTAAAGAATCTGTTATTAGAACACAAAATAATTTTGTTAAGCGCCACGGCAAAGACGGTGATGAAGAGTTATGGAAACTTCGTTCCCATGATTACCTTATTGAGGAAAGCCCTGCAGTAATGTGGTTAGCAGCTTCTTTAGGATACAATTTTATAGTTTACCCTGGCGAGATTTTACCCCCTTTTGAAGCAACAAAAGAGTTCTTTGTTGTTCCAAACCATGTTCCGCGAATTTCCCAGGGAAAAAATATTATAGAAGAGTGTGAGCATAATGAATATAGCATTCATACTGATAATCCTAACCGTTTAGTAAATTGGCTAGAAGTTAATTTTAAAAGAAGCCATCCACCAAAACAGGCTGGAGTATCAGTGGAAAATGAAGTTACTTCAGTAGGCAAGTCCTTTGCTTCTGTAGAACAACCCCTAGTTTCTGTAGAGAAAAAAATGAGCTTCTTCTCTTCTTCTCCAAGGAAAAAAACCAAAGTTAGGGTACTTGATAAACAAGTGGAAGATAATGTAACAATGGATCTGCCGTTATCTAATCCAAATGCATTAATGCTTGGTTCAGCACTTGAAGGAATAGGCAAAGCTCTTATTAGTAAACATTCAAATGGAAAGATCCAATCTAAAAGTTCATCCATTTTATCCGAAGCGTTTGCTGGAATTACCCATGAGGTACTATCAAGCGATCTTTCTCCTTCAGATCAGGTGAATTTTTTAGTAAGTATTCTTAACGGCGTTATGAAAGGAAATGGCCAGTCTTGTACGTCTGAATCTGATACATCGATCCTTTTAGAGAATACAAAAGCCTCATTTTGTAAGTAAAAGAATTCTAAAATTAAGCTATTAACTACCGTGTTTTTTAGAGATTTATGTACCATATCCTGCATATAAGTATGGTACATAAAGTCTTAAATTCTTTTACTAACTGCGCTACTAAGTTCTATACACCGTTGTAAGCTCTTTCAGCCCGGTCATGTTCTTTAGAACACTTCCTTTCCTCAGTTTACTTGCATATCTTGTCTCGAGCTTAATGGATGACGCTAAATTATAATAAATTCTGGATTGCAATGGCGGCAACACCCACGGCAACAGCCTGTAGAGTATATCTGCTAGGTAGATTATTTTTAAAAAATCCATAATAATCATTGCTGGACGAAGTTTCAAAGTAGGAGGACTCGTTCTCTTTAAAATCAGATGTAGCCACGATATCTTTTTCTAATTTTTTATCGGTAAGTAATTCAAACTTCGGTTTATGTTCTTTTTGTCTTTGTATTTCTTTTTTAAGGGTAATTTCACCTTTAAGGCAGGTTTGCTCATGCTCTAATTTTCGCAGTTGTTTTTGTAATTTGGAACAATAAGATTTTGAGGTATGATTCTGTAATTCTTGCTTCAAATCATTTTGGGTTTGAGTGAGATGCTCATGTGCTGCTTTTAAATTTTTGATCTCTGATACTTCAATAAATAAGGAAATGAACCAATAAAATGCTTTGGTAAAAAACCACTTGTTTTTCCATTCTTTCTTTAATTGAAAGTAGTCTTGTTTTGCATGTTTAAAAGCAGATAATTTTTGATCAATTAAATCTGCTTTTATTTTTAACTGATTCCATTTATGGTTTAACTTTTCAAGTGATTTTTCGAGAGTAGTTATATCATCCAACGGTGGTAAATGGGCTTTTCTTTCAGTCTTAGGCGATTTAACCTGGCAACCAAAAGTTTTTATGAGTCTTGAAGTATACTCGATTATTGATTCTTCCTCTTTTTTTAAAAATAAGAGTTCATCTACATTTAAACTTATCTTCTGGCAATATTGGCGAATTTCTTGAAGTAACGCTTGTGCTTGGATGGCCGTGGTGATTTTTTTTTGATTAATGCCATCAATTACTTTTGGTCGAAACCAATTAATGGTTCCCTGATAACTTACATTCTGATAATTGAGCAAATGCTGATAATAAATGATAGCAAAAATAAAGCTTTGTGTATTGGTTATTTTGGGTAAATAAAATCTATGTTCGTGGTTATCAGTTGTATAACAAATTTCATTTTGAAAAAGTTTTGCTTTTTCATGTAATTGTTCTGACACTTGTTGAATTTCCAAGAGCCCAAGTTTTTCTATGATTAAGCCAGTTTCAATCAAATTTTTAGCTGTAGACATTTGCCTTGCGTATTCTATATCTTCAGTCGACATTTGAAGGCTCTCAATACACTCCTTGAATTGTTGCCAATATGCTGTCATTGAAATCATGATAAATGATTCTCCAGAATGATGAATATATTTCTAATGTAAACTGCTCATTTGAAAAAAGCTATCGTTATTAGAAAAATTATTTTTCTAAGAAAATGGCGGTAACCTTTGGTGGCTATTAAATTAATTGATCTCTCGCTTGTAAAAGTTCTTGTAGTGATTTAGGTAATATTTTTCGTATTGCAATAGTCATCTTTTGTTCGTGTTTTTGCCAAAGGATACCTAAATAAATGATACCTAATCCAATAAGGGTTAGAATTATGGGAAAAAAATAACTGTCTTTAAAGATATCATAAGCCAGATGTCCTAAATATAAACAAACCCCAATTCCACCAAAAACAGTAAATACTTTTCTGCTAAGAATTATTCCAATTAATATGAGTATTAAATTAATACATAAATATATAAATTTAGACAATTCGTAATCTGAATGTTGTGCGCTTAAGCCACACCAGAATGTAAGGACGCCAAATAGATAAAGCCAATAAGCATAATCTTCAGATTGTCTCGATCGAAAATCTACCCAAAATCCAATGAGTAGCATAATTAATCCAAAATACATGGACACTTTCTCACTTAATTCAAAATCACTTTCTCCCCCTGTAAGCATGGCAGTAAAATCCATAGACATATACCATAAGGTAACTGCTATTGGCATTATCATAAAAGGATAGCGATAAATCCAGGCCATGATTATGCCAACAGCAAGAGTACCTAATTCCATGAATATCCAATGCCATTTTATATAGTAATTATATTCACGGAAAACAGTATCATCTGGTGGCCACCATCCCATTCCCTTTTGCAATCCATAAATGGCTAAGGGGGTAAGGAATACAACAAATGTGGCACATATTTCAGCAGGGACAATAAATCCTTTTTTGTTAAAAATATCGGATAATGACAATCCTAATATGGCATAACAGATACAGAGAAATAATATACCCCACCCCCCAAAAAGCTCCCAACCTAGGGTCATAAATAGGCTCATAGCACCAATTGCTATTAACCCTCCTAAATAGTAGAGAACATTAGTTAACCCAAATCCTTTGTTTTGACCTGGTTGTTTTCTGATGAATGCGATAAGCTCTTCTGATTGCTTTTGGGTGATGATCTTTGCTTCAACAGCTTTATTAATGATGTCTCGAGTAATATTCATTGCTGCTTCCTTGAAGCATGTCTTTTAAGAATTATAGCTTAGAAATTTAATTAATAATCTTAAAGCCGTTGTTCAAGAAAGAAAGGAAACTTATCTCAACATATCTGGAGTAAATAATTTTCCATTCACAATAAGCTGCTGGTTTTCTAATTTAAATTGAAGGACATAATCTTTGTCTTTAATTTTTAAAAAGCCTTTTTCGACCAACTTTTTTAATATCTGATTGGTTTGCTTTTTTGCTTCTTCATCTAAATCAGGTGTTCTTGATGTTGGATTCGCAGGAGATTGAGCTGATACGTCTTGGGTTGGAGAAGTCTGTTCTATTTGCTGGCTAACGTTGCTTAAATTACTTTTAATGGACGAAGTCATCAGCTCTTTTACTATTGTTGTTGGTGCTTTAAAATAACCTTGGCCATGAGCTTGTTGCATCGCTTTAGATAAGTCATTTATTTCCGTTTTTGGAAGTGATATTTTAAAATTACCTACAATTTTCCCTTCAGGTAAATTGATAGTCATTTCAGAAAGCTCCAATACAGAGCCTTTGCTAAGAAGCTTCGGTAATTCAGTAGCTAGGCTTAATCCCACAAGATGAGAATCACTGGTTTGCAACATATTGAAAGTTTGCTTATTCAGTTTAGCCATAATTTCTGGATCTAAGTTTTTTAGACTCAATTTCAAGATGGCCGGACTGTAATTTTGATTGTTAGCCAATAATTTTTGCAATGAAAGTTTACAATAAAAATTTAGTGCTTCATTTTTGATGTCAGAACTTAAAATGAAGTCGAATTCTTGCAAGTCTAATATATTTTGGTTGTTTGAGGTTACGGAAATAGAAGAAATATTAAAATGGGACTTCCCAATCCATAACCACTCTTGTATGCGTTTAGAATTAAATGAATAAGTTATTTCGCCTATTTTAAAGACAGAATTATTGCCAGAACCATCAATTCCATAGAGTTTTAAATAGCTGTCTAATTTATCTATATTTGAAGAAATACTCAGTAAAGCACTTAATCCCATCCAATTAAATTGAAATTCTTCATTATTGGATACTTCCTTCACATGCGTCCCAAAAGATGGGAGGTTGTATTCTATAATGATCCGGTTTAAATAATTGATGAATGCTCCATAATGAGTTTCAGGTTGTGTTGTAATTGTACCAATTCCAAAACGTATTCCATCATTAGTAAAAATGATAGGGCCATGTTTGATAGTAATAGGTAACGTCATTTCAAAATCAAGAGGTGGTTCTGTTTTGGGGACGCCATTTTTATCCGTAATCGTTTGGGCTGGGATATGCATTTTGAATATCCATAGAGCTTTAGATGAGAACCAACCATGTTGAAATTTATCAATCTTTGTAGTCATTATTGGGTTTTTAGGGATCTTATTGATGATATTACCCAGGGTGTTTTGCACCATCAGCCCCATGAGATCGTAAATAATAAGAACCAGGACTACTAGAGATAGGAGATACCCAATCCATTTTTTCATAATGATTTAACTGTATTCCGTTGCCTTGTCATTTAGTAATAGTCTAAAAAGCTCGTTTTGTAAATTTATGACATATCAGTAAGGGGCTTTTTAGTTCATTTGTAAAGTGGTTAATGTTGTTCAAAATAATCAGGCGGTACACCGTAAATGGAACATGCCAAGGCCTTGCTGGATTTGTTTTCCCAATCAGGATTTTTAAGAACCTCCATTGCATTTTCATAGCCAGTTTTCATGCGATAATTGATCGCTGAGCGAACAAAGTTGTAATCTTTGAATGAATGGGCAAAAGGGGTCCCACGATAAATGATATGTACCACGCTGAAATGTTTGCTATGTCCCAATCCCAGTATTTTTTTAACTTCAGGATCTTTTTTTGCTTCTGGGCTTAATTTTTCACCTAAAAACTGTATGGCTGCCTGCAAATTTTGGCGACTGGTGTAAACATTTGTGAGCCGCCGCGAATGGCTGGCATAACGAATGTCTTTTTGTCTCTCCTCAAGTTCATCCATAGTTTGCGGTAATCGTCCACGCAAACTGAAGCAATCGACTACAAAACATAATGTATCAAGTTCTGGTAATGCATCCAACACGGTTACAAGAGGCGTATTCGCATAAATACCACCATCCCAGTAATAATCATCACCAATCTTAATTGCTGGAAAGCCTGGTGGAAGTGCTCCGCTTGCCATAACATGCTCTGGCGTAATGGTCATTTTTTGATTATTAAAAAACTCCATTTCACCGGATGATAAATTGACTGCTCCTAGACATAGGGTAACTTTTTTATCATTGATGCGATCAAAATCAATTAAACTTTCCAACGTATTTTTGAGAATGGATGTATCATAATAACTGAGGTTATCAGGTGTATCATAAGTTATGGGGGTTGGCGGAATAAGGCGGGGTTTGAAAAAACCATCGAGGCCATAGAGAACCGCATGCATCGCACCCATTTGATTGTGCATATGATGTAAAAAATTTGGAATGTCCCCATCATAAAATACATCTGTCCATATTTTGGGTACAATGGTCTCCCAAAACGTGGTTAATTTTTCAATTTGCTTGTTTCTTGGGTTACCGGCAATAATCGCACTGTTAATGGAACCTATCGAAACTCCTGCCAGAAAATTAGGATTGTAGCCTTTTTTGTGGATAGCACAAAATGCCCCAACCTGATATGCCCCTAATGCACCACCTCCCTGAAATACACAGGCAATTCTTTCGTAAGTTTGTTTGGTATTTTTTAAAGAGGCTGTAGGCTTGTTAATTCGGCATAAAGGGCTTTTATGATGTTTTGATGATGCTTCTTCTTTAATTTTTCTGCCCATGCTTATTATTCCCACTGTCCTTATTTATTCATAATTATAACTGATAATTAGGGAGTTTTGGCAAAAAAAGAATTCTTTCTTGTATAAAGAGGCAACATCAGCAGAAAATTACTTGATTTTAAATTGAAAAGCATTTTTATCAAGCATAAAAATACCAAATATTTTCATCATCAAGTGGAATATAAACTATAAAATCACGAATAACGTGAGCATACATTCTCGACTTGGCTTGACAAGTTATTTTGTTGAAGTTTGTTCGCGAGTTGTTCCAACCCTATAAGCGCGAATATTTTCACAGGCTCTAATTTAAGTGAGCACTCGGTAAATAAAGGATCAATATCCGCTATATTCTTGATGTCTTCATTTATTTTTTTGATTAAATTCTCCAAGACGCTTTTTGTTTCGATCAAAGTATTGCTTGGCTTCAGTAGCGTTATGCGTTTTGATAGTTTATTAATTACCTTTAATAATAAGACACATACATCATTTACTTTATTCCCTACAGTATCATTATCATTACTGATAATTTTATTAAGTACATCAGTAAATTGATTAGAATTTTTAATGGTTTTACCTTCTATAACTAATCCTGCTTTGGTGATACCTGTTGAGGGCTCCCCCCCTTTTTTTTTGTAGTGACTTGTTCAGTGTAAAGCAAGCTTCATGAAGTCTCTGGATAAATATTTCTTCAAGAATTAGGGTGCAAATTGAATGGAAAAATAAGGTGCTTTTATCTGCATCCTCAGTATATTTTTTCAGTTCGCTGTCTAATTGCTTAATTTTTTGTAAATGTACATCAGGGTGATTTATTTTTTTCCATTCTTTAATTAATAAAGGCATTTTAAGTAGATGTTGCATTGGGTGAATCAGTCCATCTAATAGTGCATTATATATCATTGTTTTTTTAAACTCTTGTAGCGATGGCTGAAATAACCTCATAGTTGATTCGTAATACACAGCGACCATTTTACTTGGCTCAAGAAATAATGCGCCAAACTCTGAGTGAACTCTCGTTACTAAATGTTCTATAAACGCATTAATTTTGTCTAGCAATTCGCTTTCATTTGTACAACGACTTAAGTATTCTTCGTTAAACTCCAGGGTAATCGGGGTACATTCTGCAATTTTGTTATATTGTGTTATTTGATGCTCCACAAGCTTTTTAAAGGGCATAGTGAGCTCATTGATGTGTTGTTGTACGATTGCATGTTTTACCCAGGTACTAATCGATTTAGCGGATTGGATTACCGCATTTGTTGTTTTGTTAAATTCAAGGATACTCCTAGCTAAATTAATGAGATCGTTGTTCAATTTTTACTCCAGACCAAAACGTGCATAAACCAATTAAAGAATACACTTTATGTAAACTGAGCGCAGTATATACATACTGGGTTTGATAGAATACTTAATGTGGATGAAAAAATAGCATCCTTAGTTCCAAACAGAAAAATACTCTGATTTTAATTATTGGCGGAGCTTATGTTGTTTTTTTTTGAATCCAGTAGAGTATAAATGCACTGGTAATTGCTGGAATTATTGCTAAGAATGCAAAACCAAATAAATAAGAGAAAAATAGCTCAATGAACGGCGCTAAGAAAATAAGGAAAAACTCGGGCAACTTCCATGCAATCAGCTGGCGGATAAAAGCATCGAATATAAAGAGTATTAATAATGAAAGGTTGCCTATATGAAATCCAAAAATAAAGTAGGGATAGGGTAGGTCTACAAGTGTTTTGCTTTTGAATGCAAACAACAAAGCTGAAGCAATAAGGGTAGAAATAAAAATTGAAATACCACTGAGGGTTGAGTATGGTGATGCGAGAAGTGTAGATACTGATGCCCTATATCCAAAGATAATGAGCCAAAGCACGCCACCTAATACCCAAAACATAAGTAGATATAGAGCAAATAATCTAAATTTTTTCATATAATTAGTTCATCCTAAGTATAATATTTTTCAGATCCTCTTGAACCTTTTATACAGATAAGTTAATTATCAACATGATATCTAAATATCCAGCAATTTCTCAATAAGTCCGGACAGATACTTCCTCCTTCGTCTTGCGGCTTGTCCGCAGAAGGTAGGCGATCTCTTTTACCCGAATTTAATGGGAAATTAAACTATCCAATAAAATTTTATGCGCGATCAAGGGATTTACAACATGAAGAAATTAAAATCCACCTCACAAAATTCACAAGAAACAAATCCTAAAGGGAATAGAGCCTTACCATTACAATTGGTGCAGCATATTGAGCCAGATCGCACTTTTTATTTAAGAAGCACAGTGGAAGGGATAGGAAATTTTTTTTCTGCTCGAGTGAAAGAGTTGTATCATACTTTGGCTATGACGTTTTCTTTGGACACTATGGATTGGAGTAGTTTTAAAAAATATATTTGGCCTACGATTTCTTCTGGAGCGGCCTTAGTTCTTGGTCATTATCTTACTCAAAATATCAGTGAATACCAAATGGGTAGCTCAGAATATGATTTTATCTATAAATTTCTTTTTGGAGCAGCCATACTAGGTTATTGTGCTTTGAATCGTATTACAGATAAAAAATTTACGTCTCAGGCAGAATTGTCCCTGGCTGTAGCTAGTGAGGTTACGGCAATAACTTATATGTATAGCTCCGTATTTAAAGGGACTAAGTTCTTATTAAATAACACATTATCTGATGAATATTCATTAATAGCATCACTTGGAACAAGTGCCTTGGTTGTTCCAAGTGGAATTTCTTATCTGGCGCAAAAATTACAGGAATTACTTGTTCGATTTCAATACAATCGGGGGGCACAACGCTCAGATACGGCACTTATTTCTGCAGGACTAACTCCAATATCGAATTTGTATTTTCAAATCAATCATTTTATTGCCAATGAGCTTATGGTGAGTTCTCGTACTTTTCAATTGGGACTGATTTCTCACAATATTCGCCATGCCGATAAAATAGTCCAGAAATTCCGTAATTTGCCTGCATTATTAGCTGATTTAACGCCATCTACCTTAAAAAAAATGGGGGTGCAGCAAGAAAAGCTTGATCATGATTATGAATATAATCATAAGTTACACCAAGTTTTAAGATTTACATCAAATGGCCCAATGTTTGTCAGCGTTCCTCGATATCAATTACGTACGGGAGATTTGGTTTATTGTGACAGCAGCATTGATTTGGCTTGTGTGCCTGTATCTGGGGAGCTTGTTGCCTTAAAACAAGATGGGAAAAATAATTTCACCCAGGAATTAGAAAAGAAAAAATTTAGTGTAAACCTTAAGGCGCAAAATGGTGAGGATGTTTGGATCGAACATCAAACCAAACTAAATTTTACTTCGAACTATAAGAAAATAGATTTATATGCGGTTAGAGAGGGCAAACAGGCAGGGGTTTTAGTCGGAGATAAATTAAATTTATATGGCAATAACAATATTTTTATTCAAATTAAACCTGAAAAAGAGCTTTTATTAAGTAGTAACTATGAGAAAAAGGCTGTGATTAATGAAATTATTGCGGAACGCAAGCAAAGGAGTGTTTTATATTCTATTTTAGGTTCCATCATCATGGCCGCTTTTTTGCAAAGAGATATTAGTTTAATGCCTGCGGAAACATTAAAACTAATGTTTACACTCTTTCAAACAATGATTCCATTTTCTGAGGCTTTTTTAAGGGAAACAGTAAACAGCCGTTTGATGAAAGTATTAAACAATAATTTAGGGGATCAACCTTTAGAAACTATAGATGCACTTCGTGTAGTGGATTTATGCAATGCGTTGGGTGGATATTATCGAGACCGATTTCCAAATGGTGTCGCTGTCATTTCTGATAAAACAGGAACGCTTACTACAACTAGAATGGATGTATTAGGTTTATGGACGGCGGATATGGCTCCTGATGTGCAACGGATGCTGAAAGAGAAGGATGGCTTGCTTCTACCTCCAGAAAATCAATGGCTTGACTCTCTGGAGGTATTTTGCGAGGCATTTACCAATAACAAGAAAGAGTTGGAGCCCGAAGAGCATGCCATCCTGGAGCTGTTCAAATCTTTATTGGACAATCGACAATGCTTGGATGTAACTACTTTTAGTACTAATCATTTTAAAAAAGTACTTACAATTAAAGACAAGAAGAAAGAGATTGAGACATATCATTTAGGTTTATACCGTACGTTTGGTGGACGTTTTACCTTGGCAAAGGAGGGGATGGATTATTTTCTAGTCTTTTGCGGCGTTCCTAATCAAGATTCATTCAAGGAATCTTCCGTGTTGCAAGCCTATACAATGATGCAAAGCCGTACGGAGGTATTATCCCGTGATTGGTGTATTGCTAGAAGTAAAATCAGTGGCGATGAGTTTTCTGCTTTACAAGAATTAATGGAAAAGGATGATAAGGAGCAAATTGAACAATTTATTTTAAAAAAGCCAGCGTTACTTAAGAGTATGGTGTATTACGGTACTTTTATTATTGATAATCCCATAAAAAAAGGTGCGGAAAAATTTATTTCCCAATGCCGGGAAGTATGTGTTCCTGTATTTGTAGCTACTGGTGATACTGCCAAGGCTGCAGAAAATATTGCCAAGGTATTATGCCCAAAAAATGCAAAAAACATCCTTACTATTCGTGCAAAGGAAGTAAAAGGAGAGTTTGAGTTTTTAAACGAAGAAAATTATCCAGCAGATTCGACGGTGATATTTTCAGGTATTAATGAAGCGATCCTGAGACGATTTCAGAAACTGATGGATAGGGAGCATACAAAGCGGCCTGTAATTATTTTTGCAGAAATGAGTACCGAGGGTAAAGGGATACTCGCTCGTTATCTTAAGGACCATAATTATTTTGTTGTTGCCAATGGCGATGGTACCAATGATGTAATGATGATGAAAAATTCAAATATGGTAATAGCACATCATTCAGATGATGGGACTTTTGCTCCTGGGGTCGATTCTTTATCGAATATAAGCGAAGAGCAGTTAAGAAGATTGTTTGGTTCCAAGAAAACTTTCTATGAGCTTTTTGATATTAATCTTCCAAAAAGTTTGTTTGTGCAACAATTTGCTCCTTTAGCTAATTCACAAGAAAAGCCAACAATGGCTTTGGCGCTTAAAAGTGGGAAAATGACTTTCGATTTGGCTAAAACTGTAGGCGCAAATGTTACAGAAATGAATCATCAGCATTGGTATAGCGTTGTATTTGATTTACTATGGTTGTGGATTTCATTTTATGAAATTAATGAAAGTGCTGATTTGCCTATGGATAATCGAAATATAAATGCCTCAAGGCTGATTTCCAATACTATGGCAATTGCTTTGACTATCGCTGTTTTTCAATCATTGGCAAATTATGTTTTCTTTAATGAGTCTACCAATTTAAGTAGTATGGTCATTATGTTGAGCCTTTTACCTCTGGTTCTAAAAAGTATTTTTTCAGGATTTAAAATGGTGCAGGAGAGTGTGTATCCTCCATTAGAACCAACAGAACTTGAAAAGAAAGTCGAATCAAGCTCTAGTCGCTCGTCGATTTTGAATTATATGGGTTCTTTTTTTTCGCGAAAGCCCGTGAAACAAGTAGAGGATGTAAGTAGCGTTCCCAAGCCCGGCTAGATTAAAATCCTTACTCAAGCGGTTACTGTTGCTTTAGAACATTAGCAAGGAGTTAGAAAAATATTTAGATGCGTTTATGATGTTTTGAAACACCAACTCAAGCATACTAAGGTGCCTATATGTAGTAAAAGCGGATCTGGTTCTATTTACTTAATGGTTCCGTCATTTTCACGAAAACGGGAATCCATGTCTATCGGAGGATCGTTCCTCCATCAACATAGGGATCCGCTTTCGAAATGATTTATGACGGATTACGTTTTTAGGCCAGACTTATTACGATTACTCCGGCAAAAATTAAAAAACCGCCAATGATGACTGAAGAATTTACATGAGTTTCATTAAATAAAAACCAGGTAAAAATGATGGTAAATAAGGGATAGATTAACTCTAGTATACCTGCAATCGTAGCATTCTTTAGGTTAATTGATGTCGCAATAAAAAAACTTGCAAGAAGCAATACGGCGATCTCTGCGATCGTTAACCATAAAAGACCGGAGTCAGCAGCTAAAACCTGAACATCTTTTTTCATCGTAGTAAAAAAAGAAATACCGGTAAAGAATAATGCGCCAATGATCATTTCCAATGCTAATAATGTAACGGGTGATATACTGCGTAATACTTTTTCAGCTAATGCGTAATTGAATCCCCATAAAATGGCAGCAGAAATTGCAAAGGTAAACCACATTACTGTACTCCTTGGAAAAACAGACAAACGCACGAACTGAGCATTATATCATCAAAAAGATAATTAATCCATCTAAAACGGAGGTGTGAATTGTCGGAATGTGATGGATAAATCCAATTGTTTCACTAACTAAGTTAGCTATTAGAGATAAAGTTGTTAACAAATTTACCAAATTAGGTGTGCCTGATAGTACGCAATAGGAGCGTTCACGATTCGTATTTGAACTACGTAACAACGCCGCTTTTGGATAAGGATGATATTTTTAACTACCGCAAGCAGAGTCTATACAGATCCTTAAATTATAGTACCGGGTTAGGGGATGCTAATTTAAGATTGCATTTTATATTGCCTTTGAATCACGCTATCTACTTCTACAATTCCAAAGCCAAGTTCTTCATGCGTTGCAGCCCATAGGGCGAATTTATTTTTTGCTATGGAAGTGGTTTTTGCATCTTTATCATTGAGCCATAAAGCATGGGCTACTTTCTCAGGGGTTAGTGGTTTTCTTTTAGAGAACTTTATGATTGATAAAAACTCAGGTCTGTCAGGCTCGAATAATTCATCAAAATTAATACTTTTTTGAAGATTTTGTTCCGCCATTTGTAATTGTTGATTCTGTTCTAATTTGATTTTTGAAACTTTATCATGATATTGAATGATGCTCTCAGCATGTTCTTTTTCATTGATGTAAATATCAACAGCAGATAAGACTCCACCAATAACTACTGCTGCTCCAACAAGAATTATTGCAAGTGTTAATGGGGGAAATAGCTCAAAGAAAATAAACCCCAGTGCCGCTGCAGTGAATAATCCACTTAACGCGCCAAACCCTAGCGAGAAACTGTTTCGTTTAAGAAAACTATAATTCTCTGGATTAGGGATTTGGGCGAGTTGTTCTTGTATTTCTTGGTTTAATTGTTTTTTATCTTCGAAATATTTTTTTATGGCAGGATCTGTGGCATAAAGTTTTTTTATTTTGTTTTCTAATTGGTCAATATCCAGTTGGCTGAGCCATATTATTTTATTTTCATCTGCGCGAGTCCCATCAAATGTTAAGTTTGCTGTTTCTAATTTAATACGATTTGCAAGTGCTTTGTAAGTATTAGCCAACTCTATGTTTCTATAAGATTCTTCTGCGAGCATTTCAAGGCTGGCAACTCGCGTAGAGATGCGGTTTAGAATTAGTGCCAGTTCACTATTCGTTTTGGTTGCCTTTGAATTTTGGTGTAGTACGGCAGCAAGAGCCCCTAATTTTTTCTTTAAATGGAATTCATATATTCCATCTTGAAAAAAATCAATATCCTGCATAGCGACATCAACTTGTAAGTCAGTATTGCCTCGTTGTTGTAACCATTCATGTAAGCAGTTGAATTGAGCTTCTTTTCTGTTGCGATCATCAATAATGATGGATGATTTAATCCTGGATTTTAATCGTTTAATCTCAATTTCATTGAGAGAGCCGTCTTCATTAAAAATGCGCTTGATTAATTTAACTACTTTATCATTATGTATCGCATCGTTTAACTCAGTTTCGATGCTCGTAGGATTGTCCATTGCGATCATCTTATGGGGTTTACTACTCACATAATTAGAGGATGCCAATACAGTGATTTTTCTATTTTTATAATGGCCAGTGGTATTTTGAATAGTGGAGATGATCCAACCCTTATGGTTTCCATCCGCATCACCACCTGGAGACGCAATTAATGAGAAACCAGCGGATTCACCATTATCAGTTCGATAAGCAAAACAAATTCTTTTAGTGGAAGCCATTAATTGAGCCAGGGAGTCGCTCTTTTTTATAAAAAGCGGTGATATAACTTGTGTTGTATGGAGAATTTCACTTATGCACGCGCTCGTGTTATCCCCTTGAGTGAATGTTGGAAAAACTCCTTGTGTTATTCTTGTTTCATCAGCAAGGGTTCTTGTTAACCACTCTGCTTTTAATTGAGATGCTTTAAGGCCTGTAAAATCTACATAACATGTTCTATCTGCATCCAGATTGAGTTGTTTTATCGTCGAAGCTATATATTCTTTTTGCTCTGAGGTTTGCTTAAAAACATCCTCGGGGGTTGATGCAGCTATTCTTTCGTAGTTTAGATAGAGTTGTTTGGGCAAGGAAAATACTTTGGGAATTAAATCATAGGTTAAATTAAATTTTTTAATATTTGTTGGCATAGTACTTCATTGCATGAATCACAGTGGTTAAATTTTACTCTTATTATGTCAAAAATGGAACAACTATAAAAATTGTGAGTTTTAAGTAACTCGTTTAAGGCGTATTCAGATTATAATGTAATCTGTTATAATTAAATTCTATTTGTTCTGATTTTGTTATTAAACAATATGCTACAGGATTATCATTAATTGAATGCAATTCGTTGGACTGAAAGACAATGTCTTTTGCACTTATTTCCGTTGATTATTAGTATCTCTTTTGCTATGGATGTTTTTGTTCCTGCAATCCCGGAAATGAGTTATTTTTTTAAAGCAGACAGTGCCGTGATGCAGGCAAGCCTTTATGTATTTATGATTACAGTTGCTTTGGTGCAATTGTTTGTAGGACCTTTAGCCGATCGTTTTGGACGTCGACGAACCGCTTTATGTTCTGCACTCCTTTTTTTGATCGGTTCTGTTCTTGCGGTGTTTGCCTTATCGATACACTTTCTGATTATTGCAAGAATCATCCAGGCAGCAGGTGCCTGTGGTACCTATTTACTGTGCTTTATTATAGTAAGGGATAATTACTCAACTACGGTTTGTGCACGCCTCTTTAGTGTTTTATGTGGAACTAATTCATTGATTGCAAGTTCTGCTCCAGTCATTGGTGGATTGTTACTGGATCAGACTCACGATTGGCACAGTGAGTTTTATTTTTTAATCATACTTGGTCTTTTAATGAGTCTGGTTGCATTTCGTTACATACCTGATTATGACTATTGTAAGCAGAATTTATCTAACTTTTCTCTGGTCAGTAGTACAAAAAATATCTTTAAGCATCCTGATTTTCGGCTTTATACTTTCATTGCCGCAGTCAACTTGCTTGGCCTGTATTTATTTTGTGCCCTATCTTCGGGTATTCTCATGACACAACTTCATCTTAGCGCAACTCAATATGGTTTATGGTTTGGCCTAAATGCAATGACGGTATTTTTCACAAACCTTCTTGCTGCCCGACTCACTTATTCTTTTCCTTTAGAAAAGACAGTTTATTGTGGTCTCATTTTGATGATGACTTCATGCTTGTTGATGATAGTTCTTAATTTTCATGAAGTTAGCACAATTCGCTTCATGATGCCAATGCTTTGTTTGACCTTTGGTATTGGCCTTGGCATGGGGGCTGCAACCGCTCTTGCATTAAAGGACTACAAGCAACAAGCGGGTATTGCTACTGCTTTGTTGGGTGCTTGTCAGTTTGGTCTCTCAGGTTTAGTTGGTATTCTGATAACTCAATGGACTCCTCATCCATTAATTCTAGCTATACCTGTTCTGTCTTTAAGTACATTAGCTCTGATTAAAATGAAAAAAGGAGAAAGAGCTCCCGATCCTTGCGACCAAACACCGAATGCAAACCTTGGCGAAGGCATAGAAATTAATAAATAATTCACTAGGTATATGATATGTGAAGAAAATTTACTTTTTTACTTTAGATAGTACTATACTCAATTTAATAACAAAGGATCTGGTATTAATATTGGAGTAGGCCTAAATGATGGATGAATCCTCACCAGAGAAAACAAATCAATTCAGTTTATCATTTGCGGCCCTGGGAGTAGTTTTTGGCGATATAGGGACAAGCCCACTTTATGCATTTAGCCAAGTAATAACCTATTTACCGATTAGCGATTATAATGTTTACGGGATTTTATCACTCATTTTTTGGTCCTTGTTCATTATTGTCAGTTTTAAATACCTTATGATCGTTTTTCGCGCAGACAATGATGGTGAAGGCGGCATTATGGCCTTAGCAGGCATCCTAAGGCAGAAAATGAAAAAAACAGGGCCTTGGCTGTTATTTATTACCCTTATTGGAATAGGACTTATTATAGGGGATGGAATATTAACTCCAGCAATATCCATATTAAGTGCGGTAGAGGGGCTTGAGCCATTATCGCCACATTTAGCCAAGTATATTCTACCAGTCACTTTAATTATTTTAGTCCTTTTATTTAAGCTGCAACGAGTAGGTACTGGGAAAATTGGCGTTTGTTTTGCCCCTATTATGCTGATTTGGTTTGTCACAATAGGAACTTTGGGTTTTTTACAAATTATTCAGAACCCAGAAGTACTTATGGCTGTTAATCCTTATTATGCGATTCATTTTTTTATATTACATAAGGACTTTGCCCTTTTTATATTGGGTGGAATATTTTTAGTGATGACTGGAGGTGAAGCATTATTCGCTGATTTAGGACATTTTGGCAAAAAGTCTATTCGAATAGGATGGTTTACTATAGTTCTTCCTGGATTATTTTTATGTTATTTTGGCCAAGGTGCTCTTGTATTAATGCATCCAGAAGATATTAGCTATCCATTTTACAGTTTGTCCCCGCATTGGTTTCTGCCCATAATGGTGATTTTGGCTACGGCTGCAACGATTGTTGCTTCACAAGCAATTATTTCTGCGGCATTTTCCATTTTAAAGCAAACTGCACTACTTAACCTCATTCCAAGGATTAAGATTGTATATACATCCAAAATTGAAAAAGGCCAAGTGTATTTGCCTTTTATAAATTTTATATTAGCTACAGGTACATGTGCACTTGTAATAACTTTTAGATCATCATCAAGCCTGGCGGATGCTTATGGTATTGCTGTTAATTTAGATATGCTTCTCACCACTATTTTAGTAGGGATTATTGCGTATCGCTGCTGGCATTGGAATGTGCTCAAGTTAATCATTTTCCCTTTAATTTTGATTATTGAACTTGGATTTTTGGCAGGAAATAGCTCCAAGTTTTTGACTGGGGGGTGGATTCCAATTTTAATTGCATTAATTGGCATTCTTGTGATGTATACATGGCATTTTGGCTTTGAGAAGCTACGTGAATTACATCATAGGGATGCTTTAATGGATACATTTATCATTGATGAATTAAACCAAAACAAAATTTCAAGACAACCTGGAACAGGGTTATATATTATTGATCCTTATGATTATGATGGTGAAAGTCTTTTACATCATCTCCGACTTAACCGGATTTTTTCAGAGCATATGGTTTTTTTAAGTGTCAAAATTGAAAATAAGCCTTATATACCTTTCGAAAATAAATTTGAACTCATTACGAAAGCAAAAGGATTTTATCTCATCCATATTCGTTTTGGATTTACTGAAAATATTAATTTACCTAACATCCTAGACGAATTGTTTCAAAGGGTTCAATTACCGTTTGAAATCAATAAAAATAAGTTAATGTATTTTATAGAGATTGTTTTTGTAGAAATGACAAGAGAAAGACTAAAGGGTATGTGCTTATGGCAAAAACACTTATTTTCTCTCATGATACGCAATGCTGTACCTGATATTCAGTTTTATCGTTTACCTTACAATAGAACGATTGCATTAGGCACATATTATCAATTTTAAATCCAATTGAAAATCGGTCAATATTGGATTAGCTAAAGATTAAGGATTGTCACATGGAAGAATTTGATTTACATAATTGTTCCTTATTTAGGGGAGTAGATGAAAAATATATTGATGAATTTTTAGCAAGTTGTGAGCCTGTTCAACTTCGTCAAGGTGAGTTTCTGTTTCATCAAAATGAAATTGGTGATGCAATGTATATTGTGGAACAGGGTAAATTAGAAGTTGTATTATATCAAGGCATAGTAAAATCGGATCCCCAGATACCGCATGTGATTGGTACGCGTGAAAGAGGAGATTTAATAGGGGAATTATGTGTATTTGGTCAAAGAAAACGTTCCGCATCAGTTCGTGCGTTGGTTGATTCCCAGTTATTAAAAATTGAAGGCGAGGACTTCAGGATACGTATTTATTCAAAGGAACTGGATGCATTATTGATTTCTTATAATATCGCAAAAGTACTGAGTGAGCGTTTAATTACAACAAATACTCTTTTAACAATGTATCTTCCATTTAAAATATAATTAGAGCGATGACATGTTGAGAAATATAAACAACTTACTCATTAGGTTTGGCTTTTAACAATCAAACATTGTGCTGCATTGAATCCAAAAATTTAATGTCACAAACGTGATATTTTCCTGGAAAAAGAATTTCACCTTCAATGCTTTTTTAATTTTCTTTTTTCATTCATCTTTATTATTTCTGTTGTGATAAGAATCAATATAGTACCTGTTGCTGCCCCGACAGCAGTCCCTATACCGAGTAACTTTAAACTACCTATTACTGCACCTATAGCCATACCAATGGATAGTTCAATGCTAATTCCAAGCGCAGGAAGGAAAATATCTGCAATATTGTCTTTAGAAAGTGTTTCAATATCACTTTTGCTTTTATAGATTTTAAAAATTGCAATGCTTCCAGTTAGAGCACCTCCAAGGAATGTTCCAATAATAAAACCAAAAGCCCCCCCAACAATGAAATTTACATCAATGCCAAACTGTAAATCTTTATATCCGGTAAACAATCCAAAGAGAGGGGTAATAAAAGCACCAGATAAAGCACCAACTGCCCCCCCGGTAATTCCTCCAGGAACTGAGCCTACGACGGCTGCAACATATAAATTAGGATTTTTCAAAAGACTTAGAAGAAATAGAAAACCATTTTTAATGCTCATGTTCATGATAGCCAGAAATCCCATACATTCTAAAGTTATTAATTTAACGTGAGTTTCAGTTAAAGAATCTATTTAGATTCAGTACCTATCTCGAACTATTTGGACTGAGGAGCACTGCCATTAATATAATGAACTTAAAGTCGTCGTCACAAAAGCTGGGGGAGCCATGTTGATGGAGGCTTAATGCCTCTTTAGAAATGGTTTTCCGCTTTCGCGGAAATGACAAACCCCTTAAGTCAATGGCAGTGTTCCTCAGTCTGAATGGTTCGAAGTAAAGCCACGTTCGCTGATACAAAACTCAGGTTAATTTAACAATAATGATAACTATTGACAATCTAATCTTTATCGAAGGAACTCTCTTGCTTTATTCAATTCAAGCGGTGTTCTATACTAGACAGTATCTTTTCTGGATATTGATGCGTGATCCTTGACAAATCTATTTGATCCGCTTTTGATTTGTATTATGCGCTTAGTGATAATAGGATATTTTTTTCGCCGTGAAGTGAATTAGGGTTTGTATTATTCATACGAGGGCTTGTCAAATTATGAATAAAAATATCATCATTCAAATGCAAATTGCTGCAGTTTTATTGGGTGCTCCTACTTTTGTATTTTTGGATAGCCCTTGGTTTGCTAATCATTTTTTTGTGGGACAAGATATAAATAATGTAATCATGTTCCTTATGTATGGTTGGATATTTTATTTTGCTGGCCGTAGATTGCATTGGTTGATGTTAATTATGATCGTTACGAGCTTTTGTGCGGAAGTAATCGGGTCAAAAATATTAACCTTATATCGGTATCATTTGGATAATATTCCTCCTTTTATTCCTCTAGGACATGCAGTCACTTATGCCATAGTATTTCAAATATCCCATCAGCCATTTATATGGAAGTATCATGTCGATTTTGAGAGATTTTTGCATAAATTTGCTTTTATTGTCTGTTTTATGTCTCTAATTTTATTAAATGATGTCGCCGGTTTTTTAGGCTATCTGTTTTTTCTTGTTATTCTTAGAAAACGAAAAAAACCTTTATTTTATTTGACTATGTTTGCCGTAACATACTATTTAGAGTTTCTAGGTACTATGTCTTTGGCGTGGTCTTATTACTTTGCTCTAGGCAATCATCCTAACTACATCCCAACATCAGTGACGCCTTGCGGCATTGCAGGTATTTATATGCTTGTTGATATAACCAGTAATTCGGCTTATTTTTATGTTAAAAAATTCAAAAGATACCTCAAAAAAGTACAAACGTCACTGCCTGCTGTAACGCCAGAAAAAGAGAGCATAATCCAATCTCTTTAACAAAGTGTTAAAGGCGGATTCTGCTTTATTGGTACTGTATCAATCTTAAAAGGGCTATTCAGGATAATATGATAATAAATGGAACCAATTTGCATATCTTCGTTGTGCATAATATAATCATATTGACTCGTATCGAGTCTTTTAATGTGACAAGTTATAAGGAGATTTAAATGAAGATAAAATCATCTGCAGCTGGATTAATAATCGCTACTGCCATGATTCTGGCAGTTGGACCTATCCAGGCAGCTTGTTATAAGAATCAACCGGGATGGCACATGGTTTCAAAAAAGTGTGGTATTAAACCTGCCGCAAACTGGCAACAATATGAGAGTGGCGTTTACACTCAGCCAGTCACAGGTAAAAGCTTACTTCCCTCTTTATAAATAGTACGAGTAGCTCTTATTAATGAATGTAATATGAGCTACTTTTTGGTGATAAATTTTCCTTTTTCATAGGTATTTTGATAATGTGGATATAATCATGTTTATTTTGCCTCTGATTATTACAACAGCGCCTAAAATAAATAAGATATCTGTATATGAGACAATAATTATAAAACATCCTTATTTTTGATGAACATACTTCCCAGGGGCATCAGGCAAAGAGGGGGCTATGTTTGGGGGCGGGACACGTTTTTGCGAACTGTTATGCACTAGCCAATCATGCCAGGCCTCCCACCAGGAACCCTCTCTTTTTTCTGCTTTACTCAACCACTTTTGGGGACCAATATAGGGCATATTCTTTTTGTTTTCATGAATCAAGTAAAAACGTCCAGGATGATTAGGCTCACTAACAATTCCTGCATTGTGACCTCCATTTGTTAGTACAAACGTAATATCTGTATGCACCATCAAATGAATTTTATACACCGATTCCCACGGCGCAATATGATCTTTTTCAGGGCTTACTGCAAAAATAGGCAAATGAATATTACTAGGCGCTACAATTTCATCTTCTACACGAAAATGCCCCTCTGCAAATTCATTATGAAGGAATAGCTTGTCGAGGTATTCTGTATGCATTTTATAGGGCATCCGGGTTGCATCAGCATTCCAGGCAAGAAGATCAATCATACCTCGTTTTGTTCCTGTCATATAATCATCAATCATTTTTGACCAAATCAGATCGTAAGTGCGTAACATCTGAAAAGAACCTGCCATGTGTTTGGGGTCTAGATAGCCTTTTTCCCACATCATATTTTTGAGAAAATTTATTTCGCTCTCGTTAATAAACAGCATAAGCTCACCGGCTTTCGTAAAATCTCCTTGTGCTGCCAGTAGAGAAAGGGTTTTAAGGCGATTATCATGATTTCTTGCCATGGCAGCAGCGACAATCATCGCGAGTGTTCCACCAAGGCAATATCCCATCAAATGGATTTTTGCTTTAGGTAAAATATCATTTACAACATCAATTGCTGCCATTGCACCCTGACGATAGTAATCATCGATCCCTAAGTTCCGGTCATTTTCATCTGGATTACGCCAAGAAATAATAAAAACGGTATGCCCTTGTTCAACAAGCCATTTAACTAATGAGTTTTTTGAAGATAAGTCTAAAATATAATATTTCATTATCCACGCGGGTACTATTAAAATCGGCTCTTTAAAAACAGTGTTAGTTTTTGGTTTATATTGAATCAATTCAATCAAGTGATTTGTGAATACCACTTTGCCCGCGGTAATCGCAACATTTTTCCCTGGTTTGAATTTTTCAGCACCAGGTGGTGGTAAACCCGCTAATCGCCTCAAAAAGTGATCAAATGCGATTTGGGTACCACGAATCAAATTTACACCACCTGAGCGAATTGTTTCATTAAAAAGATCTGGATTTGTCATGACAAAATTTGAAGGGGATAAAGCATCAAGTAATTGGCGGATATAAAAAGAAACATTACGTTCTGAACGATGAGATAGTCCAGGTACTTTGGTTGTAGCATGATGCCACCAATCTTCAATATGGAGAAAAATTTCAGCATAGAAACGCCAGGGCAACAATTGCCAATTTTCCTTATGAAACCGAACATCTTTTCCTTGTGCGGGTAGCCTGTCATAAATTAAATGAGTTAAAAATTCAGGGGTATGCATCATAGGATAAAAATTCAGTGCCAAGAGATGTCCTGGTGATTGAGCTAATTGCAAAAGCCAACCACAATGAGAAGTTCCTATTACAGCCGGACTCATCCCCATGGTAACCTTACCTAAATTTGCCTGATATAATTTATTAATGTAATAAAAAAAATCATCAATTTTATTCATATATGTAGAGTAATTGTCGGTATCAATTGTATTTGTTTGGAAAACAGGTTGCTTTTGGGTTGATGTATTCTTTTTTACAAGACCTTTTCTAGCCATTTGGTTCCATCCTTTGAAGAGTGATTACCGATTTAAATAGTTTATTGATATAAATTATAGTGTTATTTTTAAAGTTCTGTATGCACTACCTATGGCGCTGGTATAATTGAGTGATCAAGGCAATCTCTTGTAAATAATTATTGGTATTGGTTTTTTGGGGTTTGTTTGGTGGCGGGAAAATGACGGTTATATAATCTTTTCGTTAGGATTGTAAAACTTTATACTTAGTTTTACTGTTGCTATTATTTTATTATGGGTAATTTCTCTATTTTATAGAGAAAATCTAAAAGGTGTTGATCCATGAAATTATCTAAAAAATTGAGTTTTATGCTGGCTTATTTGCTAGTACTACTGCCTTTTATTGGTTTTTATTACGGTAATTTTTATACATTTCTTCCTTTTTTTGTATTATTTACTGTGGTTCCGATCATTGATTACTGGTTCATTGATCCAAACAATCCAAGCACCAGTGAAGAACAAAAATTGCAACAAGAGCGCTATTTCAAACTACTTACGTGGTTTTATGTTCCCTTGCAATGCTGCGTTTTGCTGTTTTCGGTTTACCTTGTTGTTCATTATTCTTTAAGTTTGATTGAGCTGATTGGATTTAGTGTGTCAATAGGTCTTTTGACCGGAGGCGTAGGAATCACTCTTGCTCATGAACTTATGCATAAAAACACTACAATTGATCAAACTCTAAGTAAAGTTTTATTAGTAACTGTGGGCTATGGCCATTTTTTTATAGAACATGTTCGAGGTCATCATGTTCATGTCGCTACGCCTAAAGATCCAGCAACTTCACGATTGGGTGAAAGTTTATATCAATTTTTACCACGGACACTTGTTGGTTCTTTTCAATCCTCTTGGTTAATTGAACGTAAGCGTTTAGAACGTTTAGGATATTCAAGTTATCATTTAAAAAATCAATTTTGGTGGATAATAAGTGCTCCGATTATTTTGGCGCTGGCTATTTATAGTTATGGTGGATGGAGCGCTCTTTTTTTCTTTGTTCTTCAAGCGGTGACTGCTGTTTTACTGCTTGAGATAATTAATTATATTGAGCACTATGGGTTGGAGCGTAAGAAACTAGCGAATGGGTATTACGAGAAAGTTTCTCCACAACATTCATGGAATGCGAATCATTGGTTAAGTAATATGCTTCTTTTTCATTTGCAAAGGCATTCTGATCACCATACGCATGGTGCACGCCCTTATCAAATATTAAGACATATTGATTCAAGCCCGCAATTGCCTTCCGGGTATTTAGGAATGATGATTCTCGCTCTTTTCCCACCCTTATGGCGACGGGTTATGGATAAACGGGTGATCGCCAAACGAGCTGAGCCGATCGCAAATAATGCTTCGTGAATTAATTTTATTCATTGCATGACAGGGTTAAAGCTATTTTTTAGCAAGGTGAAACCCCATCTTTAGAGCCATCACTGTCTTCATCTGCGGGGATTTTAGATGATTGGGTTCCTTCTTTATAAATTGCTTTGTTTTTCTCCAGGGAGCTATTTTCAGTTGCTTCTGTTTGAAGTACTTTAGTGGGCACGGGTGTCTTTTCTTGCTTTAATTTTAATGGATTAGAATCTTTGTCGCCTTTGCTCATCTCATGGATGTTAGAAGCATTTTCGATCTCCTTTTTTAATGTATTATGTACATTTTCGCCTTCGGGAGTGAGAGATTGAGCAATAATATATTCAGAACTATGCCTTACGTTGGTTTTAATATCTTGAGCTTGATGTAAAGAGTTTTTTGCATTAGCCTGTGATTTTTGGGCTTGATAATTTTTAATTCGATTGACTACAAGTGAGCTGACAAGTGTGGTGACCGTGATAGCACTCGCCGCCAACATCAAAGTTGCTCCTATGGGGGCTGCTGGTGTTAACATTAAGATTGCACCAACTACGGCAAGTATACCTGCGCTAACATATATCCCTTTTCTTGCGAGCTCCCACCGACTGGTTCGTTTTTCTTGAAGTTCTAACAGTTTAGAGCTCTTGTTAGTAAAAACAATACTTTTATTGTCTAACTCTTTAATTACAGACTCTAAATGATTTGTTGTTTTTTGGAGTTCCTCTTTCAGGCTCTCTATTTTTTTGGGGTCAAAGGTTAAGGGCGGCTGATTGAGCTCATGCATGAGTTTCTTTTTGAGCTTTGAAATCTTATTGATAGCCTCATCAAGGGTATTTTCTAAATCATTAAGTTGTTGCTCTAATTGATGTACTTCTTTTTCTAATACTTTTCTTTCACGCCATTCATGAAAATAATTAAATGCGGTTCTACCTAAACCTATAGTAGTAATCGCCAATACAAAAGCGCCAACTCCTATAGGCCCTCCTACTGCAGCAATGGCTAATGATCCAAGCACAATTGTGGCAATAGAAAGCCCCATAAGTATTACCTCATTAGGTTTGGGTTTTCGCTTTTCTAATGCACATAAAAGTGGAATAGTGGTAAATCCAAGTATACCGGTTACCAGGGCACCAATTCCACCTCCATGGATCAATAACTTAGATGCCTCTTCAGGAATGCGAATAATGGTATGGGCATTATCAGCAATTTCACCGAAAAGTTTGGTAATTTCATTGCCTTGACTTGCGAGTTCCATAATTTGCGCCATTATTTCGACGTTTTTAGCACGATCAATTTCTTGTTTCTCACTATCGCGGAGATGTTTTTGAAGGCGAATTGTATCTAGCTCAGAAAAATAAGCTTGTATTAGACATTTAATTTTTTTTGACTTTAAAGCGTTTTCTATTGATTCTATAGTTTGTTGATCAATGATTAATTGTGTTTGTAGATTTTTGGTAATTGCAGACATTCTTCTCTCTTAATCACAGCTTATTATTAAAAGTTTAGAATAAAAAAGTGATCTTCGGGTATGAATATTGAAGAATGGTGGTTTTTGCAAGTTCATCATAAGCACCTAAAGGATGAGCTTCCCTCTCATACTCTTTCATTATCAAATCATATAAATTAATAAACACATCGGTTGGTGTGAAAGCCGCCATCATTTTGGAAGTGAAAACACTCATAATTTACCCTCCTAATTACTATCGTTTGCTGATGACTATGCTTTCTTGAGGAGTTACTTTGAAAAAACCACTAGGATCTGTTGACATTTCACCAGCCCCTAAAGCAATTTTTAAGAAAACATAATTTTTGGTGCAGTGGCTATGCCACATTTAGGCGATACTTCACTTTATTTCAGTTGAGGTGCTCGCAGTTCTATTTGAATACTTCACAGTAAATTATTCCCATCGGAGTTTTGTAATTTTAAAAAAGGAATTTGCCCAATTAAACTAATCACAGCGATACAGATAAAAGTTATGTGAAAGGAGGTTATAGAAAAAGCACCAAATGAGTCATTGAATAAATGCATGCTCCAGGCAGCGATAGAAATTCCCAGCGATACGAATAATTGTTGCGTTGTACTGTTTAAACTGGTTGCCGCAGCATATTTTTCGTTTTTAATGTCTGAAAAACATAATACATTAAGTAATAATAGAATAATGGCAGAAAAAAAGCCTAATGCAATCATTACCGACCATGCAAACACATTCGCTTGTTCAATGAAGCATAACAGCATGGTAGCAACACATGTTCCAAAGTTAGACCAAAGTAGTGTTCTTTTAAATCCAAATTTTTTTAGGTATCGAGCAATAAAAATTCGACTAAACAAATAACCAATGGCCATAGAGGAAATTAATAAGCCACTTTCAGTGGGTGACATGGCTAACGCAAGCTGTAAATACAGTACAATGATAAATGCTCGTGCGCCTAGAGTAATGCGGCTTAATGCATTGCTAAAAAAACACAGCCTGTAAGTTCTAATTTTAAACAACTTAAAATGGATTATCTGATATGTTGATTTACGCTCGATAAACAGATAAATAACAAAACTAATTATGATAAGCATTAAGATTAACAACTGATTGATGCTGCTGGTGATTTCCGAAGTAGTATCTAACCAATAAGCTGTAATTGCCAAAAATAATGCTAGTGGAATAAAAGAAAGCCAATTAAAGGGTTCAGTTGATTGGGTGTAATTATCAACAAAACGTAAGGTCGCAAACAACATCAAAAGTGCGAAGGGAATATTGACATAAAAAATAAAGCGCCAACTTAAATGACTGACTAATACCCCGCCAATATAAGGAGCTAATAAAGGCCCCAATAATAAAGGCATGGAAATGAACATATAAACTTTGACTAATTCCTGTTTGGAAAATACCCGTAACATCAATAACCGGCCCACAGGAACTAATAAAGCTCCTGCAACGCCCTGTAGAGCGCGGAAGCAAGTGAGTTGGAGTAAAGAAGTTGCCCAGCCACACAGGAAAGAGAATAAGCCAAAAGAAAAAATTGCTATCATCAAAATGATTTTAGTACCAAATCTATCTGCTAAATAGCCGCTAATGGGAATAAAAACAGACAAACTAATTAAATAACTCGTAATAGGGAGTTTTAAACTCAGGGATGGGATCCCTAAAGATTGTGCCATAGCTGGAATAGCTACGTTTAAAATATTGGTATCAATACTTTCCATCATCATCATGGTCCCAATAATAATGACAGCAAATAATTGTTTGGTAGAATAGTTTGATAATTGCAACATATTTATAAACTCTCAATCGTACTTTAAAGGTGACAGTTAGTTTTGGACATTTCTGAATAGATACGGTTTTTAACTGCCCTGGGTTTCTGTTACTCCGTGTATGGTTAATGAAATCCCCTGAAATTGGTTGTGTTTGAGCTCTACCTGAATACCAAACACTTTTTCAAATAATTGAGGATCGAGATCAGGTTGGATTGGGCTCTGATGGATAAGCTTACCTTGATTAATAATTATCAAGTAATCTGCAAATTGAATGACTTGTGGGATGTCATGCAATACAACCACAATGGTTTTGCTCAAATCCTTTTTTAATTTTTGCAACAGCAATAAAGTTTCGATTTGGTGCCGTATGTCTAAAAATGCCGTAGGTTCATCTAATAACAAAACATCACTATTTTGAGCAAGCGCCATAGCTATCCAAGCACGCTTTTGTTGTCCTCCGGATAATTGAGACAAACAATGATTCGTTTTATCTTCCAAGTTCACTTGTTTGATAGCCCAATGGATTTGTTCTTGGTCGGCCTTATTGAAACCAAACCATGCCTGATGGCTAAAACGCCCAAAACTGACTAACTCTTTAACAGTCATTGAACCCGGAGCCTCTGGATTTTGCATTAAAAAAGACATTTTTCGCGCCCATTGTTTGCGGTTATAAAAATGAATAGGTAGTTCATTAATGCATATTTTGCCGCTCCGTGGTTTCATCAAACCGGACAGTGTTTTCAAAAGTGTAGATTTTCCAGAACCATTGGGCCCAATAATTGCGGTCACTTGATTGGCAGGAATTGTCAGGCTTAAGTTTTTAATAATATGATGATGATCTAAAAAAACATTAAGATCTGTTGCATTAATTTCACCCATAATAGTTCCTGTGCATTGTTTTTAATAGATAGAGAAAAAAGGGTGTCCCTATAAAAATTAGGACTATTCCTATGGGAATTTCCAAAGGATAGAAAACGACACGACTGATTAAATCTGCTCCCAGGACTAAACAACAACCGATCAATATAGAACCATATAAGTTAGAACGGTGACTATGCCCAAAAAGAATTCGAGACATATTAGGGGCAATGAATCCGATGAAGCCTAAACTGCCGCAAGTGCTTATGGCACTTGCTGACATGTACAACGCTAACCCAATAAAAAAAATTTGCCAAAATCTCAATGGCAATCCGATGGATCGGGAAATATCATCAGGAAGGATGATGACATCCAGGTAGGAGGCACAGAATAAACAGAGAGTGATACAAATAAGAACGGAGTAAGACATGAAACTGAGCTGTTGCCAATTGGCCTGGTACAAAGTCCCATTTAAAAAATGCAGCAGAGTGTGAATGTTTTCCTTAGATTCAATCACTAAAAATTGGCTTAACGCTTTAAATAAAATACTTAGGGCAATGCCAATAATAATTAAACGAGTGTTATCAATTTGGCCATTGTTTGTACTTAGGAGGGTGGTTAATCCAAAACCTAAGAGGGCTCCCACTAAGGCATAGCCTAATAAACCTTGCTGAGTATCAAAGACATGAGAAAAAAATAGAATGGCAAAAATTGCAGTAGCATTGACTCCTAAAATATCTGGAGATGCTACTGGATTTTTGTGTAGCGCTTGAAAAATACTGCCTGCTAAAGCAAATAATATCCCAGTGTAGATACTGGTGATTAGGCGTGGGATTCTTATGTCAAAGAGGATGAAATAATCACTTTTATCCAAGTGGTTCATTTGCCATAATTCATGGAATGAGAATGTTGTTTTACCAAAGAGAAGCGTTGCAATTGATAAAGTAATGACTAGAGCAACTAATAGGGCGATTTTAAAAAGCATTTAGTGCAATCTCCTTGCACGTATGATTAATAAGGGTACCCCCAATATAGCGATAAATAAATTGAGTGGTGCCTCCCAATCTGGATAGAGGACGCGCATACACAGATCACTGGCTAACAGCAATATACTCCCTACACACGCAGTGACTAAAGCAAAATGATATGGCTTATTCGTTGAAATAAATAGTTTACTGCAGTGCAGGGCTAGAAGTGGAAAAAACAATAACGGTCCAACAATTAAAACCGAGCCTGTGCTTAGGATCAAAATAATCCCTAAAAACAAACACAATATTTTATTTACGTGTACGCCTATATTTTTAGCAACATCCGTACCTAAAGATAAAAGATAACCTTGCTTCATAAAAACTATGGCTAACACACTTGTTAATAAAAGAACCGAACCAAAAGTTTCTAATAATGTCCAATTACTGTTCGCTAATGATCCATTCAAACTTACTAATAATGAGTCCGCATATTGGGGGGCAAGCATAAGTAATAATTGACAGAGCGCATAACAGAACAAATTGATAGCTTGTCCTATGAGTATTAATTTCAACGGAGAAAATCCCAGTTTGAACGATATGAAAAAAGTCACTAACCCTGCACCTGTTCCTGCAAGAATACCACTTATGAATAGACCCTTCATCATCATGGATTGCGTCAATACAACGCTGGAAACGACACCAACAAAAACACCTTGATTAATACCAAGTAAACTAGGGCAACCTAGTTCATTACCTGAAATGTAAAATAAGAGTACCCCTGTTAACGCCAGAGCAGCCCCGACGATTACAGCACAAGCAGTACGAGGAAGGCGTATGTTTTCTAAAAGGATCGATTCGATACTCATATCTTTATGGTGTATGTAATTGATGACTTTGCTTATAGAAATGGGGATAGTTCCAACGCTTAAAGAAAAGAATACCAAAGCTAGTAAAATCATACTCAAAATAGCATAAGTGATAAATAGCTTCATATTCTAATCATCTCGAAATGAAAAATACTGTAAATTGTTTGCTAATTGGTTCTGACTTAATACACAGATTTGTTGTTTTGCTAACCATTCCTTATCATAAATTTGATGGAGGTAGTTGACACCACTGTCTGGGATGATGCATACGGCTTTATCCGCATAATCTTGTAATAAATAGCTCATTGCGGCAAAAAGGACTAAACCACCGGAGCCGCCCAGCAGCATTCCAGCATGTTTTGCTATTAAATGACACATTGAAATTGCATCTTGATCGCTCACATGACACACATTATTAAAAACATCTAAATCGACATTCGCGCTTCTCCAGGACAACCCGACACCATTTAATAAATAAGGTTTAAAAGGTTTACCAAATATTGCTGAGCCGATAACGTCGCAAGCAATTACCTTAATCTCGGGTTTATGATATTTAATGTACCGAGCAATGCCTGTCATATGTCCGCCGGTACTTACTGCTCCAAAAATGCTACTCATCCCAAGATCCAGTATTTCTTTAGCTGTTTGGGAATAATGAAAGTTTGGATTAGCCTGGTTGTCGTATTGATTGGGCCAATAAGCATGGTTATAGTGTTTTAGCAACTCCCGTACTTTTTGAATTCTTGTTTTTTGATATCCTCCTGCGTCGTCGGTTTCTGTCACAATTACCACTTCAGCCCCATAGGCTTCGCACCAATTTTTAAATGTTTGAGGGACTTTGGGATCAACGACTAAGATGACTTTAAAGTTCATAACCGCACCAAGCATGGCCAATGATTTACCTAAATTACCCGAGGTAGACTCAATGACTGTCCCGCCAGGTTTTAATTTACCTGATGACAAAGCATGTTGGATTAAACCTAACGCAGTCCTATCCTTAATGCTAAAAGTTGGGTTAAAAGATTCCAATTTTAACAAGAGTTGTTTTCTACTCGATAAAAGGGGGTGAGTGAGTTCTATGACCGGCGTGTTACCGATTAATTGATCTATTCGTTGTAATTTATTTCTCATAATCTCTATCTACTGTAGTAAAGTCAAAGGGACGTTAATTTGTGGAATACAATTAATGGTTATTTCATGTCGTGTTGATTTGCTATCGAACAATTTGCCGCTTTGTCCTGCTTTAATGATTAATTGGTTATCTATTTCCGAATTGTCTTTATAGAAATAAACTTTAATGTAGGGATTTTTATAACTGGTCAAAATACAAGGAATGTATTTCAGACCTAATTTTTGTGCAATTTGATGACGATGATGACCATCCATAATAACTTTAGTGTTTTTATCAACCAATAATGGATGAGTCCAACACTGCATGGATGTAATTTGTTTCAACCAATAACTAAAATTATTTGGGCAAAATTTTTCATGGGGTTTGAGTACCTCTATGGGTAATAAACGCACAGTTAATAAATCGCCAATAAAATCGATGCGTTTACTGTTCATAAAATTTCTCCATTTCGGTTAAACCAGGAAAAGATGTTGAGTATTCTTCCAAGACTTAAAATGTTACGACACACTGCTTTCCCGAGTTATGGTTTGAAATGCCTTCATCATAAATGATAATGATTATCATTTGCAATATTAATTTTGCTGATCTAGAATGCAATTTCTTTGAAATGACGAATGTGAGAAATGATGTTTCAAATAAAACAATATTGGCAATCAATCTGTCTTTCTTTCATTGTAATGCTATGCAATTTTGTTCATGCTAACACTCGAGCTGAAGTGACGCAGTCTGTAACTCCTAAGCGCATTGTCGTCTTGGAATTTAGTTTGCTGGATGATTTAAATCAGCTCGGTTTAAAACCAGTGGGTGTTGGGACTAGTGGATTTTTATATGAGGGTGCTGATCCTGATTATTTAGAATCGATTATAGCGAAAACTCCTAGTGTTGGTGCACGCGAAGCACCTAATCTTGAAGCTATAGCCTCTTTAAAACCTGATTTAATCATTGGGGATATTGATTTTAATCAAGCCATTCACGAGCAATTGGAAAAAATCGCACCTACGATTTTGTTAAAAGGGATTTTTGGTTTGCCGGAACAACAGATTGAAAATCTTAAAATCATCGCTGAGAAAACCAATACAATGCCTCATGTTCCTTCAATTGTAGCAAACTACCAAAAACAATTTTCAGTTGCACAAAAACTTGCTAAAAAGGGAGGGGACTCAAATGTACTTATCGGATTTCCTACAGCCAACAACAGTTTCAATGCCCTTGCTCATAATTCAATTACCAGCCAGATTCTCGACGAATTTGGAAAACATAACATGATCACTGAAAATACTTCGAGTCAATTGTATGAACTCTCAGTGGAGGGCTTACTCAGGAAAAATCCTGATCAAATCGTTATCCTGCTTACAGGCAATGATCGCAGTGCTTTTGTTAATTTCCAGAAAAATCCTTTATGGCAGCATCTTACTGCAGTTAAAAATCATAAAGTATATTTCGCGGATCGTAACATATGGGGAAAGTCACACGGACTTGAAGCCTTAACATTAATGTATCAAGAAGGAATTCAAACGGGGTTTTTAGGCAATATTCCTACTAAAGAGAACATTGCCCATAAATAATTGATATTGGAGATGCACATGAAAAAAATAGCAGTATTAGGTTGCGGTCATGGTGGTCAAGCGCTGGCAGGGCACTTAAGTCTCATGGGGCATGAAGTATCTTTGTATGCCCATCCACAACATCCAGGCGCTTTTCATGCCATTTATCAGCAAAAAGGCATTTATTTAACGGGTGAAATTGATGGCTTTGCACCAATCCATGCGATGCATACTGACTTAAAACCCTGTATTGAACGTGCAGAAGTCATTCTTATGGCCTTACCTGCTTTTGCATGCGAGCAGTTGATGCCTGATTTATTACCCTATCTTAGTGCGGGTCAAATCATTGTAAATTTAGCAGGATATTTTTCTTCTATTTTTGCTCATCAATTGATACTCAATAGTCCTTACGAAAAAGAGATTAGGTTAGCTGAGCTTACATCTTTCCCTTACGCGTGTAGAGCAAATAATGAAGGTAGCGTACACATCGTCGCAACCAAGCAATTTGTGGGTGTTGCAAGCGTACCTAAAAATCAGATTCATGAAATAATCAATGAATTATCTGATGTAATACCGTGCCGGTTGCATGCCAAATCGAGTGTACTCGAAGTGGGTCTTTATAATACAAGCGGTATTGGTCATACCCCGGCAATTTTGTTTAATGCAGCGAGAATTGGCAATCAAGATATGTTTTACTTTTATAATCAGGGGATTTCAGAAGAAACAGCCCAGGTATTGATGCGTTTGGATCAGGAGCGTTTGTTAATAGGCAGTAAATTGGGATATGTCATCCCTCCTCATTATGAGGTCTTAAATAGGTATTATGGACATCAATTTACATCCATTTATGATTATTTTAAAAATTCACCCATTCATAATTCCCTTTCATTTTTTCCTGCGTCTACAAAAACCAGATATGTCCAGGAAGATGTGCCCTTTATATTAGTGCCTTGGTATACCTTAGGTGAAAGTTTAGGCGTTGATGTTCGTGGTATCAAAACGATTATTGATGCAATGTCACTCCTGCATAATACGGATTATCTGGCAATGGGTAGAAAATTTAATACTGGGATCATCGCAGCTTATCAATAGTGACTATCCCATATACGTGGAACGCGTTTTTACGGGATAGTCATATACTCGATTAAGCCTTTTTTATACATTTAGGGTTTAAAATCAAGTGCTATTTTTTGGTTGCTGATGTCAAATTTATCTAATACCTTTTTTACTGTCCCCAAAGGGAAAATTTGAGCATGGGCAAGTATCTCAGGAAAACTAACCGGTTTTCCTTCTAATACATCAGAAACAAACCCACTCGGGCCAAAAAATTTGACTCTCATGCTGTTTTCTTGTGCTTGTGCAAGTTCTTTCCGGAATAACTCCATACTAAATTCTGGTTTCTTTCCCGGGACCTCTATCTCCTCTTGTTTTTGGCGCAGTAATGTTACATGTTCAGTGGACGTCACTAAATTTTGAGTTATGCTAAAATAGCCATTCCTATCCGCACTAAATGCACTTCCGAATTGATTAGGAAGACTTTTTAAACCATCCCATAATAATCCTTCTATGATGGTTTCTTCTGGTAGATTTTCAATAAAACTATAAATTGCAAATTTATGATTTTCACTTACAGTGATAAGTCCGATAACCAATGGGGACGAGTGATAATCATCCTCTTTCTGCATTGCCAGTAAAAATGTCCTTGATTCCAAATTATAATTTATTGATGGGAATGTATCTGTAATATTTCTGAACTTTCTGATTGTAATCTTAATACTGTCTTGCTCTTCATTATACGACAAGTTTTTAGCACTTGTGTAATAACCATCTGGAAAATCAACCTCAAAATTGACTGCTGTATTACGTCCATGACAATGGGTTTTTGTAGCAACTCCTGTATTAAGGAAGTCAGGAGGAATATAAATATAGACTCTGCTGCGACCATTCCTGAGATCTCTTGCTATTTCATTAGGGTTCGATACGGAGTATCCTGCATCTTTATCCCTATTGGTTGAGTCTTTTGCGTTATTAAAAAACCGACTATACTCTTCCGGACGCAATTTTTCATTACTAGCTATGGATTGATCATATAATGCTTTTTTATCAGGATCGGACAGAACCATATAAGCTTCATTAACTTTTTTAAATGCCTCAGTCCATTTCTCTTTTTCTGTTTGATGCTTATCTGGATGGACTTCTCTTGATTTATTTTTATAGGCTTGTTTTAAATATTGGCTGTCATTTGCCTTAGCTTTGTCATCAATACCAAGAATTTTATAATAATCTTTGTTTAAATATTCTTTAATCGTTTCTTCATTCGCAGCCATTTTTAAACTCCAATTTATTGATATATACCTTTATCTTATAATTGGATAGTTAATAATTTATTAGCTTAACCTTACTATTTGAGCATAGGCCCAACATTAATTGCATGGACAAAAATTACTTATTCGTGGGTTTCAGGTTTTTTTCGCAGTACTTTTAGTTGACCATGTTTGGATTTATTATCTAAAATCCTTTGTTGCGCGCGCCTTGTTCGTCTTTTCTTTTGGCGCTTTAATTTTTCTATTTTCTGTTGTTTTTGAGTTTTTTCAAGACTCAAAATCGCATTTAATTTTTCACAAAGACGAACTCTTGCAAAATATCGATTATCTTCACGGCTTCTCGATTCCTGGCACTTTATTTCCAAGCCAGATGGCTCATGTTTTAAATAAACAGTTGAGGCAGTTTTATGCAGCTTCTGCCCCCCTTTGCCACTGCCCAAAATAAATTTTTCAATGAGATCTGCTTCGTTGATGCTCAATTTCATCATCAATTCGGTTAACCTATCCCATTTATCTTTATTAATCATAGTGATTAACTATTTATTCGCTTTTAAAGTCATCTGAGTTAGTTAAAAATTTATCTTCATGATCAATTACAAAAGCGGCAAAAATTCGAATGATTCGATCATCTATTTTTTCAGGATAGTGCACAGTGACACCCCAATTATTGTCATGAAAATTTCGATTGAATTCGGCAATTGGGTGTGGGTTACTTGTGGATGGTAAAATTACAAACCTGTCAAAGTTTGGATTGGCGTAGGCAAAGCCGATTGTAGTAGCTTTTCCTGATTCATCATATTCATAAATAGTGAATTTTGCTGATTCGAGTGTCGCTAAGTTTCCGTCTATGAATCCAATTTGTACTCCACGCGTGTCATAAACATCAATTTCTTTAGCCCAATTATATAATGAGCCTAAAGAAATAATTCGTGTAATTCCAGTAGCTTGCCACCCATCTTTACTGGATAAATCATAGTTTGTGCGGATACGAAAAGCGCTCTTTTTTACTGAGCCAGGATAAGTTTCCTTTTGAATGGATTTAATCTGATAAATTTCAGAAAGCTTATAAATATGTTTTGTTACGATAAAATCATAAGGATGATCTTCGTGAACGCCATAACTGTTTGCTGTTGCATAGGAAAGTGCAAATAGGAAGAACAAACATGATGTCAATAACTTACGCATTTATAGCCCCTTTAGTTTAAATAATGTTTAGAGATTCAATTTAATTACCAAAGAAAAATATATTAGAAGCATATATTTTTCACTTATTTCGTGAAAAGTGTGCTGAATGGTAAATCAAATTGATTCATTAATAAATTATTTTCAATGGGATGATTTCTACTGAATAAACTTTATTTTGATTTATCCTAAATTGCAAAAAACGCTGTCTTGACAATTTATTGAGTTCATCTTTCAATTGTTCTAAAATGAACCATTTTCTATAGGAATAATATTCTATGTCTCTTGAGTCTTCACTTCAAAAGGGTATTGCGGATTTTAGTTTAATTCTTGGCAAAGGTTTAATTTATGGTGGGGGTGCTGGTCTATTAATCATGGCCGTTGTAGGAACCATAGCTATTGATCTTGTATTACTCGCATATGCAGAAAAACATCATAATGATTTTATGACAGGGTGGATTTTAGGAACTATGTTTTGGGGGCCGAGAGTTGATCCACTACCACTTCTTATTGTTTCTCCTATCACTTCATTAATTGCTGTAGGTTTATCTTTGGCTTTAGGTGTACCTCAAGTCGGTGTCGCATTATTGGCTGGATGGGCTTTGGCTTCTACTGTTTTTGCTATAGGGTGTGTTTTAGTTTCTTTATCGGAGTCCCTTAATCTTGAACCTGAACATGATAGGGTTAGTCTTCTTGCCTGTACTTGATTTATTAGGCATTTCATAAGGTATAACAAATGAGATGACGAAGTTGGAGCATCAATGTTGCAGCCGCCAAAATAGTCCATAGGATGAATGTCGCTAAGTTAGTATGGTCAAATCTATTGTACCATGTCACACTTAGAATTAATCAATCGGGGGTTTGGGATATTTACCTATGTATTTACTTTTTGATTTTGATGGAACGATAGTAAATAGTTATGACTGTGTTATTGAAACAACTAACTTGTTGGCTGAACAATTTAATTTAAGAAAGATTGAGAAACATGAAATTGAACACCTTCGAGATCTTACATTTCTAGAAGTAAAAAGTTTTTTGGGTGTTCCTTTTTATAAAATACCTTCGCTAATACGAGAAATTAGGAGGCTTTTATTCGATCAAATGATAAATATACAACCAGTTACTAATATTTCCCCAGTATTAGAGACTTTTTATAACTCTGGATGTTGTCTTGGTATCTTGACTTCCAATTCAATTGAAAATGTTCGTGTTTGGTTGGAAATGAATCAAATTCTACATTTTTTTAGTTTTATCCATGACGAATCAACCCATTTTTCGAAACGTTCTTTACTGAAAAAGACATTAAAAAAATATAAAATTGATAAAAATAAAGTTTTTTACATAGGGGATGAAGCTCGAGATATTGAGGCTGCAAAAAGAAATAATATCCAATCAATTGCAGTGACTTGGGGCTATAATTCTGAGAGAATTTTATTACAGTATCAACCTACTTATCTTGTGAAACAACCCGAAGATCTACTCAGTATATGCCTCCAAAATCCAGAGACATATGATTAGAAAATTTGTTTTGTTTGGGTTAGTTTACAATTAAGGCCGATCATTTCTCTATAATAAAAGTAATTATTATTACTTTGCCAAATGTTACGAAACCTTGCTTTCTTTTTAACTATCTCTACGATTTTTAAATAATGATTCAGAGATTTACAAAATAACATTTTTAGTGAAAAGGCATTATCATGCCTTTTCTATCGAGGTTATATTGCTTCATAATATGTGCCCATATCCCCCTAATGACAGGAGTTTGGCTGACCTGTCTTATCACAGATAGGTGTATGGTGCTCAAGACAAAATTGATGTGTGGTAATTTTACAAGGAGGGGTGGGCTCGCTTTGAAAAATGGTAGCTAAACATTCTCCCTGATTCTTAAAAACCAAAGCTGGGGCGCAATGTTTTGTTTGTGATAAAGGAGTGCAAATAAGTTTATCGAAATCCAGACAATATGGGTTATTGCCTTCCCAATCATCATATGGGATGCATGCACAGTACCTGTAGATATCAGGAAAACAACCATTTTCATCAGGGCCACAGAGAAAATAACGGTTGTTGCAATAACAAGGGATGGTAATCATAAAATACAGGATCACAAAGAGATTTATTTTTTTCATTGTTCTTATTCCTTTTAGTTGGACAGTTTAGTCGGACAGTTTGTTTCTGTTTTCAGGATTATGATTTAACGGTTATTTCCTTTTTCGTTAATCGATTATCCTTATTCTATGGGAGATGCAATATCATTTTTTTGGGGCAAAGTACTGGGTTAGACTTGAACTCCTGGTTTTTGCAGGACAATAAAATGAAGGCATCTCAATAAGACTTTGTATTTTTAACATAAAATCAAAATAATTGAAATTATTAATATGATTCAATGTATTACGCGTGAACTCAAGAAAAATAACCATAAGCCACATTACCTGTATGGTTCTAGGTCATTTTAATTTTTTAGGCGAAAGTTGCAATTTTATTGGTGTTTCATGTAAAACCCAATTGTCTCCAGGCTTCATATAAAATGACAGCAACCGCGTTTGAAAGATTTAAGCTGCGATTATGTTCACGCATTGGAATAAAGAGTGAGGTGAACTTTTGTACAATTTCTTTAGGTAATCCATTGGATTCTGGTCCGAATAAAAACATGTCTTCGGAGGCATATTGCACCTTTGAGTAACATTTTTCAGCGCTGGCACTGCACGCATAAATTTGTTTTTGCTGATGTTGTAGAATAAATGTATCCCAATTTTCATATTGTGATATGCAGGCCCATTCATGATAATCTAACCCTGCTCGCCGTAAGGCTTTTTCCTGTAATGAAAAACCTAGTGGATGTATTAAATGTAACTGTGCTCCGGTATTGGCACATAAGCGAATGATATTTCCCGTATTTGGGGGGATTTCAGGTTGGTAAAGGACAATATGAAACATAAATTATTTTCAATACAAAAATAGTAATGATATAACACTGTTTACACGTTGGAAAACCCTTGCTTAATGAGTTACAAACGAATAAAACGATTTGTTGCGATCAGATAAACCCACTGGTATATTGCAAAATGATGTAATTTTTCGAAATCCCTAATGTGTACAGTTCGCCCATGGATAAATCAACTTTATCATCAAAATCCATTATTTATTAAGATGATGACCTTATGACAACAATCACAATATCTAAACTGCGATTCATCATTGTGCGAGGCCTGGCAAAATTTAATCCTTTTTTTCTTGTGCTTTTTCTGATAGGAATTTTTCTACAAGGGTGTTTCTCTTCGCAACAGAATCAACCATTGCCACAAGTGCCTAATAAATGGCCTCAACAAAACACGCAAGTAAAAATGGATGATCGTATCGATTTGCCAGATATGGCATGGTGGCGACAATTAAATAACCTTGAATTAAATCAAATGATTCAATTGGCACTTCGTAACAATAATAATGTTCACATTGCCGCGGCCAATCTTCAATATGCACAGGCACAACTAAAGCAAGTCAAATTAAATTGGATCCCAGGAATGAGCATCCTGTCTGGTTATAGCCAAATGCCCAATTTAGGGGATCCGGGGGCATTTGTGGCTTTATTTCCACAATATGTTCTCAATATTGTTCAACAAATTAAGCAACAAGAAAGTGCCAAATATCAAGTCGAAGCAAGTTCTCATGCTCAAGATGGCATACGGTTGGTCCTTATAGGTCAAGTATCTGCCAGTTATTTTACTCTTCTTGCACAGCGTGAAGCACAAAAAATATATCAACATTTATTAGATGATGAAAGTAAATTGATTTCATTATATCAAAGCCAATACCGTGCAGGTCTCATTTCGAAAGATAAAATCGATACATTGACAAGTGAAATGAAACAAACACAATCACAATACGTTATTACACAGCACAATATTGTTGTAAGTCAAAACACGTTACATTATTTATTAAATCAAAATCCAGGTTCTTTGCCTTTTAACGTTTCATTTAATCAATTGAAAGATTTGAAAATAATCCCCGGGAATTTACCAGCAACAGTTCTTCGAAATCGTCCTGATGTGCGTGAAGCAGAAGCAAAACTAAAAGCTGCAAATGTAGATATAGGAGTTGCTTGGGCAAATTTATTACCTTCTGTCAGACTTGATTCACTATTAGGGTTCAGTCAAATCTCAAACGGTGCTTTTGCCTTAAATGAAGCCTATATGAATACACCAGCGATTAATCCGCCAGTATTTGGCCTCATTCAAGCAAGTCAAGCACGATCGCAAGCAATTTATTATGCATATCTTGATACGGTAAAGAAGGCCTTGCAAGAAGTTGATAATGCTCTATCTGCTTATACGGCATATAGCGAACAGTTACTCAAAAATCAATCTGGGTTTTGGGATGAAAAGAAACGTTGTGCTTTGGTTGACTCTCGTTACAATCGTGGCATTGTCAGTTTATCTGAGGTAGTGTCTTGTCAGATTAAGTTAGATTATTTCAAATTGATCATTAATCAAAATAAATTGGAAAAAATGCTAACGCTCGTTGTATTATTTCAGGATTTGGGTGGTGGCTATCATGGGGTTTGATTCGCAAAAACTACTCCGTTCGATGCGCTTATCTTTGGCCTATTTGATTATATTTTGGATAACTACGTATTTAGTTATTCCAGAGCCTGGCTGGTGTTATGTAACAGCATTATCTGTACTATTTGAATATTCTACTGTGGGTGGAGTACTCACCAAGAGCTTTTTACGTATCACGGCAACGCTTTCAGCAGTTGTTTACAGTATCGTCATTGTCTATTTTTTCGCAAATATTGCAATTCTAAATCTTATTGCCTTAATTGGGGGTATATTTATCTACGCATACTTTTTTATGGGAAGTAAATTTCAGTATGGGGGCTTTTTAGGAAATTTAACCCTGGTGATGATGCTTATTAATTACAATAATCTTGATGTAGTAGTATTGCGGCCATTTAATATCATTATTGGGCTTATTATCGCGTTAAGTCTTATGCGGTATTTCTATCCACAATACGCGCGCGATCTTGTCATCAAAACCCAAGCAGATATGCTTCTTCAGCTTATAAATATCTTGAATGATTTTCTAAATAAATCAAAATCAGTGCAAGCAATAAAAGATAATTTCCTTGTGCATGAAAATAAGTTTCTTACAGATCTCACGAATTTTAATCGTTTCAATGATGAAGCTCGATTTGAAACTCGAAAAGCCCCTTCATTTACCAGTAAGAATATGAGCGCTCTTGGTTATACAAAACGTATTTATCACTTAGTGAGTGTGCTGGTTTTCCATTTAGCAAATGAGGAGCTACGATCGCATGCTATTATCGATGATAATATTACGCAAGTACGGGATTACTTAAGCATTTTGCGTGTAAGGCTTCTTAATGTCGCTCTTACTGCACCACCTCAATTAGCGCCCTTAGTGCTTAATAAAATACAAAAGGATTCATTAAAAGAAGAAGATCCAGAGGTATTTCTCGATATTATGTTTGTCGAACTGGGGAAGGAATTATGGGAATTAAACAAGATAATCGATGATGTTCTTTTAATTCGCTCAAATAAATATTGCTTAACATAGGGATGACTCATGTTATCTAAGATTTCATTTAGAATATCTAAAATCAGAACTAATTTTCCAATTAAAACAGTTATTTGTGTTTTCATCGTTGTGTTAATTTTTTATTTTGTCTATTATTTTCCCTTCACAAACAATGCTTTTGTGGCGGCTAACATTCGTCCTGTTGCTGCAAATGTGTCAGGTTATATCACTGATATCTATGTAAAAAATGAAGAGTATGTTAAGGTTGGTCAGCCATTATTTACAGTATTTAAAAAACCTTACGAATTAGCTTATCAAAATTATAAAGCCAAAGTCGCTAGCGCAAAAGCACGATTAATTTCTTTACAAAAACAAGTTGAAATAACGCAACATAGTGTACAAGCACAACGTGATGTCTATAAAAAAGTTGCATTTGAATTCCAACATTATCAATTAGCTCTTAGAGACAGTGCTGTTCCTAAAGTTACCGTACATAATTTGCTGCAAGAAAAAAATACAGCTTGGAATACTCTAAAAGCATTAGAAAAGACGCTCGAAAAAGATAAACAAGATGTTATTGTTCAGCAAATGAACATTAAATCTTTAATCGCGCATATGCATAACGCTAAAGTGGATTTAGATGAAACGACCGTATATGCAAAAAATAATGGTATTGTACAAAATATGTTTGTTGCCTTAGGCACACCTGTTGAAATACGAAAGCCACTATTTTCTTTCATTGATACAGATCACATGTTTATTCAAGCTAATTTTAATGAAACTGATTTACGAAATGTTAAAGCAGGCAATAAAGTTACAATTTACCCACGGATTTATTTTTGGAAAAAAACCTATCATGGCGTCATTATTTCTAAGAATTGGGCTGCGAGTCGTCAAGTAACCGATCCACGAAGCCAAGAGCAAATAGTAACAAATAGCGAAAATAATTGGTTTTTATTACCGCAACGTTTTCCAGTTCAGATTCTAATAACTGATTATGAGCCCGAAAAATATCCGCTAAGTGTTGGATCGAGCGCGTATGTTTATATTCATAGTTAAAGCAGTCTATTTGATGTTGTGTTGTCAATATGCTTTGTAATCAAGTAAACCAGGTTATGGGTTTCTGAAATTTCCCTTAGTATACGTTTTAAAATTGTTATACTAGTACAATCAATCGAGCATATTTTATTGAATTAGGAGCGCTTCATAATGGGATATATAGAAAATCGTACGTTCGATGAACTTAAAATTGGAGATTTCGCCAGTTTAAAACGAACACTTACTGAAAAGGATATTGAGCTGTTTTCAATTATGTCAGGTGATGTTAATCCTGCTCATGTGGATGCTGAATATGCGAAAGATACTCAATTTCATAAAATTATTGCCCAAGGGATGTGGGGGGCATCGCTTATATCCACAGTGTTGGGAACCGAATTACCTGGCCCAGGAACCATTTATTTGGATCAAACACTTAAATTTACTGCACCGGTAGTTCCTGGAGACACAGTGACGATTACTGTGACTGTATTGGAAAAAATAGCTGAAAATCATCGTATCAATTTGGACTGTAAATGTATTAATCAGCAGGGGGAAACAGTCATCGCCGGGATTGCAACAGTAATTGCACCAACTCAAAAAGTGAAAAGAGAATGTGTTGAATTGCCTAAGGTGGTTTTTCAAAAACCCAAGGACTCATGGTATAAGCAACTGATTAAAATGAAAAAAAGTTATGCGCCGCTTAAAACAGCTGTGGTGCACCCAGTGGATGCGCTTTCACTTCAAGGCGCAATTGATGCTGCAGAAGAGCATTTAATAGTACCCATACTTATTGGTCCAGTCGATAAAATCCAAAGTGCGGCGAAAGAAGCTAATATTAATCTTTCTTCTTATGAAATAGTACCCACAAAACACAGTCATGAAGCGGCGGAAGTTGCTGTTAAAATGATTAAGGAAGGCAAAGCAGAAGCGATTATGAAAGGAAAAATTCATACTGATGAATTGATGACCCCTATAGTGGATAAAGAAAAAGGCCTACGTACGGGGCGACGAATGAGCCATGTGTTTTCTTTGGAAACACCGAATTATTTTAAACCTTTGTTTCTTACTGATGCTGCTATAAACATCCAACCTAATTTACAAACAAAAAAGGATATAGTGCAAAATGCGATTGATTTATTTCGCAGGTTAGGTCTGGGACAGCCTAAGGTAGCAATTCTATCGGCGGTAGAGACAGTCAATGAGAAAATTCCATCCACTTTGGACGCCACCGCATTATGTAAAATGGCGGAGCGAGGCCAAATCACGGGAGGAATTGTGGATGGGCCGCTTGCATTTGACAATGCAATTTCGATTGAATCTGCTCGAGAAAAAGGAATTTATTCTCAGGTTGCAGGTAATGCAGATATTCTTGTTGTCCCCGACCTGGAGGCGGGCAATATGCTGTATAAACAAATGACTTTTTTGTCGGGTATTGAAGCAGCAGGAATTGTAATTGGCGCACGAGTTCCTATCATCTTGACGAGTCGCAGCAGTGATGGGAGTTCTCGTAAAGCATCTTGTGCGATGGCTTTGATCTATGCACGAAATCAGGATTTTATCAATGAATAAGCTTATTCTGGTAATTAATTCGGGTTCCTCAAGCATTAAATTTTCGCTTTTTGCTTGTGATAAGCAGTGTTTGAATTTGTATTACCATGGCCAAATTCAAGATCTTTATGAGTCACCTCAAATTAATATTTTTAATGCAAGCCAAGTACTGGTACTCAATCAAGCGATTACTACACAAGGACACGAAGCAGGTTTAAAGTTACTTTTTAACTGGTTGAATGATTTATCTGATTCCATTACGCTCGCAGCAGTAGGGCACCGAGTCGTGCATGGAGGAACATTTTTTTCCAATCCTACGTTGATTACTGATGATGTAATGCAAAAAATTGCAAGTTTAATGCCATTGGCTCCTTTACATCAGCCCCATAATTTGGAAGCGATTCAAATCATTAATCAGTTATATCCAAGCTTAGCGCAGATTTCCTGTTTCGATACTACTTTTCATCGGACTCAAAAGAGGTTAGCAACTCTTTTTGCGCTACCAAAATCATTAAGCGATGAAGGAATCTTACGCTATGGATTTCATGGATTATCTTATGAATACATAGCCTCGGTAATCACTGAGTATATTGGTGAAATTGGAAACAAACGTGTAATCACGGCTCATTTAGGTAATGGTGCAAGCATGTGCGCTATGTACCAAAGAAAAAGTGTAGCTACGTCAATGGGATTTACCGCGTTGGATGGATTAATGATGGGAACCCGATGTGGACGTATTGATCCTGGGGTGCTTTTATATTTATTAGAACAAAAAAATTATTCGACGGAACAAGTAACCCAGTTGCTCTACAATGAGTCAGGTTTATTAGGTGTATCAGGATTGAGCAATAATGTACGCGAATTATTAAAACATCTTGATGACAAACGAGTATTAGAGGCTATTGATTTATTTTGTTATCGTGCAGCTCTTGAAATAGGCTCATTATTAATGGCTCTTGGTGGTTGTGATGCGCTTGTATTTACCGCCGGGATTGGTGAACATGCTCCATTGATACGGAAAAAAATCGGTGCGTATTTAAGTTGGTTAGGAATTAAAATTAATGATGAAGCGAATACCCGCAATGCAACAATTATTAATGAAAGCGACAGTACTGTTTTAGTTGGGGTGATACCAACAAATGAAGAATTGATGATTGCCCAGCATGTAAGATCTTTTTTGAATATTTAAAAATGATGCTAGAAACTTTTAAAAAATTTAAAAGAAAACTGCATATTGTTCATTTTTGTGCTAAATTAAACCGTTGTAATTAATTATTGAGGTTTTAGTATGTTTTTTACTCGGTATGATTTGTTGTTTGTCGGTGGATTTTTAATGCTATTTCAGTTGTCAGCACACAGCCATGGTCTAATAGAAAAACCAATGTCGCGAGAATATTTCTGTGGTAAAACAACCCAACCACATCATATCGAACCAGGAAATAAACTCCCATATGAAGGATGTCGCCCTATTTTGACAAAGGAAGATGGAAGCTATAATAATGATGTCTACCAATTTATGAGTGTATTAAGCCATACTCGAGGTTATTATCAAAATGTTAATTTACCACAACATGTTTGTGGTTTTGATAGTGAGACATTTAAAGGAAAAGCTTCTCCTTGGGATGCTGCGATTGATTGGCCAACCAATAAAGGAATTAAAAATCCTCAAGAGTTTGTATGGGATGTTTCTTATGGTCCTCACTTTAGTGACACGGAGCATTTTCGTTTTTGGATTACAAAATCTGATTACCAATTTAATAAAAATGAACCTCTCAAATGGAGTGATTTTGAAACAGAACCTTTTTGTGAGTATGGATGGGATGATAAAAATCCCTCTCAAGATAAGAATACTATTTGGGCAGATAAGGCAAATAATAAATTTCATATGACCTGCAATGTCCCGGAACGTACAGGCCATCATGTTATCTACGCAGAATGGGGCAGAGACCAGAGCACCAATGAACGATTCCACTCTTGTATTGATGTTGCTAATTAATCACTTTTGTAAGTAAAAAAGTAAATTTTTTTGTATGAACCTCCAAGAATTAATACTTGGGTGTGATAGGATTTGATAGGGGGCTGTTAAACGGCTCCTAATATACCATTTGCAAGGGATGATGCTTCATGTTAGAAAAAAATTCATTATCTTTATTACCTGAAATTCTTAATTGTCTGGATGCCGGGTTTGACCAATTACCTCTTTATATTCAAGAAGTTGATATAGAATCGATACGGAATGTTTTACTTACGGTAGCTGAAAAAATGCGCGATAACCTTCCATATCCTCATCCTCTCTATGCGGGTCAAATGCTTAAACCCCCACATCCTATCGCGCGTTTAGCCTATACTCTTGCTTTGTGGATAAACCCTAATAATCATGCCATTGATGGTGGGCGAGCCAGTTCATACATGGAAAAGCAAGCGGTTGCTCACATTGCACAGATGTTTGGATGGGAAACACATTTAGGTCATCTCTGTAGTGGTGGAACAATGGCAAATTTAGAAGCGCTATGGATTGCCAGTAAACTTAACCCGGGGAAAAAAATTCTAGCATCATCGCAGGCACATTATACACATCAGCGTCTTTGTTCTGTTTTAGGTATCCCTTTTGACGTGGTAAATGTTAATGATAAAGGACAAATGGACTTAGTAGATCTTGAAAATAAATTGAAAGCCGGAGATGTAGGAACAGTAGTTGTTACCATGGGTACCACAGGCATTGGAGCTCTGGATCCGCTCACTGAAATTTTGAATCTCAAATCGATTTATTCTTTTCGAATTCATGCTGATTGTGCTTATGGCGGCTATTTTACTCTATGTAATAATTTATCAGTTTCCGCAATGGAGCATTTTAATCATCTGATTGAGGTAGATTCTTTAGTGATCGATCCTCACAAACATGGATTACAGCCTTATGGATGTGGTTGCATTTTATTTAAGGATACGACAATAGGGCGGTTTTATAAACATGATTCTCCTTATACTTATTTTAGTTCCGCAGATCTACATCTTGGGGAAATTAGTTTAGAGTGTTCAAGGCCAGGGGCTTCTGCTGTAGCATTATGGGCAACGCATCAGCTTTTACCATTAATAAGAAATGCACAGTTTGCCTTGGATTTGGAAAAATCAAAACAAGCAGCATCGATGCTGTATGAAAATCTAGCCCATGATCCCAGGTTTTTAGTGGCCATGCCTCCTGAGTTAGATATCGTTGTATGGGCCCCTAACGCAACGAATGTCAAAAAGATTTCAGAGCTTAGTCAACAATTTTTTAAATTATCGGCACAATCAGATTTACATCTGGCATTAATTAAGTTGCCAAAGTCAATATTAAAATCTCACTGGGCGCACCTGGAATGGAACGACGAATTTGTCACTCTGTTACGCTCTTGCATGATGAAATCGGAACATTTAGATTGGATGGATGAAATTTGGAGCAGGTTAAAGCATGTCATTGATTTAATAAATGTACCCTGAAATTTGGAGTATTCATCTAAGGACTATATTTTAAGATGCTAATTATTAAAGGATTAAAATGAAAATAGCGATTATTGAACCTATAGGGATTAGTAATGAAGAAATTCATTCTGAACTATCAAATCACATGATTACGGAGTGTGACAGTCGCGATTGGTCTGATTAACAATTAATCGATCATATCAAAGATGCTCATATTATTGCGCTTACTAATCGCCCCTTGTCTGCTGCTGTGATTCGTGCGGCAACAAAGTTGAAATTTATTGCTGTTGCATTTGCAGGAATTGATCATATTGATATGGATGCTGTAAATCAAAGACATATTTTAGTGAAAAATGCTGCAGGTTATGCAAATACAGCAGTGGCGGAACTTGTATTTGGATTTATGATCTCTTTAGCACGCGATATTCCAGGTAATAACCAAAGGGTGAAACAAAAAGCTACGACAAACACAGGCATTGAATTAAAAAATAAAATATTAGGTATTGTAGGCTTAGGAGCGATTGGTTCAGAAGTTAAAAGGATCGCGCAAGCATTTCAAATGAAAACTATAAATTGTGGTAAAAATTCAGAATTAACTTTAGAAGATTTATTTTCACAATCGATTTTATAACGTTACATATTCCTCTTGTTCATGAAACCCGAGGAATGGTTGATTTTAACCTTTTATCTAAAATGAAAAAAACCGCTTATTTAATTAATTGTGCCAGAGGTCCCATTATTGTAAGTAATGATCTCAAATAAGCGTTAGAACAACAGTTAATTGCTGGAGCAGCGACAGATGTATTTGATATGGAACCACCAATCACTGCTGATTATAGCCTTTTTGATGCTCCTAATCTGATAGCTACCCCACATATAGGTTTTAATACTCAGGAAGCACTTAGAACCAAAGGGCTATTAACATTAAAAAATATTCAAGAGTTTCTCAATATAAATACCAATAATTAATCATTTTTAAGTGAGTTATTTTGTATTTCCCAAGGCTTTGTTACCTGTAATAAAATGAAAGCCTATAGTGTTTAAACTCGCCAAAAGGGCTCTCCACAGCCGGGCGAAATTATTTTTCGCCTTGTACCAAATAAACAGAAAAAATAAACCAATACTCACCGGAAAATTTCTCTTGACATTCTTGCTCATAAACTTGCACTAAAGACTCATTAATAAGGTTTATTTGTTCATCAGGGACTTGGCCTTGAAAAAAGGCAATACCATTTACAAATTTACGAAAAATATCCAAATTAGGTAAACAAATTTGATGCTTCAGCCGTTCAAGTTTAATGTGCTTAAAAGGGAGTGCGTGTATTTTTTCTTCTAGGTTTTGAAAGTGGTTATAATCCACCGGTGGTTTAAATTGATTAAGACAAGAAAATTGGTTCGACTCTTTTACTTTATAATAGTTGAGAATAAAGGGATCATCGCCAGATGGGAAGATAGTGAATACTTTTCCGTTCGACTTTAAGGCTCTATGAATATTAAGAAATGCTTTTTCTATAGCAAATGCACACCATTGTAAACACCAAAAGGAGACAACATAGTCAAATTCATTGGTAAATGACAGGGTTAATGCATCGGCATGTTGCAGTTTAGCATTAGGATAATCAACAAGTTCTTTCCTTGCTAAGGCTAACATATTTTCCGAAGCATCTACGCCTAAAAAATGGTTTTGAGGAAATTGATTCAAAATTTTTCGACTAAACGATCCATTTCCACATCCAATATCTAATATATGATCCGTTGGTTTTATGTCTAAATATTTTAAATAGTTACTCGCTATACTTGCCTGAATATAGGAGCCAATTGCATAATCATGGGCTGGCCACTCTTGTGTTGGCATTTTGATATCCTTTTTTTACTGGCTTACGGGCATTCATAAACGATGCACCATCTTTAAAGAAAAAGCAAATTTCACCTGTCAGTTTTAAATTCCTTCAGGAGTTAGTGCAACCGCTAAGCTGGCCATTATTACAGGTACACCAACTACCGCCACCACAACTTAAGCAATGGGATTTATCAATATTGCAGTAGTCGCCACCAGTAGAATTTCCTCCATCCCAGCTACAAAAACCTGCATTCGACCCCTTATGTTCTTTACAATAAAAACTTTGTTGTGGCTCTGAAGTACACTGAGATGAAGCTGCAGAAGGAGCATTGACGTTATTCTGACGGGTATAACCATCTCTTTGACAGGCCGGAAGGGGCCCTGAAACAGCCAGGTTTTTAACGTGATCAGCCCAGGATGCTGTCGGTTTCGCACAATCCATCATACGGGTCATGGCACAAGAAATGGAATATTCATCTCCTAGTTTGCAGGGTTTAAAAAGCAAGAGCCCATAATTAGATGGGTCGTCTTTACGTTTAAATCCTGTCAGTTTAGTGAGCTCTTCAGGGCATTTTACTCGTTCTGGTATATATTTAAATTTATAATTCAAGCCATTTTCACCTCTGTATTTATTATCAAAACCATATTTGCACAACATTTGCAGGTCATTAGTTTGACCATTGCTACTTACTACCATGGGATATTTTGGCAAATTGCTGCAATCAACTTCATTTTGAATTCCTCCATATACAAGACCCCATTGAGACTTACTTCCGGAATACATGCTAATGTTGAGATCTCCTACGCATGCATTGAATGCTCCCATACCGCCAGCCCCCATTTGTAAATCAAATTGATTGGGATTGTTCATGTCATATCCAGTATTTACTACTTGTGCTATGAGATCTTTTTGTCCATCTGAAAATACCAGACGAAAGCAGCTCCCTAAATGCTTATCTGTGCCAACTTGATCCCCTTCGCCCATAAATGTACCAACACCAAAATGTACATCTTGCCCGGTTTTATTTTTGAAGTTTTGTTCTGCTTGTTCCATTTGTGTGCTACCTAAAGTCCAATCCATGCAGGCATAGGCACATGAATTATTTTCAGGTTCAGCATAAGCAGTATTTTGTGAAAAAAAAGTTAAGACTATCAGGAGACCAAACACTATTTTAAATCTTCCGGATAAACTTAATGAAGCTATTTTCATTTAGATCTCCTTAACAATGAAAATCGCGTAATTTATGAAAGTATAGAATAGTTTTGAAAGGCATTTGATGATGTGGCTGATAGCTCCAATTTTATAATCAAAATGATAAAGATTCAGATTGGTACAGAGGATGCAGGGTGAGTCAAAGCATTTAATTGGAATCAACAGAAAAAATATTGTATCTTATTTATTTAGCATCATGTAATTCATGATTTTATAAACTTTATCGATGAATGTAATAATGGACAAACAGTATTGGTTCAAATGGATAACTGAACTGCAAGGACTTTGCCAAGCGGGCTTAGCCTATTCGAAGAATAGCTACGACATCGAACGGTTTCAGCGAATTGAACAAATTGTGGCACAAATGGCTGCATACTGCTCCTCTCAACCGGCAAATGTAATTCAAGAGCATTTTCAAGTAGAAAAAGGCTATCCTACACCCAAAATAGATGTTCGAGCAGTTATTCTCCAGAATGAAAATATTTTACTAGTCAAAGAAAGAACAGATGGACTATGGTCCTTGCCAGGCGGTTGGATCGATGTATCCGAATCCCCTTCAGAGGCTATTATTCGCGAAGTCCGTGAGGAGGCTGGTTATGATGTCAAAATTATAAAACTACTATCTGTTTGGGATAAATTAAAACATGATCACCCACCTCAATGGCCACATACGTATAAATTATTTTTTTATGCCCAAATTCTATCCGGACATTTTGAACCTAACACAGAAATTCTTGATTTAGGCTATTTTCCTCTTCATCAGCTTCCCGATCTATCTGTACATAGGGTTACACAAAAGCAATTAGAACGTTTGTATCAACTCATTACTCATCCTACTGACACACAATATGATTAAGTCCCATATCTAATCAAGTCTGAATCACAGATAGTTCACTGAGATTCTCCATAGGTTCTTTCCATGATTCTGGCAATAGTTGTTGATGTGTGAGCTAAATCCAAAGATCTGTAGCACTTTTGCAAGGTAAACACTAATAAGTGTAAGCATGGGGCGATGCATTGATTAGACCAAAATATTCTTATGGAACATATCTAGCATAGTTTTTTTAAACTCACCACTACTTTCAAACTGAATTAAAGCTTGATTAATTTGATCTAATAATCCAAGATCATTGTTATTTATTGCGATACCAAATCCATAAACAAATTGTTTTCCAAAAATCCAGGGGAAATTGACAATCACGATGGATAGTTCGACAAATATACATCATCATTTCAATATCAAAACCAAATAGTTGACCTTTTTCGCCTTGCATAATAAAAGGCGGGTTAAAAATTTCTGTAGCTACTATAATCGGTGGCAACGGAATTAGCATGTGAAAACGATATAGAGAAAGAAAAGATACTTACTAATTGGGTCAGTAGTTTCGTTACAAGCCTTAATAAATGCTGACAACTCTTTGTAATCACAGACTGTTCCCTTTTATTATGAATTTCAAATTCCTAAAAAACATAACGCAATTTTACCTATCATTCAATTCATTCTTGTTGCGTATCCATTACATTTTATCACCTAAATCAACTCAACTAAAAATAGTTTCCGACCATGCCGCAGCATCCTCTATGGCTAAATCCATAAATCACCTCAAAAAGAGGTGATTTGCTCATCTTTCTTTGCTGTAAACAAGATGTGTAGAAGATTCAGCTCAGTGAGTTCTGACTAGACGTCGGTATAAAAGGCTTCGCATTCGGATTGAGTTTGCTGGTGAACAGGCGATGTGGATTTGTCGCATTGGGTTGACTTCTAACAGTCCGAAAAGACAACTCAAATACCCCTGAGTTTCTTTTATTTTCTTGACCAGAAATTCCTTGTCCTGACAGTTCACTGACCACACGCCACACCGCGCGTTTGACTGGATGAATCCCATCTCTTGAACTACTATGTAGCCCTTTTCCATAGATTAAAGTAAGTGTTGAAATAGAATGGCTTGCATCCATTTCCTGCAGCACACGTCTTTTGAGTCCAAAATAGACCAGGCCAAAAGACAGTCCATGCAAGTCTAGTCTGATTCCATTCCTCATATCAAGCAGTTTAAAGTGTTCGATTGCCTCATCAATCAAGGCTCCTGCAAGCTGTGCATCAGGTTGCACGCTTTTGGCAATCGCATCTAGGGTGCTGGCGTAGGTTATGGCATTGGCTAAACCTGCTTTTTTGGCTTCCTCAAGCAGTCTCAACGTAAGCTGCACATCAGGCTGTGCGCTCTTGGCAATTGCATTCAGGGTGATGTTGTAAGTAATGGCATTAGCCAAGCCTTTGGTCACTGCCATTTGATGCACATCCAGAGAGAGTTGAAGTTGATTCAATTGAGACAAACGTTTAATGAGTTGATTCAAAATCACAGTATTAGGGAACACATGATTATTCAGCATCTCAGTCAATAAAGCGGTAATATTACGAAGGTTTTTGCCTTTTAACTGGTTATTGTAGGAAATGTAAGTCGCTATAGATGCATTTACTTTTAAATCACTCTGTTTCATACGCAGTATTACTGACTCGAAAGTGCAGTCTTGATATGTGGTGCTTTTGCTTTTGTCCCCAGTTGGTATCATAAACATAATCCAAAATAAAATTGGAGTATATTAATCAAAATGATAAAGATTAAATCCAATTGATTTTATTGATATCTTGTATCAAATAATTTGATATGTTTTTATTTTCAATAGGTTACATATGTACCGGCCGTTTGGGTACTTTTATCTCCATGATAGTGTAATTCGCGCCAAATGCTTATTTAGGAGCTATTTGTCCCAAGTTAATGGGAAATAAAAAACATTCGTTTAGCAACTTAACAAAAAGGATTTAACAACTTATATATTTGATTAGGCTTCTTTCAAAGGTCTAATGGAGGTCCGCATTTTAATTCAGCATAAGTGCTGAGTATTTAATATAAAGGAGGTATCGGAACATTCTAAAGGCATTTTAAATCTCCAATATTTTTATTGACATATACGAGCAGATTTTGCTTTTTTAATGTAAATCTTGCAAGCACAAAGCAAGATCTGACCCCATTGGCTGCTTGATAATTATGATGGTAGAGTTGATTTACTTGATCAAAAATAGATCGCTCATATCTTTGTGTGCTGAAAAAAGAAATTCTCATTAATATTTAGTGAATCAGAAAATATAGTCTCCATCTTAATTCATAAGACTGACTAAAACCCAAAAAGATTTATATGGAGCAACATGTTAAAATCGGGAATTAGCTCGATATTATAGAGTAGTATACTTTTTATAAAGGATTAAGAATGAAAAATAGATTATTTATTTTACTGATTGCATTTACTACGCCCTTAATAGCCAGTGGTTTAGGTAAGGAAACTTATGAAGTAACATGCAAAACGTGTCATGCTCCTCAATTTGCTAAAGGGATGCATGCTCCTGCTGCCTTTGATAAAAAAGCATGGAATATCAGACTTAAGCACGCTGAAATTGAATTGAAAAACTACCCAGATCAATTTAAGACAGCAATAGATTATTTAATCTATAAAGCAAGTATTGGAAAAGGGTTAATGCCTCATGGTGGTTTATGTAAAGAAGCCGATGTACCTCAGAAAAATTGTTCTGATAAAGCCATAAAAGAGGCTATTTATTATATGGCAAACATCAGCAGTAAAAATTGAATGTATATAACGCACTGTTCTCTTAAATTAATTAGAAGTTTAGGCTCTTTCACATTTAAGCTGAATCTTCTACACATCTTGCCTAAACGAAAGAAACATGATCAAATGGCTCTACCCCAAATAAGCACATCATTACCCATAAGTTATATCTCTAAGAGTCTGCTGTGCTAAAAGGTGGTCTTTTAGCCGCTGTAAACCGATCCAAAGAGTAGTTGGTCCTGGTTCTGGGTCATTTTTTCGATTCATGTATCCCTCTAGAGAGGCAGTCATTTTCATCATAATGTTTAAAGGTGGAGGCTCCTTCGGAGGGGGGCCTTTTTTAAGAATAATGTGTGCTATTTTCCATTCCTCAGCCGAAAAGATTAACTCACAATTTACCTCAGGGCATTCACGACTTAATACCGTCAGGTAGAGAATTCGCCAAGCAATAATCATATAGAGTGCTAAACAAGGGTCAAAGCGCTGTTTTTCAGCGTGCTGTAATTTTTCAATCCGGCAGCCACTTTTTAAAATGCGAAAATACACTTCAATTTGCCAACGGCATACATACCATATTCAAAATATTGTGCGCCCCTGCTGCATCATTGATGGTAACATTCGTTAATAGAACCCATTCTAGTGGCTCTTGTCCCTCAGGTGGGTTTATTTCTTCTGCAATGACCACAGTCACGGTGACTGTTTTATCGCCATATTTTGGTGATAGCTTTCGTTTTCTATCCGGTGGACAAAGAGTAAGCTCAGTTGCATACAAATTTTGAGTGACTACTCGACCCATTTGTTTTTCTTTAGCAGGTATTTCAAAAGTAATGGTACAAAACGGAGTAGTGTTTTTAGTTTTTTCAATTAACTTGGCTCTACCCCAAATAACTGTCTCTTGATCACATTTTCATCAACTCGGTAGCTATCCAAAGTCCTTCAACTCGCTCTTGTAAACGGAACCATCCTTTCCAGATAGTAGACCAAGCTGCTTTTCCAGTCCTTTTGGAATCAGTCCAACCACCCAACCTGGCTA
>NZ_RXNW01000020.1 GCF_004283175.1 Legionella longbeachae
ATTGAACCAATTCTGTTTGCAGACTTATCAGCAGATTGACCCTGAAATGAAATATCAGCGAGGTCTCTTGGCCGCATTGAGAGCTAACCCCAATAATCTCACTGTAAAGCGGCTCAATAGACGAGAATGCTATTTGCAACAGCAGCCTGTCATTGCTGCCATCTATTACTTTAAACAGCGATTACATCGCTTACTCATGCGCAAACATCGTACCGCAAAGCAGTGTACGCGTTTAATACCTCTCTTTCTTAAACTTGTTGCCAGTCTGAAGGCAAGTCCTTTTGACTCACTAAAGACTCTAGGTAAAACATTATATCAATGTCGGGAAGAAGTGGTTAGAATGTGGCGCTTTACTAAAAACGACGGCATTACGGAAGGCTTTCATCGTAAAATGAAATTGATTCAACGTCGTGCTTATGGATTTAGAAATTTTGAAAATTACAGATTAAGAGTTAAGGTTCTGTGTTCTTGATTAGTGCCCCCGGAAATGGGGATGAGCCGATTGTAACTTATTGATTAAACTCGGGTTCTTATGGTGGCCAGAGGCAGAATCGAACTGCCGACACGAGGATTTTCAGTCCTCTGCTCTACCGACTGAGCTATCTGGCCCCGAGGCTTGATATTAGACTCCGAGATGCGTTTTGAGTCAAGTGTTGATTGCTGTTTTTTTTAAAAAAAGTTGATTATTTTATATTTTATTAAAAAATCACACTGCAATTTTCTATTTTTTGTTCAAAAAGTAACTATTTTATCATTCGATATCACGAGGAGCGATTCTATTTTATCTGATAACAAAAGCAGGAATCATTCCAATTTGTGAGTGATAATAATTCCTTAAGCTACATTGAGTATAATTTGACCTGTATTTTGGGCTTTTAGGAGTATCACATGCCTTTGCAACAAACACGTAAATTATTGAAGAAATATGGTAAATCTTTAAACGATGGCACCATTTCAGATCAAACTCTAGATCTACTGCTTCAACCAGATACTTTTAAACGCTCACCAGGAACAGCCTATGTTGATCCCAATAAACCAGTTACTGATACAAATCATACGCAAATGGATGCCATCAAAGATTTTGTCGAAACAGTTGGCGAAGAATTAAGCCCTGAAGTTTTGCATACTTTAACTGATCGTATCATTCAAAGAGCGCCAGATAGAGGTGAAAACACCTTTATGCGTAACTCAACATTAGAAAAGGCGCTTCTTGCTTATGAAATGGCCCTATATCCAGACTTAGCTGAAAGCCACTTTAATTCAGAACGCATAAAAACTACATTTCCTCGAGAAACTGATATTGCTAATCTCAAAACGGTTATATTGCGTCCCCTGGTAGATTTCTTCTCATCTACCTCTCCTCTGGCTCTTTATAAAAATGCACTACAAAAATTGAAGGAGCAGTTGCAACAAGAGACTTTGGATGCTCAAACTCGTAACCATGCGCAGAAAGTCGTTAGGCACATTGAAGCATTAAAAGCTGAAGGTAAAGAATCAATTGTCGATTTAACAAAAATTTTAAAGAATACTGATTCATTATTGAAAAATGAGATGCCTGTTAAGGATTACCAAATAGAGGCCAAAACCGTACAAGGAAAGCCTTCTATGGGTATGAAAATTCTTGGTGGTTTGATGTTTGCGTTAGGATTAGCAGTTGTTGCTGTAGGTATCACTTTGGCTGCTAGTGGTATCGGTGTAGTTGCGGGTGCTGCAACTGCGGCTGTTGGTTTAGGTGTTTTAGCTGCGGGGATAGGCGTCTTTGCGAAAGGGAAGCAATCTGGTTTATCCAAAGCTATGGATGAACTTGCGCTAACTACAGCTAACAGCACCATATAACTATAATCACCACACGTTAATTTCCATATTGAATTCGGCATAGAAGATTTTCTATGCCGTTCAAATATTATACAAATATTCTAATTACACTAAAAAACTTGTTTTGTTTTTTATATTTAGTACTATTCTTGGATAATTTGTAGTTCTGGTTGCAGTAAAGTAGTTCAAGGATTTATTAAAACTCAATAAAATTCATTTTATAATTGCAATTTGCAGACTATTGGCAAAACCTACAGTGTATCGTTTATCTATGCTTAATGTGATCAATCTTGATTTTGATTATCAGGATCAGCTTTTGTTAAATAATGTATCTTTTCATTTGCCGAAAGGCGGATTGCTTCATCTACGCGGGGCAAATGGGGCAGGTAAAACGACTTTATTAAAATTAATCGCGGGTTTATATCGTCCTCAGAGTGGTGAAATTCAATTTTTTGGACAAAACATAGATAAAGATCGGGCTGCATATCAGCAGCAATTGTGTTTTGTTGGTCATAAGACAGGCATTAATCCTAATTTAACTTTGAGAGAAAATTGCTATTTCGATCTTCATACTTCCTCTACTAATTTACCCCAAAAAATTGAAGAAATAGATGAGCTGGTGACGATTTTTAAACTGGGACATTATCTGGATTTTCCATGTGGTCTATTATCGGCAGGACAACGCAGGCAAGTAGGCTTGCTGCGTTTATGGATGTCCGGTGCCAAATTATGGCTTCTAGATGAACCTTTAGTTGCGTTGGACGAAAGAGCGATTGAAGTAATTATGTCTAAAATAGAGGCTCATCGAAAGCAAGGTGGGGCAGTTTTGTTAACGTCACATCAGAAATTATCTCTCAATCGCTCTGATTATCAGGAGTATTGCTTATGAGTTTCACTTGTTCCTTGTTTTTAAGCCAATGCAGGCGTGAATTATTGATTCAAGTACGCCAACCGCGTTTTTTAGTGAACTCTTGTTTGTTTTTCTTAATCTTTCTTTTTATGTTTCCTCTTACGTTAAAACCAGAAGTAGCATTATTGCGTACCATAGCTCCCGGTTTAGTTTGGATGGCAATTCTCTTATCAATATTGCTTTCAGCAGAACGTTTATTTCAACAGGATTATGAGCATGGCATTATTGAGCAATGGCTCGTTTCAGGTTATTCGTTACCATTGCTTGTTAGTGCTAAAGTAATTGCGCATTGGTTTTTTCATTTATTGCCACTGCTTATTTTATGCCCCGTAGTTGCTGTCTTGTTTTCTTTGAGCGTATGGGAGACATGGGTATTAGCGTTGACTATTATCTGCGGGACTCCAGCTTTATTGTTTCTTTGCGCCTTGGTTGCTGCTTTTGGAGTGGGTAATCAAAAAGGTGTTTTAATGGCATTGATTTTATTACCGCTCACCTTACCTTTATTGATTTTTGCAAGCGGAACTTTGAGTATAGCAATGCAAGATCTGCCCATCAGTGCTTATTTGGCTTTATTGCTAGCGATGTCTGTGATTGCAATTGGATTTTTACCTTATGCAATTGCTGGGATAATGCGTATTAGTTATGCTGAATAATTTACTCATCTTGTTTTGAGAAAATCAGGATACATGATAAAATCTGGTTTTTTTGATTTCAATTATTCCTATGTGGAAATTTTTATACCAGTTAGCATCGCCAAAATTCTTTTATACATTTTCTGGACGTATTACGCCACGTTTAGCAGTGAGTTCAGTAGTGATACTCGTTGTAGGCATAGTCTGGGGATTAGCATTTGCTCCACCTGATTACCAGCAAGGGGATGCCTTTCGTATTATATATGTCCATGTTCCTACTGCGTTTTTATCCATGGCACTTTATATGTGGATGGGTTTTTTAGCAGTATTGCTTTTAATTTGGCGTATTAAAATAGCAGGCCTTCTCATTCACATTGTCGCTCAAGTTGGTCTTTGTATGGCTTTTTTAGCTTTAGCGACGGGTAGTATTTGGGGACGGCCCATGTGGGGGACTTGGTGGGTATGGGACGCACGTTTAACGTCCGAATTGGCGCTTTTTTTACTCTATGCTGCAATTTTGGCTACATATCAGTCTGCAAAAAATAAAGAAGATGGGGATAAAATTATTGCTATCTTGACCTTAGTCGGTATTATTGACTTGCCAATAATTCACTACTCCGTTTATTGGTGGAATACCTTGCATCAAGGATCTACATTATCCATTTTTGCTAAACCCAAGATTGATAGCAGTATGTTGTATCCTTTATTGTTGACCCTGGCTGGTTTTTTCCTCTATTGCATATGGATTATTTTAGAGAAAGCACGTCAAGAGTTATTGTTTCGAGAAAAAAGACAATCCTGGGTCAAAATTCAATTTGAGGGAGAAATATAAGTGAATCAATTTTTAGAATGGATCACTATGGGTGGGTACTCCATCTATGTTTGGTCAGCTTATGGCTTAGTTAGTGTGGTAATAGTCATGAATTTATTAGGGATGAAATGGAAAAGAAAACAAACACGTCAAAAATTACAACAATGGTTTAAGCGATAGACATGGTTTCAGCACGCAGACGTAAGTTAATCATTTTATTTTTCACTTTGGGCATTATTTCTATAGCTGCTGCATTAGTTTTATATGCCCTAAGACAAAATATCAGTTTATTTTATACACCTACTCAGGCTATCACTGGCGAAGCCCCACAACATCATTCAATTCGCATAGGTGGCATGGTAGAGAAAGGATCAATTATCCGTGCCCAGCAAGGCTTAGAAGTGCAATTTAAGATTACAGATTTTGATAAAACAATTATTGTATCTTACACGGGAATTCTTCCCGATCTATTTAGAGAAGGGCAAGGCATAGTGGCTGAAGGGCAACTCATTGATAATCAAAATTTCCGCGCTACAAAAGTACTGGCAAAACATGATGCTAATTACATGCCGCCTGAAGTAAAGGCTGCTTTATCGAAAAAGGTGTCTTCATGATTGCAGAATTAGGATTGTTTTCGTTAATTTTGGCTTTGATTGCCTCCATCATGTTGGCTGTGATTCCTTTAGCTGGGGTGCAATTGAATCGTAACGACTGGATGAATGCCGCCAGGGTATATGCAGTTTGTCAGTTTTTCTTTATTGCCCTGTCATATTTGATGCTTACCCTGTGTTTTTTGCAGGATGATTTTTCAGTGATTTATGTGGTGAGTAATTCAAGTATTTCCTTACCCTGGTTTTATAAACTTTGTGCCGTGTGGGGTGGGCATGAAGGATCTATGCTCTTGTGGGTTTTAATTCTTGGTTTCTGGACTTTGTTGGTTGCTTTTTTCAGTTCTGGTCTTGATAGGGAGATGCGTACACGGGTTTTAGTAGTTTTAGGCTGGTTGAGTATTGGATTTATTCTTTTTTTATTGATCACATCCAATCCTTTTTTACGTCAATTTCAAGTTTTAAATACACAAGGACGTGATTTGAACCCATTGTTACAAGATCCCGGATTTTTATTTCATCCCCCTATGTTGTATATGGGGTATGTTGGTTTTTCTGTGGCCTTTGCATTTGCAATTGCTGCGCTTTGGGCTGGTAAAGTAGAGTCAAGTTGGTCAAAATGGACAAGGCCTTGGACACTGGCTGCATGGTGTTGTTTAACAGCTGGAATTACATTAGGAAGCTGGTGGGCTTATCGCGAGTTAGGCTGGGGAGGATGGTGGTTTTGGGATCCTGTTGAAAATGCTTCATTTATGCCTTGGTTAGTAGGTACAGCTTTATTACATTCTCTAGCGGTAACAGAACAACGGCAACAATTTAAAGCATGGACTATGTTACTTGCTATTGCTGCCTTTTCTTTAAGTCTAATTGGTACTTTTCTAGTTCGCTCAGGTGTTCTAACTTCGGTGCATGCCTTTGCTGTTGATCCTCAACGTGGATTATATATTTTAGGGTTTTTACTCTTTGTTATTGGCGGCTCGTTGGTATTATTTCTTTTTAGAGCACAAACATTACATTCAGAAAATAATCCAAGTCCATTTTCTCGGGAAAGTGCTTTATTATTAAATAATGTTTTTTTAGTGGTTATTATGCTTACTGTTTTAATGGGCACAGTTTATCCACTTCTTATAGAGGGTTTAGGATTAGGTAAATTATCTGTAGGGGCTCCTTATTTTAATTCTGTATTTGTTCCTTTGATGGTTCCAATGTTGTTATTAATGGGCGTTGGTATTCATTTAAAATGGAATAAAGATAATTGGCGGGTAGTATTAAAAAAATTTTTGGGAACGGCCGCGCTGAGTTTATTGATTCCTTTTGTTTTATTAATGGGCACCAAGAAATTTGATGCTTCTGCTTATATGGGATTGTGTTTGTCTTTTTGGGTGATTTTAAGTACGGCTCAGGCAGCATATAAACGAGTCACTGAACGGGGTTTAAGCCATGTGGGACAAGCATACTGGGGTATGGTTTTGGCTCATTTGGGCGTTGCTGCTACAGTAATTGGTATTGCCGTTTCTACTGCTTATGGAGTAGAAGATGATGTGCAGATGGCGCCAGGAAAAAAAGTATATTTGCTTGGTTACTCTATAGAGTTTATGCACCAAGAGCCGCTTATTGGCCCAAATTACAAAGGCACTAGGGCTCAATTTAAAATAAGCAATAATGGCAAAGCGAGAGTTATTTATCCTGAAAAAAGACTTTATACTGTAGGTCAAATGGCTATGACAGAATCTGCAATTGATGTGACGCCATTTAGGGATATTTATGTGGCTTTGGGAGAACCTTTATCCAATGACTCATGGTCTGTACGACTTTATTATAAACCTTTTATCCGTTGGATTTGGTTTGGTGGTTTTATGATTTTAGCTGGTGGTTTTCTTGCCCTGACCGATAAACGCTATTATCAACGACGTCGTTCGGTAGTTGTAGGCGTTGAGGAGCTTAGCGTATGATAACAAGATATTGGAAAGTGATTCCTATTTTTCTTTTTTTATTGCTGAGTGTTTTTCTTTGGCGAGGTTTATCACTTAATCCCCACGAATTGCCTTCTACTCAACTCGGTAAATCCTTACCTGACTTCCGTTTACCTCAATTGCAAAATCCGAAGTCTTTCTTTAGTTCCAGCCAACTTCGCGATCAAGTAGTTTTGTTAAATGTATGGGCTAGTTGGTGTGCGGCTTGTATAGATGAGCAAGTATTTATGTTGCAATTAGCTCGTCAAGGAATACCCATTTATGGTTTAAATTACAAAGATACGACAACTGCTGCACTGCAATGGTTGTCACAATGGGGGAATCCTTATAAGCAGGTTTTTCAAGATAGAAAAGGAAAAGTTGCTATTGATTTAGGTGTTTATGGAGCACCTGAAACATTTGTGATTGATAAAAACGGAGTTATTCGTTATCGCCATGCCGGTGTTATAAACCAGGAAGTTTGGTCAAAAGAAATTGCTCCCTTAATGAAACAACTGGAATTGTCTTGATGAATAAACTTCTTGCGACACTTATTTTTGGAAGCATCTTTCTTTTTTTAGGTTCATATGCTTGGGCAAACAGTAGTTATCCTTTTGATTCAGAAAAAAAAGAAGTTCAATTTAAACATCTTTTAAAAGATTTACGTTGCTTGGTTTGTCAAAATCAAGACTTGGCAGACTCCAATGCAGAGTTAGCTAAAGATTTACGTGATCAAGTTTACCAAATGGTTAGAGAGGGTAAAAGCGATAGTGAAATCAGTGATTATCTGACGGCACGCTATGGTGATTTTATTTTATTTAAACCACCTGTGAAATCAATTACTCTCTTATTATGGTTCGGTCCTTTTTTATTTTTATTCCTGGGGTTCATTATTTTTTGGCGAACTTGCCTGGTGACTCGCAAAAATAAGCAAACGTCGTAACTTGATTGTGAGCAAATATGCTTCGCTTACCCAAGGTATTATAAAGTGAGTTATTATGAATGAGTGGTGGTTACTGAGTTTACTGTGCGGACTAACTGTACTAGCAAATATTTTTATGATTTATCCCTTGAGACGTCGCTTGCTTGCTAGTTATTTACTGGTTCCAATTGTTTTTCTAGCTGCGTTTTCAGGTTATTTTTATTGGGGGAGTTTTGGTTCATGGCAACAATATGTGCATCTCCTTGATTCGCAAAAAAAAGCGAATGAAGTTCTTAAGAGCATTAAGGGCCCTCAAGAGTTGATTGAGAAATTACGTGCAAAATTAGATGATAATCCTAAAAGTGCTAAGGGTTGGTATCTTTTAGGGCGATTATACAGTAGTCAAAATGAAAAACAAAATGCGGTAGATGCTTTTGCAAAAGCGTATCAGTTTGAATCAACAAATGAACAGTTTGCAGTGAATTATGCCCATAGTTTATGGGTACTCAATAATTATCAATTTACTGAACAAACTACAGAAATCTTTAATCGGCTGTTAAAGCTCAATCCAAATCAACCAGATGCATTATCTATGCTTGCCATGGATGCATTCACAAGTCATGCGTACGAAGATGCAATAGATTATTGGCAGCGTTTGTTAAAAATAGTGCCCACACAATCGGAAGAGGCCCAGGCAATTCGAAAGGCGATTGCTAAAGCAGAAGAACACATTCGATTAAAAAATAAAAATATCGATTGATGCTATGGGGTCAACACACTTAAATAAGAAAATAAAAGTTGAACCATGTACTCTCGTTACGTCTCCATTTATAATGCAATAAGTTTTAAATCTGCTAGTCTTTAAATAGTATAAGAATTTTAAGGAGAAAACGATGTATAAGAGGGTATTGTTTGCTACTGACTTTGATGAGGTTGGTATTATAGCCGCACATAAGGCAAAAAAAATCGCTGATGAAAATGGGGCCGATTTAATACTTGTCCATGTCGTAGAGCCCATTCCTGCTTATGCTTACCCTGGATTTGCTGGATTTGCTGAAGTTGAAATGTCTATCCGGGAGCAAGCTGAAAAAGAACTTAATGAATTAGGCGAAAAACTAGGGGTAGATGCAAAACATAGATTCATCGAATTTGGTTCTACCAAAAATGAAATACTACGGGTAGCACAAGAGAGAAATATTGACTTGATAGTTACAGGTAGTCATGGAAAACACGGATTGTCTTTACTATTAGGATCGACAGCAAACTCTATTTTGCATGGAGCTGAGTGTGATGTACTAATTGTTAGATCTATTCTTCCAGAGAAACAAACACAAACTCATTAATTAGTTATTATTTGAACTAAGGGTTTCTTAAGCAGGGAGATCCTTAGTTTCATTAGGTTATCATTCATTCTCAATGGAAGTTTACCCCTCATTGTATTTCTCAAGAGACTAGAAAACCGGTATACTACTTAATTCCGGTTTATATGATGAATCTACTTATGAAATTGTTGCGTGGTGTTCAACATTTTTCTGCTTTTAATAAAGGCGTAGTAGCTACTATTGGTAATTTTGATGGAGTGCACTTAGGTCATCAAAGTCTTATCAGAACTTTAAGAGCTAAAGCAAATCATTTAAAGTTGCCTTTGGTTCTCATCTTGTTTGAACCACAACCCAGGGAATTCTTCCAGAAAGAGAAAGCACCAGCAAGACTTTCAAGTTTAAGAGAGAAACTAGAGGCATTACGCTGTTGTCAGGTTGATTATATTTATTGCTTTAAGTTTAATAATGACCTGGCACAAACATCCGCAGAAGATTTTGCTCGGGATTATTTGTTTTCTATGCTCAATGTGAAACATCTTCTAGTAGGTGAAGATTTTCGTTTTGGTAAAAATAGAGAAGGAGACATTAGTCTCCTCAAGGAACTCAGTCAAGAATATGCCTGCGATGTCTCAATTTATTCTAATTTTTGTATTAATGAAGACCGAATTAGTTCAACAAGGATTAGGAGCGCTTTACAAAAAGGTGATTTAAATACAGCGGCAAAATATCTTGGCAGAATTTACAATATTTGTGGACGTATATTGCATGGGGATGGTCGTGGACGTCAGTGGGGTATTCCTACGGCAAATCTTGCTCTTAATCGCTATTCCCTGCCTTTACAAGGGGTATTTGTTGTTCAAGTTCGTATTGCATCTAAAACGGTGTATGGGGTAGCAAATGTGGGACGTCGTCCTACAGTAGATGGTAGTAAAAATATTCTGGAAGTTCATTTGTTTGATTTTGATCAATCAATCTATGGGGAGTTAATGCAAGTGTTTTTCTTGCACAAATTACGGGATGAGGTTAAATTCAATTCAGTGGATGCTTTGCTTGCGCAGATTAATGAGGATATTAAAGCGGCTAAAGCATATCTTAGGACTTATAACCATTCACCACAAAATTTTAGTGAGCGGTCAGCTGTTCCATAATTCCAGATAAATAATTATTATAAAATTAACGATTTCGCAGAGTGAGCTCTTATGGCAGAATATAAAGATACATTAAATCTTCCTAATACTTCATTTCCAATGAAAGCTAGCTTGGCAACTCGAGAGCCAGAAGTTTTAGCTGATTGGACAGCAAAGAAAGTATATGAAAAAATTCGTAATGCTCGAATAGGAAATAAAAAATTTATTTTACACGATGGACCTCCTTATGCGAACGGCCATTTGCATTGCGGCCATGCGTTAAATAAAATTCTTAAAGATATCATTGTTAAATCGAAATCATTAAGTGGATATGATGCGCCATTTGTTCCTGGCTGGGACTGTCATGGTTTGCCTATAGAACTGAATGTAGAAAAAAAAATAGGTCGAGTTGGAGATAAAGTATCTGCTCGAGATTTTCGAGCAAAATGCCGAGAATATGCTGCAAGCCAAATTGATATTCAACGTGATGAGTTTCAACGACTTGGGGTTTTTGGTGATTGGTATAATCCGTATGTTACTATGGATTTCCGTTACGAAGCTAATATAGTCCGTGCTTTAGGTTTGATGATCAAAAATGGACATTTACAGCAGGGCTTCAAGCCAGTACATTGGTGTATTGATTGTGGTTCAGCGTTGGCTGAAGCTGAAGTTGATTATGATGAGAAAGTTTCACCATCCATAGATGTTTCTTTTTTTGCTGTAAATCCAGAAGAATTTATTCATTCCTTCCAGCTAAAAGTAGAAGTGAAACCCGTTAGCCTCCCAATTTGGACAACTACTCCCTGGACTTTACCTGCTAACGAAGCGGTGTGTTTGCATCCAGCAATTGATTATTCCTTGGTAGATGGTGGCGAGTTTTATTTTATTCTTGCATCAGATTTAGTTGAATCAGCGATGGAACGATATGACATAGCTCACTACACCATACTTGGATCTGCAAAAGGAAGTGTTTTTGAGCATTTAAAATTAAATCACCCACTTTACGAGCGTATCGTTCCTGTAGTTTTAGGTGAGCATGTTACTACTGAATCAGGTACCGGAAGTGTGCACACTGCACCTGCTCATGGCCCTGATGATTACTTGGTTGGTAAAGCCTACAATTTGCCTTTAGTAAATCCAGTTCAAACAAATGGCTGTTTTGCGGATGATGTTGCGTTATTTGCCGGACTTCATGTGCTAAAGGCTAATGAAAGTATTTTATCGGCTTTAGCAGATAAGGGTGTGCTTTTAGCGAAGGAGAGTATTAAGCACAGTTACCCTCATTGTTGGAGGCATAAATCCCCGATGATTTTTCTTGCCACTCCGCAATGGTTTATTTCTATGGATAAAAATAAATTAAGGCAAAACATCATCAGAGAAATTGATAAGGTCAACTGGGTACCTGATTGGGGTAAAGCTCGCATTAACAATATGGTTGAAAATAGACCTGACTGGTGTATTTCAAGACAGAGGGCATGGGGGACCCCTATGCCTTTATTTGTACATCACAAAACACGCGAGTTACATCCTAATACGCTTGAGTTGATTGAACAAGTAGCTTTACTTATTGAAAAATCAGGAATTGATGTTTGGTTTGAATTGGATGCTAAAGAATTATTGGGTAATGATGCTGAGTTTTACGAAAAGATCAATGATACTATGGATGTATGGTTCGATTCGGGTGTCACTCATTTCTGTGTATTACAGCAAAATAAAGATTTGTCATTTCCTGCAGATATTTATTTTGAGGGTTCTGATCAACATAGGGGGTGGTTTAATTCTTCATTAACTACTTCGGTAGCGATGTATGATGTGGCACCTTATAAGACTGTATTAACGCACGGATATACTGTCGATGCAGAAGGAAAGAAATTATCGAAATCCAAAGGGAACTATGTAGCTTTAGATCAGCTTGTTAATCAATATGGAGCTGATATATTACGTTTATGGGTCGCATCTACGGATTATCGTCATGAAGTAAGTATTTCTGATGAAATTATTAAGCGTAATGCAGATGCTTATAGGCGTATTCGTAATACCGCCCGCTTCTTATTAGCTAATTTATTCGATTTTGATCCTACTAAAGATTGTGTAGAAGCCAACGACCTTTTGGAGCTCGATAAATGGGCTTTAAAACGTTGCCAGCTGCTTCAAGAGGAAATTATTGAGGCTTATGAGAATTACCAATTTCATATTATTTACCAAAAGATTCATAATTTTTGCGCGGTTGACATGGGGAGCTTTTATCTTGATTTGATTAAAGACAGGCAATATACCTCCGCTAAACACAGTAGAGCCAGGCGCTCTTGTCAAACTGCAATGTATCATATGATCAGAGCATTTACTCTTTGGCTCGCACCGATACTGTCTTTTACTGCCGAAGAAATTGGGCGCTATATTCCTGGATACGAACAGGACTCGATCTTTACCGAGCTTTGGTATACTGCATGGCCTATAGTTGACTCAGTTAATATGGAAGATTGGGATGAGTTGCATTTAATCCGTGATGAAGTGAATAAAGCTTTAGAGGCAACACGCCAAAAGGGTGAAATTGGTTCCGCATTAGCGGCAGAAGTTACTTTATATGCAGATAATAAAGCCTTACCTAAATTAACCCGTTTGGGTGAAGAGTTACGTTTTTTATTAATCACCTCGGAAGCAAAAGTACATCCTATGCATGTAGCTCCTACCGGATTAGCGACTACAGAATGTGGCATTTCAATTGCTGTTAGAGCAAGTCAGTATGAAAAATGTGCACGTTGTTGGCATCGGCGTTCTGATGTAGGACAAAATGACCAGCATCCTGAATTGTGTTTACGCTGCGTAGGAAACATTCAGGGCCAAGAGGAAATGAGGCAGTTTATATGAAAAAGTGGTATTGGTTTATGCTGAGCTTAGCTGTGATCGTTTGTGATCAGTTAAGTAAATATTTAGTTGGCATATTTTTAACTCCTTATCACCCATTGCCTGTTTTTCCAATGTTTAATCTTACTTTGGCTTATAATACTGGCGCTGCTTTTAGTTTTTTAAGTGGGGCAGGGGATTGGCATAGATGGTTTTTTGCGGCCTTTAGCTTTATTGTAAGTATTATTCTTGCTGTTTGGTTATATAAGGGTGAAAATCAAACTTGTTTGCTTTCAACAGGCATTAGCCTTATTTTGGGGGGGGCTATTGGTAATTTATTTGATAGGGCACTTCATGGATATGTAATTGATTTTATTGATCTTTATTATAAGAATCATCATTTCGCTACTTTTAACATAGCAGATAGTGCCATTTGCCTTGGCGCCGGATTTTTTGTTTTGGATGTGTTCATCAATAAAAAGTAATTGAATTAAAATAAGATCGCAGCATAATACCTATCCCTATCTGGAATACAAGATAGGGATAAAACCAAACGCCAAAGCAATTGACTTGATGATTTCGTCATTTTCGCGAAAGCGGAAATTCATTTCTATTGCGAATTTCCTACATCAATGGCGATGGGATTCAGCTTTGAGAAATTACGTTTAATTCATTGATATTGTTTGTATTGGTTCCAGTTCTCGAGCTTGTTTTTCGATAATATCCAATTGCTTATGGCTCGCTGTCTTTAACAACCTAAATGAAAAACTTCCTGTTTGTATCTTGCTTTTTATTGCCATGGCCGCAGGCACAATCCCTAAAGTTGCAATTCCCACTATCAGTTTGGCAAAGATATCTTTCCATCCGCGATGTTTTTCTAATACAGGTCTTGCTTCCTGAATGGCATTAGCACAGAGCTCATTGAATATTTTATAGTTTTTTCGTGTAACATATTCAGCCTTAAAGTATTCCAGGCTTGCTGTAGATAATTGGGTATGCAGCTTAGAAGCTGCTTTGGCTGCCCGGGGCTGATTATTATGTTTAAAGGCTTTAACTTTACTCTTAATTTCATGCAAAAGGCTCAAAAACTGAGTTTTAGCATCAAGGCTTATTATCAATGAATCAGGTTCAAATTCTTTTTTACGTTTTTCCAAATCATTCATAACCAGGGTGAGCCGTACATCAAATTGCTCTTTAGCACAAGCAGGATATTTTTCGGGAGCAGAATCGATTTTACTTACCATAGCTCTGAAAATATCTTGATAGTGATAGCCTACACCACCAATGGTAATGACTGTATCTTGCTCTATAGCCGCTTCAATATGAGCACGATCATAAAATAGATGAATAACTGTCCCTTCGAGCATTGCACTAGAGCTATTAAGAAATTTTTCACATAAAGAATCTAAAGTTTCATTTTTTACTTCATTAAACTCTTTATCAAACTCAATTTTCAACGCGGAGCAAAGATGACTGAAACCTCCTTTTACCTGGCTACGCATACTTTGAGGAGTATATCCGGGAACATAAAGTAATTTATCTGATTTATCAGCTTTTTTTACATTATCAATTGTTTCAACAATATGCTCAAATTTTTCAGAAACTGAGATTGCTTTTGAAATATCATCTTCAATTTTTTCAGCAATACCTGCGGCAATTTTAATATTTTCTACTATTCGAGTAGTATTTTTATCATAATTTGCTTTTTGAGCCTCGTATTGCTCTGGCCCAAATTTCTGCTCATTATTGGTCATAAGCTTAATAGCAATTAAACCATCATTAAAGCCGTGATAAATAGCATCTTTAAGAGCAATCATACCGCTTGAATTACGAAATATTTTGCTCTGATCTGTTGGTTCATTAGTAAATAAATACTCGATAACCTCTGGAGTAAGAAGATTAGCTATTCTTTCGTTTAAAAGCATAAGCCGGTTTAATGCACTATTGCCGTAAAAAGACTGATTATGAAATTCGTTGTCACAAATTTCTTTAATTTGAGCAATATTATGGGCGATTTCTTGAGTTAGATTCTTAGATTCTTTGTGACCAAAGTAAGATAATAATTCTGTAATTGTCATCATTTAACCTTCATGTTATTGGATTACTCAATATTATGACGGCATAACATTATGGTGGTATTAGAATGCTATTACTTGTTTTTATAGGTTATAACCAATGGTTTGATTTTGAACAATAATCAAAATTGTCCTAGTATTAACTTAAGTCTTATGATAAATGGTATTTAACAGTAATGAATATTACCGACCTGCAATCCTTTCTAGCGGTTGTAGAACTTCATTCCATCTCGCTAGCATCCAAAAAGCTACATATCACTCAACCTGCTTTAAGTAAAAGGATTAAAAAGCTTGAGTCAGAATGGAATGCTCAACTTTTTATATCTTCTGGATTAAGAACCGAGCTGACGGAAAAGGGCAAGCAATTATTACCATATATTCGACAAATGATTCATCTTAATACTGAATTACTCAAAAATACAGGCAAGAATATTAATCAGCCACAATTACTAATGAATCTTGGTACCAACGTATATGTCGCAAAAACTATTGTTCCTCCTATGATAATTTATATGAATTCTCTAGGCTTAAATTATTTTATCAACACTAATCTTACAGCAGATAAAGATGTAGTTCATAGTTTAAAGGAAGGTGGTAATGATCTTATTATTTCTCCATTTGTGAATAATAATCCTGACACTAAATCCATTCGCTTGTGGAGTGAAAAACTTATATTTGTAGTTGGGCCCTCACACCCATTGGCTAAGATTAAAGAAGAGTTATCTTTAGCTGAGTTAGCAGAGTTTGATGCAATACTTATGGAAAAAAACTTTATGATTCGTAAAATTATCGATAAAGAATTTGAAAAACAAAAACTGACAATGAAAATAAGATCTGAAGCTAACCTTATTTATAATAATATTGCTCTTGTAGAACATGGTATAGGCTGGTGTATTATCTTTGAAAGATTGTTGAATCCTAATCTTATTCCATTAAAAATAGTAAATTATACACCCACAATTGATTTTTATTGTCACTTTTTAAAAAAGCGCGCGGATGAACGTCTGATTCGGATTTTTATTGATAATTTAATAAATTGGGTTAATACATCAAGTGAGTTAAGTATTTTTACTTCTGATAATTAATGAAAATAAGATCCTAAATATCCAATAAAATATTAAGGCGAGTTGACAATACATCCTTAATGCCATTATACAAATTTTTGTAACTTACAATGCCGCGAACAAGTCTTGCACGCAGGAGGGATAAATTGTCAACTCGTCTTAGCAAACGAGCGTATTAGTCATTTCTAAGTATTATTTTATAACTTATGCTTGGCGATTGACTACGCACAAAATGTTGAGCTATAAATTTAAATAATACCTTTTATGCTAAAATACTTGTTGTGAGTGCACTTAGTTGTTTGGCATCGGGATTATGGATACTTACTGCAGCTACAGCAGGTAAATATAAGAAATGTTCTGCTTCCTCCCATTCAATTTCGGCCGGGAATAATCTTAAGTTGGGAAGACATTTATTTAGGAGTGTGCAAAAAGTTAGATCGGCTGGAAAGGGACGAACATGCATATACCCCAAGCTCATTGCCGCCATTGCTTCGGAAATTGTTGCAACTCCAGGTAAATAATTCATTGAATAAACATTTGCTGTTTGAGCTATCGCGGGTAAATAACCAGGACTGGTTGCAAAGTGTACACCTGCTTGATAGCAGTTTTCCAATTGTTGCGTATCAATAATATTACCAGCACCTATTCTAACCGATGGGCAGTGTTTGATTGCTTGTTCCAATAATTGTTGATCCGTAGAGTTAATTTCTACTAAATCGAATCCTGCTTCTCGAATTTGTTCTATTCTTTCAAATAAGAAATTGTCTACATCTAGTGATATGATTACAGATTGATTGCCCAGTAATTTATCTAAGATCATGGTGAATTCCGCCGATAATTATATTTTTAGTAAACAATATTTCATATTGGTTAAAGCATAAAACCCAATGTTAGAAGAGTTAGCTTATAATGGCAAGCATATTGTTATGCTTATTCAAATAAATTAATAAACCCATTCATTTTAAAAAAAAGGAAATTTGGCTACCTAATCAATTGTAGCCTGGATATTGTTTTTTCGATACCTTAAGGCGTGTTGACAATTCATCCCCACCGCCTGGATCAACTATGTCTCAACAAAATTTTAAATTATTAATAATTATTCATGATGAAAAGACTTGACTCAAATTAAAGTCTCTTATTCTGGCATTAGCAATAACAATATTTTTATGTTTAGGATTGTAAGCGGACGTTCTTAATCAGGAGTCCTTTCAACTATTCAAACGTTTCGAGAGCAGGGCTAGAGTACCTTGAGCCAGACGTTGTTTCAACCTGCGCCGCGACGGTTGATCAAGCCTGTGTCCTTTATTGTTACAATAAGGGGCTACTCTCTTAATGCCATTATACAAATTTATTAACTTACAATGCCGCAACCAAGTCGCGGCACGTAAGTGGTGGGGATGAACTGTCAACACGCCTTAATTTCTAAGCTACAAGATTCTTTCTATTGTTTGATAGGCGCATTGCGTGGCTCTTGTTGTGGTTCTTGTTGTAGTTCTAATGGGCTTTTTAACGAGGTTACGTCAGGATCATATGGGTTTTGTGAGTTAGTAGCCATATTTTTCAGGAGATCTTGCATTGTTGCATCAGGAACAGGCGCTGCACTCAAAGTGTTTTTTAACCATGCCTTAAACTTTTCTGGATGTTTCAATATATCTGCTAAATTTTCTTTCTTTTTGGAATTTTTAGGATCTTCAGTCAACTCCTTATCCTTGTCCTTTTGGTATTGATCAACTAAAACTTTAGTTGCTTCATTTTTAGCTTTGGGATTAGGAATTTCTTCTACAAACTTGAATAACATTCCCCAGGTCATGGGCTTTGGGGAGTTCTTTACAAAATTACCAAAGACCTCATCCATAGGACGGGGTGGGGTTGGTGAAGGCTTGGATACTGCATTAGGATGATTAGAAATTGAAGCTACTTTTTGTGGCGTCATGGATGATTGAGGAACATTTAAATGTGGGTTTGGGGTTAATGCTTGTTGCATTAACTTTGCTCGAGCTGCGTGCATTAAATTAATTTGATTTTGGAGCATTCTGTGTTCCGCTTTATCTCTTGCGAGTTGCAACGCATTTAATTGCAATTCCTCTTTTTTGGCATCATGTAGAGCATGTTTAACAACTTGAAGATCTTTTTTTGCGTGGGTATACATTTGGTGGCATTTGGATTTTTCTTCTTCATTCATTCCAGACAATGTTTGTCCTTCTTGTAGGAGATAACATTTATCGTTGTCTTTTTCTATCTTATGATTTCTAGAGAGAACAAAAACTGCATTTTTGAAGGTAATTGGCTTTCCATTTTCATCCTCAAAACGTCCATTCGCATCAGCAAATCGCTTTTCACCTTTTAGAACAGATTGTATATCTTCCAGGTTTCTTATTTTGTGGTCGCATTTTTTTGACTTGTGTTCTAACTTGCTTTTTTCCTGCTGGTCTTCCGTAGCATTAATCGATTCATCAATCTCAGTTTTTTCTTGATTAAGTTTAGCTATTTCTTCATTGATTTGTTCTTCATTGTCCGCTGTATACATATCGGAGGATTCATAAAACTCATCAAGACTTTTTTCATAATCATCATACTTTTCGGTAATTAATTGCTGTTCTTTTTCTAATTTTTCTATGCGTGCACTAAGCATACGTTGATCTTTTGACAGTTTGTCTATAGAAGTATCATAACCCCTTAATGTGTTATTATAATCGGATTTAGGTTTAGAAGGCTGGCTTGATGACGTTTGATGTTCTTCTTTAAGCACCTTTTCCTGTTGCTCCATTATTATTTCTTCTTGAATTTTTTGAGCATGGGCTTCTTCTTCTAGTAGCCAATGAAATAAAAAAGCTCTTATCCGCTCCTGTTCTATAATTTGTTGCTGGATTTCAAATTGCAGCTCTTCTTCACGAGCACGTTCAAGGGATATTTCAGTGCCAATCTCATGAATTACTGTTTCTCCTGCTGGCGTTAATAAAAAAATTTTTATATCCTCAGGATTTTTTAAGCCATATTTACTTAGATCGATACTTGAGGGATTAGGATCCATATCACTTTCTGACAAAGACAATCGAATTTCACTTGAGTCTTGCTTTAATTGAAGCTCACCAGAGTCTTGTTTTAATTGTATCGCTTCATCCAATTTTTGATTGATAGTTTCTAGTTCCAATTGTGTAAACTGTTTTAGCGGAGCCTCAGAAGCAATTTCTAAAAGTTCGGTTGTCATAAATTTTATATCCTATTCACATCATCTTGATCTAATTATACACAATATTACTCGATAAAACATGAGCTCCCTGAGGCATTTACTGAGAATACCACACTAAATACAATTACTAATTGATTGATCTTTAGAATTAATGATTTTTTCCTTCCTTGATTTTTTTATTGAAAATAATTCTTGGTAATGAGATGGGTTATGATGGCATTCATTTTGAAATACGGACTGATTATTAGTATTTAGTAATGCATATAATAAGCAATGACTGTTTGAATGAGGAATGAGTTCATAGCGCCTGGGATCGCTGCAATAATATTTTGCATCATCTGATATAGAGTGTAATTTAAGATCTTCTTGTGCAAATGCCCAGTGATATAATTGCCCTCTTTGATTTTCAATGAATGATAATGCAGTTTGTTTTACTGCACTTGCCTTGTTGTCTATCCAATTACATGCAGAGGCAATTCCTTTTGAACTTGCTGAAAATAAAATACCAAAAGATTTATCCCAAGCTTCTCCTATTGTAATTAATACACTGCCCAAAGCAAAAGTCATTATTCGAGTTATAGGGTCTAGGACAGTGAGAAATAATCGAGTGGAGAAAGAAATAACATCAAGAATAGGTAATATAGCCAGGTTTTTGGCTAATTGCAAAGGTGGCAAATAGAGAGCACGAATGATGTTGATACTAATATTGGTAAATGGATTATCTGAAAAATGTCCAAAAGGCCAGGTAAAACCGTACAGGGGTGAAAATCTGAAATTAGCAATTAAATTTTCTGAAGGTTCTCTGGTAGAAAAAGCTATTAATAACTCACCAGGCGCACTGATATTACCAAGAATAGCAAGAGTTTTTATAAATAAAATAGAAATACCACGAAATGGCACGTGAATTAAAAGAGCGCTTAACTCAACTAGTGGAATGGTGAGTAAGGCTAAGGAAAAATCAATGCTTGCCGCTAATATTTGTTTGCTTAAACTCTTAAGAAGAATTCCGCTTTTTTTCCATCCTTTAAGAAAACCGTTACTAAAACCATAATAATATCCTTCAAAAAAAGGGGAGATGCATAATTTACCTAAAGTAAGAAAGCCTTTACATAACCATTTACAGGTTCCAAGAAACCAATCATCTCCAGGATGCATAATTGTATCATATAGAGCCGCGCCTCCTTTCCCACCTAGAGCCGCGTAATTGGTATAGGGGAAATCACCCATTTCCTCTCCTAAGGAGGGTATAAGCTTGGTTAAACCATAGCCTAACCCAAGAGCTAAGGCTGCAATAATAGCAATTTCTCCTGGATCTTCTTTAAGTACGCTGATCGCTTCAATAAAAAATTTATCGAGATTACCTCCAGCTACCGTGGTTTGCCAGTAGATTGCTGAGGCTGAAATGGCCTCAGGAATGGTTCCGTGACTCAACCACTGTGCTAATTTTTGGGTTGGTTCAATACCTGCAATTAAACCATGTAAATGGAGTTTGGTTAAAATTGATTTGAGTAATTCGGGTGCAAGCACCGCGCCACCGCCATATGCATATGCCGCCATTGCTAAAGTACCGATTAAGGGTTTTTGTTCACTAATATCTATAAAAAAACCCGCAGCATGGCGTATCACTCCTAAAATGCGATGCATGGGATTATCGTAAGGATGGGGGCTTGGAGGATGCTTGGGACGCGCAATGATATAGGGGCTTTTGCTAATTTGCTCCTTAATAAACTCCTCCAAAGTTTGCCCTGTGGTTAAAAGCCCTTTATTTTCCAGTGCTAAAATGAGAGAGTTTCGTATTTTAACTCTTCCTTCGTTAAATTCATCTGAATTTTGTTTCGCCGGTTTTGGGATGTGTGTTTCATGAATATGATTGAAAAATTCATCTTGTAAATCACGAACAATAAATTGGTGCATACTTTTGTAAAATTTATTGAAAAATCCTGGGATCCGTGAAATAAAAGCCTTTAGCTTTAGACTGGCGCGTTCAGGTAAGTAAAGATGGCGCTTGCTAATTTGTCCCAGAGTATATAGATCTTGTCCTTCTGGTAATGGATAGAAAAGTTTATCGTGAATAAAATAGCGTAATTCTACTACTTTGTTTTCTAGTCTTATCAGAATCAGCTCTTTATTTGGAATAATTGCCCAGCTGCCATGAGAATGTTGGCTGATTGCTTTTTTTGCATGCTGCATGTCTTTTGCAAGGATAGGTTCGCTGGAAATATTGGTGAGTCTGTAGATTAGGCTTTTTAAATCAAGATAACCTTGTTGTGGGAATCCTTGAAATCGATAGTAAGGGCTTATCTGAGTCAGGGTAACCCCATCCAGTCGCTTTTGTATTTCTGTTTTATGCTCTGGTTTGGCATCCATAGCCAAATAATTGATCCAATCATGGCCATCATCCCATAATTTCCTGAAAAATGTTTTAAGTTGGGCAAATCTGTTTGCTGGAACATCGATTAGATTGCTTGCAGGAGGTAATTTATAGTAATGACAAATGACTCTTAGGGCATCATCCAAATCTTTATTATTATGCCCTATATGAAGTTCACTATCCCAAATAAGGCAGGGTAACTTTTGTTGTTGTCCCCCATTGCTTTTTATTATTTTGCTAAAATCCATTTGATCTTGTCGTGATACGGGATAGACACGATTAAAGGAGTAATGCTGTGCTGTTTTATGAGCCTCATACAGGACGTTGCCTAAGTATCCTTCTGATATTAAAGGGGATGTTGCTAATAAGCGATTTTGACCGGAGCAAAGTCCTACAATTTCAATTACTTTTCTTCTTAATGTTTCGTGGCCCTCATGATCTTGGTTGTTTAAACGCCTTTCTTTTTTTAACAATTTTTTTAAAGACCCAATGCATTCATTAGCGAGTTTCAGTTTTTGTTCTTGTATTGGTGTCAGGGGATGGTTGTAACTCGCGGATCGGATACAATAGCGATGAATTTTACTTATTACATTCGCAACTAACGAAGAGGGTCTATCACCCGGAAGAAGTTGGATTAAATCCGGTTGATGTGTGAATAACATAAGCTGCACGGTTTTTTGATTATGATTGGCAATTAAACGAAGTATGTCTCCTCCAGGAAGAAGGTATTCCATATTATAATGGCCATATAATACTGTTCCTGCTTCATAGCTAAAGGGACTGCCCGTTAGAGTGGGCAATGCCTGATGACGATGGGGCATAATGGTTAAGGGAACAATAATTTGGGTGTGGCCATTTGTTGTTACAAAATCAGGCATTAGAACGTTCCGTTGTTCACATAGTGGACAGGATACTTGGTTTTTTAGTGAAATATCAAGTGGCTCAAACCGTATAGCTAGAAATTTTATAGGGGCACTGATACAATGTTTTAAAAATAAACAAAATAGCTATTCTCTTTATGATTGAGACATTGCAGACAAACCCTGAGAGATAAAAAAATTACTCAGAACAGCTTCGGGCTGTAGATTTCAAAGAGTGCGCTTCTTTACTTAATTGTAATGTAGGGAAGACAAAGTGGTTATATGAGTAGGGATCAATATTAATGACAAGTTATTGTGGCTATATCGCATTAGTTGGTAGGCCTAACGTAGGCAAATCAACACTACTTAATTGTATTTTGCAGCAAAAGGTAAGCATTACCTCAAAAAAACCCCAGACAACGCGGCACAGTATTTTAGGTATATGCACTGAAGGAGATTATCAATTTGTTTATGTGGATACACCGGGTATTCACCAGGGAAACAAAAAAGCCATGAATCGTATGATGAATAAAACAGCGATTAGTGTATTGCGTGATGTAGATGTGATCGCTTTTTTAGTCGATGGTACTCATTGGAAGGAAGAAGACGAATATGTTCTAAGTTTGGTGAAACAAGCCAAAGTACCCAGTCTTTTAGTGGTTAATAAAGTGGATAAAATTGACGATAAAGATAAGTTGTTACCTTGGATAGAGCAAATGAGTGCAAAGCACGAGTTTGCAGCGATTATACCTATATCGGCAAAAACAGGGATGCAGGTTGATGAATTACAGGCAAAACTACAGGCTTATTTACCTGAGGGACCGCATTTGTTTCCAGATGATCAATTAACCGATAGGCCCACAAAATTTTTGTGTGCAGAACTTATACGTGAAAAAATATTTCGCTTTTGTGGGCAAGAATTACCTTATTCTGTTACTGTAGATATTGAATCGTTTAAGGATGAGGGTACTCTTGTACGTATTCATGCCTTGATATTAGTTGATAAAGATAATCATAAGCGTATGATTATTGGTGATAAAGGACAAAAGTTAAAAGAAATAGCAACAACTGCCAGAATAGATATGGAAAAGTTATTAGGCAAAAAGGTTTTTCTCCAATGTTGGTGTAAAGTGAAATCAGGCTGGTCGGATGATGAGCGTATTTTAAAACAACTCGGCTATGACTAGGACTGTAGAGGCATGGGTTTTACACAAACAATGGTCTGGGGACACCAGTGCCCGAGTCAGTTTTTTGACACGCGAGTTTGGCATAGTTCAATGCCTTTATAAAGGAGGGCGTACTCCTAAAAAACAGGCGCTTTTACAAGCTTTTACCCCTTTATGGGTAAGTATTGCTGAGCGTTACGATCGGTATTATATACAATCTATTGAAAGTATCTCATCAACATTGCCACTCATAGGCAATGCTCTTTTTGCAGGCTTATATATCAATGAAATTCTTTATTATGCTCTAGCCCCTAATTCTTCCGACTCGATGTTGTTTGAAGCTTATTTATTCACTTTAAATAAACTGGTTTCAACAAAAGATAGATTAGTATTAGAAGCTCTGTTAAGACGCTTTGAATGGACCTTGCTGCGAACTTGCGGTTATTCTTTTTCATTAACTCAGGAAGCTAGAACTGAAAATTTGATTCTTGCTGAATTGCATTATCAATTTATTGCTGGTGAAGGGTTTGTTAGTGATAGTGGAGGCATCCCTGGTGAACATATTCTAGCATTAGCACAAGATAATTTAAGTGACACAGCCTATCTTAAATCAGCAAAAATAATAATGCGCCAGGCTATAGACCATCTCGTAGGAGGGCGCGAAATTAAATCGCGATCTTTGTATTTTGTAGAAGCTAAATAAGACACTACGTTATGAAGTTGGCAGCACATATATTGAATCAACTTGTGTTTAACTCCGGATGAACCTTATACTCTTAATTTTGATATGTAAGGTGTAGAATGAACAAGCCGATATTCTTGGGTGTTAATATTGATCATATAGCTACTGTACGTCAGGCGCGCGGTACTCGTTATCCTGATCCTGTTCAAGCTGCAATTGATGCAGAAGAAGCGGGTGCAGATGGGATAACCTTGCATATGAGAGAAGATTTACGGCATATACAAGCTCGTGATGTTCGTTTAATTAGACAAGTGCTGCAAACGCGTATGAATCTTGAATTAGCAGTTACTGAGGCGATGCTTAATTTTGCTGAAGAGATTTCTCCAGAACATACGTGTTTAGTTCCTGAAAAAAGGGAAGAGCTTACGACTGAAGGTGGTTTAGATATTATTACCCACCATAAAATCGTAGAACAGGCAGTGAGACGTTTGCAGGCTATGGGCAGTGAAGTATCTTTATTTATTGATCCTGATTTGGAACAGATTAAGGCAGCTGCTGAAATAGGTGCTCCTGTAATTGAATTACATACAGGATGTTATGCAGATGCAACAGGGGTTGAGCAGCAACAGCATGAACTCGAGCGAATAAAGCGCGCCGCAGAATATGCAGCAGGCTTAAATCTCATTGTCAATGCGGGTCATGGGCTCAACTATCATAATGTGCAGTCTATTGCAGCTATAAAAGAGTTGCATGAACTTAACATAGGCCATGCTATTATTGCCAGAGCTTTATTTTGTGGAATGAAAGAGGCTGTAAGGCATATGCGCCAATTAATGCAAGAAGCGAGACTTTATGTCAACAACTGACGTGATTGTAATTCGGATTACAGGAGATTCTGGCGATGGAGTGCAATTGGTTGGTGAACAATTAACTCTTAGTGCCGCACTTACTGGACGTGATGTACGAACTTTACCCGATTTTCCTGCAGAAATCAGGGCCCCGGCAGGCACAATATCGGGAGTTTCTGGTTTTCAATTAGCAATGGCAGAACATGCTATTTTTACTGCGGGTGAATCCCTTGATGTGCTTGTTGCTTTAAATCCTGCGGCTTTGAAAAATTCCTTACAATATTTAAATCAGGGTGGTTTACTGATTATCAATGAGGATAGTTATCAGGTAAAAGATTGGCAAAAAGCAGGTATTGATAAAAGCTTTCTTGACAATTGCTCTGGAAATTATCAGATTATTTCATTTCCTTTAATTACACAAACATTACAGGCTGTTAACTCTCTTGAATTAACAAAACCTCAAGCTACAAAAGCTAAAAATTTTTATATTTTAGGATTAGTATTGTGGCTGTTTGATTTGCCTACAGCAGTCTGCGAAGCATTTATTGCTAAAAAATTCAAAACCAATATCGTAATTGCCCAAGCGAATCAATTGGCTTTATTAGCTGGGTATAATTATGCCATGACCTTGGAATTAAGTCGGCGTGATTATATGTTAGGTGAAGTTCGCCGCGAGACAGGGGAATATCGACAAATAACTGGTGTTGAGGCGGTAGGATTAGCGCTTGCGACACTTGCTACTTCGACGCAAGTACCCATGTTAGTTTCTGGTTATCCAATTACACCTTCCTCTGCTATCCTCCATGAATGTGCGCGATTGACTGATTTTGGCGTGCAGTTATTACAAGCAGAAGATGAAATTGCAGCAATTTGTGCTTGTATTGGAGCTGCATACGGGGGAAGATTGGCTTTGACCACAACTTCCGGTCCTGGTCTTGATTTAAAGAGTGAAAGCCTTGGATTAGCAGTAGCGGCTGAATTACCCCTGGTTGTACTTGATGTACAGCGTGCAGGTGTCTCCACTGGATTACCAACTAAAACAAGTCAAAGTGATTTAAGGCAAGCTCTATATGGACGTCATGGAGAGGCTCCATTGCCTGTTTTAGCAGCTCAATCAGCTGCGGATTGCTTTTATACTGTTTTGGAGGCATTTTATTTAGCGATTAAATATATGACTCCAGTAATTGTCTTACTCGATGCTTATTTAGCTAATGCTGCTGAACCTTGGAAAATACCTGAAATGGGATCATTAAAACTACCTAAAATCGAATTTAATCGTTTTCCAAAACCATTTATGCGCGACGAATTTTTAAGTCGTAGCTGGAATAAACCAGGTACTCCAGGGCATATTCATCAATTAGGTGGATTAGAAAAACAAGGAGATGATGGGAGGGTAAGTTATGATGCAGAAAATCATCAAAAAATGGTTCATTTACGTCAGCAAAAAATTAACGGGATTGCCCGTGAATATAACCCCATGATCATTGAAGGAAATGTTAATGCTTCAATCTTATTAATTGGCTGGGGTAGTACCTATGGTAGTTTAAAATCTACTGTTTTACAGTGTTCAGAACAAGGGCTGGCAATTGCGTATATTCATTTACGTAATCTAAATCCTTTGCCCAATGATTTAGGGGAACTATTAAAAAAATACAGTAAAGTATTCGTTGCAGAATTAAATAGCGGTCATTTATGCCAAATTCTCCGTGCAACTTATCTAGTGGATGTACAAGCGATTAGCCAAACTAATGGTCAGCCGTTTACTGTCAGTTATTTAGTGAATACTCTAAAAACGGAAGTACATTATGAATAAGAATTTAAAACGTGAAGATTTTACCAATGCAACTGAGGTGCGCTGGTGTCCTGGTTGCGGCGATTATGCCATTTTGATGGCGTTACAAAAAATGCTCCCTGAGTTGGGTTTACCTCCAGAACAACACGTTTTTATTTCTGGAATAGGTTGTGCGGGTAGATTGCCCTATTACATGAATACTTATGGCTTTCATACTATTCATGGCCGAGCTACTGCAGTGGCGACTGGCTTAAAAGCCACTCGCGATGACCTAAGTGTTTGGGTAATTACGGGTGATGGTGATGCCCTAAGTATTGGAGGCAACCATTTAATTCACATTTTGCGCCGCAACGTGAACGTAAATATACTGTTATTTAATAATCAGGTATATGGTTTAACTAAAGGCCAATTTTCGCCTACTTCACAAAAAGGACAAATTACTAAAACATCACCTAAGGGCGTGATTAATGAGCCCGTGAATCCGCTTGCTTTGGCTCTGGCCTCAGGTGCAAGTTTTGTTGCTCGTGCAGTAGATAAAGATCCTCAGCATCTAGGATTAATATTAAAGAAGGCACATGAACATCCAGGGTGCTCTTTTGTAGAAATTTATCAGGATTGCAATATATTTAATCATGGTGCATTTGATGAGTTCGCGTTAAAAAATAATCGAGTTGAAAATACGGTTATATTAGAAGAAGGACAACCTTTGTTATATGGCTTGGAACAAGAAAAGGCACTTCATAGACAAGGAGATGAGTTTGTTTGTATTTCAAACTCGGATAAGGAGCTTTATCAGCACGATCCAAGTAATTTTATAGCTGCTATGCAATTAGCTTCGTTATCTTTCCCTGCCTATCCGGTTCCTTTGGGGATTTATTATCAAAAGACAAGGGAAGTATTTAGTCTAGAACAAACATTAAAGAAAACAGTCGAGGATCTCCCTGATCTTTTCAAGACCAAGGATACCTGGTCACATACTTGATTGCTTACATCCAGGGATTTTCACCTTACAATACATTAATACAATCTTGAGATGAGAACTTCCTTTTTTAAAAATCACTCTAATCGATACTAAAAAAGAAGATGATCAATTCAATTTTTTACTCTATTCTATAAGTTACATAAAAGGGACTGATAGAGTAGTAATGAAAGAACCAAGAATATTCCTACAGCTTAGTATCTTGTTTTCTTGCATGACTATTGTGCTGGGCAGTTCTGTTTTGATTGGATGGTACTCTGGAATCACTTGGCTGTTGCAGTATCAGGCTAACACGATTGCCATGGTATATAATACAGCGTTATCTTTTTTGATTTTTGGTATTTGCCTACTATTTTTGCTTTTTCATTATTATAAAATCTGTCAATTTCTAAACATAATAGCTGTTACCTTTTCTATATTAGCACTTCTTCAATCAGCAACGGGAATTAATCTGCATATTGATGAATTATTTTTTCATCATTATTACAGTAGTTCAAATTTGTTCCCAGGGAGAATGGCGCCAAATTCATGTGTTTCATTTATTATTGTCGGGTTGGTGATCCTTATTATAGGTAGAGATAAATTGTCGTTTCGAATGGGAGTAGTCGCATCAATTTTTGCCATTATCTTGTTTTTTATGTCTTTATTGTTTGCAAGTGGTTATTTTTCTTCGCTAGAAAGAGCTTATCAATGGAGTCAATTTACTCCAATGGCTCTTAATACGGCTATAGGTTTTATACTGCTCTCATTAACGCTATTATTCTCACTACTCTATAGGTGCCAATATCACGGTATCTCTGTATGGCCTGCAATGCCATTGATAATTGGTCAGGGTATGTTTTTAATAAACAGCATGCTCGCCCTATCCGTACACGAACAAGAATATATAAACCATGTTCCATCTTTATTGCCATTAGTTATATTTATACTTGGTACAATTTTTACATTAATGTTTTCTTCATTATTCTATTATGTACAGCTTGAAAGACAGCGCTCAAAAGAGGAAAAAAAACTCAGAGCTTTAACTGAAGCAACACTGGATGCCACTAATGATGGTATTCTTGCCTGGAATAGAAGAGGGATTATTACTCATTGTAATTCTAAGTTTACCGAGTTATGGGAGGTTCCTGCGAAAGATGTCAAAAACTATTCTATCTTTGATTTACTTGTCAACATGAGTGAAAAAGCAAAGAATAAGGAAAATTTTCGTGAATTAATGGATATCCTTATCCAACCATCAGAGAGCCGGAAGCGAATAACTCTAGAGCTAAAAGGCCCTCGATTTTTAGAGGCTTCTATGCAAACTTCAAAATCCAAAGAACTTCCACTCATTCAAGTGTTAAGTTTTCATGATATGACGGTTGTCAAGAATCTTGAAAATCAGATGATACATCGTAATAAGCATGATTTAATCACTGGACTGCCTAATAAATCCTCTATATTTGATATTTTAGACACTGTTATTAAGGATTTAGTAAATGATAATCACAAGTTTGGCGTCTTTATTGTAGATATTGATAGATTTAAACAAGTAAACGATGTTTTTGGACACAGCAAAGGTGATCAGCTTTTATGTATGATTGCCGAACGATTAAATGACGCTGTCAAAAACCTGGGCACCTTGTGCAGTTTGGGGGGGGATCAGTTTGTTATTCTTTCATCGCTGAATCATCATGTTTCCGCTAAAAAAATCATTAAAGCAGTTCTATGTGCTTTGAAGCCAGCTTTTGAGTTTGATCACAGTTACTTGACACTGTCATGTGCTATTGGAGTGGCGATTTGTCCTCAAGATGGAATTAAAGCAGATGAATTGTTAAGGTGTGCTGATATTGCCATGATCAGAGCAAAAGAACAGGGTAGAAACTCTTTTGCCTATTATACAAAGAAGCTTAGTGAATACACATACGAGCGCATGTTGGTTGAAAATGAACTTTATATGGCGTTGGAAAATGAAGAATTTAAGTTGTTCTTTCAACCATTGGTTGAGTTGAAAACTCAAAAAGTTATTGGCTTAGAAGCATTGTTGCGATGGCAAAATCCGCGATTAGGTCTTTTAAGCCCTGATAACTTTCTCCCTTATGCGCATGATTTGGGGCTTTTAACTAAAATAGGTACCTGGGTGTTGAATGAAGCCTGTAGCCAGCTCAATATTTGGCGACAACAAGGACATCATTTAATTAAAATTTCTATAAATGTAACTGCTCAGCAGTTTAAACACGCCCAGTTACTTCATGATATTAATAAGGCATTAGATCATTATGCTTTGCCAGGTTCATGTCTTGAAATGGAATTGACTGAACAAACCTTGATACAAGGCTCTGAAGAGGTAATATCGACACTAAGGGAGTTACGCAAGAAAAAGATAACGATCGCTTTAGATGATTTTGGTAAGGGATACTCAAATCTCAACCGTATTAAAAACTTTCCTCTTGATAAGTTGAAAATTGATCAATCATTCATATCAAATTTGATGTACAGTGAAAATAATAAAAATCTCATTAAAGCCATCATTTATTTAGCTCAAACACTAAATCTTTCTGTGCTCGCAGAGGGTATAGAAAATCAAGATCAATTAAATTTTCTTATTGCTAACAAATGTGATTATGGGCAAGGATTCCTGCTTGCTAAACCGATGCCTTCCTCTGATACCTTGCATTTTCTAAAGAATTATAAACACGGCATTATTCCCATAAACCTTGGTTAAGTATCCTCTATCAGTAAAACCTAAAGTTACTATTACTATTGGATCTTCTTATTGGATAAGCGATAATATTTCTAAATGCGTTCTGTGATGGGTATTAAAATTGCTATTGACTCCTGTATTAAAGGTTGATGTAAAAGCGGCTGGGTTGATAATGACTAATCGTGCAAATCACTTAGTGGGGCTGTTGGTAAACTTAACAATTAAATATCATTAAAAAGAATAGGTAAACCAGAGGACATAGGTGAATTAGTTTTAGTAATTATCAAAATCAAATTTTAACAGTCTCGGGCTAAGAAGTTTTGGATTGATTATCAATTTATTATGCGCATAAAAAAATCCCGGCTATAAATAACCGGGATTCAGGTAGAGGAGACTGATAACTAGTCGCGGCCAGAAAAGGCGCTTAATATGTTAAGCAAGCTCACAAATAAGTTGTATATTGAAACGAACAGACCTACCGTAGCTGAAATATAGTTTGTTTCTCCTCCATGGATAATCTCACTGGTTTGTAGCAAAATTAATCCGGAAGAAATTAGGATAAAGGCGGCTGAAATAGCGAGTTGTAATCCGGGAATCTGAATGAAAATTCCTGCAATCATTGCTAATAATGCTACCATTACACCAACAAAAAGGAACCCGCCAAGAAAACTAAAATCTTTTCTTGTAGTAAGCGCATAACCTGATAATGCAAAGAAAATCATACCAGTTCCGCCTAATGCAGTAGCAATTAATTGCGGCCCATTTGTAAAACTACTAATGTAAAAGTTTAGTACTGGACCAAGTGTATAACCTAAAAATCCAGTGAAAGCAAAAACACTTACCAAGCCCCAAACGCTATTACGCAGTGCTTGAGTTAAAAACATTAACCCATAAACACCAACTATCATAAGTATGGGGTTCATCGGCCGAGCACCGCTTGCAAGGGAGATGTAGGCCATAAACGCACTGAAAAAAAAGGTTAGGCTAAGTAACAGATAAGTATTTCGCAATACTTTGTTGCTTGCGAGCACAGATTCATTACGTCTCGTTAGGACAGTAACATCATTTCGGTTCATTGTTTAGATCTCCTCTTTATGTATATATTTAGTCTAGCATATCTAAGGGAAAGTTTCCCATATTTCAAGTCTAAAACCTATTATTTTTGTTTTAAATTCAACAATACTTCTTTAAGGCATGTCAACACGCCTAAGTATCATAAGTAAAATTTTAGGACTTCTTTAAGTAAGTCATTGATCAGGGCGATCTAATTTTGCGCTCGACAAGATTAAGTGGATAGATTGGTACAATAAATTGTCCTCCGGATAATAAAATATAAATTCATGTACGAGGGATAAATCTAAAGAAGCAGCCCTCGGCTTTTCTATGTTTTACATTATTGTATCCTATGTCTACAATAGGCATTAGTTCGACAGTTTGATGACATAAATTGGGGATTTATATGGCACGGGCAGCATTAGTACAAATGGTTTCGTCAGCAAATGTCACTGATAACTTGCAACAAGTGGAAAAACTGGTTTTGCAAGCACGCGAGGATCAATCTGATCTCGTTCTTTTGCCTGAAAATTTTGCATTTATGGGGCTGCATGAGTCGGACAAACTACAGGTAGGAGAAGTCTATGGCCAAGGCCCAATTCAAAAAAAAATTAGCCAACTCGCAAAGCAGTTAGGTGTATGGATAATTGCCGGGACTATTCCTCTGAAAAGTTCGGGAGCTAAGGTTCGAGCCAGTTGCCTTGTTTATGATGAACGAGGAAAATGCGCCGCACGTTATGATAAAATTCATTTATTCGATGTCCAGGTATCACCTCATGAATCTTACCTGGAATCCTCATCTATTGAGCGCGGGTATGAGCTTGCCCTTGTTGATACGCCAATTGGAAAAATAGGTTTAACTGTTTGTTATGATTTACGTTTCCCTGAACTTTATCAACAACTAATGTTTCAAGGATCCCAGTTGTTTACAGTTCCCTCTGCATTTACAGCAGCAACAGGCTTGGCGCATTGGGATACATTATTACGGGCAAGAGCCATTGAAAATCTATGTTATGTCTTGGCAGCGAATCAAGGTGGGATACATGAAAATGGACGAACTACTTATGGACATAGCATGATTGTTGATTCTTGGGGTAAGATACTTGTACAAAAAGAAACCGGATCTGGTATTGTTACTGCAGATATTGATTTAAAAAAACAGCAAGAGTTACGCCAAAAGTTCCCTTGTTTAGACCATCATGTATTAAACTTATAGATATAGGGTCTGCTTAACACAGCGTAATTGGATAAATATTTTATATGGGTAATTAAATGACAGAAGCACTGATTACAGCGAAAAAAGTTTTATTGGCTCCTGCGGCTTTGGATGAGACAGGGATTGAAAAATTATTTAAAACCATGATGAACCATCATATTGACGATGCAGATCTTTATTTTCAAAGCTGCCAATATGAGTCTTGGTATCTAGAGGACTCAGTCGTGAAAAGTGGTAGTTTTTCTTTGGATAAAGGGGTGGGTATTCGTGCTGTTAGTGGCGATAAAACAGGTTTTGCCTATTGCGATGATATTTTACTGCCCTCAATGCTGCGAGCAGCTGATGCGGCACGATCCATTGCACTAACTGGCTCCAGGCCAACTCAATCCATTCATGTAAAAAGTGCTGCGATAAGCCGTTATCAAGGTTTAAACCCGATGGAAGGTATGAGTAAACATGAAAAAATCGCTTTATTAGAAGCAATTGATAAAGAAGCACGCCGGATTGATCCTCGCGTCATTCAAGTAAATGCTGCATTAAGCGGCTGTTATGAGGTTGTGATGGTAGCGGGGATGCACGGACAGATGATCGCGGATGTTAGGCCATTAGTAAGTATCAATGTAAGCGTCATTGTGGAGGATAAACAAGGAAGGCGAGAATCTGCTCGTTCTGGAGGCGGTGGTCGAGTAGCCTACTCTTATTTTCTTGAAAAAGAAAATGCTTTAAGTTATGCACGTGAAGCCGTACGTGAAGCCTTAATTAATTTGGAAGCTCGACCTGCACCCGCAGGAACTATGCCCGTTGTACTAGGTCCTGGTTGGCCAGGTGTTTTATTACATGAAGCAGTAGGGCATGGATTGGAAGGTGATTTTAATCGTAAGGGATTGTCTGCATTTTCAGGGCGTATTGGTGAACAGGTTGCTGCACCAGGAGTTACCGTAGTAGATGATGGCACTTTAAAAGACAGGCGAGGTTCAATAACTATTGATGATGAAGGAACTCCTTCGCAATGTACCACTTTAATTGATAATGGTATTTTAGTGAATTATATGCAGGATAAACTGAATGCCAAATTGATGGGTATGAAATCTACAGGTAATTGCCGTCGTGAATCCTATGCCCATGTGCCTATGCCAAGAATGACAAATACTTATATGTTAGCTGGTTCATATGATCCTGAAGAAATTATTCGCTCAGTTAAACGTGGTTTGTATGCAGTTAATTTTGGCGGTGGGCAAGTTGACATTACCTCTGGCCAATTTGTGTTTTCTGCGAGCGAAGCTTATCTTATTGAAGATGGGAAAATTACTACACCAGTTAAGGGAGCTACATTAATTGGTAATGGTCCTGATGTGATGAAAAAAATCAGTATGATAGGAAATGATTTAGGATTAGATCGTGGAATTGGTGTTTGTGGAAAAGAAGGACAGTCCGTACCAGTTGGTGTAGGGCAACCAACGCTAAAAATAGATGCCTTGACAGTAGGTGGTACCCATTAATTAACGTTTACTTATTGGTTTTAAGTTGATTGTCTTGTTGGGCTCAGGCCCAACGATTCTATGTAGTCTTCGTATTCGGAACCGAGTGGTATTGGGCAAAATATATTTAACTTCTTGAAATAACATGCATCAGCACAACATGGTCTTGAGTCAAATTCGAAAATGAGTCAAAAATAATATTTATCCTGGTACTATTTATCAATACAATTTAACCTGTCAATTTATCAAGCAAAGACCCAATTTCAAAAAGACGCTCCTCGGCAGATGTGCTGTCGAGGGTAAAACGTAAGCATTGAGGCCCATCCATTTTATACCTTTTGGCATGTACCTGTATCAAACTGATTAAAACGCCAGTGTCGATAGTTGGGGTATCACCAAATTCAATTTTACCTTGCTGGGCTCCAGCGCTGATTTTTTGAATCCCCATTCTTTCTGCTTTTAATTTTAATTCAGTAATCAATAATAAATGTTTCACTTGTTGGGGGAGCAGTCCAAATCTATCAATGAGTTCAATTTGCAAATCGTGTAATTGCTGAGTATTTTTTGCATTTGAAATTCGTTTATACATGATAAGCCGATTATGGACGTCAGAAATATAATCCTCAGGAATTACTGCACTAATCCGCAAGTCGATCTCTGGGCCTTGATACATGGGAGCGGATAATTCAGGTATTTTCCCGGCTTTTAAATCATTTACGGCTCTATCAAGCATCTCCATAAATAAATTAAATCCTATGGCGTGCATGTTACCACTTTGTTCTTCACCTAAAAGCTCTCCTGCGCCACGAATTTCCAAATCATGAGTCGCTAAAGTAAAGCCTGCTCCTAAGTCTTCTAAAGATACAATTGCTTCAAGGCGTTTTACAGCGTCAGAAGTCAAGGACTTTTGGTTGGGCGTAAGCAAATAGGCATAGGCTTGATGGTGGGAGCGTCCTACACGCCCACGTAGCTGATGAAGTTGTGCCAGGCCAAATTTATCAGCTCTATCAATAATAATTGTATTGGCCGTGGGGATGTCGATTCCTGTTTCAATAATTGTTGTACATACCAAAACATTAAAACGGTGATGATAAAAGTCAGACATCACGCGCTCTAACTCACGCTCACGCATTTGCCCATGAGCACTGCGAATTTTAGCTTCTGGAACTAAACTTTGCAGGTCCTCACAGATGCGCTCAATGGTTTCGACATTATTATGTAAGAAAAATACTTGGCCACCTCTTAAAATTTCTCTTAAAATGGCTTCACGAACAATAGGATCCTTTTTTTCCTGCCAAAAGGTTTTAATCGCTAAACGTTTTGCAGGGGGGGTAGTCATTAATGATATATCGCGAATCCCTGCCATAGCCATATTTAATGTCCTGGGAATAGGTGTGGCTGTCATCGATAAAATATCCACGTGGGTACGTAGCGCTTTGATATGCTCTTTTTGTTTTACCCCAAAGCGGTGCTCTTCATCAATAATGAGAAGTCCCAGGTTTTTAAAAGCGATACTGCTTTGAAATAGTTTATGTGTTCCTATAACGATATCTACAGTACCTGATTTTAATCCAGCAAGTACCGCTTCACTTTCTTTGTTGGATCGGAAACGCGAAAGCAGCTCGATATTAATAGGGAAATCAGCGAACCGATCCCTAAATGATTCAAAATGCTGCCCGGCCAAAAGTGTGGTCGGTACCAGGACACACACTTGTTTATTGCTTTGAACGGCCACAAATGCCGCACGCATAGCTACCTCAGTTTTACCAAAACCCACATCGCCACAAATTAAGCGATCCATGGGCTTCGAAGACTCCATATCTTTGATAATTTGTTCAATTGCGTTTAGTTGATCTGGAGTTTCTGTAAAAGGAAAACCGCTTGCAAATTTAGCATAGTCACTGTGATCGACTTGATATTGATGTCCCGGTTGTGCTTCTCTTTTGGCGTAGAGGTCAAGTAATTCAATCGCCACATCATGGATTTTCTCGGCGGCTTTTTTCTTTTCCCTTTGCCATTGATCGCTTCCCAATTTATGCAGGGGTGCATGCTCACTATCTACACCAGTATAACGGCTGATGAGATGAAGGGATGTCACTGGAACATAAATTTTGTCTTCTCCCGCATAGGCGAGAACTAAAAATTCGCTAGCCATTCCGTTGGACTCAATATGCTGTAATCCTTGATAACGTCCAACACCAAACTGCAAATGCACTACAGGAGAGCCGATACGTAATTCAGCCATATCACGAATAATCAGGTCTGGATCAACCAATTTTTGTGAACTACGTCTTTGTGGTGTGCTGTGCTCTCCAAATAATTGTGATTCAACAATAATCACAATATTATTCTGGATTAACTCACATCCGTAAATGAGCTCTCCTGTGGTTATATTGAGTTTAGCTGTATCATGAATAAAACTATCCCATGAGGACTGTATTTTAGCAGTAAGCCCACTTGGTTTTAGCAGATCAAGTAATACTTCACGTCGTCCAGCACTTTCAACCACAATTAGGTAGCGTCTGGAAGAGTCAGAGCAATAATCACGCAGCTGACTTAAAGGTTCTTGGGTTTTCCTGTCAATCGGTAATTGTGGGCCAGGAGCAACCTCAAAATTAACTGCACCCTTTTTATCTGAGGCATGATGAAATAAACGTAATTGTTGATAAGTATTTGCCAAGGTTAAAAGTTCATTAGGATTAATAAAACAGGTCGATGGAGATAAAATAGGCCTGCTAATGTCGTATCGTCTTTGTTCGAACCGTTCATTTAACTCCAGCCAGAATTGCTCTGCTTTATCTTGAATATTTTCAATGAAACATACCTTGGCCGTGCTTGGAAGATAATCAAAAAAAGTCACTGTTTTATCAAAAAACAAAGGAAGATAGTATTCAATACCAGAAGGGAATTGTCCCTCACTGATTGCTTCATAAATCGGACATTGGCTTGGGTTTCCAGAAAATAACTCTCTAAAAGCGCGCCGAAATTTGAGTTGGCTTTGTTCGTTTAAAGGAAATTCTCGCGCGGGTAATACATTGATTTCTTTAATTTTTTCTATGGTACGCTGCGTGTCAGTATCAAATTCTCTTAAACTTTCAATTTCATCATCAAAAAGTTCGATACGAAAGGGTAAACCTGAGCCCATGGGATATACATCAATTATTGAACCCCGTAAGGCATACTCACCATGCTCGAGTACTTTGTTGACACAATGATATCCGGATTGCTGGAGTTGGTTGCGAAAAGCATTTAGGTCTAATTTCTGCCCTTCTTTAAGCATTAATGCATGTTGATTCAAAAACTCAGGGGGACATAACCTATGCATCAAGGTACTTGCTGAAGTGATAATAATTGCATCAGTCACTTGTTGAATACGACTTAAAGCATACAATCGTTCAGAAATAATATCCTGATGTGGGGAAAATTGGTCATAAGGCAGTGTTTCCCAATCAGGAAAAAAAAGTAATTCTTGAGACGAAGCCGTATTAAGAAAAAAAGTTAACTCTGCTTGTAATTGATTAGCGCTCAGATTGTCTTGTGCGATCAAGAGCTTAATTCCAGATGTTTGTTGGCAATACTCTGCCAGTGCAAGTGCCAGGCTACTGCCATGGAGCTGTCCCCATGTTTGTTTGGCTTGTGGTGGTTGGAAGAGTAGTGTACTTATGGGCATAGCTTGGTTAATCGGCTGACAAATCACTTATTATACCTGATAAGTTGCTTAGGTTGTATCTTAAAGTTGTCGATTAGTAGCGATTTTGAAATCTTATATCGATATACGTATTCCGACAACGAAACTTGAATAGTCCCGTTAATCCTACCCACATTTTTTTATATTTAAATAGTAAATATGTTTAGTATTAATTTTAGGAGCCATATTATGCCAAGAGACAGCGTCAATACAGAACAATATTTAGTAATTAGGAATTTAAACAATTACCTTAAATATCATGATCTGCCACTCAAAGTAGTTGAAGATGGAATCTGCCATGCATTATCTACCTTATACATTCAATATACATTAGAGGGAAAAGAGAAGGAGTTTGAAAAGCTTTTATCGTTTATAGCCCAAGAAATTCCGGTGGATAGCAATGAGTTTCCCGATGCAGAACTATTTATTTTGGTTGAAAAAATAATCGCGTTACAAGAGGGGAAAAGCACCCGTAATAAATACAGTCAATCTAACTTCCATGAACAGTTACAGGTAAAAAGACAAAATTTGGAGTCAGTTTTTCAAATGGGCCTTCAAACCAATCTTGATAACTGAGCCCAAATAGCAAAAGATGTCAATTTAAGAGACAATGAAGTAATGCGTGTCAGTACATTAGAGCATACTATTGCAATTGCACGGGATAAAAAGAGCCATTATAAAGTATATGACCCAAATAATTCAAACATAAATCAGAAATTCCAAAATAAACAGGAAATGGTCCGGTGGTTATCCAAAAAAGCATTTAATTTCTCTTTAGTTTCATCGGGCTCCGACAAGTTGGACATGAATATAAGTGTCATTAGTCATCAGCCAAGCCCAATGGATAGAAATTTTCCCGATAAAAATGATCTATTGGGCAAATATATAACACCAGAGCAAAAAAAGCTCGATGCCAAGCTTGGCGGTGGTTTGCACTTTGCGATGAAGTTTGATGATGCTGAAGCTGCTAGGTATATTTTATTAAGAGATAGCGAAATGGACTTAACCCTTTTAGACGATCAAGAAATTGGACGTATTGCATTATGTGCGATTGCTCGTGATACAGCCAATGCCCTAGGTGAGCTCATTGACCTAGTGAAAGATGAAAAAATGAATGTTCTTGAAGCGGCCTTTTGGTCCGCATTGTCTTCGGGTAGTGCTCGATGCATAGATAAATTTTTGAAAAATGCCCATATTTCCGAAGTATAAAATGATTGCATAGAATTTGAATGTAAAAAACTCTACAAGGTGTGTTTACAGGGATGAATGAGCAGTTAATTGATAAAGTAGTGAAAGATGTTTTGGAACAGAAAGGACATAAAGTATTTACCCCTGAACTTGTATCGGAGTTGATAGAAATATCCGTAGAAAAACAAAATGCTCATGCTATAAGTCTTCTTGCTAAAAAAATAGCCAATTTTGATCGAATAATTTCTAGTAATAATCGTTTAGGGTTTTTAAAGGAAGCTATAGAGAATAATGATCCGGTAATGGTTAGATCATTAATCACTAATCTCAATATATCATCAGATGAATAAAACTGCTTAAATATGGGGTTGTTGGTAGTTAACAAATATAATGTTGAAATTTTTATCACTTCAAAAGAGAGTGGCTATCAATTTACTCCAGAAGCAGAGGAGTTAATTGAGCGTAAGCAAGCACGAAGTATTGGGATTTTGCAGCGTTTAGGTATTGCGTTTATACGTTTTTCAGAATTTCTTACCAATCAAAACAAGATTCAAGTAGACAATGATAAAGTTAATGAATATTCACCAAAGGTTCCCGAGCAAAAAAAACAGTGATTGTTTTTGCCACTGATGATGAAAGAGATGATGATGAATTGACCGTTGAGGCTAAATCTTTAAAGCAGAATGTCCCTTTTTTTAAGGAGTTCAAAGAAAGGTTTCATTCTATTATTTCATCCTCAAAGGAGACTGAAACAAAAACTGAGACTAATGAAGCATCAATTAATATGACTCTTTAATTAAATGGCGAGTCATTAATTTTGATTTCGAAATAGTTTAATAAGGTAATAACTTCAGGGAATGAAAAATGTGCATTTTTGATTCTATTTTCGTTTGGATTAATACCGTAGTTAATCGCGTTTGTGAAATCAGCGGAAGTTAAATTCGTATGCACAAATAAACTATCGAGTAAATCAGTACCTGTAAAATGAGCATGGCTTAAATTGGTTTCTCGAAAATCAACTTCATGAGCTTTACACTCTTCCATCTGCAGATCAGCAAGTTCTAAACCAAAAAAACTGGAATGACTCACATTGCTATTATAAAAATAGAGCGGGCTTGTAAGTTTGACTAGAGGCCAGTTCAACTCCGTCCAATTGATTCCAATGAGTTTTGAGTGATTAAAAGAGACCTCTGAAAATTTGCAATTTGGAAATTTTGAGAGGCTAAGATCACAGGATTCAAAATCACAATCAATAAATTTGGTATGAGTAAAAATTGTCTCAAGGAATTTGCATTGTTTGAATCGGCAATTTTCAAAAGCAACAAATTCTATTTGACCTTTTTTAATAGTTACTTGTGTGAATGTCTGTTCAATATATGTCTTTGCATGAAATGTGTGTGTCATTCATTTGCTCTAAATGAGTTTGAGGTCTTATATGATACTTAACGTCGGTTTGGGGATAAAGACTCATTCTTATCTTGGCTCATTTGAATTAGGAAGGTGCGACTTTGTAGGGAGGATTATTTTGGATAAATGTCTCTCGAGCTAATCAAAAGGAAAATAGTTCAAGTCAAGACTGTTTTTTTTATTTTTGTTTGTATAAAATAGCTTTCGCTAAATTCTCTTCATGCCACACACCTGTGGATATTTTTTCAAGTAAAAGCCGCAATTTACACTTAATTTTTTAAGAGTCATTGTTTTATCTAGATTTTTCGTCAATTTCATAGCAGTTTAATATTGTAAGTTATACACATTTTCTGTGGATAAGTCTGTTTATAGGTTGTCAAATATCTTGGGGTAATTCAAGATTAAAGAGATGAGGGATTATTTCCCAATGTGCTTTTTCATGACGAATGTGAGTTGTTATGAAAGGTTTATTGATTTTTAGAGTTTTCGCTTTGTGCGTAGTAAAATCAGGCTCTCTTACCCCAAAATGTATGTTCATTTTATATGAAGCGATAACTTAAGCGTTGTTTGATGTTTCAGTATCAATAAGCTCTAATTCATCTAATGCTATATCTACAGATTCAATTTTTTGGAAACGTGATGTAATCTTCTTGGCTGAAGTATTTACTTCACTAACATCCTGATGTGCTAAATTAATATGTTTGGACAATTTATCCATTCGTTTTTCAAAGCGCTGGAAATCATCTGCAAGTGCTTGTAAATGCTTTTGGATAATATGGACTTGTTTACGTGTGGCATCATCTTTGAGTACCGCTTTAGCGGTAGTTAACACGGCCATCAAAGTGCTTGGAGAGACAAGCCAAACCTTTAGTCTTTGTGATAGGGCGATCAAGTCTGGATAATTTGCGTGGATTTCAGCGAAAATAGATTCAGCAGGAATAAACATCATAGCTCCGTCAGTTGTTTCATTAGGAATGATGTATTTATCTGCAATATCTTTAATATGCTTTTGAATATCCTGTCGAAATTGTTGTTGTAAGGATTTTCGTTCCATTGATCCTGGATCGATGACGTTAATAAGACGTTGATAGGTTTCCAGGGGAAATTTAGCATCAATAACTACGTTTCCAGAGGGTTCAGGCAAGAATAAAATACAATCAGCCCGTTTTTGATTGCTCAATGTATATTGCATTTGAAAGTGATTGGCAGGAATCATATTACTGATGAGAGTTGAAAGCTGTACTTCACCAAAAGCTCCGCGTGCTTTTTTGTCAACCAGTACATCTTGTAGGCTTACGACATGATTTGATAATTCAGTGATTTTCTTTTGTGCTTCATCAATAATAGTCAATCGTTTGACCACATCAATAAAAGTGGAGGAAGTTTTTTCAAAGCCTTCGGTTAGTTTATGATTGACTTGTTGCGTTAAACTGTGAAGGTGATTGCGAATTTCTTCAGTCAGTAATTGCAAGTGAGAGGTAAGTGCACTGGCATGCTGTTTAAAACTATGGTTTATTTGTTCACGAACATCCGTCATTTGCTTTTGAACTGTATCATGGATGAGTTGTTGTGTTATTAATTGTCCTTGAGCAATTTTTCCACTAATATCGAGGTGTATTTGATGTATTTCTGTAGTAAATGTGCTGAGAATTTTCTCCTGATAGTGTTCATTAAGACTCTTTAATTGATGTTGTTTTATTAAAAGCCATACTACGATTAAAAACTGGAGGGCTAAAGCACATGCTATGCCCTCAATTAAGGGTATTGATGATAAAAATTGCATTCATTAGTCCAATACTTGACTGAGTTTAATCGGAAGATCGTGCTGATAAACCGGTTTTAATTGCCCATAATCGGTTAAATGTAAATAACCCACTGAAAGCAGATCCTCTGCTAATTGAGCGGAATTGTCAAAGCTAAAGTGAATTATTTGCCTTCCTGGCTCTAGCCATAATGCGCTTTGGGCTGTTTCCACTGGAATATTTTCACCTGCTGCATTTTTTTTATAGAGAACGCTTTGTAATGCATAGCGACTCGCGGTGGCAATATCTGCAGTTACAGCGAAAGTTAACGGCTTAGAAGATGTTTTTTTAATACTGACTAATCCTGCAGAAGGTATGGAATAGGAAAATGCGGCACGTCCTGTGCGATGAGTAGGACTATTGTCCTCAAGCTCGCTTGTCACATCAACTTCTATATACCAATTATCACCACGTGTATTGATATCTGAAAGTAAATGTGCACTGGCTTCATATTGATTGCGTTTTATTTCTTTTAATTTAAGAGAAATAGCTTGATTATTAGGACCAATTAAAGTGGCATTAATATCATCTATAGGATAAGAGGTCTCGTTATCTTTTAAAGTTATGGTTGCATTAAATTGATCTCCATATTGATACTGTAATGCAGCAGGCTCGATTTGTAGATAGATTAACGAATATTTTTCAAAAACATGAATCAGATAAGCGCTTGACTCATTGGGAGACTTGGTCGTTTTGCTTTTGATGATGAAATTGCCCATGCCTAATTCCGGTTTGATTTGCAGCATCGTCTGATGTGCCCCCATTTTTAGTGACTCATCAATGGCTTCATCCTGGCTGTATAAAGACGATGCATCTTTCAAGCTCACGAATGGATTCGAAGCACTTTTAAGCTCTAATGCAGGAATAGCTTTATCTTCTAAAGGTATAATACGCATTACGGCGCCTGGGGCATGAATAGGTAAGGTAACTCCTTGTTCTAGTTGTGCTGCTGTTACTTTCTTAATGTAGCTGTAGCTTTTTTGAGCATTGCTGCTTGGGGCTTTCAAAGGAGCCTCAGTAGTTTGCCAGCTGTCTTTTAGATTTTCATGAGATAAATTAGCACATGTCTCGCAATCATAAGATTTGATTGGATGTTGAGGTAAGTTGTATGCATTTAGCTGAACACAATATAACAACGATAATAAAATAAGTTTAGTCTTCATTAAGCAGCTCCTTCTGAATCAATGACAGAGGTAAGTATCTTTTCCAAACCAAAACATGAGTGTCTGCTCTGATTATGGCTTAAGGTTAAATGATCCTCTAATTTATCTTTATCATAAAACCAAATTGAGCCGGCAACTGCTTGTGAGCTGCAATTTAAAAAACCATCAGCGCAACTATCTAAATAGAGTTTGGCTATTTTTAGGCCACTGTTAAGAATATATCCATTACAATAACTGGATGAATTCAAAGGAGATGCTATAACATCGGTACCTACAACAGACTTAAAGGGTTTAGGTAAGGAAGGGCGATTTTTTGTACCAAACAAAAGCTCTTCATTATAAATGTACATATCACCAATACGCTGCTGTTTTATAGCATCCCCGGTATAGCCTAATAACCAGCTTAGGCTGGCCTCAAAAACTCCACCATTAAGCAAGGCATCAGCGAGTGGAGTTCCTCCACTTGATGGTGCTAGAGCAATAACTTGATCGATTTTGTTTTTTAACTGAAGGTAGCGACTGTCATAGGTGGGGTTAGAAAGAATCCAACGAATGACATTTCCACCATTAGAATGGGTATATACGATTAAAGAGCTAATATTTTTATCTGCTATAAAATTCAATAATTGATCTGCTGCGCATCCAGCTGCATCTTCATCCCACATATACTTGCTGAAATCGCAGTGCACCACGTAATAGTTCTCGGGGTTTGGAAGTGCTTGGGTGAGACTCTGGATAAAGTCTGTTTTCCAGTAAACTCCTTCCGCATCATCACGATGATCTTTGGTGCCATGGACTAATGCAATACCTAAATTGCCACCAGGCTCTGGAAGCGAATAAACCCATGAAGAAAATAGAAGAAAATACAAAGTAAATATAAGACGTTTAAAATCCATTTTATTATCCTAGATTATATTAAATCAACATGTATCTATAGCATATTTTTTAGTGATAAACTAATGTTTTTAAGATAATTATAAGTATTGATTTATGCTTTGTAGTTATGTTTTAGATGGATGGCAATGAATGATTATTGATGAAATAAAGGAACAAGCGGCTAGACTAAAAGATAAGATAAGACAGTATGATTATCATTACTATGTACTGGATGAACCTTTAGTACCTGATGTTGAGTATGATCGATGTTTTCGTGCTTTACAAAATTTAGAAGCGCAGCATCCTGAATTATTGACTGCTGATTCACCAACACAACGTGTCGGAGGTACTCCCGCAGATGCTTTTGCTCCCGTAACCCACAGACAACCTATGTTGTCCTTGTCAAATGTTTTCAGTGAAGAAGAGTTACAGGCATTTGTTAAGCGAGTCACTGAAAAATTAGATGAGCCAGCTCAGCAATTAGTTTTTACGTGTGAGCCAAAGTTGGATGGTCTTGCTGTAAATATTACTTATGAAAATGGAGTATTGGTTTATGCAGCCACTCGTGGAGATGGGACTACAGGTGAAAACATTACTGCCAACATTAAAACGATTGCAGCAATACCTTTAGTTTTAAGAAGCAATAAGCCGCCTCGTTTTATTGAAATACGTGGCGAAGTATATATGCCAAAATCAGGGTTTGAGCAATACAATAAAAAAGCCAAAGAATTGGGTGAAAAAACCTTTGCGAATCCACGTAACGCAGCTGCTGGAAGTTTACGGCAATTGAATCCTGCAGTAACGGCAAATAGACCATTGGCGATTTATTGTTATGGTATTGGCGCTTGTGAAGATTATCGTTTACCAAACACTCATTGGGAGCAATTGCAATTACTAAAAGAACTTGGTTTTAAAGTTTCTTCTGAATCAAAAAGGGAAGTGGGAATTAAAGGTTGTTTGGATTATTACTGCAACATGCTCGCCAGGCGTGACCAACTTCCTTTTGAAATCGATGGTGTTGTGTATAAAGTGGATAGTATTGCTTTACAACAGCAATTGGGTTTTATTTCCCGAGCCCCTCGTTTTGCTTGCGCACATAAATTTCCAGCTACCGAAGAAATAACAGAGATTTTAGCCGTTGATTTTCAAGTTGGGAGAACCGGGGCTTTAACGCCCGTGGCTCGTTTAGCGCCAGTAAATGTTGCTGGGGTTACGGTGAGTAATGCCACGCTGCATAATATGGATGAAATTACCAGAAAAGATATTAGAATAGGGGATAAAGTGATTATCCGTCGCGCTGGCGATGTCATTCCTGAGGTGGTTTCAGTTGTTTTAGAACAACGACCCGCAGATACTAAGGAAATTTGTTTACCTCTGAAATGCCCTGTTTGTGATTCTGATGTCGTTCGTGAAGAAGGTGAAGCGGTTGCCCGGTGTATTGGTGGTTTGTTTTGCAAAGCCCAATTAAAAAGAATGATGTGGCATTTTGCCTCACGTAAGGCAATGCATATTGAAGGATTAGGTTCGGTTTTAATAGAACAATTGGTTGATGAAGGTATTGTACGGCATCTCCCTGATCTTTATCGGCTTGACGTTTCTACATTGGCAAATCTTCCGCGTATGGGTGAGAAGTCTGCAAAAAACTTATTACAAGCCTTAGAACATAGCAAAAAGACCACATTAAGTCGTTTTCTTTATGCTTTAGGAATTCGCGAAATTGGTGAGGCAAGTGCTCGGGTGTTAGCAGAGCATTTTGGAGATATTGAAGCAATTTCAAATGCAACAGAAGCAGATCTCATGAGTTTGGAGGATATGGGGCCTGTTGGCGCTGCAAATATAGTCCATTTTTTTGCACAAACTCACAACCTGCAAGTGATTCAACATTTGTTAGAACTTGGAATTCATTGGCCAAAAATTGAGAAAAAACAGCAAAATAAGGAGCACCCTTTATTTGGAAAAACTGTGGTACTCACTGGAACTTTAAATACACTGAGTCGAGAAGAGGCTAAAGCGAAATTACTCATCTTGGGTGCCAAAGTAAGTGGTAGCGTATCGGCAAAAACAGATTATGTGATTGCTGGCATTGAAGCAGGGACAAAGCTTGATAAAGCAAATAATTTAGGGATTTCTATCTTGGATGAAGAACAATTTCTTCATATGTTATAAATTAACATGACCTTAGGACAAGGATTTTAGTTGAATCGCATACATCGAATAATTTTCATTATTCTGTTTTTTAAAAATCTAGGCTGTGTCTATGCATGGCCTGGGGTTTTAAATAATCCTTATCCACAAAGTGAAGCCAAAAAGAATATTTATTACTCTTCTTTTTCGGAACAACCTAAAACATTGGATCCTGCTCTTTCTTATTCTTTAAATGAATATCTTTTTATTGCTCAAATTTATGAACCTCTATTGGAATATGACTATCTATTAAGGCCTTATCAATTAACTCCGTTAACAGCAACACAAATGCCACAACTAAGGTATCTGGATGAAGAAGGAAATGTACTCTCTGCAAAAAGCCAGGTTACCCCGAGTTATAGTGTTTATACTATTAAGATTAAAAAAGGAATTTATTATCAACCACATCCTGCGTTTGCCAAAGATGAAAAAGGGGACTACCGTTATCATCATTTATCAGAAGACTATTTAGATGATGCAGAAATTCATCAGCTGTCAGATTTTAAATATACAGGTACTCGAGAGTTAATTGTTGATGATTATATATATCAAATTAAGCGCTTAGCTAATCCAGCAGTAAGTTCGCCAATATACGGGCTTATGGGCAATTATATTGTTGGATTTGAAAAATACGGACAGACCCTTCCTAACACCAAGCATTACATTGATTTGCGTCGCTATCCCCTGGCGGGCATTAAAAAACTCGATGATTATAGGTTTGAGATTACTTTAAAGGGGGTATATACACAGTTTTTATTTTGGCTGGCTATGAGTTTTTTCGCACCTGTGCCCTGGGAGGCGGATCTTTTTTATTCTCAACCAGGGATGGCAGATAATAATATTACACTAAGTTGGTATCCAATAGGTACTGGTCCTTTCATGCTAGTTGAAAACAACCCTAATCGGAGCATGGTATTACAAAAGAATCCTAACTTTCGGGAGATGTACTATCCCAGTCATGGTTCTGAAATAGATAGGAAATTAGGGTACTTAGATAATGCAGGCAAGCGCCTTCCTTTAGTGGATCAGGTAGTTTTTACCTTGGAAAAGGAGTCTATACCTCGTTGGAATAAGTTTTTGCAAGGTTATTATGATAATTCAGCAATTGGCTCGAATAGTTTTGATCAGGCTATCCATATTAATCGACATGGTGATGCAACCCTAACTCGAGAAATGCGTAAAAAGCATATGTATTTAACACAAACAGTCCAGCCTAGTACTTATTATATGGGCTTTAATATGCTCGATAGCGTTGTTGGCGGTTTTAGTGAACGTGCTCGTAAGTTAAGGCAAGCCATTTCTATTGCCGTAAACTATGATGAAGAAATAGCAATTTTTTTTAATGGACGAGGACTCGCTGCACAAGGCCCAATACCACCAGGTATTTTTGGCTATAAAGAAGGTAAAGATGGAATTAATCCTTATATTTATCAATGGGACAATGACGAAGCGATACGTAGGCCGATTAGTGATGCGAAACAATTAATGATTGAGGCAGGTTATCCTGGGGGTATTGATCTAAAAACAGGCAATTCATTGATTCTTCATTATGATGTAACCTCGTCGGGAGGGCCAGAGGATAAATCATTATTTGATTGGATGCGTAAGCAATTTGCAAAAATTGGTATTGATTTGAATGTAAGAGCAACTTTATATAACCGTTTTCAAGAAAAAATGCGTACTGGAGAGACTCAGATATTTAGTTGGGGTTGGGTGGCCGATTATCCGGATCCAGAGAATTTTTTATTTCAATTATATGGAGGTAATGGCAAGGTCAAATTTGGTGGTGAAAATGCTGCTAATTATGAAAATCCCGAGTTTGATCGTTTATTTAATTTAATGAAAAATCGAGAAAATGATACACAAAGGCAGCAGCTAATTGATGCTATGGTGAATATTGTAAGACATGATGCTCCCTGGATCTGGGGTATTAATCCTGAAGAGTTTGTATTATCCCAAAGTTGGGTCTCCCATATTAAGCCTAATGCTATGAGCTATGGAACTTTAAAATATACAGCGATTAATGTAGTCAAGAGAAATACATTGAGGCAAGTTTGGAACCAGCCTGTTCTTTGGCCTTTGGGTTGGTTATTTTTGCTTCTTTTGGTTTTGATTCTGCCTCTGGTGATTGCTTATCATAAAAAAGAGAAACAACCTGCAAAAAGGATTTAATATATTATGATTAAGTATTTGTTGCGTCGAATTACTTATTCAATTCCCATTCTGGTGGGGATAAATCTACTGACTTTTATTTTGTTTTTTATGGTGAATACACCTGACGATATTGCGCGTATGCACTTGGGACAAAAATATGTAGAACAGCAAGTGATCGATGATTGGAAAACGACACACGGCTATAATTTGCCCTTATTCTACAATGGGCAAAAAAATGGAATGCAAAAAATAACAGAAACTTTATTTTTTCAAAAATCCATGCGACTCTTTACGTTTGATTTTGGTATTTCTGATGCGGGACGAGATATCAGTGAAGACATTACTTATAGAATGTGGCCAAGTCTTTCAATTGCGTTACCGGTTTTATTTCTGGATATCATCAGCAATATTATTATAGCTATGGCTATGGCATTTTTTAGAGGGACATATCTTGATCTAACTGGTGTCATCATTTGTATTATTTTAATGTCAATTTCAAGTTTGTTTTATATTATTGGAGGCCAATATCTTTTTGGGAAGTTGCTGCGCTTAGTACCTATTTCAGGTTATGACGGAGGTTTTGATGCATTGAAATTTGTTATTTTGCCAATTACCGTCGCGGTACTTAGTGGTTTAGGAGCAGGAGGACGTTGGTATCGAACTTTATTTTTGGAAGAAATCAATAAAGATTATGTCAAAACAGCTAGAGCAAAGGGATTATCCGAACAAAGAGTGATGTTCGTTCACGTGTTAAAAAATGCTATGTTGCCTATTTTAACTGGGGTTGTTGTACTTATTCCCTCTTTATTTATGGGGAGTTTGATTCTAGAGTCATTCTTTGGTGTGCCTGGATTAGGTAGTTATACGATTGATGCAATCCAGCAGCAGGATTTTGCTATAGTAAGAGCAATGGTTTTTTTAGGGTCTATTCTTTACATTATGGGGCTGGTTCTGACTGATTTTTCTTACATGCTCGTAGATCCGCGTGTAAAATTATCGTAATTTATTGATAGATGGCCACAAAATTTAAATACGAATGATTTAGCAGTTACTTGGAACCGTTGAGTAAGAGGAGGGGCAAAGGTTGGTAGCTAGCGAATTTATGCTTGGTTCAAACAGCGTTTTACACTTCGTGCTTCTTCAGCACTGTTACCCAGCCCGAAAGGATCTGGAAAGGCCCGATTATATATAATCCCTATCCAATACTCACGTTGATTTAATATAAGACTATGAGAAAAATCAAAAAACAAGGAACAAAATGACCGTTGAATTTTTATGGACAGATAAATGTTTTCTTTCTTTATTAGTCTTAAGCATCTGGGTTATTTTATTGAGCTTGCGTAAGCAACATGTTAGACGTTCTTTTTCTATTATTTTGCATCGACCAATTGCAGTAAGTGCGGGAATTATCCTTTTGTTTTTTATTGCAATTGCTGTGTTAGACTCTATTCATTTAATGCCAAAGAACCATCAAGCAGAAACACCAAGCACCGTTCTGGATAATATTTTAGCTCCTATCGATCAGATTACAGAAAAAACCTATTCAGCTCCATTGGCTTTAAGGCAGTTTGTCAGTGAAACTATTCTAATTAATGGAGTGGTCAAGCAAATATATCCTCCGCTTATTTATTCTGCCAAGATAAAAACTGAAAAGGAGAAAAAAAAGCTTATAGTAAATACACTTATTCAAGCGTCGCAATGCAGCATTTTTTTAATTCTTTTAAGTGGTCTAGGATTAATTGCCATAAGATTTAGTCTGGGGTTAAATCTATTTACTATAACTTCTACAAGCTTAAGTACACTAATTACATTAGGTCTACTTACCTTTTTTGTGGTATTTGGATATGAGTTATCACGAACATTTCATGTATTAGGTACGGGACAAATTGGACAAGATATATTTTATTTCACCATTAAAAGTATTCGTACTGGATTAGTAATTGGCTTTTTAACCACATTATTTATGTTACCATTAGCTTTATTTTTAGGAGTTGTAGCCGGATATTTTGGTGGTTTGGCTGATGATGTGATTCAGTATCTTTATACTACACTAAGTTCTATTCCGGGAGTTTTATTAATTACTGCATCCGTTTTGTCGTTACAGATATATATTGCTAATCACCCAGGACAATTTGTTACCTTAGCCCAACGTGCAGATGCTCGGTTGTTAGCTCTTTGTTTCATTTTAGGCGTAACGAGTTGGACGAGTCTATGCAGGCTTTTGCGTGCTGAAACTTTAAAATTACGTGAAATAGATTTTGTTTTAGCAGCACGTGCCTTGGGATCCAATTGGTTTACTATTGTTCGTAAACATTTACTGCCTAATGTCATGCATATTGTGGTGATTACTTTAGTATTGGATTTTAGCTTTTTAGTCATGGCTGAAGCATTACTCTCTTATGTAGGGGCAGGCGTCTCACCAATGACGATTAGTTGGGGAAATATGATTAACAGCGCACGTCTTGAGTTGGCGCGTAATCCGGTTATTTGGTGGCCTATGTTTGCTGCATTTCTTTTTATGTTTTTATTGGTGCTGGCGATAAACTTATTTGCCGATGCCGTGAGAGATGCTTTTGATCCTCATCAATCTCATGTTTGAGCTGATGAGGAGATTGCTTATGGACTTGAAAAAGAGAGAGCTTCCGGTTCTTTATCTTTATTGATGTCTTTTCGAGATTCTACGATAGAATTGAATTCTTTTTTGAAGTCATAGAATGCTTTATTTGCTTGTGCTGACTGTGGGAATTGTTGATAAGGTTTTTCTTCTTTAGACATTGGTTCTTCAGTTGACAAGGAAGAAAGCTCTGGGTTTGAATGAATAGACTCAACTAAAGAAGCATCTTTCATCTCACTTTTATCCTCCTCCTCGTCATCATCATCTTCAAATTGAATAACGATATTTTTTTTAGCTTTTCGTTCTTCAGTATCCTCTTCTTCATCAAATTGAATAATAATTGGCGAGGAAGATAGATCTGGGGTTGACTGGTCATGCCCCACTGGAGTTGGGTTTGTCGTGTTCTTTAGTCTAATTTCTTCAGTTTTTCTTAGAATATGACGCTTTAAAAACTCCGAAAAACTCATTAAAGCAATTCCAAACTGAGCCAAAACACCTATTTTAAGAGATTCTTTTTTATCCATTAAGTTTTTTGCAGTTGTTGAAAATTCCATCCCATAAGTTTCCAGCGTCCTCAACAAGGTTATATCCGTTTTATTTACAGCAGATAAGCTCAAAGAAATGGTGTTTATACATTCATGGTCTTTATCATTGTCAGTTTGAAAATTAAATTCTTCGAGCAAGGTGCGTACCATCCCGGGATTGTTGTTTTTAATGGATTGAGCCAGATAGTCAGGATTATTCTTTAAGTTTTCTATTAAATCTTTACCTTGAGGGTAGGTTTTAAGCTTCTGGCATAATACTTCAAGTGCTTTCGGATTTTGGCTATTGATTGCTCGCAGAAAAATGTCTTCCTCCGGATTGCCAATCATTGTTTGCAACGCCTCAAAGATCTCTTGAATTTCTTTTTCACAAAAAATATCATCCAATGCTTTTGAGATGACATCAGGATTACCACCTTTCAGACTTAAATTTAAAAAATCACCAGGAAGACGTTTTAAAAAAGCCTGATAGGCTTCGTTTATGGATGGTTCCTCCAGGAGCGTTTTAAGCATTTCAAGTGAGCCGAAAGAAATTCCATTGTTAACCAATGACTTTTTGTCATTTACTGTAAACTTGTCCCCCATATTTTTTAAAGAAGTAACAAGTGATGGCAACACGTAAGAATTACCATATTGAATGGTAAGGATAGCTGCCTCAAGGATATCCTCTTTAGGTGGGTTTTGATTCAACAGTAAATCAACAGAATCCTTATCGCTAACTCGTGCAGCAAAAATAAGACTTGTTTCTGTATAGCCATCTTTTTTATAAGAAACTTTATCTTGATCTTTAGAAAAGAATTTTTCATAAAAACTATCTTTGGAAGGAAAAGAGCGCATATCTGGATTTTTTATGCTTACTATATTAAGACTCAATCCTAAGCAATTATCTTCTTCTTTATAGCGAAAGGTCGTATTTTGTAAATACTCCATCATTTCTCTTAGATTATCCGCAGAGAACTCCTTGTAGAGCATTGGGTTATTGGGATCATAAATTTTATAAGTAGAATCACTTTTGATGATAGAGATACCATGGCGGGTACTCCCAACCAGCATTACTTCATCATTTTTTAGGTCAAGTTCTTGAAAAATAGAAGCCCAATTCTCTGGTGTGGTGACCATGCCTAATTTATACATCGACTTTATGGGTTTTGAGTCTTTACCTATAAAAAATTGCTCATAAGATTCTGCGTAGCTTTTAGCGTAGCGGTGATCTTCTCTTGGATTATGAACCTCGATAAGATTGGTGAGAAAATTATAAATTTTTTGATCTATTTCATTTTCATTACGTAAAGAAATTTCTGGTTCCCCAGCTAATAATTTAAGTAATTCTTCAAATTCCTTTTCTTTCCCGTCTAGTATGTATTTTGCGTGTAAAATTGAAAGGCCACGGCAAATACCGCTTGTATTTACTCGAATAGGTGTTGGATGTTCTTCTAAATAAGCATTAATAGTTTCTATTATATTTCCTTGCCAAATACTCATAAAAGGCTCCTAAAATCAGTAGACTCATTATTTATATTTAAATATAAAAAAATTATGAGAAGGTTAATGTATATAGCCAAATTCCGTTGTTGGTATACATATTTCGTTAAAAGTTAATGCTCTTAGTGATTGCTATCGAAAAACTGCAAGGGATCACTAGAAACTCTAACTATCTCCTTAAGGCGGAGTTTTTGAGGTATTTGCTTACGAGGTCTTTGATGTTAAAGGCATTATCGAGATACTTTCCTCTTAAAGGGGGAATTATTTTACTGGGTTTCTATATGGGTTAGGATCGGAGCGTTAACATTCGTAGCGATAATCGATTATATAAGTTGAGCTTAAGGTGATTTCTTTCACTTTAAGACTCAACTTGGTCAGCCAGATTAACACTAAAGTGTATAACTGCTGTTATGTGTCAGGGGTTCATCATTCTTTTTATCAAATTCAGAAAAAATTGATTTAGTGTGAACCGGCTTAGTAGGTTCATTACTTTTTTCTGATAAATTACGATCCTTAACTAAATCAGATGTAGGGCTTTCCACTAGTTGATCAACATGTGATAAGGGCTCATCAACTTGGGCGCTTGATTTTCTAGCATTAAATAAGTTGACAGTAGCTTTTATTCCTACTCCTGCCAAGCCACCAATAAGTAAGAATGGTGACCAAACCACAGCACCTATTGATTTTACAATACCTTTAACTGTTAAGCCATCTTCATTCACGACACGTGAATGCATCATCTCCATCATGCTTTTGTTGCCTGAATAGCATTCTTTAGCACTGGAATAAAGATAAGCTAAACCTATTGCACTATACAGTACAAGCGCCCCTAGACCAAAAGTGGCGGCACTAAACACAGTTGCTGCTCCTGCAGACGTAGCTCCTAATGTCATTGTTGACGCAGCATAGCCTGCAACACCTGGAGTGGGACTTAATAGTAAAGCAAGAATCATGGCTGGGATTAAGATCGCAGCACATATTAATAATGCGCCTGAACTATAGTACGTGTATCCTCGATGAACATGAACAGAAGGACGAAACAGAGGAAAAAAACGTGCGCGTGGATGAGCATGTATATGTGGATGAGCATGTATATGTGGATGAGCATGTACATGTTGGGGGGCATATGTCTGGCCAGGATGGTTATGATGATGTTTAGGCAATTTTTTCTCCTTATAATATAAGCCAAAATCGCCGCAAGTATAAAAGTAAAACCTTAAGGTTTTATTAAGAAAATAGTTGAGATGAAGTTAAGTCTGTTGACGAAAATTCAACGAACCATTTTTTAAATCAATCTATTCCGATGAGTGAATATTATTGTAGCTTCCAAATATAATAAAAAAAGTTTCAAAATTCCTCTTATTTAGTATAAGTTATATTAATATTAGGAATTAATAGGGAGATAGAAATGGAAGATTCGAACGCTTATTGGTCATCCATCATTATGGCACCAGAAAGTTTTTTTTTAAATTTAGCTTATCCTCCTTTTCAAGACTGGGGTGAGACTTTTTCTCCTATTCACCTTATAGAAAACCAATTCGAAATTTTTATAGCGAATACGCTCAATTTATATTCCATACCATTATTTTTTATGAAGTTCCTTATTCCTGGGCAACAACCTGAAGACACAATAGCAAACATAGCCAAAAGAGCTACTTCTTCGAAAAAGAGGGGCTAAGGAACCACATCAAAGTCATTAGAATAGGGCGCCTTAAATGAATCATTATGTGCTTATTTGAAGCATGACTCGGAAAATATAATTCTAACAGCTGATTAAGTCGTGTTGACCCACCACCTACGTGCGCGACTTGTTCCTGTCGCCTTAGTAATGGGCTTGCTTTAATCGGGATAACGAAAAATGGGTTTAAAACTACTCGCATCCTCCCACGTAATAGCAGCATTATTACCTGTATCCCATTGCTTCCATGAGGCATTTTCCTTTAAACGATGGGGTGCACGCATTAATTCCAAGCTCTGTTTTAAGGTACATAAATCCTGGGTTTCATAAATAGTGAAGTATCACACAGGATCTCTTTCTTGACTGCTGTAACGAAAACAGGATGTCCAGGTTGGCACATCAGCAACATTTTTAGGTAAATAAACGGTTTCATACCACTCATTAAAATACGTTGTTTTATCGGAAACAACTTCGACACTGACCATAAAAAAAGGGCGGCTACCAAATGGATGTTTATTTTCTATACCACGGAGATGTTGGTAGCGAAGCGTATAAATACAAGCACTTTCAAGATGGTGTAAGTCATTGGTTTGAAATTGCAGCCACTTCATTTTTTCTTTTTCTCGACCCGGGCGCTCCTTGATCGCTTTTAAAGCGAGTTGCGTGTCCGTTTCTGTAGTACATTCATAAATGGTCAGGAATCGTTTACTGTAATACCTAAGCGTGCCATCAACATTATGCTCTTCATAACGCCTTGCAAGTTTTATTTCAGGAATAATTTTTAATAAATTGGGAATATAAAAGTGATGATAAAAATCATTAAATTCAGCTTCTTTTTCTGCAGAGACATTTAAGCTAACAAAAATGAGGGAGTTATTATTTTTATTCATTGATTTGCTCAAGTAGATAAATTATTAAAGACATTTTTAAACGCAAGGATATCCACTTTTTTATAGGCGGTTGTTTTTAAATAGGGCTCCTCATTTAACCATTTTTTTGCTTCCTCTAAAGAATTAAATTGTGCAATGATTACCCCCCCTGTGGGGATGTCTAAATGTTCTGGATTCAGAAGGGGACCAGCTAATAAAAGTCTCCCTTCTTTTCTTAAGTGGTTCAGTCGTGCAACATGTGCTTCTCGGGCTATTTTTCTTTTTGCGATAGAGTCTTCATTATCGCTACATAGAAAAGCATAATAGTTTTCAAATGGAAACTCTTCATACATGGGAAAATCCTATTTGTGTCATGTATGCATGATTATAGTATAGAATGTTTTATTTATCTGTTATTTTATGCTTCTAAAAACATTACACTTTAGATTTCGCCATCCAGTCCAATAAATGCATTTAGTGATAAAAATCGCTTAATATAAGTAAATTTCTACGTTGATGTATTTTTTGATAACTATAACTTATTGCCTTGTTCACATGTATCGTTACTCATTAACGCATCATATATTTTTTTTCCATGACTAATTGCAATACCACGTGCAAACATTCCAAAAGCAGATAAGCCAATTAAAGGATAAAATCCCTTTACACCACTCGTTTTATAAATTTGGCCTGCCATGGCTCCAATATTCACCGGCTTTTCTGTAATTTTTTGATTAAGTCCAATGACACTTAAAGGATTACTAAACGCATATCCCACGATTCCTGCCACACCTGCCACTAAGGAATTATCTCCATATCTTCCTTTAAGGTAATCCAACGTATTAAAATAGATGCCGTATTGAACAGCATCCCTCATAGCAATAGCATTGACCCCAGACATGAAGCGACTTACGCTTAGGGTGTTTAGAGGCACATCAGTCATCATCCTTGTTTTTATTACAGAGATAGGGGTTGTTATATAAACAGTTGCAAGTCCCCCAAGAAATCCGGAATACTTCTTTGCATTTTCCGAATCTGTTAATTGTGAATTTAATGCTTTTTCAGAGAGATATATTGCAGGAAAAAGTACGGTATTTTTTATGCAGGAATTCAATAGAGCAATGGGATATCCTTTGAAAGGGTGTACCCATGCAGCACGATAAGCATGTGTATATAAACTATTATTCCAGATTCGTGCATAATTTGCTTGTATTAGTTGTTGACCGAACCATCTTAAACCCTGAGATTGGAACTTAGAATTTTCAGCAACTGATTTTGTTGCCTGGGCTAAAGGTTTATCCATTAAGCAAAAAGTTGTAGTTGTACTCGTTGCACCTATTACGGCACCTTTTAGTACGTTTTCTTTGAATTCTTCTTGATTAAATGGTTTTGGATTAGAAGGAGTGAGCCTGTCTTTTTTCTCATGCATCGTATAATATAATTTTTGTAAATATAATTTGTTCGTGATAATAAACAATTAACCTTAAGTAAATATTAATTCACTTAATGATTATTTTATTTGTGTTTTCACGACACTTTTTTAACTTTATATAAAGCCAGGTCATAAGGACTGTTGTTATGCAAGCAAAATCCGAGAAGAAAATCCAAGATGCCATTCAGAATCAAATTCAAGATGCTATTCAGAATCAAATGGGTAAATGCCGTAAACTTTTGGAGGAATCAATATTTTTAGGAAATAGCTTTTTTCTCACTGGTCAAAACTTACCAGTAACGAATTGTAAAAATAAAATGGAAATGGAAGATGTGCGAAATAGTTTGGGGGTACGTATTGCATAAGTAATGTTTCATTGAAGAAGTATGTGTGTTGCAATGAAGCTGCATTTAGTTAAACAATGCAGCTATTCTCCTTTATCGCTTTAACTTAATAAAAAATTTTACTACTGGTTAACAGAAAAGGGCGAAGAACTCTCAAGTTGGTATTCAGTTTTTTCATTCTCATCGAGCCACCCTTTTTTTAATGAAACAAACGAATTATTGATCTTGCTTACTTCCTGTTGAGTGCTTGTTTCATGGTGATAAAATCCCCAACGACCGGTTTTTGCCAGAGAATAAAATCCTAAACTAAAAATATCTCTTAACACGAACAGTACGTCTTCAAATTTTTCTTGAACTGAATTAGAGCTTCTGGCTGTTTGTTTGACCTGATTAATCAGATCTTTAATATGCAACTCCAGCATATCTCGGTCTTGTTGCGTTCTGTTTCCTTCATAATAAGTATTAAATTGCGCTTTTGTATTTTTAATAAAATCTAAAATTTCTTTTTTATCAAAATTACTGTCAGTAATTTCTTCCACTTCTTTTTCTAATACGTTAAAAGAATCGATTAAATTTTTTATTTTTGTTAACTCACTATCAGGAATACCAATTTTTGCTAATTTTTTTAGAAGCTTACTATCTATTTGATCAATCAATTGCTGATGTTTTTGAAGCTCATCATTAATATTTTTACTTAGAATAACTTTTGCTTCAAGATCACCTGAATAATATTGAATTAAAAGAGTTTTTATATTTCTACAATACCCTGATATACACACTTTATCATTTTTAGCTTGATCAATAGTCATTTGTGCTTGTTTGACATCAGGTTCATCTTTTAGTTTTTCTCGTTCAGCTTCTAACTCTTTTTGTGCCTTGTTTGTGCGCTCTGCTGCTTCATTAAATTTATCTAAAGCTTGTAACTGTTCGTCATGAGGTGATTGGTGTAATCTATCACGTGCTTGCGTTTCGTGATAATTCGCGTCTATCAGATTTTTCTGAAGAATTTTTACCGATTGCCATTGTTCCTCAATATTCTTTTTTTCTTGTTCTCTTGTTTTGAGCCTCTCGATAGCTTTTTCTTCTAATGTTGATAACAAAGTCATAATTGCATATATTCTATCGATAGTTTCCGGAGATTTTCCCAATAAACGAGAGTCAATTTTTCCTCGTCCTATCTTTTTTAGTACCTCAGGCGATACTTCTCCAATTTCCTTTGGAAACTCAAGATTTATGATGGAAGTAAATTCAGTTTTTTCTTGCTCAAAATCTTGGGGATTATCTTTAACTCCCTCATATTTCTCAATAATGAGCTTTATTTTATTAATATTACCTTCGAATTCGTTCGGAAAAATCCTTATAATTTCGCCGAGGCGGTTGAATGCCTTAGTAGTTCTACTTTCCTCACCAAAAGGGAGGTTGGGTTCATCCATAATTGCTAAATAACTGCTGATTCCAATCAATTGTGCACCTAATAGATCACTTGATTCGAAGCGATTACTGGTTGCTAACTCCTCTCGAGCTGCAATCAAAAAACTGATAATCTCGAGATTAGGTAATTCCAACTCAGAGAAATTTATCGCGGCTTTCCTTAGTGTTTTTTGTATTTCCTCAACACTTTTTGTTTCTTCAGGGTATTTGCTGTGCAGATATTTTCCTAGCTTGTAAAATGATGAAACAGCTTTATTGATGGAATTTTGCTGAATCGCGCTATTTATCTCTTCAATATAGGGTCTGATATCATTATTGGTAATAGGCATAATGAGCTCTCCGTTAATCTTAAACAACTATGCATTTTTTAGAATTTCAACCCACTAAGCTCAACATCATAAAAGTGTTCTTTAAGGTCATGCGTTGCTGGCAAGTATTCGCATGAATTCTGTTTATTTAATAATGATGATGTTTCCCGAAGTGATTAAAGTTGCTTATTTTATATGCATTAAATTAAGCCTATATTAACGAAACAAAAAATATAGGAATGGAGGATTCCTTTTTAATAAAAAGTTTTCCATTATTGAAAACATAGCTTCAGATATCATAAAACTGTCCAATTCTTTTACGTACACTCCTTGTTGTTTTGCTTTTGTAATTTTACAAAATTGTTCCCCATAAGTGTTCGCGAGCATTTCCAATAGTGATAAAATCACATCAAGAACTCGAAAAAGTTTTTGTGGAAGAGTTTGCTGATTGTTTTCAAGGACATCCCTGGAGAGACTCTCTGCTATATTAGATCTGATTTCAAAAATGCTCACAAGAGTGTTCTGTTCTAATTTTTCCAGTTTTTTCCAAGCTCATCAGCTATAATATAGCAAGCTTCATGAATTTGATGGGGTGGATTTCTTGCTATACCTATTGCTGTTCGCATTAATAAGTATTGTTCAGCACAAACAGTAAAAATTTTATCTACAGCACACTCAATACCATGAGTACTTTCCATAGCATGTACAACTGAAGGCTGTTGTTTTGAAATAAAGGTTGTACCCTATTCATTCATGAAAGATGGGGAGTAGATACGATAGTATACATAGTAATTGCTTTAGCAATGCGTTGCTTTTCAGGTTTTCTCCATTAGTCTGATTAACTTAAGTACTGACGGGCGGTGATTTATCATGAATTAGAAAGGCTCATTCGTTTTTGCATCTTGATTCGTAAGGCTCATAGTATAAAGTACAGTGTTTCAAGACTAATGCTCATCGATTGTTGAGAGCCGTTAGTTTGGCAACTTGCTTTCAAAATAATCATTTTAGTAATCCATTTTTGGGAGCAGAAATGTCCTTGGTTATGTTTTCATATAACCATTTTCAAAACTGCTGATGATGGCTTATTTCTAAATTGTTATATACTAAATATATGCGGTTAGATAAAAAATTGATCTCATAGCGTTTAGGTGTTTATTATGAAAGCGAAGAAAGAATTCCCTGAAGTCCAAGAAATATTTAGGAGTATTACAAGTAAACTAGGTGGATTAGATAGCTTAAAAGAGGAGCGATTTCGTGGTAATCTTGAACCCACAGAGTTGGCTGTAACTATTTTAAGTCAATATATAAAAACCTCCCCACCAGAATCTGTAGTAAAAAATGTTTTTTCGATAAAATTGCTGCTAGGCGAAGAAGATTGTAATACTGAATTATTACAGGGAGTAGAGAAGGCAATCAGAGCTCGTCAAGCATTAGAAACAAGGAAGGGAAATCATAAAGTGGCTATGCAGTTAAGTGTTCAAACGCTTCGATTACTTATTCAAGATTCTGAGGAGCTTAATAAATCGATGAGTAGCTCACCGGACTCAAGCCCCAAATGAAATTTTGGTGTATTTATCACACAAAGCCAAGTATATTACTTATATTGAACTGAAGTAAGATGGGGTTCTTCCTGGTCTTTTGTTTGAGTAATCTCTTTATATGCATATTTAAACTGCTTGAAAAATTCCTGGTAATCTTTTACGGGCTTTAATGAATCGACAGTAAAAGGTCGTTCACTTTGATTATCGCTATGCGTATTCTCTTCCAATGGCTCTTCTATCTCATTGCCGTAAAGTATTTTTAAAGCCTGAGCTTTTCCGATGATCACATCAAGAGGATGTCTACAATGAGGAGCTGGATTCAGAAGGGTTTCAATGAACTCTTTAATGTGTTCACCTTCTAGGGTTTTAAATATTGGCAAATTAAAATCTAATGGCACTCTTGTTTGGAGATTATCCCAAATGGTAGCCTGGGCATTATGTTCTGCAGTACTGACCATTAGATCATACGCCATTAAGCCGATTTGATAGGCCATATAAGATCCCGCATTTACAGTTTTCTCATCCCCAAAGCTGTATTCAGGTGGTGCAAATGTTGTACTGATATCATTTAGGTCAACCAAATTGTCTTTATCTGTGCGCACAACAGATTTTGTATCTGCTGTTATTAGCTTATTGCCTCGCTTCAAAAAGTTTGTAGCCTTGATATCCATATAAGCCATATTTTTTTGATTAAAATCAAAAACAATTTTTGCTACTTGCTCTATTGCGTCAAGTGTACCTAAACAACGGGTAATGTTTCTCTCTGTTTCAGATGAATTTGCAAGCATTTGCATATGATAATTGTGAAGGTTTCCATTTGGACAAAACTCTGATACTGCTACATTGATGCGCCGTTTTGGATCACGTCCTTGCTGGGGTAATATGACCTGACAATAAAAATAATCTTGTGCAAGATTATTTTTATTGATTCATCATTCTTTATTTCATCTACTAAATCGTAATCTGTTTTGGGTACGTCAGCGTACTCTATTCTTATAATAAATTCTGAATCTGCGTTTCCATTTTCAGCAAGCCAGATTTTATTATTTCCCCCGCCAATATAAGTGATATTGAATTCATTTAATTGTTGAGGCTCTTGAGTGTAGTAGAGCTTCCGAAAAATTTCTCCTTGAGACTCCATATTTTCAGCAATTAGTGATTCAATTAAAGAGGTATGTTTATACTCGGGGGTACGTATCAGCTCAGGATAACTATCAAATAAATCTTTTAAAAGATAATTGGTTATATTTAGTAGGGTCTCAAAATTTTTCTGTGTAGTACGTTTACTGCTGAGAATTTCATTATTTATCATAAACAGTGTTTGTTTTTGCAATGCCTCCAATGAGCTTTTAAGTTTTAACAAGTTTTGATCCTGGGGGCCTTGCTGTGTATTCAAATTTTGACGCGCAATTTCCACTTCGGAAATGAGATGATCCATTGTAGCGCAATTTTTGGATCGGGTTCCTAACATCGTGTGTTTGGTGATATTTTTCCAATACTCGAGGGTTAAATTTTTTATCTCGCTTTTTGAATTTTGGATAAAAATAAGATTTATATCTTTATCAAATTTTTGGGAATCTCTTATTTCCTTCGCAATTGGATTAGTAAAATACCATTCCATAAAATTGCCATTTTTTCTTAATTCTTGATCTGAATATATTTGAATCCTCATTGCCTCAATTTTCTGTAATAATGCTAATGCATTTTGTTTTGAGTGCATTTGATTATATTGCTCAATTAAATCATTCAGTCTGGAAATTTTCGGATTTTCTTCTGATTGCTCAATTTGTTCGATACTCATATAAACCCCCTTGCATATGCCATAATATAGTCATCATGATTCAATTAAGTACAATCGATTATTTTTATATATCATATACAGGATACAAATATGTGAGTATTGTTAATGAGTTAGCTTAGAACAGGAGCAAATATTGAATTAAAATAATGGAAAATTACTTGCTAATAATTAAGGCGAGTTGACAATTCATCCCCCCACCCCTACGTGCCGCTACTTGTTTGGGATCTAGGCGATCTTAATCAATAGCAGATTTCTTCATAGAGATCACTCCATTTTGGATTAAGCTCCTCAATCCTGTTTAACGTCCATTGTCTGCACCAATTTTGAAACGTTTTTCACGTCGAGTAGCTTCTACATAGGCTTCATGAACCTCATAATAAACCAATAGATGCACATTGTGATCAGTTGTGTTTTTTGATAGCTTCTAATAAAAAGTGAACACTCTTGGGAGATAATTATTTGGAAATATTTTTGCTAAAAAAAATTTAGGCAACGTATACATTGCCTGCTTTCGTCACTTTTGTATCTGGATTATCTAAACGATAAAGTGCATCAACTAAATCGGGTCAATTTGGGGGATTTAGAGAGTAATAAGTCTCTATGTTGATATTTTAAACATCATAATACCAACTAGATTTTGGCTGGTGATTAGGATCTTTGCGTGAAATCATATCTGAAGTATTTATTTTTACTACAAACTCATTCATTCTTAGATAGTGCCCCTGGTTGCGTGGGTCTTGAGTCATATCCAATTTGGCTCTAAAAGTACAAATAGGTACGATATCGTTTTCATCCTGCGTAGCGACTCGATTGAGGTGAGGAAGCATGCTTTCATCAATTGTGTCTAAAGTAATGCCATCACTTCTTATTGCGAAATGTTTTGGCATTTTAGTTGTATCAATGGGATCGATAAAAGCACAAGCAAGAATTCTTAATTCAACTGTTGCATAAATTTGACCTGTTTCAGAGTTTTTCGACCAATTAACTCGCCCACGTGTTAGAGTAGGTTTTAAACCTTCAGTCAAATGTTGAGAGCCATCGATTAACTCCATAGAATTTTCAAATTCATCTAAAATTATCCCGTGTAGTACTTGACCACCAAAATTAAAAATTTTATTTGCTTTGGAGCCAAGGATATCAATTTTATCACCTGTAAAATTTTCGATAGTGGGAATAGCATAGGCATCGTTTTTTCCGGTGTCTATTTTTACCCCATAAAAGGTCGTTCCTCCACGGCGAATATCCATAACACAGGTTGATTCATCACTGGTTGTAGCAGCTTTTGTTGTGTTTACAATGTCTTGTGCTATTTGCGTTTGTTTTAATAAATCAGGGGTGTAATAGATCGTGCTAACAGGAATATGCCCATCGGTGTGAGCTTTGGAGAGTTCATAGTGGCTAATGAGTGTACTATGGATATCAGCAAGAAAACTGCATAAAGAACTGCGTTTATTAATTAAAACGGTTGATTCTGATTTTTGAGATCTTTTTACGCTGGTTGGAAAGTCATCTACTTCAAAAGAAGCCATAGTCCGATAATGAAAATCTTTAGAAAGTACATTTTTAAAAGGTTCTGTTTTTTGATTTTCGGTAGTAATCTTCATTTCCTCTATAAAACGTATGGCGTTCTCAAGCTCGCTAATGGTCATATGATCATGTAAGGCCAATTTTTTTTCGATGTAGTTAATGGCCTGATAACGCCTATCATCATGGAACCATTTGATACTTTCTTTGCGAGCAAGTTCTTTGAAGATAGTTAATTTTGCATTTGCCTTTGTAATTGTGCTGACAAACTCGTTCATAATTCATTAAAAGTGAGTGGTTAATAGCCACATTATATGGTATAAGAATTAAGCTTTTATTAAAAAAAACTTAAACTAGCGTGTACAAAGTAATTAATTAGTGTGTACATGGATATACAGGGAGAATATTAATGGTACAAGCAACTTTTTTTATACAAAGGGATACTCCTCCAATAGAAAAAAATGATCTGAAAACCTATTATATCCCAATTGTTGAAATAATAGACAATATGCAGCAGGTAAGCGCTTGGAACTATGCAAGAAATCCTTTAGTGTCCCGGTTGTTTTATACTTCCACTGATGCATTGTTCGCGCAAGAAGCACTGGAAGCAGGGAGGATAACAGTATCTTGTTACAAGGTACTCCTTAATGCGGCACATATCTCAACGCTTAATAAGAGTAAAAGTGTTGGTAAAGGGCATTTGATGGCGTTAAATTTTATGCCCAAAGACATTCTTAGTTGCATTAAGATATCAGGTTATGAATACAACGAAGTAAAAAATCCGTTTTATCAAGCAAGTGAATCTGTTGCGTGTGAATCATCGTTGATAGCTCCATGCGCTTGATCACATTATCCACTATAGATTAAAAAGCGAATTCAGGGATTTTCGACACAGGAAGGAGTCAGGCATACTCTTATTCTAATTAGATCTTATCTAATCACGTTAAAGCAGGCCTGGGTTTATTTGCACATGCTCACAATTCTAAAATGGAATAAAAATTAACTTGCATATGAAATATAATGACACTATAATTTCAAATGAAAGGAGGTGTAAAATGAAAACTTCCAATAATGTCCATCATAAAGAAGAAATTGTTTTGTCGAAGGCTTTATGCAATCTGGCAAAGTTTTATTCTTTAAGCGGCAAAGACTTAAGTAAAATTATTGGAATAAGCGAGCCCAGCGCATCACGTCTCAGCCAAGGGAAAAAGTTAATTTCTCCCCATACAAAAGAAGGAGAAATTGCGCTATTACTTTTACGGATATATAGAAGCTTAAATGCTATGGTTGGAAATAATCATGAAAAAGCTAAATTATGGCTCAATAGTCAAAATAAATATTTTAAAAATAAACCTATTGATGAAATGAAAACCATTCCTGGTTTAATTCGAGTACTTAATTATTTAGATGCAATGCGCGGTAAACTATGAGTATTTGGATCGAATGTGAGGGGGTAAAATTTTTCAAAAATTTAGAATTGGAGCCTTGGCGAATAGTTGAGGATCAGTATAGCTCAAGCTCAAGAGATTTGGTTGATAATAGCGAAGAACATGATCTTTTAGAAAACTTATTAGACAATTCAAAACCTCAAACAGTCAATAGTAAGCATTATTTAATTTTTACTCCTTTCAGATATCCTCCTCTTGAATATGGATCTCGATTTGGCAATACTTATGAACCCTCACTTTGGTATGGTTCTATATCCTTGCAAACAGCATTTGCAGAAGTAGCTTTTTACCGGTTGAAATTTTTTGATGATACTTCAGCTAATTTAGAATACATCGAGATTCGAATGACTGCATTTAAGGCTTATATCAAAACAAATAAAGGAATTGACTTGACAAAAGCTCCATTTCAAAAATATCAAGATAAAATTTCCAACAAAACAAATTATGAGCACAGTCAACTATTAGGCACAGAAATGAGGGAGGCAAAAGTTGAGGCTTTTCTCTTTTCTTCAGCAAGAGATAAACATGCAGGAGAAAATGTAGCAGCATTTATTCCAGACATATTTAAGATAAAAGATAAAGAATATGTAACTAATATGCAAAATTGGAGGTGTATAGCAAACAGAAATGTTATTGAATTTTGTCGGGATGAAATTTTACTGAGAAAAAAAATAGAATTTTCTAAGGATCAATTTGAATAAAAAAATAGAGATACAATCCTATTACTCACCAACCAAATAAGCGCAAAATGTATTTTATTCAATTAATTAGAGATAGTTTGGGTAATTTGGTTTCGCTGGCTATTTGTTTGTTGTGTTCTGATACACTTAATTTTGTTGCTAATGCTGGCAGTTATGCTATAAGTCCATAAGATAAAATAATATAATAAGGGTATTAGAACAAATTCTGCTGCAAATCAGGATAAAATACTGTACAATATGCGACAATTTTTTAACCATTAAATTTTATAAGAGTGCTATGACTGATTTAAACCTTTATAGAAACATTGGAATCTTCGCCCACGTAGATGCCGGAAAAACCACCACTACCGAGCGTATTCTTAAACTCACAGGTAGAATCCACAAAATAGGTGAAGTTCACGATGGTGAATCAACAACCGATTTCATGGAACAGGAAGCGGAGCGTGGTATTACCATCCAGTCAGCAGCAGTAAGTTGCTTCTGGAAAGGTCATCGCTTCAACGTAATCGATACCCCAGGACACGTTGACTTTACTGTAGAGGTTTATCGTTCACTGAAAGTACTCGATGGTGGTATCGGGGTATTCTGTGGATCTGGCGGCGTTGAGCCTCAGTCAGAAACCAACTGGCGCTATGCGAACAATTCAAAAGTATCTCGTCTGATTTTCGTAAACAAACTGGATCGTATCGGTGCGAACTTTTTGAAAGTGACTGAACAAATTAAAAAAGTGTTAGGTGCAAATCCCTTAATTATGACTTTGCCTATTGGTTATGAAGACAGCTTCGTCGGTGTTGTTGATTTATTAACCCGTAAAGCGTATGTTTGGGATGAATCTGGACAGCCAGAAAACTACAAAATTACTGATGTGCCCGCCGATATGCATGATGATGTTGAAATGTATCGTGCTCAGTTAATTGAAACAGCACTTGAAATGGATGATGAATTGCTGATGGCTTATCTAGAAGGGGAAGAGCCCGCAATAGATGAAATTAAGCGTTGCATTCGTAAGGGTACTCTGGAGTTAGCTTTCTTCCCAACTTATTGCGGTTCAGCCTTTAAAAACAAAGGAATGCAACTATTATTGGATGCAGTGGTTGACTATTTACCTGCCCCCCATGAAGTTAATCCACAACCGTTGACTAATGCTGAAGGTGAGCCAAATGGCCAATTCGCTATTGTATCTCCTGATGAGCCATTCCGGGCCTTGGCATTTAAAATCATGGATGACCGTTTTGGTGCTCTAACCTTCGTTCGTATCTATTCAGGAAGACTGAATAAAGGAGATACTATTCTTAACTCCTTTACCGGGAAAACGGAACGTGTCGGCCGTATGGTTGAGATGCAGGCAAATGAGCGTAATGAATTACAAAGTGCTGAAGCAGGCGATATTATCGCAATCGTGGGCATGAAAAACGTTCGAACTGGCCACACTCTTTGCGATCCTAATCACGAGTGTACTTTAGAAGCAATGGTTTTCCCTGAGCCAGTTATCTCTATTGCGGTTACACCAAAAGATAAGGGCTCAACCGAAAAAATGAGTATTGCTATTGGTAAGATGGTTGCAGAGGATCCAACGTTTAGGGTTGAAACTGATGAGGATTCAGGTGAAACCATTCTTCGTGGTATGGGTGAATTGCATCTTGATATTAAAGTAGATATTCTAAAGCGTACTTACGATGTTGAGTTAATAGTAGGTCAGCCCCAGGTTGCTTACCGCGAGACCATAACCAAATCGATTCAAGACAGTTATACCCACAAAAAACAATCTGGTGGTGCCGGCCAATACGGTAAAATTGACTACACTATCTCACCAGGAGAGCCAAACTCCGGGTTTACTTTCACCACATCTGTAGTGGGTGGAAATGTTCCAAAAGAATTCTTTCCAGCAATTGAGAAGGGTTTCCGCTCAATGATGGGTACGGGTACTTTAGCAGGGTTTCCTGTATTGGATGTTGTAGTTGATCTTTGTGATGGTGCTTATCACCCGGTTGACTCTTCTGCAATTGCATTTGAAATTGCTGCAAAAGGTGCTTTTCGTCAATCTATACCCAAAGCTGCCCCTCAATTGCTTGAGCCAATTATGAAGGTTGACGTTTATAGTACAGAAGAGGATGTTGGTAACGTGATTGGTGACTTGAACCGTCGTCGCGGAATGATCTCGGGTCAGGAACCCAGTGCAGCTGGTGTCCGTATTAAGGCTGATGTTCCTCTTTCAGAAATGTTCGGTTACATCAGTACCTTGCGTACGCTTACCTCTGGGCGCGGTCAATTCTCAATGGAGTTTTCTCACTATGCTCCTTGCCCAAATAGTGTGGCTGAAGCAGTGATTGCCAAAGAAAAGGAAAAGAAAGCCGCGGCTGCCAAGTAAGATAGTTAACAACTTTTAAAATGCCCTGTCAGTTTGATCTGATGGGGCTTTTAAAATTCTTACAAATATTCGTAATGGATAAAATTTGGCAATATTAAGGCTTAATTAAGGATTAATAATATAAATAGGGTGCAACACCATAAGACAATGCCCATAAGAAAACCTGCTGCAAATAGCAAAAATATCCCCTGGCCTGTAATTTCCTTTTCTATGTTCATCTTGTAATTCCTGCGTGATCATAATCTGAATTTATATTAGATGTACTCGGAGGGTTCCTTTTTTGGGAATGGTTATAAACTCCAATAGCAAAATATAAGAATCCAAGAGTGAATCCAGTAATAATTCCCGATATTAACCAAGTTGTTCTTTTGCAGTTGCACACCATAAGATACCCAGACTATTGAGCGTTAGCTAGTTAAGAAGATAATCTTTAATAGGATATTAAAAAAATATTATGGTGAAATTTATGAGTAAAATCAATATATAGCCAACGCATAATAAAATGATTATTGGCAATGGGTTTGAAAAAGTTGATCAATGGTACAATTAGTTTTTCTACGAATGGATTTAGCTTGTGCCCACTTATGCTCAATTGGATTAAGATCTGG
>NZ_RXNW01000021.1 GCF_004283175.1 Legionella longbeachae
TGCCAAACCAAGTGGTATATCATCGTCATTTTAAAGCGGATTTGTAGTAGACGATTTTAAAACTAATCATGGCCGTCCAGTAGCCCGTTCTTTTCTACAAAATATTGTGGATGTGGTTGGCTCAATTCTACCGATATATTCCTTTCTCCCAGGAAAAGCTATTGAGTATAAGAAATTTGCATCAAGTTTTAAGTAAACATTTTTATGGTTACATTTTTTAGACTAAAGTGACAGAGTTCAAGCCCTCCAAGCACACCATTTAATCACGATTACTACGGCGTAAGCAGTGATTCACTTGTACTCAATTCCAACCTCTTACCTCAGCGGGTTATTCCTGACCTTCCTTATTACCCACCGCTTGTAACTATAGCATTATGAGTTTTTTTGATTTCTATTCATCCAAGGGTGTAATATTAAATTCCACCACTATTCTCAGCTGGAGGTGAGGGAGCCTCTACAGGGATATTAGGTTTTTGAGTTTCATTAGATACAGAAGAGTAATGTGAATAATAATAAACAAGAATAATAGCAAGAAGAACAATGATAATGATTGAAATAATCCCCCTGTATTCATTTTCCCTGTCTTTCTTTTTCATAACCATCCTCAGAACATTCTAATTTTCTTTAATTATAGTATTGATTTGAGAGACAACCATGTCGCTACCACTAACTTATTTCGTAGCACCAATTCATGAAGCAAAATCGAAAACATGATGCCAATTGCCTTTAGCTCCTTAATATCATTAATAAAGAATACTTATTTTCTGGTTAATCGTCATTTTTTAATTAAGACTCCATCATGAATTAAAGAGCTAGGATAAAGGACTACTTCATCGCCTGGTTTTAAACCACTCCCTACAACCGCCTGATCCGGATTATGATGTAATATAGTTATTACCTTCTTATATGCCCTGTGCCCCTTCACAACAAAAACAGCCCAATTTCCATCAACTCTAAATAAAGCACTCATGGGTACCACAAGAGAATGAGGCGATTCAAAAATAATGATTTCCACATCTACCTTATATCCATCCCCAAGGTTCTTCCATAAGTGATGGGACGTTATTATGTCAATAATAACATTGACTCGTTGCTCCTCAACTCCAAGCGCTGATATTTTTGTATAACCACTTGGTTCAACAACTCGGACACGTCCTTCCAAAGGATAAGTACCACCCCACCGCTTTATGATAACTCTTGCATGAGGAGGAATTTTTGCTGCATCCTCACTTAATATATCAGCTACCACCTCAAGGCCCACAACATCAGCGATATCCATAATTTTTGTACCGGGCTCAATAGTAGTCTCGCTTTTTTCAATGACTCTTAAAATTGATCCCGCAACAGGAGAATGAATCTCAACCTTGTCTTGTTGACTCGTTTCATTACCAACTGTTCCTGAGAGCGATGCTTTAACTTTTAAAATATAATGCTCTGCTGCATGCAACTTTCGCAAAGCCGCATTATATTCTTTTTGTCTTAATTGATATTCCAGTTGGGTATGCTCCAACTCTGTTTCAGAAACAAACCCCTTTTTTGCCAGCGGTTGTTTTCTTTTTAAATCTGACCATGCAGTCTGGAGTGCAGCTTCAGCACGAACAGACTCTGCTTTTGCTTGTTCATACAAAGCCTCGGCAGTGCCTAACTCTTGCTCTAACTCATTTTTTGTCCGAATATCAAGCAAGACTGGAATTTTTGGCTTAATGATCGCTATTAATTCATCCTTATTTACTTTATCACCCTCTGTCAGATTAATGCGCAATAGTTCACCAGAAACCGGAGAAACAATGGTATATATTTTTATAGCGCGTGTTTTTGCATCATCTTCAATGTACTGAACAAAGTAATCAGATTTTACTTTTGCTGTTTCAACAGAAATACCTTTTTGAGAAAAGAAAAACAGAATACCAACAAAAAGCAGAATGGTTGCAAACGAGTACCAGACTAGTTTCTTCAAATTCAGGTTTATTATCTTCATCAGTCTGCTACCTTTAATACCGAGGTTAAATTGAGCTGAGCTGCTTTACGCTGAATAATATAAAAACTAATTACGCTAGAAAAAAATACAACCAGTGTTGCGATAATATAAGTTTTAGGTTCAATAACAAAAGGAATTTTAAACCAATCTGTTTGCATTAATTGCAGTATAAACCAAGATAAAAAATACCCTATAATTAATCCTAAAGGAGTGGCTATTATTATCTCAAACATGTGATTTAAAAAAAGTAATGTTGAAACTTCTCCCTGAGTAAATCCCAAAACTTGCAATGTAGTTAACTCTCTAGCCCTTTCTGCCAAAGTGATGGTAGCATTATTATAAACAACACTAATAGCAATGATGATGGCAAAACTTGCAAGAATAGTAGTAAATACAAGAATATGCTTCGCGAAAGTTTCTTCAAATGTCCTTATGATCGATGATTTGAAGGTGATAGTACCTATCCTGGGGATTTCCTTTACCTTTTTATATAAATTTTTGACATGTTTTGTGTCTACAGAAATAGCAGCTGAGCTTATTAAATGATCTTCATTTAATAAGCGGTTAAGTGCCCCAATTTCAATATAAGCAAACATTCCTACAAAGTCATTAATAATTCCTTGTACCTTTAATTGAGCTCTTGCTTTGTTCCCTTCAAGTATCTCAATATTAAGCTTATCTCCGACCGCCAAATGCAATCGTTCTGCTAACCCTTCACTAATCAACAAAGCATGTTCAGGGATATTCATTCGATTAAGATCTTTGTCTAATAAAATTTTTAGCTTTGTATTTTCCGGGATACCAAACAATGAAGACAGTTCACTTCGGTGTTGATATGTTAATCGAGCAGGTACGATGCGATAACCTTCGCTATTTGTAATTCCGATAATTTTATTTAATTCCATTAACGCTATTTTATTAACAGGATTAATAAAGCTAACGACAGCATGTTCACGTTGTGCCATTATAAATTGGGTATTTATTAGATAATGAATGGCATCTTGCCAAAATAAACCCAGTATCACAATTGCCATGGCCAATGCGATGCCTATACAGGTCAATATCGTTCGTAAAAAATGGCGAAAAATATATCGATACACCATTTTTACACTACTAGGAAGTTTGGAAAAAAACTTAACTTTTTCAAGCAAGGTTGTTCGATACATTATAGGAATTGGTGGTTTCATCGCTACTGCAGGCATGAGGTTTATTACCTGATAAATTGCGTGTAATGTTCCAAAAATAGCCGCTAGGAAACATACTCCTATCCCAATAATGGCTGCGCTATATGAAAAAATGTAGGGAAACTCAGGAAATCTAAAATATTCTGTGTATAAGTGGGTCATTAACTTACCAAACCATGCCCCTAATGACACTCCACCAACTCCTCCAATGAAAATAATAATTAAAATTATTTTTATATAGTGGTATGCAATGGTTAAGTCACGATACCCTATGGCTTTTAAAGTTGCTATTTGTTCACGCTCTTTACTTATTAAACGTCCAGTAACTAAATTTAATAAAAATGCTGCTACTATTAAAAAAACAGGAGGTATATAGGTTGCAATTATTTTTTGTTGTTTTATTTCATTAGTTACAAATCTATCGGATATTTGATCTTTTCGTGTATAGCTTATAGTCAAACCATAAGTATGGAAAATTCTTTCTAATTGAGTCATTACATATTGTTCCGAAACATTTGGTGCAAGCTTAATATTAATGTCATTAAAAGCATCCTGCATTCCAAATGAGGCACTTAATGCCTTTCGACTCATCCAAAATACACCGAAATGGCGATTATCAGGAAGCAAATCTTCACCACGGATGGCGTATACGTATTCAGGTGATAAAACAATACCAACAATTTTTAGCTTTTCTCTATATCCATTTAGTAAAGCTATAATACTATCACCAGGTTTTAGATTATGGCTCTTTGCAAAATTTTCGTTTACTAATATTTCATCCTGACGATTCTCATCAGGCAATCTCCCCTGACGTAAAAATAATTGATTAAGGCCTGTTTTATTCTTATCTGATATGGATATAAACCGACCTACCGCAGGCTCTGGCATCCAAGGTAAGTCAAGCACAACATCTTCTACTACTCTGGTTTCTACTTGGGATACCCCTGAGATTTCAGTTATTCGTTTTTCTAAATAGTTTGGTGCTCTTTCCAATAAAGCAAATACATCTGCAAAATGATAATTTGAATAAAATTCCTGTTGCGCGTTTTTTAAAGATTCATAGGTATTAATTGATGCGATTAATACACTAACTCCACTGCAAACGACTAATGCGATGGTAATAATTTGGCTCTTAAGTTTTATAACATCACGCCACAATTTTTTGTTTAATGCTTTTACCATGCTAATTCTTTTGGTTTTCGCTTGTATTTATTATTTAATACCTTACTTATTGCCCCATCTGCTATATGAATGACGCGATCAGCCATCTCACTAATCACAATATTATGAGTAATAATAACTACCGTGGTATTTAATTTTTCGTTGGCCAATGCAAGTGTTCCCAAGACAATTTTACCGGTTTCACAATCAAGTGCTCCTGTAGGTTCATCACATAAAAGTACATCGGGATTCTTAGCTATAGCCCGGGCAATTGCGACACGTTGTTGTTCTCCTCCAGATAATTGTGAGGGGAAATGATTCATACGATTTTCTAAACCAAGCAATTTAATCGCATCCTCAGGACGCATTGGATTATCTGCAATTTCAGTAACAATAGAAACATTTTCCAAAGCAGTAAGATTGGAAATGAGATTATAAAATTGAAAAACAAATCCTATATGTTCGCGCCGATAGCGGGTTAAATCATGTTGACTCGCTGAGGTGATAATATGATCTTTATAAACCACTTCACCAGATGAAGGAACATCCAATCCCCCAATAATGTTTAATAGAGTAGACTTGCCACTTCCAGATGGACCTAAAAATACGACTAGCTCTCCTTGATATAAATCCAGGCTAACGGATCGCAGGGCATGAATTGCCACTTCGCCCATTACATATGTTTTACTCAAATTGCGAATAAGAAATGCTGGAATTTGTGACATTACAAAATCCGTTTATATTATTGAATGCATTTTGTAGCGTTCAACGTCCACTGGCACCACCATGCCCTCCGTAACCGCCACGTCCTCCATAACCACTGCCATGCCCATCAGTACCAATACCAACAAGCTTTGAATCAAGATTTTTTGTTTCTGCACAAGAACAAAAAAATAATGTCATTCCTAGGAGAAAAGCTACGGCTAAGAAACTTCTAAATAATTTAATCATGATCAACATATTTCCTTATAAATCGATCTCAATTCAGAGAATGGAACTTTTTCCTTAAAACTCCTAATTAAACTAAGTTTAGCTCAAAAATAATTTTTAATCCCTATATTTTCAGATTGTTAAAAAAATAGATCCATTTGTTAGTGTAAATTCGTAACTTAAAAAGAGCAAAGCAGATTATAAATCTCTAAATTGAAATGACTATTAATTGTTAACCCTAACCTCGATTGATTTTTTGAGTTTATTAAAATTTAATCTATTATAAAAATAAGGTTTATTTACATTTCGTTCTATTCCCTGACATTCTGAGGCTTGTCCATAGAGTTTAGATATTATTCGGAATGCACCAATATTAAATTGGAGAATATGCATGGATGCACCCAAATTTTGTAGAAATTGTGGAAATAACCTAACAACAGATGCTCATTTTTGCAGTAAATGTGGTGCACCTATAGAATTAACCCCCTCTTTTCCGCAGACAAAAAGGCCATATTCAGGCCAAGAAAATCTTCAGAGATCACCTATTGTTGTTCTTATTTTAGGATTATTTTTAGGAGTTATCGGGATTCACCGAATTTATGTAGGAAAAATATATACCGGCTTAATCATGCTGCTAACATTAGGAGGGTTTGGTATTTGGTATTTAGTAGATCTAATCCTAATAGTTACTAACAAGTTTGAAGATAAAAACGGCAACTTGATTCAGCTAACCCAAAGTCAATCCTCATTTAAAAAAGCAATATTGGTAATTGGGGCAGTGTTGGCTTGGTTGTTACTATTTGTTGGTACGATTTTTATAATCGTATTATTCCTGACAAGTGGCTTGATTTACTCTATTAATCATCAACTTAATGCATTAAAGGCTGGTGATATTGAAAAAGCATACTCATATACTGCAAAAGATTTCCAGAAAGTAACATCACTCCCTGATTTTGAAAAATTTATAAACCAGTATCCATCATTAAAAGATAATGATGATGCATTTTTTAATGAGCGAATTATTGAAAATAATATGGGGTTTGTTAAAGGAACATTAACTGCAAAAGATGGTGCAAAAACCCCGGTTGAATATCGTTTAATTTGGGAAGATGGAGTATGGAAAATTTTAAGCATTAAGGTAAGTTATACTGGCGCAGGAATAGATATAAATCATAACGTATTCAAGCCATCAAGTTCGTTAACACATCAGCAACTAACATGGATCGATTTTGATAATAAAACCAATAGATACACGCTTAAATACCCGAGTAACTGGGAGTATATTAAATCAGGAAAAGGAACTGTTATCTTTAGAGGTAAAAAAGACTCTAACTCTTATCATTCAAGGATAACGATCCGTACTCTTCTTACAAAAAAAAATAAAGGTCAATATTCTACCATTCAGGAATTAAAGGATGATTTAAAAACATTAATTTTTAAGAATACCACAGAACCCAAATTATTAGATCAAGGAGAAATAGAACTGCCTCAAAATCCCAAAAAATTTCATGGGGAATATTTAATATTTACATACAAATATAAGAATCAAGAATTTAAGCAAATGGATACAGTCATTTTAAGGGAAGATGGATTAGCATTTTATATTTGGAGCTATACATCATTAATGAAACAATATAATTCAGATCTTCCAGTTGCTAAAAAAATTTATGAGTCGTGGGTAATTTATTGAGTCATCTTCATTTTTGTATCTTACATTTGCATAAAATAATACTACAGAAATAATGAACCAACATAAATATTGATAAATGAAGAAGCTAACTATTGCGATGTAAGATCCGAATAGCCCGAGAAGTAAAATAGACTTCAAATTGATAATACTCTGATTAATATGTCTAGGAGGCTGCTCCATAACATCACTTTCAGCAAGCTCCACAGCCAATGATATAGCAGTAGCACTATCGGTTACCAAGTTAATCCAAAGAATTTGAATTGGAATCAGGATAAGTAGTCTATCCAGTATTATATTAATCGTGTTTTAGCTGCACGCTATCAATGAGCATGGAAAAAAGATATTTAGCAAAAAAGTAAGCCGCTGCCGGCTTTATCAGAGCTCATTGTTAATTGCCATCATGCAAAATCGTCATATAGTCTTGCGGTAGTTAAAACAGAACACGATGATGAACATGTTTTGCCGATTAGTAAAAGATCCCTAAACTTACTTAATATGCTTGATTTAACGATAAATTATAAGAAAGCATTTACATTTTATAGTGCTCGTTTTTTGTTAATGTCCGGGTATCGCCTTCTTTGTCTTGTCTTTTTGTACCAAAAAAACCCCATAAAGATGGGATGAGACTTTTTTGGGGTGCTTGTTCAACAACACCAGAATTTTCTACCTTCTCCGGACCGAGAAAACTGTTAACCAGATACTTACCTACGGAGCTAGAAATGCCATAACTGGCGACACCAGAAAGGATTGCAGCTCCATAATTCCAACTCATATGAAAACTTCCTTTGGCTGTCTCTAAGAGTCCATGACCGAAGGCGAGAAACTGTAAACTGGTGGAAGTCATTTCTAAGATATTACCAAGCATGTTCAGGTTGTTGGCACGTAGATAGTCTGAAAGCAAATTTAAAGTGATGTGGCATAACTCTCCACCTAATGGGATCATAAGCTGTTGAACCTGCTCAAAAAGACTTAAGTAGTCGCTTGTGCTAGAGTCATACACCAATTTTAAAAGAACAACGGCATAATAAATCGCAAGAACTTTTAAGCGGGCGCTTACATGTGTATCACCCAAGCGCATAAAAAGGTATTCCGTAGCACTACGAATCCCAAGGTTATATCCTATGGATGCGCCTCCAAATGCATAGTTCCGCATTTCTTCTAACTTGCTAGGGTTATGAAAAAATAGACTATCTTTTCCATAGATTGCTTGACACATTTGTGCATCTAACGGACCAGGCATAACGGCATAGGTGGAATTTAAACAATTATCCATATCTACGCATAAGCTTGCATCTGATGATATTCTATCGAGATATGGCATTACCGAACATCCCCTGCCTTGAGAGGTATTTTGCAAATAGACACGAATAGACTCTACATCATGTAGATGTGCTAAGCCAATAGCATGCCCTATTTCATGACTAATGGTTCTAAGATTATATGCTATGAGTTTACCAGAATTGTCATAGTAATTTGAAGGAATACATACCAGACCAAATTGAAACTTTCCCGATGATGTGTATACTCGTTGCCAATATCCATTGGCTGCTTTCAGGTTGTCACAATTAGCTATTACTATACCATTAAAAACATTCGTGTTGATTTTGTCAACGTAGATGAATTTAACTGCGTTTTCACAAGACTTTTCCCATTGTTGAAGTATTTTTTGAAGCCAATTAATACTATGAGAATTTAAAGGATCAAATGAACTTTGCGAAAAACTTTTGAATGCGTCAGCCTTGACGTGCTGCGGTATAATGGATAGATCGAAAGAGTACGGGATAGTCGCAGTCTTTTGCAGCCTTGACCAATAGTGAAGTGTGGCGTTGCGGATTTCGTCAGTTGTCAGATTTCTACAGTTATTTTCTTTCATTACGGCATAATCAAGCAAAAGTCAGTACTATAACTGATAAAAATTAATAAAATATTAAGAACCATCCAGAAACCCATGTTGTTCAATAGAATATCGTTCTCAACGTTCAGAGTAGTAGAAACTGTCTTCGCTTGAATAGCCGTACACCTTGTTTAAAAGATATAATCTCGTCAACAAGGAATAATAATGGTAGGGTCATCCAAATGTGTGATGCACTAAGTCATAATATCCCAGAGACCCATGACACCATTGTATGCCACTGCTTGTCTCATGGCTTTCGTAATTTTGATGAGTTACAGGGATTTTACCCAGAACATTGTCTGCCCATCATGAAAAGTCGTTCAATTCCATTTAAGATGGATGAGGAATCCAAACAACTTGGGCATGATGCAAAGCAGCGTCTAATTTATCATCAAAAGCACAGCAGACCTGCTATGCTTGAAGCCCGAGCGTACATGGAAAATCTGCTGTCATCCAAACATGGCCATTAAGAATGTGTGTGCCCATGAAGCCTTATTTCGTTGAATAGATTTTAGAGTTTTTACTGGCAATGGATCTTTATGTTTTTCTACAGGGAGAGATGCACCAGTTAGCGCAGCCTCATTAATCATAACATTCACCGAATCGATTAGTCTAATGTCGGCGGGTACAATATTGCATTTTTTTAGAACAACGCGATCGCCAGGGCTAAGATTTTTAGCTTCGTAATTTTCCTCTTTTTTATTACTGATAATAGAGCATTAAGGTGAGAGCATTTTTTTTAATACCCTCAATGTAGTTTCAGCCCTCAACTCATGGAAAAACTCTAGAAAAGAGTTAAAAATAATAATAGTTAAAATGGCTGCAATTATAAGAATCAAAATTAAAAAAATTAGAAATTGTCGCGCTAATATGGAATACCAATGCACAGGTCTGATATCTATAAGTTCATTTAATTCCCGTTTCAGTTAATGCATGCCATGGCTTCATAATACTTTCCCTATTTAGCGGAGAGGAATTTATTTTTTTCTTGTGAATTATTCTTATTTCATTATGGTTTAAATATAATAAATTTACTTATAAAATCCTTCATGCTAAAAGTTAAAGGATGCATTCAAAATAAATATATTTCTATGAAAATATATTTCAGGAAATAACAAATGGAATTTTTGCACCGCAAAAAGATACCCCTCTTAATATTAACGATTCTAATTTGTTTTTACTTGATTGTAATACCAGGAAAATTGTCAAAAGAGCCTAAAATAACGCTGCAATCCAAATTCTCAGCTGAAATAAAATTACCTAACCCAACATACATCAGTAATAGTTCTATTGAAGAAGTATTGAAAAAACGTCGTTCCGCAAGGCTATATAAGGATGAAGCAATAACATTACAGCATGTTGCTCAATTACTCTGGGCCTCACAAGGTATAACCTCCAAAAATGGTTTTCGTACGACTCCTTCAGCAGGGGCTCTTTATCCATTGGAAGTTTATCTAGTAAGTGGGAACATAGATAAATTACCATCAGGCATATACCATTACTTACCTTCTAAACATGTGTTAAAAAAATTAAAAGATGATGATGTACGGGTCCAACTTGCTAAAGCGGCATTTAGACAAGATGCTATCGAATTAGGGGCAGTTGCTATTGTTATAGCAGCAGAATTTTCTCGCACAACGAATAAATATGGCGATAAAGGGAAGAAATTTGTTTTTATGGAGGCTGGTCACGCTGCACAAAATATTTATTTGCAATCTGTATCGTTAAATCTTGGAACCGTTTCCATAGGCGCATTTGATGAAAATCAAGTTAAGGCGATCCTGGATATTAAAGAGGAACCATTATATATTCTTCCCATAGGGAAAATTTAAAGAACATTAAATCAAGATTTATAAACAATCTAAGATTTCACTTAATAATAGGAAAAAGTAATTTTCATCAGTTTCTTTAAAAGAAATTATGGCTCATGTTCATACATGTCAACCTTGTTCTCCAACTGCACAAGCACTTTTTACGTAACTATAACCATGCTTCTGCTAAGAATTCCTTATCAGGTCGGCTTGTCCCACAAGTCATTGGCTCTGGCGCCGCGTTTCGATTCCGCGAGGTAACTTCTTATGACTCACCTAATCTTTCCAGTATTCCCGTTGTTGGATAAAGACTGCCTAGAATATAGTCCAAGTATAGCCCTGTTTTAAATAACTATGCGCCAGCAAACGTGACATTAATGTTTAAAAATTAACATTATTTTTCACCCTCCTGAGTGAGTGTCCAAATAAAAAAATCTAAACTATTCCCAACGGGTTGATTAACTTCAGATTCACCAAAATCTATTGTTGTAGAATAAGAAAATTTTTTATGTCGATATAATACATACCATGGGGGGACGAAAGGTAAGAAAAGAAGATAAAATAATCAAATAATATGTTTATCTAGTCCTTAATTAAGACTGGTTGACGCGACTTAGCAACATTCCTGTAAATAAGATTAGCTTATAACCTAAAACAATAGTATAATGGTAATTAGCTAGAAAATGTCTACTTTTACACTCTCCAAATCGTCGTTTTATTCATTTAATCCCACGCTCTGTAGTTTTAATTTTTGACCGGTTTCCGGCTAAATTCGCCTATACAGGCATTTTAATAAATATTTAAGGATACTTATGTCTCAAACAGTAAATGGGGTTGTTAAATGGTTCAACGAAACTAAAGGATTTGGTTTTATAGAGCAAGAGTGTGGCCCGGACGTGTTTGCTCACTTTAAAGAAATTGCAAGTTCCGGATTTAGGACTCTCACTGAAGGTCAACGGGTAAAATTCATTGTAACGCAAGGAGCAAAAGGTCTTCAAGCACAGAATATAATAGCCCTTTAATTCAAATAACCAATATTCTTTCTACCACTATACCTCATTGCAGATGTAGTGGTTACTTTATAGTGGCTACTTTAAGGACGATACCGTGAGACAAAATAAAATTTATGTAGGCAACCTACCCTTTGGAATTACCGAAGCGGCATTACAAGCAGAGTTTTCTAAATACGGTAAAGTAGAGGAACTTCTTTTAATAAAAGATCGTTTTACTGGCCACGTCAAAGGATTTGGCTTTATAACCTTTAGTACCCAGCAAGAAGCTGAATCCTCTTTAAAAATGAATGGGCAATTGCTGGTGGGGCGTGCATTAAAAGTAACTATGGCCCAAGTGAATTACACCTCGCGCGTGCGTCATCGATAAGTTATTTTAGGTTTTCCACGTATCCTACAGTAAGTACCAGCAATCAAAAACAGAAGCAAATTCTTTCTGTCAATTTAAAAATATCGTTCCAAGTTGCCCACCGCATAGTGCTCAAATTCTCTGCCTATAGATTGTAAACCCAAAATGTTTTGTACGGATCTTTCTTAATTAAGTGATTGGTTCGAGCCTGTGGTAATGAATAATATATTATTGATTTATATATTTATTTTATGCTAATTTCAAAAATAAATAGACCAATAAAGGAGCACACTCAAAATATAATTAACACTAAATTTTATTGCAAACCATTTGTTTTAATTTAAGGGATAAGATTTACAGGAGAGTAACATGTTTGAATATATCATACAAAAAGCAAAAATCATTTATCTTTATTTTTTTGCCTATAGAAAATATGAGTTTATCAATAGATGTAATATATTATTAAATCAATTTTTTGACAAAATTGAAGAGATAGAGCCTGAGTATGTGAGTCATTTTAACTGGGATGAACTTAAAGATGAGTTTAAAACTGATATCTTTAATCTTATCTCCACTGATAACTGGACAGTTTTTCATGATATCGTTGTTAATTTGAATGAAGAATCTTTAACTAAGATTACTGATTTTGCAGCAGAAACATTTGTAATTGTCTTATTAAGAGAAAATACCGCTGAACTTTTATCTCAGATAAAGGAAGAATTAAAACAAAAAATAGACAAAAAAAGCTTTATTGCATTAAATAAAATTTTCAATTTGTATTTAGAATTAAAATCCCTGTATGAAATCAATTCACTTGAATCTCCTACGGAAGCTCTTATCATCACCAAAACTGTTTTTGAAGCATTTTTAAAGTCTTTCATATCAGAACCTCTGGTGAATAAATGGTTGAGTATATTACAAAAGCCAATTGCATCTAATGAACCTACTCTCCCGTTACGCTTTAAATATCTTGAATTTGAAGGTTATACCTTGCAACCAACACCTCCTCATATTAAAAATGCAGCAATATATGAAAATCCACAACAAGAGCAATTTATTTTTAAAAAAGCCAAGCACTTAGAAGATATTTTAGCAAGCACAATTGCGAGTGCTATAGCCCATCCACTTTGTTCAAGCATATTGCCGACTCAGGCCGTTTGTTCAGATAAAGATAGTGTATTTCTAACTCAGCCATTTTTGGCTAATTTAAAAACTATCGTTCCCAGACATCTGGATTTTATTACCTCCCGAAATTCTCTATTTCAAAGCGGACAATTATTTTCGAAATTTCAAAATGAAAAATATAAAGAAGATAGTCAATTTTTGACAGAATTTTGTCATATTATTGCCACGAGTTTTTTAGTGTCAGATTGGGATTTGCATCTTGGCAATATAGTATTAAATAAAAAACATCTTTATAAAATTGATCATGATTGGGCTTTAGATGAATTAGGGCAAATTAAGATTTTATCATTTTTTGCAAAACGAAATATTTTAAATACTGTTTATCAAGATCGATTTCCCCCAAGTAATGCATTAAGAGATTATCAGTATCTATTTAATACTCATGAATTTTTTGATGCATTGAGAAACATTGCAGACAAAGCCGAGCAAACTTTAAATACAACTCTAGTAAATGTCCATAATACATTGTTGAAAACATTAATTCTCTTTACAGAAGAGGAAAAACATACTGCCTTAAATGGGTTAATGGTTAGGCTCGGCGGCCAATTTACTGATAACCAGTATCAGCTTGACAATTGGTGTGAAGATATTGTCAATACTATTGGCAAAGGCTTGCAACATCGTATTCATTGTATGAGATTAATGGCCATTTGTTCTGAACTTCATAATCTTGAAGATACTTTTGAGATTGAAAAACAATTGCATGTGATCCAGGAGTATTTGCTACAAAATGATAAAGAGTTGACTATAGGGTATAAAATTATCCCCCTGGAAGCTCAAACACTAATTAGACAGGGTTTAAGAAAACTGACGATGGAAAACGTGAAAACTAATTGTGATATTTTGGCTAAATGGTTTTTGGCTGATAATATCTATCAATTTAAATTTTTCCAATCAGAAAAACAGTCTGAGGCTCATGAGTTAGAACCTGGTTGTGGCCATCAAGTTGGCATATAAAAAGATTTTGTCTTACAAGGAGCACAAAGGGGGCGTTTTTTGGTCGGCTACTAACTCTTATTTTGAAACGAAACAGTCCAGTTTTTTCTTTGATCTTCAGACAGTTGTTGACAGCAGATCACTGGCGATGATGTAACCGATTGGAACCATATATAGCCCACATTAGTGAAGCATAATGTAGGCTATACATACTATTTAATTTAGCTTACCAGCCCAAAAGGTAGGTTAATAGAAATATAATTGTTACCTTGCGATACCACTGTACCACCCAAAGCATTAGTGAAGTTATAAGATATAGAAAATACAGGGCTTGTAAATACATTAGATTGGTAGCTACATGTTACAGTGCCTGAAGTGCTATTATAAGTAGTGGTTAGAAAAGTATAGCTTGTTAAGTCAGCTGGGATATCTTGTATGGTTCCCGTCGAAATAAAATATGCTTGATATGGTGTAGCATAATTTATGCTTGCAGTACCATATCCCCCTATATAGCTACCAAAGTTTGTTATGAAATTTGTGTTGTTTTGTTGATAAGATGTAGCAGGACAATTAACAGTAATATTATTATAGGCGGGAGGATTGTTTGCTATTGCTATTCCGTGTGTTAGAATAAAACTTGACCCTAATAATATCCAACTTAACGAAAAAATTTTTTTCATGGTAGATCCCTCTATAATTATAATTTATTGGTAACTAACATTTATTAATGTCAAGCTTTGATTTTTAATTAGAATCTTTTATTTGTCAAATATTAAGGCGTGTTGACCATTCATCTCCACCCCAGGAAGTCCACAATTAAATCTCATTTACTAATGGGCATATTACTGATTGACACCTTAAATTCCGCTTTCAAAATTTTTGATATCATTCGCAATGCTCTTTTGGGAGTGATGTTTTAATAACTATTATCTTTCAATGCCAAAAGGATATAGAAAAGCTGAAGTTAGAGCAGCACACAAAGCCATGGTCAGCCCTGGCTACTGGCTTGCAGAGGAAGGCGCTGTCGCACTCCCCCTGGTATTTTAACTATGTATTCTGGCAGTTTATTTCAATCCAAGCCTGCAATTTTATCTTTAATTGGCTCTAAAGCAAGTTTTAGCTTCTGAAGTGAGAGATAGTTCGAGCACATGTGCGTGTGCTCATCGTTCAAATATACAGTTGCCCCAGCCAAACTGTAAGAAGCTAATAAATATTGCGTTTGAAGGATATATCTCCCCGAAATTCGTACCTTATTTTCTGCAACTTCAAGATTGGACTGGCATGTTTGATCAGTTTCCTGAATTTTTACATCAGCAATTTTTAGAGCCAAGTTATCACATTCTTTAGCCAACGACACATTATCAATATGAATTGATGAAATAGCAAAGCTTGAGGTAGATACCAAAGCTAACCCTGCAAAAAACGCTTTTATTACCATTTTATTGTATCCGTATAATTTAAATGATGAGTCAATAGAATACTTAATATATTCATGGATATCAATGAATTAGAATACCAAAGCCGTTTCTGAACCTGTGCCTGGCTTTCCGCAAAGTTTTTGTATGTTGTCTTAATATAGCTTTGTCCAATTCTTTTGTATGGCCAAAACTTTTACAAAAAACTCTAGGGTTGTTACCTCGCCACCCTATACAAAAGGATTACTCTGATACTGCAACCCTTGGCATTGAGGTTGGCACATTAACCATAATAGATGGGGCAATTTGACCACTTAGCTGTGCTAAATCATTCAATTTTGGTTCATGATCACTCCATCCAAAAATAATTGCCCTATCTCCTGGTTTCACTTTAGTCAAAGATCCCAAATTTACCATCATGGCATTCATATTAATTTTTCCAACGATAGGATATTGATGATTATTGATACAAACCATCATCCCATGTTGCCATTCTCCTAATGTCTGGGCTGTACGCGGGACTCCTTCAGCCCATCCTCCTGCCAGGGTAGCTATCCAAGCACCATCTTTAGGCGCGCGCCAATAACCACCATAAGATACAGGCTCCCCTTCTTCAACATAAAAAACATTGCGTACTTGTAAATCCATTTTCACAACTTGACGTAGCCGCGGGCTATCCAAATGCAAATCCTTTTCAAGTTCCATGCCATAAAGCCCATGCCCAACTCTTGTATAAAATCCAACATTAAATTCTTTTAAAAATTTTTCAAACTGCAACGGCCATTTTTCAGCAAGAAGCGCGAGACCCCCGCCAATATGGATCAAGGGTATCTGAACGCCTTGTGAAAAAAGAAACTTTATAACCTTCTCAAATCTATGGAATTGCAGGGCACGGAAATTAATGATTTCATCTCCATTATAATCTGTGCACCGATAACAAGCTAAATGTGTCGATAATCCTGCAAACTCCACTTGATTAGGATCAAGAAGTTGTAATTTTGAGATAGTTTCCATAACTGAATCGGGTATATTACTCTCATACCCGCCATCTCGCCGTAAACCAGTATCAACCATGATGTGTACTTTTAACTTTCCCAAAACGCGATGCTTATTTTGCAGCCATTTTGCAATCATATTTATGGATGCTGCATTCTTGCTAGAAGGTATAATCACCTCAATTTGATTGGCAGCATAAGTGCTAAGATCATATATCATAGGAGCTTCAAAAGTCATGAGGCGTACAGTGCTGGGAATCCCGGAGTTTCTTAACGCGATTGCTTCTTGCAATTTTGCTACCGCTAAAAAATCAATACCTGCTTCTATCGCTAAATCAGAAACTAATTTGGAGCCTAATCCGTAGCCATTGCTCTTTATCACCCCTATTATTTTTGAATGGGAACATTGTTTCCCAAAAGAAATGATATTTTTGATATTTTCTTTTATCGCTTTGGTGTTAATAAATAAAATAGCGCTCTTTTCGCTGGTTTTTGAAAAATCCGTTGAAAGATTTTGATACTCATCTAAATAAATTTCATATTGTTCATTATCAATATAATGAATAAATTTATTATTTTGAAACCCGACCTCTCTTCCTTTTATTAAATATTGATATTGAATCCATGGTTCTAATGGCAATAATGGTCCCTTATTAAATTCACTAAGTATTATCCTGTTCCAATATGCTTGATAATTTGCAGCAATTTTATCAAAATCATAATGATAATATTGCATTGAATTTATCAGCATATCGACAGCTAAAAATCCACGGCCAACGCTCAAACCAAATTTATAATCGGTGCTTCCAGCACTATCCCCAAGAAAAAATATAGGAACATGATTTTTTTGCCATAGAACTTTTATTGCAGCCCTATTCCAATAATATTCGCTACGAGAGGCATAGAAGATTTGTATTTTTTCTAAATCGGATGGTAGTTCAATTCCATGTTTATTCGTTTCATTAATAATAATTTTTTTATAAACTTCAAACCATTGTTTTGAATTTTCAGATAAACCACTCCCTGTCATATCAAATCGATTGGATATAGAGTTATATTTAACACATTGAATAAAATCCTCTGGTATTTCATTTAAAACAGATGATAATTCACCAGATGGATAGGTATATAGCTGCACATCATAGTTACAATTATTAGATGCCGCATAAGAAATTCCATTTTCGCCCAATTTAGAATATAAAATAGGGTTTGAATTTCTAAGGTAATTTTCTATACCTTTATTTTGATAAATTAAATATACACCATGGCCTTTTGGCTCAGATATTTTCCCATCGAGAAGGTTTAGTTCGCTTCTTAACGATTTTGCATAGGTTCCGCAAGTACAATATATTGCAGTTATATTTTCTATAATTTGTGGATGGTTTGCGGAAAGTATTTTTTTTATTTGTGATTGGTAGTTAATTTTCTCTAAATCGAAGTAAACAGAAATGAAAAAGAATCGATTTTTAAATTCGGTACTATTTTGAAGAAAATTGATCATACTTTCTTGAAATAAACCTATATTAATCCATGGCCAATAAGGATAACCTGGTTTTGGCCAAAAGCTTTCATCTTCTGCTTGATATGTATTAAATATTCGTAAACGTGTTTTTTCATCTGCCCACATTATATTCTTTACATATTCAGGTAAATTTTTGGCAATACAGTAAGGAATACGAATAACCTGAGGGCGCTCGAAAGTACGGCCTTCAAGTATAAAAACACGAGCATTTTTTTGCTTTAATAAAGCATAAGCTAAATAACACCCGACTGGACCACCTCCCATAATGATATAATTTCTCATAGAATCTGTAGAAATTTTAGAACTATACATTTAATGATATCCATTCCTGATTTTTCCTCTTCTTGTATTTTCTTTTTTTCTTTAAGTACTTGTAAAGGGAATGGAAGCTCATATCAGAAATATTGCAAATTAGTACGGTATTTTGCATCCGTTATACCAACTTTATGTTGTTTAAGAACCCCTTGATACTTCGTCAATTGAAAAATAGCGAAAATTTAGCCTGCCCCCCTATGAATAATAGTAATATTATGGAATAATTATTGCCCATTTTAAACAAATTTAGTCTACTTATATGAAAATAAAAGCAATATCTTTAATGATCTCTATTTTATTTCCTGTCGCTTTATTCGCAGGTACCGCGACTTGTCCTTTATCAAGTGGAATTAATGTACACACCACAAAGCGAATTTTGAATATTTGTAAAAACGGCACTGTAATTAAGACCTTCAAAGTAGCTCTCGGAAATAAAGGTATCGGCAAAAAAAAGGCAGGCGATAATAAAACTCCAATTGGTTTATATGGGTTAGCTCATCCAAGAAAATCCAATCAATTTAAAGTCTTTATTCCCATTCTCTATCCAACTACAAAGCAACGGGCTGCAGGATATACAGGTAGAGATGTAGGGATCCATGGACCAACTCAGTCCTCTAACAGCTTTGGTTGGTTAAACAACTTACCCTACTCAACGCGTGGATGTATTGCGGTTGGTAAAAATAACTATATCGATTATGTGGCTAATTGGGTAAAAGCCAATCCAGGGGCTAAGGTTTTAATTATTTAAATTGAGATGAAATTCAATATCGCATCTTCATGGGTATAAAAATCGAACTCACCATTTCCTCAATTTTAAGCTGAGTTTCGGATAAAGCATTCCATGAGATCCATGTTCGGGATAAGGGCGACGGTGTCAATGTCCCGAGGCATGTCCCTGAGAGCAACAATCATGGAGAGGCAGTATACTGAAAATCAATACCATACAGTCTCAAACCCCTTAGTCTAATCCAAAAAACTTATCTTACCTAAATCTATTGATCAACCAGAAAACTTATAAATTATACATTGAGATTAAGGCGTGTTGACAATTCATCCCCACCGCCTACATGCCGCGACCTCACAAAATATAATCAAATTTGAGTGTCTCCATATTGAGCTTGAATAAGTGGGTTGATAAAGCATCATTAACACATTCTGAAAGCGCTCTTGAGTCAAAAGAAGCGTTTTTTTCAACACGTGTTTTCCGAGGAATACGATGGATAAAGCGGAGGTGTATTTAGCCGAATGCGCTTGAAAATCAGAAGTTTTGCCTATTGATTTAATATCTGCAAGCCAGGCAGCAAAAGTAGCAATAGCTGCTACCAGTAATAAGATTTTCATTCTTTTGGGGGAGTTGCTTTAGTTTCTACCGGGGTATTCGCTCCTTTGGGAGTTGGGATGTTAGGAGCAGTTGCTGTTGCCGCTACAACAGGGGGTGGTCTGGCCCTGATTAGTGGCGCATTAGGATTTGGCGCTGCCAAAATTGACTGAATATCCAGCTAATATCCAGGCTGGAAGAACAACAGGGAACCTAACTGATGACGTTGTAGGCTTAGGATCCTTGAAATCATTAGCTCACTTAAAAAATTCCTTCTGTCAACAAGCTGGATTGAAAAATACTATTTCTTCAAATAGTGAGAATTACCTTAATAGACCACTTATCGAACCTGGTAACATCTCTGAAGTTAGTTTGTTGGATCATGCTCAAAGCGATGGAACTGAAGAAAATGATATGGATCTAGTTCTATCAGAATCTGTAAATTTGAGACCTTAAAGTCTCAAAGTTTGTCAATCCTTGATGAAATTTTAGTATCTTGCACGGCAATAGCCTGACGCCCCCATGCCTGCAAAGGCATCAAGTATCATATCGCCATGGATCAATAATGCATATTGTCGTGCAATCAGCTCAGGTACAACGGTATGCAAAGCCTCAGCATCCATTTGAATTCCACTGGAAAACTTTGAAAAGCAGTAACATCACTTATCCAAGTATGATTGTAATTTGTATCCAAAAGGACAAAATGATGTCATGTTGATTATCCTATACATGGGAAATACCACAGCATCAAGCTCTGTGATAGTAAAATAATGGTTTTGGTAACAGCAATGTACGACTTCACAGGTTTGATCAATTGCTTTCTTCTAGCCATCCCTGTAGCGAGGATGAACATGTACCCCGTGTCAAATGGTTGTTGACTCATATCAATAACAGCAGGTAAGGCACTCCAAATTGTGATACCGACAGGGTAATCATTAATTCCGAGTTCATTGTGGATTTTTTGAATATGGGTACTTTGGGTCTGTATGGGATCCTCCTAATTTATCAGGATCCTTCGGCACATATTGGCTTTGGCAACTACTAGGGAAGAAACGAGAATAGTGGTTACATACCGATGCCATTGCAAGAGACATAGCAACCCAAGTCAAATAATAATGACAAGTGAACGTTATATATGATTTTAAAAAAATCACGTTTCTAAGGGGATAGTAAGGGTTCTCATCAGGTACAAGCAACCAAATTACCCTATAATTTATATTAAATTGATACACCGAGAATTCCATGTTTACTGCACAAATATTACTTTTTGATTCGCTCATACAAAGCTATTGCTCATACTATTTATATGAAGCTCCTATAGTTAAAAGCTTGCAAAAGGCGAACTGCACCCTAGATTTATCGGATCTGGAAAGAGATTTTTCTGTATGGCAAATGGTTTTACCAAAGTTAGCAAATAACTCCCAAATACAATATCTATGGTGTCGAAAATTACCCCAAAAAGAAGTTAGTGGTGCGTTCATAAAACTATTAACAGCTGCTTTATCTCATAATACATATTTAAAATCGTTGAGCCTAAGGGATAATTATATTGGAAATGCAGAGGCCCCTTATATTGCGAGTCTTTTAAAGTCTAACTCAACTTTAAAAGAAATTGATTTAAGTTATACTGCTATTGATGAGATCGGAATAAATACAATTGCCATTGCTCTTCAGGAAAATAGAAGCCTAAAAAAGTTAGACTTGGAGGGTTGTTATATTAGAGGAATTACTAATTATTTATTCCACATATTAAGTACACATGAATCCATTCAGGAACTTAACTTTAGAGATTGCTCATTACAATTTTATACAGGCTTAACTGAGCTTTTGAGTGAGAGTACATCTTTAAAAAATTTAAACCTGAGCAAGAACGATTTGGGTAGTTACAATTTAGAGTATTTAACAGAGGGTTTACAAAATAATAAAAAGTTAATGAAATTGGATTTATCATCTTGTGGATTAGACACATCTGCTCCTGGGAGATTACAGGCTTTAGCTGAAGCTTTAAATGGTCATCCGTCCTTAAATTACCTGAATTTATCCTCTAATGGACTTAACGCTGAAGCATACCCTCTAGCTACTGAAATAATTAAAAATAATTTCTCTATTAGGTACTTAAACTTAACCGCTAATCACATGGGTGATGAAGCCTTTCATAATTTAGCGAATGCCATTCCAAATAACAACTCCCTGACTACTTTAGTTTTACGAAAAAATCGAATAAGTAATAAAGGATTAAAGCATTTGAGCGAAGCACTTCAACAAAATAATACGCTGGTTCATCTTGATTTAACCGAAAACGATTTTGATTCAGTTCAGAGTTTATGTGACTGTTTGCAACATAATATAGGCATTACTTCGATTGATTTTGACAAAGATAAAATTACAGATAACAGCTGCGTAGAAATAGAGCAGTTATTAAAAAGAAATCAACGAATTAAAAACTCTTATCTTATTATTTTAAAAAATGCGGAATCCCAAAATGATCTCCATGGAATGTTTAGAGAGCTGAGAGGGATAAAACAAGAGTTTTATAATAAAGATAAAAAAATCTGGAACCCTAGCCAACTAGAAATTATTTATAACTCCTCTTTAGACCGTATTAAATTCAAATTGGGAGAAGGGTTAACCATAAATACAAACCCAGAACAAAATTTATTATATTTTATAGATACTTATGTTAAAGCAATTCCTCTTTTGAATGAGCTTAAACCACGACTATTATCGACCATAGTAAAATACATAAATACTACATCCCTTGAAGAAGACGAAATTGATTTATTTAATAAATTACGCGGCTTTCTTGAAAAAAATGGAGATGAGGATGAATCAATAGATGAAGAAAGTGTAGAATCCATTAAACATGTTTTGGATTTTTTAACCCAAAAAATGGTTTCCGTTTATGATACAAAAGAACCAGGGCATAGCCCGCCCTCTCCTGCTGCACCCTTAAAAAAATATTATAACCAGGATGATTTTATTGCAAAACTAAGAGAGGATAATAATTATCAAGCACTTAATAAGGCTCGCCTTAAATTTTCAGGTCTTTGTGAATTAATTTGTAATTATATTATTAGAGAAGATTTAATGGGTTTAACTTCGCAAAGTGAATCCTTAGGTGATTTTAATGAAATCTTGCCTCAAAATTTAAATGATATACATTTATTGGCAGGACTTTATCAATTGAACAATGACTGGGTCTTAAGTAGCCACATTTTGGATACCAGTAGCCATCTTGAAAAAATAAAAGCCTATCTATTGAATAAATATCCTTACTCCCTTTTTTCTTCATCGGATGTAAGTAAGGATGGTAAACAGCTCGATACCACCTTATTCACTAAAAAATTAGATGCGCTTGAAGTGGGTTGTTACATTAAATTTATGGTTTTTACCAAATCATTTGGAAAAATGGAGGGACACTCCATGCTCATAAAAAAGAACCAGGATGATACTTATTCATTTTTTGATCCCAACAAAGGAGAGCAACTTAAGTTATCATCCCCTGATCTTTGCCTCAAATTAAACAAATCGTTGAAGTTATATAATGCAACACATATGACTTTTCTTGATGGTCTACAATACATAAAAACCTTAAGTCAACCTACATCTGATAAATGCAATGCCTCTTTGTCAAAAACCCATCTTAATGTAATGAAAATTGACCCCCTGGATCGACGCGCGAATATAGAGGCTGTTTATGATTTATTAGTTGATTCAATATTTAGGAATGAAGATAACACTTCTCCTCGATATATTAATGAGTTAAAGAATATTCTTAGCAAAATAGATCATAATAATGAAGTAAATATTGTAAAAAACATCATTGAAATTAAGAGAATTTCTAAAATGGAACCTGAAGCAGATGAAAATACCCATGTTCATTCCTTGAGATCTGTATTTAATAGCCCTACCTCAACTACCTTTGCAACCATCCGCTCTAATTTATATCAAGATCCACAAATACATAAAATTATGGCTAAGCCTTATTCTCATGAGCAAAAATCGACGCATAGAGGTGCTTGAAGAACAAGGATCTGTTCAATGAATAGATATTAGCCTAACAACATGGATCTAATTTTATATAGTTGTTTATTTAAATGATTTACCCACCTATTATGCGCTATAGTATAGATAACATTACCTAAGAAAGTGCACTATGATGAACGTGATTAATCTTAATAAAAAAAGAAAAAATAAAAATCGTTTAGAAAATGAAAAAAAAGCCTCTGAAAATCGTATTAAATTCGGAAGAACCAAAAAGGAAAAGCAGATAGAGAAACAAGAAAATGAGCGTAGTGAACGATTTCTAGATGGTCACAAACTAGAAAAAAAAGAGAAAGAGTAAAAGGACAAGTTAGACTTAATAACTCAAGCGTTATAAGGTATTGTCATTTTTAAATACATCGAATACTCTTTTGGCGCACCACCGAAAATAAATGGTTATCTTCATATTTTCAAAATGTTAACTGCAAGAATACAGAGAATAAGCGCCCCAATAACATTAAATATTGTTGATAAATACTCAGGTATTTTTTTTGCTATCCCCATACCCACTAATGTTGATAATAAAGCCCAACCACCAATTGAAACCAGGTAAGGGAATAAGGGTTTATTAGAAACCCCTAAACTAACACCAACTGCAAGAGCATCCAAGCTTGTAGCTATCGCAACGATGAGTAGTTTGCCAAAGCGATGAAACTCTATAAGCTGAATACTATCATTTCTGTTTTTCCAATTTTTAAGTGCTTCATAAAGCATATGGATTGCAACAATAAATAATAATGAAAATGCAATCCACTTAGTAATTGAGCTAAACTGTGAAATAAAGGCTTCACCAGCAACTGCCCCTATTACAGCAGCTATTAGCTCCGCCCCAGCCGATGCAAAGGCAAATTTTAATGAGTCACTAAATCGATGGGGCCTAACACCCATAGCTATAGCAGCTGAAAATGAATCAGCACTTAAAACAATTCCTAATAGTATTGGCTCAATAATGCCCATAGTTTTTTTCGTCTACTTAACGATCTATAAAGATTAAAACTATCATGTTAAAAATACAAAAATTAATAAAACTAAAACAGAGCATCTTGCCTCCAATATCAACGATTTTATCAATATAATTCATATAGGGGCATGAGATCATTTTTCTAATGCTTTATTACTAAAGCGTGTTGGCCATTCATCGCCCACCTACCTGCCACGACTTGTTCAGCGTGATGCGCGGACTCTTTAGATAGTGTGGCAATGAACGTAACCGACAGTGTTGTCTCGATGGAAACTACTTACCAGGACCTATCGAGCAAATTACTGGAGATGGCGCTTATGACAAACGAAATTGTTATGCAGCTACTCACCAATGTAGAGCCAAACCTGTATTTCCTCCTCAGCATAATGCAGCAGTTCAACGAACTTGAATAAAAAAAACGCCGCTATCAATAAATTACCATTCAAGATAAGGATCATGTATGAGATCTTTAAAAATCTTCATCAACTTATTTTTTGAGGCCAACGATTGAGTTGTTGCTAAATAGAATTCCAGAATCCAAATTCTATGGATAGATCTCGCCAGGGACAGACAACACGCATACGCGATAACGTTGCCTCAACAACCATACACAGATTAGGCTTGTCATAATTCATCATTATCTACTATCGTAAATCCCACCACTTCTTAAAATCATCAAGGCTATAGATTAACCAGCAAACCTGTCTTTAGTCACACAGACTTACCGAAAGTTCAGAAAAACTGATTAATCTCTGCAGAAGAAGCAACTAAAGAGCTTGTTCTCTTAGTCGACTCTTCTGCAGAGATTAATGCAAAACTCCTAAGCCTAAAATTGCTAGCCTTATTGATCATAGCGCTCCATGCAGTCTTTTGTATTAACCATTGCCAAGCGGAATAATGTATTCGATACATTCATGCCCAAGTAAGTTAGTGTTAATCCCAAACCAATAAAATAGAAGTATATGAAAAATAATTCGATTTAATGGAACTTAATGTACTTGATCTAAATTGTTTAAAATACCGTGAATCGGTACCCAGCCAGAAATGATAGTACATTCTTGATTGGAAATACTGGCATGATTAAAACGATTAATAACTTTACTTCTAAACAAGGCAGTAAAAATAAACGTTATTAACCTTTGGAGGTTCCGTCATGAAAGAACTTGCTCTACTTTCACAGGACGAATACAAGAGCGATAAATTTATACAGTCTGTCAATAAAGATATAAAAAAATTAAACAGCTTGGTAAGGGAATATAATAATGCACCTTCAATTGAAAAAAATGAAATTTTAATTGAAATATATTACTATCAAAAAGACATTACTGATAAATATCCCGCAAGCTATAACCTGAGTTACCCTAACTTTTATCAATCATTCCAAATTGAACTGTTTAATGAAATGAAGAAAGAATTTAGCATTTTTGGGATTTATTCAATAAGCAAAGATGCTGTGAATGAATTTGATTTAAATAATACAACTAAAATTGCAATTATCAATCAAAACAATGACATACAATTGCAAAAATTTTGGAATGCTATTAACTTAACTGATGACCCTGAAAAACTTTTCTATTTAAAGCAAAAAATTAGAAACATTATTGTTGAAGAACATTTAAATTTAGAACGAAAAAAAGAATTCAGAGAAATTGTTGCGTCAATTAATGAAAAACTGGCAAATCTACCAAGCGTCACACACGATGATCCATTTATAGAATGGATAGCCAATATGGATGCTAATCAGGTTACTCGGTTGATCGAAGTTTTAAGAGATAATAATGGATTACCCAAAGAAGCCAGGGACAAACTTTCTTGCCCTGAAGGTTATGGGATCACATTTTTGGGAGGAACTAATTCTAGAAATTTTGCTGTCAAAAATCCATTTGGGGAAGTCTTCATATTAAAGGTAGATAATCGTTTTGATGCGCCTAAGGATATGGAACAACAACTGTCTGAACATCCTTCCTTGAGACATACGGTGATGCCAGCATTAGTCGATAGAGTAGCTGTGGTTGATTACGGTTTGACAAAACAAGGTATACCTCTTATCAGTAGTGGTTTAGTTATTACCGAATTTTGTTCAGGTGGGGATGTTTTTGCCTATAGAGAGACAGTTGCTCGTTCTTCTGATGACCTTTTAAACTCTGCAGCACATATTTTTAAGCAAATGGTTGAAATTTTAATAACCATGAAAAAAATAGGTGCTGTTTTTTCTGATGCAAAAAACACTAATTGGTTAATTGATAACAAACTAACTGAGAATCTTAAAATAGCGGATAGCAAGTCGCTCCGTCCAGCAGCAAGTAGCGATTGGTATCCATTCCTGGTTACTGCGGGGATGCAAGGTGATTCTGCTTTTATAGTTGCTAACAATATATATCAATATTTAACTGGTTGCGATCTATCAGCCCTGGAACATAAGGACTTTAATCAGCCTATATTTCACACAGAAAAAGGCCAGAAATTTGGCGAGTTAATTCATCGCTTATCAAATTCAAACCAACCTATCTCTTTGGAAGAGGTATTATTAGAATTAACTGATCTTGATGAAGAAGTGGACGACACTGATGCAAATACTCAAGAAGAAATTTATCAAAGTGCCCTAAAAGAATGCTTTACTCTAGTTGATAAAATTCGTCAACATCCAATAAGTAATAATGATACGCAAATAACAGATTTTATAAAGTATATAACGATATGTATTGATGTTTCTGATAAAGCACAACTTTTAAACTCTATTAAGCAGGAATTAGAGACAGTCCTTCTGGGTCAAGAAATGATGCAAAAAATTAAAAATGAAATCAATAAATTGCGTGATGAAGGTAAAAATGAATTCTTTTCTATTAATAAAGGAACTAAGGCCGATAGAATTGAAACAGCATTAAACAATGTATTAAATACTGTTCCAGTACAGAAACGACATCTTATTATGGATAGCCAAGAGGGAAAGAGAGTTCAAGATGCGTTGGCATCAAGCCGAACTTTGCCGGGAAAAGTAAAGCATTTTATTTATAGTGGAGAAAATAACAAAGGAGCAGCTTCATTTTCAAGAATTAAAAAAGAACTAAATGACATGAAGAAAGAAAATGAGAACCGAGAACTACAAAATAACATGGGGCCGAAATGAAGACGACCCAAACACTTACAGCCTAATCCAGCGAAAAATAGCTAGACTCATAAAAGTATTTTTAAAATATTAGAAGGATTGTAATGGTAGTATCTCCGTTTAACATCGCCAATCTGGCTTAATTAAAGTAAAATTAAGCCCTGAGCAAAGGGTAAAAAGTCCGCCTACTGCAAGCCATGCAAAGATTCAGTAATATTATTGTAATCAAATTGGAATCCGCTCTCGAGTAACCTTTTCGGCTCCACTCGCTCAGAGTCTGTTAATATAACAGAAGATTCGCCGATTAATAATTTTAATACGGATTCAGGCAAAGGTATTCCGGGCGCCCATTTAATTAATCGCAATTCTTTCAACATTTCAGAGTTACTGCAGGGTTTTGGAGCTGTTATGTTTATGGCCCCATCAATAAGCGCGTCATTGCTAGCAATAAACTCTATAGCCTTCGCAACATCTTTGATATGCACAAAGGGAACAAACTGATTCCCCGAACCAAATCGACCTGCACAGAAGAAACCAGAGAAGCGATAATAGGGCAAAAGACCACCTGTATTAGATAGAACATGTCCAAGCCTTAAATTAATCACGTTACAATTTGCTTTATTTGCTCTTTCTTCGATTTCTTTGCACACATCTACTCTGAATTTGGTTCCAGGATCAATACCCACATCGGGCTCGCTGTCTTCGGTCAAAATCGTATCTCCAGCATTTCCATAAAATCCTGCTGCAGACGCTTGTAAGTATTTTAATGGTTTTTCAAAAGCCCTATCTATATTCTGAATTATGGAGTCAATTATTTGAAAACGAGATTCGGCAATATCTGATTTTACTGAAGAAGTCCATCTATTAGCACCTGGATTTGATCCGCTTAAATTTAATATAATTGTATTTTTGTCAATTAAGTCCGACCAATCTTCATTGATAGCTCTGACTTTAACTCCATCAATATTGAGTTTTGTTTGTGCAGAACGGCTTAGGCAATAGACGTCATATCCTTTTCTGATAAATTCCAAACAAACCTCTTGGCCAATCATCCCGGAACCACCCGCTATAATTATCCTTTTATTCGTTACAACATCCTTTTTGTCAATCTGGAAGTGGCCATAATAATGTAATAACGTACCAATCATAGGAAAAGAAATTTTTCCATCAAATTTCCATCCATCTTCTGTCGGTTTTTCGATCCATTCCGACTTTGGCAATAAAAATGAGGGTAATGGTATAGGGAAAGAATCAAAGAATGTGAGCCCTTGAGATTCATATTTTAATGACTTATCTGATTGCATTTTTATTTGATAAATGAATCGAAATGCCCTGTCCAGGAAACCACCTATACCCTCACTTAAATACAGTTGTTGGTTAAACCCACGATAAAGCGCGTGTGAGGTTGAGTATGTTTTTTGTTGCGGGGTGTTATAGCCAAATACCCTACTCCATCGTTGTGCCCCTTGGGATAAATTGACTACTTGTGCATAAAATGGTTGCTGATTCATATCACGGGGAAAACCTGCAAAAGCACCCAGTATTTTTGCAAAAGATGAGGGCTTTTCTACGGTAACAACACCTGTACCACTACCGCCAATCCCTGAAGTTTTAAATTCTTTTACATGATTATCCAATTGCTCTAATTTAGGAAAAACTCTACCGAATACAGAAGAAGGCGCGTCATCAGTTATCGATAATCTAGGAGCCTGCCAATATCTTGACTTTGTTGAACCACCTAAGCTGAACGATACAAAATATTCAAATATGCTTCGCTGTAATGAGGGAAAAAAACTACTCGCAGTCCGCATTACCCCGTTTCTTAACATTTTAAGTATTGGACTTTGGACTTGTCCTACAGACGCAATTAAATCCGCAACGTTTTGCACTGTCTTAGCACGTGGTTTTCGTTCTTGTTCGTACTCAGCTATACCTTTTAAGTAATCAATTCGGTTTAGCTTGGAAGCCAAGCACGCAGCATCTTCGATACATAAGCCAGCTCCTTGAGCAATATTCGGCGCAGTGGCATGAGCCGCATCCCCCATCAAAACAACCCGGTTATCCTGTGATGTCCAGGGAAATTGTTCAACACCCTCAATTTTAGCAATATCCGTTCTCAGTATTTTATGCGTTGAATTAATTAACGCTTCGTAATCAACTACAATTTCATCAGAAGCTGTGCGAATAGGCTTCCATTCCTTAACCAAATCTTTCAGAAATTCTTTGGTATCCTCATCAACTACCTGAACACCGTTTATTGGCGATAAGTATTTGTGATCTTTTTGTGTTTTAACCGCGATAAACCAGAAGGCATTTGGTGGCTTAAGGGGAACATAACCAAAGCGAATTTCATGATTTCCATACTTTTTAGAGTTGCTATGGCCCCATGTTTCAAATGCCTGGGACCACCATTTATCTTGTGTATCTACTGGAAGTGACGTATTTGCGCGAAAATAAGTATAACCAAGGTCAGTCTCGCGGACTGGAGGCAATTCTAATTCAGACATAAGACAATTTCTGATTTTGGAATGAATACCATCACAAGCGACGAGTAAATCACCTTTATATTTAGTGCCATCAACATTAACCACGATTTGCTCATTATCTCTTTCGTATCCGCGAATTTTTTGTGACGTAATAATTTCCACATCAACGCGATTTTTTACTCCTTCTGCTAACATATTGATTAAATCATCGCGGTTTAAACATTGAACAGGGAACCGGTCGCTAAAATCATCATTTGCTCTTGCTAATATTTTGCCATCTGCATCTCGGTAACTCGGAAATGGCATGATATAACCAAATTGTTCTATAAATTTTTGATAATTGGGTATATTCCTTAAGACAGTCTGGCTTGGTGGCCAAATCCCTATTCCCCCACCGATACTTTGCTCATTACTATCGCAAGATGAACGTGATTCGAACATAGTTATATGAAACTTAACGTTTTTATTACCATGGATTAATAAATTAGCCAAAGTCAATCCCGAGATGCCGCCCCCGACTATTAAAACATGAACTGGTTTAACCATGTCTCTATCCCTTCACTATGAAGCCAACAATTATTGTCTATAAAATATACATAAATTAGCACAGTTTGCCCATGCGTTAAATGATTAGAGTTAGTTTTTTGCAAATATATGCGAAATTTCAGCAAAACCGTTCCTAAATAACGCTAAGAGAGAGGATGCTCAAAGTTCTTTTAAAGAAAGTTTAAAATCAGATTCAATGAGTAAACTATGGTTCCGAGGGATAATTTTCCATTCAATCTCTTTTGTAGATAGTTTTTCAGAGGCAATTATGACACAGTCTGAAGGAGAATTTTTATTCCTGCAAAAATACATAGTCTCAGGCTTAGCCTGAGAAGAGGTGCAATAACGAAATGCTACCAAATGTTTTCCATTTGTAATGCAAATATTAAAATAGCATACGGCTTTTTGATGATTTTTTTTGACCAGGTTAGTAATAAGAGTTAATGCTTCTAATAATACTGTATGTATATCCTGAGAATTTTTAATTTTTTTTTGTTTTGATAATTGCAAAAATAAAGCAAATATCAATTCTGAATCTGTGGTTCCTTTGATCCAATTATAAATATCATCCTCCAACAAATGATGTATTTGACGTTTTATTTTTTCAAAATAAGGAATCCAGCCATTATGCATGAATAACCAATTTTTATAGATAAAAGGATGACAATTAAAATGTGAAATACCTCCCGTACTTGCGGCTCGTACATGAGCAAAAAAAAGCGATGATCTTGTTTTTTTTGCCAAATAAGATAGGTTTTGATCATTCCATGCAGGAAATAACGAAGCAAATAATGCAGGGTTTTTATCAAATGGAGTATACCATCCAACTCCAAAGCCATCTCCATTGGTCACTGTGAGCGACTCCTGAGAAGTAAGGCTTTGTTTTACAAGGGAATTTTTTGGTTTAATTAAAAGCTCGGATAATACTATATTTTCCTTCCCTATATAAGCAACAAATCTGCACATTTTCTTTACTCAAAATAGGTATATAAGTTATTTTAGGAAATAATAATTATAATAGCTAAAATATTTGGAAAATAAATAAGCATATTATTCAAAAATAATTATTCTTTTAAATCTATTAATTTATTTCTCATCTAAAATTTATAAAAGCAAAAAATAGTAATAGCAATTTTTCAGGAATTAATTTCATTCTCTTTTGAGGGCAAATAATGAAACAATTAGACTTTAATAAATCCTCAGAAGTCACCATCGGAGTAGAATTAGAGTTTCAGATTATTGATCCTTATTCATTTTCTTTAGTCCCACGTGCAAGCGATGTCTTAAAAAGTATTCATAAAAGTGAATATAAACAAAAAATTAAACCTGAATTGACACAAGGTATGATAGAAATAAACTCTTCGGTTCACCATGGGATTAAAGAGTTATATCAGGATTTATGTCAATTATATAATTTTTTGTTGCAACTAGGCTCCCCTTTGAACATTTTTTTCTGCGGTGGAGGAGTTCATCCTTTTCAAAAATGGAAGACTCAAAAGATATTTGTTCAAAAAAGGGAGTATAAAATTTTTGCAAAGAAATATGACTTTCTTGCAAAAAGAGCCACTGTATTTGGTCAACATATGCATATAGGGTGTGATAATCCAGAGGATGCGCTTTATCTGGCTCATGCGCTTAGTCGCTATGTGCCCCACTTTATTGCCATTTCAGCTTCATCACCTTTTTATCAGGGAGTCGATACAGGATTTGTCTCATCAAGATCTACTGTGTTTAAAGCTTTCCCATTCAGTGGAGCAATGCCCCTTTTAAAAAATTGGAACAGATTTTCTCGCTATTTTTATGATATTTATGAATTAGGAATTATAAAAAGTATAGATGATTTTCTATGGGATATTAGGATACAACCTAAGTTTGGAACAGTAGAAATTAGAGTATGCGATACCCCTTTAACATTAGAAAAAGTAGTATTAATAGCTGCTTATTTTCAATCCTTATCACTCTATCTTTTGAAAGAGCGGCCTATAACAATCAGTGAAGATTTATATTTTTTATATAATTACAATCATTTTCAGGCAAGCAGATATGGATTTAATGGACATTTAATCGATGGATGTAAGAAGCGAATCGGCGAAGATATATTAACCACTATAAAAAAAATAGAAAAATATACTCAACAATTACAAAATAATGAATATATTGAGTCACTAATAAAAGTAGTAAAAAATAAAAATAATGATGCTAAAAATTTAAAAAACATTTTAAATCATACCCAATCATTTCAAGATGTTGTTTCTTTCCAATGCCAAGAATGGGCTAAATTTTTCTGAGATTGATGCAAGTATTTATATGCTTGCTCTTAATTTGGGCTTTACTTACAATGCATAAACTACTATTTGGTACCTGGAAGATCGCTATGTCAATCTGGAAAAAATTTAAAGAGTTTTACACTGCTTCAGCGGAAAATCGTATAGGATTTTATACTTTTCTCGGCTTTCTTGTTATTCCTATTTTAGGAATGACAATTCTGTATATTTTAGTGCGTATTTTTTGGATAAGAGCATAATCTATTCCCCACCTGGTTTGACAACCATAAGAATAGCGCAGTATATAATCAAAAAGTCGGTATTTCATTTCCCTAATAAAATACTTTCATTTGCTATCAAGTTAGGTGATATAAAGGCTTTTTCAGCAAACCATTGAGCATATATTTCACTATCAGGGGTTAAAAAGGCCTTAAAGTCCCATCCTAACTCCTCATGATTGAAAGGTCCTAATTCAATATTTTTTGCTTTGGCTAATCCTCTTATCATCCATTCTACAATTGCAGAGTTACCTCGACCAACAGGTTGCAATCGCGCAAGCGCATGAGCAATTTTACCTGCATTAATTAGGAAATCGTGGATACTTTCAGTAGAACGCCAATTACAACATGACTCAAAATAGGGTTGAATTAATTCAAATTGAACTTGAAAATAACTGGATCTACTGGTGTAGTTTTCTGCAAAAGGCGTCATGCAATGATCAATGACAAGGGTAGTTCGATTGTCTTGCCTGCCGTAATCATGTAACGTAATCGTAAGTGCCACATCATCCTCAACAAATGGGAAATGAGAGTCCATGTTTTTTTCATGTAATTTAGCCTTCTTATCCGCAGGTAAGTTAATGCGAATAATATATCTGGTTTTCCCCTCATACTCAGTTTTTTGTTCAGTTACCTCAATATTCTCTGCAGGTTTATTGATTAACTCGTGAATATGCGCGTAGATTTCATTTTTTTGTGAAGGTAAATCTCTACATAAATTAAATTCATCTGTGGAGGCAAACCCCGGTTTATTAATTAACCCAAATTGATGCCTTAAGGGACCATGTTTTAAAATTTTAGCTACCTCGCGTCTTTTATTTGCTAACCAAGCATAAGTACATCCAATTTGGGTAGATAATAACTCTTCTGGACAACGAAGATCCTTATGGATTATAGGGGGACTCTCCGGAAAGAAGGGAAAGAGATTACCTAATTCATTAATAACTGCCTCAGAATACATTAACCATGTATTCTGCTTTGTTGCATCAAAATCTTTTATACGATCCTTGGATGATACTGTTGAAAACACAATGTTCGGATTGCTGCTTATATGCAACTCTTTAGTTTTATCTTTCATAATAAATCTTTTTATATTGAACTTTATCTAAGTGTAGCGCATCCCCCAATACACTCTGGAAAACGATGCATCATCTCCCTATCTTTAATTATCACAAGGTGTTCGACAATCTATAAACAGACTTATCCACAGAAAATGTGCATAACTTAGATAAATAGATTCATGTCTAAAATGAATAAACTCTAGCTAAAACAAGGAAAGATGGAAAAGTTAGGTAATAAACTCAGCTTTTTTTTGAAGAAATATCCACAGGCTTGAATTTTGATAGGAATTAAGGCCTGTCTATTTTAAACAAACAAAAATAAAAAAAACAGTCTTGACTTCGAACTATTTTTTCTTGACTTAAACTAACATTAGAAAATAGAAATGTTATGACAGAGCACTAAGGATATTTAGATTTGCCCCCACTAAAATACTGGGGGCAAGTTATTTATTTTCTTCTGATTGCTAATAATGACTTCTTTACTGAAAAATAGCTCGATTTTCTCGAATATCTGATGCTTTAGCGATTTTATCTTGCTCGTAGGACTCAAGCTTCATGGTAATGCAATCCTTGTATTTCTGTGCTGAAAGACTTGTGCGGAGCTCCGCTAATTTGGTTTTGCATCTTTTTTCTGCATTTGGATAAATTTCCATGGTTTTAATCAGGTAGTCAACGATTCTTTTTGAAAACAATGTATCATTGTCCATTGGGTTTTGGTGATTTTTTGCAAACATTGATTGCCGAAAACCAAACATCCCCTGATTCGCATACGCAAAACGATGAATATTTTGATGTAAGTCCATATAGAGTTGAACCATGCGTAGGCGGGCTTCGACACCACTGGATTCAATCTGTGCATTTAATTGGTGGATATCACTATTATCAAAATGATTATCCCGTGATTGCAGACGTTCATTCATATAGGCATCTTTCATCTTTTCAAATACCCGATCTTTAAATTGATCAATAGTATACTCATCAGCAAATGCCGTATCTAAAAACAAATATGCCATTTTATAATAAGCGAAACTATCCCTAAAATTTTGTCGAGAAAATTCACGTTCCCCGTTTTTAACTAAATTATCAATTAAATCATGAAGAAGTTGAGGCGCGTTCTGTGGTTCCTTATCAAGCAAACCAATGAGATAGTCCAAATTTTTCTTATCCTTTAACGCTTGGGGTACAGTGAGATCGTGAATATCATTTAAAGCTAAAAGCCATACAGGATGCTTGTTGCTCTCTTTAGATATAACATTTGCATTTTGCACAATACTCTTACACTTATCATTAAAATGTTTATCTTGAGCGTGATTGTAAGGACTAACAAGCGATTGGCAAATTTCATAAGCATTTTCACATTCTTTCTGCATAGCTGAAGAATGGGTACAAAGCTCATTTAAAATCTCTGCTTCATTATATAAATAAGGACGTGTAAGCAGTGTGTGCGTCTTGGGGTGATTAATTGTACACTCTTTACCTTTTCGATCTTCTAGCATCGTAATGAGTGCAGTAGTTAAATTACCATTGATTAAGGACTGATCAGCTTCCTCCATGTAGGCTAAATTGAGCAGTGAATCATCAAGCATTTGATTCTCTGAATATGGATTTTCAAGTTGAATTTGTTTATACCCCAATGCTTTTTTTGAAATTTCGTTTATTGTTGGCGCCAAGTCTTCTTCATAAGAGCCCATATACTGGCCTATTCGTACAATATTCAAAGTTCCATTAGTGCTATTGGTAATAGATTTTAAATAAGCCGCCGCATTTTCTTTTGAGTGACGTGGATCCATGGTGGATAGTAAATCGATGATTTGTTCTTTAAGCAGCGCGTTTTCTTCATTCTGCTCGACGATTTGTTGATTATATTGCTCAGTAAGTTTTTTAAGAGGTTCCTGATTAGTTCTACTATTGATAAAAAATTCTCTGAAATCTTCTAATGCCTTTTGCAATCCAGGAACAGTCTCGTATAAAGCCTGATTACCCGGCGTATTTGTTATATTATACAAAAATGCAACACCATTTCTTTCAAATTGAGCCATCTCCTCCATGCGAGGTTTCAACTCAGCATAACGTGCATTAGCTTGCTTTTGTGTAATACGACCTCTATCGAGATTTTCTTTGATCTCAATCAATGCACGTTCAACTGGAGCAATCATGTCTTCATAATATCGTCCTGGTCCTTGACCCCATGCAATGTCATAAGTTGTGTATACTTTAGATATTTTTCCTGCTTCTCTCCATTCGTTTATCGCACCCGTGTATACAAATTTTTTAAATTGCGCTAAAGAAATCTGATTATCCATAAGAAGATTGTAGGTCGATCCCTTTGCCCCACCATGGGTAAAAATTGATACTTCCTTATAGCATGGGAGAGCAGCCAGGGCAAAGACTGCGGGATTACGAACTACATGAGGTGGTTCCCCGAAACCAATCGTTCCATCATTGTCAATTAATAATCTTATCATAAGTACTCCTTTAAGGATTTCAAACTATATGGAGTCTGTGGTTTAAAAAATCGCAACTCACTCTAGTTATAAAAATAATTGTTTCTCTTCTGCATTAGTTGCCTGAGATGAAAAACATTAATGATGAGGAAGAGAAAAAGTAGCCCATCGAAAACCCGTCAATTATGAAGTCCAATTTTGTTTTTTCTTCATCAATAATGTTTAGTCAGTATTTATTTTATAGCAACAGCCTTATCTAATTCTGAGCAATAAATTACATTTGGTGATTGCCTATTCCATATAAGAATAAGCATTGGTTCTTGAGCTTTCGCATTGGTTTACCTCTAACAGCATTTCCTAGATAACGTCATATTAATTAAATTTTTTTTAGCTACTTTTAATTATTGAAGAAATATGGCATCTATCCTGACGTATATTCAAAAATAAGTTTATACAGGTTGGAAAATAAGCAGGTTGTTTTTGATCTTTAATATATTGTGCAACTTATGATTAATAACGAAGATAAAGAGGAGAATGATAAAGATCATGAATCTTAAAAAAGATAGTATTCAAGCAATACTGGCAAAAGATACAAATTTAAAAATAATGCAACAAGAATTTGAAGTAAAAGGAATTTGCAAAAGCTCCCTTATTACAAGTTCAAGTCTTCACAAACATAAAAGGAAACAACCCTCATGAAAGAGAACAATGCCCAAAGACAGATACGCTCAAACGAAGAACTTATTCATTTTAGAAAAAAACACTTTTTACCTACCGCTGGTTTTTATCATAAAGATCCAATCCAGCTTGTCAAAGCACAGGGGACATATGTATGGGACTCTGAAGGAAAACGTTATTTCGATGCCATAGGAGGGATTGTTTGTATCTCAGCCGGCCATAATCATCCCAAGATCAAAAAAGCACTTATTGAAGCAATAGAAGATGATTTAATTCAACATACAAGTCTCCTTTATTTAAATCAAGCCCCTGTCGAAACCGCCGAACGTTTGCTTGAAGAGGCACCTAACGGTATGGATAGAGTATCCTTTACCAATTCCGGGTCAGAAGCTAATGAACTTGCCATTATGGCAGCACGGCACGCAACTGGGGAAACGATGGTAGTGAATGTACGCCACTCTTATCATGGAGGTACTTCGGCTGCACTTGCCTCATGTGGCCATTCAATCTGGCGATTCAGAGGACAGCCAGTAACCGGTGTAACTTCGGCTCTCGAACCCTACTGTTATCGCTGTCCCTTCAAACAAAAACCTGAAAGTTGCAATCTGGAATGTGCAAAAAATGTTGAAACCACAATTCAAAATTCGACACACGGAAAAATAGCAGCTTTTATACTGGAACCCGTAATGGGCGTAGGTGGTTTTATAACTCCTCCTGATGACTATTTTACTGAAGTCGCCCGGATTGTTCATGACTATGGTGGTAAATACATTAGTGATGAAGTACAAACAGGAGCAGGCCGTGGAGGCGGCGATCTATTACTTACCAAGACTTTGGATATCGATGCAGACATGGTAACTATGGCAAAGGGGTTAGGCAATGGGGCTGCTGTAGGGGCAATACTTATGAAATCGGAGGTTGCTGAAACAATGACTGGCAAAACGTATTTTAATACGTTTGCAGGTGATCCATTGCAAATGATCCAATCCAAGCTCACATTGGAAATTATTAAAGAAGAAAAACTTGTTGAAAATGCACGCCTTATGGGTAATCTATTAAAAGATGGTTTTCATCAATTACAAAAAAAGCATCCCCTCATTGGAGATGTTCGCGGTAGAGGTTTGCTTTTAGGGATTGAACTCGTCAAAGATCCCATAACCAAAACACCAGCACCTGATGAAGCATTCCAGTTAATGGATTTGTGTAAAGACAAGGGGCTATTAGTTGGAAAAGGAGGACAGTTTGGGAATGTATTTCGCATAGCACCACCTTTGACAATTAATCAAGATCAAGTGAATTTCATACTTACGACAATAGATCAATCTCTATCAGAATTAGCACGATTGTATACTTTATAAAAATGTATCTTAGGTCAAAACGGCCTAAGATTCACAACCCAGCATACTTTGCAGCCGGGAAACTTAAAATTTGAACATGTACAATCATTTTTCAAAAAAGTATGAAATCCCGTCATTGCCTTGGTTGTTTTTTGATTTATTTTAAATTAAGTTGTTTGAAATACGAACTATATTGCATTAATATTTAATTATAGTGAGCAATTTGAATTCAATATGAGAAAAAGATTAACCCGGATAGTAATGATATTGATGAAAACAGTCCGCCAGTCATATGCTTCAAAGTTATTCATTCAATCAAAAAGGAGTAGAATATGAATCAACAAATTCCAAATAAGGTACCTAAAGAAAACTTATTAACTAGAAAGGAGATAGAACGAGTTAAAAAGATAGATAAATACTTTAGTGATATGGTGGACGAGTACCTTATATCCCATCCACCCAGAGAAATAACAAAACCTAAGAAAGATTGATAAGCCAGATCATACCAGGCGATATATCACTTCAATCGCTTCCAGCCAAGGAAGCCGGTAACGAGTACTGTTGGTTGGTCTTTGGTTGACTTCAGTGTTGTCATGTAGCGCCATTTTTGAGTCATGAAGGAGACTTCAAAAACAAACGAACACCGCAAGCCCAAGACTGGGATTGTAGACTGTTTTCGCCCTTTTCGAGAACTTTTAGACATCCTGGAATGTTTCTCAAAATCTCGCGATACACTTCAGTATTGATACTTGCTAGTGTACTAAAAACCAGTCTCAACGCGCAGACACCAAGTGCCAATAATCACGCAATAAAACAAGCTGGGTTGATGCTTTCTTGAATGATGCTTTCTTGAATGATGCTTTCTTCAGAGAGACTTTTATATTTGGCACTCTCAGTCACCCTTGCAGTAAACTCTTCTGACAATGTTGTGGGCTTTTGAAAAAAAGAAGAAGGAGAATAATCTTTAAAATCGTTAACTTGATATCCCTCTATTTTAATTCTTGAAGTACTGCAGGTAGAGCAATTATCAATATGAGCTTTGTGATCATCAAAAAGCACGCAATGAACGACATCCTGCTTCAAATCATAAGTATCAGCTATTTTTTGAACCAGAAACTCAGGTTTTCTGCCATTATCATTTATACCATATAAAGCAGGTCTATCGTTTTCCTTAATTCCAAAAGCTGCTGTCATATCCTTTCTGGTAAAAATTTTTATTTTGTCAAATAGATGGTTTGTATCCGGCTCAAATAGTTTCTTAAGATGAGCGTCTGTATACCGAAAATTGGCAGTCAAGATCCAAATATCATCGCCTTGTTCTAAAGCACGGTGCATTTGCTCTCTAATTGTTTTTATCTCTAAGGGACTTTTAAATATAGGGCCATCGTCTAGGAGTAAAGATTTATCTTTAATTAAAGTATCATCTATATCAAAAACAAATAAAAATTTTTTCATAATTCACTCAATTATAATTTATTAGGATTCTGGCTTGTAACTAATATAAAAATCATCACCGTAATTTGATAATTCCCATACCTAGCATTAATCACATGATCATTGTCTTCGTCCATGGGATAATATAGTCCAATATTTAATCAGTGTTTGTTAGTCACATTTTTAGCTATTTACAATTTATCTCTACAAATTTTTGCGTAGATTGTACAATTTTACAACATTCAAAGCAAGTGTTTCGCCGGTTTTTATCTCTCCCGGAGTTGGATGCCCGGAAATGTTTCTCGAAAAGCGGCGACACACCGCTTGCCGATTTCATTTTGAAATATCCTTGAAATATACAAATCGATTAAATTATGTTATAATTTTATTGGTAAAACCCTTTAGCAAACTAAAAAATTCAAATAGTAGATACTCATAAAGTTAAAAAAAGACGAATTATTAACAATCATTCAGTAGGTAGATATTTTGGAGAATAATATGAAAGATAAAACAAAGGGTGTATCTAAAAAAAATACCGCCACAAAAACAGATCGATTTATTGAAACAATGAATAAAATAGAAAAGCAAAGCAAAAATAACCCAGCAATAGAAAAAAAGTTCAAATCTACAGAGATATATGACAACCTTGTAGAAATCGAACCCAATATAGATGATGAACTGGAACGTTATTTTAAGGATGAAGAGAGTAACTCTAATAAGTCTTTGAATCAAAAATAACTGCTCGTCCTGACTAGCCTTGATTTTAAGGAGAACTATCTGAAAAATACACCTTAACTCAATTTAGAGTCCTATTATCTCAATACTTTTATATTACTGCGCGAAATATGGATTATAAAGAAGATATATGCGTAAATAATACCCAAGTAATTTAACTGTAACCAGTGGCAACTTATAAGGCCACATTTACTTGACAAGAAAATAAGGACCGACCGAGAAAAATTGGATTTCCATAAAGTGATTCTGGAACTAACTTTCGTGAATCAATCAGAGCGATTTTATTGAGTGCCCCCCCTTTCTGTTGTTTTCCACTTGAAAACAGCAAAAGAAAGAACTCTTGGTATTTACCGAGATTCGTCCCCTGATGCATAACCACTATCTTTTGAGTTTTTTTTAGTTTTGATTTTGTAACGCACCATAATAATCTCAAAATAGGTTTTCTTGATAAAATGAATTTGACCGCTTAAATAAAAAAATATAATGACATCAAATACTTAAATGAATACCCATCCTAAAATACCATAAACATTTTTTATGGTCACTCATTCCCAAAAACTGTTTTTTAAAAAGTCATTATGACACTTGTATTATCTTATGTCTGCAATGGTTTAATGAGATTCAGGTTATTTTTTATATATGAGGTCTTAAACGGTTTGCTTCTTCCATTACATAAAATTAAAGTACTCCACGCGAAAACGCGTAGAGCTAAATTCTAATATCAAAATTTCAAAAAGTATTACTCTAAATCAATAACCTTTAGACCTGAGAAATACTAAACTTTAAACTGGTTATCTTTTGGTTTAGGTTGGTCTTCTTTAAATTTATGTAATTCATTTTTTACATGTTTACTTTGCTCCATTTTTAAATGGTCAACAAAACTTTGAATTTTTCGGACATATTCTGTATCTTTTTTATGAGCTTTATGGGCTAAGTATTCTTCTCCAGATTTAATTGCCTGCTTCGGGTTAGTTTTACTTAATTTTTCAAGTTGCTGTGCTACCCTAAATACAGGGACAGCAACACTTTCGAATCCCATATCAGACAATACTTGCCACATTGGTTTCTTCTTTGCCGTTACTTTAGGTTCAACGGCTTCTTTCATAACTCCAGGTTTAACAGATTCTTTCATGGCAGATTGAAATGCTAACTTTGAGGCATGTGGATCCTTTGAAAGCGTTTCATTTATATCGACAATCCATTCAGGGGCAGTAGTTTTGACTTTTTCATCGTTAAATAAATCGATTAATGAATCTTTCTCTCCTTCAAGAACTTCTGCCTGGAGCGCATTGTTGTGCAGCTCGATAAATTTTACTTCTTGCTCTTTGGGCATTAACCGCGCCAATAGAGTCAATGCTTCACGAATGCTTAACGTATCAATAGAAAGGCCAACCTTACCCAGGGTTTTATTAAACTCGCTCACATAATCTTCGCCAATCTGTTTCAATAGTTCATCCCTAATCTCAGGTGTCTTTTCTATACTAATATCTTTAAGATGTGGATGAGAGGACATAGAAGTGATAGCCACCACGTTCGCGCCTTCTTCGTGCGTTGCAAATGCATACACTGTAGAAGAAACACCTCCAGCATTGATGTGATCGTCAATTAGCAATACATCTTGATTTTTCAAAGTTCCCTCTGGTCCTGGTGGGGGTTCATATTTGTATATAGGTTGTGTCAAGATTCTCTCTGAAGCACTTGCTGTGGTACGATTAGCCTCATACGTCTTCCCTACATTCACAACCAGGGCTTTTTGGAAGAGCGGTTCCTGAGGCTTTTCGCCAAGAAGGCTCTCGTGGTACTCATTCAACTGATTCATAATAGCAGCCGTATTTACTAAAGCTAAAAAGTTACAATTATTACCTGGTGTATATTGATCTTTAACAGGGTTCAATAAATAAATGGGGCCATCCCCTGTACGATTACTCATAACCTTGTTGTATAAATCAGGAATAAAGTTATCATCATAAGTCTCGTTATAGATAAGTAGAGCAGCATCAAGACGAAGCCTCATCGACTTATTCTGAGTGACAGGCATTCCTTTTTCATCTATATCTTTGCTATCAAGATGAATGTCTTTGATCTTAAAGTCGTCTTTCATTGGCCCGAGAGAGGACCCTTTTTTAGCAATGTGACGCAGGTTAACCAGATACAACTCCAGCATACTGTTGACCAACGAGCACTCTGTTTTTGTGTTTAGGGGGTTACTAAATATTTTAGGCATGGTTATATTTTGTTCTTTAAGTTCCTTATCCAAGTGTTCTATAAACCCAGGACTTAGTCTTTTTCCAAGCCTGGCAATTTCTTTATAATTTTCCGCATTATATTCTGCATTCATCAAGCGTATGCATTCATCAAATATTTCGACATCGCCTGGAAAAGTACTTTTTAACTTTTCGACCTCTCTGAGTGCAAGGTGAAATGAAGGAAGAAATTTATTCAAATCAGGAACTTCAGCTGCGTGAGTTGCGGTGATTATTTCAGTGTTTTCTTTATCATAAGATTGACGCCTTACCGCTTTTACCTCCTCTGTTTCTTTATTCGCAAACATAATATTTCTCCAGAGTATATTAAATAAAGTGTTACATTAAATATGATTTATATGTATAAAATATATACCATAAGTAAAATTTTTTTCTTTCCGAGTTAGGTTATCTCCCTTTTATGTTGGGCACTTTGGAGACCAAAATGTTTTTTGTGTTCGAAGGAGCAGGCTAATCAATGCCCGATGCATCTAGAATATTCCATTTGATTAATCTGGTGATATTCGATAAACCATAGCACCGTCATTTCAAAAATATAGACTTACAATGAACATTTTTTTATCAAAGCCGCTTATTTTTCCATCAAGATAATGGGATGGTTCGCTACATTGGGCTTGAATTTGACAGCACCCTATTGTTGACATACCCATCCATCAGATCGATAATTAATCGTATAGAGTATTTTTTAATCAAACAAAGGGATAGAGCATCTAAATAGAGAGGTAATAATCTTGATTTCTTCTTTAAGAATTATATCAAGCCCTCTTGTATATCGGCTCACTCGGATGATCTGCGCTGGAATGCTGGATATACGAAAACCGATATGTCGTGAGATCTGTCTGTAGAACCCGGAGGTAACAAAGGTTACTGATAACTTCTATAAAAGTCTAAAGATATATTCGAGGAGAAAAGCCATGAAAGATGATAAGTCAGAAAGTTTTCCAACTAAACGTCCAACAAGACGCTCCCCTCCTCGTGAACGTGTTGGCGAACACGTCGACCCATCAATATCTAGCAGCAAAGATGACAGCGAGACACTTAGCCTTGCACTAAGACAAACCATCTCCGCTCGCGCCAGCCTCTATTGGCCCTCGAAAGAACTAAGAGATGAGCTAGGCCTTGCTGCCAAGGGGTTAATGGGATACCTGGATTTTCTAAAAACGCAGAAAGACGGTGATATGCTTGTAATTGGCTTATGTGCTCGCCTGCTTGGCCCAGAAGGCTTGGATCCTCAAGAGTTTTTTCTCGAGGTTATTGACAAAAAAGGGATTGTTGAAGAGCCTGAAAGGTTAGCAGAGCTATGCAGGCATACTTTAGAAGGTCATCTCTTAGCCGTTGAAGATGGTCATGAAGGCCCTGAACTTGGACACTCGCGTGCAGTAACAATTGCCCTTCTGGGGGACGTGGGCGCGTTTACGACTCACAGTGCTCCCGCCACAGGAACTGTACGAACTAAAGAGGTGCATCGTAGACTTAAAGAATCATTCAGTGATTATGCACTTCAACTCGAAGGAAAGAGTAGTGAAGATAGGCACTTGGTTGATGAATCAACGAAGCGTGCTAGAAAGATTGGTGGTGGAGAAGTAGTTGGGCCAACAAAAGGTCCAGAACGAAAGCGTGTTGAGGAAGAGAGTATACCCAGGACGGGAATACACGACTGCGGCAAAGATGTAGACGAGTTGCTTGGACGATTTGAGAAGGAAGGACATCTGGTTCCAACGAAATGGTCATCCGCACGACTACACGAAAGGCGGGTGGAGACTATTCAAGAGCCTTTGGCAGGGCATATGTCAGCTTCTCCATCCGAAATTCTTTGGACCTGGGATGTACTCGCAGGTCGGGGGCTTGATTCTGCCTATACAGGAAATTCCAGTAAAGAAACAGACTTTTTTTCCTCGGCACGAGCCGCCGGCACGTGCGCATTTCTAGTGGGTTGTGGGTACCACAGCGCTCTGGAGGTACTGCATGGGACGATGCTCTATGTGGGCCAGGATCCCCAGTATGTGTTACCTGAGGCAGTGGAAATGAATGAGAAAGAAACTGGAATTAAAGAACCACTGGACGTAGGAATCCTTTTTCACTCCGGGGCTGCGACGAGTTTAGTGGAAGATCTATTAAACGATATGACTTCAGAGGTTGGAAACAATGTAAAGTCCTCCATAGAAATTGTGAATGAAGAAGTTCCTGTCGCGAAAGAACTTGTAGAACCTAAAGTATCTACAAAGAAAAAGCCAATGTGGCAAGTATTGTCTGATATGGGTTTCGAGAGTGTTGCTGTCCCTATATTTAAGGTAGCGCATAAACTTGAAGAATTAAGTAAAACAAATCTAAAGCAGGCAATAAAGTCTGGAGAAGAATACTTGGCCTATAAAACACATAAAAAAGATACAGAATATGTTAAAAGAATACAGAGCTTTGTAGAGCACTTAAAAATGAAGCAGAGTAAACAAGTGAAAAGTGAGTTACATAAATTTAAAGAGGAACAAAACCCGAAACATGACAAAGATAGCCAATTTAAAGTTTAAATGTGTTGATCTAATTTGATATTACACGTGATTTTGATATCAAAATTTGCTTTATGCTTTTACGCATGGAATCGTAATGTTGAAATAACCTGGTATTATTCAATAATACCATAGCAAGCATATTTAAATCCTTTAACCCCAAAAACCATCTTCCTTTGGTTATTATCTTATGAGAGACCATTATTGATTAATTTTTGACTATATTGTTTGAATTGCGATCTGTTTTACATTAATATTTAATTATAGTGACCAACTTATGCGCAACCATGAAGAAGAAAATAGAGAAAGAGAAAGTAACCCTACCTATTTCAGTGAATAATTCTTTCGCAGAGGAGAACCGTTCAAGTACGGTTTTAGAGGAGTCACAAAAAGATATAAAGTATCCTTTTACTATACTTGAGCATTCCATGACACCTTGGAGTGTACTCAAAGACACATGGCGTAATTATCAGCATGCCAAGGTGGAATTTAGGCATCTTGTTGCGTTAAAACCAGAACGAATTATTTTTCACGAACTTGTAGCGCGAATGCAAGGACTTGTAGTTCAAGAAGACTCTCCAGCGAGGGGAGAGGAAGTTTTTCAACAAATGATCAAGATAGCAAGAAAAGATATTGTTGAAGATGAAGATTATCAACTAGTAATAGAGACAATGAATACGGAATATGACACCTTATGCGAACAACTAGCCCCCATGAAGGAGGGAAATTACGAGGATTTAAAATTAGATCTTGAGGGACAAAATGTTGCAAAGCAATTTTTAAGAGAAGCTATAAAAGCTAATGGCAATAGAGAATTGACAGAGGAGCAAAATGCGGCTTGTTTTCAAAGAACGCTCGCCACTCTTTATACGAGAAAAGCGAGAGGGCTTGCGGCAAAATTTATGAACGAGAAATTACCAGAAATTTTAAAAGAACATGAGTGGGAATTTCTACCTACAAAACCTGTCAATCAAAGTATTTTTTTATTTACAACTGGAGGCTCTGCTTCGGGTAAGACCTCCTCTCTTATAAAAGTAGCCAGCGGGATAGAAGAAGAACATCATGTTACATGGAAAGATATGTCACATCATAACACGGATAGGTTATGTACCATTGTATTTGATAAAAAGGTCGATCCCAAACAATATTTTTACCTCGCCGGCGATGAAGCACGTTTGATAAAAGAAAGGGAATTAGAGGTATGTGATGAACTTACCACTCAGTATGGATTGGCCGTTGACGAAGTAGATGATGCCGTTAGCATCAGGCTCGACCGATTTGAAGATGCAATAAATAAGAGAAAAGAAGTTGTGGTGTGTGCGGTTTCTACCGATACTGAAACGGCATTTCACCGTGCCTATTCAAGAGGTCAGCAAGCAGAGCGGTTTACCAATGCAAGTGCGTTATTAAAATCCCACAAAGACGCACCAAACAGTTTAAAGGAGGCCTTTTCCAAGTTTAAAGAGGATACAGATAATGTTTCTATCCTCATGTATGACAATAATAGTGATATAGAAGGCAAGACTGATCTTTTCTGTACCATTAGCTCAGGTTCAAAAAGCATCAATGTACTTAATTCGTCTCAATTGAATTTATGGTTAAAAAAATGCAACATGAACGTTGAATTAGGTAAGCTTGAAAATGACGAGTATTATGAGTTGGATCTGTATTCACAACCGTCAATAACTCCTGAAGAATACTTTGAACCATTGCTTAAGTTAGGTTATAAGATAAACTATACCAAAGCATTGGAAAAAGAAACTACCCTTTCTTCTGTTGAGAAAGAATCTGTTGAACCTAAAGTAACTGCAAAGAAAAAACCACTGTGGCAAGTATTGTCTGACATGGGTTTCGAAAGCGTTGCGGTCCCTGTATTTAGGGTAGCGCAGCAACTTGAAGAATTAAGTAAAACAAATCCAAGGCAGGCAATAAAATCTGGAGAAGAATATTTAGCCCATAAAACACATAAAAAAGATACAGAATATGTTCGAAAAATACAAAGCTTTGTTGATCACTTAAAAATGGAGCATAGTAAACAGGTAAAAAGTGAATTACATAAATTTAAAGAGGAACAAAACCCTAAACCCAAAGATAGCCAATTTAAAGTAAATTAAATTGAATTAACTGAATTGAGTATTTCCCTCGCGTCTAAAATCCTCTAACAGGGACATCTATTGGATCAGGATTACTAACATTATTTTCCAATTTTTTCGCACTTTGAAAGAATGTCTGCCCAGAAGACTGCCAAAATTTTGGTGTATTACCGGTTATTGCAGAATAAGCAAGAACCCCAAAGCCAGGAAGAATACCAGTCACCAATATGCTTAAAGCAATCAATGTATATCTTTTCCATTCAGAATCTCGATGAGTTTCGATGAGTCGTTCTGCTTCATTTAATTGATTATAGAACTGGCCAACTTTGATACTAGGTTTGTTCTTTGCTTCAAGTATGTCATGCAGCTCGCTAATCTTATCAAATTTTTGCTTAAGAATCCTGGTAGATTTATTTTCTGGCCAGCTTTGAATTTTTCTCACATTATTAGCAAGATTAGGAAAATCATTAACATCCAGAGTGGGATCCACATTATTTTTTATTTCTTTAGCCAAATGAATTAAATAATCTTTAGTTAATGGAGTTAATTCTCGTTTAATAATGATTTGAAGTTTGAACTCATACTCATCATCAACCGTTGCTGTTGTGTTTTGTTCGGCCCTTAATATTTCCAATTGTTGATTGAGATGAGCTATATTGCCCCGAAGATTTTGATTCTCTTCCTCTAGCAGATCATTTGCCCTGGATAATTCAACAATTAACTTTTGTTGCTCTTCATTACTTGAAGTTAAGGCATTTGCAAATTGCATTTGCTTGTCCTTTTCGTCAGTCAACAAGACAATCACTTTTGCCTTATCTTCATTTCCTGAGACTAATGAGTTAATAAGGTCCGCTTGCTTTGAGAAATCGTGCTCTAATTTATTAATCAATTCTGCTTGTTGTTGCCTATCTTGGGTCAACAGGACTATCTGATTCGCCTGTTGTTTATTGGTTAAAGATAACTCTTGAATCACATGTAATTTTTCTTCGATGGTTAACGCTAAAGGGTTAACAACTCCCATACCTACAGCTAGTCCTTCAATTAGTTGGAAGATATCTTGATGTTCATCACCAAATATCTCTTGAACATTTTGTAAAGGTATCTTATGGCGATGGATGTATTGAGCTGCCAGATAAATGACTCGCGATTTATATTCTTCCAACTCTGTTTCGAGTTGTTCATAATCAAGGGTATTATCAAGCACTTTAAAGTCAGGAAGCGCTTTTCTAAATTGATCGAGTTCATTAGAGGATGCAATAACTTCCTGAATAATATGAGGTAATAAATAAGTGAGATTTTCATCCACAGCTTCATCGATTAATAAGCAAGACCACTCACGGCTGTTTATGGATAACTCACTGGAAAACTCAAGTTTGGATAATTCTGAAAATTCTTGCTCCAAAAATTGTTTCACTTCATAAGACAGTGGGCTCTTTCCCTGAAGTTGTTCGGATTTTAATATAAATCCTTTTAACTTTTCTATTAATATTTCATTTTCGAAAGTATTCCCTTCTGCCTTCTTTTCTTCCAGGTTATCAATAATCTTTTGAATTTTACCGTCTAGCTCGTTAATAAATTGCTTTTCCTTTAATTTATTTGCAAGTTCTTGATATTGATCCTTTAGAGTATTGCGTTTCATAGTCAACGTGGTTTCTAAATCAGATTTCAATTGCTCAAAAATCTTTGTAGCTAATTCATTATGTGGATCGATTTGAGTGACATTTGAAAACACAGAAAATGTTCTTTGAACTGCCTCGTAAACAGCAGATCTTTCTTCAGGGTTTATTAATTTATTTTGTAAATAGGTTTGTCTTACTTCTTCAATAAGTGTAGTTAAACCTTGTAAAAGTAATTCAAACCCCTCTTTAGAATCGATAGCATGGGCAATTTTATCAAACATGATTGATTCGGTCATGTCCTGAAGCTCTGTGTTCGGTTCTTTTTTTTTCAGATCTTTCAACTCTTGCAATTTCTTTGTGTGTTCACAAATTTTGACCAAACGTTGCGTAGCAATATCCAAGGTTCCACTAAGGGGAATATCATCTGATAAACCTAACTCATGATTTAAATGCATGCGCGCATGCTCGTAATTCAGGAAATGTCCACCAGGAACGGGTGGAATAATCACATCTAAAAAAGTATCATTATGTGCTAAATAGTGAACAATCCGCTGATCGGCAACATTCCATATTAATTTAAGTAGCGCTTGCTCTTGTCCAAGTACTGCATAGGAAGTTTTATTGTAATTTAAATAAGCTTCCTTATTTTCGATAATCTGATTGTACAATTTAAAATAAAGATCCTTTAATCGTTTTTCCCAAGGAAGAAATTCTTGTTCAAATAGCTCAGTCATTAACTCAGAAAACGGATCATCTTTCTGGGGTCGTGGAGTAACGTTAACCCCGTTTCGTTTTAAGAAATCAATAAGCTTAACCAAGGCGAGTTCTTGTACATGGGCCGTTGATTTTTCAGATGGGTTCTTACCTCTTTGTTGATCCAAAAGATTTCCAGAACCTGTTCCATGATGTCCTGGTAAACTTTGTAGTTTAAATTTAGTTTCTGGAGAAGCACATTTAGGTACGATTGGTTTAAAGCAACGCGTGCGCTCATTTTCATAAACAATCTGCTCATATTCTTTAACAATTTTTGGTACTTCATAAAAACGTGGATCTCTCCAGGCTAGGGAAGAAACATGTGTAACTCCTAGATAATTTCCTCCCGGAACAGGATCAATATTCAACATGGATATTTTTACATCACTTATATGTTTACTGATTTCATCCCATTTTAAACTCTCAAAAACACCTTTATGAGAGCCTGACATCGCCGTTTTAGTATACTTACATACACTGTTTAAAATTTCGGAGCTAAAACTATCTATTCCGTTTTCTTTTATTAGATTTTGTAGGCGCTCTAACTCATGGGCAACCAATATCGCCTCAATAGCACCGCGGCTATGAGCAATGACACTGATATTTGTTTCTCCGCGGCTAATTGCCTCCAATACTGCAGCAACTCCCCGTGCAATTCGATCTCCAACCTCTGAACCCAAAGTAGTAGGACCATCAATAACAGCTACGTCCTGATTTCTAAAACGAGTCACATCATCCGTAGGCATTGTTGATTCGTTATTAATTAGCGTGGAAATGTAACTTAATGTTTCTGCTTTATCATATGCATTTTCTAAATGATTTGGAGTAAATTGAGTATCAGTACCTAATAAAGTCAGGGTAAAAGACATAATTAATCCAAAATAAATCTCGATGTCTTCATTATAAATTAAGGATGTTAAGTAAATATTAATTAGGGATTGCCTAATTTGAACTCATAGAACAACCTTTGTATGGATCAAAATTCAGAGCTCATTTTAGTGATTAATTTCTTTATTTCTACATGATTAATACGCACAGCAATTTGAATTATTTTTAGTCAAATAAAGCTAATTCATCTAACTCCTTTTTTTATTTCCATTTGTCCTTTCATAATCTGGGTACATTGGAAAATAAAAGATCATCGTTTTATTTTTCAATTATTTCAGGTAATTTGACAGCATATAAACAGACTTATCCACAGAAAATGTGCATAACTTAGAGACGTAAATTTGATGTGAAATAACAACAAACCTATATAAAACAAGGATATGGAAAAAAATTTAAAATGAGGGTCAATTATTGAGTTAAATAAATATCCACAGAATTGGATATTTGATAAGAATTAAAGCCTAGCTATTCTAAACAAACAAAAATTAAAAAAACAGTCTTGACTTGAACTTTTCTTCTTTATTTTTAGAGTACCTGAAAACCTTTTATTCAAATAATAACTCATAGTATGCAGGCTCGTTCCTTTTCAATTTGGAGCCGACTTGTAAATCGATTGTCAGATGAGATAATTACCTTATGTCAAACAAAACATCAATTAGAACACTGTAAAACTCGGCTGCTGCAGCAAATAACATTTGCTGATAACCACTGTTTAACTGATTACTAACCAAACCCTATTTTTCGTCAAATGCAATTAAAATAGGGCATAGCTCCGAAGCAGCTTTTTTACACTCTTTTATTAATCGATAAAGAGATTCCCGAGCTTCCGTAAGTTCAGCAATTTGATTATCCAGTTTTGTTATACGGTTTTGAGCGATGCATCTAACTCGTTCGCGATCATTTTTTGCATCGAGATCCAATAATTCTTTTACTTCCCTTAGAGTAAAACCAGCCTTTTTTGCTGAAAGAATAAACTGTAACCGTCGGATATCATGTTCACCATAGCGCCTCACTCTTCCAGAGCCCTGCCCTTTTTCAAGCGGAGGAATATTAAGAATTCCTTGTCGTTGGTAATAACGTATCGTTTCTACCCCCACCCCACAAAATTTAGCAAGTTCGCCAATCGTTTTATTATTCATTACTTGACTCCGTACTATAGTACATACTTTATATTATTTATATGCTATGAATCAATGGAGTACTCAAATGAGTAATAAAGCAGCTAAAAAAGCGACCCTATATCGCATGGTGATGCCAAATCATATATGTCCTTATGGTCTTAAAACCAAAAATTTATTGCAACGCCAAGGCTATATTATCGAAGATAAATGGCTAACTAATCGTGATCAGGTTGATGCATTTAAAGAAGAACACAACGTGAAAACTACACCGCAAACATTTATCAATGGAAAGCGGATCGGTGGTTATGACGATTTACGCCGCTATTTTGGAAAAAAAGTGCAAGATCCCAAGGAAAAAAGTTATCGCCCAGTCATTGTTCTTTTTTCTGTGACTGCACTTATGGCACTTGCTACAAGCTATTCATCTGCCGGAACTGTGTTTACAACCAAGACCTTAAGTTGGTTTATTTCCTTTAGTATGAGCGTTCTTGCGCTTTTAAAACTTCAAAATGTCGAAGGATTTTCAACAATGTTCCTGAATTATGACCTCTTAGCCAAACGATGGGTGCCCTATAGCTACATTTATCCTTTTGCGGAGGCATTAGCAGGGCTTCTAATGATTGCTGGAGTCTTTAGTTGGATTTCAATTCCGGTTGCCTTGTTTATTGGCACAATAGGTGCGATTTCTGTATTTAAAGCTGTATATATTGAGAAACGCGAATTAAAATGTGCCTGCGTTGGAGGCGATAGCAATGTTCCGTTGGGATTTATTTCACTCACCGAAAACTTAATGATGATTGGAATGGCGCTGGCAATGTGGCATATGTATTGAAGCCACCACACTATTTCCTTAAGGCAATATTTATCCATTAAATTAACTCGTTAACTTACCAGGAGCAAGTGCATGCGGTATCTTTATTTTCTATTCAATTTAGGGCTTATATTTGTTGCAACCCTATCATACGCTCAAGGGCAACACGTTCATTCCCACCAATACCCTGTTAAAAACGAGGCGAGCAACGCAAACATTAAGATTTTTATTCAACAAGCCCCCAAAATACTTCTTGCCAACAAGCCAGCCACCATCAGGTTTCAATTGTTAAAAGATAATAAGGCCCTCACTTTTGATGAATTAAAGGAAGTACATACAAAGAAAATTCATGTATTAATCATTGATCCCTCTCTTAGTGATTATCATCATGTTCATCCAGTCATAGATAGTAAGAAACAAGATTTCGTATTTAATTTTACCCCTAAAAACACCGGCCCTTATCAAATGTGGGTTGATATTACCCCCCTCCAAACTGACGCGCAGGAGTTTCTGGTGACCGATTTAGGCTCTCCCCCTCTCAACCCCTTAATTAAAGAAAAAGTAGTATTAAACACTACAATGAACCCTTATGAATTCACATTAAAACTAGACGGCGAACCTAAAGCTGGGCAGGAAGTTATGGCAACCATCACTGTTACAAAAAATGGCAAACCATTTACGAAGTTAGAACCTGTAATGGGAGCATTTGCTCATGTAGTTGGTTTTAGTGGTGATCATTCATCGATCCTCCATATACATCCTATGGGAAAAGAGCCTACTAGTGAATCCGACCGTGGTGGCGCTGAGCTAATGTTTCATATTGGGCTTAAAAAAACTGGCTTTGTTAAATTATTTGCGCAATTTCGGATTAATGAACAAGATGTATATGTTCCTTTTGCAATCAGGGTTAGTTAAGAACAAAATTGATTGTGAGTAAGGCTTTCTTCACTAAGAGAGCCTTACCCATATATTAAATGCTAATTTAATTAGTAAGAAATTTGACAGAATATAAACAGGCTTATCCACAGAAATTGTGTATAACTTGCTTGATTACTAGAAAGATGAGTGTACGCTTCTATTTATTTTCTCTTTTTACAAATCGAATCCTGGAAAACAACCTGTTTGACTTTAGACACATAGCAGATTTGTTGAAAAACAATCCATTTAGAATATCAATTCCGTCTTCTATTTTTAAGATTCATCTTCTTGGAAAAGTTAATCACCTTGACAATAAACATGGCGAACTGTAAAAATTAAAGCATTAATAGGGAATATAAAGGAATAACGTTATGGAAGGAAAACTGGAACTTTATCAGCAGGAAATTAACGCGCAAACCCAAATAATTTTTGCACGTCTTGAACACTATCGTAACGCTATGTATTAAAGAAATTATTAAAGGATTATTTCTTTAATACTTGGCGGACACAAAAACTTACTGAAGTTGCCAAAGAAGAAGTCGTTTTTAGTTTCAACATGGTACAGAAAGCAATGGAAAATTGCCTGGTTGATGAGACAATATTAGTAGAAACTGCCCAGAAAATTGCCAAAGAAACAGAAAGCCCGAGCCTTATAGACGCTTTCGATCTTTATGTTTTAAAAAGTGGTCTAGCATTGGAATTAAATCAAGATGATGGCTTGTTTCTTTTTAAACCCGAAAAACCATATACACCTATGGCCCAAGTTTTTATGCGTCAATTTGCTTATGCCCTGAGTATTTATCGTGTATACTTGGGAGTTTGCGAAACTTATTGCGCCATTTACAGTCAAAATAGAATAGAAACGCAGATACAGAAGGATTGCATTGAGTCCGCAATTTTTTTAAAACATCAACTTAATGAAAAGGTTGATTTAATTTCTTTAAATCCAGAAGTAATAAAAATTGAAAATGAAATCCTAAGCTTGCTCACCGCTAAAAAAGTACATGAAGGATTAGATCAATTTAAGAAAAATATTGATACCCTTAAAATTAAATTGGTTGCATTATTGGAATCTGGAACAAATTATTTACAAGACTCCTATAAAGAATTCCCTAATAATCCTATATTATGGATACTTCATGATCGCAGTTGGCATGCATTACTAAAGACTATTTCAGGCCTCCTTTATGCAAAGCAATATTACTATTCTACTTTGTATGGCACATTAGAAATTAAGAAAGAATTTATTAGTTCAATTAAATCAGAAATAGAGGAATTTGATAACGCTGTGGTAGTAATTAATTTTCCTGCAGCTATGCGTTATTTTGATTTTTTAGGTTCGGATTGAGATGTAAAGTAAATAGGAAAAAATGAAATCCATGTTAAAATTTTCGTATCTAAATGTTCGTGAAAATAGAGTTGGCTATATTACTGCATTGCTTGTCATATTGACGGTCTTAAGCAGTATATCTGTAGCAAAGCTATCATTTGATAACAATATAGTTATATTCACATGGGCGATGACACTCGGACTACTTGCTCCATTATCTCGAGTAGGTAAAACAAAATTAGAACAAATTTCATACGGTATTGAACACACAATTTATACATTTTTCATCATAAATGTATTGGCTTTTCTATTCGTTATTGCTAGTAAATACGCTATTCTTCTCCTAGCCTTATTTATTTTTATTTGTTACTCAATACCACGATTTCGCAAAGGCGCATCACTGATTGGTACTTATTTAACTGTTTATTCAGTAATAGTTTGGTCGTTTTATTCACAAAATATCTTCAATATTAATAGCTTGTTGACGTATATTAAATTTCAATCAATAGGTGTATCTATTGCCAGCATATCCTCTCTCATTTTCATATCTATTTTACCAATCACTGCAGTTACACCAGCAGATAAAATAAATAATTATTATATTTATGTACGTGCAATTCGCGCCTCTATTGCTATTACCGTTGCTATCATAGTCGCTTCCTATTTTCACTTATATAATTCAGCATGGATATGCTTTTCAGCTTTGGTTGTTATACAACAATCATTAGGAGCAAGTATTGAAAAAGCCATTAATCGTCTTTTGGGTACGATGCTTGGTATTGTGCTTGGGATTTTTTTAGTGACGTTCACTGAATTTTCAACTTGGCAAATTGCTAGTACTTCTTTAATTTTTTTATTTTTTGGTTGTTTATTTATACAGAAAAATTATGCGCTAGGGCTTTTCTTTTTCACACTTTTATTAGTGGATATTTTTTATTTTTTAAAGCCAGAAAGTGTGACCATAGATCAATACATGATGGATCGATTCATAGATACATTCATTGGCATTTTGATTGCAGTGTCATGTGAATTACTGATCTTACCCAAAACATTTTTAAATTCGTATCGAGAGACATCAGCGGGCATTTATCAGGATATGTCACTCTTTATAGAATTACTGATGCAAAAATCATTTAAAGATAATTTAAAAAAATGTATAGATGAAATTAGTAAAAAGATTAATGATCTTCATTCATATACAAAAGAGGTTAGATATGAGCCTTTGGTCTTACTTTCTAAGAGATATAAATATGCTAAGAGAATACCTGATTTGCTGCATAAAATATCAAAATCATTTGATCATATCATAAGCAATAATGATCAATTAGATTTTATCGATGATAAAATTGTTCGCGATTTTTTTATTTATCTAGAAGGCATCTTTAACTCACTTAAGATAAGTAGAAAAAATACAGATGAAGAAAATTTAATTATTGTTCATAAAGAATTGCAACAACTCCAATCATTTCCCTTTCAATCAATTTCTATTAAGGCCATTGATAGCATTAAACCGATGGCACATAAAATTGAAGATCTATTGAATCTTTACATGAAAATATACTCAACAAACAAATGGTATATACGATGGAAATAAAGCCTATAACTTTATGACGTTTTAGATAATAAACATGCGGCATTTGAGTAAAACCCGAAGAGGTTATGCAAAATGTGCATACCTCTTGCAACATCTGATTCGTTAACAACAGATTTCCCTAATTTTATCTCGGTAAAATTAACTAAGAAGCAATTAAAACGACTCAAGAGGAAAAGACATAGTCTCTTAATTGGAATAGTTGGATATAAAAAATTACATATTTTTATGTCGAACGCGTTAATTAATGAAGTAAAAATAGGAAATCAAAATGACCAAACTCCATGATCAATTAAACAAAATTAAACAAAATTAAACAAAATTAAACAAAATTAAACAAAACCTAACAGGGTTCGAAGTAAATATAAATGGCATGAATCAAAGATATCCACAGCTAGGAGCATTGTGACTTTGCAGCAAAAAAGCATTGATTCATTATTTTGAGCACAACCTATTGATTTTATTGCGACTGCTAGAGCTAATCTTGCTGCTCTTAAGAGCAGCAGGGTTGCTAAATGACACCAGCAAAAGAATTACCCATTGTCATTGAGAAATCACAGGAAGAAGTTGAGCAGATCGTTGCATTGGTGCGCTCATCAAACCTACCTGAGGGCAAAAAACCGTTTGTCATTGGGTGTATTAACCTGGCTTCTTGGATCCCGAGGGCACTGATCGAGCATAAAATCACTGTATCCAATTTAAAGCGGTTTATCTTTGGCAAGACTACTAAACAACAAGACAAATCGGAGACTTGCTGTCCATGAGATTTGGTGTCACTTACAATTCAATATTTCGGTAACTCAGTGGATAAGCGAGCTTCCAGCGAACTGCCATTAATATTAAATCTTTTGGAAATAATGAGGATCCACCCCAAATAAAGGGGCATTTTAATCAAGTTAGTCTAGACTAACTCTTTGATTTCGCAGTCAAAAGGAAGATTAAAATGCCTAAGAAAGATTGTATCCTAAATTTACCGGGATATTCTATTAAAAAGGTGAGTGGAGAAAACCCTGTTTTAATAGAAGTTAGTTATCGTAGAGTTGTACGATGCATTCATTGTGGTAATAAGAAGCTTCGTAAAAAGGACAGTTTTATAAGGCGTATTCGTCATGAATCTATTGGTTTACGTCGTAGTTATTTATGTATTAAAGCCCATAAGTATTATTGTTCCTTATGTAACCGTTATTTTAATCAGCGTTTCCCGGGGATAGGTAAATACCAAAGAGCGAGCGAGAGTTTACGTAAACAGGTGTTTCACTACCATAGCAAAGGGGTGAGCCAGAAGGACTTGGCACGTGATTTACGGCTAGGCAAATCGACCGTAGAGCGATGGTATCATTATGGTTACACGCTTCGTCATAAGAAAATAATGAATCGTGCTTGCCCTCGTGTTTTGGGTTTAGACGAACATTCATTTAATAGAAAAGTAGGCTACGCGACTACTTTTTGTGATTTAGCGAAGCATAAGATATTTGATGTGGTTGCAGGTCGTTCAGCGAAAGACCTGGAGAGCTATCTCAATACATTAGAAGGAAGAGAAAGGGTATTGGTAGTCTGTATTGATTTAAGTAGTAGTTATCGCTCCTTAATCAAACGCTATTTTCCTAATGCAAAAATTGTTGCCGACAGGTTTCATGTAATACGTTTATTGAATCAGATGTGTTTACAGACCTATCAACAGATTGCCCCTCAAATGAAGCATCAGCGTGGTTTATTAGCAGCATTAAAAACTAATGAAGCTAATTTAACGATGAAACGTTTAAATAAAAGAGAACACTATTTGCAACAGCAACCTGCTATTGCAGCTATTTATCAATTTAAACAGCGCCTTCATCGGTTACTAATGAAAAAGCATCGCACCGCAAAGCAGTGTACGCGTTTAATACCGCTCTTTCTTAAACTCGTTGCCGGCCTTAAGGAAAGTCCTTTCGACTCACTAAAGACTCTAGGTAAAACATTATATCAATGGCGGGAAGAAGTGGTTAGAATGTGGCGATTTACTAAAAACAATGGCATTACGGAAGGGTTTCATCGGAAGATGAAGCTCATTCAACGACGTGCTTATGGATTTAGAAATTTTGAAAATTATAGGTTAAGAATTAAAGTTTTGTGTTCTTGATTAGTGCCCCCCGGAAATGGGCTGTCTCTTGATCACATCTTCATCAACTCGGTAGCTATCCAAAGTCCTTCAACTCGCTCTTGTAAACGGAACCATCCTTTCCAGATAGTAGACCAAGCTGCTTTTCCAGTCCTTTTGGAATCAGTCCAACCACCCAACCTGGCTA
>NZ_RXNW01000022.1 GCF_004283175.1 Legionella longbeachae
CTAAAGATCCATATAAAGTTCCTAGCCAAAGATTTTCATAAACATTTTGAAAAGAAGATAATGTTATTTGTTGATCTAAAACCAATTCATTTGATTTTTTATATTTCATGTCAGGGAGTAGCCAATAATTTAAGACGAATTTAGCACTCTCGATAATACTGACACTTCCATTGATATGATTGACACTAGTGATCGAATTAAAGTTATAAGAATTATTTGATAAGAAACTATTTTCCAAAATTATTCTTTCTTTGTTTACTCTTCCAATAATGTATTGAATTGGTATCAAATCGTTTTTATTTACATTATTGCTAACTAGTTCTTTGTAATATTTTTTTATTGTTAACAATTGTTGATAAATTATTACTCCTGCACTGTGAATCATAAGAGATTTTTTATCTTTTAAATCATATACATCAATATGTTTTTGCCACTCATCTAAGTTGAAATTGGGATTAGTTGGTGAAGGTATTTTACTCTTTCGTAAGTCTTGTAAAAAATCTTTACTCACAATTTTCCTTACTAAATTTTTTCTCCCTTAAGTATAGTAAGTTTTTATAGTTATAAAATTTTGTTTAGCTCTTAAATATATATCCATGATGGAATTAATAAATGCAAAAAGCCGAGGAAATGGGCATGCAAATCCACTAAATTAATCCTTACAATGAATATCGATTGCAAAAATCACTACAGTCCTGTCAGAAATTCTAATAAATAAGAAAAATGAGCTTTGATTTATGCACAAAGTTTATAAACTATTTTGAATTAAATCTAAAACTCTAGCTTTGCCTCCCTCCTTTATCACATTGGGTGTTATTAAGCCAAATAGCTTGTGCCTCTTCATCTAGAATGACCGGCATCCGATGATGCTCGGGCATCATAAAGGGGTTTTCATCGGTAGTAATCAGGCAACAAGAATGAATTACTTCTTCATACTGCCAGGTATCCCAAAGAGCGGCTACAGCCAGTAAGTCATGATTCTTTTATTGAAAGACATAAGGTTGTTTGACATCGTCCTTCTTGGTGCCATTCATAAAATCCACTCATGAGCATTATGCAACGGTTGGATCTCACCGCATTTCGAAATGCTGGTTTTTCAAAAAGAGTTTCGGCACGTGCGTTAATAAGGCTTCCTATTTTTTTTCTATCCGTTACCTAAGAAGGAACAAGACCCCCAGCGCAATAACATACTTTGAACTTCATGAGTTTGAGTTTCTACAAGACACACCAATTCAGCCCCTGGTGCAATATTGAATCGTGGGGTAATTTCAACCTCATTAGTGAGGTGCAATTGGTATTTTAAGGTCTCATAAGAGGCAATAAAAGCAAAACGACCGCACATAGTTTTATCCACTCTTTTTTTTAAAAGTGTAGCTTATTTTCTCACAAGCATTGGGCAATAAAGAAACATATAACTAACCTCTATTTTTATATAGGATTTGACAGAATATAAACAGACTTATCCACAGAAATTGTGTATAACTTAAGAAAGGAGTTTTGATTATCGTAAGCAAATAAACTATATAAAACAAGGAGCTTGAGCACTAGATGATTGTGATAAGTTTATTTAGTATGAAAAATATCCACAGGATAAAAGGGGTATAAGAAATAAATACCTGGCTATTTTAAACAAACCCCAAATAAAAAAACAGTCTTGACTCCAACTATTTTCTTCTTTTTTACTGTGATAATACAATGAACAATTGCTATAGTGATTTCTAGTATATGACGGATAATTTTAATAAGAGAAATCCTATTAAATTTATCCCACTTCCAAATCAAGCTCTCTTTTAATGAGATTTTGTTCAATAGGTAGTGAATTATTTTTCAGACTATTTTTATCCAACAATCGGCTTACCTCCAAGTCTTGGTTTATTTTGGTCACATCAAATGAGATAGATTTATTAAAATTGGGCTTGGCTAAATCATGAGGTTTAATATAATCTTTGAGTCTAAGGGCCTCTTCTTTTAAATTAGGAACTAATAATTGCTTTTGTATTGCTCCAACCCCTTTGTTTAAAAGTATATCATTCCAATCAGTTTTGGATTTACCTGGTAGCGCATCAGGAAATAAAGCGCTGGCCTCAATCCCATTTGCCTTTAAGAGCTCAATCGCATTACAAACCATCTCTTTCGACTTGGAATTACTTCCATCATTATCAGCAGCCAATATCACCTCTTTGGGCTTATATTTTTGAATTATGCCACTCATATTTTTAATATTAGAGATACCAAAAGAGATTAATACCGTAGCCTTTCTATCGGCCATTGCAACAAATGCAGCAGTTTCTGGGCCTTCAGCAATGTACAATCTAGAACCTTTCATGCCTTTTTGGATTAGACCTGCACTTCCCTCAATAATTCCTTTAGATAATTTAGCATTTTCTAAAAACACATTTTTCTTCGCTGTTTTTGCATCAAGATAAATACGTTGTACACCAGTGAGCTCCCCGTGTTTATTTCGAGCCGCAAAAAGAAGAGCAGGTATTTTATTTGTTTTTTGCTCTAATGTTCCTTGTTCATTGTAATTTGTCCATGGAGCGCCTGCTGGCCAAAAACGTGCCTCAATTTCTTTAGCATGATCAATACCTCGATGTTTCTTTAAATAGCGCTCAGCTATCGACCTTTTAATTGGAATACCACCATTCCATATACTTTGTGCTGCACGAATTTTATTTTCCAGTTCTTTATCATCAGGCAATGAATAATGTTTCTCTAAAGTAGGCTTTGCTTCAATAGGATAATATCCAAGTAAATCTGACGCTTTTTTTAAAGCCTCTGGAAAAGGAATATTGTGTTCTTTCATAATTGCTTGTATCGGTGAACCGCCAATGCCATCACTAAAGTCGTACCATAAACCTTTGCTTTTACCTTTTAAGGTCACAATTAAGCCACCACCGTAACGTAACTCTTTTGCACTTTGTAATTTAGGTTCACCCCATATGGCCTTGTAAGTTCGTTCGGGCTCCACCATCAGCGCTTCATTGATGGTCTGGGCATCTAATTTTTTTGATGTCTTATCAAACCGTTGAAGGTGCTTCGATGTGACTGAACGAGAAGGTGCAGTTATTGCATCTAGATTGTAATCATAGAGTTCTGCAAGCTCCTTATTAATTTCATTCACGCGGCTAACATCAAGCCAACACTCTTTCAATGCCCACTTATAAGTTTCATGATGTGCTACACGCTGTATTTGTTTTCCTAATTGTGCCCAATTATTTTGCCAAGCCATAACCTCTTCCTTTGAATCATTGTCATGGATTGAAAGAAACTGGTTGGCATGCACTTGAAGTGCTTTATTTAATTGTTTAAGCTCCTTTAGTTTAAGTTCGTGTTGTGCGCTATGGGCCAGTATTTTGTCTTTATTACCTCCTTCAACACTCAAAATGGAGTTAATAAAAGGTGATTTTGCGAATTGATAGGCTAAAGCATCCCGAGCTGCTGAATGGCTCATCGCTTTCTTAATTAATCCGTGCTGTTGTGAGCTCTGATTATTTTGATGTACCTCTTGCCATTGTCTATAGGCATTTTTTCCTTCCATTTTATAATGTAAAAAAATTTGGTAACTCTTACGTTCGGCTAAAGACGAATTCCTTAACCGCTCCTGTCGTTCCGCGACTTGACCGTATTTGCTAAGTAACTTTGGGCTTAAACTCGCTTCATGAATGAAGGGATAATGTCCTTTTATATCTTCTTTAATGCGTTCAATCACTTCCAGACGTGCTTTAAAATTACTGGTATTTTGAACAAAACTCTGTATGTTTGCTCTATAGGCATGTTTCTCTTTGTGTTGCCCCAGCTTATCCCTATCCAGTTTAAAATAATCCAAAACATCATTAACGTGCTGATGTTGAAGTAATTGTTCTGCAAGCTTATTGCGCTCAATTAAAAGCTCTTGAGATACATCGTTTAAAGCATTAGGATTTTTTAGCCCCCCTGCCCAATGCATTTTTAATTGTATTTGAATTTTCTTATAAGATTTTGCTTTATCAAAAGCCTCTCTTGCCAAGGGGTTTAAAGCTTCTCGAAATAATCGGTCACGATGAATCTGGGCATCTTGATGAATTGCTTGCCAAAGAAGTTGCGGTTTTTGATTCAGACTTTGTGCATGACTTAAAATTAAAGGATGTGCTAATTTTGCTTCACGTTTGATTTGTACTGCAAGAAATTCTTTTTCCTGCCCTTCGCTATTTAAATAGGCAACTACTTGCTTTCTTAACCCATCCAATTGGGCATGCTTTGATAAATTTTCCAAATTTTTGACAGCCGCTTCCTCGCCCTGTCGGTATTCATGCTGTGGCAATCCAATTCGATTCAGCTCACCAATTGAATAGTGTTTTAAATAAGGCTTAAAGCGTTCCAAATCCACTACAATCATTGCTGCAACTTGATTACGTTGCACGGTTAACGCATTTAATTCCTTTTTGTTGGATAGCACAGAATGGCTTATTGTTTTATGTTGCGTCTTTTGCGCAATACGTTGGTTTAAAGCAATGTATTGGCGTACTGTGGAAAAAGCGTACCTCTCAGAAGAATCTAATGAATGAAAAAGTTTGGAAGTTTGATAACGCAGTGCATCTGCTCGATAAGTCCCAGATTTAAAACCAAGACGTTCTTTGGCTAAGAAATATAGCTTTGAATCATACACAATATCATAGGCTATTTTTGCAGAAACAGGCGCTTTGTTCTCTTGTTTACTGTGCAAATAAGCTGCGACTTTTCGTTCTAGGTTATTCCATTCGGTTTCTTTAGTTATTTTTTTCTCAACAACCTCACGAAGATTCAATCTGCTTTTAAATCTGGTCTCGTGTGCTTTAAGCGTGTCGGAAGATACCATTTCCAAAGCAGATGATTTTTCAGCATCATTACAGGTAATTGCTTTGACCATCGTATCTTTGTCATCGGTTACTACAGTCATTGACTCAATAGCGCGCGTAATTTCCACATAAAAATTTTGAATGGTCGTAGAAAATCGATTAAAACTTTCAATCAACCCAATACCTCGCTTTTTATCCTTTCCCTGTGCTGCATAAGTCGTTAACACATAACCATGGTCTAAGTGTTTAAGCTCAGGGGCATCAAGGCTTAATTGAATGACTTTTTGATTATCCTGCACTACCTCCATCAAGTTTGAAGTAATTGCTTTAATCGTACTCAGCTCAGAATTACGTATTCCATGGAGTTCACTGTTTCGTTTCCACTGGATTTTATCCCCTACCATTAATTGTAATTGGTCTTGCTGATACACCTCGATGGGACGCTCTAAATCTTTTTGGTGGGTTTTAAATTTAGGTAGTGATGCCAAGGGCAAAGTAACTGATGTGCCATTAGCGCGTTTTAGTGATAGGGTATTTTTTCTTTTATTTTGATCACTTAATGAATTAACTGAAAGATAATCTCCTGCTTGAATACGATAACGTGGGATAGGAGTATTAAAACGAATCACATCTTGTGATGAATAATACATGGAATTTCTTAATTGAATGCTGGTTAGATTGCGCTCTTTAAGGACGGCTTGCTGATAAGTGGCCCCTGTAAGCTGCCCCTCTTGTTGTAATGCTTCCCGTAGAATTACGGTAATATCATGGCGATTACGATGAGTAGGCGCAAAACATAAGGTATTATCACGTTCTGAAGGCGTTAAAGACAACCAAAGCTTAGCAATATACTGAACTCGCTCTAAATAGGTTGCCTCTGTATGAACATGTGTTAACTTCTCTACAGCATCATACACTTCTCCACGACTGGCATGCAAAGCCGATTCTTTAAGTTGCTCATCTTTTTGGCGTAGATTATCGGTCATCGTCACCGTATGAATGCCATAATCTTGAACTACTGAAAACCAACGACCACTCGATGGTGAAGGAAGTTGGGCTTTATCACCAATAATTTTTAATTGTGTATTAAATTGCTCAACAAGTTTTATGATTTTATGGCCTTGAGGGTTAGACAACATCGAAGCTTCATCAACCACAAAAATAGTTTTACTTAAATCTTCTTTTTGTTGTTGTAATCGGCCTAACTCTCTTGCAAAGGTAGTAGCATCTAATCCTCCCTTTACTGAAAGCTCATGTGCTGCAGAAGATCCTGCTGTAATGCCGCGAATTGTATAACCTTGCTGAGAAGCCAGTTCATTGGTAAGGCGTAACATCGTTGTCTTACCCGTACCCGCATAGCCTTGAATCGCGATGTAACGATCTTTGGTTGTTAAAAAGCTTATCATGGCCTTTTTCTGAGAAGCAGATAAAGAAAACTCTAATTCATTTTCTTTCGAGTGAATAAATTCCGAGGCCTTTTGTTTCGAGCAAATAGAATCAATCGCGTTTTTACCCTGCTCAATACAAGCAATCGATTCACTTTCTAAGGTCAATTGCCATGGAGTGGTTAACAAATGTTTTTTCGTATAAGGATGAATGGCCTCATATAAATTTTGTGTTTTAATCTGTTCTTGGATTGCTTTATTGATGAATTCTTCATCAATAATATGATGACCAGCAATACTGTATTTTAATGCCTCTTTTTTTAAAGTTCGCCAATCAAAAACAGCTTGTTGCTGGCTAACCGATTCAATAGCCACATAAACAGCCTGTTGAGCTTGCTGCATTTGGCGCTGCTCTTTATTGTAGAAGCATTCCATTACCCGCTCTTTAAGGGTTTTCACTAAGAAAGTGTTGTTTTGGGTGATTGTGGTTACAAAATGATGCGGATCAAATTCATGCTCATGGCATTCTTGTAAAATATCCTTGCGCCAGCTATCTATATCAATCAGCTCCTTATCCATTTTGGTTTTTTGTGCCGCAATAGAAGAAGCTTTAGAACCAGACCACCCTTTTTCTTCCAATAATGCTTCAATGTCTCCACGGCGTTTGGAAAAATGAGTCATTAATGCTTCTGGAACCCCTTTAATTTCCCAAAGACCTTCATGATCTGAAACTAATTCATACCCTAATCCCTTCACTGTATTAGCTAATTTATTACGAAATTTAAGACCTCCATAGACTTGATGTCTCATAATTTGCTCAACAACCCCTTTATGTCCTTCCATATCGCTTGCAAGAGATCGCCATTGACCATCCTGGCAATGGGTCATATTGTGCACCACTAAATGAACATGGGATTGAGGATCATTAGCGCGGGAATTGGGTTGGCGAAAGGCTGCAACCACAAGATTTTGAGTATTAACGTACTCCACCTCTCCATCAACAACTTGGCGAGTTTGCGCAAACTCTTTTTCCATTTCGGATACAAACCAATCAACAGTATCATCAAGAATTGGTGCAAGCCTGAGATCTGCACCTGTTTCTAGTAAAATAGAAAAAGATTTAGGTGCGCTCACGGTCATATCAAAACCCGGGCGATGGTGTATTCCATCTTTATCTACTCGGCCTAATTGCCGACCATCAGGCAAAATGCCTTGAAGCAACGTCAACATCTGCTCTTTATCTACAGTTTGGCCATTAATACCCAACTCTTTTGCACCACTGCCTAACCAGCGAATACTTTTAGAATCCTGCGCATAATAATTCACTACATCAAGGTAATACGAAGCAGCTCCTTCTGCACTCTCCAACGGTTGGATGCTTAGCATAGAGCCTCGTAATTTTAGGTTATAAAAAATCCATGACTTCTTTTTCTGTTACCGCTCGCTGTTCGTTCAATGTTGCTTCATGTGTACAAGCCAAAAGCGGATCGTTGTATGTATCAATTAACCCCTCTATATTTTGGCGCAAAGGATCAGATTCAAGGCTACGAGCAACAAACTCTGGATTCTTGATAGGATAATCAACATACTTTAACTGCACATGAGCGGCAAGAAATTTGCCTTTAACGCGCAAGTAACCTTCCAAATCATTGAGCTCTTGAATTTGACTCGGCAATACCAAACGTTTCTCTTTAATTTGTCTTGAGACTGAAATTCCATCACGCATTGTATTTGCTCCATAGCTGATGGACTCATTAACCTCATCAATTTCATAGCTTCCGATATTGCGCGATGCAACTTCTGCATCATCGTGTTCTGGTAAGCGCAAATACAATCGTGTGGAACATAGGTTAGATAATATGGAAGCCCCTTCACGTCCATAAATTTTACGTAATTGAGAGGGGCCATGATGTCCTAAAATAAAACAACCACCAAATTTGCGACTCTCTGATTTCACCGACTCTAAAAAAGGCAAGGCATGTAAGGTAGCCAGCTCGTCTAATATAAACCAGATGCGCCGATTTTCATCAGCAGGCATTCCCAATATTTCTTTAGTTGCTGTGTTAATCCATGCAGAAATTAATGGTCTCAATGTAGGGTGTTTGCGTCCATCAGAGCTTACAAAAAGAAAGTTATTTTGTTGTTCATTCAAAATCCAATTACGTATTGAAAACATCTCACCCTCTTCTTGCAAATACACTAATGATTTAAGGTAGGTAGCCATCACCGTTTTGACATTTAAAGCTGTTTTTTGCACTTTAGTAGAAACTAACGACTCTGCTTCAGTATGTTTTAATAAATCATAAATACGGCTTAAATCAGCGGTTAAAAGATATTGCAGTAACATAATATTCGAACGTTTAGGATTGTTTTTCAACTCATTGGCTGTGGAAACAAAAATCATCCGCGCTGCATTGACCCAAAAGGGATCCATGGTGTTATTAATTGGCATCGGCATTAAAGCTTCTGCTAAAGCCTCAAAATCCGCTTTATCCTCACATTCTGCCCAAATATTCCAAGCATGGCCTCGCGCATCTAATGGATTTAAAATAACATCCTTACCTTCTCGGTAAAATCGCGATAAATAGGTACCCCCTTTATCATAAATGATGGCACGTTCTCCTCGCTCCCGAATAATGTTTAATAACTCCCGAATCGCTACCGTTTTCCCTGAACCCGTAGTACCTACCATTTGAATGTGTTGCGTCTCTGAACCGTGAGGTAAATAAATACCTGCCACAGGATAAGGAGAAACTTGGGCTTTTTCTTTAATTTCTTTCTGTAATTCTGCTGCCTCAACAAGTTGGCTTCCACGAATAACTTTGGTTTTACTCTGATGCTCTCCTCGCCTTTGTAACCATTTCACCAGAAACACCACACTTAATGCCGCGGCTACTAATGCATCAATGCAACTTTTTAGAAACGCTTCAAATAGCTTTTGATTATTTGTTTTAATTAAAGAAGAATGCACTACACGTTCGCAAAATAAAGAATAAGTTTCACCAGTAGGCATCTTTACCTTAATTCTGGCTTGATATTGAACTAACAAAATCAGCTCAGATTTAACGTAGATGACGCCTAAATAGCGTTGATACGAGCTGGTATGCAGCATAAAAAATAACGGTATGGTCAAAACGATTATCAGGATCATCGCTAAAAATACTTTTTTACCTACTTGCGTAAACATTCGCACGTTATGTAAAAAGAGTAGACCACCTCGAATAAATAATTTAGTTGGATTTTTTGCCATGTACTTCTGCCTTTCATTCAAGATCCAGGTTATACTGAAATTCATAAAAAGGAGTTTTCCATGAGACAAATCCATTCACTCTCTGAGCTGTCCTTAGCCGAACGAAAAAAAGTTCGCTTTGTTGCAATTGGTATTGGTCTTTTAACCTGCTTCATCGGGATAAGCATCTTGTATTGCCTAGATATTTACCCATTCACCGATCGGCCAAAAGATTTTTTTGCCATAAGTTGTTTGGTTTCGATTGTTCCTCCTCTCTTTTTGTTTGCTTTAGGTTACGCATTTGGTGATTTCACACAATTGATGGATTTAGGCTATAAGAGAGCCTATGAACCCAATTGTTATTCCCCAACAAACACCCAGTATTGGGGAGACCATGAACTTCATCGCATTACATCTTCATCCTCAAGCCCATCGATGAGCATTAATCCAGCTTCAGGTTTACCTATGAGTGGAAGCTCAGGAATGGATTGTAGAGGTAATCCTTTTGGCTCAAACTCTTGGACTTAATTCATCCCGATCATTCACTATATAGCGCGCTACTTTGTAGCGCCCTGCAAAGAGGAATATTATCTTGGTGTATAGATGGAATCATTATGAATTGTATTAGCCGTAGCTTCTTTGATATGGTCTCGAAAATAATTTCGTACAGTGAATAAACGCTCACTTTGTTCTTGAGTAGGTATAAATACCGTAGACGCTTCAAAATCGACAACATATTTCTCTATCCTAGCAAGCAATTCGGCTTGCAACTTTGGGTCATATCCATATGCATCAAATTCTCCTTGGATCTGAGCTAAAGTTATATTTTTATATCCTCCAGAAACAGGTCCTCTGCATCCAGTAATAGCAGGAGGATTATAAACAGTATCATTATATATGTAGGCGGAGACATTTTTGAGCAAAGAATCATACTGGGTTTCGAATAAGCCGAAAAAAGTGGGTTTGAATTTTGATTTTAAATGATCTCTATAAGATGCTTTCATTACAATTCTCCTATGTATTAGGCATTCGTATTTGTGCCCTAATTGGGGATGAAAAGAATAACAAAAAAACATTAAAAAACCATCTCAATTATTCAATCTGGCCATCAAAAACACATATAAGGTGCTTCCTCAGGCTAGCGAATTTTATTTTTCACTAAAAAAACTTAACTATTTTGAATACTAAAGATTTATTTAATATTTGCCTCAGTAACAATCACCCCTCGCATAACCTCTTCCCCACCCTTAATTAGAGTTTGATTACGAGCTTTAATTTCTTGATGCACATAATTCCTATCCTGATCCACTTCCTGACGTGCTTTGGTATCTACCTGCCTCACTGGGATTGATTTGGCTTGTTCTTGAAATGCTTGGTTGTATTCTGAGCCCTTTGAGTCAACTTGATTACGTTCTATATATCCTTGATTTTTTTGATACGCATGTCGTATTTGGTTTTCATCTATAGGATGCTGCCGTTGAAATTGGCGTACAGATTGAGCCGTTTTCTCAGTCACGTATTGTCTGGCATAAGCTTGCGCCATTTCTGGATCGTGACGAATCATCCATTCAGCTTGTTGAAGCCCTATAGCACCATGACTATTTGGTGCGCGATGTTGTGATAACCAATCTATAAATCCAGTTTGAGCATCCAAGTTAATGGATGCGATTTGTTCTTGAGCTAAGATGGCTTGCTTATGGTACCCTTCTGATTGAGTGAGGCTTGCTTGAGCCTCTTCTCGGTAATGCATAGATTTGTCGTATCCAGTACTAAAGCTATCGGCTAGTCGAGCATTGTTATCATCAGAGGTTCTAAAATGGGTGTCTTTTGTAGCTTGCCGTGCTTGATTAACGACATCATTAAAATGATTTTCTTCAGTAAAACGTTGTGCTTCATTCACCAAATGTGCTTCTTGAGTTGAATGCGATTTATCTCGTTCCCATCGTACATTCCCATTAACCTCGAGCCCTCCTTTAAATACTTTAAAATTACCCCCTACACCTGCAGAAGCACTACCGCCAATACTGGCCGCAGTAAGCACCTTAACTGCTTCATCATGGGAAAGGTTGTGATCCTTTGCAAAATGATCTACTAGATTGGATACCTTAGAGGCTGCTTGATTAAACCCAGAAGAATTAGAAATACTATACCCATCTCCACTTTGTTCGGTATGCATTTGTGTCTCACCAAGCTCCACTAGACTGCGAAGTGATGAGCCGTATTGCTCCGATGCTGCATTTGATTGAGAGTAGGCCGTTTGTAATGCCTTATCCGACATTTGCGAAAACGCTGTCCGTGTACTTTCCCCCATTTGAATGTTTAAGGGGGTATGTGATGTGGCACTAGCCATACTCAAGGTTTCACTGCCATTTCGTGCCATGCGGGCAATAGAGCCCCCCTCCAGACTGGTTTCCACATTACCCATAGAAATACGCGCGTTTTGATCTTGGTGATAGGCATTCGTATTAAAACTGTGTTGATTGCCCCAACTGGTATTACCATAATTGTAATTTCCAGTTTGTACTTCCTCAGCTGCGGAAGTCGCCGCGTTGCTAATTACACCACCGCTTTGTTGCGCAACACCAATCAATCCATCAATACGTCTGCTAATCAAGGTATAACTTAAGCCAATTGCAGCAAGCTCCAAATAGCCACCCACAGCCGCCAAATGTTCATACATTTGATTCATCCCTGTTTGATAGCTCAGTGTTGTTGCCCCGTTCGATGCAAAAGAAAGAGAAAATTGTGCCACAATAGTCATGATGTAATTAATTACAGTGGCGATAGGAGCCCAAAGTGCAAGCCAAATATATAACGTGATATAAAACTGCAAAAAGGAAAAGCCAAAAGGAAAGGGGATAAAAAACAACACAAAGATGAAACAACCGATCACAATACAAAATACAACACTTTGGATAATGGGTAACCAATAGGCTGACATCAATCCAATGTTACTTAAGGCAGCAGGAATTTTTTCAGAAGCCCTGCTTTGTGAAAAGCTCTCGATGGCTGCTTTTGAATTAAGGCGAGCCCCCATTGCAAATACTCCATCGCGGATGGCATTAGCCATCATATTTTGACGAATAATACTGGCGGCATCAGACGATAAATTCGTTAAATGTTGATAGGCTTGAGGTAAATATTTTTCAAAATTGGCTAAGGTATCGGTACGATTACCAAAGGCAAAACCCGCATATTTTGCTTTAGCGTCAGCAATTACACTATTCCAAGCATTATCTAATAAGGAAGCGGCTTCGATACATGACTTAAAAGAACCATCGTAAATAAATCCTCGGGCAACGGATGCGTTTTGTTTCACTAAAGTCCAAATATCTGCTGCAGTATTGAGATCCTTTAATGTATAGCGCCCATACATCAAATCATAGAAAACACATTGCTGCATGAATTTTTGCATGTTGGCATTAAAGCTGGGATCGGTAATTTTAATTTGGCTGGCTGATAAGAAAAGCTTTGCCCCCATGATCATCCCCGTTTGGCTATAATTCATATCGTTGGGGGAATGAAAAAAAAGCTCAAAGGTTTGGGTGATACGAGAGCTCAATTGCGAGCTAATACTTCCTAAAACACCTAAAATTAACGGCACATTATCTACTGATAAGTTACTCAGCGGATCGGTGCGATCATCAATGTGTACGGTGCATTTCGGGGTTAAAATAAAGGCTATGGCAAAGGTATAGTTAAGTAAAAAAAGAAACATCCGTTTGGCATCTCGAAAAACAATAAAATGAACTACAGTGACAATACCCCCCAGAGCAACAGCAGTTTTAAATAAGCCAATAATTCCCGCATACTGAAACATACCGGCTACAGAATTATAAAAAGCACGAATTAGCTCACCGCCCGTAATTGTGTAAATTGGTAGAGTTACGGCCATAATATCCTCATCTTAATTGATTCGCCCAACTAAGCGACTGTGAAAGCTCCGAAGAAAACTCCCCCACCAACATGCGTTCTATAGTTTGTGTTTCAGTAATCATTTGCAGGGTTCTACTCATACGCTCGTGAGCACTGGTTTCAACATGCAATAACTCTTTGCGAGCTTCCGTTAAATCTTGTTGAAATTCGTGCATCAAACTTTGAGGATAAGACTGAGTATTAACCGCCTGCTTTACCAGATGCAGGCTTTCACCTAAGTATTGAAATAAAATGTCAATTGCGATTGCTTCAGAATAACGCGTCACATCCATCATGGCGCTGTCTTTTACAAAAGCAAGCTGAACACTGACCATTTTCATAATAGGATATTGGGTAGCCTCAATAAGCCCCTTTACCACCGCACTTTGCTCCACATTTTCTTTGATGTTTGTTGCCATATCCAAAATCAATTCACGGACTTTGGACTCAAGGCCATGGCTTGCGTCAATCGATACTTTACTTAAAGCGGGTTGTAAGCATTTTATTGGTTCATCACAGTGATAAAGAGATACTTCTCCGCCACGAAGAAGTGTGATTAATAAATTTTTATTGGCTATTAATGAGGGTAACCGTTGAAAGTGCACGCCACTTTTATCACGCGTAATGATTAAGGTACCAGACAGACTCATCATGAGCTCAGCCAATTCTTTATCATTGGAAAATAATCCGTTTTTCTTGAGTGCATTCCAAGCCAGATTGGTGTTATCGATGACTTCATCATTACTGCTATTCTCATCAATCACCCGATCGTAATCGTAATTACCAGAACCTTTACCACAACCTTGGCGTGCTTCAGCCCAATCGGAAAAAATATTTTTAGCTTGACCTATATTCTGACAGGCATGTTGTTGTGCTTGGCGTGTTCGTGGCCAAAGTCCTAGTACGCCACTTTCTGCCGTCTGACACGAGTTTAAATTGGTTTGATTAATCCAGGTCGCCACGTTTTGCATTTTGGTAGCAACATTCCCTAAAAGTGGCGTGGCTTGCTCTAAAGCCAATTGAAATGCCAAACCTTGAGAGTTATTTAAAACATTTTTGGTAAAATCAACAAACTCTCTGCCTTTAATGTGAGAAAATCCACCAAAGGTTACATCAATACCGCCACATCCAACTGAGATTTTAGGCCAATTCACCCGCATAAATTGCACGTTGCGCACGGTGCTTCGCGCATAGAGGCTTCCACCGGTATAAAATCCGGCACGTTGTGCTTGATAAGCATGCGGTTGAGTGATGTTTGCCCCCATATTTAGTGCATTGAAATAATGATTTAAATCCTCACCTATATTTTTAGCCTCTACCTGAAAAGCTAGAAAGCAAAGCACAACCAAGGTTTTTTTCATATGTTACCTCTGTACTTGCAAATGAATGATTTTCAAAATTCTCCGTGATAGCTCTTCTTCCTCTAAGGCTCCTTCTGTAACTAAAGCAGCTTGTTCTTTGTAGGGATTTATTAAAAAAAGGGAGGGCAATACCGTAACCTGAAATTGATTCTTTTGTCCTTCATCCAATTCGGCATCAGGAAACGAAGGCAAATAGCCCCTATCCACAGAAATCGCCAGTACTTTAAAACCATAGTGTTCGCTAAATTCTTTGAGTACCGGTGCAAAGCGTTGACAATAGGGACAACTGGAGCTGTAAAAGAAAAATAAACCTTGTTCTTGTGCGGCATGTTTCAGAGTTTCTCTATCATTTGCTAAAGACCAAGAGGAGTAAAAAAGACTGAGAACTAAAATCAATATCTGTTTAAGACTCATAAGTCGCTCCTGATTGAAAGGATAGAGTAGCCAGAAATAGATTTTCTTTTAACTCCGATTGGCTCACTAAACCATAAGCTATAGGCATCATGGTTTGTGTGTAGGGATTCATAGCAAATACTGCTGGAACATGTTTCACCTTCATTTGACGTGCTAAACTTAAATCCGTTTGAGAGTCTGGAAATAGAGGTGAAAACTGTGCGCCCATGGCTACTGGAATTAAGCGCATGTGATGTTGTTTTGCAAAATCACGGACGACTTCAGCCATTCGTTCACTATAAGGCTCACCTCCTTTATAAAAATAAAAGAGACCGGATTTTTGACTTATTTGCGCAATGACTTTTTCTTTTAGTAAGCTATTTTGCTCATGGTATAAGGTTCGTCCGGCACTGTTATTGGGATTGGTTAGATTTTCATCCATCTCGGGGTGAAGAAGTAGATCAAGCATCCAACGCTCAGAAAATAAATTGGCTTGTGCCACCATCAAGCGTTGCATGCGTCTTGCCTGAGTAATGTTGTGTACGCTAGGATTTAAAATAGCACGAGCTCGTGACTGTTCCACCATTTGCCCTATCAATTTCCAGGTTTTCTCAGGATTAGATTGGGATAGCTCAGGAGTGGCTTTGAGTTCTTTTTTTTCTCTTTCGACACACTCATTGTGCCAATACCACCCTTCTTCATGGTGATTTAAAAAGTGTGACGCATGAACTGTATTAATACTGAGTAAAAAAGATAAAAACCATTTAGCCATTGACTTCTCCCTGCTGGTAAAAATCATTGATTCGCTGACTAATGCCTTTGGTGGTTTTTTGCCAATCCGGTTGTTTTTGTTTATCTTGAATATCTTGATAAAATTCTGAAAAATCAATTGATTCAAAATGAATCAATTGTAATTGTTGGGGGGTAATACCTACGCAATTGGAGTGTTTCCCATGGCCAAAATCGATATGTAACTGTTTGTAACGTCCTTGTTCTTGAATGATCCGAGCCAATTTAGACTGAAAAACACAATAAGTTTTATGAGTGGATTTGCATACCGAACCTATTGGTAACTTAACACGTTTATAGCAATAGCTGCCTGTGGCGACCACCAATTTATTTTCTTTGGCTTGGCCTAATTGCTTTTCACTATCGGTGCAATGAGCCAAATTTAAATCAATGCCCCAGCCTGAATCGCGACAGCAGTTTTTAAAGCCCATCATATCATCAGAGCATTCCAATTTCTGGCCTTTAAAAAGAAAATTGGATGCTCCATTAAACTCTTGAGGAGCTTGCGAGGCCGCAGACAAAGCAGCAATAGCTTTTTTAAAATCTGCATCGTTTGAGGGTTGATAGTCATGAGCACTGCAATTGCCATCAAGACAAAAGGCCTCTTGACCACAAATAAGTTGATTGTCTGTACATTGCTTTATGGGACATTGAAATCTCTGCTCAAAGAGCACACATTTGGACTCTTGTTGTTCCACACACCTAGAATTAATTTGATCACAACCTTGAGCTTTTAAAACATCACAGGACTCTGTATTACTTTGACCACATTGATACACCGCTTTCTTTTTCCAACAAGCGCGAAAATAAGAAAGTTCACCAATGATACGTTTTTGATTGGATTCAATACATTTTAATGCTTCTTTCAGATGACAACTGCCTTTTTGTTCTTGCTGAACTAAACTGGTACATTGATCATCCCAATATTCTTGTCCTTGATAGACCTCCCAGGAAAGATTTACTGAGTGAGTATAAGGAACCTGACAGTAACCTAAACGGCATTTGCCTACAGATAAAGTAAATGAGTTCTTTTGGCATGTAGGTTTCTCTTGAAGTGTTGTATACCCCTTGCTATCGGAAACACCTAGTTTCACCATGGTACAATCCGCATTCAATGCAGAAGGCAAGGCCTCCTTGCCGTCTTTATACAAAATGTAGCAAGGAATTATTCCTTGTTTGCAGGTGTTAGGCTGTGACCAATTCACTTGCATCTTATAAGATAGTTGATGCTTCGTGGCTCGAAGATACAGTGTGTATTGTTCCGTTTTATGATGAAGCAAATCAATATGCAGTTGTTGGATACAACTTAGAGTACCAAGTTGCTTTCCGACACGACACGTTTTTTCTTGCCATGAATACTGACATTGTTTGGGTTGTAAAGAGCACTTGGTTTGTTGTGTATCTTTTCCCTGCATGATTTCATCGCCATGTTCTGCAATTTGGTTTAGTTGCTGCATTCGAGCCGTTTGCATGTTCATTTGGTAATATGGAAGCTGATTAAAACTTTGTTGTACTTCTTGATTTAACTCATTGGGTTTTTGAGCATCTGCTTCTAATCGCGTACCTTGTTGCGTTACTCCTTGATAGTAATTTTCTTGGGGTACATGAGATTCATAACCAGGAAACTCGGAAAGATTTAAAGACTTTAACAACTCAGTGGATTGATTCGCATGAGATGTTGCCGTTTGTGAACCCTCTTGATAGGCCTTATTTAAATCAGCAGCCCAAACCGAAAAAGTCCAAATACTCATTAGGAATACTATTCGCTTCATCTCTTACAGCCCCTTCATTTTTTGCAATGCATATTCTAAAGTCACATCGCCATAAATTTTGTTAAAAGAGACTTCTTTACATCTAGCCTTTTTAGGACAATAGTGGTAGGACTTAATCGTGACCACTGAAGGCACTTGAGTAACACTAAAGATTTGAAATAAAATAGGATCAATCTGTACACCCATACCGGTTTTTTCACTTAAAACGGATACTCTTTGTAAGGTATCCTTAAACGAGTTATGAATTAATCCTCGAATTACTGGCGTTGCCCCTTGTTGCTTGCACTGCTTAAGCCACACCTCCAAACTTTGCTCAGGCATTGAAAAAGATAAAAATACCAAGATGTGTCCCACTTTTTGTAAATGATCCTTAATTGAATCTTGCCGAAAATTACTCTGTGCTATGTGTTGCACCTCATTGGTGTAACGATTGGCATTAGCAATCGATTGTTCTTGCAGTGCACGAATCATCATGTTCTCTTCTTGAGATTGACTTATAGATACCCAACACGTTAAACAAATTAAAAATAAAGTACGCATCACAAACCCCGCTCAAGCACAACAATTACGTTTGCGCCAAATCAAATACCCAAAATCTTCTCCTTTATACGGATATTCATGCCCTGCCTCCCAAATCGAAGTCGCCCGACCTAAGGGGTAACATGCGTGCGCCGTGGGTAGAGGATTCACCATCTGATAGCGATAGCGAGACTTAGGTAAAATGGGAGCATAATGCTTATGGCAAATGGATTTATTATCAGCACCACTGCTGTCTTCCACTAGACCTTGGCGATGCATCTTATAATTCATCCGCTCAGATAAAAGGACTGAAGCCTGAACCCCACCGACATGTTCTTGAACATGTCCTGTTAAGGGATACATACTGCCTTGAGCGCCAGCACACCAAAACAACTTATCGATAGGACTACTTATTAATGCGGTACTGGCATCTAAGGCACACGCAGCTTGTGCAGACAAACTGCCAAATAAAGCGGCTTCAGGATTAATGATGAACCCTAACTCATCATCATTCCACATCGCATCGACTTCAGAAGGATAAGCAATATCAAAATCGCCATGCTCCACACAAAGACCATCAGTTAAAATATTTAGCCAATACAACAAGGGAAAACGATACCAATGCACGTGATAAAAAGATTGATTAGATAGGTGACTACTGGTTTCAACACCGCCTTTACGATAATACTGTCCCATATTTAAAGAAATACCGCCTAAATTCACCAAACAAAAAGGAGTTCGTGTTACATCCACCAAATTTACAGGCTCCCAAAAACCAATGGTTAAGCCAATTCGCGGCAATGGATTTCCTGGACATTCACAAATAGGCAAATTAGGATTAGAGGTATCTGGTAATTGGTTCGAGGAAAATAATTTTTGGCTTCCCAGACTTAAAGGAAACAGGCATGACCAGCACACATCGGTGATAGGGTTCACAAAATGTCCCTGGCAAGAACCTGCTTGTACCATACCTGATAAGAACACCGCACCTAACAATGAAAACCATCTCATAACTTCACCTCACGAATTTGCAGGCGATTTCCATCTTGCTTTATTCGGGCAGGCAAGGCCCTTATCTGAAACTTATTTACTAAAAAGCCATTTAAATCAAAATACACTGCTTGTTTAAAATAATGAGTTGCTGATTTAATCGAACCCGAAGTTAAAATTAATTTGACTGCTTTTTTCTTTTGAACTTGTTGTAGCACCCAGGCACATTGCTCATTATCGTCTCCATTAAAAAAGAGCAAGGTACTGCTTAAATGAATACGCTCTAAAGGATTAATGATCGTGTCCTTTTTAACCAGAAGATGCCCTTGGGTATCCCAAACATCAAAAGGTGCGGTAAATGAAGGATCATACAGATACGTTTTATCCTTTAGAGCACGCGGCAAAGAATGTGATGTAGGACGCTCTAAATGGGCAATAGCCTGCTTTTGAAATCGAGTTTCAAGTGTTTGCCATTGTCCATTGGCTTGCATCGCTTGAATTTTTTTCTCGATGTACTTTAAAAAATCCTCTTCCAGGATAGTATAAGTTTGCCCAACCACACCAAAATCACGTGCTTGCGCCATAAAACAAGTCATAATGCCCATTAATAAAAAAACAAATCTCATCACTTAAGGCTCCAAGTGCATGAGGTTCCTTACCTGGTTCGTGCAATCCTTTGCTCCCTTTAGAATGGCTTCCTTGGGAACTATAATGAAGTGCTTATGAGCATGAACGAGCTCACCAAGCGCGTGTTCTAATTGAAAGGAAAATCGTTTCACTGCTTGTTGTTTCTCTTGTGGTGACAAATTTTTTTGCGCTTCTTGTTTGATAAAAGACTCTGTAATTACAGCAATATCAACGGTGACTATTTCTGGAGCCGATTGCTTATAAAACAGAAAAATCCAAGTAATTGTCCACACACAAAGACCTATAAACAGATTTTTAGATGTGCTCACCATAAACCTCCTTCGCAACGTGGTTAATGGCTTCAATTAATGAATATCCTTGTGTCCTTAAGCGCTTAATCGCCTCAACTTCCGTTCCGCGTGTCGTATTTAGAACTCGCGAGAAAGGATCAACAATCAAACGATGAACAGTCAATTGCTCCTCGCACATCAGTAAAAACTCAGAATATTCTTTGGTGATTTTTAAACTTCGAAGGAGGCGCTCCCCATAAGCATCCAATTGATTGCTTTTCTTTAAGACATCGATGGTACTTTTAGATGCACCGAGAAATATTTTGTAATAAGCATTGTCGTAGCACATTTTAGCAGTGGAATTATTCTCATAGTCATCCAAACCATGAGTAATAGTAATAAAATTGCCTCCATATTTAGGCGCACGTCTATAGCCTTCATTGGCAAAATTAGCATTACCTCCCTTGCCGTCATCAGCTAGCAAATCATAAGCTTCATCAATCAAACAGGTTTTGGGAATGTGCAAAGGCTTGTAATACATGACATTGATGATTTGATACATCAATATTTTTAAGACAATACGCTGTAACTCTCTGTTGCCATCCAAACCACCTAGCTCCAAAATGACCAAATTTTTATGGAAATTAAGCGTACATGGAGGTTCAAAATAAGTACCGTAACGTCCATCTTTTGTATAACTGTATAAAAGCCTCCCCAAGTTTTGAGCAATGGGATCTTGATGACTTTCAAGATAGTGAGCAATTAAAGTGATGGTCGTTGCATTTTGATGCCTACGCCACATAAGCTCAATGGCCTTTTCAATATGATGGCGTTCTTCATCGCTAATCAATCCAGAGGGACGCGCCATCATACCTACCAATTGGATTAATTGATTATGCACCTCTTTAAACGCACTGTCGTTTTTAGATGCTGCATCGATTGTTGAAAAAAGATTAAGACTTAATGCCCGTTCATGGTTAAAATCAATAAGCTGTCCGTCTAAAATTTCACACGATTTAGCATAAGAGCCGCCTACATCAATAATGTACACAAAACCACCTTGAGAAAGCATGCTTTGAATGTAGTCATTCATTAAAAAGGACTTACCTTTGCCTGGTGGGGCAATAATGGCCACATTAAAATTACGAACCACATTGTCAAAGAAGTAAATACTGCTGAATTGGCCTCGGCGCTGCGGGTAAATTTGTGCAAAACGCCCTATTCCTTTCCACTCACCTTGAATAGGTAAAAGGTTCACAGTATTAAAGCTGGTTAACGCTCTGACACGACCAAAAGCTTTATAATCATCAAATAGACCTTCAGCCGGTGCAAAAGGAAGAGATGCCAGTAAGGTTTGAAGCTGCAAACCCAATGGGCTTCGTAAATCAAACTGATTGGCACGAAACACATCTTGAGCACGGCGGACATCACGGCGTAATTGTTCGGGAGTGGTAAATAAAATAACGTTGTAAAAAGAATCAACCAGCGAGTCATCACTACTTAAACGCTCACGAAGCTCCTCAATTTCCGCATATTTTTTATTAAAATTCTTAACCCATTTGGCAATAAAGGGTTGTTTTGCATTTTGACCTTCATCGGCGTATTTTGCATCCAAAAGGGCCATCACTTTTTCCTTGTCTTTAATTTTTACCGCGAAACTAAAGAGAAAAGGACAGGTGATTTGGAGTGCTGTATTAAACATTTTTCCAAACAGATCACCCATTTGCCATTGCATAGGGGCTTTCGGATATTGTCTTACTGAAAGACATTTAATCGCACCAACACCGTCTTCGCGCTCGATTTCAATATGATTGACCTTCACCCGCATCCGAGCCTCAATATCAGTAATTTGAAAGCGTAACTCAGTATTAGAATCGTAGCGTAACTCCTCGGAATACAAGCTTTGTGATGGATAGAGCCATTCTCTTTTTAAGCTTAAAATGGTATCAACCGTTAAGTGCATACACGCAATATTGGCTGATCTTAAATTATTAGTGATGTCTTCACGTAACACGGTAAGCAATGTGCGATCTTCATCCAAGCTCTTACGTGGGACCGAAACACACAAAAACAGGCGAAAATCACGCAACATAAAATGACTTTCTCGAGTCAATGAACCATAAACTCCTTCTCGATAAAACTGAGCTCGGCGTTTCGCTAATTCATTGAGCACCTCGGAGCCTTGGCTTCGTTGACGCTCCATTTCATCAATCATAGGACCAATTTTGGGAGAAGCCCAAAATAAGGTATGCAAAATACTTTCTGGAGGCAGAATATCCGTTAAGATACTGGTGAGTAAATTGACCGTTTCTTCGCTCGCCCCAATCAATGTACTGCACTCAAACATCATATGAGATGCCTGTTGGTAAGGATAAATGTCATTTTCTACGTCATATACTTCATCGGGTAAATAGTGGGCAAGACTGTAGGCTTCAAATAAAGCATCAATAATTGGTGACTGATCTTGATCTGCAAAACCCAATTCATCCCGTACTGTTTCAAAAAAACTGCTGGTTACAGAACTCCATTTTGAAACTGTTTTTTTCAAGGAAGCAACCATTTAATTACACCTCGGAAAGCGTGCTGTAAATTGCTTTTGTAGGATGATAATTCCCTTCTTCATCTTGATAAGGTGCTACCCAAATTTTCATTGCTCCAGGCGCTTTCTGTATACGAACAACCTCTTGTCTATGTCTTTCTGTACCATTGAGCTCATCATAAATTTCATCCATGCGTTTACAAGAGCCACCTTGCGGTGATGGACAATCAAAATTCTCATTCAATGTACTGCATCCTGTGAGTAAAGCACTGCTTGCTAAGAAACAATAAATAACTGCCTTCATGATGTACTCCATTAAAAAGAATGGTTTTGGTTGAAAAATTGCTGGGCAGCACGCTCCTCACTAGAAACAACAGGTTCATTGACGGAAGGTGCTTCACGTGAAGCTTGAACCGCTGGTTCTTGAGTATCTGTTCCTCCATCGAGCCAAAACCCTTTAAGAAAAGTCACATCCACAATAGTCCCAGGGGGCAGCTCGATGACTGGGTGATACAATTCCGCTCGTTTGATGGTGTATTGCGCATACATTTTGGCCGCTCCAGCACCTCCACTGGATACTGCAGCTAAAGGAATCTTAGGTGCTTGAATAGTTTCTATAGAACCTAATGGGGATGTACTGTAATCGGATGCATAACGTTGGCCAATGCTCCCTAAGCTTTCCCAAAAGTTCCCCCAAAATGCTTTTCTCGCCATAGGGCCATCACGCCAGACTGGACGACCACGAATTCCATTTTTAGAGTCCGATACAATTCCCGTAACTTGGGTATCAATAATGGTGCCATTAGGATGAATACAACTTAAACGCTCGGTTCGTCCTTTACCACGTTCACTAGAAATATCGCCTACTACTGAAATACTGACAAAACACCCATTCAGAGGCGCACGATAACCATTAGGCATGACGCCATCATCAATAATTTGTAGAATCATGACATCAGGATTCGCTTGGCTTAACACCCCTGCGGCAGCATCAGCACCTTGTAATACTTTGGCTTTAGCGAAGGTATTTGAAAACACGTAATTGGATGATGTTTTTACTCGAGGTTTTTTGATTTGGTTTAGTTTGGCAGAATAATTAATAAAGCCTGAATCCGCCGCTAACAAAGAAGACTGTTGCACTTCGGTCATTTCAGGCGATTCATTTTTGGTTTTTCTCATCACCTCTTGTGTGGTTTTAACCTCTTCATGTAACGCGACTACAATAGCTTTCAGTTCTTTGAGTTGTTCTTCTTGCGACTGAATTTGTTTTTGCTGACGATTTTTTTCGTCACCTAAATTTTTAAGGTGTTTGTCTACTTGTTGGCTTTTTTGCACTTGTGCTTTCCATGCATTTTGTGTTTTCTCAATCCAATAGGCCTCTCGCGTTGCCGAAGACACGGGACTTGCTAGCTGGTGCTTGTGGTACTTAGGTTTCTCTTCTGATGGAGTTTCGGAGGATTTTGAGCTCCAATAAGCCAACCCACCCAAAACAATTGTTAAAGAGCCAGAGATTAAACCTAAAGCCCACCATTGTTGTTTTTTGATTTTAATGGACATGAGTACTTATCCTATAAACAAGAGTTGATTGACGCGGCAAAAGATGATGACTAACAACGGCTATTGCTTTTGTTTTGCTCCAGTTCAGCCAAGACTCCTTAACGTCAATGGGACGCTGTGAGGTGTTGGTTAGCTCAAAGACTTCTCCTTGCCATTGATTGCCTGTGAGCGTAGTCAATAAGCGAAGATGCGTGAATCGTCCTTTATATAATTTTGGCTTACTGCTAGTGACTTGAGTGAAACCCTCTGGAATACGTTCATTCACCAAATGGCGCAAAAAAATAAGTAAACTCTGTTCATAGAAAGACAGTTGGGGCACTTTGGGAATCACAGGCTTTTGGTACGTTTTGAGTAAAATCGTTTGTGAGGAAATAGGTTTTGGAGTTACTCGAATTGTGTAGAAATTTCCTTGCTCAGTTGTGAGGTTCAGACTAAATGCTCTAGTATGAAATAAAGGCGATGGCATAAACGTCAATGCACCTGTTGTTTGGTCGATGAGTTTGCAATTAGGTTTACCATTACATACATCAATTAAGGTATTTGCCGGTGCCTGCATTTGTGCAATACGATCATCTCGTAATAATAAAGTATTGGGTTCTGTAATCGATGCATTAACCGACACCTCATCATAATTCATAATCGTTTTTATTTGCGCTGCAAAACTTGCGTTTATGGTCAGACACAACGCGATGATGCTTGCTTTTTTCATCCGTTCACCCGCTCAAGCCGTGTTATTTTTAAAAGACCTTGCTCGTAAGCAAAGTGGATTAGATAAGTTTCTTTGACCTCAGACATGAGTTCTGCACCTACTGAGCGCTTCATTTGGCCAGAGACTTTGGCAGTTAAACCTTTGCAATCCAATTCAATTAGGATGGGATAAAACACACTGGATAAATGCTCTTGCTGAATCAGCTCCACCTCCTTAACCAGTTGTGCACGAATCACTCCGTACAATGAGGAATCCACATAACCTAAAAGTGTATTAAATTGATAGTGCGCCGAGGTAGGCGTTACATTAAATCGCAGTTGCACCAAAAAAGAGGTCATATCGCGTAAATAACTTTCAGAAATACCTGTATGAGAGATGCTGAACTCTTTAGAAATATGCGGAGGAATAAAATGAATTTCATGCTTGTTATGAGCATACTGCAACAAAAAAACAACGGTTAACCCTTGAATCAGCGCTAATGCCAACAAAGTCCCACTGAGGGCTAAAAGCATTATCTGATTCTTTTTCATTTGAAGGAGTTCCGATTGTTTTTGTTTTAATTTCATGCATTATCCTAAAAATTCTCGTATCCATGAGGGTGGTGTTGCTCGTAACTTAGGTGCTATTGAAAAAAACCAATAAAATAAATGGGTATAAAACGAAGGGCCTTCATTGCCCTTCATGCGCTTCATCAAAAACAAAACGAAGCAACTCATCACCATTGAAGTAATCACTAATTCACACACAAAACCCAAAAAATAAAGTATGGTGACTACAACGAACACTTCATCCAAAGTGAACAGAATCAAACGATAAGGCTCATTAAGGTATTGTGGTGTCTTATATTTTTGCGCCTGATCCATTAGATAAACCCTGCAAGTCGTGCAACGATGTTCAGAAATACCGCAAGAAGCAATACACCACCTAAATGCTTAATGTTACGCGTAAAAATTAGCGTTACTATGGCAGCTACTGCCTCACCTACGTATAGGTAGGTTTTAAGCGATCCGTTATAAGTGTCTTTGATTACGGGCTCTGCATCTACCAAAGCATCTTCTGCAAAACACAAACGGGCAATAAAATAAATACTAAAAAAAAGAATCGTTTTTATAGGCCATCCTTGAATCCAACTCGAGACTTTATTTTGTAGTGGTTCTACTAAACTCATACTCTCACCTCGTTAGACTCTATTGCCTGAACAAATGCCCAGGCAAACGTTGGATAACTAAGCCGCCTGTTCCTTAATGCGCTCGATTTGTTCCTCCTGAATTTTTTTAAAAATCTCCTCTCGATGAATCACTACATCCTCAGGCGCATCAAAGCCTAAAGAAGCCTGGTTGCCCTTAAAACCAAGAACCGTACAAATGATTTCACCATTAATGACAACGCTTTCACCGACACGCCTACTTAAAATCAACATCGTTTTCTCCTATCAATAATTATCGTTTTAAAAATTCCAGCATATTTTTAAGATGCTTTTTTGCTATATCAGGACGGCATATATGATCTTTGGCATATCCTGAAGAGACATACGCCTCTTTGCGTTTTTTTATGTTTTTACACTGCTCGATGAACTGAGGCAGTGTCGGTGGATAAGCGTTTTGCTCCCGACACTTTAACAATACCTCTTTTACTGTGGTGTTATCAAAAGAGCACAGCCCCTCAGACCACTCTTTTTTAGCAAACGCCAATAGCCTTTCATTTTGATGCAAGCTCAACCACAGATGGCCGTAAATAGCTCCGAAGCGAAAAAACAAAGTATCAATTCGTGTATCTTTGATTTCAGGCCGTTCTGAACTGTACGATGTTGCTTGAACTGGTGTCTGGTTTGGGATCTTCTTCAAATTCGAAAGGTGCATCACTACAGGATTCGCTGAAGTGTTCAATGGGCGATTTTTTTGTAGAATATCTTGCATTCTTTGCATGGTTTTGCTCCAAAGTTGTAACAGGGGTTAATTCATCATTCCAGCAATGTTGTGCTAACCAATTAGCTGGATTTTTCCAGTTTGGAACCCAATGGCCAGCATCTTGTAACGCTTCATGTTGTTGAATTTGTAGTGTCAACGCATCTAGCATATTCTTCACCAGTGATTCGTTAGGATTAATTTTTTGAAACTCTTGCCAAGCTTTTTGCTGTGATTTCTTGTTGGGATAAACAGCCCAAAATTGATTGAAATGCGTATATAAAAATAAATAATTATTATTTAAATTATGAGGTAGGACGGCTTTCTCCTGTTCACCTGTGTCGGCTTTTGCTAGCTTATGGCCAGAAAACCCAGTGCTTTCAATGCTTTTTAAGGAATCGACTGGAACGGGTTGAGATGACGGGTTTGTGACGGCTTTTTTTTGCGCACAATAATCCGTAATTGCTAAATTACATTTTAAAATAAGTTGCTTTTCTTCCGATTGAAATTGAATAAGCCCAGCACGCTCTAGTCCTGCCAAAGCGCGCCTAATTTGTGCCCGAGAAAAACTGGAACTTTTAATGCCTTGATGAGGCTCTACATAGAGCTGTTCGGCAATCGATTGATAGCTAATACCTCGCTCTATACCAACGAGACATGTCTTCACATTCATATAAGGCCTAATCCCTCTTAAATAGGCTAACTGCTGAATGTGGGGTAACCCACATAAAGCCCCTAATTCTTCTTCATTAATCATGAAGTACATTTTGTCCTCTTCATTTCCTTGAACCGAGAATAGAAACATATCGTGCTTAAATGCACGTTATGTGCATAAAAATAATAAGTTAACACATATTGAGAATTAATCAATATGTGTTATTCTATTTTTTAAAAATTACTTATGTACAAACGGATATGAGCATTAAAGAAAAAATTGGTAACCGAATTAGGAATGAACGTCTTGCTAAAGGGTTAACTCGAAAAGCGCTTGCAGAGCTCACTGAGAACCTAAAAGTATCACGGATTAACAATTATGAACGCGGAGAACGCACTCCTGGACCTAATGAAATAAAACAACTGGCGCATGCCCTCGAGGTTGCCCCTGCTTTTTTAATGTGTTTGTCGGACGACAAACAAGGAAAGCTAAAACAAGCTCCTGGGCTAGGTGCTTTGATTCCTATTTTAGATTTTAAACAGGCCTGTAATCCTGAACCAATCATTCATGATATTAAGAGTGAAAGTTATTCAGACAAAGTGAAACTGATTCCAATTAGTGCCCCGCTGGCTGAACGCGTTGGCGAGCATGTATTTGCACTGGAAATAAAAGACGACAGCATGTATCCCGAATTAAAGGTTAAAGATGTGGCTGTTGTGGATCCACATACTCAACCTAATCCTGGAGATTTTGTGGTGGCTAAATTAGAACAGGATAATGAAGTCATTATTCGCAAATACAAACAATTATCTGCTTCAAAATCCGTTTTAGAATTTGAACTCATTGCACTTAATCCAGATTGGGCCAATGTTAAGGTTGGCACAGAAACTCATGGTATCATTATTGGCACACTGATTAGTTTAAGTAGAGCGTTGAAAATTTAGCAGCCACAGTAAAAAATTATAATAAAACACTATTTATTTTCAGTGTTACCTAGTAATACAAACAACCAGATTGTCGTTGACGAGGAGTTAATTCTATTTTGTTATGTTAAGGCAGAGGATAACTCAGTTGTAGAGGCTAATGGCACTAATAAAGAGATTTAGAATGATTCAAACGCTTTTAATAATACCCCAAACTCCATTCTTTCAATAATTCTTTTTCTTGTTGCCAGGTTAATAATCTATCAATAGGACATAGCCTATTTATTCACTGAACAACACATTAAAAATCAATCGGTTAATGATCGACAGACACCTTAATGTTTGATAAAATTTGCCCCTACTAAAGGCGCATAACTCAGTGGTAGAGTGCTGTTCTTACTTTACAGAAGTCGCTCGGTTCGATTCCAGCTGCGCCCACCATCTGTATTTTTCCATCCGAAATATCACGTAATTTCTTGAAAAGAAACGATAAATATCGATATCCAATAAGATACGAAGGGAATATTACTATATGACTTACAAACCAATCTTTGAACTAGGTTTTCTGCTTTAAATCCTTTTCGCTTATAACTGGTAAGGTTTTCTATGAATTACATTACTGTGTTTAATGCAGCCCATAGTCAATTGATGGTTAATGTCATTGTAAATTCAATATATATTAAAACTCAAAGCCTCATGTGGCTCTGACGGGGCAATGTTTGAATATAAATACATTTTTCTCATGCTGATTACATTTTTACAGATTGATTCAAAACTAAATTATTATGAAAGTGAACTATAAATAAAGAACTATAATTTTAATTAGTGGCCAAAATATAATCGGTTAAATCGTAAGGGAATATAATGTCTAAAAATAGCTTACCTGCTCATATTGAAGGATTGCTTCGATATTTAGGCCAGCCTCATGAAAAAGCAAATGAAGATCTAGCTTTAAGTTATTTTAGAAAGATATTTCCTAACTTTACTCGTCAATCTGATGCAAGCAGAAGCGATGGTTATGTAAAAGGTCATTTTGTTTTAGAACTTAAAGGCAAAACAAAAGACTGGTACAGTGGACTATTTCAGGGATTAGCTTATAAGAGGGATCTTGATTTTTCGGTTATTGTAGTAGCTACAAAAGGCTTCTTGGGTGTCTGGAAAATAAATGATCTCCCTGATGATATAATTGAGGCATGCCTCACGTCTTCAGGCGCTTCTAGCACAATAGGTAAAAAAATAGCCTCAGATTATAAGCACCTTGAAAAACAGGTCTTCGAGAAAGCAATTTGGTCTGACGATCAAATGTTTCTTTTATTCAATGAAAATCAGCAGTACTTCGTAGATAAAATTGCTTCTTTTGAGAACACATTAAGATCCTGTGAAAAAGTTAGATTGAAAATTACTCCGACTAACTTTACAAAAATACTAAAAGAACTTGCTCAATTTTTTGACTACACACAACCTATTAAAGCTGTCGCAGCTTTTTACACAATGATTTACAGTTGGGATGAAAACTCTATTGTTTCTTTAAGTAAACGAGACCAAACACAAGCTTCTCTTTCTGGCGAAGCAATAAGATATCTAGTTCCAGGTCGAAGGGTTGAATTTAAAAAATTTGTGGAAAATTATTATATTGATCAATCAGATATTGAAAATATGGATGAGTTTTTTGCTCAATATGATAAGGCTATAGATAGCGTTGATAAAAATTTTAGAGTACAACATGGTATATATTTTACCGATCTTAATCTCTCAAAATTTGTAATGTGGTTAGTGAAACAAAGCATTCCTGATTTAGGTAAAAACTATATTGTTATTGATCCTGCTTGTGGTAGTGGAAATTTAGTTACTAACTGGAGGTCGCCATTAGAATTACGGCACAAGATTGTTAGCGAGCTTGAACCTGACCTTTTATATGCTGTAGATCAACGATTGAAGAAAGATCCCTGGCATGCTGGTAGGTTTACGGTAGTTCCAAAAGTAGGAACAGGCGAAGGTTTAAATTTTTTAGATAAAAGTGCAAAAGATTATATCGATATTGTAGAGCAAGCGTTAAAAGAAATAGGAAAGAAATTTGATAAGCCAATTGCCTTTTTATGTAACCCGCCCTATCGAGGAGATGATGATACTTCTGCTGAATCAATAAATTACTCCATACACCAATCAATTATTAATTGTATTGGTAAAGAGGCCCAAGCGGAACGTTATTGTTGTTTCCTAGCACAAATGAAATTAATTTGCGATCAAGTAGTGGAAAGTGGTTTGCCTGGCGATACTAGACTACTCCTATTTACAAAATCTGCATGGTTAACAAATAGAAAATCTTTTTCTAAACTAAAGCAAGAGATTTTCAACTCATTTGGTTACATGGGTGGTGCACTCTTTGATGGGAAAGAATTTTTTGATTTAAAAGGAAAATTTCCAATTGCATTTACAATTTGGTCCTATAAAAATCAGAAAATTACTTATCCAGAAATTACTATCGAGTTGCGTGATTTAACTTGGTTAAAGAAGAAACAATTATGTGAGGTAGATTGGAAAGAAAGTGAAATTGTAGATACATTTTGTAAAAAAATAATTTCTGATAAAAAAACTATTTTAATACCTTTTGGTATGGAAAGGAAAAGTATCAAAGACTGGTCTCATCTAACCAGAAAAGATTTAATAAGAAATAGGCGTAAAAATGAAGTAAGTAATATATTTTGTGGTGGGCTACCAAAAGATGATGCCCGCTTAAATAATAATAGCGCATATGGCTATCGTGATGGTAATACTATAGGTTTTATGGAAGACTTAACACCTTGCAGGACATTTGCAGAAATGAAAAATGTTCCTTGGTTTACTTTAGATGAGCGCTTTCTGAGAGTAAGAAGAAACAGATGTTTTTCTGGCCAACCTGACAGCCGAGGTTATTGTGCAAGTAATTATTTAGATGCCAAAAAATTATTCTTGTGGTACGCCTTAACAAAAACATTTGTTGATAATCCCCCTCCAATGTGGACTGATGCTATGCAAATTTGGACACCCACTTTAAAAGAAAAACAAGAAAAAATAGCCACTTGGTATAGCTTTGCAATTGGGTTTGCTGAAAATGATTGTATAGAAACATCATTCCCTGCTAATAACCCCGTTGAGGGTTTAAACGAAATATATTGCTCTAATCCTATGTCACCCAATTATCCAGACTCATTTTGGTCAAAAATTATGTCAACTGATTTTTTGGAAGAATCAGATAAAGATTTTTTACCAAAAAAATTAGTCAATGCAGTTCTTAAATTATACAAAGAATGGAAAAGTAGATTTCATTACTCATCCGAAATAAAAGTCGCCTATAAGAGGAAATATTTTATTGGTGAAGGCACACTAACTCCAAATGCTGGTATTGTCCAAATTCTGGATTATGCCAGAGAAAGAGATGACGTGATTTTATTAAACTTATTAAAAGACATGAGAGCTTTGTTAAAAGATACGAAGAAATTGTTTTTCGAGTTATTAATTAACCCTCATCAAATTAATTATTTTGGTTCATCTCTAAAAAACTATGTGATAGATATAGTGAATGAACCAAAACGAATATTCCCCGTAAACGAAGTACGATTAACACTAGGTACCATGATAGTTAAATCTTTGTGTAACAGTAAAGGCTTTGGTAAAACAAAATTTGCAAAAGTATTTTACATCGCAGATATGATGAGCAAGAAAAACTTAAAAACAAAGTATTATCGAGAAGTAGCTGGGCCAGTTGATTATAATATCCTTTACAATAAAAAAGTTAGTATAGAAAAACTAGCGTTTGATAAAGGTTACTTCACAACAGCGCAAGAAGGCAAACGAGTTAAATACATTCCAGGAAAAAATATCGACAATATCGAAAATATTAAGAAAGAAATTTTTGGTAATGAATTAATAGAACTAGAAAAGATCATCAACAAGTTCAAAGATCTCAACACTGATCAGGCTGAAGTTGTAGCTACATTATTTGCGTGCTGGAATGATCTTCTAATTGATAAAAAAGAAATTACAGATGAAATTATCATTGAGGAATTTCATAATAATTGGCATTTCTCAAAAAAACGATTTCCGAAACAGAAGCTTCTCAAAATTTTACAAAGAATGAAAGAACACAATATTATTCCTCAAGGAATAAAAGGACACACCTATTTTAAACCCGATAAAAATTAAAGAGAGTGTTCATTTAACTGTATCAGCTTAGAAATTCTAACTTAACTCCCAGTCCAACCGTCCTTCAAAAAATATTTGTAACTGAGAGATAATTAAAACCTAATTGTGCATGGGTTGGCTCCATTTTTCCATTATTTTTTGAATTGAACCAGTTCCAATTTTCACACGACACTTCCACCATAAACGAGCCTAAGCATTATCTACTAAAGTTATCTTGCTCTTCTCTGGCATTGTAGAAAAATGAACCGAAATCGAACTAATAGATAAAATAATAAGTATTATGGATACATCTAAAAGACTATCATTCTTTATTAATGTACCCAGATAACTACCCGCGGCAAAAAAACCTATCATTAGCAAGCTTCGGATTGAAGATGCAGCACCTCTCTGCTCTTCATAGCATTGTAACGCTCTTGATGAGCTTGCTCCCCATAATAAAGCCGCACAAAAAAGATAAAATCCAAATGCCAATGAGGTAAAAATCGGGTTATAAATGCCCGTAAAATGAAATCCTAGTAATATTGCTCCACTAAAGGTTGATAATTTAGTGCCCATACTAATAAGTCTATCAATTCCCAATTTATTCAGCAGACGAGACGCTAATGTTGTTCCCATAATGAAAAAAGATGCGCTTAAAGCCATTAAAAAACCAACTTTATCAGCAGATAAATGCATTGTATTTTCATATAAAAATGGAGCCATAGTTAAGAAACACCATTGGCCACATGCTAATAATGCAAATAACGAAACATAACTTACAAATAATTTATTCGTTAAAATCTTTGAATATTGTTTTATAGCATGTTTTGTTGAACCCATTTTTTTTGTTGTTAAGCGGCTCCGTGGTAGCGCGGATAGCCCTATCAAGATAATACCAGTAATGAACGCAATAAAATAAAAATCGCCCTTCCAGTGAAAGTAATTTGTGATTTGTCCACCTAGTGCTGGAGCAATCATTGGTCCTAGAGCAATAATACTTCCTATCCAGGACATAATTCCGGCACTTTTATCTTTAGGGTACATGTCTTGAATCAAAGCCCATCCAACTACAGGAGCAACAACACCTCCAATACCTTGTATTATTCTACCCAATAAAAATGTATAAATATTAGTAGCTAAAATACAAATTATTGTGCCTGAAAAAAATAAATACATTCCCATTGAAAAAGATTTTCTTCTTCCAATATTATCGGATAAGGGACCCCAGAAAAGTGTGGAAAGTATTTGTCCACCTAAAAATAATGATATTGAAAGCTGAGCCTTAGAGTTGTCTACAGCAAAATACTCCGCTATTTGCGGCATACTAGGCAAAAAAATATCACTCGTCATTAATGTTATTAATGATGAGGATATGATTACAAAAAGAGAGAGCTTCTTATTCACAATATACTCCATGTACAATTCTGCAATGAGAATTAGTTAATTGGTCCACCAGCGTTCCAAAACTGGATAAAGAGGTTCAATCTGGAGTTTCTTAACTAATTGTACTAATGCCCTAGTTTGTTCCTTAATAACAGGATGATCTGTAATTCTATCGATGATGCGAGTGATAATAATCAAAGTACTCTCGCAAATTAATTCGTCTCTGCTGAGTACTGCCATACAAAAATCAAACATAGAGTCTATTGAGTTTAATTTAGCAGTAAATACTAGCTCTAACTTTTGATTTTGCCCAATATCGAGATTATTACACAAATCTAATACATCCTTAATATGCATCTCTTTAGTAATAAAACTAATAATATTTCTATAAGAATTAAAATCAATCTGTTTACTTATAAACCATTTATGTATTTCATGCAAGCTATTAATTTTTAATTCATTTTCTTCATTATTTAAATCGGTAGTTTTGCACCTGAAATGTTGTTTTAAAAAATACCAATAAAAAACATACGTCTTATTAATTGTAATTTTAATGAAATTTTCATAGTCACAAATATTGTCATTTTCAGGGTAAAATTGAGATAAATCACATTCGATTCTTTTATTAGAAGTTAACGAAATTTCCTCACAAATTTTAACAACATCATCGGTACCAAAAAGAATTTTCAGCACTTTAAGCATGTTACGGCCCCCAGCTGCGAGCTCACAATATGATTTATTCCTGGGCGATAAATATTTAATTGAAGGGTCCAATGTGTTTAATTTAGAGACAATTTGAGCCCATTGATTATGACTTTCTATTTTCTTAATATCTAAAATACTATTATTGTCTTTATAAAATTTAATGACTCTTGCATCTATATTAAGGTTCGTTTTTTCTAAATAGCTTGAATCCAGGATGAATTCGTCATTATTCTTAATCAATATGTTAATAAAATTTCTTAATGAACTTTCTCCGCAATCTGAAAAAGTTATTGTTGTATCGCTGTTAGGGGTGCAGGTGGTAGTGATACAAAGTGGAGGGAAAAAACGGCCAAACACTTCACTATAAAATAAATCATGGGATAAAGAGCAAAATTTTTCATCAGATAGAGTATGTTTAAAAACTCCTGGGCTGTAGTTTTTTAAAATCGAAATATACTGATAGACTCTCTCTGGAGTTCCACCTACTTTTAACCATAAGAAACCTAATAAAATATTAACGACTTTCTGCCATTGGAAATCATCTAAAATTAAATATTCGAACGCTTTAGCAAGCTCTTGAGCTCCTTTATTTAAAAGTTCCAATTGGGGATCATTACGTTCTATAAAACAAAGTACTTTTTCTTCTACATAACGATGGTATTTTTCTATTGGTAAATAATCTCTCACAAACTCGGAATCTAATCCTTGTAAATTGCATTCATCCAATAAAATTAATAGGAATGAATCTATCCTATCTTGCTTTTTTTTCGTTAGTTCCTCTTTGGTATATTCTAAATTTTTGATGTTAAGATTTCGCTCTTCATAAATCCGGTATAATCCGGCAGATAATAATGATTCTTTAATTTTTGCTCTTAGAGCCTCTGTTTCTTGGGCAATAGAATCATTGAGTAAAGTGATTAGTTTTCCTTTGCTTACAGAGTCAGCTTGTTTTAAAGCTGTTTGTTTCCTTAGCTTTATTGCTTTAATATTATCTCGAATTAATTTTAATTCACTCTTTTTTTCATAACAAAATTCAGCCTGCTGAATTAATTTATTATTCGCAAGCGTTTCATTTTTAACTTTTTTTTCTAACGTTAATAGATTACTTTCTATTTGAGTAATATTAGCTTTTACTTTTTTATAAATATCTAAAATAACGCCTCCAAGTCTTATGCAATTTGCATGGTGAATTGTATTTTGATTAACTTTGTTTTGATAATCAGGAGAATTAGTTAACACATGGTAAATTTTACTTGCCAGTGTAGTGTCTAAAATTTGTTTATTAGCGCTCCTAGCCTCAATTATAATTACCATTAACATCCCAATAATGTGATCGGTTAAATAAAATCCATTTCTTTTTATATCTGAAGTAACATCAAATTCAACTTGCTTGTTTTGATAAAATAATTCTTCCAGGATTGTTTGGTATTTTAAGCAGCCACTTCCAAAATTATAATATTTCTCAATAAGCTCATTATTTAACCAAAAAAATCCGTTTAAAGGAGAAAGCCATTTATATTCATCTTTAAAAAGTGAATATAAAGCATTAAATGAATCTTTATGAATTTTTTCCATTGGATAATTTCTCTTTAAAGTTAATAAGATGAAATGCACAATCCATTAATTCTTTAGAATCGTCTTCTGTTAAATCTATTTCTAGAGGAGTTACGTAACCATCAATAATCTTAAATGGCCATGAAAGAAAACAATTATATTTTTGCATCCAGATTGAGCCGCAATACGTGCTTGATTTGCCCATAAGCAAAACAGTGATTAACTCATAAATTGCAGATGAAGGACCAAAACATGGGGGAGATTTTTTGGAGTTGAATATTTCCAAGCCTTTATTTTTTGCAATGTCAATTATCTTATTGATTGATGCAGATGATGCAATGTCTATAAGTAGCTCATCTTTAATTTTAATGAGATTGATTAGAGGAATGAAATACTTTCCATGCTCACCAACAACAAACAAACTATTCTTATTTATATCACTGTATTTGCAGCCTAATACTTCTTCAATAGCCATCATAAATCTTGCAGTATTATGTGCCCCTGATATTCCAAAAATGCGTTCTTTCAAAACGTCTGAAACTTCCGATATATGCCAAGAAATTATATCTACTGGATTAACAGAATTGATTATTATTAAGCCTTCTTTAACAAATGGTTTGATTTTGTTAAAAATGTTATTTGTTAAATTCAAATGATCTTTTGCAAGACTGTTCCTATCTTTAAGAGGAAAGGTGCTAGGTATACCATAACAACAAACCAGAAGATCAGTCTTACTTATACAATCATAATTTAAGGTAAAATTAACCAGAGGAATATTCTGAAATTGTTGCTCTCCAAATATATGAGAGGTATATATTTTGCTCAAAATATCATCATATATGGCTTTTGCTATTAATGTTGAATTATGACAAATGACATTTATTTCACTAATACTTCCTGACAACTGCGGTGAACTTAGTAAAGAATGGAGCAATTGCTGCCCCACTCCACCTAACCCAATAATTGTAATTATCATCACATTACTTTATCTAAAATAAGCTCTGCAAGCCGTTCATACTGCTTTTCAACAATGTCCCAACCTTGTTTTTGAATTATTTTCAATGCATCAAAAGTGTTTTTATTAATATGTTTAAAAAGATCTTGATCAACATCTTTATGACTATGATCGTGCTCAGAATGGCACTCAAAATGAGTGATTTTATTGGTATTAAAAATATGCCCAATTTTATTGTAAAATAGATCAGCTGAAGACTCGATGACTAAGTGCACTAATACCATTTTTTCCAAATTATCCAGAGTTAGCATTTTATAGTTGAACCACGTACATAAAGATTCAAAAATTGCATCTTCCCTCTTTACCAGGTTATCCCTGCTATTTCTTAATGCTTCATCATGTCCAAACTCTTCTTTTAAATGTTCTTTAAACAGGCACTCGAATTCTTTATTATCAGTAAGTCCACTTCTAATGAGGACCATTTTTTGAAAATTGTCAGAAAGTATTTGTAAGTAATCTAAAAATTTATTTTTTTGACTCTCTGATAGTTGCTCTTCACCTAATGCATTAAAAATTTCATTCTGTTCAAAGCGTTCCATATATTTGGAATTTATTAATTGTAATTCTTTCAGATAGTTAAATGGATCTTTGAAGTTAACAAGGGGTTGCTTTGGATCTTCATAAATTCCTCTTTCCTCAAACTGAATTGAAAGCCCCCAATATCCATTTAAACCTGCTCCTATAAATCCATGATCAGCGTCTGGAGGGATAGTAATAATATCTCCTTTCTTAAGTAACTGCTGAGATATTCCATTTAATAGATAAGCCTCACCTTCTGTGATTATGTATAATGAGCTAACTGGATGAGTATGCACTTCTAATATTTCATCTTTTGCTAGTCTTACCCAACTTGCTGCCAGCCTTCCATTTTGAGGAATGAATTGATCTAATTGCTCTATAGAGCGGAAATTTTTTACAATGCCTAAATAGGTTGGTTTTCCATTTTCTTCGATACTTCGAATACTAGGGATTTGATCTCTATTAAAAATTTCGGCGAGGGGTTTACTTATTAAATTGACAGCTGAATTATTCATTAAAACTCCTTAATTAAAATCCATCATTTTGTTTTGCAGTCCTAAAAGTTTTTCTTCCTAAACAGCGAGTTAAACACATCCAACTTTGGGAAAAAATTATGATTTTTCTATAGAAATTCCATAGGATAAAATACAAATTGAGACATTTGTGGTCACATGGCCAATCTAACTTAATTTAGCAACCCCACCAAACTATCGATCAAAATTACAAGATTTTGCCGAGATGAAATATAACAATACTCCTCCAAGAAATGCCAAATGGCCAATTTATTGAACAGTAGGTGAGCGCAGTAAATACAATGGGTTTAGAGCTTCTTACAATAGAAATTCTTTACAGGAAAAATATAGATGAGGTTTACGCTAGAGGGCTTTAATTAGTGGAAAATCTCCTAATAGACTTCCAACATATCCAGGCTAACCGTTTTAATGAAACCTCTTTTTTCATAAAAACTCTTTGCTGTAATGCTACTTATAGCCGTTAATGCCTGAATACCATTTGATTTTGCAACCTACTACATTTCATTTAACAGGAACTGACCCACACTTGATATAGATAACTTGGTAAAACATAGTTTAATAATATTTCGCCTTCTCTATTCATTAATGCAAAACCTACTATCTTATCTTTTTCAACGGCCGCAAAAGATAAATTATTTTTGGAGTTAATCCATTGAGATATATTTTCTGGCGTTTTATTGGCGAGCCAATCTTTTATAATTTGAGGGTCATTATCATAATCTGGAGCACAACTTAATGTTATTGATTCAATCAATAAATTACAAATTTCATCTACATTATGCGCGGTAGGAGTAATAATTTTTACATCCCTAACATTTCTTCCTAATTAATATACCTTAAATATATCCCAAATATCTGTATAATTTAAACACAAAACCTAATGATACTATTCACTTATCAATACCAAAAACCAATTGATAAGTTTCAGAGCAACAATCGGTTTTAAATAGCATTTACTGTTCAGAACATTGCGCAATATAACCGCTTCAATTTCTAATAATTCTGCTAATGTATATAAATCATAACAACTGTAATTCAATATAAATTCGATCAGAGGCTTCTGAGCCTCTTTTTGATAATTAAAATTTACAATAGAGCCAGATACCCAAGTATCGTTTAAATGATTCATCTAATACTTCCCCAATATTCCCTAAGAAAACTTTTCCGTTAAAAGCTAAGTTAACCATATCTTTTTAGGGGAAAAAATTACTCTTTTTCCTTCGAAATTTCTGAGGGTAAAATATATTTTGAATCATTTAAGAGCACAGTCTCTTTAATATTGTAAATTCGTTAAGCAGCTTCGAGTATGGTGTTTTGTTGTTTCTCTGCACCATCAATAAAGGATCTAATTTTTCCTGAAAGTAAATATAAAAAGATTCCTCCAAGTAAACCCCAAGCACTCAATTGATTAAATACATGCAAATAATCCGTATTAGTCACTAATGGAACTGAAGATTCCGCTTTGACCATAGCATTAGAAAATAATTGCGATAATGATGCTGAAACCCCAGACACCATCATCCAAGTTCCCATTAAAAGCCCTTGTAGTTTTGCTGGAGCAATGCGCCCTATCATTGCATAACCCACTGGCCCAATTAATAATTCGGCGATTGACTGAGCTATAAAATGCAGGACGACCCACCATAAATTGCAGTAGCCTTGATCATTTGAAAAAACAACAGAACATGCAAGAAAAAGAAAAGAAAGCGCTAAGATAATGAATGCCCATATAAACTGGGTAGTAATAGAAATCTTAAAGCCTTTAATTTGAAGTTTATTAATGAAACTCGACATTAATGGGGCCCCAATAATGATAAGGATTGCATTTATATTTAAAATCCATTGTGTTGGCAGCTCATAGTTAAGAAATTGTTTATTTACATTATTTTTAATAAACAGCGTAATGCCCATCGGTCCTGTAAAATAGATCATCCAAAATATAATAGAAGTAACCGTTAGTATGAGATAAGCCATGATTTTTTGTTTGTCTGATTTTATTCTTTGTCTCAATCCCAAAAACAGAATTATAAAAAACATAATAATGCTCATAGCCATAACTAAATAATTGCTTAATTGAGCTGAATTAAAACAAAAAATGAGACAAGGTAAGAGAAAGAAAATACCTATAACACCAAAGAGATGCTTTTTGTGCTTCATTACATTATTTTTTAATAAACTAAGGGAAGTATTATGATCTGCTAAATCGTTCCAACTGTATGCTAGAAAAAAAACGGTCAACATATTAATCAAGGCACTGGCATAGAATAAATAGTCATAGTAATTGGATTGATCGTAAAATCCACTAACTATATAGCCAGCAAAAAAACCGATATTCATTGCTGAATAGCTCCAAAAGAAGGCCTTCTCACGGCGATTGTCTTCTGCATCAAACTGTTGTGTTAATAAAGAGTTATAACTTGTTGTATTGAGGCCACAACCGATAAGGAAAATACTTAACCCCATATACAACGTTATTGTTTGTGACCAAGCAAGAAATAAAATCCCAATACTTTTTAAAATTGTAGTAATGAGAAATAGCACACGATTACTTAAATAATTGCCCCCTATCACTCCTCCTAGTAAATGAAGTGCATAATTAAACACTAAAAATAATCCTACGATGCTGTTGGAAGCAACGTTTGATAAACCAAGCTGCTTGGTTAAATACAAGGACAGCGAAGAATAAAGTATCGCATAGGCAAATGTTGAAAAAGCTTGAATGAAATAAAGCGATATAAGTCCTTTGGGCATTTTTTTAATCGTAACAGTCATGTTTTTCCTTAACTTTCCCTTGAAAACGGTGCGACTCTAACATTAAAATTGCCTGCAATTAAGTCTTTTTTTCATTTATCTAATTTTACATATAAAGATAAATTCCATACTTGCGTATTAGGTGTTTAGGATGAACAAAATTGAACAGGTTTCCTGGGATGAAATCAAACATAAGATCAAAGCAGTAAATCCCTCCATTTATCATGTTATGGAGCAAATTGCTCCTATAAATACTCCTTTTTTCCTTGCTCATTACGAATTTGGAGAACATTTTGGTATTAGAAATTTCGCCTACTTACCTACAAGCTCTGGTAAGTTAGAGAAGATAGAAAGTAAGCATACCGATCCTGTGTTATTTCAGCATTTAGGTTATGGAAAAAACAGCCTCCCTCTTGGCATGATTATGGATAAATATTGTGAATGGCATTATTTTGGGGAAAATGAGCGTATCTTTCCTGATTGCGTACAAGGGCCCGGAGCAATTTTCAATATGCAAATTGTCTTTGATGAGGATAAAACAGTAGCGAATAACGTTTTATCAGTCTCTTCTGGAGCCTTATCCTCTTTTATGCTACCCAGTATAGGTTGCTCCCGAAAACATGGAAGAATCCTTAAGTATTTTAATGTTTCTTTACCTGCGCCGAAATCACCTTATGAACATTATCTTGTTTTTAAAGAGCTTCTCCAAGATAAAAGTAATAAAATAAATTGGCACAGCCAAATACTTTATTTCTCGGAAGAGTTTATAAAGGAAGTAAAGCATAATGAAAAATGGCTAAAATTAAAGCTCTATTTTTCGGAAAGCTTAAGAAAAAAATTAACTCGAAGCACTTATGATGCTTCTTGCAATGACTTGTTTTTAAGTGCTAAAAAAATAAATCGTTTCCGCCCCACTCCGTTCATTATGGACACCGCAAAATATATTTTCAATATCTGCATGGGCTCGGGAATAGGCGTAAAGCCAGCTGTTGATGAACAGTATTTACCCGCTCATAATCTTCAAAAAATTTATAATGAATGTTACGGATTAGAATATACGCCTACCCTAATGGTACCCGCTTCGTTAAATCAACCGAACGATACCATTTATTACCCTCTGCTTTGCCCCTTTTCTAAAATTAATACCTTTAAAACCAATCAAAGTAATAGCACGCTAACTGAGCTTGAGATATTAAAAAATGTTTTGCTTGCTTATCAAGAGGAATTTACCGATGAAGAAGGTGATGCTTGCGGTAGCTCACTCTATCAAGTTAGTAAAAACATCCAATTCTCTTTTTATCACTACAAAGCAACAGGATCTAATAAGATAAAAAACTCTACAGAGATAGTTGATAGCGATCAGCGGTTTTCGTTTTCTTATTGTGCTGAGAATAATAAATTTGCTAGTGATGCGAAATTATTTAGAGGGTGTGTTCAGCTCAGTAGATAATTGATAGTTTTTAATATTAATCCCCAAAAGATCGACATATTTTTGACTCAATTTCTTTTGGGGATTAGGAGGAATATATAAGGTAGATGTAGGGGTGATATCTGATTTATCCAATATATCTAGTTTTATCCATTCCACCCTAGCTTTTAGCGTGGGTAAGATAGCTGCTTCATAAATACATATACGCTGCTCATAAGAATAGTATTTATTTAAATAATCAGTCAATACAGACAGTTGTGCTGTCGATTGTGTATCATGGGAAGCTAGATTGGCCACTTGCCAAAGGATAGTATGTGATGAAACATCCATAGAACGCTCATAAAGCAACAGCTCTGTAGCATCAATTGAAAAACAACCTTGTTCACCAGGATCAACTTGCAAATCACTAAACAAGCAATCCATTGCAGATATTGCAGGTAAAATTCGTGCTTGACCACTCTCAGCTTGTATTTGCTTGACTGCATTTAATGCAGATGCAGCAAAAACCGTAGGATGTCCATAATAGACAACACATAAATTTTTAACCCTACGGTATTCGCTAATCATATAGGAAGTTAAATGATAGTATGCATCTATTCTTTTGGGATAATTAAAATAGATAGGCTCCAAAGATTCAGCTTCTTTAGACTCACGGCAGATCCAACTCTTTAAAATTTCTTCATTAACTAAATAAAGCACTTTATCAGCATTTCGGATCACTCGCTTAGTCTCTTCTGTTAGATGAGCGAGTGATTTTATTCCTGAACCGACAACGACAAGATTAGGCATTCTTATAAGTTAACAATCGTATTAGAGTGCGGTTGTTGCATTTCATTGGAAAAAGAAAAAAACAACTCCTGAGTGTGAGTATCTAACTCTGAATACTCATTATCACTAAGATGCTCGATACCTACTGCCTCTTCTAAAATTTCAAGCGTAATCATGCTAATTCCTCTTTAATATGATGATCAGAGGTTATTGTATAAACAAAGGGTTTAAAAGTATAGCGATTAATTGGGTTATCCTTCACTGCTATTTAAACAACCGAGGAAACATTAAGGTTTGGCTATCGGAGGACGCAATATCCCAGTGGTATGAGCAAGAAAGGATATATGATGGTAGCGGTTCGCCAAAACGTTATACAGATTTTGCCATTATCACATGCCATGAGATACGGCAGGTATATCGTCTACCGCTACGACAAACCCAAGGTTTTATTATTTCCTTTTTTCAGATAATGAGATTAAACTTGGAGTGTCCTGATTTCAGCACCTTAAGCAAAAGGCTTTGTGTTTTAAATATCAAAACCCCAGGGTACAAAAAAACAGATAAGACAGTCGATGGAGTTCATGCTATTGACTCTACTGGCTTAAAACGATTTGGTCGTGGTGAATGGCATACTGAGAAATATGAATTATCTCGCAAAGCAAGCTGGCGAAAATTTCATGCTGGTGTCAATCAGAGTCACTATATAGAAGCCTGTGTTCTGACTGATAGATTTGAAAAGATGATCAGCAGATTGATGCCTTATTGGACAATTTGATGATGTAATTGACCATTTCACAGGCGATGAAGCATTTGACAAGACATCAGTTTATGATTCTATTCTTCAACATTCTCCCCATGCTGATGTGGTTATCCCACCTTGTTCCAATGCTGTTGAAAAAACAAAATCGCGCCGGCACAGAAATATTCAGGAAATCAAAGAGTACGGTTGAATGATGTGGCAGAAAAAAAAGGAAATATGGCAAGAGAAATCTATCCGAGCTTGCAATGTTTGGTTATCAAAAAATACTGGGCAATACGATGCACGCCAGAGATTTTGTAAGACAAAAACAAGAAGCCATGATTGGTAGTGGTGTTCTTAATAAAACTTCTTTGGGTATGCCTTGAAGCTATAGATCTGCCTAAAGTTCAGCTACGGCAACCTGGATTAAGGTTAAGAAACAAAGCCTTTACAGTTCACGAAAACAGCGGCTTTAATAAACTACATTTGGTGTGCAATTTACTCTATCTAGTACCAACAAGATTCAGCTGTGATTTGACAATCCTTACAATAAACAATTTGAATTTAAATTTCACACATGTTTAAATATGCACCATCTATTTTTTATACTCTAACACCAAAGTTAATCAAAAAAGAAAGTTTAAGATCAAGCGAGTAAATTAGGTTATACACATATAATGAAAAATTTAATTATTTTTTAATGATTCCATGTACATACATCTCTACACTTAATTCAGATAAATTAGGATCCTCAAGAAATCCACTCTTTATTCCATTCTCAAATTACAAATTTTATAATAATAAGGAACATGGCTATTTTGATTTGATTGCAAACATATTGGATTCCGTGGTTATTTTTATGTAGATAAAAATGGAAAGATAAGAGCATCTGAGAAAAAATGAGCTTTACTTATTCTCTTATGTATTTTTATTTTTCAACATCAATTGATCTGCAACACCTTTTTTCAAGGGTTGAACTATTTCGAGATCAGTTTTCTAGCTTAAAGTCTACTTTTCACAGCAATCAGACTTAATGCTGTTAATTTCACGGCGGATTCAACTAGCTATGCAACTACCCTCTTCCTTATATAGAGGAAGAGCCAGACACCTATTTTTTACAGAGCTCATTTAAAGAGTTAGAGTCTTTATACCAGTTGAACCAATACAGATTAATTGCAAGTGCGTTGTCTACATAGTGGCTCAAGTGGTATTTACATACCCCAACTGATCAATTATAATTCATTAATTTGTCACTACATATAAAAAAATGAAGAAATTTGCTTTATTTTTACTGCTGATTTTAGCATTCCAATCAGCCTTAGCACATAAAACGATTCAAAGTTTTGATATTATAAATTCAAGTGATACTCCTATAACTATAGAATATAATGTTTGTTTCACAAAAGCCGAGTTAATAGGAATTTTTAGTGATCCTATCAAAAATGGACAAGAAACCTATAGATATGGTAATCCTAAAAAAAAATGTGAAACCAAAACATCCAAACTCAACCCCAAGAATACTGGGGATAATTACTTAGAAATACAACTTACAGAAAAACGCGAACCAATTAAAATCGGAGATATAGTTAAAAGTGAAAAAAATATTTACATAAGTAAAATACTAAGTGCTTTAGGAGAACAAGATTTAATTAGCTCATCTGAAGAAGCAAATGAAATATTCTCGAGTCAGACATACGATGGAAAAGCTTTAAGCCGTTGCATGTCAGAGGACCGCAATACAAATATGATCATTCTTGACAATATGGGAACGAATAAATTTTATTGCCATAGCTCTCTTCAAGCAAATTAATTTTACCGCATATTCGGCTCATACTGGAAATTATTACCCCTTTATTTTATTAAAATAGTTCATTTAAGAAGCATGTTTTAGTCCAATAATATATTTAAATGCTACCTTCTTAATTGATCCCAATTAGAAGCTCAATTAAGGGCTCAATGGAATAACCTAAAGCATCTAAGATTTTCTTGGCAAAAGCAATCCTGACACCTTTTATAATATACTCAACATCACTAAGAAATTGTTTAGATACCCTACTCTCTTCGCCAATTCCACTTGAGTAATTTCATCACTTACACGCAAAGCCCCCTACACACCAAAAGTAATTTCAATACAAAAGCATTAAAAGATAAAGATATAGAGCGAAATTAGCAAATTAATTTCTTATTGTTCTTTTAATTTTGCTTCACAACGTTTTGGAGCAGTGTTAGGTCTTCAGACAACCCCAACATATGAATTAGAATAATCATGAAAAATAATACACCTTCAGTGCCTGGTTTAAATATTAATCAGACTTTAAAAAAAGATTTACCTCATCGGTTTTTGCGCTTTCTGAATTAAAGCAATCCATTAATTCCATGAGATTCAACTATATTTAGCAATTTCAAAATAGCGCCATGAGCATGACGCTTGCCCTGCTCTAAACTACGAACCATCGCTGGACTAACATTTAAATATTTTGCAAATACCGATTGGCTTAAGCATTGTTTTTTTCGTAATGCTTGGATTTCTTCTCCTGTAAATTCATGTAATACAGGAATATCTTTATCTGAAAGCTCTCTTAGGGTTTTTTTGTCAATAATTTCAGCCTTGTAAAGCCCTTCTGCCAAACTATTAATCGTATCTTGAATGTTAGACATTTTCATTTACCTCAAAAAGTTCACCTGACTCTTTTAATCTCTCAATTTGCTCCTCTGTTAGAGAAAGCATAATATCAGCTAAATGTTTAAGTTTTTTTAATTCTGATGTGGTCACATTACCCTTATCATTTTTAGCAAATAAATGTAGCCAAAAAACTCCATTATCCTTTTTAAAAGCTAAAATACTTCTGGAGCCTCCACTTTTCCCTCGCCCTTCTTTGCTAGCAATTCTTAATTTAAAAAGCCCAGCTCCTAGAGCAAATTTTTTTTGCTCTTCACGACTTAATTTCAAAAAATTATTTATTGTATCAATTAATAACTCATCTTTTAGTGATGACTGTTTTGCTTCATTATTAAATTTTTTTATTTTAAATTGTTTCATAAAAAGAAATTCTTGGTGATACCCTGTATTATAATACAGGGTATTATATAATTCCAGTTTTTGTATTTGCGTTATAAAAAGGAATATTTATACGAAAAAATGAGTGCATGGAAATCAACTATAAGTGGCAGAAATTGGGATAAACACACCGAAGATGATTTATTAATTAAATATTCAAACTCAACAATTTAAGGGGAAACTATTGATAGGGTAAGTTCACCTGTTCAATTTTCATTAAAGAAGTATCGTAACCTAATTCATTTATCATTTTAATTATCCTCCCTTTTATATGAGGCTGACATTTTGGCCCTATCCAAATTTCCTTAAAATTATCTTTTTTTAATTGAGTAGAAATAAGAAACCTTTTTTCTTTAGTAGAAGTATAATTTAAAATAGACAGAGTCTCATTAATGCCCCAATGATTAAAAGGTAAAGTACACTCCTTTCTTCTTTCCCTTGGATAATGGAAGCCCATAGGATGAATATCTCTTCTACTATATTTTCCGTCGATTAAAAGCAATCTTATCTCATCTTCCTCCTTGAAACTGGGATGTTTAATAAGAATGCTTAGAGTAATAATAAATACTGCCAATTCAGCATGAAGAGCCTTTTCCATTGCTTCTTGTTTATTCTGATCCAATCTTTTGAAGCACTGGCAATTGATTATAGAATTTACTCTACCTATTAGTTTATAAAGAGATGTATTAAAACTAGCTTCCCCATAATTTACTTTTCCTAGATATGGATTTTCTTCAATTTGTTCCTGTTCGAAAGAAAACCTACTATCTACACCAATAGCTACACCGCAACCATCATCGGCATAGTATCGCCACAAAGATAAATTCGTATAAATGTCAGAAAAACAACTTATATAGAAATTGATATTTTGTTGATCACTAGTCAATGAAATGAGTTTATCTAAAAACTTTTCCTTATTATTAAATCTTAATTCATCCAATATATTTTTAGTTAAATGCAAGCCATATTCGAATTCGAGACTGTCATTCAAATATCTAAAATCAGAAAATAAAAAATTTCTATTTAACAAAATTAGATTGAGACTATTCAAATTTGTGTAATGATATAAAATTTTCATTGAGGTTGTTGTAGGCTCGTCCTTCCTTAATTCATGTTCACATTTAGTTTTAAATTTTTTTAAAGTCTCTTCCATCCATCGAACAGAAGTATCTGAATATTTTATTTCCATAGTTTGAACTGCCACTTGAGACTTTCTATATAAATTATAGAAATAAATAAGATGGAAATAAAACGGGGCAGCCTGTTGAAAAATATGATTAAAGTTGGATCAAAATTAGTGCTATTTCGTAAAGAATAAAAAATATCAATCTCTTGATATTTAAAGCCATAGCAGCAAAATAGGCTTGAATTTGTGTGTTTTCCAATCCTCTGTATTGAGCTCGTTTTAAATCATGATAATTTTTTAATTCATTCATAACTCCTTCTAATTTCCACATTCGTTCATATAGTTTTTCTTTAAAATATTGTTGTTCCATTTCGTTTTTCATTTGATTATAAAGCTCAGCATATTTATTCCAAGTGACATATCGAGCTGATCCTTTATTTTTGATCTTTGCCAAACAATTTGGAGAAAAAGAACATTGCTTACAGTCCTTCGTGGAAGAAATATAGATTGTTGTATCTCCTTGTGATTTACAGGGGTTTTAATAGGGCATTTTGAGGACATACGTACTGATTCTGTATTGAATCATACTGAAAACCTTCAACAATACTATTTTCAGAAGAACCACTTCGGGAACTACACAAAGGGATATAGGTTGTTAATGCTTGAGCTCTTAAAAAAGAGATAATTTCACATGAACCGTATGCTCTATCTGCAATTGTTTCATTTAAGGAGCTAAGAACATTTTGCTTTACATAATTAAGTTGTTCGGCTCAGTTGCAAAAACAAAACCTTGTACAAAAATCCATCTTCTGGATAGATCTCAGCTGTAGATCCCAAATTGTTCATTAATAAATGAGATCTCAGTCCGAGTTCCATACATCCAGATATTGAACTGTCCTTTTTTAAACATGCGCATGATTTCAAAGCCCTTGATGGTTGCATAGGCAGTTTTCATGGATTGAAATCCCCTGACTGGATTGATGAGTCGCTTAAGCTTCCCATGATCTGCCTCGAGACGGTTATTGCGGTATTTTATCTGCAGATGACTTATATTGGGAGCCAGATTTCCTTCCTGCTTAAGCTCTTTAATAGCCTGGCCATAGGCCGGATTTTTATCAGTGTTAATCACACTAATATCACAGGTGGGATTGCTCTTTATCATTTTTTTCAAGAATCGTTTCGCAGAAATGGCATTGCGTCGGTGAGACAGATAAAAATCAATGGTATTACCCCGTTCATCGATTGCACGATACAGGTATTTCCATTCACCTTTTATCTTGATATAGGTTTCATCAAGGTGCCAACGATTGGCATAACGTTTCTTATGCCAGCCAAGACATTTTTTTTAATTCAGGGGCATAATGCTGAACCCAACGATAAAGTGTGGTGTGATCTATAGAAAGACCACGTTCCGACATTATTTCTTCCAAATCTCTGTAACTGATCCCGTATTTACAATACCAACGCACACATTGCAGAATTACTTCACCATGAAAATGACGCCATTTAAATGCCACAGGTTTCGTGGATCGCATTTGAAGTCTCAGTTAATAGTTTTAGTTTGAAGTATAATCCATCGTTCGTTTTTGCAACGGAGCCATAAAGCCTACAATCATTGGCTGTCGAAGCAGCAAACAGAAAAAACCTACAATGGTTGCCATCATGAGAAGCGAAGTTAACTCATAAAATGGGGAAGCATGTATTAATGACCAATCCATCATAAGACCTTGTCCCCATAGAGAGTATTTTCTCCTGCACTGGCCTGTCTTATAGTACTTATCCTTAAGCGAAGCTGCTTTTCAATTTCAATCACAGCAAAAAAAACAGCTCCTGTTGCAACAATGAGTACCCCATCCCAAAAAGGGATACTTTCAGTAATAAATAGTGTCTGCAAAGGAGGGAAATAGGTGATTGCAAACTGTGCCACAGTAATCACGATAACTGCCATCCACACCACTTTGGTTCCTTGTACCCCTTTCCATGTAAGTGAGGTGGTATAAATGTTGCGAATATAAAACAAATGAAAAATTTCAAGTACAACCAGGGTGTTCAACGCGATTGTTCGGGCCAGATCAAGTGAATATCCACGATCCAGTGCATAAAAATAGATGCCAAAAACCCCGCAGATAAATAGAATGGAAACCAAAATAATATGCCATACCAAACCGCCAGTGAGCAAAGGTTCACTTCGTGGACGAGGCGGACGAACCATGGTTCGTTCTTCTGTAGGTTCAAAGGCTAGAGCAAGACCAAGCGTCACCGCAGTAATCAAATTAATCCATAAAATTTGAATGGGCGTTACGGGTAAACTTAAGCCTAAGAGCAGTGCCAGGATAATGGTCATTGCCTCACCCGCATTAGTAGGCAAAGTCCAGCTAATCACTTTTTTAAGATTATCATAAACGGTACGGCCTTCCCGAACAGCCGCCACAATAGAAGCAAAATTATCATCTGTCAGTATGAACTCAGCGGCTTCTTTAGCAACTTCACTGCCTGTTTTGCCCATGGCAATTCCAGCATCCGCCCGTTTTAATGCTGGAGCATCATTCACCCCATCACCGGTCATGGCCACAGTCATACCATGCGATTGCAATGCCATGACCAGTCTTAATTTATGTTCAGGACTGGTGCGAGCAAAAATATCGGTATCCAATACCGCATTTCGGAGTGTCGCATCATTCATGTTATCCAAGTCAATACCCGTTAATACCGTGTCCAAATTTTTAAGTCCTATTTGCCGACCAATGGCAAGTGCGGTACTGGCATGATCCCCTGTAATCATTTTGACGGCAATTCCTGCAGCATGGCATTGTGCCACCGCCGCAATGGATTCAAGCCTTGGAGGATCAATTAAGCCAACCATTCCAAGTAACGTCAAACTGCCCTCAACATCCGCAAATTCCAAAACGGTATGTTCTGGCTTTGTTTTTTTGATTGCAAACGCCAGTACACGCTGTCCACGGGCCGCAATTTGCTCCATTTGCTCTTTCCAATACATTTCATTTAAAGGCTGTATTTCACCCCAATTGGTTTGTTGATTTTGGCACATCTTCAAAACTTGTTCAGGAGCGCCTTTTACAAGGATCATTGCATGCTTTAAATGGTTATGATTTAAGGTAGCCATGAAGCAATGTCTGGCATCGAAAGGAATCACATCGGTACGTACCCAGGATGCGTTTTCTTCTTTTAGAATCAATCCTGTTTTACCGGAAAATGCGAGTAAAGCACCCTCCATGGGATCTCCTTCTACAGTCCAAATCCCTTCTTGTTCATGAAGTGCGGCATCATTACAAAGCATTGCAGCACGTGCGAGTTTTTTAAGCAAAGGATGCTCGTTGTTATCAATCACTTCTTCGTTTAACGTAATCGTTCCTTGAGGTTCATAACCGATGCCATCCAAAATAAATAAGTGATTACTGGTTAAGACTGAAGAGACGGTCATCTCATTTTGGGTCAGGGTACCGGTTTTATCGGTACAGATAACCGAAACTGAGCCTAAGGTTTCAATGACAGGTAGTCGGCGTACAATAGTGTGTCGTCGCGCCATGGCTTGCACGCCAATAGCCAGGGTAATTGAAAGAACTGCAGGAAGGCCTTCAGGGATAGCCGCAACCGACAAACCAACGACGACCATAAACAATTCACCAAACGGATGATGCTGGACAAAATAACCATAGCCAAGAAGAATTGCAGCAATTAATAAAATGAATAAAGTGAGCCATTTTGCAAACAGCCCCATCTGTAGGACTAATGGCGTAGTTAATGATTCTACGCGTGACAATAATCCACTAATACATCCAATTTGAGTCGTGGAGCCTGTTTCTACAACAATCCCTTTGCCTTGGCCGTTGGTCACTAAAGTCCCGCTAAAGGCCATGCACGACTGGTCTCCTAATGCAGCATTTCTTGAAACAGGATGGATGTGTTTTTCAACGGGGACGGATTCGCCAGTGAGTATGGCCTCCTGAATAGTAAGACCATGAGATTTTATTATGCGTACATCCGCAGGAACTTTATCTCCTGCATCCAACACAATAATATCCCCTGGAACAAGCTTCTCGCCGGCAATGCGCAGTCGTTCACCATCCCGTACTACCATAGCAGTAGGAGAGAGCATTTTTCGAATCGCATCCAGTGCTTTTTCTGCTTTTCCTTCTTGGATGAATCCTATCAGGGCATTGATGATAACGACAGCTAAAATAACCGCAGTATCTACCCAGTGTTGTAAGAACGAAGTCACCAGAGCAGCTGCTAATAACACATAGATGAGTATGTTATGAAACTGGAGTAAAAAGCGAAAAAAAGTGCTTGTTCTTTTAGGCTCTGGTAAGCGATTGAAGCCATAAACCTTTAATCTGCTTTGAGACTCCTCTTCGCTTAGACCAAGTTCTGTAGTATTTAATGTGGCAAAAATGGTTTCTTTGGATTGCTCATGCCAGCATGGTTCTGAGAGGATGTCTTTTTGTTGTTCTGCCATGATACTTTTTCCCTGATTAATACGCTTTTACCGGTGAAACAAAGCCAAGAGGCTTTAATGCCAGTAATGAACAATCAATTTTCTGCAAAATGTTCTCTGCGGTATTGCCAATAATAAATCCTGATATACCAGTGCGGGCGACGGTACCCATTACTAAAATGTCGATTTTTTTATGAGTTATGATTTCTGGGATAACCTCTTCCGGTTGCCCTTTGGGGTGCTCTATATGGTACTCCCCAGAAATTTGCGACCGCTTAATTAAATCTCGTAGCAACAATCCGTGAGCATGTTGTTCTTCAACGACCATTTTTTCGAGTTCATCTTCAGAGATTTTTATCCAGACGCTGTCTCTTAAATAATTTTCCAGTACAAACCCCCAGCAAGAAAGGATGCTTAATTTCCCCTGATAAAAGGTGTTCAATGAATGCGAAAGCGCTAATAAACGAAGCGACAAATCTTGTGCGGCAGGCTCTTCATCTTTGGGGTCGATAGCGACTGCAATGCGAATGTCTTGTAGGGTGTGTTTCAGCGGGCGATAAAGAAACAAGGCACAAGGACATTTGCGCAATAGTTCCATATCCAGGGCTTTAAATCCTTTCATGCTCTCTGGTGTTTCCGCTGCTTTAATGAGAAGGTCATGAGAATTTTTAAGAACATGGCGAATGATTCGGATATCGGGTGTCGTGCCACAATCTACTTCAACATCGATGGGGATTTTCTTTTTAGCAAAGCCAAGTCCTGATTTTGCAGATTGAATGGCTTTATTCATTTTATCAATTAGAGACTCTTCATAAGAAGCTTTATACTCACTCAGTGTGTCAGGAAAAGGAGGGCAGGTAATTAAGATACGCAGTTGTGCTTCATTTTTAGAAGCTAATTTTAGTGCCAGCTGTAAGGCTTCTGTTTCATCTTTCACTCCATGACTAACAAATAAAATATTATGAAATCGTTGCATTACTTATTCCTCCTTGAAGCGGTTTTTTGAGAAAGCAACGATTCAGCATTGTGTTTGAACCATTGCTTTTGAGCCTCTTACATGTACTGGCCGCCATTCACATCCAGATTGGCCCCAGTGATAAAACCTGATGCAGAAGATGCCAAAAAGGCAACGGCTTCTGCAACATCTTGTGGGAGGCCTACACGCCCAACCGGTATTGCTGAAATTATAGTATTTAATACGTCTTCTCGCATGGTGCTCAGCATGGGCGTTTCAATATAGCCAGGGGAGATGGTGTTCGCCGTAATGCCCTTGCTCGCTACTTCAAGTGCCAGGCTTTTGGTAAAGCCAAATAAAGCGGCTTTGGTTGCAGCGTAGTTGCATTGTCCAAACTGACCTTTACGTCCGTTAATGGAGGAAATGGAGATAATCCGTCCATATCCTTTTTCAAGCATTGCGGGTAAGGTATTGCGTGTCATGTTAAATACACTGGTTAAATTCGCATCCAATACAGATTGCCATTGCTCTGGCGACATCTTTTTTAAACTGGAATCTTGGGTCACCCCTGCATTGTTGACCAATACATCGATTTGACCATAGCGCTCCATAATCAGTGAAACCAGCTGTTCACAATCATTAAACTGTGAAATATCCGCATACAGTATATCAATCTCAAATCCTGCTTTCTGTTGTGCTCTTTGCCACTGAATAGCCTCTTCATGATTACCATTTTTGAAGTAACAGGCAATTACGGAATAGTCTGTTGCTAAGCGTTGACAAATTGCAGTGCCAATTCCGCCTGTACCCCCAGTAACAATAGCTGTCTTTTTTTCCATGATTATCCTCCTTAATTAAATAAGTTTGTCCCTATAAAAAAGTACTGTATGGCTAACGTTTGATTGATGCCCGTTTTAACATTAAAAATCCAGCTAATCCTGATATATAAGAACCAAGCACCACGCCAATTTTAACCATAGGCATTAAACTTGAATCATTATTTTGGTAGGCTAACGTGCCAATAAAAAGACTCATGGTAAAGCCAACGCCACAAATGAGAGCAATACCATAGACTTGAGTAAGGCTTACCTTATCTGCTTTAAGAATTTGCTTGAATTTTACAAAATAACCTAAAGAGATGAAAATGCCGAATTGTTTGCCAAGAAACAATCCTAATCCGACTCCCAGTACGATAGGATGAGTAAACATTGATACATCAAGTCCAATAAAAGTTACGCCTGCATTAGCAAATGCAAATAGGGGAAGAATTAAAAAGACAACCCAATGATGTAATCCATCTTCTAAACGAGATAGCATAGATTGTTTCCCCTCATCAGGAATCGTCATGGCAATTACAATCCCGGCAAGAGTGGCATGAACGCCTGATTTTAATACCGCAACCCACAAAGCGGCCCCAAAAAGCATGAATAATGAAATACGGCGACATTTAAAATAATTTAAGCCAATCAAAATCAAGGTAAACAATAAAGCGAGTGAAAGCGAGAGTAGTGATAAGTTTTCAGTATAAAATAATGCAATAATAATAATGGCTGCAATATCATCAAAAATGGCAATTGCAGTCAGTAAAATTTTGAGTGAAAAAGGAACTCGAGAGCCTAAAAGAGATACAATACCTAAGGTAAAGGCAATATCGGTGGCAGTGGGGATTGCCCACCCTTTAAGGTACACTGGATTATGAGCGTTAAAGAAAATAAATATTAATGCAGGAAATATCAATCCGCTTAATGCCGTAAGGGCAGGAACTAAAAGATTTGTTTTGTTACTTAAAATTCCGCGATTAATTTCCCGTTTTATTTCAAGTCCTATCAATAAGAAATATATGGCCATTAATCCATCATTAACCCACAAAAGGAGCGGTTTTTTTATAGAGAGACTTCCAACAGAGACATTGCCACTAATACTTAAAAAATGTTCATAACCCATACGATAAGGGGAGTTAGCAACAATTATTGCAAGTACTGCAGCAATGAATAATAGAGTACCGCCAAGAGTTTCTAGGTTGTAAAAGGAATCTGATTTTTTCATGAAGCTATTTTATAATTAATCACAGTAAGTGTACTTGATGTTGTCGCTCGATACAATTCCGAGTGAGAGTCCAATAAAATTGAAAAATCCTTACGTGCTACACAGATTGTATTAAGTGAGGTACTTACTTAATCGTTTTCAAATAAATCATAACCATATATCCTTTGGGTAAATAAAACTTGGATTGATAAAATGAAACTTATTTATTTTCTACTCTCTGTTTGTGTTTTCATTGCTCAACCACTTCGAGCTCAAAGCGAGCCACTTAGAGTTGCAGTAGACCCCGTTAACCCCCCATTTGTGATGCGAGGGGCTAACAATCAGCTTTATGGATATGATGTTTCAATGATGGAGTACATTTGCAAAACCATACAGCGCCCGTGTCAATTTATTCCCACTCGTTTTGATAAAATGCTTCATGAAGTGAGTATAAAAAAGGTTGATGTAGCTACTAGTTCGATTACTATCACAGCAGAACGATCAAAGATGGTGAACTTTTCTTTTCCTTATTTATTAAGTAAGACACGTTTTGTTGGTCCTAAAAAGCTGGCTAACCAATCATTTGGTAGAGAGCTTCTAAACTATCGAAAGATTGGTATTACAGAAGGTTCTATTTATCCCGACTTTCTCCTTAAAATGGAAGTAATAAAACCAATCATTATTTCTTATACGAATTCAAATAACTTGATCGAAGCATTAAATAGAGGCGAGATTAATTTTGGTTTAATGGATGAACCTACCTCGCTTTATTGGCAGTCACACTCTGCACAAAAATTTGCAGTACTAGGCCCGTCTTTTAGTTACGGTTTTGGTTTAGGCATAGCGGTTAACAAGGATAATTTAACTTTATTACAAAGCATTAATAATGCCTTACTAAAATACCAGGAAAGTGACGACTTCAAACGAAACTACAATGCCTATATGGCTCGGTTTTAATAAAATAAGTTACTCCTGCATAAACTAACCATTGATTCGTATTCTGTCTGACAATTCAAAATTAATGTCCTATTATTAAATCCAAGCGTGTCGCTACCTCGTTAAAAATTCTGGGACATCCAAGTCCCCAGAATTCACTCGCCAACGCGACAGGTTAAAGGCCGCGAGCGTCCTGTTTCCGGCACGTTTGCTCTGAACGAGCAAAGCGTATGCCTACACCAACGACTTAACGATTGCATAAAGATTTACTCCGCATCCCTACGGGCTGTCTGCGTAAATCGCACTCTATCGCGGACTATGCGCCTCGGCTTTCAGCCTTCCTTGGCGCACAGCGAAGGAGGGCAAATACTATTCATACACTTGGGTTTTGAATGCATATGATTTTTTCATGAGCAACAATCAAAAACGAGGGTGGATTATGAAAAAAATACTCTTGGCTTTTTTGGCAACATTACAACTATCATGGGCGTATAGTTCAGTCTATTATGGACCTGCCCTCTGTACTTACCCACAATATGATTGCTTGAAAGTGACACGCGGTCATAGTTGGGAAAGCCTTTTTCCAGATCCCCAACATCGTGATTTGGTGCAACGGTTGAATCGAAGTTACAATGCTCTTTGGCCTGGCAAAGAAATCGCTGTTCCTATTAATTTAACCAATTTAAACCTTTTTGATATTTCTCCTTTCCCTTTAAAGGTTGAGATAGAGGGAGAGAAACACATTATTGTTGATCAGGAGAAACTGGCATGGTCTGCGTACAACGAACAGGGGCATCTAGTAAAATGGGGGCCAATCTCCTCAGGTCGCGATAAGTGCGTTGATAGCCCCAAATCATGCAGAACACTCACGGGAATGTTTCGCATCTTTAGTAAAGAAAACGAGCAGTGTCGCTCTAATACCTACGATAACGCTAGGATGCCTTATTGCATGTATTTTCATAAAGGTTTTGCCCTTCATGGTTCTAATGATATTCCTGGGTACCGTGCAAGTCATGGTTGTGTGCGTCTATTTACAGAAGATGCTAAGTGGTTAAACCATGAGTTCGTTGAATTATCCAGCGAAAATAATGATTTTAAAGGGACAAAAGTCATAATAAAGTGAGTACATCACAAAGATGTGGCTCCGTTGCAAAAACGAAAATCTGTACAAAAATCCATCTTATGGATAGATCTCAGCTGTATATAGCCTAGTCACAATAAATTGATTATAAACAATGGAGACAAAAAAGCTCATCAATAGAACAATTAAGAGTTCTACGAAGGTTTTTAGCTTGAGCCCATTTATGTTCAATCGGATTAAGATCTGGAGAATAAGGG
>NZ_RXNW01000023.1 GCF_004283175.1 Legionella longbeachae
AATCGTAGTGCAACTTGTTCTATACTTAGCCCTTCTTCGGATCTTATTTTTAATACTTTTTGCCGAAAATCTAATGAGTAGGTCATAAATAATTGATTATAATCAATTTATTATACGTTGGCTATACTGAGATTTTTTTATCGAATCCTAAAACATAATTAGTGATTATTAAATGCATTAATTAAATCCAGATATTTAACATTACTACTACTATCAAATTTAATAAAGTGTTTGCATTGCCAATCTTGCGATCGTTTAGCTTGTTTATTTAAATTTTGTATCCAAGGTGGATAAAGCCGGATCCCTCTTTTTCCTTCTTTGGAGTCCGAAGAAATAACGCTTTGTTGAAGCAAAACTGATTTATGAAAAATGAATTGTCCAAAGCCAATATTGTCATGAACACTAATAACAAAAAATTCTGACGAATCTGTGATATGGTGTGGTTTTGTTAAGCCATTTACTCTTTGCCATAATGTCACAAAAAATCCTGGTTTAGTAGGTGTTATTTTTCCTGTTCTAAATGTTATCAGTTTGCCATCTAGTGTAAATGTTAAAGCCCCATATTCAACACTCTCTTCTTCAATTTTAATCAATGAAGGGTAAAGGCCACTAGGTATATATGCGATTTGCGTTGCTAAGCTAAAGTCTGGATGAGGGAGCATATCTTTTTTTTGTATCCTATATTGATGTTTAAGAATGCAAATTTGAGAAATATTTTGACGCAGCAATTAGGCTCAATCGAATTGTTAACCGCCTCGAATCAAAACATACAATCTTATCTATGTCTTTATTTAATAATGTTCGATTTTCATATCAAGACTTTTAACTATAAAAGGGGGCTTATTAGTTGTTTTTTGACTCGTAATAAGTAATGAAAAGGAAACATTAAGATGCAATTCAGGAACATTGTAATTTTGATTGACTCTCCAGCATCGTGCTCCAAAGCAAAGATCTTCTTTAATTAAACTAGGGGAATTCAATGGCTTAGGATGAAGTGTAAGTTTGTACTGCTTAATTATTTGGGATTCATTAAAATAAAAATCATTCATGGGCTCCCATGCAGAATGAGAGAAATTTTTTGCAGCCTGTTTTTCTTCATTGGGCGTAGTCTGATAACTAATTGACATGGTCTGCATTAATACTTTCTGAACCCAATCTGTGACTTCGTTATTAGTAACAGCATATACTAATGGCGATGCAGGAAGTGAAATAAGTAATGTTAATCGAACGAGTAATTTGCGCATAATTTATCCATTTAGTTAAGCAGAAATCGATAGTATATTAAAATTATAATTAATTTTACTATTTTAGATAGTTCAGTATATAACTTTAACTGTCATATAAAATGTAAAAGTACAGATATAGAGAATAAAAGATAAAAGTAGTAAGGCGAGTTGCGTAGGCGGTGGGGATGTGGTCAACACGTCTTAGTGTAAAAGATAATTTTGTTGGATAACGGACTATTCGGAGGAAATGTAGGGTCATGTTTTTCATCTATTTAAGGTTGCTTGTGAGCAATCAACATAATGTCTATTTTATTTTCTGCTCCGGGTAAATGCTCAACTCTTTTAATGATAATTAAAAATTAAGTGCGCTTAAATTGATAAGTTTTCATTTTCATCTTTGAACAGTTTTTATGATCTGGAGTTCTATGAGATCGCCAGAGCTTTTTCATTTTCGGATTCAAACCATTTTTTCGACAAAGTCACCATCCTGATTATTTTAGCTTGGCTGGATAACTATCCCCGGGTTTTACACCAATCATAACTATTGTCGCGCCATGTTTGGAATGACTGCTGAAGCAAGTATAAGCAGGTAGGATAAAATATTCTCCTTTGCTATAGGTTGTTGTTTTACTATTAAGATGAAGGTGAAGTTTTCCCTCCATTATGACAACGAGCAGTTTATGTTTATAAAAATGTGGTGGGTGATTGTGGCCTTTAGGAAGTTTGACAATACCCCCTGTAAATTCATTAAATATGACAGCTTGCCTGGTTGATTTACTGTAACTATTACCTATTAATTTCCATTTTTCATGTTTAGCTGTTCCGGACTCAACGGGTTGGGTATTGCCTGTGCATTGAGTAAAAGCTGAGGTGGAACAACTTAGTAATAATGCAGTACTTGCAAAGAGATGAAATAAAGCCCGTCGAGTAATGCAGCTCATGATCTTCCTTGATTTATAGCGTTATCGGTAGGTATAGTATCTGATTTGATATATGTCTAGTTGGGTTAAATTAGATCTTTTAAGTTTGACAGCATTACAAAAATGATTTTAATGATAAACTTCTTTTCTTATATCGTTGTTTTTCTTCTGCATCAAGATTCTTGTAAAAGCTGTTCATCACAGAAATATTTAGAAGCAGGATTTCAAAATGATTTATGTGACGGTATGGAAGTAGAGGAGAATCAAGACACGCTGCTACACCATCCTTAAGTAGTCTTTTTTTGAACTCAGGATCAACCCAGGTGCGGGTCACGACGCGAACACCTCCCATAGGGCCAATGCTTTCATATCACCCCACTAAACGTCGATGATCATCGGCTGTAAATACACCTTTCTCAATATAAAGTTCGCGAATAGCGGCCTCTAAAATAGTAAACTCAACAGCCTCATGACGCTCCTTAATAGGGTGCAAATTTACATATTCATCGCCATGACTATGCTCATGAAGATGATCATGTTCTTCACAACAAGTTGAGCTTTTAGATCTCTATGTTATGGAGCTCTCCCAATAAATAAAATCTATATATGCTCTATCCATCGTTCAGATAACTCAGTATCCAGCGAATTAATCGCGGGCCCTCCGTAGCCAGCCCATAAATCAGTCATTTTAAAACGAACCATATAAAATGGCTCTCTACGTCCCTCGTATCTGCCCCACGCTTCATCTTCAGTGATTACCCAAGAAGACCTTATCATGACGACTTCCCCTATTTTTCCGCGTGTATATCCCTGCATTAGTGTGTGAAATAGGGAGGGTAAATCGATTACTCTTATTTTATTACCCATTTTAAATTTAGTGCTCATTGACAAGCTTCCTCACGTTTTTTAACTTATTGTGAATAGGAAAACCCTTTTTCTAATCTCATACATAGAGCATGAATGTGTAAAATGAACTATGAATGGTTCAGAGTTTGTTTTTGATAAATGGAAAAAACTGCTCTCCGGTATACATGTTTCTTTGAGCTAAAATGGTACAAAAATGACTGATCATATCCCAATCTAACTGAAATTCTATCTAGATGAGACGATCATCTACGTATCTCGATAATTCATCAAATAACCGTCTTTAGCTATGATTCAACTGCATTTTTTAAGATTGAAAATCTAATCGAATCGCACGCCGAGCTTGATGTATTCAATTGATTCATGTGATTTATAAAAAAAACTAATTGGATAAATAATTGCATATGTGGACATAATGTATTCTTAAAAGGTAGATGTTGTAGGTACACATTATGCAAAGCAAAGTAAATACTGATGATTGGAAGTTTGATATAGAAAAATTTAAAAAAGATAAAGACGTAGTTAAACAAAGAATAGATGCACTCAAAGAAACGCTCAAGGAAAGAAAAGAGGAGTATTTAAAAAATTTAACTCAAGAGTCCAACATAAAAACCTTGGTAGAAACAATAATAGAGAAAAAAAATCAGGAGATACAAAGCTCAAAGGATGATTTAAATAGTAATAATAGTATACGTGCTGATGTGCGAAAATACCTTGAAAAGGGTATAGAGCAAACTGAGAATGAGAAAAAAAAATGGGAAGAATTCTTAGAAAAAAAGAACAAAAATGAAGAAGAATTAAATATAAAAATAGGAAAAATCACTGAAGATATTGAGTCATTGGAAGTGATGAGGAAATATGGAAATGAGTTTTTAGATGGATTTGTTACATTAAAGAATGTAGGCGGTGTGAATATACCTGAGACGGAGAAGGAACGAGAAGAGTTTAACAAGAAAGTTGAGGGTAAAACAGATGAAGAATTACCTGATAGCGATAAAGCATTAAAGAATTTTTTACACGCAACCGATCAATTAAGAAATTTTCTTAAAGAGATAAAAGCCTTTTCAAAAACGTACCAGTTAGACGAAGTGGATGGGGTCGCATTTTGGTCTAAAATTCACCAAAGAGTAGCTATCAAGTTGGCAGAAAAACAAGGACTAACTGTATTAGAGGGCACCATTGTTGGATTGTTTGATGGTTTAAATTTTGGGTACCCATGGATACCAGCCCCCCCAAAAGGACAGGCACCCCACAAACCAAATCCTTATGTTTATATGTGGCAAGCATTTTCTGAAGACTTGGCAATTAGTGTAGAAAAGCTGGAAGAACAAGGTGGTAGGCGAATAAAAGGTCAGGATAACGTGCATGCTTTCTTATTTCGGAATATGCAAGCTGGAGCAGTTATATGGACAACAGAATTGAACAATCTTTTAACAAAAGTAGATAATGGGGAATTACAGTCAGTTACTCTGCATTATTACGACAAGGTAAATCATAGTGATAGAAAAGTTTATGTAGTAAATGACCTGACAACGGCTGAAAAAGCGACAGTAAAGGACGGTTATATTTTTGTTAAAGATATAAAAACAGCCAATCAAAAAAGCCCAACACCCGGTTTATTCTATAAAGACTCATCAGGTGAGCTTACCTCTCTCAAAATCACAACACCACAGTCGATAAACACGGCTTCAGAACAACAATTAACTGCTGCTAATCAATATTGTCAAGATAAATTAAATCATTTCACAGTTGTGGAAGGTGAAATTAAAGAGATCCAGTTACCTAAAATTAAAGAAAATAATGAATCGTGCATTTTAATCAAAAGTACAAAGAATTATTTTAACTCAGAGGAAGCAAAAAAGTTGCTTCCTGCTGAATCAACAGCTGGTTATATCCTTACCCCTAGCCAGTTCATCTATGTTTCTAAATCGGGGACGTACAATACAATATATGGCCCCAAAACCATAAATGAACCAGAGACAAACAACCAAAATTTTGTTGCTTTAAATCAACATTTTAAAAATCAGGTTCAAGATATTCCCGCTACATTAAATGATAAAGATTTAAGAACAATATCAGGTATTACAAGACACCGTGCGATAGGGCATCCTGATGCACACCGCCCCATAAGAAGAGAATTAGATGACTCACCGGAATCTAATTTGTACTTATTAATTTGTAATAATCATGGCCATAATTTTGATATGGATACAGTGGAAGAAAATGAAAATGAAAGCATCACCATAACTAAAGATATTCTTAATAAATCGTATGCCCAATTTGAAGAAGCGAGGAAAGCCGGTTTATGTTCAATAGAACCAGCAGTAGAAGGTAAAGACTGGAAGCAAGTACTTCAAGTCTTAACTTCACCTTCTTTCATTCAAGAAAAAGATGAAAATTATGCAGCAAAACAAGACGAGTGGCAGAAGTTGGCGGCATTAAGATTAAAATGGCAAGATCAAGTAAAAATCATTATAGATGCACATCGAAAAAGAGACTACATTAAAACCCAACTGCTCGATGAAAATGTTACCGCTACATCATCCGCTTTTGAATGTTTAGATCAAAAAATTTATAATAAATGTACACAACACGTTACCAATTTCTGTGAAGAAAAATATAAAGAATTAATCAACGGTCATCCTGATCTCAAAAAAATCATATCCGATTTGATTAAACGCGCACCAGATACGATGGATCTGAATGAAATAAATGCATTAAATAAAGAGAGGGTAAGATCAGGGGACTACGAGGCATTATATAATCAAATCAGGAAGTTCAGAACTTCATGTAAAATCGCGATAAAAAGCCTGCTGGAGAAAGAGCAACTAATCCCAGATGGCATTCAAGATCAAAAAATACGTGACATCATCATTAATCATGCGCTTCATCAAGGCTGGAGTAATGTCATAAAAAGTATGGAAGCAGGCCTAATGAATAATAATGGACACTTGACGCAAGCTCAAGTAGGCGATATGAAAGTCACTGGGGTTGGGGCTAACAAGATATCTGCTCATAAGGAAGCACGTTTACGTAAGTGGGAAGAAAAGGCATTTCCCCTTTTTAAAAGTGCTATACAAAACGTCCAAGAAAATATTAAAGAAGCTGAACGTATATTTAAAGATACAATTGAGGCGATAACCTACTTTAATGTTTCTTTTGATAACATGGATCTCCAGGCAGTTCTGAAACACAGGGAATTATTGAATCAGCAGTTGCACAATATATATGAAAATCCAGAATTGCAAACAGCGCTATTGAGGCTTGGTTCAGCACAACAAAAGCATTTAGACAACCTATTTAATAATAAACGAATGGAGATTGTGACTGCTGCTGCAATGGAACGAAGATATCACAGCAAAAGCCAACTTACCCGATTAACCAAACACTTTCGCGCTTCAGAACTGGATTCTCAAGATGTATCAATGTCTAAAGTTCACGCAGAAAATACTAAAATACCATCTACAGCTGGACCTGAATCAGTATTATCGAATGCTGAAAAGACTGCAGAATTTAGAAACAAGGTGAGTAGTTTAAAAAATGAAGCTGAATCGCCTGAGCTCGATCCAGTAGTGATAAGGAGATAAGGGCTAATATCATCAGGGCTCTGGTATAGGAGATTCAGCACCTGTTATTTTAAGTGATCATCCAGTATTTTGGTGCATCTAGATAGATAAATACCGTTCTTGAACAAGGACTTATGGCTATGAATGTTAATGATTTCTATTTTATTTTTTGCGGGTAGATTTTCTGATTTGGTGAAATTGGCAATAGGTTGAATAAATTAAGTAGGCAACTGCAACACATGAAATGCTCAGCGTTCCATAATATAAAAAATTATTCCCTGCGGAAAAATGAACTATAAAATCAATACAAAGAATTAAAATAAAATACGCAAGCCATATTATGAAGATGCCAGTACATAACGATTTTCTTAATTCAAAGTAATAACTATGAAACAGGCTCAACAATGCTGTAACAATAAAAAATGGAAGGGATATAAAATAAAAGAATAGTTGCATTCCCGAGGGTTCGTAAGGGACATTGAAAATGTTATCGAGTTTAACAAAACTTGCTATGTAAACGTACCAATAGATGAGATAGAGCACAGAGGAGTTAATTAGCGCTAATGAAATTAAACCTAATAATTTATTCATTTTTCGTTTTATCAGTTAAGAGCGACTAGTTACAATACATAGATTATAACCTCGGAGGAGGTTTACAGATACTGTTATTTAATCCTCTGGTTAGCGGCTTGTATTGCTGACAGTCCAAAAGATGCATGATATATATACTTAAATCCCTTAATTATTCATATAGTCGTATTTTTAATATTTATTTAATATTTTAACTGTAGAATAGTCCAAATTTTGTTCTTTTAGGGATTTTACATGTTTTCTGAGCTATTCAACCCAGAATATATTAAACAGCCTATTTTAATGACTGGTACAATCAGACATTATGACAATAGCTCACCACGTATTGTAAAACCTAATAAGCTCAATCAATTACTTAAAGATAAAATTTGTCACAAGGAAATTCGTGGTAATAAGGTTTATAAAGTTCTTCGCTTTTTGTTAAGAACAGATGGTGAACTAGTATTTGCTCACGAAGGGTGCCCTAATGGTGTTATTCCAGCACATTGGCACATGACCGGTGCCACCAGAGTGTTCAATGCAACTTGTATCACAGCCGGTAATGTTTTTTTTGATGAAAACAATACCTTGCAAATTATTAATCATAAAAGTGGTGATTTCAGGCCCGCATTTGACTCTTTGCAATTTGTTTTCCCTGAGTTGATCAAGGCAGTTTCATTGGACGAGACGCTTGAGATTCAGGAGTTATCTTCTTCTGGTGCTTTGGAGCAAACTTATAAAGTAACGCACAAAGAGATTCAAACCTTTTATGAAGATCAACCGATTAATTGCCAACAGGAAAAGATATCAACTCCTGAAAGTAAAAACCGATTTGCAATCCTGAGAGATTGGAGTAAAAATTTCTTTTTTAGCCGTAAAAGGACCTCTCAACAAGATGTCAATCAAATTGATCTTGAAGAAAATTTAGAGATGATGAAAATACAATAAAATGTTTTTGCAAAACTAATTCAAATTAGTATTTAGAACTGGAAAATAAATTTAATCATTTAGAACGATGTTAAAAAAAAGAAAAGGTAAGTTCAGAACTTTGCTTTACTTTTAGAGGAGGTTCATGAATATCTTTAATATCATAAATTATCCTATCTTGTTTAACCCAGCGCTCGTCAAACCAGTGTACATAATCCATTACTTGGTATCCCATTTGTTTTAATTTGAAAATACCACGTTGTTGATATTTCCCTTTTTCTTCTTGAAATACTTCTGAGACACGCAGTAAATAAAATGGGTTATCAGGAACAGTTTCCATAGCCATTTTATAATGCTGATTAATATCAGGACTATTAATATTAAAAAAATCTTGTACATCGGCAAGTAAATAATGCGCTTTACCTAGTTTAATGCGCAGATGTTTATCTGCAGATCCTTCCAATAAACTAATTATCTCTTTCAATATCCTGATAAAAATAGAGATTTCTTGTTGGTGTGTGAGCTTATGATCCTGGATGAAAGAGTGCTCTGAATACTGCATTGCAATTTTCTCTCTTAGCATATCCACTTGCCGCATCAAACCAGTGATAAGAGCATGTTTGTGATAAGTTTGCTCTTCTTTTATATTCGAATTACATTCTCTAAGTAGCAAGAGCGCTTTGTGAATTGTTTTAATATCGCTTTCTTCTGGCTTATGTAGATCTGTATCTGCATCAATTAATAATAAAGCATATAATCGTTTATGAGTGTATACATTTTCAAGGTTTTCCTCAGATGGATCGAGATGATAAGCAGCTTTTTTTAGCTCTAAACTTTGAAGATAGTGCTGTTCTGCCTCATGCCATTTTTTAGCATTTCTAAGAGGTTTGCCTTTTTCATAGGCTGTTTCAGCATTCAGGAAAAATTGATCAGCAAGCTCTTTTCGTTTAGGAGATGAAAAACGTTGTAAACAAGCATGTCTTTTGAAAATATCATAGGCTTGCATGTAATTATGTTCTTCAATTTCGAGATGAAATGCGGCAACAGGACTTAGCACTTCAATATTGGTACAAAATTGTTGTGCATTCTTATAGCGCATATTATCAATATGAAATTGAGCCATAATCGCTGATATTGGGGAGTCTTTTTGAATGAGTTCATTTCGTTCTATTTCTGGAATCTCTAATAAATATTTTAGAACTAATTTAGGATTGTTTGGTATTAAAATTCCCAATAGGTTAAATGCTTCCTTATATTCTTTTTGTTTTAAATGATGCTTAACATAATTCTCAACATCTTGTCTGACAATTTCAGGGTCATAAACAAGTGCCCGTGCAAGATATTCAGGACGAGGATCTCTCCAAAATAATCGTAAAAGAAATGAAGGTTCTTCAATATTTTTAGCCTTACCCAAATAGTATTGAGCTGCCGCACGAGCATATTTACTCTTTGGTAAAAAGCTCTCCATTAATGCTTGATTCTTATCTAAAGCATTTAAAGTATCTGCGATTATACTGTCTTCTTGAGGATCGAATTGAGGTATAAGCTCCCATAAGTTCAATTTTATCCAGCTATCGCCATAACGATGATTGGAATACAGTCTTTGAAATGAGTCATTAAAGCTAAGATACGGTTCAATATTAAAATATTCAGTGATTAACTTTTTTTGTAACCGGGCTGTAGTTTCATCATTGCGTTTCTGAAGGACCAGGGTACAAATTTCAGATGGCAAAGAACCGTATTTTATTGACGAAAAATCAGGTTGATTAAGTTGTTTTACATACCCATAATAAGCGAGTTTATTTAAAATGAATAAGACTTTTTGTGGATGACAATTGTTACTAAAACCTAACCATCCTTTAAGTGATTGAAAAGCGTACATAAACCAGTTTGTCGGTCTTATTTCATAACCATTCGTATAGAGATATTTTGCAGAGGACACTTTTTGCCATAATTGAGTATATTCAGTTTGATCAAGTTCAAACAGCTCAACATCAGGATAATACTCCATAACTCCATGTAGATTTTCAGGTATTCTGCGGCACAATTTAGTATTGAAGTAAAACATCAATTTTTATCCATAATGGAATCAATAAGATTCGTTCTAAATCCATTAATGGCTTTGGATTAAGAAGTATAAATTGTCCTTTATTTTAAAATAATTACGCGATTATAATCGATTATGATTAAGAATTGTATTCACCATCAACAATATAATCGATAAGAATATGAAGGATAAGCTTAACTTATTTGAGTATGAAAACCAGTTACTGAATCAGCAGGGGCGTAAACCAGCTTACACTCTGGCAAATACTCCATCAATCTATTATTTCAGTGCTATGGACGTTCATCTGCAATCAAAATATAGAACCATCCAAGAATCAAGTGGAATAATGTTTAATTCCTGCTGTTCTTTGATCTAAGAAATATTTTAGAGCTCATTCGGATTATGGTTCCGATTTTATCACCAGAACCATATCACTTATTTTTAGATTGACCATTTTGTATTCGAATGTTAACCCCTCGTGACTTTGGGGCTGCTTTAAAGGAAGGGATAGAGGCTCATTTAATATAAAAATCCCTTAGCTTCAGTTTTATTTTGATAATCGATTAAATTTAGGGCTTAGGTAATGACGGGTGTGACACATTTACACTCTTCTCTGCTTCAATCATATTATCGTAACTATTTATATTTTTTTCCTCGTGGGTAATTTTCTTTTCTTCGGTGGATTTTAATATCTTTTGAGACGTTTCAATAAAAGACCATTGTGTCCGGTTAATCTTGCTTTTTGGATCGTTAAATTTTTCTTTTGACATTATGTTACTCCATAAAAGGCATTATTAAATATTTTAATAAGATTTAATTTGTAATGCTACATTTTCGTTTGGTTCACTCACTACAAGACTAAAATTTTGCTCAATCAATGGACTAAAATAATCTTCAATTGAACGAATCTCGTCATTGGTATACAGAGCTTCATGTGGTTTTGCTTTAGAATTAATCGTTTCCTTTTTAATCCAATCTTGCATCATTTGTTCATCATAAATTTTAATTTCTTTGCTTTGCATGTTGATTGTAGCAAACAGAGTATGAGCCTTATCTTTGGTTTGATCAAACATGGTCACTTCTATATCTGACCCTATCAATTCCGGTTGACTCAACGATCTTATCAAGGCTCCAGGTACTGCCTGGTGAGAATGCAGCAGTGCCTCTGTATGTTCAAATCGACCAGTTTTCTCGCCTCGTTGTGCTGCTCGCTCAAGGGAAACAGTGACATCTGTAGAAACAGCAACAACAATTATTTTTCCATAACGTTCATTTGCTTCTTTAAGCTCAGCAGGCTTTAGTTGGGTTTGATCAAGAAGAAAATGGGGATATCCACCCGATTGAAGGCCTTTTTTTGCAATAAGTTTCATTGTCCGTTCTGTAATCATCTTAGCTTCATCGTAAGTATATTGAGAATATCTCTTCGGATCTTTGGGCGTGAGCAGAAAAGATCTAAGTCTATCAGTATTTTGATGCACTAATTGATTCCATAAAACAGGGACAGATGGACCATTTTCAAGACCCTGTGCCACGAGTTTAAGCGAGGTGCTTTTTCCAGAAGCTATTCCACCCGTAGAGAATATTGCTATAGCTTCCTCTCTTGCAACATACTCTAGTTTATCTAATTTGTTTTTAGCACAAAGAGCGTCAATTGATTTTTCCACCTCCGGTTCAATTATTTCTCGTGCTTTATTATTATAAATCAATGCTATCCCTCGCTGAATGCATACTGATATGAGTAACTCATTATTTGACTTCCAGGGTTCCATTTTTGAAAGGTCTGTATAATATTTTTGCAGCGCATTTAACTCATAAGAAGAAATAAAAGGATATTCTTGTTGCAATATGTCATGCGCTAAATCATTAAATAATTGGGTAACTCCCGATAATGTATTTTTATAGAGTTCCTGACATTTTTCCTCTACAGCAATGTCTGTTCCATTTTTTTTAAGTTTTCCTTTTACCAGTGTAAAAGCATTCCAAAAGGTTTCTTGATCATCGTCAACGTTTTTATCTAATTTTATCTTTGCCTGTAATTGAGCGAGGATCTCATGATCAATAAAGTTTTCTGGAAGTAAGCAGACTAAATTGCTAACAAATTCTTTGGGAAAAGCAATAATGGTTTGATCTAATAAATCAAGAGACTCTCTTTGGAAAGAATGAGTCAAGATTGAAAAGTCATCTGATTTAACTTGCTTTTTTGAATTAATCCTTTCCTTAAGATCAATCTTTGGAACAAATAAACCCGGCCTATAAGATTCTTGATAAATTTTAAATTGGCTATCATTGTCAGGTTGCGGAGGTTGTTCCTCTTTAAATTTCTGTAAATCACCTTTCATCTGTTTACCATGTTCCATTTTTAAGTGATCAACGAAGCTCTGTATTTTTCTGACATATTCTGTATCTTGTTTATGTGTTTTATGTGCTAAGTATTCTTCTCCAGATATAATTGCCTGTTTAGGGTTTGTTTTACTTAATTCTTCAAGTTGCTGTGCTACCCTAAATATAGGAACAGAAACCCTTTCGAATCCCATATCAGACAATACTCGCCACATTGGTTTTATCTTGCCCATTACTGATTATATGTTAGTCAATATAGTTAAATATTAATGCATTATGGTTCATAATTCAAACAATAAAATTAAAATTAAATCAGTCTTTGCTCTATTGAAAGAAAAATTCCTCTTTTTAGTTTCCTCTCGCTGAAAATTAAATTTCAGTAGAGTGGCAAAGATAAATACTTAAGTTGTAAATGATATCACTCAACGTTTTGTGTTTGTGATAGAGGGACTTTAGCTGTTAGATATTTCTATTTTAAAGCCGGAGACGAGCAAATCGTTTGCGCAACTGAATCTATTGATTATATACTTTCTTGTACATCTTCACTGAAAATAGGATAAAATTCAATGGAATGGAATAAAGAAAAAATCCAAATCCTACTTCAACAGCATCCTCTTTTCTCAGAGCTACAATTAGACATCATTGAACAACTTGCTGAACAAGCTCAAATTCGCACCCTCGAGCCAAGCCAATTTCTCTTTAAACAAGGCGCGCTAGACGAGGATGCATTTTATTTAATTCTTTCAGGTGAAACTGAAGTTTTACAGGAAAAAACTACTTCGGTAGTATTAAATGTCCTTAAACCTGGAGTTGTATTAGGAGAAAATGCTTTTTGGGGAGAAAGGGAGCGCCTTGCCTCAATTCGCGCTAAGACTAAATCCGAGTATTTAGTTTTGCTATGTCATGTGGTGCAGCATTTGCTTGAAAAAAATTATTCAAGTGTAACCTCCTTCATTCGCAAATTACATGCTCAGACACTGAAACATTTAGTGGATATGAATCAATCATATGAAAAATCGTTAGAAGATCAAAGAGAAGCAGGATATTTTATTGTTAGCTTGGTATCCTTTTTAAGTATTTATTCTGTTGCCACACCTATTTTGCAAGAGCTAGCTACAAAAATTCCTACAACTTATATTTCCACAGGGTTAATTATTGTAGGTATGTTATTTTTAGTTACTCGAATGACTTATGTAGGGATGCCTTTATCTCATATTGGAATAACAAGAAGTAATTTAAAGAAGAGCCTATTGCAATCTTTTTTTCTTTCCTTAGCCATTATAGCCCTCTTAATCGTTCTAAAAATGTTCCTACTTTACATTGCCCACTTATTTGGAGATAAATTATCCTTTTATAAAAGTGTGCAAAAAAATCAGTTATTTTATACTTATCCAGAGAGAATGTTCGATAAATATGGATTGGTTTTAAGTAATGCTGATGTAATTTTTTTTGCTGTACTCTATACCATTCATGCCTTTTTCCAGGAATTATTGGCAAGAGGGTCATTGCAAGGGATGTTCACCCGTTTTCTACCTTATAAAAACAATACAGTTCCTTCTATTGTTTTAGCCAGTTTAATTTTTTCCGCAGCACACGTTTATCATAGCACCTGGGCAGTTGGAGCTGTTTTCGTTCCTGGTTTATTGATGGGGTGGTTGTATTCCAAACAACAAAATATTTTTGGGGTCTCCTTGTTTCATATCATGATTGGCTTGGGATTTTTCTTATTCATAGGCTGACAATGACTGTAGCTTCAGGGGGGTCTAGCATATGCCTATAATAATTCACACCAAACTCTTTTGGGGCTAAAGTGTTGCCTATGCCTTCAATATAATTTGCAACCAAGGTATTCGGATCCTTCTATTGTTTCACTATAAATGAATAGCTCCCTTAAGTGATTTTGCAAATAAAGTCGTTAACTTTTTAAAATTCATGATCCAATCTTACGGTCGAGGCATAAATGCTTCTCTTTCATCCAATAATGACAAAAATTCGTTTTTTGTTAGAGCGAGCCATAATCGAAAACTGGAAGGAAGTCGCCGATATTTATTTCAAATGTTACCTTCTGCAACAATCTTAGCTACTTATGCAATTGAAATAGTTCAAAAAGCAAATAGAAAGAAACGCCAAGTGATGCTTGAATTAAAACCAGCACCCGTTACTTTCTTACCATCTGAAAGGACTGGAAAAGCAGCGTGGCCTAGTATCTGGAAAGGATGATTCCGTTTACAAGAGCGAGTTGAAGGGCTTAGGATAGCTACCGAGTTGATCGAGATGCGAGCAAGAGACAACTCAATTGGTGTGGAGCCTAATTTCGTCCCATTTTAACTGCGTCAGATTGGCTTCACAAACATCTGTCGCGAATGTAAATGCTGACATATCTTATAAATGTTTTGACAGCTCTTTTAGCAAGCAGTTAGCCTCATGTTTTGTAAGCCAGCGTATATACTTATTTTCAACTTTTCTCATTCGAATAGCAGCAATTGATTCAAGACAACCCCACTCTTTTTGAGCGGGGTTTAAAATGGCTCGAATTAAATCCAGAATTCGTTTCAATGTGGTAAGTGCTCTAGGCCAACCGGGGTAACACATTTTGCCAACTCAGAGGGTGTGGTGGTTCATTACATTAGAACCAAACTCCGGTTGCCTATCATTTTGATGTTGGCAAGGAGACCCAAAGAATCGATTTGGATTTTGTGCGGTAGGTTCAGAGGTATTCTCTGCTTCATTTATCCTGGAAAAATAATCTACCATCAGCCCGCCGTGTTTAAATAGATGCAAGGAGGCAGATGATGTCGCTAGAAAAGCTTCATCGACTTTAAAAACAAGTCTTAAATCTCCTGAGAAGGACGAGCCGTATTTGTTCGATAAATAGTGCTTAAATTGCAGTTGTTGTTCCTCATTAACATTTAGGGTTTTAATGAGATTAATGTCCTCTTGTGTTAGCTCTTCTCCCTCAATACCTTTGTCCCAGGCTTGTTTAAGAGCCAAGCGATTTTCTGGATGAATATTTTTTTCAAAGTGGGCTTTAAGAAACTCATTGATTTCTGTTTTGATGATGTCTTCAGTCAGGATTTTCAGTAATGGATGGCCAAGGACTGATTGAAATAAACGACGTTTCACCCCGGAAAAACAACTGGGTCGATCTGCTTCAAGGTCATCATAATGCTCTTGCACGCCATTTTTCAGTTTACTTTTGTCCCAATTGTGCGCACGGCCCAGATGTGCCAACTCATCGATAAAATGCGCCAATCGTGTCGCGAAGGTAAATCCATCGATGCATGGAGCAAGCTCATCAATTGCTGCCAAATATAAAATGCCTATGAGTGATTGATATTCTTCAAAGGTAGACCAGCGTTCTGTGTGTTCCTCATTGATGTAAACATAACCGGCATCTTCATGCATCCAGTGATTAGGTTTGGAAATATAACGCCATGCAGTGTGCGGTTTGTTTTGATAGTACGCTTTCAATGCGTTTTCTCTTTGCTGGGTCGTTAACGAGAGTGCAGCAAAATCATGCCAGCATAGCGGTAAATGTATCGACTCATTTTTGGTCGCTAAGACAGCGGGATTGGCTCTATAATGAGATTCCAGGGTGTAACGCAAATCCCCAAGTATAGCAGAGGCTCCAGCTTGCTTTAATAGAGGCTCATAACGCTCGATTGCTGCATGAAGCCGTTTTTGCTCTCCTTGAGTTAAAGCGGTCATCGATGATTCAGTATCTGCGGCAAGTTCCCTTAAATCGACTCCTTCTTGTTGCTCATCCTGATAAAAGTTGTTTTGCTGGGCTAACTCTCGTACTGCAGGGATATTTAGTAAAAGCGTGGCGGCATCTCGGTTACCCAATGATAAAGCAAGCCGTAACAGTTCATTGGGTTGATTGAGGGTAATGGCCGTATGTGCCAATGCTTTAATTGAAGGAATCTCCAATAAATAGCGCAAGTCCTCTATTAAACCTGCGTCATTGCGGCGAATAAGGTTGCGAGCAACATAAAATAATAACCTTGCCTCCTCAGTCGAGGTCACATCAAAGACTGCATCTTGGTCATGTGTTTGCATTTGTTGTTGGCGTGCACGGAGCGCCGTTAGTTTATTTTCAATAAAAGGGGTAACATGAGATTGCTGAGATTCATATTGGTGGGATTCTGTATAGGAAAATACCGCAGCATGGTTCAATAAGTGGTTAGTAACATCAAAATGCCCATTTTGTACCGCATGTCGAAAAGCATAGAAATCTTCTTCCACAATCATTTGTTGCAGGGTTTCTGGAGAGGATTTCTCCTCTAAATAGTGAAGAATATCAAGATGCCCGTTTTTTGCTGCATATCGAAAAGCATAGAAGTTTTGTGCAGCAATCATTTTTTGTAGGGTTTCTGAAGAAGACTTTTCTTCCAGATAGTTAAGAACATCAAGATGCCCCCTTTCTGCTGCACCCATAAAAGCATAGAAGTTCCGTGCAGCAATCATTTGTTGTAGGGTTTCTGGAGACGACTTTTTTTCCAGATAGTGAAGAATATTAAGATGACCACTTGCTGCTGCATATCGAAAAACACCGTAATTTAGTGCCGTAATCACGTCTTGCCGGGTTTCTGAGGACGACTTTTTTTCCAAATAGAGAAGAACATCAAGATGCCCCCATTCTGCTGCAGCCATAAAAGCATAGAAGTTCTGTGCAGCAATCATTTGTTGTAGGGTTTCTGGAGAAACTTTTTCTTCTAGATAGTGAATAATATCAAGATGGCCACCCATTACTACAGATATAAAAACAATGAAATTATCTACAGCAATCATTTTTTTCAGGGTTTCTGAAGACGACTTTTTTTCCAAATAGCGAAGAATCTCAAGATGCCCTCTTGCTGCTGCATATCTAAAAGCATCGTAATTTCGTGCAGCAATCATTTTTTTCAGGGTTTCTGAAGACGACTTTTCTTCCAGATAATGAAGAATATTAAGATGGCCGTTTATTGCTGCACTCAGAAAAGATTGGTAATTGTCTGCAGCAATCATGTCTTGCAGGATTTTTGGAGAAGTTTTTTCTTCCAAATAGCGAAGAATATCAAGATGCCCACTTTTTGCTGCACCTATAAAAGCAGCATAATTTTGTGCGGCAATCATGTCTTGCAAGGTTTTTGGAGAAGTTTTTTCTTCCAAATAGCGAAGAATATCAAGATGCCCACTTGCTGCTGCACCTATAAAAGCATCGTAATTTCGTACAGCAATCATCTCCTGCAGGGTTTCTGGGGGAAATTTTTCTTCCAAATAGTGAATAATATCAAGATGGCCTTTTGCTGCTGAAACTCTAAAGGCAATGAAATCATATACAGCAATAATGTCTTGCAGGATTTCTGAACACGATTTTTCTTCCAAATAGTTAAAAATATCAAGATGGGCGTATCCTGCCGCACATTGAAAAGCTTCGAAATCATCTGCTTCTATTAACCAGGGATGGGAAGATGGCTCTTCAGGATCTATAACACTTATGACTGACTTAAGGATATAAAGAAAACCACATGCTGCAGCTCTTTTTATTCTTAATTGATAATTATTTATTAAACTCTCTGAATAGGGCTCTTTTTGTGCAAGGCTATCCCATAAAGCCAAATATCTGGGACTATTACCTAACATGCAGGTTACATCCAAGAGGTCAGTGACTCCCAGCCCCAACTTACCACCAAGCTTAATAAGCTCTTCGTTGCTTAAAGATGGATGACTGAATGCGAGCGCCATCCAAACTCTTTGTTTTTCATCATCGGATACCCGGGATGATTTTTTTCGGAACTCTTCTTCAGAACAGTCCATCCATGAATGGAGTTCATCAGGAAAATCGTCGAACAGGAAAAACTCGTCCCAAACAAGTTCTGGAATCAAGCAAGCTTCTGGATGTTGTGTTCTTTTGATACGATCTAAAAAAGGCATTGATAGATACCTTAAAAATAAGCAGGACAACATTTATACAATAGGGTTCATATTGATTCAAATTGAATGTTTTAATATGTTATATCAAAATATTTAATATCTTAAAAATCTATGATAGTAGTTTAGATGAAAAAATGGTTCATTAAATTAATGCCGTTTTTGAGACTCTAACAAGAGTAGGGCAATCGATGAGGGAAGAAAAAAACTGGAAGGACTATCGTTTAGAGTTATTTGAAGAAATTACTAAAGAGGGGTGTTAATTCGGTTTTATTACGATCTTTTTGAACTTGATAAAACTATTAACACATTCGACTTGTTGTCAAAAGGGATGACACCAAATTTATCGAAAGGTTGCTGCATAATTACAGTAACGGCTTTTGATCCTGTACTTATCGTGGTGCCATGTGGAACAGGTAAATCTCATATAGCCCAAGCTATTGCTCACTGTGCAATCATTATCTTCATAGTTTAACCCTTTGCATAACACGGGCCGATAGGCTGTACTTTAAAAAATTTGCCTATTATGTATACTTCTTAAAAATTACTGGTGGGAACGTGTTGTATGTTAAAAAAGTTAATGTTTTCTCTGCCTATCCTTGTCTCGACAAGTCTGTCAGTTTTTGCACAATCATCATTTAATTATCCTGAAGCAAAAAAAATTGACCAGGTAGACGGCTATCACGGCGTTAAAGTAATGGATCCCTATCGATGGCTGGAAGACATAGATTCCAATGAGGCACGTTCCTGGATTGATGCTCAAAATCAATTGACAAATGAGTATTTGTCAAAAATCACACAGCGTGATGCAATAAAAAAACGTCTAATCAAACTTTGGAACTATGAAAAGTATTCTAACCCTTTCAAAGCAGGAAATCATTATTTTTATTCAAAAAACGATGGGTTGCAGAATCAAAATGTGCTCTATATTACGGATTCTATAAATGATCCGGGCCGTGTTTTTTTTGATCCCAACAAACTGAGCAATGATGGTACTGCTGCACTGGTTGGATCATCTTTTAGCAATGATGGCAGATTTTGGGCTTATGGCATTGCTGTTTCCGGATCTGATCGAACAGAATGGCACATCCGCAATGTTGAAACTGGTAAGGATCTACTGGATACCTTGGAGCCAAATCGACATGGGGGAGTTTCATGGCTTTTAGATAATTCTGGTTTCTATTACAGTCGCTTTGTCGAAGTAACTGGAAAAAGTGGCCAAGAAAATAGCGTATTTGAAAATCTCTATTTTCATAAACTAGGTACCTCTCAATCCGAAGATTACCTCGTTTACCAACCTTTCCCTGGCCATTTTACAGAAGCACAGGTTTCCGAAGATGGAAACTGGTTAATTTTGGCAGTGAGCAAAGGTTCTTCTACACACAATATGATCTATTTTAAAAGACTTGATCAGGAAAAAACGCCGATTATCCCTCTTGTAAATAACCTGGATGCCAGTTACGGTTTTATCGGCAATGATGGAGCGAATTTTTATTTTCAAACCGATAAAGACGCTTCGAAAGGAAAAGTTACTGCGATTAATGTTCTCGCAGTCAATCCGACTTTTAGAGATATCATCCCTGAATCCCGAGAAACCCTTCTCGGTGTAAGCCTTATCAATAATCAATTCATAATGTCATATCTGAAGGATGCTCATTCGCAGATTAAAATCCACGATATTAAGGGAAAATTTATCCGAGAAATTGCACTTCCTGGTATTGGTACTGTTGCTGGTTTTAATGGAAAACGCAAGGATACAGAAACATTTTATACTTATTCCAGCTACAATACACCACCTACAATCTATCTCTATAATATGAATACTGGTCAGAGCAAACTTTTCTGCAGGGCAAAGGTAGATTTAGACCCTAATTCCTATAAGGTCGAGCAGATTTTCTATAAAAGCAAGGATGGCACTCGAATTCCAATGTTCATTATGCACAAGACAAGCATCCAATTGGATGGGAATAATCCAACCATTCTCTATGGATATGGTGGCTTCAATATTCCGATGATTCCCCAGTTTTCTTTATCGCTTATTACCTGGATGGATATGGGGGGAGTCTATGCAGTGGCAAATTTACGTGGAGGAAGTGAATATGGTGAATCCTGGCATCAGGCTGGCATGAAACTGAATAAGCAGAATGTTTTTGATGATTTTATCTCAGCAGGTGAATGGCTTATTGCCAATAAATATACTTCAAATGAAAAACTGGCGATATTTGGTGCATCTAATGGGGGCTTACTTGTGGGGGCTGTTTTGAACCAGCGACCCGATTTATTTGGTGCGGCGGTACCGGCAGTAGGGGTAATGGATATGCTTAGATTTGGCAAGTTCACTATTGGTAAAGCCTGGGAAGTGGAATATGGTTCTCCTGATAATCCTGAAGAATTTAGGGTTCTCTATGGCTATTCACCATTACACAATATAAAGCAGGATACCAAATATCCAGCAACTCTGATAACGACTGCGGATCATGATGATCGTGTCTTCCCAGCACATAGTTTTAAATATGCGGCAACTTTGCAGGATGCCCAATCAGGTGATGCTCCCATACTGATCCGTATCGAAACCAAGGCTGGCCACGGGACCGGAAAACCAACTGACAAGCAAATTCAGGAAGTCGCTGATGTTTATGCATTTCTTATGAAAAATCTGAAGATAAATTGTAACCAATGTTTCCGGAATAGATCATAAAAAAATGGTGAACACGAAAGGATTCGCCCCCTGGTTCTAAGCCATATTGATCAAGAAAATTATTTTATAAAATCATTAGGTTGAGATGTAAAAAATTTAGGAATAACTGCTTAAAACAGTTTGAAACTTCTATGGTTATACTACAGATTTATTACAAATCTTCTACAGTGAAAGAATGTGGTTATTTCACCCATATGAGCCTGAGACAGGTGATGAGGATATATACAGCAAGCGTAGGTCGGGCTCTTCGGCCTACATTTCATTTTTCACAAATTCAAACAAATGAGCTTGTACTACACCAATCCATTGAGGAAAAAGAATGCGATTCTGAATAAATTGGTCAATGCTTGAATAAAGCCAATCTATTGGATGAACATCATGACTATGTTTGACAGGCTTATAATAAATGTAATTGACATGATGCTCAAAGTCTAGATCATCACGAATGAGATGCTTTCAAAACCGTGTTTGCCAACCGCCTTGTTCTCGCCTATTTATTGGTATTGGAGAAATGATTTCCTTGATTGGTACCTGTCTTGAGAAGAGGCCTTCTATTAGATTCCAACGCAACGAAAAGTTCCCATCACTTTCAGGCTGGGTGAAGGTTGGGCAATATAACAATGGCATCAATTACCATATTAGTGGTTTCATTTTTATAAGATGACTCGAACTTATAGCAAATCTTTCCATACGACAAACACTCTAACCGCTCATTAGATACAGTGTTTTGCAATATACCGACACAATCGCTTAATCTCATGTCGCTGATTTGATTTAGCACTAACTCCGAGCTAGTTTATTTTTGCTTACCAATCTTTGAAAATTACTCTATTTATTAGACTTTCATAATCTGGAGCAATACAAATGTCGCTATTAGAGAAAACCATTTGCAAGATATCTTTCGTTACAGAAGCAGGACTTAGATTTAGCTGCGTCGTGTTACTCGTGAAGACCCAAGTTAAACCATAATCCTTACTATGTACTAATAAAGGATGCTGTGCGTTTGCTTCATCAGTATAATAACCTGTTGCGATACAGTGGCTTTCATAGCAATGAGCTGTTTGTAAGCTTCCGTTTGATACAAACGCAGGGGTTAAGTTTGGCTGAGTAATGTTACTTGGGAAATCCCAGGTAACACCATCTGTACTATGTGCCAATAAAGGGCGTTGTACATTTGCCGCATCAGTATAATGACCTGTTGCAATACAGCGAATTGCATTGCAATGAACCGCTTGTAAGACACCATTTGATGCAAAAGCAGGGCGAATATTTTGCTGCGTAATGCTGTTTGAAAAATCCCAAGTTAAACCACGATCATCACTATGTGCTAATAAAGGATGCTGTACGTTTGTTGCATCAGTATAATAACCTGTTGCAATACAACGCCTTGCATTGCAATGAATCGCCTGAAAGACGCCGTTTGATACAAACGCAGGGGTTAAGTTTGGCTGAGTAATGTTACTTGGGAAGCCCCAGGTAACGCCATCTGTACTATGTGCTAATAAAGGGCGCTGTACATTTGCCGCATCAGTATAATAACCTGTTGCAATACAGCGAATTGCATTGCAATGAACCGCTTGTAAGACACCATTTGATGCAAAAGCAGGGCTAATGTTTGGCTGAGTAATGCTGTTTGGGAAATCCCAAGTTAAACCACGATCATCGCTATGTGCTAATAAAGGATGTTTCATGTTTGCTGCATCAGTATAATAACCCGTTGCAATACAATGGATAGTATTGCAATGCACTGCCTGCAAGACACTATTTGATACAAAAGAAGGGCTAATCTTTGGCTGAATAGGGTTACTTGGAAAGCCCCAGGTTAAACCACTATCCTTGCTATGTACTAATAAGGGATGCTGCACGTTTGCTGTATCAGTATAATAACCCGTTGCAATACAGTGGTTTTGTTTACAATCAACCGCTTGTAAGACACCATTTGATGCAAAAGCAGGAAATATGTTTGGCTCCGTAATGACACTAGGGACGTCCAAAACGGTTTCACCAGTTAAGACGGAACTCGATGCAATAACCGGCTTATTTTCAACATTATTCATGTTCATTACTGTTAATAAGTAAGGAACATCGTGAATAAGCCCTGTAATCGTGCACGAAGTAGTTTCGGATGAAATACAAGTTAATCCGCTAAAAGATAATGATATTTTTTTGTCTTTCGATACATCCTGAATAGCTGATATCTCATCAAGGGATAATTCTGGGATCGGATTCCTCTCTTCATTGTTATTTCTTGTAGTCGTACCTTCCCCTTGATCCGAACTGAAATTTTTAGAAATAGTAATAGCTTTGACATCTGTATTGCTTACTGGAAACAAGCAATATCCATTGCCTATTGGAGTACAACCCGCTATGAAATATCCTGGCTTATTGATTTTAATTCCAGCAGCGTGATAAAAGTGATTGGGAATATTTGTATTGATGAATAAGTTGGATGCATGAGCTTTATAAATCTGGCAACTCACAGGCCCATTTCCATCAAGACACAAGTTTATAATCACTTCAAGTGGAGATCCTGTCCCTACAACATTAAACAATAAACCACTTGTAATTGGAATGACTGCATTTGAAGGAGCAGATGGAGAGCTGGTTCCTATGGTATTTGTAGCCGTTACGGTAAAAGTATAAGTTGTACCGTTCCTAAGACCTATAATCGAGCACGATAGAGCACCAGTTGTCGTACAAGTTTTTAACCCCGGAATTGAAGTCACAGTGTATCGTGTAATAACTGAACCACCTGTAGTACTAGGAGCTGTCCAAGCGACAAGTGCAGATTCATTACCAGCTGTTGCAATAACATTCCCAGGGGAGCCAGGTGTTGTTGTGGTAATGGTATACGTTGTTGTACCAACGGCACTCGTTGAAAACCCTGATGCTGTAGCAATAGCCTTAATGGTTTGGGTGGAGGATACGGTAATCGGCGCACTATAAACAGGAGACATTGGGGTTGGTGTACTGCTATCGGTGGTGTAGTGGATCGTTGCACTTGGGGTAGTGGTGCTAATACTCACGTTTTGAGTGCTGCTGTAAGTTCCACCTGCGGGGCTAAAGGTCGGTGTGGCAGCCGGAGGTAGGTTTACCGTCAAAGTTGCGGCATTGCTTGTTACATTGCCAGCCACATTAGAGACACTAACTGTGTAGTTTCCAGCATCTGCTGCAGCAACACTTGCAATAGTATAGCTTGCTGCAGTGGCCCCGGAAATTGCCAGGCCATTGAAGTACCATTGATAAAAAAGTGGAGTGGTACCAGATGCTGTTACTGAGAAGGTTACGGATTGCCCCGCTGTAACTGTTTGACTAACAGGTTGAGTGGTTATTACTGGCGAAGTGGCAATAGTATACGTTGCTGTACCAACGGCACTCGTTGAAAACCCTGATGCTGTGGCAATAGCCTTAATGGTTTGGGTGGAGGATACGGTAATCGGCGCACTATAAACAGGAGACATTGGGGTTGGTATACTGCCATCGGTGGTGTAGTGGATCGTTGCACTTGGGGTAATGGTGCTAATACTCACGCTTTGAGTGGTGCTGTAAGTTCCACCTGCGGGGCTAAAGGTCGGTGTGGCAGCCGGAGGTAGGTTTACCGTCAAAGTTGCGGCATTGCTTGTTACATTGCCATCTACATTAGAGACACTAACTGTGTAGTTTCCAGTATCTGCTGCAGCAACACTTGCAATAGTATAGCTTGTTGCAGTGGCCCCGGAAATTGCCAGGCCATTGAAGTACCATTGATAAAAAAGTGGAGTGGTACCAGATGCTGTTACTGAGAAGGTTACGGATTGCCCCGCTGTAACTGTTTGACTAACGGGTTGAGTGGTTATTATTGGGGCTACCAATGTTTGTTCTACAAACTGACTAAGTGATTCGTGATCTACGCTATTATAGTGGGTTTGACTTATTTCTACATTAGGAAAAGTTTTTGCGAAAGCATTATTTACTTGTCCAAATTGTAATATAAAAGCAAAAAAAATATATAAAATAGCAACAAGCAATTTAAACTTATTCATCATTAGTCCATTAAATTTAAGACAACCCCTTTTAAAATATCATCATTTTTTTAAAAGAGAAAGCTGAAACCTTGGGGCGCTGTTGGCCTTTTGCCAATCCTGGTTTTTTGGGTTCTTACTTTATTTCAACTTACATCTTCTTCTGTTTAAAATTTTTGAATGAAGCTTTCAAATTACTCTATAACATTACCATGTGGTTTACTTTCAGGAAGAGATTTTGGCATAGATCCAAAATCATTCTCTTTTTGTTATATTATTCGTTGATTTTGAGAGTCTCATCGTGCCCATAGAACGGGTTCATCAAACAATTAATCTATTGAATGTATTCAAGTTAGACAAGAGCATCAAATCAAAAATCACATATTTGTGTATTAGAAAGGATTTTGACAATAGGTGTGTATTCGTCTTGATTACTAGCAAAGTGGTTTTAATCAATTCTACAAAATTGTGGAAGAAATGTTGAGTAAAATAAAGATACTCTGGTTGGATGCAAAACTACTTGAATCATGTCATTCAATTAAATCAGATTTTACATTTAGATAAGATCGAACCTCCAAAAATAGAAAGATTTTTGATGTAGGACTCTACATCCCCATTAGAAATCACTCAAAAATATAAAACATCCTAATCCCTAATGAGGCATAATGTAGAATCAGAATTTACTTGAAATGAAGAAGCTATTTTTCCACCAGAATATTGTTAAAAAAGTTTCTGTAGTTACTTAATAACAGGCATCACATATCAAGCTGATGCGCTAACTAAGACGCGTTGACCATTGATCCCCACCGCCTAAGTATGATGGACTCATCCGTTTTGCAAGTAATTAACTAGTGAAAGGAGAGGGATTTGTATTCCTATATCCAAGACTTATTTTATCCACTCCAGGCTCTGATGAGGTTCGTACTCTGTCTCCTTATCGTGCCGTCGGACATTTCATCCAGAGTAGGCGGTGGGGATGAATTGTCTACACACTTAGTTATAGCATTATTTTTAATAAACGACTTGAGCTTTCGGATCATTTAGATATTAAGCTCAAGCCGAGAAAAGTAACAAACTAGATAACAAATCTATGGCTTAGGGTTAGCTAAATCTACAGCAAATGCAAGTCCTAATTTAGAAAAATTGGTTATATGAGACATAGAACGATAATCAATAGAATCATCAGACGAATGGATATGTGGATTATGGTTGTCAAAATGAGATTCAAAGGGGATGGCTACAGGAACCCCCACGTTATGCCAACTTACATGATTGCTACAAGCGTAACCACAATCAGTTTTTTTAACTTCTAAGTGCAAATAAGTATGAACTAAAGTTCTCAGGTAGTCTGTCAAATTTGTATTAACATTATCATATACCATCCATAAACTCGGATCATTGTCAAAGGAGTATCCTGCTAAATCAAACTGAATCGCTTCACTAACTGGAATCTGCTAATTTTTAAAGTGAGAAACAACCTATCTTGAGCCGACTAAACCGCGCTCCTCTTCTGAATACCAAATAAAGTAAATAGGTTTTTGAAATTTTATTCCACTAGCCATTAAGACTCTAGCAATTTCCAAGACAATCACATTTCCGCTTGCATCATCATCGGCACCAGGAACATTTTCTCCTTCAAAACTTGGTATAGTATCGATGTGGGAACCAATAACGATTCCTGGTTGATTGGAATGACCAAATTTTAAAACTACAGAGGGCTGCTTATAATGTCCTGTCTCTACCAAGAAAATATCGATATCGCTTCTTGAGTAATCGGTCGCATAATTTTTTATTTGATTTTCTATCCATTTAGAAGCCTCTACACCTAAATCAGTATCCGCAGAGCGGTCATGAAAATTACTTAATGCGATTAAGTTTTTCTGCATTTCAGATGCATTAATATCCTTTAATTAAGGAATTAACTTCTTTTTAGTAATTAATGTTATATTTCACTTCAGAATGAGTTGTACTTTTACCTTGATTTTGAGGTGAGTATGGGTTGAGTAACTGATTTGTGACTGTATAATTCTGTTTAGAGGAGTGTTTAAGTACTTGCCAATCTTTGGTAACATCAATAAATCCACCACAGGATTTCTTTTTGATGATTTTTTTGCGTATATTCACTTATTAATTCCTGCTTCATTAACAGAAATTAATCGATAAAGTTTATTTTGAACGAGTAGAGCATAATCGAAATGAGTATTTGCCAACAGACATAAGCGGGCCTCATTAAATATCTATAACAAATCAGCATAAGCATCATAATTAAAATTGATTTTTGAAACAGCCCTCCCTTCATGAAAGTGCCAAACTAATTTTCGTATTTGCTGTAAGAGCTCCTCCATAGTAGAAAATGACTTACAACCATAGAATCTCTGCTTTAACCATCGCCAAAATCGTTCAATTGGATTGTATTCAGGAGAGTAAGTAGGAAGAAAGAGTAATTGCACCCAGTCATTCTTTTAAACAAATTTCTGAACTTTCTTACTCTTGTGTATTGGTCCATTATCGAGAACGGTCATTAACTTTTTATTAGGATTTGCTTTATGGAGTTGATGCAAGAATAGGATCAATTGCTGGCTATTTCTTGTATCAGCCTGCTTCCAATAAAATCGGCTTGTTCGCATGTTTAATGCGCCAAAAATAGTCTTGCTCAGTCTGGCTTTCTTCGTATTGACTACTTTTTTTCACCACTTTTAAACCAACCTCGACTGACATAAGGTTGGTTTGAAAAATGAGATTCATCCGCGAAAAGTATTTCAATATCCTCTCCACTATCCTTCTTAATCCCCTCAATGATTATCAATGATTCGTGCTTTTTCTCAGTCGAGGATTAAGCATTTGCAGGAAATCGTTTATACATAAAGCCTAATCGATTAAGTGATTTTACCAACGTATTATCACAAGCAGACACGCCTTGTTTTTCAAACCAATCTCGCAACAGATTAATCTGCCATTCTGCTTCCTGATAACCATATTCCTGAGGTGATTTTCCGAGTAACTCCTCAAGTTGAGATTCAATAATAGGTGCGTTCCTGGCCGGGCGAACCGGTTGACTTCGACTTTATAGACAATTGGATTTATCGGGATAATGTATTGGATAATTCAGGATAATAATCTTGATTTTTCTGAATAAACAACGATATACATTTAACAATGTATATTTAATTAAGTCCTAACTTACCAGGCGATGAAAATGTTGAAAGAAAATTAACTACTATTGTTCTTGAATTGTTAAAAGAGTTTCGGATCGCGTATCTTACCGGACCACGCCAAGCAGGCAAGACAACGTTAACAAAATCTATTTCACCCGATTATGTTCCCATTAGCATGGTGAATGACACCTATCAAAAGTATAAGTGGTTTTTAAATCAATCGACTTAATCAGTTCAAGTTTTGCACCGGTTTTCTCATATATTATTTTGTTTGCTTGTTTGGTGAATTTTTCAATATTTTTTTGGGGGATTGACTTCCATTCATTATAAGAATCCCAATTGATAATAATATATAAGTAACCGGGTTTATCTGGATTTATACCTACTTGCTTAGCTCTGAATGCATAATATTGTGATAAGTATTTAGTCCATAATTCATGATCTATGCGGATTATTTGTTTAATCTTTTTGGGATCGGTTTTAAAGATCAATAATTCAAGACCATTGTGAAAAAACTGAGAATTTTTTGCTATCGCAAGAGTAATAGTTGAGTAACCTATTAATAAACCCAAGAATATTTTCTTTAGCATATGTTGTTTATCTTAAGATAAAGAGCTTAATTTTAAAATCCCTATCATCAACAATGTGGGAACGCTTTTGGTGATTCATTTTTTATATACCAATATCATCTGGTTGTAATATTCATTTATTATACTAAATTTCTAGCTATTTGAAACTTAATTTGATTATGGGAATTTATCATCTTGAGTTTTAATAAATTTATGTAAAAAGCTGCCTATAGTTAGTTAGGTCTTTACCTAATCCTTTTGGGTCTAAAGTGTTACCTATGTCTCTGGTATAATTTGTAACAACTAAGGTTATAATATAGTTTGTTACAAATCTTCTACACCAGAATTTTTGAAGCCTTGTCTACATACTTCCTATTTTAGGTGTGCCTCATAAAGCCCAAAAAAATTGAATTAAAAATACGTTTCTTTAGGGAACTTAGGATTAAAATCCTTTTGCAAAAGTTCAGGAGTAATATATTGGCTCATATAATACTTACTTAGTTCACCCTCTTCATTTTTTGCTATTTCTCCCATTTTTCTGACAGTATGGTAGTAGTGGGAATCAATAGAACCAGTACCATGTATGGAATGAATGAGACTTGGTAAATTTAATTCATGATTTGGTGAGTCATTATTTACCGTATTAAAATAATAGAGATTTAATATCACATTTGCAGGTATTAAATTTGGATAACTGCTATAAAAATGGTTTAAAGGTACTAAGACTTGCTTAAGTAAATCATCATAAACATTAAAATGAATACTTGCTTGAGGGTGGTATAGAGCAATGCGATGCATTTGAGGATATATGATGTTTATTTTATCTTCGGAAAAGGTAAACTCGGTATGAGTTTTTTGCAAAAGCTCATCTACGATTTCATTTGATACACAACTTTTTAATAAATTTAATTTTTTTTCCTGTGCCACTTGATTGATACAATTAATAGTAAACCCAGGTTTACGATTTGCGGTGATATCTGCTAATAATAGAGGGTCAAAACATGCTCCCAGTGATTTTGCTAATACTTTTGCTACAGGGAATGCCAAGTTATTTTGATTGTAGATACTATTAAGACAATCCAGACGGATACTTTGCCTATTGGAACTACTTGTAACATAATCAACAGCATATTTTTTGTTTTCTTTTTGATGATTTAGATACTCAATCACAGGTTTATGCCTCTTGCCAATTTCGCTAGGTTCCATGTGTTGCAATCCAAAACACCCATCATGATCAATTGCATTAACACGAACAAGCTGGCCACTATTTTTTGTCATTGTCTTAACGGATCGCGCAAAAAATAAATTTCTATGTGGCAAGGCGGTTAATTTGTATAATTGTCTGAACATGTCTTAAGATTCATGAAATAATATTATTGTAATGCTACAACAATTAGACAACATAATCGAGATGAAACCAACTCTTATGTTTTATACCAAAATTGAGCCAAAAAAGAACTACATGAGGATCAAGATACCAATAGTTTTACAGAGACTTGAATGTCAATAAATTGTTTATAAGTTAGTACAAAAATTTATATTGAATTTGATTTAAAAATTAGACATACCTTACTGTTTCTAAATAAAAAAGGTTTAGGGAACTGTTATACTGGATACCTACGTCCTTAGCTCATAATAAGGAGCATTATAGTATTGATTCAGTAATTTTTTTCAGGATGATTAGAACTGATGCGAGATAGAATACTAATACTTTATACACTTGCGACTCTATTAGGTATATTAACAGGAACAGTGGGTTCATTGTTTCAACTAGCAATCCATGGGGTAAACAAGGTTTTAATTCACTGGTTTAATTTTGCAGCTTCAAAAGGCTATAATATTGGTATTATTTCTGCGCTCACCACTATGGTCATGGTTTTCATCACCTGGTCGCTTGTAAAATGGTTTGTAACCGAAGGATCAGGAAGTGGTGTTCAGGAAATTGAGGGAGCTTTGCTTCATAAACGCCCAATTTTTTGGCGAAGATTGTTGCCTGTAAAATTTGTGGGTGGCGTCATGGCAATTGGTTCTAAAATGGTTCTGGGACGCGAAGGACCTACCATTCAGATAGGTGGGAATCTAGGTGAAATGTTAGGTGAGATCTTCTGTTTAACCAGAAAAAGACGTGATTCACTTATAGCTGCTGGAGCTGCAGCAGGACTTGCAACAGCGTTTAATGCACCTCTTGCTGGTATTTTATTTGTACTTGAAGAAATGCGTAACGAGTTTAATTTCTCCTTTACAAATTTTAAGGTGGTTGCCATATGCTGTGTATTTGCAACAATCATGTTGCATGTCATTATTGGGCCTCAACCAGATATTAAAATGGTTGTCTTTGCCCCACCAGGACTTCAGTCGCTTTGGGTTTTCTTTGCTTTTGGTATCATAGTAGGTATTGTAGGTCTTTGTTTTAATAAATTTTTGATGAAATTACTGTATAGGCTGGACAAACTAAAACCATGGATGAAAGATATTTATGTATTAATTATTGGACTCACAGTTGGATATTTGGCGTATATACAGCCCAGCGTTGTTGGAGGTGGATATGATATTATAGAACAGGCTTTAATTGCTTATCCCGATTTCTCAGTTTTGATGATGTTACTCATAATCCGATTTATTATGACTTTATTATGTTACGGAACAAGTGTGCCTGGTGGTATTTTTGCGCCCATGTTAGCATTAGGAACCATTTTGGGATTAGCTGCTTCACATATTCTTCAAGCAATTTCAAGTGACACAACGATACATCCTGGTATGCTTGCGGTGGCTGGCATGGGGGCTTTGTTTGCTGCTTCTGTACGAGCACCGATTACGGGCATTATTCTTGTTGTTGAAATGACACAAAATTATTTATTGATATTGCCATTAATGATTACCTGTTTAACATCGACTACAGTTGTCCAGTTAGCAAGACAGGTCCCCATATATACTCAGCTTTTGCGTAGAACGTTAAAAAATGAATCATGTTCATAGATGTTTTATGATGTATTTAAATATTTTCAAATTTGACTTAATGGAAGACATAGATCAGAGAGGGTATAAGTGATTGACTATATGAGAGTTAATATGTGGATTATTTATATTGTTACAGCCATCATTAGTACTGGGCTAGTACATATGGTGCTTGCTCGAGTTAGCCGTCATTTAACTGAAAAGGCAGAACAGCGCAAGGTGCTCTTCGCAGAAGCTTTTTTAAAGGCATTTGCTTTACCCATGGGGTTTTTAATTTGGCTCTTAGGTTTGTCTTTTACTAGCACTATTTTTTTATCTTATAAAAAAAATTCCTTTTTAATCGCCAATCTTTCTGTAATGAAGCAAATAGGTATTGTTTTCATTTTATGCTGGGTATTGGTTCGTTTTATACGCTGCTTTGAAGAGCTTTATTTAACTTTTTGTGAGCAACAAACTAAAGAAATAGATAAAACGCTGGTGCATGCTACACGGCAGCTACTAACCATTGCGGTGGTTATTATTGGTCTGTTACTTATTATGCAGGCTATGGACATTCCTGTAGCTGGATTACTTGCCTTTGGAGGAATAGGCGGAGCAGGGGTTGCTTTAGCTGCTAAGGATTTGCTGGCTAATTTTTTTGGAGGGTTGGTTATTTATCTGGATAGGCCATTTAAAGTAGGAGACTGGATTCGATCACCAGACAAAAATATTGAAGGAGTTGTGGAATACATTGGTTGGCGAATGACTCGTATCAGGACTTTTGATAAACGACCCTTATATGTTCCTAACGGGATATTTTTAACCATTAGTGTTGAAAATCCCTCAAGAATGCAGCACCGACGTATTAAAACAAATATTGGCATTCGTTATCAGGATGCGGGTAAAATTAATAAAATAACTAAAGAAATAAAAGCGTGTCTTTTGGAGAATGAAGAAATTGACAAATCTCAAACAGTCACCGTAAGCTTAGTCGAGTTTGGTTCTTCTTCTTTAAATATTATGGTCTCGGCTTATTGCAAAACGATAAAAGGGACTCAATTCTATGGTGTGCAACACGAAATCTTGATGAATATACTTGATATTATTGAAAGAAACGGTGCTGAATGTGCTTTTCCGACACAAACTCTTTATGTACAACCAACGAACTAATGAGAAGAGGTGATAATCGTTTTTCCAAATGTTTCTTTTATTGTAAAAGCTAAAATTACTATTGATATGATAGCAAATATAATCAGGACAAAGAGAAGTTCTTGAGAATTTTTTATTTCTAAGGGATAAGACAACATACTCCCTAATATTGGAGCATTAATTGATGAAACCAGGGCGATCATCGCATTATTAAAAGATAATCCTATAGCTAAAAAATTTTCTTTACAATGTTTATCATGAAATTTTTAGAGGTAGAATATGAAAATTAAGGAAATAGGTAACTAGTTTTGGGGGGTAATTTCTTAATATGGTTGATTTGCTCTAATAGCATATCTGGTACATTAAATTGTTTATTTGATCTCCAAAGAACAGAATACTGAAACTTTAATAAGTTTTAATGCAATAAAAAATAAAGGCATTATTAATAGCTTAGCTATGTCAGAAGGCACTGTCATGGTTTTATTTACACTCGATAACTTTAAGGATGGTTTTCACTTGAACTAGATACTGAATACAGCTTGGGAATTACCAATGACTCCGAAGATTTTTTCAGCCTAAATTGTTGCGATAAAGTTTCTGTTAAGCAGACAAATATAAGATATCAAGAGATGAAAAACAGAGATACATAAAATTCTATTTTTCTGATAGCGTGGCTAATTTTTTGATGCTTCTAACATAGGGATTAACTATGTCACACATTTGGATAGTTATAATAGATCTAGCATGGCCCATTAGCTTGTTTATTGCTTGGATTTTTGGAGAGATTGGATTTAGATGTGCGAAGATACCCCATATCAGTGTTTATGCAATGATTGGCTTTATACTTGCACCAACTCAAATTGGATTGTTACCAAAAGTTGAAACTTCATCCATTTTATTTTTAGCAAATATTGGTTTTGGCTTGATTTTATTTGAATCTGGATATCGAATAAATCTAAGATGGTTTTTCAATAACTTATGGATTCTTGCAACCAGTTTTGCGGAAGCAACACTAACCTTTGTCTTTATTTATTTTGTAGCAAAATACTATGGGTTAAACCAATCTACAAGTCTTTTGTTAGCAGCATTATCCACAGCTACCTCTCCGGCAACTATCATCCGTATGATTCATGAGCAGCATAGTTCTGGGCAAGTAACTGAGCGTATTCTGCACTTGTCAGTATTAAACAGTATTTTTGCGGTATTTCTTTTTAAAGTAATTATTGGTTTAGTGATTTTTAGAAACTCCGGAGATTTATGGCAAGCGATGTCTAGTAGCTTAATCGTTCTGTTACTATCAACTGGGTTAGGCATGCTATTCGGAGTAATTCTACCGACTCTCCTTAAAAATTTTAAAAATACCTATAGTGACAATACACTCCCTTTTACAATTGCACTAATTTTATTGGTAGCCATAACCCATTATTTTAAGCTTTCCCCACTATTGGCAACTTTAACCTTTGGAATTGTATCTCGACATGGCCGGTTTGTATTTAACTCTTCTCAACGTGGTTTTGGTACAATAGGTGATTTATTAACAGTTTTATTATTTGTATTTATTGCTGCCAAAATCGATTGGCATCTTGTAAAAAATGGATGGGTTATTGGATTATCTATTATTCTTGTTCGGCAGTTGGCGAAAATTGTTGGCATTGGCGTATTTGCTTATTTCAGTGGAATATCCTTGAAAAAGGGGCTGCTTACAGGAGTTGCAATGGCGCCAATTTCTGTATTTGTCATCTTAATATTAGAACAAAGTAGGTATATAGGGCTCAATTTAGTTGAGACTCTAGCTCCACTTGCAATGGTTGCAATTAGTTTAGAAGTAATAGGTCCCATTATGGTTCAATATTCATTTTATTTCGCAAAAGAAATTCAGTAACAAAGGAGAGATAACAATATGCCTTTGGAGGTATTTAATAATTCCAAGCTCTTAACCATGGGGGTTGAGCTTGAATTACAATTAGTTAGTCTTAGTGACTATGATTTAACCGATTCAAGCCCTGACTTACTGGAACTATTGAAACGGCAGCCATTCCCAGGCGCTTTTACGCCTGAAATTACCGAAAGCATGATTGAAGTATCAACTCATATACATAGTGCTTATGAAGATCTTTTAAATGAATTATTGGATATTCGTGATAAATTAATTTTGGCTGGAGATAAGTTGAATATTGGGATATGTGGTGGAGGAACCCATCCATTTCAATTATGGTCAGAGCGAAAAATATATAATAAATTAAGGTTTTTAGAGGTATCTAAACTATATGGCTATCTTTCCAAGCAGTTCACTATATTTGGTCTACATATCCATATTGGTTGTACCTCCGGGAAAGAGGCTCTTTTCCTACTTCATAGTTTGAATCGCTATATCCCACATTTCATTGCTCTATCTGCTTCTTCTCCATTTGTACAAGGGAAGGATACTTTGTTCAACTCTGCACGACTTAATTCAGTTTTTGCATTTCCTTTAAGTGGTCGTGCTCCCTTTGTATTAGATTGGGAACAATTCAATCAATATTTCACTAAAATGGAATTAACTGGCATAGTTCATAGTATGAAGGATTTTTATTGGGATATTCGCCCAAAACCTGAGTTCGGGACAATTGAATTACGTGTTTGCGACACTCCCTTAACTGTCAATAGAGCAGCGGCTTTAGCTTCCTATTTGCAATCATTATGTTCGTATTTACTGGAAGAACAAGAACTTATCCCGGAAGAAGATGATTATCTTGTGTACAACTACAATCGATTTCAAGCGTGTCGATTTGGTTTAGAAGGAACCATTATTCACCCTAAAACATATGAGCCAATATTGCTAAGGGAAGATATACTTACTACTTTACGTTTAATCCAATCACATGCTGAGCAATTAAACGGTCTAGGGGCATTGGACCATATCAATAGAATTACCCATCAGGGAAGTGATGCGACATTCTTACGACAAAAATATATAGAGCAAACAAGTGTTGAAAGTATTGTGGATACATCATTAAAACGGTTTAGATATTGAAAACAGGACTTTATTACAAAATCTCTAATTAATTTCAAAATTTCCAGCTTTTATAATTTATTATTCTGCACTATGTGGTTGAGGAATATCATCAATTTCATGTGAGCTGCGTTTTGATTATGGATCTCTTAAATCGATATCTAGAGCAGCCATAGTTTTAAAGTAGAAGTAATTTATGACAAAGATTCAAAGACATTCAATTGCTAAAAATTTTGTATTTGAATAAATCTAAATCTATTACAATAGAGAACGACTATCATTCAATGATTGGTTATAACACGCCGGAGGGATTTGAGACTAAAAGGGGGCTTAGCAAAGAGTCTTTTTTTCAGAGTAAGCTCACTCCGCTATAATAGTCATTTTTTAGCATCAACAATGAGGTAAAAAACTATTACAAAAAAGATCAAATAGACTGTTTTTTACATAAAGAGGTTACGTCAATGAAGTTATTTTTATCTAATAAAGCTCATTTTATTAGCAATGCTTTTTTTTCCTCGTCTACATATAAAGCTCTTAATAATAGTTTTATTTTCATCCCAGGTTTAGGGTGTGATGAAAGAATCTGGGGAAAAGTTAATGCTGGGCTAAACCGCTTAGAACAAGGAAATATTTTATATCCTCCTTATCACGGAAAAACGATTCCTGAATTCGCTAGTTCCATTTTGCAACAATGTGAAGTTGCATCTTATAAAAAACTGTATATTGCCGGCCACTCCCTAGGATCTAATATTGCTATTAAACTTGCAAAATATTTGCTAGACAGCTCGATTCAAGTGAATGGTCTTGTTTTAGTTAATGGAAGCATAGCACCTCATACAGAAAGGGAAGTTGATAAGAAAAAGAGGTTGGTTCAAAAAATCCATAAAGAAGAAAATTTTTATAAAATAATTGCTAATCCTAACTTTTATACACAACTATCGAATAGGCTCAATAACGAGGATCGTGAACTTCTAATGCAGATGGTAAAAAAAACGGGTAAAGATGTCTTTGTACATCAATTATTAGCAACCCTAAACAGACATGCTACAAAGGAAGATCTTCTTGAACTGTTAAATAATAATATCAAGGTGATAGCGATTAACGGGGATAAAGATAAGGTTATCCCTAATTCAGGATGGAGTGATCTTTTAAATACATATAAAAACTTTACTTCTAAAATAGTTGCTAATGGAAGTCATATACTTCCGATGGAACATAATGAGATTATTTTAGACAGTATAAAATCTTTGTTTTGTAGCTCAAAAAAGGAATATCTTTTAGAATGCAATAAAAAAGATGATGTTTTGAAGCCAATGATATAAAAACCGTTGAGAAGTATGTAAGGCATTTAATAAAATATGTCTGCCACTAAGCCTTATATTGACTACCTCGTTAAAAGTTCTGGGATATTCCAGTTCCCAGAATTCACTCACCAACGCGACAGGTTAAAGGCCGCGAGCGTCCTGTTTCCGGCACGTTTGCTCCCAAAGAGCAAAGTGTATACCTAAATCAATGAATTATTTGCTGCAGAAAGATTTACTTCGCAGTCCTTAGGGCTGTCTGTATAAATCGCAGCCTATCGCGGACTATGCACCTCAGCCTTCCTTGGCGCACAGCGAGGATGGGGTTCACTGTATTTTTAAATTATCAAATTCGAATTAGATTAAAACATTATCTGAACCAACGATGACATGCAAATTGCAAGGTGTTTATTTTGACAACTTATTTTTTAAATAATAGAACATGGGAAGAAAGATGGGGATAAATAGTAAGACTATAGTAACCTTGGCAGGATTCAATGAGTATTTCCATTGGTAATAACTTTGATTTGGTGCTGATTGTGGGTTATAGGCTTCATACGCTAACATGGAACTTAACATTAAAAATTGGCTAGAAATATAGCTCCAGTTGTACCATAGAATTATCATTGCAATACCGACTAATCCTGCAATCAGGATAAAAATATTATTGGTTTTTCCCTTGTTGGTTTCAAGTTCAAGGTTAGTGAAAGCATAATGAAAACCAACGAGCATGATAATGAAACTTAAACAGAATAATAAATGGATAACTGGATTCTGCAGCAGACCAATATAGCCAATTTGATTAGGATCAATTTGGGGTAGCGAAGCTTCAGAAGGGTGAGTAAATATTAAAGCAATACGGAGAAACCCAATAAACAATATTCCTAGCAACACAGTGAATTTCTTTTTTGTCATTTGAGTAGCCTGTATTTGCTGATATAAATTAAATTATAGTAAAAAGCACATAACAAAGAAGAACCTTAATTATCCAATAAGTCTTTAACTAAAGATTTATTTCATTACAGTGAGAATCAAGAGCGCCAATTCACATGAATTAAATTTAAATGTTCTTTCATGAATAAAAATAAAGGGTTGATCTACATAAATGGGGCAAAGAGGCTTGTTGCATTTCTGTCCGCATCTAAGTAGTCTGGAACCGATCTTTTGATCCAGTAGCCCTATCAGAAACAGTCTCGTTTTGCAAAAATCTATAAACCACTTTATTTTGTTGCCGAAGTAAATAAAGTAAAAAGAACCATAATAATTACTCCATTAAGGAAGAATTCAGGAAATAAGTGAGCATCAGTGAGCTGAGTCCAATTATTCGTCCAGGCTTTAATATTCGATGCCTTGGTTTGGGAGTATTGCTGCATCAGTTTTGAAGCCAACAGGTTGATTGCTTGTACCTGGCTTAGCGTTACAGAGCTTGCGCTGTGACGCAAAATTTCAAAAAGTTATTGAGTTGATAATGAACTAACAATCCCTAATTAATTCAATTGGTTTTATTATAAATTACATTTTATGTAAGTAATTTTTAAACCAAACGGATTTTTACGCTCAATTTGCTTTGATAATAGGAAAACAGTAATAAATTTTATCTATCTTTTGTACAACACAGCGCCAATCTATCCGCTTTTTAAGCTCTGGTGCATAGTGCTGGACCCAGCGATAAACCGTTGTATGGTCAATTGCCAACCCACGCTCAGCCATCATTTCTTCTAAATCACGATAGCCAATGCCATATTTGCAATACCAACGTACACATTTCAGAATTAGATCCACATTAAAGTGCCGCCATTTGAAATCAATTGGATTTTTAGACATTTGCTGCTCTATAGAAAATCGCAATTATACCCTAATCCTAATTTTTTCAACGCAGCCGTGATGCATGCCCTCACCCAAAATTTTTATAGATTGAAATAAGTTTAATTGGGCAACGATTGGGACGTAATTGTCAATTAAATTGGCTTTACTCCCAATTAAGTAAATTTTAGACAACTATCAATCAGCTCAACTTATTCGATATCCCCTATATTATTGCATTAACCTGCTAAACTATAAGACATATAATTTATCTTCTGTGGGAAAAGAGGATGGATAAGTCTAACGAGAATAAAGAAACTTTCTCTTATCCATTATTAGATTGTTTAGTAATTTTAACTATATTAAGTCATCGTCCTTTATCTGCAGATGTACTGCGTGCCGGATTACCTCTGGAAAATAATAGATTAACCCCCGCCTTATTTATACGTGCAGCGGAACGTGTTGGATTCTCAGCGCGGGTAGTCAAACGCTCCCTTTCTCATATTTCGAAATTAGTTTTACCTGTTGTGTTACTTTTAAAAAATGATCAGGCCTGCATACTAAATAAGATAATTGATTCAGAAACAGTGGAACTCATTTTGTCTGATCATGGAGGAGGTGTTCAACAAAAATCAGTAGATGATTTGGAAGAAAATTATACTGGACAAGCCATATTTATCGCTCCAGTTTTTAAATATGAGACACGTTCTGAAGCAAAACCAACAGAGAGAATAGATAAGCTGTCATGGTTTTGGAGTACTTTATCTCGTTATCGATATATTTATATTCAAGTCATCCTCGCAGCATTCTTAGTCAATATTTTTAATTTGGTTATGCCGTTGTTTATAATGAATGTGTATAACCGCGTTATACCAAATAATGCCAATGTGACTTTGTGGGTACTCGTTATCGGGGTTTTGATGATCCATTTTTTTGATTTTATTTTAAGACTATTACGCGGGTATTTAATTGATGTGAGTGGAAAAAAGGCCGATGTGGTGATGGCAAGCACTTTGTTTCAACAAGCAATGAGTATCCGCTTGATGAATAAACCCAATTCTGTAGGCGCGTTTGTAAATAATTTGCGTGAGTTTGAAGTACTAAGAGATTTTTTTACTTCCGCAACGCTAACTACAATTATTGATTTACCCTTTGTTATTTTGTTTTTCGTGCTTATTGCTTATTGCTTATTTAGGAAGTTGGCTTGTACTGATTCCACTTATTATAGTGCCGCTTATTTTGCTCGCTGCATATATTCTTGAGAAACCAATGCGGGAAGCGGTACTAAAATCCTTGCAAGGAGCAATGCAAAAACATGCAATATTAGTTGAAACAGTAACAGCTATAGAAACGGTAAAATCGTTGAATGCTGAAGGCCAAATGCAGAAAAAATGGGAGCAATATGTTGGTACTACAGCACGAGACTCACTAAAAATGCGCTATTACTCAAATTTGATCATCACTATTACCAATTACGGCCAACAGTTTATTACCGTGGGCATGATCGCCTTAGGTGTATATATGATCGAAGAGGGAAGCATGTCCTTAGGTGGTTTAATCGCCACAAATATTTTAGCGGGAAGGATTTTAGCTCCGCTTTCTTCATTGGCAGGTATTTTAACCCGGTTACAGCAAGCCAGGTTATCATTGGAAAATCTCAATCATTTGATGTCATTGCCTGTTGAGCGCCCAGAAAATAAACGTTTTTTACACCTGCCGAAAATAGAGGGAACAATAGAATTCGACAAAGTTAGTTTTCAATATCCAGGTCAACAAATCCTGGCACTTGATAAAGTTTCTTTTAAAATAAAGGCAGGAGAGCGCGTCGCATTTATTGGTCGTATTGGTTCGGGTAAAAGTACCATCCAACGATTACTTCTTGGTTTATATCAACCAAAAGAAGGAAATATTTATATAGATGGTATTAACATAGAGCAACTAGATCCTGTCGACTTAAGGAAGAACATGGGCTTTGTTCCTCAAGATAGCATGTTATTCTACGGGACAGTACGAGACAATATTTCTATGGGAATGCCTTGGGCTGATGATACTGCAATTATTAATGCAGGTTATCTTGGTGGTGTTGACCGATTTGTTAATCATCATCCAGAAGGATTTGATATGATGGTTGGCGAGAGAGGCGAAGGTTTATCTGGAGGACAGCGTCAATCTATTGCATTGGCTCGTGGATTGTTATCTGACCCACCGATTTGGTTATTTGATGAGCCAACCAGTGCCATGGATATGGCTACAGAACAAGAAACAATTCAGCGATTACTATCTCTTAAAGAAAGAAAAACCATTATTTTAGTGACACATAAAGTATCATTATTTCCTTTAGTTGAACGTCTTATTATGATGGATAATGGGCATATCATAATAGATGGACTCAAAAATGAAGTTATCGACGTTCTGCAAAAAGCTCAATCACTTGAAAAACAAAAACAGTCTCAACAATTCTCGTCTTCAGTACCAAATCAGGAAGGGAAGTAAATATGGCTTTGAAGAAAAATAAGCAAGATAAAAAATTTTTTTCAGAGGATGAGGATTTTATTTCTGACTCTAAAGCCGCATTATTAACTAAAAAAACAGTGGTTGCTAACAGTATTCTTTTTATTGTTTTAATGCTCATTATTTCAGGAATAATATGGTCTTATTTTGGAATGATAGATGACGTTGTTATCGGGGAGGGAAAAGTTATTCCTTCCTCGGAGGTTAAAATTATACAAAGCCTGGATAGCGGAATTATTAATAAGATTTTAGTTCAGGAAGGAGAAATAGTTCACCCAAACCAAATTCTGGTAACTCTAGATGATACACGGTACAAAGCGGATTATAAAAATGGTTACCATCGATATCTCGCTCTTTCTGCGACTGTTGCTAGGTTAATGGCACAAGCTTATGGTCAGCCAAGTGTTAAGTTTTCAGCTGAGTTAAAAGAAAATGCTCCTGATCTTGTAGATAGAGAAAATTATTTATTTAAAACCCAACTCGATTCACTTCATTCAGAATTAGAAAATTTACAACAATATTTAGATCTTGCTAAAGAGCATACTAAAATGTACGAAAAATTAACTATTAAAGGATATGCATCTAAAGCTGAATATATTCGTACTCAGCAAATTATTGCGGAAATTCAACAAAAGATATTAGAGAAAAAAAATCAATATCAGAATACTGCGTGGACTGAGCTTAATCAGAATAAAGCTGAGCTAATGAGTTTGACTGATTCATTAGCTTCTTTAAAAGATAAAATGGTGCGCACTGAATTAAGATCACTTGTTTATGGCGTAGTTAAAAAAATTAATATTAAAACTGAGGGAGGAGTTGTAAGCCCTGGGGAAGATATTTTGGAAATTGTTCCTTTGTCAGATAAGTTACTTGTTGAGGCAAAAGTCACTCCTAAGGATATCGCTTTTATTCATAAAGGACAAAAGGTATCAGTCAAGATCACCGCTTATGATTATACAGTCTATGGCAGTTTAAATGGAGTTGTTACTTATATCAGTCCAGACGCAATTGAGGAATCAAGTAATAAGCTACCAGGGGGGGACCAATAACTTACTATATGATCCGTGTACAAACCGATAAAAATTATTTAGGAAATGACAAACATAAATTACCCATAATTCCTGGTATGACAGCAAATGTTTTTATTAAAACAGGCAAAAAAAGTGTTTTAGACTATATTCTTAAACCAATTTTTAAAGCCAAAGAGGAATCCTTTAGGGAAAGATAAGGATTATTACATCATTATTTTAAAAATTATTTAATTTTAATGACCGAAAAAAAATCACTTTCTACACAAATAAATTTGAATAAAAATTAGCCAACACCTATACTTTAATTACTATAATCTGATGTAACTCCCACTACTTGAAAGTATCGGTTTGTTCAGGTGTTTAATAATGCGCAGGTACTAAAGTCATGGAAGAATTAAGAACCTTGCAACATGGTTTTAGGTGTTCTCATGGCTTCCAAGATTATTCGCTATGGTAATGGAGAGTGGGCTTTAGCAGGCAAAGTTACTCCCTACGATAATGGAGCGCTAGCTTCAGCACTGAAGACGATTCGTTATGGTAATGAACAATTAATTTTAGCGCACAAAATCACGCCCTATGCCAATGGTAATTTAAATTTAACGCTCAATACAGATAATGGTATAGGTATTGTAGGAAATGGGAATGATAAAATTACCTTAACGGGAAACAATAATATTCTTGCAGTAGGTAATGGTAAAAATACACTCTCAGTTTCAGGTAATAATAATCATCTAATTGTCGGAAATGGCAATAATTCGGTGGCACTTGGTGGTAACAATGAAACCTTGTTCATTGGCAATGGAAATAACTTAATTAATGCCTTATCTTCTTCCGGTAAGGATGTTATTACCGCAGGTAATGGGAATAACACTTTAAACCTTGGATACACCCATGTTGCGAATAGCATGGTGCAGTTAAGTGCCGCAAATTTTAAATTAACTCTTGGCCACGGTATTAACTCGGTACAGTCTCTAACCACAGGGAGTACGGTTATAACTTTGGGCAATAAAATTAATAGCGTTGATGCTGGTGTTGGTTCCTCGGTCATCACAGGAGGAAACGGTGCTGATAAGATGACTTATGAAGCTAATTTAAACGCCATCGCTCACGGAGGAGCTTCTGCATATAGCGGGGGTAATGGTGTTGATCTTTTAGAACTGAAAGTAAGTTATGGACAACTTAATTCTACAGATTTTAAAAATGATGTTTTAGGTTTTAAAGCTGCTGTGGCTTCCGGCGCAGAAGCAAAAAGCTTTTTTAAATTTTCTGCCATTCCTTTAAGTGTTAAAGGATTTGAACAAATTAAGGTTGTTGCTCAAGATCTCGGAGCGCCTAAAATTTCATTTACTCCAACCTCAGTTCGTGAAAGCACGGCTGGCGCTAAACTAGGCACATTATCTGCAACAGATATTGATGCTAAGGATCAGCACTACTGGTTAATTATGAACAACAGTGCCAATGGCTCCCTTAAGTATGTCGTGGGAAATGAAAGTACCCAAGTTATTAATGGTTTAACCTGGTTTAATGGGGTAAATGGACCTGAAACTCTAAAATTAGCTGCTGGCGTAGCTCTGGATGATTCAACTCCAGGTATGTTGCCTATTACAGTGGCCGTAGCGGATATAGCTCAGCTACAGGCAATAAAAGCGGGTACTTTGCAAGTCAGTGCATTACCTACTCATTCTTACAATGTCCCTGTGATTGCTGTCCCAGTTCCTCCTGCCTCATTACGTGTAACAAGTCCTGGGGGAGATGAAAATACATCGATACCATTAAATATAAGCGCTACAACGCGTTATGCTGGCGACGTATTAACGTATAAATTCACAGGAGTCCCGGCTGGTGGTTCTTTATCAGCGGGGACACTTAATCAGGATGGCAGTTGGACGCTTACTGCAGCACAAATTGTTGGGTTAACTTTTAAATCAGGATTAAATCAAGTATCAGGTTCTGTGACGCTTAATGTAATTGCTACGTCTACTTCACCCAATGGTTTATCTGCAAGCATTAATCAATCAATAAAGGTTGGAGTTAATCCTGTTGCTGATGTTCCTGTCTTAGGCACGCAAGTGGTTTCCGGGAATGAGGGTTCCGCCATCCCCCTGAATATAAGTGCAGCACTTCCAGTGGGAAATACCACCGATGTGTTGTCAGTAAAGATTGGCAATGTACCTACGGGTGCGACTCTAAGTTCAGGAGGGACGACCTTGGCACCTAATACAGATGGTACTTATACCGTCAGTGCGAACCAATTGTCGGATCTTGCAATTACGGTCAATGACCAATTAGCCAGCGCCACCAATCTTGCCCTAGCCATAACGGCCTACTCTTCCATAGGAAATTCAGTAGCCACTGCGACTGCCACGCAAATGGTGACCGTTAATCCTGTTGCTGATGTTCCTGTCTTAGGCACGCAAGTGGTCTCCGGGAATGAGGGGTCCGCCATCCCCCTGAATATAAGTGCAGCACTTCCAGTGGGAAATACCACCGATGTGTTGTCAGTAACGATTGGCAATGTTCCTGATAGCGCGATGCTCAGTTCAGGAGGAACTGCTTTAGTAGCTAATGCCGATGGTACTTATACCGTCAGTGCCAGCCAATTGCAGGATCTTGCCATAATGGTAAGTGGGAACTTAACTGTCTCAACCAACCTTGAATTAGCAATAAAAGTTTACTCCACAGTAGAGGAGTCAGTAGCTACAGCGACTGCAACTCAATTAGTTACTATTAACCCCACTATTACAATTGATCCAGGATCACTCTCCTCTGCAAGTGATGGTACAACTGCTGCAGGAACAGGTGGTCCAACTTTGACATTGGCTGATGGGGAAACTTTGGCATTGACAAATGGTTCGATTTTGACAGGAGCAGATAGTACAACTTTGACATTGGCAGATGGTTCAAATGTGACATTGACGGTGACAGGTGGTTCTATGACAGTAACAGCGGTAGATGGTTCAACTATGACATTGGTGGGTGGTTCAACTGTCACAGTTGCAGGTGGTTCAACCGTCACAGTCGAAGATGGTTCAACTGTCACAGTCGTAGATGGTTCAACTACGGCAGTGGTAGGCGGTTCGACTTTGACAGGAACAGATGGTTCAACCACGACAGTGGTAGGTGGTTCCACTTTGACAGGGACAGATGGTTCAACTGCGACAGTGGTAGGTGGTTCCACTTTGATAGGGACAGATGGTTCAACTGCGACAGTAGTAGATAGTTCACTAGCTTATGCAGATGCTGGGTCGGGTCATGGTGCGGTGTTGGTTGATCGCATTATTGAAACTGTAGATCCTACAAGCTATACATATGCAATTGATCCGGCATTGCAAGGTACTCTTGATTCCGCTGCATCTGTTCCCACAATTGACTTAACTCCACAAGATAGTATTTTAGATGTAAGCGCACAAAGTGTATTAAGTGTAGTTGCTTCTGATGGCAGTTCAACTGCGACAGCACTAGATAGCTCAACTGTGGCAGCACTAGATAGCTCAACTGTGGCAGCACTAGATAGCCCAACTGTGGCAGCACTAGCACTAGATAGTTCAACTGCGACAGTAGCAGATAGTTTAACTGTGACTGCAGTGGATAGTACAACAACCTCAGCGATTAGTTCAATTGCGACTGCCGATAGTTCAATTGCAATAGTTTCAGGCCAAACAGATGCGACTCTATCATTACAAGCAACATTTACAGATCTAGGTATAAGTGGCGTAGAAATAAATCAGACAATGATCTAAGTCCTTTCGACTCACTAAAGACTCTAGGTAAAACATTATACCAATGGCGGGAAGAAGTGGTTAGAATGTGGTGGTTTACTAAAACAACGGCATTACAGAAGGGTTTCATCGTAAGATGAAACTGATCCAACGTCGTGCTTATGGATTTAGAAATTTTGAAAATTATAGGTTAAGGGTTAAAGTTTTGTGTTCTTGATTAGTGCCCCCGGAAATGGGGATGAGCCGTTTGAAGAGCCCTGTTACTTAGTTAAAAATGGCGCGCCCGGAAGGATTCGAACCTCCGACCCCCTGGTTCGTAGCCTTCTTCTTGTTATATAAAAACTATAATAATCAATACCTTGCGATGCATCAAAATCGTAAAAAACTGCCAAAAACGGCCTAAAACTGCCTGGTACAGTCACAGTTATGCCACAATTTATGACACAGTATTCTTATTTGTAATTAATAAAATTGTAATGAGCAGCATGGTTCTTGATTCTTGTATGGATAATCGCTTGTAGATATTTTCTCGCATCGATTCAGGGAATGGCACAAAAGTCTACCATAGCTTCCATAATTCACCATCTTCAGTGGCATTGACGAGGTCATCATGATGTGTTTTCAAAGCGTCGTTAGCGCCACCAGTGCGCCTTGAAGAGTAACAGGTGTATATGCATCTGCTTTCATAGGTACTTTTTTAATTTCACTGGTGTTTTCTATCATACCACACTCGATTTGTTTAAGATAAAATTGCACTTAAATGAATTAGGAGAACCTTATAAGAATTTACATGAGTCAAATTCCTTATAGAAAAACATAGAAAAAAAATAACAACCTTCTATAATGATGGATTTTTGTTATTTCTGGTTGTCCTATGGTTCGGTTTGCATTGATACTCTGTTTGATTAGTACTTTTAATTATGCCGAATCCCCAGGTTCCTTTACGCAATCTAAAAAAATTGCAGCACAATTGTTTCAAAAGCACCCACAAACCATTTATTGCCAATGCAGTTATGACGATAAGGAAGTCAATTTAGCCAGTTGTGGGATGGAGGCGGCCAATCCCATTAAACGCGCACATCGTATTGAATGGGAGCACATTATGGCTGCAGAGCATTTTGGTCAACAATTTGCCTGCTGGCGGGAGCCTTTATGCGAAGACAAAAATGGAAAATCCTTTAAAGGGCGAAGATGCTGTGAGAAAAAGGATGAGCGTTTTCGCCATGTTGAAGCGGAGCTGTATAATTTGTGGCCTGAAGCAGGGGTTGTGAATCAGGCGCGCTCTAACTACCGCTTCGGAGTGCTTCCTGAACAACCCAGCTATCTAGGATGTGGGATGAAAATTGATAAATCATCTCGTCGAGCAGAACCCCCAGATTCTGCCAAAGGAGTGGTGGCTCGTGCTTATTTATTTATGTCTGAACACTACGGACTTTCTTTAAGTTCCTCGCAAAAGAAATTATTTATTACGTGGAATAAAAAATTTTCTCCTAGCACTTGGGAAAAACAATGGGCATTACAGGTGGCATTAATTGAAGGATATGAAAATAAGTATATTTCGCAATGGCAAATAAAAGCGCATGCTGCCTTTTAGTGAATGGATTTCATGCTAAGGAACAAGGCGGACGTTTTTGAGTCATAAAATGCAAGTTCACTCAAAAGGGGATGGAGAAAAATAGTTTAAGTCAAGACTGTTTTTTTAATTTTTGTTTGTTTAAAATACTCGGGCCAAATTTTTATCTAATATCTAAATTCTGTGGATATTAATTCGCGCCAACTCTTATCCCTTGTTACCCCATTACTCAAACAACCTTTGTCCCATATGGTTTGTTTTCCTTTTTAAATAAAATGCTTCCTTTAAAGTTATGCACATTTTCTGTGGATAAGTCTGTTTATATTCTGTCAAACACCTCATGGGATTAGGGGTTAATATGATGATGCATCATGTTCCAATGTGTTTTCTAAACTACGCTACTCTTTAATAAAACAAGAGTATGACATTATGTGTGGTCGTTTTGCTTATGTAGCGTCTTATGGCAAGTTAAAATACTTACTTATCTACAATTCCGCCAAGTATTTCCAATATTTTTGTATTCCATATAAGCATTCTCCCTTCTGGTTTAAAAAATAAAAATCCTGACTTGATGCGAATATCCATCTTTTTACATGAGCTAAAATATTTGAATTAATTAATGCCACGGTTTCTCTTGATTCCATTTGGCTACCATTTATACCATCAAAACTTCCTATTAATGCTATTTTTTTTGATAAGGGGAAGTGTACCTCTGTGCCAAGTAAACCAAAACCAGGAGAGTGTTTATGTTTTGCAGGATTAGTCCAAAATAACACTACTGGGAAATCACTGGTTATAAATTGAGCATCATCTGGGGCTCTAATTAATATCCATTTACGAGAAAAAAAATAAGGTAATATCTCGTTAAAAAGATTCAACTCTGCTTTAATATGTTCATTTCTTGAAAGAATTATTCGGTACTGGTCTTCATCGATAGCCTTTTTTAGATCTTCAGTTACGAGATGTTCATTTACTCTCATTCCAACATTTTGAGCAGCCATCGATAATCCCAACTTACCAGCATCTTCAATAAAATTATTATAATGATTTCTTCTGGTGGGATTTCTAATTGCGAACAGGGCCATTAGATTTATAATGTAGCTACGATCTTCGCCTTCAAATCTATTTGTATTTTCTATATTACGTAATGCAGTGGCTACATTACCTTCAAAATCATGCCCCAATGCATCTTCTAAATAGTTTAGCGCAATACCTTCGAAATCCACCCGATTAAAATCCCTTTCTTGACCAATATTTTTTGAATTGGATGGAGGTGATACCCTCTGATCTTTTATATCTATTGGGATAATGAATTGATTATCCAGAATAGAAAATCCTTTTAAATAGCATTGAGATATGTAATGATGTGCTCTTGTTTTTGAATGATGTGCAGTTTTTTCCAAATTTATTCCGGATTAATTTTGCTGTATTCAGAAAAATATATTTTTTGGCGTCATATTGCAAATAATTCTTCAATTGCTGCCTGCATCTCATACGCACTTGGCTTGGCATAGCGAAAAATTTCTTTGATTGAAACATTCCCACTTAGCTCCTGCGAAAAATGAAACTCATGCTTGTCCTTCACTTTCTTCAAAAACGTATGCCGAGGCTTATGTGTCGTAAACTCAAATTGATCCACATCACATTATCTCTTAACTGGGTTGGCAAAATCTATTAGACCATCATTATTTACCGTAATTTGATGATGTACGTTGTACTTGCTAATTAGTAAACCTGTGTCATTGCCTTCAATTTGCAAGTGTAATCTTAGATATTTATGATGTGGTATGTTTGTTGTAATTTCAAAGATATTATTCTCATCTTACTCTTAAAAGGATAGCTCGTATAAATTGCCTTTTACGTCCCACAATCTGCCGCTAGATCATTTATTAATCTAATTTTTATCATCATTTCTACTTTATATAAATATTATTTTTTCGGGGTGGCTATTCTCAATAGGATATTGAAATATGCTTTATTTAGGCTTGTCAAGTATGTTCAAATGAAATTCATTTCTTATCATTATAGATCTATAATTGACATATATGGTTAATGGGATGCTCTCATCATGAAATGGAATTTAACTTTCTTCTGTACTTTAATTTTACTCGCCCCGTCTCTAGTCTATGCTGAAAAAATTTTATTACCGCCTCCAGGTGGACAGCCTTCTTCATGTGAGGAGGCTTATAGAAATGCCTCAAATACATTAACTCTTGAGTCGGTAAAAAGCTCTTTATCTAATATTTGTAAATCTCAAGGCGGCTGGCAAGTAATGTACAAAATTGTAACTCTTGCTCCTCCCTATCCTCCAGGAGTAGTTTTAAGTTGTGTAAAAAATGATAATGGCAATATTAGTGTATTATACTCATGTCGTTATGGAACAAGTTCTTCAGATTTATAAACTTTGATACATTAATAATTTAGGACAAACTTAGGATAATAGTGTTTATCTTATTGTCCAAATTGAGTTGGACTTGCTGGTTATTTTCCTGAAAATTTTAATTTTACACGGAACGAGATGTTGTTTATTCATACGGAGCATATTATACAAACACGCTAAAGGTCCAAAAATATTAATAAGATAATCGACAGTGAGATCAATTCTTTTTCAATTGTGTTATAAGAGTCTACAGCATGAAAATATTATGTTTCTACTCATGGAATTTGTTAAGCTTTTTTATCCAATCTTGCGTGGCATTATTATATTTTTCCAGAGACTTAGCGCAAATCATCGCTTAAAAAAACTACTTATTTCTTAAAGACAAATCTTCGGAAAACCCTTTAATTTGCTCTTCAATTATATTAACCCCTTTTCCCACACTAAAGTTCTGCTTAAGATAGGAGGCCACTCGTTATCATTATAGTCAATTTCTCTTTTTAACTCAAAATCCGGCTATCGATGCAATCTATCAATTCAAACAACAACTCCATTCTTTTTTAATGAAAAGACTTGGCTCTACGCGTTTTCATCTTATGGATTACCCCGATGTACAAAAAGAAAGTCTAAATCTTTTGTGGGTGTAAAATTATCAAGTGTTACTTGATAGGAATTATCTTGGGAAACTGTGAGTGGTGCATTAAAACATCCTAAGAGAATAGCATTAGCAGGTGGTTTAATGATCAACTTAAATTTTTTAATAGGGCCACG
>NZ_RXNW01000024.1 GCF_004283175.1 Legionella longbeachae
ATATACTTCATCAGCACTCAAAGTCTTTCAAAGTGCCCACACAGTTTGTCTTCTCTATTCTTAATGAACTTCACCCTCAAGGTGTGCTGCGTATTCTACTCATTTCAGACTCAGTGTCAAACACTTTCTGCATTATTTTTAAAAAATGATGTCACACTGTTTATTGTAAGCGCAACTTAGCTATTCTACGCTTGCCAACTTGAATTATATAAGTTTGCCCCAGCGCCAGCTCCAGGCCTGGATCCTCAACCTTATTACCATCGATTTTTACTGCACCCTGCTTGATTAAGCGCATTGATTCTGAAGTGCTTTGGGTTAAATTTGCTTGTTTTAAAAGTTGCGCTAATGATAGTGAGTTTTGCAGTGTTACGATTTGTTCTTCTAAATCCTCAGGAATAACGCCCTTCTGAAAACGTTCAATAAAGTCGATATGAGCTTTCTCTGCTTGTTGTTGATCATGAAATCGTGTAACGATTTCCTTGGCAAACTCAATTTTGATGTCTCTGGGATTCGCACCCTGTAACACAGAATTTTTTAATGCTGCTATTTCATTTCCTGTTTTAAAACTTAATAAGTTGATATATCGCCACATTAGTTCATCAGAGATTGACATTATTTTACCAAACATTTCTGCAGCAGGTTCATTAATGCCTATATAATTATCCAGAGATTTAGACATTTTTTTGACCCCATCTAATCCCTCTATCAACGGAGTCATCATCACTACCTGGGGTTCAAAACCATAATGCTTTTGTAACTCACGCCCCATTAATAAGTTAAACTTCTGATCAGAGCCACCAAGCTCTACATCTGCTTTAAGTGCCACAGAATCATATCCCTGCAGTAATGGATATAAAAACTCATGGATTGCTATTGGTTGGTTGGAAATATAACGTTTATTAAAATCATCACGTTCCAACATACGCGCTACCGTATGTGTGGCTGCCAGACGAATTAAATCCACCGCACTAAATTGAGCAAGCCATTGCGAGTTAAACGCTACCCTTGTTTTCAGAGGGTCTAAAATTTTAAATACTTGTTCCTGGTATGTTTTGGCGTTTTCCAATACTGTTTCTTGGCTAAGAGGCAAGCGAGTGACATTTTTTCCGGTTGGATCACCAATCATTGCGGTGAAATCACCAATTAAAAAAATAACTTCATGGCCAAATTGTTGGAATTGTCTTAACTTATTAAGTAATACAGTATGTCCCAAATGCAAATCAGGTGCTGTCGGATCAAAACCCGCTTTAATTTTTAAACTGCCCCCTTTTTGTAATTTTTTTTCCAGATCATGCTCTGGAAGTACTTCCTCACACCCTCTTACTAGCTCAGAACACACTGAATCTTCAACTATCATCGCATCAAAACCTTTTAAATGATTGACCTATCTTCTCACACCGAGTATCTTAGCCCGGTTGGCAATTTCCTGCCATACCTAAAAAGCTGATTTAAGATAATTTGTCAGTCGAAATTGTCTCAGTGAAGACAATAGCATGCTTTCGAATGACAATGTATAGGCAAACAATGGATAAAAAACCTTATTTATACATCGAAAAACGAAGAACAAATAAAAATAAAAAAGCTAAGCCTTCTAAGGTATTAATGGGTTTTGCCTTGATTATTGCCTTTTTGTTGCCTTATTTTCTTGTAAAAAAATTTTCACATGACTCATATACCGAATCGACTATCCAGCCCATTTCATTACCTAACCAAGAAGAAGAGCAAGAAGAACAATATGATGACTATCAAGATCAAGGTGAAGATGATCTAAATGATGAAACCCCCATTGCCGAGGAACAAGCACCAGTTAATAAGGAAAGTAAACTGGAAATAATTGAAGATAGAGCCAAGGCAGTTGTTGAGAATGTCGTTAATGCAATAAAACCTGCCAAACAAATCGTTAAAGACAATGAATGGCAAACTATAAAGCCTCGCTCAGGTGATTCTATGGCCATTATATTTAAACGCCTAGGTCTAACCGCACAAAATTTACAGCTGGTACTGCAGAAAAATCCTCATGCTAAAGCACTTACAGCAATAAATCCTAAACAGGAGTTAAAGTTTTTAATTAATAAACATAAACTAGAAAAGTTAATCATCCCAATGAATAACATACAAACACTGACTGTTTATAGGGATGGAGCCGTTTATAAAACTAAAGTTGAATCTAAAAAGGTAACAACTAAAGAACGATACATTTCCGGTGTAGTTAAAGGTTCTCTGTATACTACAGCCCAAAGCTTAGGGATACCCAGGAAATTGATTCAACAAATGACTACTATTTTACGCAAGGAGATTGATTTTTCACGTTCGATTCGAAGTGGGGATCGATTTTCAATTGCTTATGAAAGTTTTTATGTAGAAGACAAAATGGTTGGTATCGGTGATGTTGTTGCCGTAAGCTATACCAATCAAGGAAAAACAGCGCAGGCTGTTCGCCATATTAGCAGAAATGGGAACCGTGATTATTATACTCCCAAAGGAGAAAGCTTTAAAAAGGCCTTTTCACGCTATCCCATCAAGTTTAGCCATATCAGTTCAACCTTTTCTGCCTCAAGACAACATCCTATATTACACTATAGAAGAGCACATAAAGGTGTTGATTTGGCAGCCCCAATTGGCACTCCTATTCAATCCGTAGGTGATGGGATCATTACAAACATTGGTCGTCATAACGGCTATGGCAATATGATTGAAATTAAACATGATAAAACATACAGTACGCTTTATGGGCACATGCTTCGCTTTGAAAAGGGGCTCTCCAAAGGCAGTAAAATAAGACGGGGGCAAGTCATAGGCTATGTAGGCCAAACAGGTCTGGCTACAGGGCCGCATTGTCATTATGAACTACATGTCCATAATCAACCAAGAAACCCAACCACAACGTACTTACCCACAGCATCTCCCGTGCCTGCCCGAGAAATGGCTGTATTTAAGGCAAAAACTCAAAAAATATTTGCACAATTCAAATTACTTGAAAATCCAAATTATGCGGATAAAAACAAAAAAAATACCCAACAAAAAAGGAAAACCAAAGTTGGTTAATGTGTAATTTCACATAAAAACGGAACTTCGCATATTTCCATTTTTGGGATTATACTAATTCTAAAGCTTATGCATCTGTATATTGAATGAAATGAAGTTCCTAATCCCTAGTCCCTTTTCACCACAGCCGATACCCCAGCATTCACCTCCAAGATGGATTTTATTCAAACCCTTTGTTGTCTTATCGCTTTTATTAACTTATGCGAATCCTGTTTATGCTATCCCTCCCCCAGAAACTTTAGCCTTTCTTGGAGGAAGCCTGATTTATTCGGGACTAATAGTGATTGGCCTTATAAGTATTTTCTTTAAATACATTTGGATAAAAACAAAGTTATACATGTTATGGCGTCTTTATCTGCCTTGGATTGTTTTCATACTTATACTATCAATTTTCGCTCTGAGTTTTTCAAAAATTCCTCCTATAGGCATTCAAAATACTCCTGTAACGGTTCAAATGATAAAAAATTGGAAAGACGCAAATTCTCAATTTGTCTTTATTGATTTACGTGATAGTGGTGAATACGACAAAATTCATATAGCAGGCTCCCTTAATTTTCCTGCGGGTACAGGTCTTAACGACTATTTAAAAAAGAATACTGACAAAAAAATCATTCTTTATTGTGACAATGGCTTCAAATCAGCAACTTTAAGCTGGTTAAATGCTGACCGAAGTTTATTAAAGCAAGCACTTGATGAGAAAAGACTTTTTTATTTTCCTGATGGACTATATCAGTTCATGACATTGGGTGAGCAAAGCCCCGCTTCTGTTGTGATTAATGTTCCGTGGGATTACGCACAATACTTATTAAAAAAAGCGCCATTTACCCTGCTTCAATTTCAAGAGGGTAATCAAGCATTACTAAAATACCAACAAGTTATTTCCCAGCAAGGTATCCCCATCATAAGTGATACACAATCTCATGATGAGCTTTCTGAGCAGTTAAATAAAAAATTCAAGAGTGTTAGCTCTTATTTTACCTCTAGTAATCAAATGCAATCGTTTCCAATAATAGGATTTTTAACGGTATTAAGCATTTTGTTTGCCACATTACTTTTCATCCGCCGTAAAGAATTATTTGCAAGTCTATTTGCTGAAGCTTCAGCATGGTATCAATGGGCCAATGTGCTGATAAGTCTTATTATGACGGTGCCTACTATCGCATTCAGTATGCAACTGAATATCCCCTTTGATGTCTATCTTTATAAAGTCGATCCCAATCTGCCTATGAATGCAGCTTATCTTATTCCAATTTATACGCTTTTTGTCTTGGTCTTGGGAATCTATCTTGTGTATCCCAAAAAAAATCGACTCGATTTTTTACGATATCGATTAACTTCTGTTTTCGCCCCTACTAAAAGCAAACTCACGGTGCGACAAATGTCATGGAGAGTGATCCTCATTCCCTGTGCATGCCTGTACGTGCTTTATTTAATCCCGCTTCCTTTATCAAGCATGTTGATTATTAGTATTTTTCTATTGGTTCCTCTTATTGTTGATTTGTTACTGTATGCGTTTATTCATCAGTTTAAAAATTCTGATGAACAGGCATTAAGTTTGCTGAAACAATGCCATTATGAGTGTCATTCTGGCGGAGACTCTTATATCCAAATAAATACCAACAGCGAACGCTCTTTAGGTACAATTGAGCTTACTATAGAGGATCAATCAATCTACTTAGGTTTATTCACCAGCTTTATTATCAACACTAATAAGCCCAGTCAAAGTGCATCGTTTCAGGAAAAGTATGATTTAAATGAAGGAAAACTCAAAAAACTGTCAGGTATGGCTCGAAATTTATTACTATTATTTCAACAAGATATACAGCTTACGCTTGATCAGGAACATCGTATTGCTTTAATTAGGTTACATCATAATCATCGTGACAGTAAGGTTTTAAATCGCCAGATTTTATTAAAACATTATCAAATCCTTCCAGGAATTATTCAGGATCAGCGATTTACCTCGTTACCATTACAAGAAACATTTACAAATCCATCACCACTATTGCTTAGTATGCTCAAACAACGTTGGGGTGATCAAGGTGGGTGTCTTAAGGCCTTGCGTAAATTAGGTTTGTTAATTAAAAAGAAGGAAATAACCCAAGAGCAGTTTCTTGTATTTTGCAATCAAATTTATATTGATAATGCATTTGAACAAGCAATTTTTTCCAGCAATAAATTGCTTGCGTGGATTCGTAACAAAGTAGTGCGATTGCAATTTCGCCTGGCTACAGAAAGCATCCTTCAAGATTACCATATGCTCATAGCCCCTAAGGCACAGTTAAGAATAATGAAACTTACTGAATATTTGCATCAGCCTTTATCGGTATGGATGTTGCAACAAATTCTGAAACGCGCGCTTACATCTTTGTACAAACAAAGTACCATGTGGCAATTTTATAGCAGCCTTTTGCACCAAGATGCATTTCGCCAACTGCAAATTGCAGCAACCAAAACATCATCTAATATATCGGAGTTACTTCACTCACCAATTGAAGCACCACAATCTATAGAAAACACTTCTTACTATCAGTTATCCGATCAATCAAACTTTAAAATAAATTTAAAGCAAAACTCAAACTCAAATCTTCGTGATTCTTTTTTAAAAACAGAATATGTACGCACTCTTTTGCGACAATTTCAGTTAAAAGAATGGCAACTCATAAATTTACTCCTGGAAAAGTTAACACAACAATTAGAATTACCCTTAAGCCTCACTTATTTAACATTGAATGAGTTCTGCTCATTGCCTAAGAAACGAAATACACTCATTAAATTATTGAATGACCGCTATACAACATGGAAGCTACAGAATGAGCATCAATTCCCCAATGCATTTTCATTACATGACATCGAGCAACTGCCTTTAAACACAACGGAAAAAATTGCAAATAGCCAATCGCAATCTACTGCACTTAGAGTCGCAGGGAAGCAGCGTATATGTAGCGGCACTGCAATAGTTTTTAAAGAAGGGCTTAATCTTGAAGCTCTAGAGCGATGCAGTATTTTAATTGCAGATAACCTCCTTCCAGAACAAATTCTTTCTTGCCAACACATTAAAGCCATCATTTTAAAAAAAGGAGGCTACCTAAGTCATAGCTCCATCATCGCGCGAGAAAAAAATATAGTCATGATTGCTCAATTTCCCATATCTACCATTGAGAATAAAGACAAATTAGTCATCCACTCAGGAAATCAAGTACGTATTTTGAAAAATAAACTCATTGAATGGGATTTCCTTGAAGCACAAAAGGATAACTTAACTATAGGCAATAAAGCCCAACGTTTGGCTGTATTGATCCATAATCAATTTAAAATTCCAGAAAGTATTCTTTTAAAACATAACACCATCAAGAAAATATATGATTTGGTTTCCTCCTCAAACCAAGATCCACTATGGCCGGAATATTTTGAAGAATTAAAGCAACTATTTGAGCTGGTATCAGAACAAACATCCATTATTGTACGCTCCTCTACTAATGTAGAAGATTCAAGCTTTTATAGTTATGCGGGTATATTTTACTCACAAGCAAATATCACCAGTGTAGAAGAATTTATTTCCGCACTCTGTGCTTCATGGAAAAATATGATACAGCGCCACGAACTTATCAAAGAATATAGTGGAGAAAATAAAATAAACCTGAACCTTATTATACAACCCTACATTAAGGGTCAAGCCGGTGGAGTATTATTTACCGAAAGTGAAATCGCTGAATTAATGTGTATTGAAGTAGCAAGCAATGGGATTGAAGGAGTTACGGAAGGTAATAGCGCTGTAGCATCATTACACATCAATGCAGAAGGCCAAACATTCTATGAGCAGGGTGAAAAAAGTATATTGACTCCCAAACAATACCGAGATTTATATCAATTAGGACGTCAGTTAGAAACATTATTCGGCAAAGCCCAAGATATCGAATGGATTATTGTAGATCAACAATTGTATGTGATTCAATGCAGAGACATTAGTGATAAGGGTCGCTTAATAGACAGTTCAACTACAAGTCATATATCCAATAACATTTAGAATGTTGCAATAAAGCAATTCCGGTAAATTCCCCATTTTTTCGAAAAAATTGTCGATAAATTCATCTATTTACCATTCCCTGCCAATATTACCCCACTCTTATTAACGCTCAGATGAATACGTTTAAAAGCACTCAGAAAAGCACTTAACAAGTTGATAAATAAAATTCATTATAATGTTTTGTAAGCCTAAATATGCCTAACTCAAAAGATGTAATCCAAGTACATCAAAACTTCCATCTATGGTATCACAATATAAACGTGAGGAACTCAATTTAGATCAAGTTATTACTATTCAGGATAATACTATCACCGTTGATTACCACAAATCGTCTGAAAGCTCTCTATAGATTTTGAATCCTGGCTTAAGGAAAATTCTGAGACAGGAGTTGTGTTGAGTGAAAATGCACATTACTCATAAAAGGTATAGCAACTTGTAAAAAATGAGGAGCTAAGGAGTCGATTTTTGGATTGTTACAATCAATCTCTAAATCGTTGTAATAAATTTGCTCCCAAAACAAAGGAAGAAGTTGCTGAAATGGTCAAAGAGTTAATGCCCGTATCTGAACAAAGAATATCTGAAAATAGAAATCCATTTATAGACCAACTCAATAAGGGAAAATTAAAAACAGACGCTAACCAATAAATAGCCATATATTGCGTTGGGCTTAAAAGTCCAACGTGATGCTTTGATTATAATTCAAATAAATAACGACAAACCATAACAGAGGCAATAATACCAGCTAAATCGGCTAATAAACCTGCAGGGATAGCATGCCGTGTACGGCGAATGCCTATAGAACCAAAATACACCGCAATAACGTAAAAAGTCGTCTCTGTACTTCCCATCATCGTTGCTGCAATCTTGGCAATCAATGAATCTCCACCGTATTGATTAATTAACTCCGCCATCAATCCAGTGGAAGCACTTCCCGAAAAAGGGCGAATCAATGCCAGAGGTAATACCTCTGGTGGCATGCCAATCATCTCCAGAAGTGGTGCAAGCAATTTCGCCATCAAGCTAAAAAAACCGGAAGCTCGCAGCATTCCAATAGCAACTATCATCGCAATAAGATAAGGGACTATATTTAAAATCGTATCAAAACCTTGTTTCGCGCCAACAATAAACGCATCAAATACATTAATTTTTTTGACTGCTGCAGCATATAATGGGATGCCAACTACAAAGGCTAAAAGCATCCAATTAGATAATTGATTCGCAAATCCACTCATAAACTTTTTGTCCTTTTAATACGAAACACAGGTAATTTAGCCAATTGTTTTACCGAAAAAACGGCCACTACCGTAGAAATTACTGTTGCAATTAATGAGCTAACAATCACACTACTAGGATTAGTACTCCCATTTGCCGCTAAGTATGCAATAGCAGTCGCAGGAATGAGTTGCACACTTGAAGTATTAATTGCCAAAAAAGTGCACATGGAATTTGTCGCAATTTTTGCATGTTCATTTAGAGTTTGGAGCTCTTTCATTGCCTGCAGCCCAAATGGAGTCGCGGCATTAGCTAACCCTAACATATTAGCAGCAATGTTCATCGTCATAGCTCCCATAGCAGGATGCTCTGGAGGAATATCAGGAAAGAGCCATTTTAAAATTGGCCGAAGCAACTTTCCCAATAGATTAACCAAGCCTGATTCTGTAGCAATGGACATAATTCCTAACCACAAGGACATTATTCCAGCCAAGCCAAGAGCTATTTCAAAACCTAATTTAGCAGAATCAGTAACAGCTCGGGCGACTTCATCGATTCGTCCCTCAATAATACCAACGATTACGGAAATAAATATCATACTTAGCCAAATTATATTCAGCATTCTTGCTTCCCTCCTCCGGGACAGGTTAATATGTACCTTTTATTAAGTTTTAAATTGAAAAACTCATGAAGTATACATTTATCCCTCTTAGACATTTGGTATTTATAACCTGCTTAAGCGCTTCTGTTGTTGGTTATAGTTTTGACTCCAGTGCCACTGAGAAACAGGCTAACTCCTCAATAGAAGAACTATACCACAGACTAAATAGCATGCCGAATAATTCGATGCCTCAAAGAATTGATTGGATCAGTGGTCAATTTTTAGGAGTACCTTATTTACTGGGTTCATTAGGAGAAGGTCCTAAAGCATCATACGATCAATTTCCACAATATAGGGTTGACGCCTTTGATTGTGATACCTATGTCAACACTGTTTTGTCTTTAGCATTAGCAAACTCACTTACATCGTTTCAACAATGTGTAAAAAATATCCGCTATAAAAACGGGACTGTTTCTTACATACAACGCAATCATTTTACAGGTCTAGATTGGAATCAAAATAATCAACAAAGCGGACTTCTGAAAGACATTACCCTAAACTTCAAAGATCAAAACCATCAATCAGTTGCTAAAATTGCTGAGGCCGTAATTAATAAACCCAATTGGTACGCCTATAAAACTATTGATACAATTAGACTGGAAAATGGGAATAAAGAAACTACTGAAAAGCGCCTGGATGAATTGAAAAATGAAGGCTCCAAATTGGAAATTACTTCAGAACGAGTTCCTTATTTACCCTTCACAGCTTTATTTCCTGAAAAAAATAAGCCCAATATGCACTTATTTGCACAAATCCCTAATGGTGCAATCATTGAAATAGTTCGTCCAAATTGGGATCTCAGTCAAAAAATTGGTACATCATTAAATATTTCACATTTAGGATTCGCGATTCGCGATAAAGGGCAATTGTACTTTCGACAAGCATCATCAGATTATGGCAAAGTAGTTGATGTGCCATTGATTGAATACCTTGAAAAAACGCTAGATAGCCCTACAATTAAAGGCATCAATGTTCAAGTAGTGTTGCCACAAAAACCATTAACAAACTGTAAAACATCTACTTAACAATTAGGATCTAAAAAATGAATTACGGATTAACCTCTAAACCCAGTTTGTCTGCTAGTGAATGCCTTGTACTTGGAGTATTTTCTGATACAGAGCTTCCTGATTTTGCCCTGAATATAGATAAAGAGCATCGTGGATTGATGAACAACCTGATTAACAAAGCAACAGAACCAGGCGATCTGCGTTGGCATCACAATTCACACGAAAGTATATTAATAATACAATGTGGTGAAAAAAATAAATTTAATTCGAACCAGTTACAAAAACGCTTAACAGATGTAATGGGTGCCTTAATAAAACATCGTATCAGCTCTGCAACTTTATGCATACCGCAAATTAGTGACTATTCTCCAGATCAGCAGCTGGAACAGATGATCGTCCTACTAGATAATCAACGTTATCAACTATTAGATTTCAAAAAGAAAAAAGCAAATCCACATCAACTAGAAACAATTACTTTTTATTTACCTAATGCCAGTGAGCAGTGTATAGAACTAGGTAAAGCTATTGCCACTGGGGTTGAACTAACCCGCCATTTGGCAAATATGCCCGCTAATATTTGTACTCCTACGTATCTTGGTGAGCAATCACTTCAGTTGGCAAAAGAGTTTCCTCATGAAATAAGCTGTAAAGTCATGGGGGCAGAAGAGATGCGTGAAATGGGTATGGGAACGTTACTCGCGGTCGCACAAGGATCAGCTCAACCGCCAAAACTTATAGACATTCACTATCAAGGAGCAGGAAACAATCCACCGATTGTTCTTGTCGGAAAAGGCATCACTTTTGATTCAGGTGGTTTATCCATCAAACCGGCTAATGCTATGGATGAAATGAAATATGATATGTCTGGGGCTGCCAGCGTACTAGGAGCAATAAAAGCCTGTGCCCTGCTTAAACTTCCAATAAATGTCATCGGCTTAATTGCAAGTGCTGAAAATATGGTGAGCAGTACGTCAGTCAAATCAGGAGACATTGTTACTAGCATGTCTGGGCAGACTGTTGAAATTATTAATACTGATGCTGAAGGCCGTCTTGTACTAGCAGATGCGCTCACTTATGCTGAGCGTTATAAACCTGAATTTGTCATTGATGTTGCTACTCTAACGGGTGGCATTATTGTCGCTTTAGGGACAGTTGCGTCAGGTTTTATGACTCAAGATGAGGAGCTAGCCCAACTCATAGAAAAAGCTGCAAAAGAAAGTAATGATCGGGTATGGCGTATGCCGTTAGATGACGCTTACCAAGATGCACTTGAAAGCCCATTAGCAGATATGATCAATGCTGGTTTTGATAGAACAGCAAGTAGTATTACTGCAGCATGTTTCCTATCTCGTTTTACCGAAAAATATCGTTGGGCGCATATAGATATTGCAGGCACTGCTTGGATTTTTGGTAAAAATCGTAATGCTACCGGTAGGCCAGTTCCTTTATTAGTTCAAATTTTACGCCATGCAGCCAATTCGCATTGATTTTTACCTGTTAACCAACGAGCAGCATAATGCTCGTTGGTTACTCGCATGTCGCCTCTTAGAAAAAGCCTATGTTAAAGGACATAAGGTTTATGTCTTGTGCGCTAATAAACAAGATGCTGAATTTCTTGATGAGCTCTTATGGACTTTCAAAGAAGACAGCTTTATTCCTCATCATCTGCAAGGCGAGGGGCCCGAACCGCCCCCCCCAATACAGATTGGATATGAGCGGGAACCAAGGGGATTTAATGATATTTTATTGAACCTTTCAAATAATATCCCCTCATTTTACTCTAAGTTTAAGCGTATCATGGAAATAGTACTAAATAGTGAGGCAGAAAAAGAACAAAGCCGTGCTCATTATAGAAGTTATAAAGCCAATGGATGTGAATTATTTACACATCTAATGAAATAGATTATTTCAATAACTTACTGAGGCGTGTTGACGCCTTAATAAACTGATACAAAAGGGAGCATTGTTCCTATTCAACTTGGGTGTCTACTGTTAATTTTTATTGTATTTTAAGCGCATTGGCTCATAGTGAATTTTCCTTCACTCTAGAAAATCAGAACAATAAAACCTCTCCTATAATATATGTATAGTATTTTTAATGTTTCGAGATAAGTAATGCCTGCTTCTGATGTCACACAATTATTATCGCAGATACAAACCGCTCAAGAAGAGTTGAAAAAAAAAGCAATTATTCCTAACCTACCTGTGCAACTGCAAACAGATATTATAAATTTATGTACAGAGACAAGTTCTCGTTTAGAGCAATTAGGCAGTAATATGGAAGATTCTTTAAACGATCTGCAAACCATAAAAGAAAATTTAGATAAAACTAATTTTCTTGTTGATAGTGTAAAGTTAACACTCATAGCAAAAGAAAGTAATCCTACATTCTTAGCTAAATTATCTAATGAAACGAGGCGTATTGGCGATACTTTTAACGAGATGACGTTTGATACTTCCAGATCTGCAAGCAACAAATTGCTTACTTGCATGAAATCAGTCGTTACTACTTGTCTAGATACAGCAATTGGAGCAAGTAAAGGAATGAGGCAAGGTTTCGTTGAAAATGAAGGACTTTCTAAAACTCTGGGAGGTGTTCTACAAGGTGCTACTATGGGTGCAGCATTAGGAGGCTCAAGAGGATTTGCAGATTCATTTTTGAACGATAGAGATAAAGCAAAACAAATGATTGCAAACCTAAGAGAAGATCATGGTAATGAACTCTTGGTACTTTATGAAAAAATTAAAAATGATAAAGACCCTGCACTTAACGCCAATAAAGCACGAATTGAAATTTTAAAAGAAGAAGGAAAATATTTGTCTGAATTAGAAAGTCGCTTAAATAGTGAACCAAAGCCTGATGAAAAAACGTGCTCTGAAATTGTAGGCTCATTACGTGTTTTATCTCTAGCTAGCGCAGGATCCTCATTGATGCATACAGCATTAGAAGTTATCCATGATTTTAGCTCTCCTCAAAAATTTGGAGGTTTAGAGGGAACCCAGGCACTAGAGAAATTAGGAAAGGATGTAGTTAGTGCAGCTAAAAATTTTAATGCGATTTTAGATGACTCCCAAACCTCTTTACCTTCCAAACTATTTAGTATCACTAAAGCCTTTGCTAAGGCTACCTGGGAGGGGGTAAAAGGCTCTATGAAAGGTATGGTAGACGGATTTCAGGAAGGAAAAGGGCTTTCAACCATAGGAAGTACAATAAAAGGGGCATTATTTGGTGGTTTCTCTGGTCTTGCCAATGGATTTAACCAATCGATTGAAAAAGACCTGACAGAGAAACAAGAAAAAGCTGATATTTTATTAGGAGCCCCTTCAAGTAGTTCCACACGAATCGATATCAGTATCACTCAGGATCATGGCAGTGTTAGCAACAAAGACGATAATTTGGGGCACAAAGACGAGCTTGGTAAAGGTCTTAAATACTCTTAAAGATCATCTACGGTGTATTGACAATTGGCATCACCTAATCTGAATCAATAAAAAACTGGAATAATGCGCTTTTGTCTGACTTCATAATCCATTAAGATATGAGTCAATCTTTGAGAGTAGTCTCACAAACTGGTAACTTCTTTGATTAATCCCAAAGTACATCTTTATTTCTTTTAATGGCTGCTTCTAATAAATGAATCAAAGGAATGGCACGCTTTTTCAAACTGATGTGTGCCTCGTTTTCCTCATCATCCTCTTCTGCTTTATTCTCCTTGCCTAGACCCTCCTGTAATCTTTTCAAAGCCTCAGGAAGATCCGCGGATTTGATTGCTCCTGGGATAGTGCCACTATGCCCCATTAGAGAAAGTAAACCCTTGGCAATATCCGCAAAATACATAATGTCTTCATAAGCATCGGTATGAAAAGTAACTAACATCACAATCTCCTTTTAATTTTTTTCATCCTGTAATTATCCGTAAGTTTGCAATAAATATGCTGCAATTGTACGAAATCCCATTGCTTCTCCCCCCTCTGGTTTACCCGGCTTACTGCTTAAATTCCATGCCATAATATCAAGATGTATCCAGGGAATAGTCTTTGACACAAATCGCTGCAAAAATAACCCTGCAACAATCGCTCCTGCATACGGATGATCGCTAGCATTGCTTAAATCAGCTACATTGGAGCGCAGGATCTCTTCATAAGCATCAAATAACGGCAAACGCCAAACAGGATCGACTGCTTTCAAAGAAACATCACTCACTTCTTTAGCAAGTTTATTGTCATTCGTAAAAAAAGCAGCAATTTCACTTCCCACTGAAACTCGTGCGGCACCTGTTAACGTAGCAAAATCAATTAGTAATTCAGGTTGTTCTTCACATGCTTTTACTAAAGCATCAGCCAAAATCAAACGGCCTTCAGCATCAGTATTATGTACTTCTACAGTTAAACCGTTACGCATGGTTAAAACATCCCCAGGTCTAAATGCATCAGGCCCTATAGAATTTTCTACTGCAGGAATCAGCATGTGTAATCGAACAGGTAATTTTCGCATCATAACCCACTGTGCAAGACCGATTACATGTGCCGCCCCTCCCATGTCTTTCTTCATAAGACGCATTCCATAGGCTGATTTAATGTCCAAACCACCGCTATCAAAACATACTCCTTTTCCTACCAGCGTAATACGAGGGTGTTTCTCATCGCCCCAAGTTAAGGACAACAAACGGGGCGCAGATTTGGAAGCGCGTCCTACAGCATGGATGGCAGGAAAGTTATCCTTGATTAATTCATCTCCAACCCATTGTTTAAATTGAGCATTATGTGTAGTAGCTAATTGCTCAACCACCTCAGCCATCTCTTTTGGCCCTAAATCACTTGTTGGTTTATTAATTAAATCTCGAACTAAAAATTGAGCTTGTACTAGATTTAAGAGATCATTTAAATCATCTGAATTGACCACCAAAACCCGTGGATCAGTTTCTTTTTTCTTATAAGCTTCAAAACAATATTGCGCTAAAGCCCAATTCATTAACGCTTCCTGGGAACAGAAACCTTGTACTTGATAAGTACCAGGAGGAAGTAATAGAGCTGCATTTGCCATAGCTTGAGGCTGGTTTTCATCTCCACAGCCTATATAAACTTTATCAATGAGTCCATCTGCATTAAAGATGGAACAAGAATCACCTATGTTTCCATTAAACTGATGTAAAGCAAAACAATTTCGCTCCGCAGACGTTAGTTTGCTACTCTGTTCTTCCCACTGCCCCTGTGAAATCAAATAAAGAGGAATAGCTCTATCACCCTGAGTTTCATAAAATATTTTTGCTTGCATATTTCTTATTCCTTCACTTGGCCACGAAAATGAGAAGCTCTTAACCCCGTTAATCCTAAAACCAATAAATAAATAACTACTGCCACCAAAACATGTAGTGATAATACACTTAGACGTTTTATTGGAGAAAAACTAAGCCAGTAACTTACTGTTCCAGTCGTGAATATTAAATAAACACTAATTGCAATATTAGCACAAATCAATTGAATACTGTATTTTAACCATCCTGAAGAATGTTTGAATACCCCTCGTTTAATCAGTAAATACAATAAACTGCCACAGTTTATATAACCTGCTAACGCAGAAGCCAAAGTCAAACCAGCATGAGCAAAATATCTAATAAACAAAAAACATAATAAAGTATTCATTATCATACTAATAGCGCCTACTTTAACTGGGGTACTGATATCTTGTTGTGCATAAAAACCTGAAGCCAAAACTTTAACCATCATAAAAGCAGGAACACCTGCGCCAAGAGTAATTAAACTCTTCTGGGTTTGTAGCACATCATAGGCTGAAAATTTACCATAAGCAAAACAACTGGCAATCAAAGGCATTGCAAATAGGCATAACCCCAAACCTGCAGGAATTCCAATCAGCAAAATTAATCGTAATCCCCAATCCAGGGCACTCGAATATTGGCTTATACTTTGTTCAGAATACCTTCTAGACAAATGAGGCAAAATTACAGTAGCAACAGCCACCCCAAAAACACCTAACGGAAAATCGGTGAGGCGATCGGTGTAATACAACCAGGAAACACTGCCTACCTTTAAAAAAGATGCAAAAATACTATCAACCATTAGATTAAGCTGGGCTATAGAAACGCCAAATAAAGCGGGTATCATTAATTTTAGTACTTTATTCACCCCTGCATCATCTCTAACTACACGCGGTCTTACCAATAAACTACGTTGATGCAAAAAAGGAATTTGAAAAAGCAATTGTATAATTCCCGCGATTAGTACCCCCCACGCCAAACCTACTACCGGGGTTGGTAAATGAGGGCATAAATAAATCGCCGCAAGAATCATACAGATATTAAGTAAGACTGGAGTAAATGCGGGGATTGCAAAATATCCATAAGTATTTAACACTGCTCCAGCCATAGCCGTTAAAGAAACTAACATTAAAAACGGAAAAGTAATTCGCAGCATCTCAGTAGCTAATACAGCACGACTACTATCGTGGTTAAATCCAGGAGCAAACAAAAAGATAATGACAGGCGCAGCAAATATTCCAATTAAAGTAACAACACTGAGAATTGATCCTAAATATCCAGCAATACGCGCAATAAAAACACGAACGTCTTCCGGTGTACGTGTTTTTTGATACTCTGCGAGTACCGGCACAAATGCCTGGGCAAAAGCCCCTTCTGCAAATAAGCGACGCATAAAATTAGGAATACGGAATGCAACAAAAAAAGCATCCATACCGGCTTGGGCACCAAAAAAATTGGCGAGAACCATATCACGCACAAACCCAACAACACGTGAAATAAAAGTCATCACTGATACTAACGTAGTTGAGCGCAATAAGCTTTGTCGTTTAGGTACCATATTTTTTGCATCGGTTACTGACATAATTTTAAACATAAAACTAAAGATATATTATGATATACCTAAATCCTTCCTCTTACATAATCTTATGAAGTATGAGATATACAACAACCTTTTATCATCCAGAAACATCTAAAGCAAAATAATATTTTATTCAACGAACTCAATGTTATTATCTATTTTCACGACATAAACAGCAAATGAATGCTATTTATGTCGAATGTGACTCAACTCTATTTAGACAATTTAAATAGGATAGTGTTGCTGTATGGAAGATTATAGCTTTGCGCCTGGGGTAATATTATTTAATTGATTTTCGATAATTTGGGTAATATCCCCAAACATTTTTTGGCATGACTCTTTGTTTCCAGAAGACTGCTGATAAATAACATTCACTAAAAAAGCAGATAATGCATTACATACCATTTTTTGATTACGGAAATGAGGAGGTAGTTTTTCCATAGATTCGGCTAAAGAAGAATATAAATTTTGTCCTATAAAATTCATTATTCGTGAGTAATCCTCTGCAGCAGGTTTGTCCACCGTGGTTTCTTCAATATTGTCTTTCATTAAATATCCTGTAAATTTTGGATGGAATTTGCAACACAATTATAGAGCCCCAAAAAACGAAACACAATAAAGATCTCTGGATAAAATCTGACCCTGTAATGCAACCAGAAAAATGAAGATTTTCTACATGCAGTTATTTTGGTGATATGGGAATGAAAATTGGTTTTCTCATGAGCAAACCAATAAATTATATTGACAATTTATATCTTGTTGTGCATGATCATCATCTTTTGTACCTACTGAATGAGTGGAGATTTTTAAGTGGCAAATATTAAATCAGCAATCAAACGCGCTCGCCAAAACATCAAACTGCGCCAACATAATGCCAGTGCACGTTCTATGTTCCGCACTTACATCAAAAATGTGCTAAAAGCTGTTGAATCAGGTGATAAAGAAGCTGCTCTTGCAGCCTATACTAAAGCACAGCCTGTTATTGACAAAGCAGCAGGAAAGGGTTTGATTCATAAAAATAAAGCTGCTCGAATTAAAAGCCGTTTAGTAGCACGTGTAAAGGGAATGTCAGCGTAATTACCTGAATTTATAATAACACGAACTGGTAACATACCAGTTCGTTTATTATGTGTAGCAAACAGCCTAAGCAATCTCAGTTTCCCAATACCAATACTTTGTTGCCCGGAAAGATGCGTTTTTTGATAATAAGTCGTGTCATCATCACATCTAACTTGAACTGAAAAAGCATCGAAGCTGTTTCAGAACTTAGTAAGATATTCTCATCAAACAACTTTTGAATAATTTGCTACTTTCCATTTTCTAGCTAACTCATAAGCTTTTTGTGCCGCTTCGTATTGCCCGTTTTTTTCCGCTACATCAATGAAACTAATAAACGTGATTTCATTAGCCAATCTCATTTCTTTCGCTAATTCAAAAGCTCTTTGTGCTGCCTCAAACTGTCTATTTTTCCCTGCTATGTGAATGAAACAATTAAATGTAACTTCATTGACCAGTTTCCATTCTTTAGCTAACTCAAAAGCATCTTGAGCTGCTTCAAACTCTCCATTTTTCCCTGCTAAATCAATAAAACTTGCAAATGTGACCGGATCGAGTAATCTTTCTTCTTGAGCTTGTGCGAATGCATTTTGTGCTGCTGCAAACTGTCTATTCTTTCCCGCAGCATTAATGAAACTATTAAAAGTGACCTGATTTGCCAGGTTCTTAATTTTAGCTAATTCAAAAGTACTTTGCGCTATTTCGAATCGTCCATTTTTACCCGCCGCATCAATGAAACTTGCAAAAGTAACTTCATTAGCAAGGTTACAGTTTTTAGCTAATTCAAAAGCATGATGCGCCAATTCAAATCGACCATTTTTACCTGCTGCATCAATAAAACTAGAAAAAGTAGCTTCATTGAGTAATTTAAATTTTTTTGCTAATTCAAATGTATTTTGTACCACTTCAAATTGTCCGTGTTTTCCAGCCACATCAATAAAAGTCGCATAGGTAATTGCATTGGTTAAATTCCATTTTTTGGCCAGCTCAAATGCATTTTGTGCTGCATGGAATTGCCCACTTTTTCCTGCAACAACAATGAAACTATTAAATGTAATCTCATTAATTAACTTTTTTGTTTTAGCAAACTCAAAAGCGTGTTTTGCAGCTTCAAACTTTCTATTTTTTCCTGCCATTGTGATAAAACTATTAATACTGGCTTCATTAGCTACCTGTTTAGCGATTAATAAATTATAAACGGCACATATGAAATCCCAATTTCTATTAAATTTATTCATTAATTGATTACAAACAACTACATCGATACTGTTTTCAGGTGCGTTTTTTAAAAGAGATAAAATAGGTGATACATTTTTTTGATACGCAATATTTTTACTCAATGTTATCGCACCCTTAATATCCTTTTGCATTGTTACCTTATCCCCTAAAATTTTTATTAATTCCTCAAACATAATAACCTCACTATCTAGTAGTATTGCTGTTTTTTAGACACAAGGACATTGATGATCTTCTATCCCATATGTATCATTTTCACACACAATACTTAACCCCGAGTGATATCGAAATGAATAAAACGACTGGTGTATTACCTGACGGAATAGAAAGTAAGTTACGAAAAGATTGAATTATTTATTATTTTGAAATTGAGTTGTAGGTGTGCACACCTAAATGAAAATTGATATGTTCGCGAATATTTCAAATATATTAAAGCAAAAGATGTCACTTCTACAACTTTTGCTTACCTAGACATCCTGAATCAAACGATTACCCAATCAAGTTTTCTCTGTTGGTGCTATCATTTATAACAGCTTTAAGAGCTTTATATTTTGTACAAACTCGAATGACAACTCGTCTAACCACGTAAAGATCTATTATTTACCGTTAGCTCTGCCCTCGCATTTGACAGATCTTCCTCTAAAGAGGCGTATATATCAAAAGATTGCATTATGTTTAAAAGGCGTTCATTGACCTGCAAAAAGTTGACAAGTGCCCCAGCTACAGTCTCATCTTGGGGGTAAGAGATGAGACGGTTCAAAGAACCTTCAAGGATATTATTTTTCTCCAAAATTTCAGCTTCAACCCTATCTATCACATCTGCTGAATCTGCTTGCCTAAGGCGCTCTTTAAATTTTTCTTCTTGACTCATAAGAGTTTCTGACAGTATCTCAAGTTCTTTTAAGCTCTTAATAAAGCTTCGAGCTTCACTTTTTTGAGCCTCATTTAAGTTCTTCAAGAACTCTTCAAGAGCATCTGATTCAGCTTTATCTAAAGCGCTTTTTTTTGAGGAGCCGCTAGTAGATTTTGAGAGTTGTCCTACATATTTAGAACCGTACATTAAAGCTAACCTAGCCTCTTGCTCCTTCCCTGGCATCAAGGTTGATAAAAATTGATGCGCTTCTTTTCCTTGAGTAATTAATTCTTTGGCCACATTATCGAATTCTGTTTTTGTTTTTGCTGAGCAGAGTTCTTTTTGCAACACATCCAGTTTATTACAAAAAGATTTTGCTACTTCTTCGGCAGTATTGAAATCTTGGAGTATGCGATTAGCCATAGTCCTCTTGTCCTCGAACGATCTGGTACTCATGTTTATTTCCTCACTAAATTTGCGCTTATTTAATTGAATTAGTTGATAAACGTCCATGAACAATACTTTCTTTTTTCAAGAAAAAAAGTACCTTTATACTTATCAAGAGAAACAGTAAAACACTCGCTTGAAAAAGCTCATTATTACCACCACCAAAATAACTTGGCCTAAGAAAAAACATTATTGTAAACATTAATCTAAAAAGAGCAACTCTTAACCGAGAATCGCTCTTTTAAAACTATCTTTGTGCTGTAAGTGAAAATGATGTTGCAAGTGACTTTTCACTCACGTCTTCATTCTCTTCACTCTCGATATAACTACGCCCTAATATCTGGCAAAAATTTTTCTTATCATCAACCGATAAATAAGAAACGACAGCTTCTAGCGGATTATAATCTTCATCATTTTCAGTGGCAGATACTTCAGAGGGATAGTTATTGTCAATTTCCCACTCATCAACTATTGCCATGTATATAGAATTTAAAAGCATTTTAGCCTGATTAATTTTGTCTTGTAATTTTTTCTCTTCCCTACTTCTGGGTAATGAGAATAGAGAAAGAGCAAATCCTTGCCATCCTGATATTTTTGTCTCTTTTTTAGGCTCCAAAATAGCAAATGCTTTATAACAAGCAACGATTTTATCAAGTAAATTATCTTTATATTCCTGATATTGAGTAGGTAAAAAAGCATTTCTTAATGACCATTCCAAGCGCTGCAACTTACTTACAGTGTTCTTGACTTCTCCTACATACTCCTTATCTATAGATAATAAATCTATTGTATCCGCTGACAAGGCTTCAATATGTTGTGGAGGAACGCTCCAATACAATTTAACATCTTCGTCGTGTCTGTCGCGATAGAATACTTCTTTGCCAGAACTTCGAATATGAGTACGCAATTTACCAGAACTATGTAAAAGAATAGGCTCTAAACCACTTATAAATCGAGGCAAGGAAGAAGCTTTGAATGGGGCAAGTTGTTCTTCTGTTAATATCCCATCCAATAGATTAAGTGCTTCACTTTTACAAGTATGAGATTTTTCAAGGCTTGGTCCCAAAAGGCCAAATGACACATGTAAATCAAATGGCTTTAAACGAGAAGGACGTCCCTCCATTTTTGCTTTGTATTTTTCTATCTCAAAAATATGTTTGGATACTGGTTCTTCTTTATAAAATCTTACTTTTCGCGCTGGATCCGATGGAGTTTCAGAACCTACAATTTCTTTAATGGCAGCTTCTTGATCAGCTACTGCTTTAGTGCATCTTCTTTGGATTTCATTAAATTGTTCCTCAGTAAGTTCAAAAGTATATCCATGCAACCCATGACCAAGATCCATAAATCGAACCTCTTCATGGGTGAGTATTCCATGATTACCTTGAAAATCAACATCCAATGCAAATTTGGTTTTTAGTTTACCCCACCAGCTCTTTCTATCCGTTGTACTTGTTACACCATAAAATCCCCAGGTCTCCGCGACTTCAAGCAACTGTTTGCTTTCATTCAATTTAGATAGAAAAAAAGAACCATGCCAAAAGGGATTACCTTCTACAGTATGATCAAATACGCAAAAAGTTACCGTATACTTCATCTCAACACCCCTGTTATGTGAATTTAGATACCTGATTTTAAACCAGATACAGCAAAAGATATTTTGAGTAAATATTATCAAAGATGCAAGAATTTATTTCATGCTTTGTAGTCACTATATAGAGATTTATTTAAAATGAAACACAATTATGCAGCAATTTCTCTAGCGTCACCCATAAAGTTATGGAAATGGTACAAGTAAAGTGAGATAAAAACCTGAAAAAAAAGTTCATGGCTGAACATGAATGTGTTTACCAATAATGGATGGATTTTTAGTGGTTGTATGATAAACCAATAACTGTTTTCAGCTTCTAGCAAAAAGTGATATTTCTACAACACTTGGAATATGATTATAATATGTTATTACCTCCAAACATGAGAGCAATAATAAGTGGAAAGTAAGACAGCGCGTTTTACCGTACTAATGGATCCGCGAAAAAAAAAGGCGTTTGAAAAGCTATGTGCTTCCCAAGATTTGACGCCATCTCAAGTTGTCAGACAATTGATTCGAGAGTACCTTGAGAAGCACGAAGTCCGCTACCTTGAAGAAGATGTAGACACATCTGATAACATCCAGGAAGGAAATTAACGGTTTACCCCATTATCCTGCTCTACTGATGATCAATAATTCTTCTTAATCTGTCCGCACCTTTTGAGCAAAATCGCTTACGGCAATTTTCTGAAAAGACGAGGCGTCACCTAATTCATGCATGCTTTCTTTTAAAAATAATAAGGCTTCATCAAAAGTATGAAAATTATTTTTTTCCCCAATCAAATCGATAATTCCAGATTTTTGCAATTTGCCCCTAACCCTATTGTTAGCACCAGACAACATGACATTGACGCCACGCTTATGTAAATCTTTAATAACCTCCTCTAAAGTTTGTAGGCCGGTTATATCGATAAATGGAACCCATTTAAGCCGAATAATTAGGTGTTGCGGATCAGTATGTGTTCCGGCTAAAGCCCTTTCAAAATTTTCGACCGCCCCAAAAAAGAAAGGACCTTCAACAGCGAATACCAGTACTCCAGGTGGTAATGTGATAAACCCTTTATGTGCAAACTCCTGTACTAACTCCTGTTCCGTGGCCTGACGAACTTCAACGCTAGTCGCCATTCTTCGAAGAAACTGTAGTGTTGCTAGAATGACACCAATATTAACTGCAACCACCAGATCGGCAAAAACGGTCAATAAAAATGTAATCAACAAAATTACAACATCGGCCCTGGGAGCTCGTTGTAGCATTTTAATAAAATGCTTCGCTTCACTCATATTCCAAGCAACCACAAAAAGTATGGCCGCCAATGTGGCCAATGGAATATTGACCGCCAAAGGAGCCAATATCAATAAAATAATAATTAAAGTAATTGAATGAACAATACCCGCAATTGGGCTTGTCCCGCCGTTACGAATATTAGTTGCTGTTCGTGCAATTGCCCCTGTTGCGGCAAACCCTCCAAACAAAGGCGCAACAATGTTTGCCAACCCCTGACCGACCAGCTCTTGATTTGAATCATGTCGAGTACCTGCCATACCATCAGCAACCACAGCGGATAAGAGCGACTCTATGGCACCAAGCATCGCAATTGTAAATGCAGGGCCAATCAACTCAATGATTTTGTCCCATGTGACTGAAGGGATCGCAAATGCAGGTATCCCCTGAGGAATTCCGCCAAAAGCAGAACCAATTGTTTTGATTCCCTGGAATTGAAATATTATTTGAATTAAAGTCGTCACTACCAGTGCCACCAAAGGCCCGGGAACACGCTTTAGTATCGGCACTTTGGGACTGTAGATAACTAAAATAATTGCAAGAATGGATAGCAAAGTAGTTGCTAAGTGGAACTGGGGAAGTACTTGAATTAAATGAATCAATTTGGTATGAAAATGCTCTCCAGTAACAGCTGGAAGTCCAAAAAAATCACCCCATTGACCCACCCAGATAATAATACCAATTCCTGCAGTAAAACCGACGATTACGGGATCGGGGATAAATTTAATAATGGCCCCCATCTTAGCCAGACCAAGTAATAACAACATGACTCCCGCCATCATACTTGCGATTTGTAGGCCTTCAATGCCGTATTTTGCTGTAATACCAGATAAAATAACGATAAAGGCACCCGTTGGTCCTGCAATTTGAAGTCGGCTGCCCCCAAAAATTGAAACAAGCAATCCAGCCACAATCGCGGTATAGAGCCCTTGTTCTGGTTTAGTTCCCGATGCAATTGCAAACGCCATAGCAAGAGGTAAGGCAACAACACCTACAATAACTCCAGCAATAATATTGTTGAGCCAGTGTTTCGGCTGGAGGAGCCCTGCTTTATTTGCCTCTAGAATTGCTAACATAGTTATTTCCTCACCGCTACATATTATAATGTTATTATAATGTTATTATCATATATCAACAACAAGTAAGCTTGGTGGTATAACCATAGATACAAGGCTTTTGCCTCCAGTACCTAGAGATTATTAATGGATGTCCATTCCCGTATTAGGGAAAACAGATAATCCACAAAGAACGAGATAACCTGAATTGAAGTTTCATGAATCAAAAATGAAGTTGTGCCGTCGTTTCTGATTCCTCATAACTGATTGCAGAAAACGATCTATTGGCTGATGCCATAATCCGCATTTTATGAATTTCAACATTAAGCCAAAATTTGATACACCAAAGAACACTATCCTTATAATAATCAGCTCCGTCAATTTTTTCTTTGGTCAAATGCCCTGGTTCTATCAGTGAAGAAAAAAAGGTAACACCAAAATGTGTTTTATGCTTGCAAACATAATCATACATTTCATTAAGTAGTCCTATATTTGATGTATTGCAATTATCAAAATGTTCTTCTGCTAGCTGCCATGCTTTTGCTGTTCTGCTTGCTGGTTGCTTTTCGCAGTGATTTTTTATTTCGATTTCCCATTCTTTTGCTGACATATTCTCTTTTTTATCTAAAAAATTTGTTTTAAAAAAAGGGATATTATCTTGAGCTCGATACATCGTTGTATAAATAGCCTTGAAAATACGAATTTGATATTCCAAATCCCTAGTCTTATCAATGCCCATTATCATTTTCCTTCATGAGAGACTATTTAAAACCAATTTTTTTATTAATAACGGATATTTTGAGTCTTTGTTGTAGGGGTTGCAAAAATCAACTTGTTGTTGCGATTTATAATCTTGGCGCAAGCGAATGGAACTCGAATTATGCCCCCTAATCAATTCTTCGAGTTCCGCTATGCTACATTCTGACTACTTGCTGCTACAAAATAAGGGGCTAACCATAAATACTCATTAATCGTGCTTGATTTAATTGATCAAAAGCGCGTTTTGCCGGTGTAAAGTTAGGATATTGTGTTACTAAACGCTGTAAAATCATACGTGATAAAACTTCATCGCCTTGATTCCACTCATTAAGTGCTTCAAGGTACATTAAATCAGCGGTTTGCCCTTCAGCTACAGGTGCATTGTTCATCAACACCGGCTCAATAAAACTAACCCGTGCTTGAGTTTGCGCCTCTAATCGCTGTAAAACTTGCCGTGCTTGTAAATTACCATTATCACTTGCTTGCTGTAATAACTCTTTGCCTTTGGAAACTGAGCGCTCGCCTGCTGTACCTTCTAAGTAATAAGTTCCTAATTGATATTGGGCATACGCATTTTGACGTAGGGCTAATTTTTGATAAAAACTGGCTGCCATTTTAGGATCTTTTTCAACACCCAAACCATAATGATACATTCTAGCCAAAGCCAACATGGCCTTTTCATTACCTTTATCTGCTGATTGCTGGTAATATTTGAGTGCGTCATTAAAATCAAGCTTGGTAATAACTCCAGTTTCAGATAATAGACCCAATTGATAAAGTGCATTCGCATTTCCTGCTTCTGCTGCTTTTTTATACCATGCTAAAGCTTGCTGTGTATCCCGAGCCTGCCCTAGTCCATAAAAATAGATGGTTCCCAATTGATTCATTGCTTCATGAACTCCTTGATTTGCTGCCTCAGCAAAAAAGTCCCTGGCCTTTTGGTAATCCACTGGTATACCTTTTCCATATAAATACATTAAACCAAGATCATATGTGCCTAAAGCGTCGCCTTTTACAGCAGCTTTTTCATATTCTTTTAATGCCTTAGGATAATTATCATCAATAGTTTCATGCATAAAACCTAATGCGACTAAAGCCTCGGGTAATGCCGTAGCTGCTTTTTGGTACCACTCTTGTGCCAAATTATAATCGGGTTCACCATTGATACCCAGTTGATATAATTGGGCTAACAGGTATTGAGCTAGAGGGTTTCCTTGTTCTGCTGAAGCGGTATACCAACGTTGAGCTTCAGTCAAATCAGGCTCCGAGCCTAAACCCTTCTGCAACATATAGGCTAATTTCAATTGAGCGTACTGATCTCCTTTTTCAGCAAGACCGGCGTAAATTTGTTTCGCTTCCTGCATTTTTTGAGGATCAGAATTGTCTATTAAATAATAATCAGCTAAAACAATCCCGGCATGACTATTTCCTAGCTGATAGGCTTGGATCAAATTAGGTAAAAACTCGCCCCCCATTTGTTTTTGTAATACAGCCATATTGAAATCAGCATAAGAAAATTTATCATGAACCGATTGTTGTAACTGTTCCATTCCTTTTGCTGTATCCTGAGCAATGCCTTTGCCTTCAGCTACATAAGTACCCAAAATAAAATCGCTTACGGTATTTTTTCCTGATTGTTGATACCAAGTAATTGCTTGTCCAGGATCAGCGGTTACCCCGATACCTCGATCATAAAGTAAACCTAACAAGAGTGCAGCGTCGTCACTACCTGCCAACGCTTGTTCCTTAGCAATCTGGAAAGCTTGAGCTTGCCTTTGTTTGTCCTCATCCATTGCATTATAAAAGGCAAGTGGTAATAAAGCCTGGGAAACTCCGCGGTCTGCAGCTCCTTGATAAAGCTGGCGTATCATTGCTATTTTATGCTTCCTAACATTGACACTTAACGCATTATCATTTTGCCGTGCCAACTTATCTGCCAATTCATATTCCGCTGGACCGTAATTATTGGCAGCAGCCAGATATAACATGGACGTTGCCTGTTCTTGATTAGGCTCGATATATATTGTTCCATCCTGGCCTGTTATTCCCTGACTCAGAATTCTCGCGAGAACATATTGAGACTTTTTATTTCCCTTAAATGCAGCATCTGTTAGATCATTTAAAGCAAGCTGATAATCATTTTTATCTTTAGCATGTTGCAAATAGAGCATGCCTAAATTGTACTCGGCGCCTAAGTGTTGTTGTTGTGCCGCGTTTTGATAAAAAATAATTGCGGAAGCATCACTTTGAGCGACGCCAATACCGTATTGAAACATTTGCCCTATTTCAAACTGTGCTTGAGCATCACCTAATATTGCCCTGGAGTATAAGCTGGTAAAAATAGACATATAATTCAGTTGTGCTTGCCAACCATTCGTCCATAAATCAAGGATACTCGCTTGTGAGTTATCATCATAATCATAATAATTTGCATCAATATAAGGTACAGGTAGATTCGTTTGATAAAAAACAGGACTATGCTCCCTTATTGCCGCAGCTAACTGCTTGTTTAAAGGATAAAAAGGATAAGTCCATTGATTAGATTGAAAATCAGGATTTTTACGAAGTAGTACATCATAAAAACTGGTTATGGGTACATCATTAGGCTGAATTAATTCAAATTGAGGTTTAAATAAAGATTGACGTATCACATTCTTTAATTTCGGTGCTTGATTATAAGCAAAATCACCTAATACAGATGGATTTTGCCAAGCACTTAATATTCCTTGCATTTGGAAATCAGTCTGCTCCAATTTATCTGTAACACCATTACTCAACCATAGTGCGGCTTGTGCCAATGCAGCTTCTTGATTTTTTGAACTCTCATCTTGATTGGCTTGGTCCAACCATTGTTTTGCTATATTAGAATCTGCCTCAACTCCTATTCCTTTTTGGTACATTTCGGCCAACTCACGCTTTGCTTGAGGTAGGCCATCTTGAGCCGCTTTTAAAGTCCACATGAAAGCAGTTTTAGGATCATAAAGTGGGCTTTTGGGTTGTAAATAAATATGGGCCAAATCCAAGTATGCTTGATCATTCTGCTGCTTACTTGCTTTATTAAACCACTCGAGGGCTTGTTCCTTTTGATTATGTTCTAATGCCAGTTCTCCCAAAGCAACCATTGCGGGTGCAAAACCTTGAGATACGGCTCGATTTAATAATTCAATCCCTTTATTTTCATCTTTATCGACTAATTTTCCTTCGATATAAAGATTGCCTAACTCAGTAAGAGCCTGGGGATTGTTATTGGCAACTGACTTATTCAACCAAATAAGACCTAATTTGCGATTTGATGCATTTCGACTGTCTATAAAATTCCTTGCTAACGTAAATTGTGCAATTGAATTGCCATTTTTTGCTGCATTAATATAATAACGGGTTGCTATATCTATATTTTTCTTGACTCCAACTCCATACATATAAGCCGCAGCAGTAAACATTTGGGCATCAACATCACCAGCATCTGCCGCTTTTTTAAACCATCCCAAAGCCTGTTCTGTATTTTTATCATGTAATAAAGAGTACTTGGCCATGAGTAAGATAGCAGGCAAATATCCTTTTTGCGCCGATTGGGTAAAATAACGTATGGCAAGCTGATTGTTTTTTAGTTGACCATATCCATACAAGTAAATTCGACCTAAATAATAATCAGCAACAGCATTTTTTCCTGATTGACTCATCAAAGGTTCAATCGCATTATTATAGTTGCCTAATCGATAAGCACTGAAATCATCAGCAAAAGCTTGTTGGCCGGCTGATGCAACAATCAAACATACCCAAGGTACTAGCGATTTCATGAAAATTCTCCCTCTTAACACGGCAAATTAACCTGAATTTTTTTTATGATTCAGATTTATACCCCAGGTATTATGCCATAATGCACTACCCCATTAACTGCCTCATTTCTGGTAGCGCCATCTACGATCCAATAATTACCTTTATTATTTAGACCAAATTTGACATTAACATACTCACACACTTTAATCGTGTCAGCACAATCTAAAATTTTTCCATAGGAAGTTTTACCATCTCCTAAAGTACAAATAAATTTGACTAAAGGTTCCCCAGTTGCTAAAACTGCCCATTGGTTACCGCCAATAGAGTGATTCACGCGTGTTGAATATTCACTGTCCTCATCACGCATTTGATATAAACTCACAGTCTGTGGCAATTTGTTAAAGAAGAAATATAAAGATTGCAACGCCCCTTCTTTTCCGGGATAAAGGCTCAATATTTTTAAACTTTCCTTATAACCAACTGGCCTGCAGCCTATTGGAAATCGAGTTTCCTCTTTTGCGGATTTTACTTGTGCACCATCCTCTTTATTTTTTTTGGATTTAGTAGCCGCATCAAGTTGAGTTGATAACAGCCCTAAGAAAATAATCAATGAAATCGAAGTGAATTTTTTTATTGTATTCATCATTTTTCTCACTCACTATCACTTATTGGACGGACGATTATTGTTGTACCCATGAAATTATTACGTTCACTGGATAATTCAACAAAATTTTGATTTAACCATTTAGCATCAGCAGTAAACATTCTCACGCAACCATGGCTTGCTCTGACTCCTGGTATGTCTTCAGAACCATGTAATGCAAAGCCTTTATGAAAGAACATGCAAAAAGGCATCTTGGCTCCACCTTTACCGATTGGAAACACATCAGATGTACATTTCTCATTTTCTTTACTAAAGACACGATAAATACCTGTTAAAGTACGGCAAGAACGATTCGCATCAGGACATCTGTCTCTTCCAGATGATATAGGACCCCATTTCAACAAGTTACCTTCAGCATCATAAGCGGCATAAGCTAATTTATCTTGATCTACAACAATTAGCTTTTGGTGCTCATTGGGTATCTTGAGCGGGAAAGGAGAAACATCAAAAACAGTAAGATACGCAAGGTTTTTTGGTACTGCAATAACCTTACCAGCCCATAGAGGGTTATAAGTACGATTAACCCTTTGTACAATATCACGCTGGGCAGGATCAGGAAATAAAGTTTCCCAACTTTGTCCTGACTCTACTTTAATACAGTCATATTGAGGATAACCACATAATCCTGTGCCATAAAAATTAGCGGCATTTACTACAGCACCCATGAGCATCATTAATGCAATGGAAAGTATTTTATACATATGCCCCCCTCACCTTACTTTTTATTTTTTTTACCTGCAAGATCTGTGCTTAAATACAATTTTGTTCTAATTATTATTCGAGCATATCTAACCTAAGTGTAGTACGAATACTAGAAATTTTGCTAGGGTTATAAATAATATTCTCATCCTCTATTCGTTAAGACTGGAATTGATAATCACAAATAAACCTTTGTGATCAAAGGCAGATCATATTGATCTTGCCTTATTACATTAACATGTTTTCGCCATGAAAAAATTGAAAAATACGCTTTGCCAAATGCTCATTAATACCCTGCACTTTAGCAATTTCTTCTAATGGAGCTTTAGCAAGTTCACGAATACCTCCAAAACGATGTAATAATGCTTGTCTGCGTTTCCTACCCACTCCTTCTATATCTTCAAGAACGGAATCCATCTGTTTTTTCTGTCTTTTTTTGCGATGAGCAGTAATCGCAAAACGATGGGCTTCATCACGGATATGTTGCAACAAATGCAATGCCCTAGAATCATCAGGCAAGCTCAATTCCAGGGAGTCATGCACTAAAATTAACTTTTCCCATCCCGCTTTTCGTGATGGCCCTTTTGCGATACCCAGTAAAATTACAGAAGATATGTTTAAAGATAAAAGTGCTTTTTGAGCAACAGCTACTTGCCCCTTACCTCCATCAATAATGAGTACATCAGGTAAAGATTGAGTTTCTACTAAACGTTTAAAACGACGAGTAATTGCCTGCTCCATAGCAGCATAATCATCACCTGGTGTGATGCCATCAATATTAAAACGCCTATATAGATTAGGGCAAGGTCCTTCTTGTTCAAATACAACACAAGATGCCACCGTCGCCTCTCCAAGTGTATGACTTATATCAAAACATTCCATTCGTTCAATTGGTTCTTTAAGCCCTAAAAACTTCTCTAACTCTTGAAACCGAGATCTCATTGTAGAATGTTTCGTGATATATTCAGCCACAGATACACGTAAATTATTCAATGCAAAATCCATCCACCGTAATTTAACGCCACGGGGATTGACTTGAAGCTTACATGATTTACCGCGTTGCTGCGATAAAGCTTCTTGCAGTGTCTTTTGATTATCAACAGGGTGATTTGTAATAATTAACGCTGGAATTTTCTCCGAAGCATCTAAGTAATAAAAACCAATGAAAGCACTGAAAATTTGCTGCCATAGAGTTTCCATGCTGAGTTCCTCATCTAATCCATATTGTGGCAAAGATGGAAAATAACTACGACTGGATAGTATTTGACCATCTCGAATGGTCACACACTGCACACAAGCGAACCCCGGATTCACTTCAATAGCAATGGCGTCCGCATCCCCTTGTAATTGTAAAATTCCTTGTTGCTCTTGCACTAATCGTAAGCACTTAATCTGATCTCGCAAAAGAGCCGCTTCTTCAAAATTCAACTCGCTGACTGCTTTATCCATTCGCTTTGCCAATTCATCGAGAATTAATTGGCACTTGCCTTGTAAAAAACGCATGGCATCTTGTACTGAACGCTTATAATCCTCTGGAGAAATGTAATTAACACAGGGGGCGGTACAACGCTTAATTTGATACTGCAAACAAGGCCGTGAGCGCGCATTAAAATAACTGTCACGACAATTACGAATTTTAAATACTTTTTGAATGGTTACTATAGTTTCTTTTACTGTTCCACTACTAGGATAAGGACCAAAGAAATCTCCAGAAACTGGTTTTTTTTTCGAACGATAACTCTCTATTCGAGGGAATTGAGGATGATTAGAAAGATGGATATAAGGATAAGATTTATCATCGCGTAATAAAACATTGTATTTAGGTTTTAATGTTTTAATTAGATTACTTTCTAAAAGTAATGCCTCTGTCTCACTTCGAGTAACTGAAATTTCAATAGAGGCAATTTGAGTTACTAAAGAGCGTGTTTTAATCCCTGTTTTTTGCTTGTTAAAATAACTCGTGACCCTTTTTTTCAAATTAGCAGCTTTGCCCACATACAGCACAGCACCAGATTCATCCAACATACGATAGATGCCCGGTTCATTAGGAAGTTTAGCAAGGAATAATGCCAATTCTTTAGAAATATTCATAGTGATAATAATAGCAGCATTTTTATGGAGCACAGATTATAGCTTGGGCGATAAAAAGAATTATCCACGTTTTTGACATGAAAAACTGAAGACTTACAACAGTAAGCTCTTGGCGTAGCAACTTGCTATTCTTCTGACGTCAAACCAGTAGGATTTTCTATGATTCCATGTTTCAAAGCTAAGTAGGTCAGCTCAACATCATTTTTTATACCTAATTTCTCAAACGTACGATAACGATATCCATTGATTGTTTTAGTACTCAAGAAAAGCCTATCGCTGATTTCCTGAACATTCATGCCACTGGTAATCATCAACATTACCTGCATTTCTCGTTCAGATAATATATTAAAAGGTGAGCCTTGAGCTTCTTCCAAACTGTTGATTGCCATTTTTTGAGCAATTTCAGCACTAAGGTATTTTTCCCCTTTAGCTACCTTACGTATCGCAGCGGCCATTTCTTCAGCACCCGATTCTTTAGTGAGATATCCCATAGCCCCTAATTGCAAAACACGGGTGGGCAATACATCAGAACACATTGCAGTTACCGCTATGACTTTAACATGTGGATTTGATTTTTTTAGACGACGGGTTACTTCCCAGCCATCTATCCCAGGCATTTTCATATCTAAAAGAACTACGTCAGGGGAATATTGCTTTACTAATACTAAAGCTTGTTCACCACTTTCTGCATCAGCAACAACTTCAACATCTGACATATCTTCGAGTAATCGTCGAATACCCATTCGAACCAATGCATGGTCATCAACAATTAATACTTTAATCAAATAATGCTCCTTGACTTGAAACAGCCAATGAACAAACTAGGTAGCTCGATGTTAACAAGACTGGCTGTTCTTTACAATATTTACTTCACACCATTATATTAGGATATATTAACACGCTCTGATATGAATATTAGGATTATCCGGATCCACTGCGAATAAAGGTGGAAACTCACCTAACTCTCGAGTTCGTGCTAAAAGACCCTTTATATTAGACAAAACAAAATCGTACAAAGTTTGATAATCATTAATGACAAAATAAATTGGTTGGAGCATATCGATACGGTAAGGCATACGAAATGCAGGTATTGGTTCAAAAATCACTCTAAGAGGAATATCACTTTCTACGCTGTAAACTATTTCACTAATTGATGAAAGTATACCACCACCATAAGCCCTTAATCCTTTTTGGGTTTTAATTAAACCAAATTCAACGGTGAACCAAAACATCCGTTGCAATAAGGCCCAATCGGATTCAGGAAAAGTTAAAACTTTACGCGCATAATCATAAACAAATTCAGCATAAACTTTATCTGTCAACATAGGGCAATGACCAAAAACTTCATGAAATACATCAGGCTCCTTTACATAGTCCAACTCTTCTTCACTACGTATAAAAGTAGCTACTGGAAAATGTTTTGTGGCTAATAATTCAAAAAATTCCCGGGCAGAAATTAAGGCAGCTACAGCAGATACTTGCCAACCTGTCTCAGCTTTAAGGCATCGACTTAAAGCTGGAATCTGTGGTATGGCATCAGAATTAATACCTAAAGTTTTTAATCCGCTTATAAACTCATCACAAGCTCTTCCAGGTAATAATTTCACTTGCCGTTCAAATAAAGTTTTCCAAATCCTGTTTTCTTCTGCAGAATAATTGACAAACCCTTGCGCGTCAGGAATATGCGCTACATAACGGCTTGAAAACCCCATAATTTCTCCTTCACTTACGCAATAAATCTTAAAAAAATGTTCAATAAGAGTAGTGCTTATTATAAAAAAAATCATCTTTTTTTGTTATTAGGTAATATAAGGATAAATGTCAATAGATATTAGTGATTTTTCAATTTTTCTATGAAATTTTTGCACCCATCTAAAATAATAAAACAAGAACCTTAGGCAATAAAAAACTTATACAAGTCATTACTAATGAGTGATTTAAGTCAGCGTTATTTTAAAAATTTATAACGCTCACTTTCACAGTTATAGAAAAGTTACAATGCAGGCGAAAGAGCAGGGCTTTCGATGTCAAGAGTTAAATCAACAGAACCATTAAATTGGGTATAACTATTATGGACTCTAAATGCCTCCAAACATAAATCATTGAAAGTTACTCGCGCGTTATGTAAATAAGCAATTTCTGCTTTTTCAACCTCGGAACGCGTAATGAGATATTCGTTAGTCGCATTTCTCATGGTTGCAAGAAAAGGATAAAAATTAAAATCTGATATATTGCGCTCAGCCTCACCTTGAGATTTCTTATAATCCATAATAGTTGCAAGAGCCATCTTTATCTTCTCTAAATCTTCATAGGTACAATTGACATGTTTTATCGCTGTGATAAAGCACATAGTTCCAGTAGAACCATCCTTATTGTCCCAGGAGTCAGTATGAACACAGAAATTATTTGACCATCCTTCTGGAGCATCAATCGCGTCGATTAATGATTTGATAACCTTTTGGGCTAGATATATCTGTGGGGTTTCAGAGAACATGTTCTCATAAAACATTTTATATTTTATAGCACTCATGATTGATTCATGGAGCGATTTATTTGGATCAGATAGCTTACCGCCAATTGTAGTATTGACTTGCTCTGGAAATAACGCTCCATCAGAGGTCAATTTGTCTTTTAGGGCTGGATTATTTCTTAAGCCCCCAAGCCCATGTATTTGATGGTCTGGAGTATGAAACAGCAGAATTACACCACATCCATCGGGTTTGTATTTGGGAACTGAAGGATTTAGAGCCGTAGTTGCATTCAACTCATTTGCTGTTACTTCTAGAAGATTATCTACACTTACTGTCGTAAGTATATCACTACCACGTATAGCCAACGTATAATAAATTGATTATAATCAATTATTTATGACCTACTCATTAGATTTTCGGCAAAAAGTATTAAAAATAAGATCCGAAGAAGGGCTAAGTATAGAACAAGTTGCACTACGATT
>NZ_RXNW01000025.1 GCF_004283175.1 Legionella longbeachae
TCAACTGAACCAAAAATAGCTTCCGACCATGCCGCAGCATCCTCTATGGCTAAATCCATACATCACCTCAAAAAGAGGTGATTTGATCATGTTTCTTTGCGATAGACAAGATGTGTAGAAGATTCAGCCCAATTACGGGGGCACTAATCAAGAACACAAAACTTTAACTCTTAACCTATAATTTTCAAAATTTCTAAATCCATAAATAATCCTGAGTAGTTTAAGCATTATACCCCTTAAGCAGTAATGAATTTTTTTCTCGCCTTGGCTTTTCAACTATCTTTGGCGAAAAGTAAAAAATTCAAATAAATTAAATTACCTGCTAAGAATAAGAAAAGTAGAAGGGTTATTTATCGACTAGGGTTTGTTTATGACATCTGTAAATAATTTTATCAGTTGCAAGATCTAAGAGCTCTCCTCTAGCTCCTGAAGATTCCAAATCACATAATAGAATCAAACGAACCTTCATCTCATGGAGAATTTTTCCAGTAATTTTAGATATAATGTGGTGTCCTATTTTAACTCGAGCTTCATAGGTATCTTTCACAACAGAAGTTAACATATACGCACCTCTAATTTATAGTATTACTTGAACTATAGCTCAAAAGCCATCAAATGGACAATATTTAACCATGTTTCACTGCAAAGCTAATATTTCCTAAATTATATTATTATGTTTATTGTGCATAAATAGACAAATGAGAGGAGAAATACAGGCATCTAGCAAATAAACGAACTCTTTAGTTTCTTGATATAGGATAAACCAATATTTCCGATTTATGCAACATTACCCGACCAAGTTAAATGCTATACTTTATGCAGGCGGTACCACCAACATATCAATATAACTTAACTTTAATAATCGCTTAGTCATGCTCCCTGTCATTAAATAGTGTAAATTTATTGTTCCTTATGTAACCGTTATTTTAATCAGCGCTTTCCGGGTATAGGTACTCACCAAAGAGCTACGGAGAACTTACGCAAACAGGTATTTCATTATCACAGCAAAGGGGGTAGCCAGAAGGACTTGGCACGTGATTTACGGCTAGGCAAATCGACCGTAGAGCGATGGTATCATTATGGTTACATGCTTCGTCATAAGAAAATAATGAATCGTGCTTGCCCTCGCGTTTTGAATGCGCCCCTCTGAAAACTAACGTAACTACTTGATTTTATTGGTGGGTCCACTAGGACTTGAACCTAGGGCCAACGGATTATGAGTCTGTAAAATACGGGTTTTAAGCACTTTTATCAAATTTTAAATTCTTTCAAAAACCTTTTAAAATCAACGTTTATAAGCCATAATTTGCCATATTGGAATTTATTTAGTTTTAAATAAAGTGTCTACATGGCGTCTACATGGCGTCTACATGGAATTTTAGAGGTGTATTATGGCGGAAGCTGAAAAGGGTATTAAATTAACCAAAACCATCGTTGATAAACTCGAACATATCCCCGGAAAAACCCAAACGTTTTATCGTGATAATGATTTAAAAGGCTTTGCTTTAAGAATTACCTCAGGTGGCGTTAAAAGTTTCATCGTTGAAACCAGAATCAACGGCAAGGTAAAAAGAGTGACTTTAGGTAAATACGGCAACTTGACTGTTGAAGAAGGCAGAAAGCAGGCTAAGAGTCTTTTGGGAAGTGTGGCCAGAGGTGATGATCCGATAGCGGAAAAGAAAACCAAGAAAGTCCACGCCATGACTTTACAGCAAGTGCTGAATGATTACCTCAAAGCAAGAAAAGATTTAAAGCCACGTACCTTAAACGATTATCAATGTGTGCTGCATGAAGTAGTGCCTGATTGGCTTGATAAACCGTTGGTGAATATTACCCGAGAAATGATTGCCAAACGACACACTAAGCACGGGCAGGCAAATAGTAAGGCGCGCGCCAACAATGCAATGAGGGTATTAAGAGCTATTTTTAACTACGCCATGTATGAATATCAAGATGGCAATGGCCATCCCATCATCACCATTAACCCGGTCAAATACTTATCGCATACCCGGGCATGGTATCGAGTGGATCGCAAACAAACTGTGATCAAACCGCATCAATTAGCTGACTGGTATAAAGCTGTCATTGTATTGGTAGAGACCGATAACTACCGCAATGCCTTACTGTGGCATGATTATTTTTTATTGCTCTTGTTTACTGGTATGCGAAAAATGGAAGCTGCTTCCTTGCGCTGGGAAGATATTGATCTCAAATCCAAAACCATCACTTTGCAAGACACTAAAAACCACGAAATACATACACTACCTATGTCTGATTTTGTATATGAGCTAATGGAACACAGAAGCCGGAATAAAACCAGTGAGTTTGTATTCCCAGCTGAAAGTAAAACCGGTTATATCTATGAACCTAAAAAAGCAGTGAATAGGGTAGTGGAATTATCAGGTGTTTTATTCACTTTGCATGATCTGAGAAGAACATTCGCTACTATTGCGGATAGCCTTGATCTACCAGCTTATGCCTTGAAGCGATTACTCAATCATAAAATGAATAATGATGTTACAGCCGGATATATTATGAAAGATGTGGAGCGGTTACGAAAACCTATGCAACAAGTAGCTAATTTTATACTTGAGCATATGATGGAGATATCTGAGGTATGAATACCAATAATTCGCGATTCGCGATTCGCAAATTGCGGATTATTGCTATACTTTGAGTATAGTGATGAACTGGTAATGAAAAATGCTAAAGCCACAAGACATCGTGATACTGTTAAAAATACTAGCAAGCAAACATCCCGATCAATTGCTTCAAAAAGATTTGGCAACTTATCTTTGCATGAGCGCTTCTGAAATTCATGAAGGGATTAAGCGTTTAGAGTTATCAGGATTATTAGGGCCTGTTTATCGTAAGTCAGAGGATTCAAATAAAATTATCCGAATGCCTATAAAGTCTGCATGTGAAGAGTGCTTAATATATGGTGTAAAATATTTCTTCCCTGTGGAGTTGGGAGCCTATACAAGAGGAATTCCCTCAAGTTACGCAGCACCCTTATTTGAAAAGCACCTGATGTTGGGTGATGATCCGATACCCGTATGGCCATATGCAGAAGGAGAGCATCGAGGATTAGCTTTGGAGCCTTTGTATCGATCAGTACCTCAAGCCATAGCCAAACATCCCGATCAACCATTTTATGAATTACTGGTTCTGATTGACGCTATACGTACAGGAAGAGCAAGAGAGCGGAATATCGCAATAAAACTATTAAGAGAGAAGTTATGTCTCAAAGAAACCAACGAGCAAGATCAAATTTAAGAATGTTAGAATTTGTCGCCCGAAAGCTGGGTGAATTGAACGATGAAGTGGTTTATCTAGGTGGTTGCACCACCGCACTTTTTATCAATGATCCGCTTTCATTGGATGTTCGGCCAACATTGGATGTGGATTGTATTATTGATGTCTTATCATTGGGGCAGTATTACAAGTTTGAGGAAAAGCTGAAAGAAAAAGGTTTTCATCGCTCGATGCAAGATGATGTGACCTGTCGTTGGCATTATGATGACATCATACTTGATGTAATGCCTACTGATGAAAAAATATTGGGTTGGGGAAATTTTTGGTATAAAGAAGCAATTAAGCACGCTGTCGTTCATCAGATTGCAGACGATATCAAGATTAATTCAGTAACGGCCCCTTATTTTTTAGCCACCAAAATAGAGGCATTTAAATCAAGAGGGAACAATGACTTTCTTGGCAGTCATGATTTTGAGGACATTATAACGGTGATTTCAGGGTGTATTGATATTGGTGAGCAAGTGCGGGCGTCAAGTGATGGCATAAAGACTCATTTAAAATCGGCATTCAATGAATTTTTAAAGAACGATCAATTTATGCAGTCGCTGCCTGGTCATGTGAATGATGGGCCAGTGACGATGCAACGTGTTCAAACTGTCATAGAACGAATAGAAAAAATCGCAGAAGAATAAGGTATATGAAAGATGAAACTGGCTTGGTTAACGGATATTCACCTCAATTTTCTAAAAGTTGAATCGCGCCAAAAATATTATGAGAGCATTCTGGCCACCGGTTGTGATGCATTATTAATAAGTGGGGATATTGCCGAAGCACCTTCCTTAATTGATATTCTAAACGAAATAGCTGGGCAAATTAAAAAGCCCATATATTTTATTGTTGGAAACCATGATTATTATAGAGGAAGCATTAACGAGGTTCGTAAGGAACTGACTGCATTAAGTACGGCTAATACCAATTTATTTTGGTTGCCAGCGACTGGTTTGCAACAGCTTCCAAATAATACAATTTTATTAGGGCAAGATGGTTGGGCGGATGGTCGATTGGGTGATTATCAAAATAGCTCTGTTTCACTCAATGACAGCCGAATGATTGCTGATTTGTTTCAGGAAAAAATGCTAAGTCGACAGCATCTGTTACAAAAAATGCAGGCTTTGGCTGATTTGGATGCTAGTGCATTGAAAAATGATCTAACTCAAGCCATCAAGCAACAACCTCAAAAGATCATAGTTTTAACCCACGTCCCCCCATTCAAGGAAGTTTCTCAACATATGGGGCAAGTAAGTGATGATAATTTTCTGCCTTATTTCAGCTCTAAAGCGATAGGTGATGTATTGATGCCTGCTGCAATGGAAAATCCTTCAATCGATTTTTTAGTGCTTTGCGGACATACGCATAGTCATGCCGAATATAAGCCTCGAACTAATCTAGTTGTGAAAGTTGGTAAAGCTGAATATTACAAACCTGTGATACAAGAAATAATAACTTTATAAAAAAATTAATGGTATTGGGCGAACGCTATCAAAATGAGCTAAATAGGGAGATGTATGGTAATTTTTAATTATATTGTTGGTCTTAGTTCTGTCATAGCCTTATATATAACTTATCGTTCAGCCAAACGTACAAAAACAAGGAAGATTAATTGCCACTCCTTATTAAATTTAGATGACGGTGCTTATGCCATAATTAGGATTACAAATACGGGAGCTCCAAATATTACAATTGAAAATATTACCTTATCTTTAATAACTTGGGAAAACAAACCTTGGTTTCAGTTGAGGGGCTTAGATGTAATTCTTCAATTAATTGAAAAAATATGGAATTATCAACAAGATCAATTTTATGTCAGTCGAAGCAAAATACTAAAACCAGCAATAGAAACATTTCCAATAACTTTAACAGAATCACAGTATGTTGAAATATCTATTGATCTAATTGATGCCATTAATGCATTTAAATGGCATTGCGATTTTTTAGATAGAAAAAATTATATTTGGCGTATGTTCTATAGTTTGACCATTGATGTTGTATGTACACACAAGACATACAAGTTAAAGCCTCATAGAGAAATTTGGCATTATATGCTTTCACAATATAGATCCATTTTTCAATGAAAATATAGTCTTAATCAAGAAGCGAGAAGGGTATTGCCCAGAGATTATCTCCAAATGACAAGCATTTATCTCCACTATATAGAACTATCCCGCTTACCCAGTTTTTATCAGCTAAACTAGCCAGTTTTCTCAAACCACGGAAATCTTGATTAAGGATAGTTTGACTTGCTTTAACTTCAATACCAATAATCTTGCGTGCATGATTTTCAAGAATAAAATCCACTTCTACTTGGTCTTTGTCCCTATAGTAATAAATATTCCATGGCTCATTTGCTAGAGTGCACATTTTCAGTAGTTCACTATATACCCAAGTTTCTAGTAAAGCTCCAAAAGAAGATTTATCTTGTTCAATGCTTTCGATGGTAACTCTGTTCAGACATGCTAAAAGACCACTATCAATAAAATGAATTTTGGGGGTTTTAACTATCCTGTTTAAGGTATTGCCATGCCAAGGTCTTAATTGATGTACTAAAAATAGTGTTTCAAGTAAACCGACATACTTCTGCGCTGTTTTGGTATCTAAATTTAATTGCCCACCAATTTGAGTAAAATTGGTTAATTTTCCTGACTGTTGAGCTAATACTTCTAGTAAACGAGGCATTTCAACTAATTTTTCTATTGATGAGATATCTCTTACATCTCGTTCTACTATTGCTTTGATATAAGATTTAGCCCAAGCATTTCGTCTTTCAAAGGTTGGTCTTGTTAACATTTCGGGATATCCACCAGTCAGAGCTTGTGAAATAACGTCTGACTGCTCTGAACGTGTCGCTTGATTTGGCCAGGATTGGTCTAATGCATATTTTATAAAGTGATTTTCCCTACGTTCAATTTCAGCCAGAGAAAGTGGAAATAAGGTTAATATTTCCATTCGACCAGCCAAGCTATCTCCAATTTGAGGTAATGCTAGTAAATTAGCTGATCCAGTTAATAAAAAGCGACCGGGCTGTCTATTTTCGTCAATTGAAAGTTTTATCGCACGTAGTAATTCTGGAGCGCGTTGAATTTCATCTATGATTGCTGTATCGATTCGATTAACAAAGCCTACAGGATCTTGCTTTACTGCATTAAGAATATTGTCATCATCCAATGTGTAGTAGGGTAAGGAGGGCGAGTATTCTTTGACTAAAGTGGTCTTTCCTGATTGCCGAGGCCCGTTAATTAAAACAACGGGCGTATCCTTCATGGCTACTTCCATTTGACTTTTAAGTTGCCTTGGAAAATTATTTGTTTTCGTATTCAAGAAGCTGTCCTAAGTTTCGTCTAATATGGATTATGAGTTCGTCCATTATGGATTATGGGTCCGTCCAAAATGGATTATACGTCCGTCTAATATGGAATATAGCTTCGTCCAAAATGGAATGCAAATAAATTTTTGTGATTTATTCAATGCTTTTGGTAGACATATAAAAATATCCGGGACTAATGGGACACATGGGGCATCCATGTCATTACTGGGCTAGACACGTCCCAAGCTTATTTTGGGGCTTTGGGACGTATGGGACACGGATATTCCTGCACTTAAGTAATAAAACTAAAAGTTATAATAAATTCGCGATTCGCGATTCGCGAATTGCGAATTGCGAATTTTATGACATGTTATATTTCATTTTTAGTATCAATCAATATCCTTCGATAACACATCTTTGAAATTGATCTTTTGTGCTTGACATTCTTTGAGGGAATACGAGATACTTTTTCCAAGCTTAAGGAGTAAGCCCGATGTTCCAACAAAATGTAGGCAGTTGGAAATCAAAGGATTAGGAGAAAAGAATATCAATCAATTGTCCAGGGTGATACTGGATGATGCGTTGAGTTCTGTTCAAGGAAGATACCTCTCGGCATTTGGCTGAGGTGTAAATAACTGAGGAATTTCCTATGACTTTAAAAAAACCATCCCGTTTACATCTATTAAACGAATTTGAATCTGCGCCACATTCTGCGCTTTTTAATCAACAAACAATCGCTGCGGTATTAAGCTGCTCCACCCAGTTACTTGAACGTAACCGCTGGGCGGGTGGTGGTGTTCCTTATTTAAAAATTGGTCGCAAGGTGTTGTACCGAAAGAGCGATGTGGTGAATTTTCTCCAACAACAAAAAATTTATTACTCAACCAGTGACGAAGGTCAGTTACAGCTCGTTGAGAACGCATAAATTTAGAATTAGTCAGAATGAATTGGATTCATTCCGATGGTTGATTGTTGTTTGGAGAATAATGTATGTCACAAAATCATGTTATTGAATTAGCCAATACACTAAAGCAGCGTCCAATTGTATGCGACTATGCCGGTGGTCGCTTTCGGTTAACTAATGAGGGGCTAACTTTTATCGGTATTGATAAGGATGGCGCTCCTTTACCACCTATGTGGATATGTGCAGCATTGCATGTCGTTGCCAAAACTCGAGATGCTCAGAGCGGTGAATGGGGTCGTTTGCTCGAATGGCAAGATGATGATGGGGTAACTCATCAGTGGGCGATGCCATTGGCTTTATTGCAAGGTGATGCCTCCGATGTGAGGCGGGAGCTTGCAAGATTAGGATTGAGTATTTCTCCCAATAGGGCAGCTCGCGATTTATTAGCCTCCTATTTACAGGTTTATCCGGTAGATGCTCGCGCCCGATGTGTTGATAAACTGGGTTGGCATGGGGATGTCTTTGTAACAGCTTCTCAATGCATCGGGAACTCAACAGAAAAAATTGTGTTTCAAAATACCAATTCTATTGAGCCGACTGTGTCCGTTAAGGGCAGTGTTGAAGAATGGCGCGACTCAATAGGTCGCTTCGCTTCCGGCAACTCAAGACTGGTATTTGCCATCTCGGTAGCACTTGCTCCAGTTCTGGCAAAGATTGTTGGTGAAGACTCAGGAGGCATTCATTTCAGAGGTGCATCCTCATCAGGCAAAAGCACTGCATTGAGTTTAGCTGCTTCTGTTTGGGGAAACCCACAATCGTATTGCCGTTTATGGCGCAGTACTACCAATGGGCTTGAGGGCTTAGCCGCATTACACAATGACGGCTTGCTGATTCTTGATGAACTCAGCCAAATGGATCCTAGAGAAGCAGGGGAGGCGGCTTATTTACTGGCCAATGGTCAGGGAAAAACACGCGCCTCTCGCACTGGCACAGTTAGGCAATCATCACGATGGTCGCTATTTTTCTTGTCGGCTGGTGAAGAGTCTTTGACAGCACTCATGGCAAAATCAGGACAGCGAATTAACGCAGGTCAGGAAATCAGGCTTGCAGACATTGAAGCAGATGCAGGTTGTCAGATGGGTGTCTTTGAAACGATTCACGATCAATTAAGCCCAGCCAGCATGGCATTATCGCTTAAGAAATACAGTAGCCGATATCACGGAGCAATTGGTCTGGCTTGGTTGAATCAAGTAGTTGCCAACAGACAGACAATCAGCCGAAACATTACCGATAACATCCAAACCTTTATTGATTCAGTCATTCAACCCGATGCAACAGGTCAGAATATCCGGGTTGCCAGACGCTTTGCACTGGTTGCTGCTGCCGGAGAACTGGCCAGTCAATTTGGACTGACAGGGTGGCAAAAAGGTGAATCGTTCCAAGCTGCGAAGACTTGCTTTATTGCATGGCAGGAGGCTTTTGGGGTTGATGGCCATCGCGAAGATCGCGCCATTATGGCGCAAGTACGTGCGTTCTTCGAATCTCATGGAGCTAGTCGCTTTGATAGTGCCAACTCACCCAACAATGACAAGATTCTCAACCGAGCAGGATTTTATCAGACAGATAGCGAAGGGTTTCGAATTTACATGGTGTTAACCGAGACGTACAAAAATGAACTGTGCAAAGGCTTTGATCAACGCACTGTGACAAGGGTTTTATTACAAGCCGGATGGCTGAAACCTGCCCCGGATGGAAAAGCCTCCCACAAGCCAAGAATCAAAGGAGTTGGCACCCCAAGGCTGTACGTTTTTACCGGTAAAATTTGGGGAGGTGAATAAAAAATTGATTATAAAAATGCTTTTTACGTTGAGCACCGAAGGTGCGAATAAGGTTTGTGAAGTAGGGTAGCCAGCTCGCTGGTTAGCTAACTTCACCTATCTTGCCCTATATTTTGAAATTTATTTTAGAACCGTCTTTGGGTAATTATTCGTAATTGTTCGCTATATAACGATTAGTGACGAAAATAATCGTGAATAAACGGAAATAAATAATAAATTACCGAAAGTTACCAAAAAGGGCATTGTATGTGACCTAAAAGGTCGAAAATAAATAGAAATAAACGATAGAACTCAAAGGATTGAATTACCAGTATTATGGAGAGTGAACTATGAAAAAATCCTTAACAGAAAACATAATGATTTCTCAACATAGCCAACAAAGAACGAACGCCAGAAAAAATAAAGTGGCATTTCTGGCTATGCGAAAAGACATCTCCGAAGCCTTGGAAAAGGGGTGGTCTATTACGGTCATATGGGAAGCGCTAAGGGATGAGGGGAGTTTCACAGCAACTTACAATACGTTCAGGTTATACGTATTGAAATACTTAAATGGTCAAAAGTCTGGGTATTTACAAAAGGATGCCAACGATCAGCAACCGGAGGGACTAGCCATAAATCAGGACATAGAGAAAAAGCCAACTGCCATACCTTCATTTACCTTTAATCCTATATCCAATTTAAAAGAACTATTATGATGGAAAGGATATTTATTTATTGGTGGATATAATTCAATTAGTCCCACATGCCCCACCTTCGTGACACAAGTGGGGACTTCTAACACCCAGTATTAACGTGCTTGCCCCAAATGTCCCCTATGTCCCTGAGATATTGGATAACATGTTTATGTGAATTATTTTCTTGATGAAATGTTAATCAATCGAATCTGACCCCAATGATATTTTATATAAGTTAATTTTTATTGGGATACCGTAGGGTCACTTAATTAAAATTTTGAATATTACTCTGGGAATCTATACTCCAAGATATTATCCAGAGGGATATAATGTAATGTTATTCGTTCTTCGTTTTCCCAGGGCATATTAGGAATAATTCTGTGTTTCCAGTGTATTTCATTTTGCTGCGCGCCTCTCCATTGAATGATATAAATTACTGTATCTTCAAAAGAGTTTGAGCGATCTAAGGCCCAGTTTTTAATTTCATTATTTATGTGATTGTCTTCACCACTGTAACCAAAAATAAAAAGCCTAGTACTTTCAAACAATGCCTTACTGAAGAAATTAAAATAGCTTCCTAAAATAGGACTATTTGAAATGATTTCAGGCTTTAACTCTGTTTTTGCTAGTACTATATGCTCATATTTTTCTTCAAGATTACGGGTAGAATCTGGTACTTCATAATATTTACATTTATATATTTCTGAGTTCTTCGTATAAAAAATTGGGCAGCCATGAATATGTAAATACCAATTAAAATGATGAAATGTTCTTAACATATTTTCATAGTGATATCCCGAGTTATATATACCATCTACAAGATCTCCATCGTAACCTCTAAGAATATTCCGCTCGACTAATGCAGAATATAAAAGTTTATCATAATTAAGTGTAGCTACATGACATCCTCCCTGAATTAAGTCTATTAGCGATTCCACAAAGTCTACAGGAAGATCACCCTCGTAATTAAAAAAATGTAAGGCTGTATTGAATATAAAATCTCGGTACAAATCTGGATAATTTATCCCTCTTTCATTCAACAACTCTAATTCTTGAAATTCTAGTAATATATGGCATGCAGTCATTATTTTATGATTTTCTTCAAGATTCTCTTCAAGATTCTCTTCACCAGCCGGCCTGTTGTCTGTACCTAGACTAATTAAGTGTTTTTCAGCGTCATTAAAATGATTCCATGCGGATGTTAGTCCAGTTTGCAAGTTGAAGTGGTCAGGATTTAATGCCATCCCCAAACCATTCCCTACAATAAGAGTTGAAGTCATTAAACTCTCCATTTTAGCTTCAAAATTAATCAGTGAATTGTATTGAATGATTCAATTAGATCTGATTAAAAAAGAATATTGTCATTGTATAATTATAGAACAGAGTTTGTGAGGCTAAACCATGACTTTGAACTGGTGTGGTTGGATTTGATATTTGTGGCTAAGACTCTAATATCATTGTTCTAGAATTCCTAGAAATTAATTTATAAATACACAGGTTTGGATCATCGCGTATCTTGCTAAAGAATGGATATGTGATTATTTTGTAAAGCGGAAAAAGTTAAAAAGAAAACATTGAAAAGGATAACAAAACATAATTAAGGAATTATAGAACGTTACTCTAAAATATTGCAATTTCAAACCAAACATGATTAAATATTGTGCATTTTTGGGTTGGTGAATTTAATATGGTCCCTCAATGCAATAAAATATTACCAAAGAAATATCCTCTTGGTGCTGCTCTTTTATATCTTCGCGGCGCTCGGCAAAACCTTTATGAGTCGTTAAGTTCTAAGGATAAAGAACTAATTTGGATTAGGCGTAAAGAACTTTCAGTTATTCTAAATGGAATGGAGGGAAACCATAAGGGAGAATATGTAAAGGAGTCGCTTGTTACATACCATTTAAAACATAATTTAGAAATTGAAATAAGTTTAGCTATAGCTATGCTGGATGACGCTTCTTCTTATCTATCTGCTGCACTTTCTCTCGCCTGAGTATTTTTGTTAATTTAGTAATTTCCTTTGCATAATTGGATTTTGTGGCATGAAGTATCAAAGCCCAAAGATGATATTGATATGCATTGTTTTTTTTCTTCTCAATCAGCTCTAAATTATCAAGCCCAGCTTTAAATTCAGTTAAGGCTGGTTTTTTCAGATTTGTGCGGTATTGCTTCTCAGCAAGATGTAAGGAATAGACGCTCTTATAATCATTAAAGTTTTCAAAAAAAGATTTTCTTACAAATTCTGTGCTATCACTGGGTTTATGCATTTTTGTGTGGTAGTGATGTGCAGGGCTACCGTGACCTACAATCTTATATTCTATCCGTATGTTAGCATCTGGTTTACCGCGATAAATATTTTCAATTTCTTTAAAAAATCCTTTAATTGTATTTTCGGCTTCTTGAAAGAGTTGGTTTAAATTGTTTTTTGTTAATTTGGTATTTAGTGGAATAATTCGCACATTATAATTTTCATCAATTGCCATAAAGCTAATTGATTTTTCAGAGCTGTCCCAACGAAATGCTGCAATAATATCCATATTTATTAACTCCTTTGCCCCAAAGGGGGTGGCGAAAACGCCTTATGTAGACTTAACGCCTACTTGGTTGTGACCGCCAGTAAGCACGAACATGAACAGGGAAGCTTGATAGCTTTCTCCAATGTTGTCTTACAAAAACGGTTTTTAGCTTGTTCAGCATAAAACACCTTTATTATTTTCTTGGATTAGTCCAAGCCCTCTTGGAGCATTATTGCCCTTCATCACAGCAATTACTCAGAGGAAAAATAATAATAAGGCAAGACGCCACTGTCTAATTATAGAGCATAAATGAGTCCTAATTTTCTAAACTAGACTAAAATTAGATAAAAAGGACAAATAATGAGAAAAAACAATGAACAGGCTTTAATAGTTCCTATTAGGCCATTTTTAAAATGGGCTGGTGGTAAGTTTCAGATAATAAATAAGATTCAAGCCAGCCTACCTAAGGGGGCGCGTTTGATTGAGCCGTTTGTAGGTTCTGGAGCGGTATTTTTAAATATGGACTATGACAAGTTTCTTCTTGCTGATATCAATGCTGATCTCATTAATTTATTTGAGCACTTAAAGTCTGAACGGCATGATTTTATTCATTTTTGTAAGCAATTTTTTAGTGATGCATTTAATAAAAAATCAACTTTCCTAACGTTGCGTTCGGAGTTTAATTCGACTAAAGACAGCTACTTGAAGGCTGCATTATTTCTTTACCTTAATCGTCATGCTTTTAATGGCCTAATGCGTTACAACAGTTCTGGCAAGTTCAATACGGCTTTTGGCGATTACAAAAAGCCTTATTTTCCAGAAAACGAAATGCTAGCTTTCATTCAAAAAGCAGAAAAGGCAGAGTTTAAATGTGCTGACTATGGCTTAATTATGAATGAAGCTATTAAAGGAGATGTTGTCTATTGCGATCCCCCATATGTACCGTTATCTGCATCGGCCAATTTTACAAAATATCATTCCACTGCTTTTGGTCAAGAAGACCAGAGAAGATTGGTTGATCTAGCTAGAGAACTAGCTTCTAAGGGAATTCCTGTCATTTTATCTAATCATGATACTGCTTTTACACAGAATTTATATCAAGGATCAAACATCATAAGCTTTGATGTGCAGCGCAATATAAGTTGCAACGGAAACACAAGAGGGCGAACACGAGAAGTGCTTGCCTTATTTGATTAGGGGCAACGTCATGAAACAAGGTGGTTCATATGCAAATAGTAGCGGTGGAGTACTTGAGGGTTTAGTAGAGCATGTCCTAGCTAAAAAAGGATTTACGGTTGTTAAATATAAAGACTGGCTTCCAAAGCAAGAGCATTATGGGAATGAGCTGCTGTTAAAAAATGTTCCTTATGAAGGACTTTATAAACACGCGAGTACAACAGAATTTGTTCTTATATCCCAAAAATATAATTTAGAAACTCGGATTGAGTGTAAATGGCAGCAGGTCTCCGGAAGTGTGGATGAGAAGCTACCTTATTTGTTTTTGAATTGTTCTGAAAAAATGACCGAGCCGCATATTATAATTCTGCTCGATGGTGGTGGAGCCAAACCAGGGGCTGTTGATTGGTTACGAGGGGTGTGCGAATTATTCAATATAAGGGAATCATCTATTTCAGGACGTAAAATAGACTTAATGAATATGACCGAATTTGTTCAATGGGCTAATGCTACTTTTAAATAAAAAACTGGACTAAAAGATGGAAGTCAAATGGAAAATTGCTTCACCAGATGATTTTTTTAATGAAATGTCTCCCTCTAAGTTTAAGATTGATGAAGGGGTTGTAAAGCCACGATCTTATGAAGGAATAATGTGGCTTTATATACTTGATGAGCTTATTTCTTTTGAGGGGGATATTGATCATGCTGATAAGATGGAAATTATTAGAGAATCATTGATTAATTCTCTAAAAGTTAAATTTGATTCAAATTATTTTTTTGATGAAATTAAAAAAAATTTAAAGCGGTATCGAAAAAAAGTAATGGAACAGAAAACTCTACTTACATCTATATCTTTGGGCTTCTCCGGCAAGATTAAAGAGTTTGAGATATTTAATAGCAAAATTAATATTTATAACAAAGAATACCCTAAACAATACTACAGACTCTAGGCAAAACATTATACCAATGGCGGGAAGAAGTGGTTAGAATGTGGCGGTTTACTAAAAACAACGGCATTACGGAAGGCTTTCATCGTAAAATGAAATTGATTCAACGTCGTGCTTATGGATTTAGAAACTTTGAAAATTATAGATTAAGGGTTAAAGTTTTGTGTTCTTGATTAGTGCCCCCGGATTTGGGGATGAGCCTATAATTTTTGAAATATGAGTGCTCCGAAAGTAGGGACGGGATCCATCGGGCCAGTCGGATGAGCTTGTGAATTTCTGTATTATCTGTCTACATTGCGTCTACATGACTTTTTCGAACTTTCTAAAAACTACCGTAACTACTTGATTTTATTGGTGGGCCCACTAGGACTTGAACCTAGGACCAACGGATTATGAGCCCCCAGCCTTAAAATTAACTCATTGATTTTAAATAAATAATCTGTCGCGAGATACCACTACAAATGTCGTACAGAGTATAACAGTGTCGTACTCAAACACGCAAATCTCACGCAAGTATATTTTTAGCAACTTTATTGGCATTTTACTGGAAAGGCCATTTGGATTCATAAAAATTACTATTTGAGATGTCATAATGAATAAGATAAAATTTAATCGTTTGATACATATGTTCGTTATTTATTTGTAATTAACGAAATTATGTATCATAATTTAAATATGAATACTGAAGCTACTTATAAACAAAAAGTACTCCAAATGGCTAGTAAAACGGGCATTGTTCGAGTGTCCGATCTATCCGAAAGGGGGATCACTAGAGCGACCATTTCAAGGCTTGTTAGCGAAAACAAACTTGAAAAACTTGCTTCTGGGCTCTATTGCTTGCCCGAGACTGAGTTTTCAGAAAAAGAAAGCCTGGTTATTATTGCAAGCCGAGTACCTCAATCAGTGTTTTGCCTGCTAACTGCTTTGCATATTCATGATCTAACAACACAGCTACCTCGAAAAGTATGGATAGCTATGCCAAAAGGGAGTCATGCGCCAAAAATGGATTATCCTCCACTAAAAATGGTGCAATATTCAGATGAAGCCTTTAGTGAAGGAATTGAAACTATAGAATCAGATAATATTAAACTAAGGGTGTATAACCATGCCAAGACAATTGCAGATTGTTTCAAACATCGCAATAAAATTGGACTTGATGTGACCATTGAAGCGCTCAAAGAGGCTTATACAAAAAATAAAGTCACAGTTGATGAACTGTGGCATTATGCGAAAATTTGTCGAGTTGCAAACGTAATGCGTCCTTATATTGAGGCAATTCAATGACAAAAAATATTGGTGAGTCCGTACGCTCACGTTTGAAGAATATAGCTGTTAAAGAAGGTTCTGATTTTAATGCGGTATTGACTCGTTATGGTCTAGAGCGTTTGTTATATCGAATTGGAGAGTCAGAATATTCTAAACAGTTTTTGTTGAAAGGACCTTACTATTTAACTTATGGTATGACATGCCTCATCGCCCAACTAACGATATTGATCTATTGGGGTTTGGTGATAATGATCTAGCGTATATTAAACAAACGTTCAGTAAAATTTGCAGAATCTCTGTAGATGATGGAATAAGTTTTCTGTCTGAATCAGTGACAGTTGACACTATCAAAAAAGAAGGAGGTTATACTGGAGCAAGAGTTGAGTTATTTGGGGAATTGGCGAAAGCAAAGATTAAAATACAAATCGATATTGGTTATGGTGATGCAGTTACCCCAGGGCCAATAGATGCCTATTATCCTGTGCTTCTCAGTGATCTTCCTGCCCCTAAAATCCGTACTTACCCAATTTATACGGTAATTGCAGAAAAGCTGCACGCAATTGTATTATTGGGCATGGTGAATAGTCGATTAAAAGACTACTTGGATCTTTATGTATTATTAAGTAATGAGCAGATAGATAATCAAATTCTAGCTAAAGCCATACAGGCTACATTTACTCGTCGAGGTATGGCGCTTCCTGAAGCGCTGCCTATTGGGCTGACCGATGAGTTTTCTAACGACCCAAGCAGGGAACTAATGTGGAGAGCCTTTTTGAGAAAAAATGAACTAGAGCAGAAGCCATTAACTGAAGTTATTGCTGTAATCAGAAATATGGTTCAAATACTATTTTCTTTGGTAAAGTAAAATCTTATTTTTTCTTTTAAGTCATTATGTATTGTTATTGGTACACATGGGTGTCATGGAATAAGTTATTTCTTTTTGCTCGATTCATGAATCAATATAAGAAGTGCATTCCCACTTTCGCGGATTGTTATTTCATCTATTTCTGTTGCAGTGTATCAATGAAATAGAACGGTGCTCTAGTTACTTTGATTCGCTCATTTGGAGTGAGTGATGGTTTAAATTTAGTCTACCAGCATCAACGATGCTTTTATCTGATTTAGTTTATAATTTTATCATAGCTCTTTTGTTCGAATAAATATTCAGGATTCAGCGCCCAGTCTAGTGTATCGCTAAACAGTCAATATTTAGACCTGTTGCCTCAATGAAAAAAGCATAATTGGTTATATCGACATTTTGTTGCTAAAATATTTAACAGCACTAAACATACTGAAATTCATTAAGTGGCCATGAAGGAGGCTCAGGCGATGATCAACGTGTTACCCGTCATTTTCTTCGGACATGGGAATCCGATGAATGCCATTACGCATAACGACTACACTACTGCATGGCGGCAGATCGGAGCACAGATTACAAAACCAAAAGCAATTCTATCGATCTCTGCACATTGGTACGTGTCCGATACAGGCGTCACTATCGCCACAGCGCCACGCACCATTCATGATTTCGGAGGATTTCCACCCGAGCTCTATCAAGTACAATACCCTGCACCAGGCGATCCTGTCCTTGCCAGACGAGTTCAACAGCTTCTTGCTCCACTAGATGTGAAGTTCGATAATTCCTGGGGGCTCGATCATGGCACATGGTCTGTGCTCAAACATGTTTATCCGGATGCTGACACTCCTATTGTCCAGCTTAGTATCAATGAGAGTAAGCCTGCATCATTTCATTTCGAGATTGGCAAGAAGTTGGCTTCACTTAGAGAAGAGGGGGTACTGATCGTCGGTAGCGGCAATCTCGTACACAATCTTCATGCTTACGCTTGGGGTCAACATTCGCGAGCGCCCTTTGATTGGGCAACGCGCTTCGAAAGCACTGTTAAACAGCTTCTTGTGGGTGATCACAAACCTCTCGTGAACTACGAAACACTTGGGGCAGATGCAGTACTTTCGATCCCTACTCCTGATCATTACTTACCCCTACTTTACGTCCTGGGTGCGAGTCAAACTGGCGAAAAAGTATGTTTTCCTGTTGAAGGTGTTGATGGAGGATCGATTTCGATGCTAACTGTGCAAATAGGATAAGCTTACCATGGTACTGTAAGGGAAAGATTATACCATGATGCATTTGTTTGAATTTTTATTTTATTTATGATCAAATTTATTTATTTGAATTGACTAAATGGATGAAAAATGAACTTTATAGATTATTTTGGTGAAGTCAGAGGCACTCGCATCCATTCTTCATCACATCTATTGCTTACAAACAGAATATTATGAAATTGCTTCATCCTTCTTCCTCAATAAGTTCATAAGTCAAATTTACCCTCATTACTTTATCTAATTAATTTTTAGAGTAAACTCTATCTATAACAATTAATTTTAGACTATTTTCTTGAGAAGTTGTGAATATAGGAAAACTAAAGACAAGGACTTTCAATTGCATGATTCTCTTCCTCTAATAACCACCATTGCGATGGGATTTGCTTTAGCATTCATCTTAGCCTTGATTGCCGCACGCCTTAAGATTCCTCCAATAGTCGGTTATTTATTAGCTGGCATTGTTATTGGACCATTTACTCCTGGGTTGAACGCTGATATCAAGATCGCGCAGGAGCTTTCAGAAATTGGAGTCATGTTGCTGATGTTTGGTGTAGGACTACATTTTTCATTATCCGATTTAATGCGAGTTCGCAATATTGCTATTCCTGGTGCAATAGCCCAAATCCTTGCGGCAACCCTACTTGGCGGTTGTATTGCAATCCTGTGGGGCTGGAGTTATAGCAGCGCTCTAATTTTTGGACTTTCACTATCTGTAGCCAGTACCGTTGTATTGTTGAAAGCACTTGAAGAGCGAGGAGCTCTTGAGTCGATTAATGGCCACATTGCGGTAGGATGGCTTTTGGTTGAAGACCTGGTTATGGTGGTTGTGCTGGTGTTGCTTCCACCTCTATCACACTGGCAGGGTGACAGCTTCTCTGTGGGCATTCATACCAAGCCGCTATGGTTCGTTTTTGGCCTAACACTTCTTAAGATATCAACGTTCATTGCGTTCATGCTCTTGGTCGGCCGACGATATTTCCCGAAGCTACTCTGGCTTGTTGCTCGCACCGGCTCACGTGAATTGTTTACTTTATGTGTGATTACTGCAGCAATTAGCATTGCCTTCGTAGCTTCTAAATTATTTGGTGTTTCGTTTGCCTTAGGCGCTTTTTTTGCAGGTATGATTATGCGGGAGTCTTCGTTCAGTCATCGTGCTGCTGAAGAGTCTTTGCCACTTAGAGATGCATTTGCTGTGTTGTTTTTTGTTTCAGTAGGCATGTTGTTTAATCCTTCGGTGTTGGTTGAACAACCCTTACAAATTTTAATTGTGGTAGGTATTATCATTATCGGTAAGTCAATTGCAGCTTTTGTACTAGTCCTTGCATTTCGCTATCCATTACAATCAGCATTAATCGTATCAGCAAGTCTGGCACAAATCGGTGAGTTTTCATTCATTCTTGCTGAGCTAGGGGTGCGCTTGGGCATGCTTCCTGCAGAAGGGCAAAGTTTTATTCTTGCAGGTGCACTTATATCTATAGCTATTAACCCTCTTGTATTTAAATTAGTGAACCCTGTTCTTGCTTGGATAAACTCTTTCCCTGGATTACTCCATTTTCTTGAGTGTGCCCAGGATTCTTTGACTGAATTACCGATGTCCACAAAAGATGATTATCTTGCAGGACAAGTGGTTTTAGTGGGCTATGGGCGTGTTGGGAAGCGCGTTGCCCATTTACTCTCTGAAAAAAACATTCCCTATGTTGTAGTTGAGGAAAATAGAGAATTAATTGCAAGTCTACGAGCCGCTGGCTTTCCTGCGGTTTATGGAGATGCATCTGAACCTTCCGTGCTGATTCAAAGCCATATTGCTCATGCCAGTATGCTCATGATGGTCATAGCAGATACTATCTATCTAAGGAAGATTATTCAATATGCTCATCAACTTAATCCAAAAATAGAAATTGTTGTCCGTACGCATGATGAAGAAGAAGCCGTATTATTACAGAACGAAATTTCAGGCAAAGTATTCTTTGCCGAGGAAGAACTTGCCAAAAGCATGGGAGAATATGCCTTAAATCGATTTGGAAAATTATGATTATTGGGTGACTTCATGAGTTTAAATGTTAGTAGTTACTGAATTACTCTGGGTGTCACAACAACACGAGAACTGATTTCTACACCGAAAGAACCAGTATTGTTATTTAATAAGCTTTTACAGGTGATATAAATCCTGGTGGCTTAAGTGCCCATAGTGAACAATTAATTTTTTGTAGAATATTTTCAGCCGTATTGCCTATAATAAATCCTGATAATCCAGTACGTGCTACTGTCCCCATGATTAAAACATCAATCTTTTTTTCACTGACCATAGTGGGGATAATTTCGGTAGGAATACCTTTCAGATAGTATATAGTTGGATCGTTGATGTTTGCACCATGAATCAATTTAAGAAGCGTATGATACTGTTTTTCGCTCTCGCGGATGGTCATTTCATCTATTTTTGTTGCAGATGTATCAATAAAAACACTATGGCGCAAGTAGTGTTCCAAAATAAAGTCCCAGCAAGAAATAATGCTTAAATGGCCATTGTAATGAGTTGAAAGTGTTTGAGATAATTTTAATAAATTAAGGGCGAGATCGTGACCAGATATTTCCTCATCTTTAGGATCGATTGCAACAGCTATATGAAGATTTTCAGTTGAGTTAAATGAGCGGTGTAAAAATAAAGTACAAGGGCACTTACGTAATAAAGCCATATCTAAAGCTTCAAAACCTTTTGTATCTTCCTTATTTTCTACGGATTTAATTATAAGATCATAAGACTCGCGGAGTACTCGTTGAATAATCCGAATATCAGGTGTGTCCCCCCATTCAATCTCTAATTTAAAAGAAGTTTTTTTCTTGGCGAGTGATAAAAAGGCTTTTGCCGTGTCAATAGATTGCTGCATTTTCTCTAGCAGAAATGCTTCATATGAATTTTTATGTTCCTCAAGACTGTGCGGAAATGAGGGGCAAAGTATCAAAATATTTAATTTGGCATTACTAGCCAAAGCCAAACTTATTGCTTGTTGCAAAGCTTGTGTGTCTTTTCCAAGTCCATTACTCACAAAGAGGATATTATGAAATTGTTTCATTCTTGCATTCTCCCTGCCAGATTGGCTGCTTCAATGTATTTTAATAGATGTTTGAGTAAGCTATCTTAATACTAATAATTGTAGCTTAAATTAACCTATTATCTAAATTTACAACAAAAATAATTAGTTACGAAAAGTTAGCAGAGCGAATAAAAAGGATTGTTTTAAATGCATCAATTCATTTCTCTTAGTTACTACTATTGCAATAGGATTTGGACTGGTATTAATTCTAGGGTTTATTGCTGTACACCTTATTATATAGTCCATTAATTTGCGGCTATATTTAATATGTCCTAAATACAATGAAAGGGCATCATTATGGGTTTATTGATTAATGGACAATGGGTTAATCAATGGTACGAAACTAAATCACACGGTGGCAAATTTCTTAGAGAGAATTCTACTATACGCAACTGGGTAACTCCCGATGGAGCACCTGGACCATCAGGTAAAGGTGGATTTAAGGCCGAAATTGGGCGTTATCATTTATATGTTTCACTAGCATGCCCTTGGGCACACAGAACTTTAATTTTCCGAAAATTGAAAAATCTTGAAAAACATATATCTATATCCATTGTTAGCCCGGAAATGTTGCAGCATGGTTGGACCTTTTGTGTGAGCGAAGGAAGTACCGGGGATGAAGTTAATCATGCAAGCTATCTTTATGAAATATATACTACAAATGATTCCAAATATACAGGTAGGGTGACAGTTCCAGTATTATGGGATAAAGAAACACAAGTAATCGTTAACAACGAATCATCAGATATTATTCGTATGTTTAATCAATCGTTTAATTCTATTACACAAAGCGCCAAGGACTATTATCCGCAAAATCTTCAAAGCGCTATTGATAAAATTAATGAGTATGTTTACAAAAATGTCAATAATGGTGTTTACTCTTGCGGCTTTGCCACATCGCAGCGTGCTTACGAAAGCGCATACAAGCGACTTTTTAAGACACTGGATCGCATTGAGTCTATTTTACGTAAAAAACGTTATTTATTAGGTGACACCATCACCGAAGCAGATTGGCGACTTTTTACAACCTTAATTCGATTCGATACGGTATATTACAGCCATTTCAAATGTAATAGACAACGAATTGAAGATTATCCCAATATTTCGGAATATCTGCGTGAGTAATATCAGTGGCCTGGTGTAAGTGAAACGGTCAACTTCTATCATATCAAACATCACGATTATTATAGTCATTCTATGATTAACCCTACTCAGATAGTTCCTTTAGGA
>NZ_RXNW01000026.1 GCF_004283175.1 Legionella longbeachae
GGATCAAACTCTTCAGTTCAATTCCTGTGCTAGTCTTAAACCAGCTTCTTACTTCTTTATATACTTCATCAGCACTCAAAGTCTTTCAAAGTGCCCACACAGTTTGTCTTCTCTATTCTTAATGAACGTGCCCATTGGAGGCGAGGTGCGAATTCTACTTGTTTTCTCGGGTATGTCAATAACTTTTTATTAAATTTTATAGATTTGTATTATATCACAATGAAGGTAGTCGAAATTGAGGCGCTAACGATAGCAAAACCCTATAAAAAAGGACCGCATTATTATGCTTGTAGATTGATGACAAACACTTTGGTAAATGATGAACCACCTGATTCTCTTCTAAACTCCACAAAGAGGTTAACAGACTATAAACAGACTTATCCACAGAAAATGTGAATAACTTAAATGAAATACAGGAAGTTAAAAATGCTTTAAATCAGGCACAGTAAGGTTTTAAATAGGTTATTTGATTAATCGTATATAATTTGATGTAAAAGATATCCACAGAAAAGGGAAAAGGAAAAGAATTTAAACATGGGTATGGTATACAAATAAATAATAAAAAAACAGTCTTGACTCGCACTATTTTTATTTTAACCTGATAATTGTTTAAACTTTGCGCTTAAATAATTCTTCCTGGAAAAAAATAGACATCCCTAAAGCCATATTTATCATAGGTTAGTTCATCTGCACATTGCTAACGATCTCTTTAAATATTCTATTAGATATTAAACCTCACCTTCTTTAGAAGAAACGGCCACTTTGATGACTGTCACTCAGACCTGAATTAGTAAAATTGGGAATCAAGAGAATGTTACACCTAAAATGTTGACTAAAATCAAACAGGCTTTACCCGGTTGCCAAGATTAATGTTCCCAATAATCCCGTATTACGGCTTCGCCTAATACGGGATTGTCATATTATCGCGGCCACTAGCACTCTCTATGGAACATAATTTAGGCATTTGCAACCGGTCATGAGCTATGATTAAGCCAGATAAGTCAGCTGTACAATGAGTTGATTAGCATAAATGTGTGGTGTGCTTAATGCAAAATCTACCGGTGCTCTGTATTGGTTAATCACAACTTCTCCATTAGCAAGAGAGGCAGCTCCAAAATCGGAAAAGCGATAGCCTAAACCAAGGCGCATCTGTTGATTTATTGGTGTGTCAACTCCAACACCAAGGGTATAGGAAAATACTGATTGGGAGTGACTTCTAAAGATAGGTGTTACATTCACACCAAGTTCTTCTATGCTCGTTCTAAAACCATTGGCGTTATTAAACGCCGCACCTAATCCAACAGAAAAATATGGAAAAAATTGACGCACAGTTCCGAGGGTAAGTTCTGTAGTAGTCAAGAGCTTAGCTACGGCAAGCACTTGTTGTGTTTGCACATTCCAGGAATAGTTATAGTATGTATAGGTCTGTGGTTCGATACCTACAGAATTAGAGCCTTTAACACGAGAACTACCGAAGTAATCGTATTCCACGCCCCCTTGTAGAAAGAGTTTCTTATATGGAAGCTGGAATTCGCCACCCAGAAACACACCCACAAAGCCTTTAGCCTGATTATCGCTTTTGTTGTGATAAATAAATTTATCATCATCAGTACCCAAATAAGTGCGCGTCTTTGTACTCACATCAAACCAAGCAGGGCCACCAAAGACAGAAATAACGGGATGAAAACCTTGGACTTCAGAGGATATTGGCCCCATAGATCCAGCACAAGCAAGGGAGGAAAGAGAAAGGCAACTGACCAAGCTAAAAAGAGCATTCCTTATTGACATAATTTTTGTCCTTATATTAAAAAAATAATGATTTATTGAGTTAATTTCTATCATCACCCAAAGAGATAAAATATCATACATAATCTCTTGAGATTTTTTTATAAAGATTGTGATATTTCAAGCATTAGAACAATATCATTGACTATTTTCAATAATTTTAAGAGCAATTCATATTCAATAAAAATAAGGCGTGTTGACAACACGCCTTAATTGTAATGATAAATGAATGGCACTCTCCAGTATTTACTTTAAAAGTTGACTTAGTTATAAAAACTCATTAAGAATTGAAGTGCAGTGACATTTGCTTGCTTAATTGATAAAGCAATAATCATAGCCCTTGATAGACGAATTAGCTTATTTTCAAGGATTAAGAGTCTTTTATCGAAACAGGATGAATTTATAATGTATAAAAAAATCAATCTTCCAGTATTACTATTTAGCAACGCTTTGATTTTATTAACAACGAATCAATCTTTTGCTAGCGCAAATTTCACGATTACTCCTGATCAGCAAGAAATATTTCCGGTATCAGTATATCCAGGAGGTATTGTATCTGCATATTACACCGTCACTAATCAAACCAGATCAATTCGGAAAGGATACAAAATACAGGGACAACCAGCAACAGCTGTTCAGAATTCAACCAATCCAAATTATTGTTCAAACCCAATTAAGCTGAATGGAAATGCAAGTTGTACCTTACAGCTTGATATCAGCGGAGAAGCTAAATCCGGATTTGCTCTTTGTAATGGCTCTAGCTGCACAACAGCTTCTGTCCCTTTGAATGTAGCATTACAAACAACTGTAACCGTTGGGTCGTACTTAAATAGCAGTGGCGGCCTTGCCCCTTTAGCCTATTATGGTGGTGGTATCGACTGGAAACTAAGCTCACCTCTACCACTCCCCGCTGATGTCATTCAATCCCTTGCCCAACAAAGTAGCTTTCTTAATAGTATTTACTGCAATAAAGCAGTTCATTATTGTGCTGCTGTAGGAGCTTATACTAATAATGCTGGGGGTCCAAATACGTTTGCACCGTTAAGTTATTTTTCGACTGATAACGGCGCTCATTGGACGTTAAGTACAACATTGCCTTTACCAACCGATGTGAGTATGCCAGCTGACACGCAAAGCTCCATTCTCCTCGGAGTGACAAGTACATCATCAGAAGAACCGTCTTATGCGGCAGTTGGATATTATAATGACAACACTGGTGGTACTTCCGCATTAAGCTATATATCGAAAAATGGCGGTAAACAATGGGAGCTTAGTGAACCACTACCGTTACCATCTGATGTAATCACACCCTCTCGGAAGCAGAACAATTTACTCTATGGTATTTCTTGTGATCCTAAAGGTGAGTTATGTACTGCAATAGGCTCTTACAAAAATATCAATACATCAACGGTACCATTAAGCTATACATCAACAAATCGAGGACGCTCATGGACTCTTAGCCAACTCCCTCTTCCTGAGCCAACAGATGCACCTAGCCAAAATCAGCAAAAAAGTGTGCTACAGGCTATTTCTTGTAATAGCGGGGGACACTGTACTGCGGTTGGGTATTATTATAATGCCAGTACAGGGATTACTCCATTAAGCTATATTTCAAATGACAGCGGTGTTACATGGCAACTGAGTTTGATGCTACCTCTACCTGACGATGTAATTACTCCAGCACGCCGACAAAAAACGTATCTCAATGGTGTTTTTTGTGGTCAAACAGGTTTAAATTGTAGTGCAGTTGGATATTACACAGACAGTGCAGGCACCGTTGCTCCATTAAGTTATACTTCCGTTGATGGCGGTTACTCGTGGACTGTAAGCTCTTCGAAACTACCTCTTCCTGCTGATGCCGCGACAGGCGCTCTGAGTAATGCGGGGCTGTTTAGTGTTACTTGTGATGGAGCAAAAGGTCTTTGTAATGCCGTTGGCTATTACACAAAAATGGGTGCTACGGCGGGCTATTTCCCATTAAGCTATACTTCAACTGATGGAGGTATTACTTGGGCTGTTAACCCCAATGGTCTCAATTTACCAGCTGATGCTACTCAGGCAAAACAGACGGCTCGTCTCAATAGCGTTAATTGATACCAACCATAAAAATCATAGGATCTCTACCTCGTGATTGATTTTAGACTTATAGAATCAATCACGAAAATCCCATCGTCTATGGGTTTCAAGCCAATAGAATCATTATAAAACAATTAATTTCTTTAGTGAAAAATAGATTTTCCTAATTCCAAATGCTGGCCATTACCCATTAAAAATTGATGCCATTCAAATAAAACCTGATAGGTGGTGGGGATGAATTGTCAACACGCGTGAATAAAAGGTGAGTTTATTAATCAGAAAACAAAAGTTGTTATACCTTTTTAATAATTAGGATGGGAAATTATAACTTTTACTTTTCCTTTAGGTTAAAGATAACTGATTGTTTTGCCAAGGATTTTTTTTAAAATGCGGCCATGTGAGTTATCAACATAGATATTATATTTTTAAAATATGAGTTGAGCAGCCTCTTCTTTGACAGTAGTTTGGAAACTACTAACTTACTCCACCATGATTTATTTTCAATCTCAATTTTAAGGTTCTCAGAAATTTTTTTTGTTTTTCAAGAAAATCAATGAATTGATCTTTTAATCCTATTTCATTCCCTATATTACCTAGAGCTTTAAAAAAAGACCCAGGAGGGGCAGAAATTCATACTATTAATTTATTATTTATTTGGGCTTGAGTAAACTAAATTTAAGTATTGAAAAGGTATTGGGCTTCACATTGGTGAAATGTCAAACCCAACTCAGAGTCATACACAACTGCAGCGCTGGGCTTTCAACCCAGCCCAGGCTTGCGAATGTTCAAGGACATGCATTACGTATATTGGCCCAGTGATTGTCCTGTGCTGCTTGAGACCTGGCTTTTGGTGTTACACAGACATGATCACCAGGAAAAGCTTCTCTCCAGACAAACCCTTGCAGACAAGTATCTGGTCCATACGCTCCTCCATTCGGGTTGCGGCGCTTCGCTGCCTGGTTATTGTCATTTTTTGTAGCTAAGCGTACTTTGGGGGTGACACAAACATGATCGGTTGAGTTAGCCTCTCGCCAAACATAACCCGGGGCACAAGTACCGGGACCGTAAGAACAATCTTTTGCAACAAGCATTTGTCCGGAGGTACCTAATTTAGTGCAACAGTAAACTTTGGATCCAGTCACACATGCAGCTCCACTTGAAGTGCCTGGTGGTGGCGTTGACTTTGTTTCATTGCTTCGACATGAACCGGAACAAAAAGGTGCGGTACCATCCCAACGGCAGGCCCGTCCAGGTGACGAACAACAAAGTGCCTTCGTTCCTGTAGCACAATTCTTCCCGAATGGAGGATTCATATTAACAAACGGAGGAACCCAGAAATCTGGAATTCCATCTAGCCTTGTTACTTCGACTTCATTTCCTCCACAAGAACCATTGCAAAAAGGAGCAGTGCCATCCCAACGGCAAGATTGAGCCGATGCAAATGGAATTAGCATGAACAAAATCAAGGCAAGTACTAATTGTATTAGAAAGATTCCAGCATATTGATATATATTTGTATGTATCTGCCTTGTTTCCACTCTCTGGCAGCTAACAAGAATAGTTCCATCCATGAAACACCTCCTTATCTCTTTAAACTCAATGCATTATTGTTTAAGCAGTAACTGTCTCGAATTAGGAGCTCAATGCAGTTGCGACACTTGCTATTTACCATACTGAACATATCCATAAGCATGAAGTTCACAACTACCCGTCATTTCCAAAAAAACTTACCCTATCTGTCTTTCATACATACTCATGTACCACACACAACTTCACCGTATTGCTCCTTGGCACAACCTCCTTCCAAGTCTAGCATACTAAACTCAACAATGAATTTTTTATCATAGCAACATCCACTTCTACCGGATCATCGAATATTCTGTGCAAAGCCTGTTTTCATGTTGAAAATGCTATGGTGTACTGTAGGGCTTCTTGAGAAAGAAATTTCTGTCATAAAATATTATTCCCAGCGCTAAAATTGCAAGCAGTATAGTTTGAATAATTTTACTGTGAGGGTCTGTATTAAATAGCTCATTAAAATAACCCGCTGTAATATGAAAAACAATTGCAATCAGCACGTTACGATTAGTCTTATAATAGAGGCAGTTCATCAGGACCACAAAGGGGAAGATACTGAACATGAAGTTGAGGCTAAACATCAGTCCCAGATGTGCTACATTATTTTGGTAATAGCCCTGGATCAAAAAAAGAGGATAATGCCAGATAGCCCAGTATGCAGCAAAAAGTATGCAAGTCCAAAGAAGATTCATACGATTTCTCAAACAATCTGTACCATAAGTATGCCAAGCAAGTTCTTCAGCTAAAGATGCAAAAAAAATCCAAAACCACCCGGGTAAGACTCCACCATGAAAAGAGCTTTGATTTGCTAAATGAAATTGATCAGCGTTATAACCAAAAAATAGTGAAATTACTTGCGCTAAAAGGATACTCCCCAGCATCAAGAAAGCTGTAAGAAATAAATAAACTGGGCGGATCCCTTTCAAAGTTAAAAATCGACTTCTTAAATCTGATGAAAGTGAAGAATTAGCTGAAATCAGCGAAAAAGCAATAATAGCTGGTATAATAATCCCAATGATAAGCAATAGCGTAATCAAAATCCCAGAATGAGCAATGATTGTAGGATGCACGCTTATATAAGAGGCCATAAGCCAAACACCCCAAGGAATCAATGTAGCTAAGAAGTAAAATAAAAATACTTGTTTCTATTGAACAATTGCATTTTTTTGCATCATTGCCTCTTGTCTTAATACTTCGTTAAAAATAGAGCCTGAGTGTATTAGGATAATAAAAATATGTCCTTGTCAGTGGCATGACAATTGTAACAAATATGTTGACCTTGTCGCAGAAAATTCCGTGTTCTGGTAGCTGGTGGATGTTTCTGGAACATGTCAGATGATGAGTTTCTTATGGTGGGTTTTTAATCAGAATATCATATTGATATTGGTCTGGTGGTATCTTGGTTGTGCCCTGAGTAACGTGATGTTGAGGAGATTGCTCTGGAGCAAGGCTTGAAGGCTGCTCATTCCACCACCGTTTAGCCTGATTCCTTACCTATCTGATATAATAAAAAAAGATAAAAACAGTTTTTACAGAAAAATTTAAAAAAAGGTTTCCATAGATAGGATAAGAAGATGTTATAACTAATCATTAAGTAATTATTTTATGTAAACAGAGGCCTCTTTAAGGCCTAGCACTGCACCAACTCTTTGAGAAGCAGAAATAAAACTACAAAATGCGATCAACTCTACCAGCTCAGCTTCTGAAAAGTAACTTTTTAAACGAACTATTTCTTTCTCATCTACTAAATTGGATATTGAAAATTTGTTTGCAAATCGAAGCGCTTCTATCAGTCGATTATCGCCTGAGTTTTGATCAGGTGGCCCCGCCTTTGCCATACAGTATTGGCATTGGTTATTGAATGCTAATGCTCTTCTTACTTGCTCAAGAAAATCGGGGTTAAACGTTGAGCTTTGAAAAAAACCAGATTCAAGCCGACTCCAATCCTCAAGTATTTTAGGTGCATGGCCTAAAAGACGCTCGAATGGAGATGAACCACAATCTGATAATTGAATTAATGCCATTTATTTCTCAATCTTTCTATTTCAAAGCCATAAAGTACTTTTTATACGGACAAACTGACTTAATTAAGGAGGATAGTGATGGAGAAAAAAATAGCCATTGTTACTGGAGGTAAGCTTTGGTCAGAATTCGGTACTGGTAGCTTGGCAACGACTAGCAACAGACTACTCCGTGATTGCTTGCTATTTCAAGAGCGGCAATCATGAAGAAACCGTTCAGTGGCAAAAAGAGCAGCAAAAATCAGGATTTGAAATAGATATACTGTATGCGGATATTGCGCAGTTTCATGATTGTGAAAAGCTGGTCTCATTAGTCATGGAGCGTTATGGTCGTATTGACGTATTGGTTAACAATGCAGGTGTGACGCAGGATTCCAGTTTAAAAAAGATGTCGCCTGAGCAATGGCAGTCTGTATTGAATGCTAATTTAACAAGTGTATTTAACATGACACGAAACACCTTACCCGCAATGCTTGAAAAAGGATACGGACGGATTATCTCCATTTCCTCAATTAACGGACGTAAAGGTCAGTTTGGACAATGCAACTACGCAGCAACTAAAGCGGCTTTATTTGGTTTTACCAAAAGTCTGGCGCTTGAAATAGCTAGTAAAGGCATTACAGTGAACACTATTTCACCTAGCTATATTGCCCCCCATGCTGAGTGCCATGCGAGAAGAAGTATTAAATACTATCATTTCAGCAATACCGGTTGGGCGCTTGGGTCTCCCTCAAGATGTTGCGGAAGCCGTTGCCTTTTTAGCTTCTCCGGCATCAAGTTTTATTACGGGATCTAATCTGGATGTGAATGGTGGTCAATATATGTAAAAAGACCAAAGCAATAGTTCAAACAATGTATGAATCATTGCTCCCCAAGTAACTTATTTTAAAGGAACATAATACAACAATTTCAAAAAAGCATTCTGCCATCTGTAAGCTCATTAATATTTTTACTTCTTAAACAAAGTCGTTAATTTCTCGAACTCTATGACAATGAAGCCAAAGATGCCTATTACTCCTATCCCAACATTATGCCAAAGATTAAGGGCTTCTGTTTTAAAAATTTCTTGCATAAATGGTATATAAGTAAAACTTAACTGCAAGAAAGCAACTAATCCTATTGCGATTAATATCGGCTTTGTTCCATGAACCCCTTTCCAGGTTAAAGATGGACCATGTATATACCTGGAGCTGAACAGGTAAAAAATTTCCAGGAGTACCAATGTATTCACGGCCATTGTTCGTGCCATTTCAAGGCTTTCCCCAATCCATAATGCCCAATAAAAGACAATGAAAACACTGACTGCAAACAGTATGGAAACAAAAATAATTCGCCAAACAAGGTATTTGGATAATAAAGATTCATGGATTGGAATAGGCGAACGTTTCATAATATGAGGTTCTGATGGTTCAAACGCTAATGCAAGCCCTAATGCCACAGAACAAGTCATATTGACCCATAGAATTTGTACTGGGGTAATCGGCAAGGTAGAACCCATGATAATAGCAATGGCCAGACTTAGTGTCTCACCACCATTACTTGGCAGCAAAAATAAAATGGCTTTTTTTAAATTGTCATAAACAGTTCGTCCTTCTTTTACTGCCGCGACAATAGACGCAAAATTATCATCCGTAATAACCATTTCTGCTGCTTCCTTGGCGACCTCTGTTCCTTTATGCCCCATAGCCACCCCAATGTCCGCTCGCTTTAAGGCCGGAGCATCATTGACTCCATCACCAGTCATTGCAACGATATAACCTTTGGCTTGCAGCGCCTTGACTAATCGTAATTTATCTTCAGGACTGGTGCGTGCAAAAACATCAACTGATTCAATCGATTGCTCGAAACACCCCTCATTAAGTTCGTGTAATTCCTTCCCAGTTAACACGTGTTGACCATCACCTATTCCCAATTGCCTGGCAATAGCTAACGCGGTGATAGCATGATCGCCTGTTATCATTTTGACTCGAATATTAGCTGCTCGACACTCCTTTACCGCTTGAACAGCTTCTTCTCGTGGAGGGTCAATAATGCCGACAATGCCAATCAGTATCAAATCAGACACTACATCTGAAAACTCTATCTTTTCGTGATTGATTGAAGCAGGTTTGTAAGCAATTGCCAAGGTACGCAATCCTTGTTGTGCTAAATCAGAGATTTTTTGTTGCCAGTAATTCAAGTCAAAAGCGTGGTACTCCTGGTTATGAAGTTGAAGGGAACAAAAATTAAAAATAACTTCAGGAGCTCCCTTTAAATAAATAAATGCTGATTGCTCTTGGTGATGCAAGGTAGCCATAAAGCGATGTTCCGCATCAAAAGGAATCACATCCTTCAATGTGAATTGTTCTTCCAGCTGATGCCGATAGAGCCCTGCTTTGGCAGCGAGTGAGAGTAAAGCCCCTTCCATGGGATCGCCCTGTAATTTTGACTCATTATCCTGAAAATCCAACTCTGCATCATTGCATAGCACACACGCTGTTCCCAAAGTCAATAAATCATGATTCGTTTGAGGCAGTACTTCCTTGTCTTCAAAATAAAAACAACCATCCGAATTGTAGCCTACACCACTGACGTCCAGATTGCCCATTGCCAAGCATATTTTCTGTACAGACATCTCGTTGCGGGTCAACGTGCCCGTTTTATCAGTACAAATAATGGATACCGAACCTAAAGTTTCCACAGCAGGAAGTTTCCGGATAATAGCATATCGGCTGGCCATGCGCTGAACCCCAATAGCTAACGCCACGGTCAATATGACCGGTAATCCTTCAGGGATTGCCGCTACAACAATACCTACTGCGACCATAAACATATCCTGCGCTGAAAACTGATGAAGAAAATAACCAATAAGAAACAAAGCTCCCGCAAACACTAAAATAAATCCACTTAACCATTGAGAAAAGCGAGACATTTTCTTGATAAGCGGCGTCATTAAGGGTTGTACCTGGGTAAGTAGCTGGCTGATTTTACCAATTTCCGTTTGACTTCCTATAGCAACAACAATCCCCTCCCCTTTCCCCGAAGTAACTAGCGTTCCTGAAAAGGCTATATTCGTTTGTTCTGCTAATGGAGTATCAGCAGCTAACACATCTGTTTTCTTTTCAGCGGTATTGGATTCTCCTGTAAGTATGGCTTCATTGACTTTCAAGTTTTTGCTACGTAGTAATCTAAGATCGGCAGGAATTTTATCGCCAGACTGTAAGAGTACTAAATCACCAACAACCAGTTCGCTTGCAGGAATAATCATTCGCTTATTTTCTCTTAAAACTGTAGCGTGTAATGAAAGCATGCTATGTACGGCAGCAATCGCCTTTTCAGCCTTTCCTTCTTGTATAAATCCAATGACGGTGTTGATTAATATAACGCCAAAGATGATTACTGAATCAGTAATCTGATCTAAAAATAAAGTAGCTACCGCAGCAGCTAATAACACAAGAATTAACGCATTATTTAATTGAGAAAGAAGTCTTGCAAAGGCCGAACGGGGAGGTAGCGAAGGAAGAGTATTATATCCAAATTTCAAAAGACGATTTTTTGCCTCGACTAGCGTTAAACCCTCTTCTGTTGAGGTAATAAGCTCATTACAAATATCAGTATCCATACGATCATGCCATGAATGAAGCTTATTATTTTTCTTCATATTATCCCAAATTATGAAAGAGAAGATTGCTATTTTTTGATTTCAATAAGCTCTAACAGGCGATACAAATCCCTGTGGTTTAAGTGCCCAGAGTGAACAATTGATTTTTTGCAGAATATTTTCGGCTGTATTACCAATAAAAAAGCCAGATATTCCTGTTCGCGCGACAGTCCCCATTACTAAAATGTCAATTTTATTCTCATTAATGCACGAAGGAATAAGTTCTGCAGGGCGGCCTTTCAGGTGATAGATGGTTGGTTGAGGTTTTATGCTCGATTCATGAATCAGTGCGCATAATGCACTATAATGCGAGCGACTCTCTTTCATAACCATTTCATCCAGCTCTGGTGGAGGAATATCAATAAGAACGCTACGGCGCAGATAATCTTCCAGAACAAAATCCCAGCAAGTAATAACACTTAATTTAGCTTTATAATGTATTGAAAGAGCATAAGACAACCTTAAAAGGTTAATGGCAAGATCATGGCCTGAAACTTCTTCATCTTTGGGATCGATAGCAACAGCGATATGAATGGTTTCATCAGGAGTTATCGGACGGTGAAGAAACAAAGCGCAAGGGCATTGGCGTAACAAAGCCATATCTAATGCCCTAAACCCTTTTTTATTCTCATTTTTTTCTGTCGCCTTCACTACAAGATCGTAGGAGTGGCGAAGTACACGCTGAATAATATGAATATAAGGTGTATTTTCACATTCAACTTCTATCTTTATTGATGGTTCTTTCTTATTATGAGATAAGGTCGTTTTCGCGGATTGAATGGTGTGGTTCATTTTTTCTATAAGAAAAGTCTCATACGAGCTTTTATAGTCATCAAGACTATGTGGAAAGGGAGGACATGTTATCAGAATATCAAGACTTGCGTTATTATCCATTGCCAATCTTATCGCATGTCCTAAAGCCTCCGTTTCTTCACCAATTCCGTTACTTACAAACAGAATATTATGAAATTGCTTCATCCTTTTCCTCCATGAATTCATAAGCCAAATTTAGCCCCACATTACTTTATTTAATTGATTTTTAGAGTAAACTCTTTTTAATAATTATATTTTAGACTATTTTCTTGAGTAGATAGTGAGCATAGTAAAAAATTTAGAAAAGGACTATTTAAATTGCATCATTCGCTTCCCCTAATTACCACCATCGCGATGGGATTTGCTTTAGCATTAATCTTAGGCTTGCTTGCCGCACGACTTAAGATTCCTCCATTGGTTGGTTATTTATTGGCGGGTGTTGCTATTGGACCATATACTCCTGGATTGATGGCTGACATCAGCATTGCCCACGAGCTTGCCGAAATTGGGGTCATGCTGCTGATGTTTGGGGTAGGATTACATTTTTCATTATCGGATTTGATGCGGGTACGCAAGATTGCGATCCCCGGCGCAATAGCCCAAATCCTTGCAGCAACAATACTTGGCGGCTGTGTTGCCATTCTGTGGGATTGGAATTATGGCAGCGCATTAATTTTTGGGCTTTCTCTATCCGTAGCCAGTACCGTTGTATTATTAAGAGCACTTGAAGAGCGCAGAGCCCTTGAGTCGATTAATGGCCACATTGCTGTAGGCTGGCTTCTAGTCGAAGACTTGGTTATGGTGGTTGTGCTGGTGTTGCTTCCCCCGCTGGCACACTGGCTGGGGGACAGCACAGCCGTTGGCACTCACAACCAGCCTCTATGGTTTATTTTTAGCTTAACACTGGTTAAAGTATCAGCCTTCATTGCGTTCATGCTCTTAGCCGGTCGACGATACTTCCCTAAACTACTCTGGCTTGTTGCTCGTACCGGCTCACGCGAATTGTTTACTTTATGTGTGATTACTGCAGCAATTAGCATCGCTTACGTGGCCTCTAAATTATTTGGCGTTTCGTTTGCCTTAGGTGCTTTTTTTGCCGGGATGATTATGCGAGAGTCTTCGTTTAGCCATCGTGCTGCTGAAGAATCTTTACCACTTAGAGATGCCTTTGCTGTGTTATTTTTTGTTTCAGTTGGTATGCTGTTTAATCCCGCTGTGTTGTTTGAACAACCCTTACAAATTTTAATGGTGGTGGGTATTATCGTCATCGGAAAGTCAATTGCAGCGTTTGTACTCGTTCTTGCTTTTCGCTACCCATTACAATCCGCATTAATCGTATCAGCAAGTCTGGCGCAAATTGGTGAGTTTTCATTCATCCTTGCAGAGCTTGGAGTACGTTTAGGCATGCTTCCAGAAGAAGGTCAAAGTTTTATTCTGGCTGGAGCACTGATCTCCATCGCAATTAACCCACTTATATTTAAATTAATAAATCCTGTTCATGCGTGGATAAAGTCTTACCCTCGATTACTTCATCTTTTTGAACAGGCTCACGATTCTTTGGCTGAATTACCGATGTCCACAAAAGAGGAGTATCTTGCAGGGCAAGTGGTTTTAGTGGGCTATGGGCGCGTTGGGAAGCGCGTTGCCCATTTGCTCTCTGAAAAAAATATTCCTTATGTTGTGGTTGAGGAAAACAGAGAATTAATCACAAGTCTACGGGCTGCTGGTTTGCCTGCGGTTTATGGTGATGCATCCGAGCCTTCCGTGCTGATTCAAAGCCATATTACTCATGCCAGTATGCTCCTGATTGTCATAGCAGATACCGTCCACCTAAGGAAGATGATTCAATATGCTTGCCAACTTAATCCAAAAATAGAAATTGTTGTTCGTACCCATGATGAAGAAGAAGCCGCTTTATTACAGAAAGAAATTACAGGCAAAGTATTCTTTGCTGAAGGAGAAGTCGCCAAAAACATGGGAGAATATGCCTTAAGTCGATATGGAAAATCATGAATTATTGTTTTAAAATCAATCCGTTATGCTTTTGGAGGTACGGCAAGCATGTCCACAGTACTAAGATGGAGAATTCGTTTGGCAACACTTCCCATCAGTAAGTAATGTAGTCCCGATTTACTCTGTGTACCAAATGCCAACAAATCAGCATTCCACTTTTGGGTTTGCGTAATAATACAATCAGCGTAGTAACCGCCCATAATTTTTCTCTCAAACTGGCTTTTATCGACTTGACATTGACTAAGGAAGTCATCGAGCTTTTCGAAAATATCTTTTGTTTTAGGATGCTTGGTGTCTACAAATTCTTCATCTAAATCGGTTGGGTTAAAGAATTGTCGATAATAAACATCAACGATATGCAACAGCTGAAAACTGGCATGGGGAAAACGGTTAAACGTAAATTGTACCGTCTCTTTACTGGCTTCTGTAAGGTCTGTTGCTATCACTATCCGATTGTAAGCAAAATCAGGTTCTTTTTTTATAAGTAACACAGGAACACGACTTTGCCTGATAATTGAGCCAGAAGTAGTACCTAAAACATACTCATTAATATAGTAACGACCATGAGCACCAACAATAATCAATTCACAATCGTTTTCACCAGCATATCGGACAATCTCTTCAGAAGCTCTACCCAATACCACAGAAACGCTAGATAGCTTATTATCTTTTAATTTCTTTAAAATCTTCGCTTCAATTTCTTTTTTCTTAGACAAGAAATTAGGCTGCAATTCAGTTTCTGAAGGCGGTAAAACACTACTTAACGGCGGTGTTACGACATGGAGAAAATGAATCTTAGCCTGGTTTGATTTTGCTAAATCAATAGCACGTTGCCATGCCCAATCGGCATGCTTGGAGAAATCGCTAGCAATCAATATATTACTTAATGTCATGGGCTATCCTTAAAAATACAGTCATCATCCTTATCCTGACAAATCGCTTAATTAGAGGTGAATATGCGAGTGATTATTTTATCGACTCAAACTTTATAAAAAAGGTATTATCACTTTCTTAAAAATCACATATTGACAAAGCTTATCCTATCACATCAAACTGATCGATTAAATCCAAGAGTTTAGGAAAATATATGACGGACAAATTACGTGGTAAGGTAAAATGGTTTAACGAAAGTAAGGGCTTTGGTTTTATTGAAAACAGTGGCAAAGATTACTTTGTTCACTTTAGTGCCATTCAAAGTAGTGGCTTTAAATCTCTTCCTGAAGGTGCCAATGTACTGTTTAAAGCGGGTAAGGGACAGAAAGGACCTCAAGCAGAGGAAATTGAGCTCATTTAGTAAAAAGGAACCAAGGTTGCTATACGTAGCAAAAATTATGTCACCTAATAAGTTGATAGAAAATTTCTTTAAAATACTCTATAGAATTATTGGCGCTGAAGCTTATCTGTAATAGATAAGTATTTTCATCATCCCACCAAAGAGCGTCATGTGGTCCATAACAATTATTAAAACTTGCAATGTATATATTGCTCGAAATCAAACCACCCTTCGAATTTAGAACTGTTAAATTAAAATTACTATATCCACTAAATGAGTTCATCTTAGGCAATCTAGAACGTGCTGTTTTTTTTATTGGAAAGGAGGCTTTATTAAAAACACGAAACCAAACGATTTGGTTTTTCTTTCCATTATTTGGGAACAGGACAAATTGAATTTCTTCTATTTGATTTTCATTACCAAAAATAAATTGACTATCCAAATTAAAGTCTAAGTTAAGATGGTTTAAAAACTTTATATTGAGATCCGGTTTGCTGCCTTTAAGGATATTATGTAATGGCCATCTTAAATTCCATATACTTGAAGGGGGTATATATTCATTCCTATTAATGCAAGCATTTTCTATGCACTTGGTGTAACGTGACCAATAAGAAAGTTCAAAAAAACTCTTTTTTAATATTTCACTTGAAGACAAAAGAGGAGAAAACAACTTACAAAGCTCTAAGAGCTCTTCATCCTCTAAACTCCCTTGGAGTAGGCGAAGTTCAATATTAGTACCATGGGATAAGAAACTTAATGTTTTCGATTTTGAATAGTCATAACCAATCCAACAAATATTTTCTTGATTAAATATGTGGGGTTTCATTTCCCAAACCCAATGATCGTATAGAGCAGCATGATCTAATACTGATAAAGGCCCAAAGTCATACAAAAATTGTTTACATCTCAAGAGTGCATTTTTATACTTGATATTATAACAATAGGAAGAGAAATGGGCAGAGCACCAAGCAGACCATTTTTTAAATTGATAATAACTTGGTTGTTCATTATAGGGAATATCCTCTTTTCTCAGTATAAAATTAGATAATGCGACTTCATCAGAATTAGGTATCAAAATAACAAAATTTACTTTTTCTTGAGCTTGAGTAGGTGTAATTTCATGTACTAAATTCATTTCATGATGTCCAAGCATATTAAAACTAATAGTTATCTATAATTTGGCATAGCTAAACTATCGTTAGATTGAATGTTCTTTTTCTGCCTCTTTCGATTCATGTATTTTGTCATTACTCATAAAAAAACATGTTATTGATGCTCTTACATGATTTCCTGCTGCATTTTCTATTTTTTTTATAGAATGAAGAATATTATTTTTAAAAATAACCAATCTATTGGGTTTTGGCACAATATAATATCCAATTCCATCATCAGCATACTTATTCAATTCAGTATTATTTAAATGGTATCCAACCTTTTTCTTATTGTTATTGATTAACGTCTCTTCGGGATAATCGAAGTCAAGTTGAGGAGTAGGATTTATTAGTAATTCAGCCCCCAATTTATGTCCCAAATTGGATGACAGTAATACACATAAGCACCTGAAATTTTGTACTTCCCATCAGTATGCCAAGAAAGCCCTGATCCTCTAGGATATAAATACGGTCTAGCATAGAAAAAATCCCAATCTCTATCCTTGAAACCAATTAAATGAGAGTACTCAGAAGAACTTGCGATTAGTTCTTGTATAAATAAATCAATGGTTGATTTTGTAGGGTAAACTTGCTCTGTTGTGCAAGCCTCAGGCCTAGGATGAAAAATTGTAACGTTGCCCCATAAAGGAGATCCGTCCTCAAGACTAAAAGCATTTACCCATTTTGAAGAGTGAACAAATTTGAATTTTTCAGTTTGAATAAAATTCCAAATTTTTTCAAAAGACGGTTGCTCTAGGAAGTCATCAATGACCACGAAAACTTCATTATTGAAAACTAATTTCATATTAATGTAAAACTATAAAAGGAGATACTAACATCTCCTTTGTTTACCAAGGCATATATTCATCCTTATCTTCATCGGCATCAATTCTATTAGAATGATATACGTTCATAACATCTCCTTATTAATATCCTTGAATAACAGTGTAGGATTATAATTTTATTATTTCACCAAAACAATCACATTAAGTAATATTTTTTTACACTATGATCCATACAAACCCACAAACGATCATTAATATTGTATTTTGTTCTCATTTAAATCAAATGAACTTAGAAGGTCTAATGAATTACTAAATGGGTTTATAGAAATTAATGCAACGAAGAGCTTATGGGTTTCGTAACTTTGAAAATTATAGAACCCGTGTTAGGGTGTTGTGTTGTTAAATGGGGAGTGCCCCCGTAATTGGGCTGTCTCTTGATCACATCTTCATCAACTCGGTAGCTATCCAAAGTCCTTCAACTCGCTCTTGTAAACGGAACCATCCTTTCCAGATAGTAGACCAAGCTGCTTTTCCAGTCCTTTTGGAATCA
>NZ_RXNW01000027.1 GCF_004283175.1 Legionella longbeachae
GGATTTGTCGAGAATTCTTCCTTGCATTTAACTTCTTGTTATTCAATTAAAATTGATGGATTAGATCCTTTTTATCAGAGTGTGTAAAGTTTCCTCATCTTTTACAACAGGCCGGTACCTTATCTATTGCGACACGAAAGCTGCACTGAAGAGTTGTCTGCCTTTCAATGGACTGTGGCGCAGACCGTTCATACCACTGAACGAAGCTAGGGCCATGAATAAAGAGCTGGCCTGACAATGTAACAAAAGAGGGGAAGCTCTCTGGGGGACGTATCGTGAGAGAAGCCCTTCCTGGTAGCCATATCTGGGTAAGTGCTAGCTAATTGGTATGGTGAATGTAATGTGAGTCCGCGACAAAGACCGTTAGTACGAACAAGTGGAAATGGCTAATACACTTGAACCAAAAGGTAACGGAAGCTGGAGCCAGGTTTGGATATTCTGGCTCGTGGTCAGTATGCTTCCCGGTTGAAAGTGGGCACCTAACCCAATGTACTTTTCTATGCGGAACGTGAGAACCCATTTGAGTTCCGGTTAAACTGGTAGGTTGGCTGCGAGGCCAACCGATGACTCAGGTGGTGTAGGAGGTTAGAAAAAGCAAATGCTTCGTCGTAATAACGAGGATACGAGTTGCAATATTACTCGATGCGAAAGCATGCTGACGTCTAGCTGGTCTTTAATGGCGAGAAATCTTGAAGAATCACTTGTAATGAAGGAAGGCAAATGATAATTCAGTTATCAAATGGTGCACCTTCAGCTAAGGATAACGCCTGGAATACAATTAATTGGAAGAAAGTTGAGTTTGAGGTGAAGCGACTTCAAGTGCGTATCGCCAAGGCTGTTGAAGAAAAACGTTTTGGCAAGGTCAACGCGCTCCAATGGATTCTAACCCACTCACGCAATGCAAAATTACTTGCAGTGAAGAGGGTTACGAAAAATCGTGGCATAAAGACACCAGGGATTGATGGAGAAACCTGGCTGACATCGAAAAAGAAAATAAGAGCAGTTGATACACTTAGTCGCAAAGGATATAAATCACAGCCTATGCGACGAATCTACATCCCTAAAAAGAATGGCAAAAAAAGGCCGCTTGGGATACCAACTATGAAAGATAGAGCGATTCAAGCGTTACATCAATCTGCATTGGAACCAATAACGGAAACTACTGCAGACAAAAACTCCTACGGATTTCGACCGGGTCGAAGCTGTGTAGATGCAATTGCGCAATGTTTCGTTCTTTTATCACGGAGAACATCTGCAGATTGGGTTCTTGAGGGTGATATAAAAGCGTGTTTTGATAAAATATCTCATCCATGGCTAATGGATAATATTTCAATGGACAAGAAAGTTCTTAATCAATGGCTATCTGCAGGTTTTGTTTACGAAAATGTATGGAATGAAACGGTAGAAGGTACTCCGCAAGGTGGAGTGGCCTCCCCAACGTTAGCAAACATGGCTCTGGACGAACTTGAAAAAGTTATCAAACAGATAACCAAAAGGTCTGATAAGGTGCTCATAGTACGTTATGCAGATGATTTTATTATTACGGGTAACTCTAGGAAAATAAAATCAAGCCAGCAATAAAAAGCTTTCTAGCGGAAAGAGGTTTAACCCTTTCAGACGAGAAGACGCATATCACACACATTGGAGAAGGTTTTGATTTTCTTGGTTTCAATATTCGTAAATACAAAGGCAAGTTACTTATAAAGCCGAGTAAAGATAGCATCAAAAACTTTCTAGCGAATATTAGAGAAACTATCAAAGCGCAAAGAGGTGCATCAGCGATAAACTTAATCCGAATTTTAAATCCTAAAATTCGTGGTTGGGCAAACTATTATATAAATGTTGTCTCGAAGCATATCTTCAATTATGTTGATACGAATATTTTCCAATCAATCTGGAAATGGTGCAAAAGGAATCATCCAAATAAGGCAGGCTATTGGATAAGAAAGAACTATTTCCCTTCTATAGAAAACCGTAATTGGATATTTGCAGCAAATGAGAGGTGCTCGAATGATGAACGGACGTCAGTTTCTAATTTGGTTCAGGCTGTCCATATAAAAATAAAAAGGCATGTCAAAATCAAAGCCGAGGCTTATCCGTACTGCAGAAAATATAAACGATACTTTGACATGAGGTCGAATTCATCTTGAAGCTGCAACATCATAGATGCTGAAAGCCAAAACTGCCAAATAACAGACGGATCACCAAAAGGTTGGTTTTATAAAGGCTTGAGCCGTGTGCAGGGAAACCCGCACGCACGGTTCTTAGGAGAGCGATGATTGGAAACAGTCATCGCTTATCCGAGTCACAAACAAGGTATAAGCATGAAAAAATAAAAAAAGAGGTGTTATGAATTTACGAGATAATCAAAATTCAAAAAATCAAAATTTGTGATGGATAAGATTCTTCATCCTTTGGATGAGGCTATTAGTACCGACTCCTTGCGTTAAAAAATTATTATATTTGAGTGGCTAAGGAGCAGATAGGCCCATCAATTAGCATTCAATTTGATCTAGTAATTCAATCTGTTCATTAAGATTGACTATCTGATTTTGCCAATATACAGGAGTATTAAACCATGGAAAACTCAAGGGGAAAGCTGGATCTGTCCAGCGTTTTGCAAGCCATCCTGAAAAATGAAGCATGCGTAGTGTACGTAATGCCTCGATTAAATGGCGTTCTCGTGGATTAAAATCATGAAATTCACAATAACCTCGTAAAATCTTCTCTAATTGTAAATCCATTTGTTCCTTTTCACCGGAAAGAAGCATCCAAATATCCTGTATTGCAGGACCCATGAGGCAGTCGTATAAGTCCACGATATGTGGACCCGATTCGTTCCATAAAACATTTCCAGCATGACAATCGCCGTGCAAGCGGATTTGATCAACGTGAACTATAGATTTAAATATCTGTTCTATCTTTTGTAATGCCGTTTCGGCTGTTTTGCAAAAATTAGGTATTAAATAATCAGGAATAAAATTTTGCTCAAGTAGAAGTTTGTAAGGATTATGCCCATATGTTTGAGGATTTAATTGCATGCGATGCTCAAATGACTTGAATGCACTAATTCTATGTATGCGCCCTATAAAGCGGCCCATCCATTCTAGTTGCTCACTATTATCCAATTCTAGGGCGTGACCTCCGCGCCTAGGAAAGAGTGCGAATCTGAAATCATGATAATGGTGTAAGGTTTGATCATTAATAATTAGAGGTGAAATAATGGGAATTTCATGTTGTACTAATTCAAGTGAAAATTGGTGCTCCTCTAAAATAGCTTCAGAGCTCCAACGATTCGGTCTATAGAATTTAGCTATGAGGGGCTCATCGTTTTCAATTCCTATTTGATAAACGCGGTTTTCATAACTATTGAGTGCGATTAAACTGCCGGTGCAAAGAAGCCCCGTGCTTTCAATTGCATCCAAAATGGCATTGGGATGCAGTTGCGTATAGGGTGTTTGATTTTCGTGATTCAAATACGAATTCTCTGCTGGGAAAATATAGGGATGTATTATACAGATTGTATCTTAAGACAATAATATTTTTTTCCAAAAAACGATAAGATAATTAGTTGGTGCCTTTTGTAATAGTTCTGTTAGCAGGAGGAATTATCAAATAAAGTTTAAAAAAAACACCGTATAAAAATTTAAATCATGCTCCTTTTTTACTAGAATCCAGGCTAGAGGTCAATTTTTAGAAATGTTCATTTTCATTAAATTACAAGCTCAAATGGTTATTTGAAAATTTCAACTGAGGGTACAATCATTTTAATAGCAGGCTCAACTCATTTACCAATAGATGATTTTATAGATGATATTTTACAGAAGGTAACATCTCATACTAATTTAGTAATAACAGCTGCACCTGGTGCTGGCAAGACAACTCGATTGCCTCCGGAATTGCTTTCTGTTGTAGCCGGGAAAATATTAGTGCTAGAACCTCGAAGAATGGCGTCGATTGCTGCTGCTCATCGGGTTGCAGAAGAAAATAATTGGCTAGTCGGTGAGGAGGTTGGTTATCAAGTCCGTTTTGTCAATAAAACATCGCATAAAACCAGATTAATTTACATGACGGAAGCTTTGCTGGCACGACACATGATTCATCATCCTGAGTTAGACGATGTAGACATTGTGATTCTAGACGAGTTTCATGAAAGATCTTTATACGTTGATTTAACACTAGGATTAATACGTGAATTACAAGAGTTAGGTCATCATATTAAAATTGTGGTCATGTCAGCGACACTCGAAGCAGAAAAAATTGCTGAATATTTGGGTAATTGTCCTGTCATTTCCGTGCCTGGAAAATTATTTGAGTTAACGATACGTTATCAAAAATCAACCCAATTACTAACACCTAAATATCAATTTTATGAGCATTTATTTCAAGTCATCAAAGAAGCACAGCGACAGACTGATAAAGATATTTTAGTATTTTTACCGGGTGCACGTGAAATTGAACGTGCTAAAAGATACTTACTTGATTGGAAAGAAAGCAAAAAAATAGAAGTGCTCACGCTGCATGGCAGTCTTCCTCTGGAAGCACAGCGTATCGCATTGCAAAAATCTTCAGCGCAAAGAATTATTCTTGCAACTAATATTGCTGAGTCTTCTGTTACTTTAGACGGTGTTGATACCGTCATAGATTCAGGTTTAGTAAAAATAATGAAACAAGATTTACGTACTGGATTTTCACGCCTGGAAATTTCGCGAATTAGCTTAGCGAGTGCCATTCAGCGTGCTGGTAGAGCTGCCCGACAATTTCCAGGTGTTTGTTACAGGATGTGGAATCAGCATGATGAAAGTTCATTTGTGAAATCAAATATTCCAGAAATTCTATGTTCAGATTTAAGCGATAGTTTGCTTTTTTTAGCCAATCAACATATCTCGAATTTTCAGAATTTTTCGTGGTTTGAAAGACCTCCCCATGTCAACATTGAACGTGCGACCTTTAGCTTACAAGCAGCAGGTGCTATCCAAAATAACAATGAATTAACATCAATAGGCCGCCAGCTTTTAGACTTCCCATTACCTCTGCGTTTGGGGAGACTATTAATTGCAGGTATAGAAAATAATTGCATCGATCTGGCTGCAAAAATTGCAGCGTTATTACAAGAGCGCGATATTCTACGGAAAGAAATGGCGAATCATTTTCAAGCAGATCATTTTGAATGTGATGTTACACCGCGATTAAAAATTTTAAATAAATTTCTAAAAGATGGTTCTTCACATGAAGGTCATTTCACAATTTTACAAACTGTCGCGCAAAGTTATCAGCAGATTCTAGATCTTGCTAAAAAATTAAAAAAAGCAGAGCTCCCTGCTTATCTTGAAGAAGATGAAGCGAGACAGTTACTCCTTATGTTATCTTTTGGTGATCGTTTGTGTCGACGTCGCAAGAACTCTGATCGTGCATTAATGGTCGGTGGTCGTGGTGTAAAATTATCAGATCGAACGCTTGTGAAAAGGAGTGAATTTTTTATTGCATTGAATGGTTTTGAAGAAAGCGGCGAGGCTGAAACTTTGATTAATCAGGCGAGTGGGATAAATAAAGAATTTTTGTTCAAACATTTTTCCGACCACATCATAAAGAAAAGAGACATCATTTTTGAAGCAGAAAAATCGCAATTTTATCAGCGTGAATTTAAAACACTTTGGGATTTACCTATAGAAGAACCGAATTTTTCGCTGGCGACCTCTGTACACGTTGCAGAAAAATTGCCTGATATATTAACTGACAATTGGGCGAGTACACTGAAGAAAAATGAAAATTTACATGAGTGGTATCAAAAGATTATATTTTTACGATTCCATAAGGCATTAATACCCCCTCATATACAAGATGAATTGGAAAGTCTTTTCGACGGAGATGCATTAAAAAAATCATTTTGCTTAACTGTATTTAGACAAGCATGTTTCGGTGAAAGTAAAATGACCTTAGTACTGCAAAAAAATTTAGTATATTTTTTTGAACTAAATATATCTGAAACATTGCGTAGTATTTTACAAACCGAACTCCCAAATAGGTTAAAAGTTCCAAGTGGTAGCATGATACCCATTCATTATTCAACGGTTGAACATCCCTTTCTTAGAGTACGCATCCAAGAAGTGTTTGGATGGGAAGAAACGCCGAAAATATTATTTCAGAGTGTGTCAGTTGTACTGCATTTATTAGGGCCGAATTTTCGTCCAGTGCAGGTAACAAGCGATCTAGAAAGTTTTTGGAAAAATGGTTATTCAGAAATCCGTAAAGAGTTACGGATACGTTATCCTAAACATCAATGGCCATTAAATCCTGCTGATGGCATTGCTCACGCGAAGGGAGCGAGGCGAAAATAAAAGAAATCCAACGATGAATCTATGCTTGTTTGGAAACGCGATCACAGCAATGTGGTCTCGTTTCCAAACAATTTTTACGTCAGGGCAAGTTCCGGGTAATCGTTCACGCCTCTTGTCATATAACTATATAAAAATTAATAGTTTTTGTGACAAAGGGTTTTTATTTGTCCAGAAAATTGCTAAAGAACTTATTGGTGATTTTCGAGACCATATTTATGTAACAGACCGTTATTCTGCCTATGACTTTTTGCCTGATAAGAATCGCCAAGTGTGTTGGGCTCATTTAAAAAGGGATTTTCAGAAAATATCAGAACGCCCTGGTGTATCAGGAAAAATAGGAAAAAAGCTTCTTAAAGCTTATGAGCGCCTTTTTACGTTTTGGAAAACAGAGTATGACCCAAACATGCTTGCATTTAAAAAACCTAGAAAGAGGTTACGTTATTTTAAAGCAAAACTACTTCGTCATTTACGTGAAGGCTCTCGTTGCACCCATAAAGCAACTGCCAGAACATGTATTAATATTTTGGAATCTGTGGATAGTTTATGGAACTTCTTTGAAACTCCTAATGTCCCTCCAACGAATAATCATGCCGCGCACCAACTCAGGCCTCTAGTTATTTCTAAAAAACTAACATTCGGAACTCAATCAGAGCGAGGCAGCCGCTTTATTGAGCGTATCTTTTCTGTTGCTGCAACATGTAAACAACAACAGAAAGATGTCTTGGTATTTATTATGGATGCTCTTCAGAAGTGGATTTCAATTCATCAAAACTTAGACGCCCCTTTACAAGGGGCGTGAACGATTACCAACAATATTTCAAAGAAAAACTATATGAACGAATGTGGAAATTAGAAGGAGTTATGAATGAATTAAAAATTTATCATGATTTAAAACGAGCTCAATACAGAGGATTGGAAAACACACAAATTAAAGCCTATTTTGCTGCTATGGCTTTAAATACCAAGAGATTGATATTTTTTGCAACGCAGCCTTTGTCCGAACACATACGGCTAAGAAACAAAGCCGGTGTTTTTCGCCGAATAGGGTAGTCATATTCTTGGGAAAGGCGCCCTTTAAAAAGGCGCTCTTTAAAAATGGTTATTATTCAATCGCGTAGTTGTTTTTTGGGGCGACAGTATAATTCGGATTTTCTATTTTCGACAGAGCCGACCTCAGAGACTCAGGAAGAAATGATGTCGTGCTAACGTTTGCACTGAAAAGGTAACCGTAACTAAAATCGCTTGGCAATGTTGGAGTGCTGCTGCTAATGCGGTAAATCCAAGTTGCTCCACCGTCAGTGCTGTTGGCTAATAGAGGGTAGTTGTCTGTCCCGTTGTAATAATAGCCTGCGGCAATTATGGTGGTGTTAATGGTAGCACTAAAACTGACCGAGCAATTGGCGGTTATGGCACCCGTAGTGTAGGTGTTCCTCGACCAAGAGCCGGCAGGGCAGGTGCCACCTACAGTATTGGAGAGGGTGTAGCCGGTGTTGGCAGTGACGGTAAATTGTTGGGTTTCTCCGTAATTAACCGTTTTTGGGGTGCTAGGAGAGATGGTTTCATGACCATCGCCACGGGGTGTGACCGTATACAGTTTCGTGTTCAGAGTGATATTGAGCTCATGACCAGTGCTTGGCTGATAACACTGTTGCAAAGAGCCTGATTCGCATAAATAAGGACCGCTGTGGATGCCTGTTTGGGGTATCTTGCTGCCATCAACATCAATCGTTACGGTGCACCTACCAGTTACACCTCCTTTGGTTGCTGGAAGAAAACAACCTGTCGAACTTAGCCCTGGTGTTGAAGGGCGCTTGGGTATGGAAGTCACCAATGCCAAATGTTTCGAACGAGACGAATTGTTGGTTATGGTGTACATCACCTTTGTCTTACCAACTGGTGATACGGTCACATTTTTCGGGCTTGGTAACGAAAAGGTCCATACGGGTTCTTTTGCGTAAGCTGTTGTCATTGAAGCTACGCCTAAAATCAGCGCAATTAGTGCGTTGATGCAGTATTTTTTCATGGTCGCATCCTTATGCCAAATAAGTAAGATTAAACATCAATCCATTAGTGTAGAGGTGATTTAAAATCAGCCCCGTGTTTAAGGTTTTCTCTGGAGCACGTCCTAAGCTGCTTTTGCCCCAATCAGTACATTCATAACCCACGGCGATACTGTCGTTAATCCAGGGAATAAGCCAAAAATCCATATCCACCAAAAGCGCTCCTTTCGTAGCCACATGCGTGTGCTGAATTTTATTGTTGTAGGTGAAGTTATTAAACTCAGGGTTTGCATCATCCCAAATCACACCCGTTAGACCGGCTTGACCGGTAAAGCCAACCGCAACACCCAATTGACCTTTTAGGGTTTGCGATAATGCCTTTTGTAGGCCTACAAAAACTTACCCATCAATCAAACAAAGTTGTTCGCTGATTGATTCGCTGCATAGGTTTTTTCAATATCAGGCGTTAAATCAAAAGCTTGGGCTTGTCCTGCACTTTCCCATACGGGACCTACGCTAAAGGTTCCAACCCAATTCCATGTGGCCTGCTCGCTTAGATGACCCATGGTGCCTGCCAACACATTGGCAGTCCAAAAACCGGTCAATACCATGAGGATAACTGATTTCTTACTTATGAATGCTTTTTGGTGTTTTTCCTTTTTTTTTGAGTTCATCGTTTATCCTTGAATCGAAACCAACCACACGAATAATTTCCATGAATCATGATTCATGATTTTAATGATTCTTTCAAGCAATTATTTGGGTTTTGGGGTTCTAATGGGCTGCGTTGAAAAAATTAGAATTAGGGTATAATTGCGATTTTCTATAGAGCAGCAAATGTCTGAAAATCTAATTGATTTCAAATGGCGGCACTTTAATGTGGATCTAATTCTGGAATGTGTACGTTGGTATTGCAAATAGGGCATTAGCTATCGTGATTTAGAAGAAATGATGGCTGAGCGTGGGTTGGCAATTGAC
>NZ_RXNW01000028.1 GCF_004283175.1 Legionella longbeachae
CCCTTATTCTCCAGATCTTAATCCGATTGAACATAAATGGGCTCAAGCTAAAAACCTTCGTAGAACTCTTAATTGTTCTATTGATGAGCTTTTTTGTCTCCATTGTTTATAATCAATTTATTGTGACCAGGCTATACTGTGTAGGAGAAGTTAAAATTTTTTATTTATCTCCCTAAACGCTGTTTTATCTAAGCTCCAACCTCGCTCTTGTCTCAATGATTTTAATGTTTTTGCAATACGTTTTGAAATTTCCATTCTCAACAATTATGGATTGTCCTATTGAAATTTACTTATCCTGTTTACGAATTTTTGTTCATGAAGACTACTGCAGCATCAAGCCAATATAAAACCCAAACATTCCGAAATGGAATGAACTGATTAAAAAATTCTTAAGCTGTTAAGTAATGCTTAAGTCTATTTTTTTATAATTTTAGCAACTTGATTCATTTGCACACACTGATTGTGAGCACTACACAATGAACAAGGTCGCAAAACCATTTCGAAACAAAGGAAAACTCAGCATCATGAAAATGCCTTTAAAAGAACCTCTATCAGCCAAATACCTCCACATAAGTCCAGCAAACATAGTCCATGTCTTCATGCCCATAGTGAGTGGCACGAACATTGGTTTAGACAATACCTGCAAAGCGGTATATGCATTACAAGAATTTTTTGGTAAAGGCAGCAATTCAAACCCAAAGGCCAGCCTCAAGGTGGAGTTATTAGCCTACAAAGAGGCCCTAGAAAGCGATATCAGTTTACTGGGAGCGGACTCCTCCTTGCTTAGCCAACAAAAACAAGAAAGACTTACCCAAATTGATGGGTATTTAGATGTACTCGCATCGATGGAAAAGCATCCTGAATTAAACTGCCTCAATAGCGGCTTTCCAAGATACCCACGACCATTAGAAGATTTAATGCAAAACAGGACAAACTCTAATCTCTACAGCATGGTCTTACGCCCCACCGAAGAAGATGGCTTTTTGCGTTCAGAGGCGGCCAACCCTATATTTAGTGTGGCACACAAAAGCGTATTAAGACAGAGAGAAACCTCTAAATCTGAATTACAGCAATCACTCATAAAAGCCTATACACCACTTACCTTTGAAGCCAAAGATTCGAAATCTCAAGTGATGGCTCAGGTATTAGCGCAATTGAAACAACCTCATGTACCTGTTCAGTTTGAGCATTTAAGAGAACTCCTGCACCATACGGTACAAGCCTTACTCAATGTAGACGTTGATTTTAGCAAAACCCAGCAAGGCAAACCAATTCATCAACAAGAAATGAATGAAGCCATGGAGTTTAATTCCCAAACAACAACTCCTAACGAGTACATGGACGCTTTATTCGGGTATTGTGCGGGCAATTTATTCGACACCGTCATCGAATCGCCCTTTAATTATTTAACTCAAGTAGAACAGTGGTCCGTAGCCACCCAATTTCTGCTAGGTATCACGAATATCTATGCTGTATCACAAGACATAATCAGTACAAGCACCAATTTTGGGAAAATTCTAGATAGCAGACCTGATTTAAGCAAAAGCCTTGCCGAAACACTCGCGACAGCACAAAAGGAGCACGACTGTATTGAAGCGATTGCTCTGTCTTGGACGAACGCGTATGCCACAGAAATGCAGCTTAATACCGCCTTCACTCACGATGACCTTAAAGCCATCAAAGAAATTTTTGCAAAGCGTTATGCAGAAATTAAAGATTCGCCTCATTTTGATGAATTTTTCCTATTAGACACTAAAAAAAAAGGTCATTTTGTCATCCACCAAGGGGCTATCTGCACGAATTTTGCTGAATTTGCGAGCTCTCCTTTATTGGGGGTACCCAAAGAGTTAATCCAACCTTTAGATAAAGTGCAACATGATGCAAAAAACTTAAGCGTAAATATCCCCCATAAAAACTATTTGATAAAAGACGCCCTGGTGATTGATACCACCACTTTGAATCATACACAATTACAAACCTTATATGAACGAATCAATACATCCAAAGACCCAAAGCTTAAAGAAGAACTCTTAGCACAACTCAAACACGAACGACCCGACTTCAAGACCAAACTCGATTTTTTACAACAGGTTGCTTACGGCGAACAAAATGAGGCAGAACAGTTGCTCCAAAAAGATGTTGAAGCTGCTCAAGAGCTCCTCACCGCAAGAAACATCCCATTTACAGACTACTCGGGAAGAACTTTTACCTGCACCGCCTATGAATACGCCTATTGGGCCAAAGACACCCATATGTGTCGCATGCTGGAAAAGTATATGAATGACCAGACCAAACAGATTATCCTGAAACAGGTTCAAAACATCGAAGAACTCATAGGAGACACATTATTCAAATACCCCAGAGGGCTTGCCTATACTCAAAAGGAAATAAAATACCAAAGCGCTCATTTTGATTTAGCTCCCTTGAAAAAGGCATTGCAGACTTATATCGATGCGTACAATAACCCCCAAAAAGATTGGAATGCACTGGATGCACTCTGGATACAGATTGGTCTTCTTCAAAGAGAGGTTCCTGCTCATATTGCCCAGGAGTATTGTCATCCCAATCGTTCATTTGACGATGTAGTCAAAAACAATGCCTTATTAGATGCATCTAAACCAGCTAATCTAGTGCGGCAGCTTAAGTTTTATAACTTGGTGACTAAGGAAAATGATGTATGGTTTACACCCCGTCGCTCTAGCCAGGATTCTGGATTGGGTTTTTCATTTGCGATATTACGCCAGGCGGGGAGCGTGATTGGCTTGGGCGGGCAGCTGGCGTGGCTCGGCGAGTGGGTGAGAGGGGTTGATGATTTAGCGGCTATAAAAGCCATTGATAAAGCGAGAACAGAAGACCTTAAGCAGTCTCTTGCAAATCTTGCTGCACCATCAAACCTACAGAACTCTGATCGTTTTCTTATTTAAGAGACCTCCGTCTCTATTACCACTCATACCAAGTCGCGCTAAAAATCGAAATTTCTTTAAGGAATGAATAATAGACATTAAAAGGATTGACCACTTAGTTATTACTGTAAAAGACATCAATACAACTATTAATTTCTACACAACAATACTCAATATGCAAGAGCTTACATTGCAAGGAAAAATGGGTGAGGTAAAAGCATTACGTTTTGGTGATCAACGTCTACACGTCCATTTAGCAGGCTAAGAGCTTGACCCTAAGGCACTGAAAGCCACACCTGGATCAACTGATATTTGTCTTGTAACTGAGACGTCAATAACAGAGGTTGTAACGCATCTTATAAAACATATTATTACAATCGAAAAAGAACCCACCGTTATTTCGGGCACCTTAGGTGAAATGGAATCTGTTTGGTTTCATGATCCAGATGGAAATTTGATTGAAGTTGCACATTATAAAATAAATTAATTTATCTTGCCTTAGTACTCTCTACAGAGCCCTGTGTATTTAAGAGGAAACCTAAAATTTAGACTCAGCTCCAATATAATGAACATCCCACCTACTGAGTTTGCATTTAAATAGGAGACTCATAATCGTACTCTAATGGAGTAATAAAAAAATGAATCCTTTTATGGAAAAATACTTGCTGTTCTTTGCCTAGGGCATACTCCGTTTTTAATGAATGATTCTTTTTAAGAAATTATTACCGAACTTCTGTTTGAGCTCCGTACTTGCTGATAATTTACCCCCCCTTTTAATTTTTGAGAAATTTCTTACAAGACAATAAGAATAGAGAGCAATGCATTTTTTAAAAAGACATATATACTGTAATAGTTTGGTGCAGCGGGATTACTTGACTGGATGTTGAGAAAAATGAGAACATGGATGTTCTCCATCGAAATTCCTGCTGCACACAGGCACGACAACTCAAGGCGAAACCTGAACTCCTTAAACATGCGATTAATTTTTCTAATTAACCTCAAGGTAACAATCGATTTTCAAAACTCAATTTATTTTTTATTAAAATAAATATTCGAATAGTATCCGCCTAAAAACACTAACGTTCATCCGAATTCTGCGTTACCATTGAGCCAATCAGAACAATTTAAATAATCCTACACAGCCATTTATGATTGAACAATCCCTCGCTGAATTATCACGACATCCCGACTTTCAAGTTTTAAAGCGGGTACCTATGCAATTAAAAGAACGCATGTATCAACCTTCATCCAAAGTATTTATGTCAACTATCATTGATTTGGAAACAATGGGGATGGATGCAACCCAACATGAAATCATTGAAATAGGGATGCTTTCATTTTTATTTTCCAATGAAGACGGAATCCTAGAAATTAAGCATACCTACAATGAACTGAATGACCCAGGAAAACCAATACCCCCTGAAATTACAAAAATTACAGGTATTCGTAACGAAGATGTAATTGGGAAGGCAATTAATTGGGCCTTTGTTTTCCAAGTGCTAAAAGAAAGCCACTTAATCATATGCCACAATGCTCAATTTGACCGTAATTTTTTAGAATTGCAAACACCTGAGGAGATACAAAAACAAGTTACCACCCTTCCCTTCGGTTGCACAATAAAAGATATCGACTGGAAAGAACGTGACTATGAAAGCTCGAAACTTGATTATCTTAACTGGAAGTTGGGCTATTTTTATGATGGACATAGAGCGATTAACGATTGTTGGGCTACCTTGAATCTTCTACTTCAAGAACAAGGTGCTTTCGATGAGCTAAAAAGCAGGGTGCGCAAGAGGCAAACACTAATTTGTGCTGAAAATACCCCTTTTGACAAAAAAGATTTGTTAAAAAATCGACTTTATCGCTGGTCTGATGGCACGGGAAAGCTTCCAAAAAGTTGGTGGACTATCGTAGATAATGATGTGTTAGCCGATGAAAAATCTTGGCTCGATGACGAAATTTATAGACAAGAAAACAAAAGCAATACTCTACCGCAAAGTGAAATAACTGCACGAAATCGCTATTCATTTAGAGCTCAATTAATGAAAAAATAGGCCCTAATCCCAAAAGTAACGAATAATGCAACATTAATGGCTCACTTATCTCAAAGGCAAGATATGATTGAAATAGATTACACTTTACTAAGCGAAGAAGCGTTAGATAATTTACTTATTGATATCATAACGCGACAGGGCACCGATTATGGAGAATATGAACAGAATATTCAGGTTAAAAAAAAGCAGCTATTGCATAACCTCCAATCTGGAAAAGCGATTATTACATACTCTTCGAAGGAAAATACTTGTGATATTATCAATCAGGAGGATTTTCTAAACTTTAGCAAAAAATTAGACAACAAAATGTGCGACTCTTAGAATTGACAAAATCCATCCTCTATCTCACGAGCTTCAGTGAGATAGATTCGAGTACCTGGTTTAAGATTTTGATTAAAGTTTGATGTGCCTCTGATTTCACGACCACAATAAAATGTTTCACGACAAATTTTTTACCATCCACGTATCACAGCTATAATGGCCGGTATTGCCCATCGGTTGAGATAAAAATTCAAACCCCACTTTGCGATATAATGAAATGGCTTGTGTCATACGCGATAAAGATTCGAGATACATCACTTTATAGAGTGATTTTGCTTCATTCATAGCCACCCGCAGTAACTCACTGCCCAAACCTAATCCCCTCACCTCTTTATCTAGATACATTTTTCGCAACTCACATACTTCATTACCCGCTCCCTGCAATGGAGAAAAACCGATTCCACCCAATAATTGATTGGATTTTTCTGCAACAAAATAGGATGTTCCTTTTTCTTGATAAAACTCATACATGGTATTAGTTTCTACATCAGTATACGCAAAACCAGGTTTGTTCGCTCCGAACTCACTTAAAACGGATTTAATTAAGATACAAAGTCGTTCATTATCCTTTTTTTCTATAGGTCGAATAATTATTCCTTGCAACTTACGCGATTTTTTAAGCGCCAAACTATAAAGCTTTAGGCCTTCACTTATTTTTGATTGTTCTTCTGGAGTTAAATAATGAAGCGCAGATAAAACTTGCTCTCTCGCCTTTTCATTAATTTTCTTAACTATCATCATCCCAGAAGGGGTAAGCGCCAATGTCTTACTTCTTTTACTTTTTTCCGCACCGTAAAAGGCGACATAGCCTCGATTGATTAATGATTTAACCAATCGACTTACATAAGACTTATGTACTCTTAAGTTATTGGCTAGTAAATGTTGTTCGATTGCACCATAACGCTCACACTCGAGCATTAAATGAATTTGCGCTAAATTTAATTCATCCTTATTATCACCCTCTCTTAAAAATCCAAATTCACGGACAAGCTCGCGAGAATAAAATCGTAACTCTTCAACGTTATCACAATGCATTACTCACCCCTTTAGTTTCCAAATGAAACTATATAAAAACAATAGAAACTTTTCAATGGATTTTTGCGCAAAAAAAGGATTTGAAAAATACAAAAGAGAATGTCTTTCTTTAAGTGTGAGTAAGTTTCCGTAGGGAGTCGGGTTTGCTGAAAGGCCACTTAGGTGGCTTTCTTCGTTTATAAATCAAATAAAGGTAACTGCTTCATCTCATCAAACTTTTTCTGCTTTAATTTAACTCCAACTCCTAATAACCTTACGGGAAGACGCTTTCGCAGATAGCCATCCTCCATTAGGCGGCCTATAATAGGAAAATTAATTTGAGAGTGTATTTGTTCTACCGTGGTTTATTGAAAGTCATTAAATTTCAATTTAACGAAAAGAGCATGAATGCCTGAAATTTCTCCCGCCCGCTCAATGCGTTTCTCAAGGCATGCAATGAGATCGGGCAACACGGCAATACAGGCCGCACCATCTGATAAATCCTGTAAATACGTTTCTTCCACACTAATTGACTTAAGAATACGTTCAGGATTTACTGGGCAATTATCAATACCACGAGCCAGCTCATAAAACCTTTACCCCATAATGCCAAACTCCAGAAACAAATATTCTTTGGAATACTGTTGCATATCAGCGCAGGTGATTATGTTGTGGTTTTTTAGTTTTTCTTCCATTTTTGGACCCACCTCAAATAATTTGCGAACAGGTAATCTCATCATAAAAGCCTCAATCTCCTGCGGTCTAATCACCATTTGCCCATTAGGTTTGTGCCAATCACTGGCGATTTTGGCAAGACTTTTATTCGGTGCAATACCTGCACTAGCAGTCAACTTTCGAGTCTGAAAAATTCGAGAGCGGATTTCTTGAGCTATCCAGGTCGCACTTCCTTTGCAATTAGGTGAATGGGTCACATCAAGGTAGGCCTCATCTAAGGACAAAGGCTCAATTCTATCGGTATAATCTGCAAATATCTCTCGGATGTAGTGACTTTCCTCTTGATAAACCTCCATACGCGCGGGACGTACGATAAGATGACGACAAAATTTCAAGGCCTTTGCGGTAGCCATTGCAGAACGAACAGCAAATTTTCTTGCCGCATAATTACTGGTTGAAATAACTCCCGCTGTATTGCAAGTCCTCCTACAGCCATAGGCTTATTGGCAAGCTCTGGGAAGTCGCGCATTTCGATGGCGGCATAAAAACAATCCATATCGATATGGATTGTTTTGCGCAAAACCTTTCGCCCTTCTTCCTCATCAAGCACCATATCCATCCTAAGAAAAGCTCACTTTAGGTACATCACTCCAGCGTATGGTGTACGCAGGAGACTTAAGCTCCGCTCGCATATCCCATGTTTTGGAATAGCCTTCAGCTGCCAAGCGAATGGTGCTTAGTCCGTATTTGTGATTGACTTTATCGAGTAACGACATGAGTTGTTCAGTGCGGTGCACTTGTACATTAGTGGGTTGGTGAAACATATCGAGCTGTCTTGGGTCTTTAGGGATTAAATCTTCAAGGCATACCCCAGCTTTCTTATAGTAATATCCGGACCTAAACATACGGCGCAAACACCGGTTGGCAATCTTAATAATCAAGCGCACATCATCGGTAGCATGAATCAGGCGAAACTCCATCGTTTGAAAATGCTGAGCTAATCTTCACGAAATCGATTGGTATGAACAAAAACAGCCACGCGTTGCGCGGCTAATCCTTGGCAGCGCATTTTTTCCACTACACACGCACAATGACTGCTCACTGATTGCGCCACGCTGGTAAATTCAGTTTGCATTTGACCAAAACTTTCAGAGGACATAATACTTTGTTTGGGCTCTATCTCTTCGAGACCTCTGCAAGCAATACCCTGGAGCTCCATCGCTGTGCGCATCAACACCACATTAAAGCTCTTTTTCAGATGATGAGGATTGGTGCTTGCCAAATCATAAACTGTATGAATCCCTCTGGCCATTAGTTTCTTTCCCCATTGCCGCCCTACCCCCAAATATCACCTACAGATATTTGCTTTGCTAATTGCTCTCGCTGTGCGGTGATACTAAACACGGGGATTTTGAGCATCTTTTTACAGCAATAATTAGCCAATTTCGCCAGGGTTTTAGTACGTCCAATACCAATAGAAGTGGGAATTTCCTTATGTTTTCTTTTGCAACATTGTACAAAAGGAATCGTGCGATTGGGCAGGCATAGTGCTTAAACCCCAAAAAGCTTCATCAATGGAGCGTAGAGCCAAAGTAACCATGCAGAGGGTTAAGAAAAACAAAGGCATAGCTCGTTGCGAATTTTTTCTGAACAGGCAATACTGTGGGACAGTTTAACAATAGATGAATAACCCTATGAAACTGAAT
>NZ_RXNW01000029.1 GCF_004283175.1 Legionella longbeachae
CTTCAGTGAACAACAAAAAGATTTTCTCTCATTAGAGGAAGACACGCTGGATAAACTGTCTGCTCTAATTATGAAATATACTATTAATATTTCAGTGAAACTAGCAGTTCTTACTGGAAGGGCCGCAGATGAAATAACTCAATATACGGAGCAAAATCAAGGAAATTTAATTATTGCAGGAGCTCAGGGACAGTATTATATCCATGAGTATGTGTTAGGAACCACATCGAGTTATCTTATAGAACAAGGGAAGACTCCTGTTTTGCTTATCAAAAAGGAACCCTCTTTTTCCTATAAAAGAATACTTATTGCAACTGATTTTTCAAAACCCAGTAAAAAAGCCATTGAATTCACTTTTAAATGCTTTCCAGATGCCCAATTTCAGCTATTGCATGTTGTGGATATTTTTAACAATCAGAATTTAAAAGGTAAATCTGTTGACATGTTCGAATCAAATACAAAAAATATTATGGAGCAGTTGGATTCTTTTTTAAAAGAATGCCATGTTAAATATGATCAATTTGAAAAAAAAATCATGGGTGGTTATTTGGCAGACTCAATTATTCTGCAGTCAAAAAACTGGAATGCAGATTTGTTGGCTTTTGGGGCACAAGGACACTCTAAATTACACTATTTAATGACGGGCAGTGTGGCTAAGCGATTATTACAACTAAGCTATATTGATATGTTGGTGGTGCCACCGGCATAAAGTAAAACGTTTAACTTGGTAGGACATTGTTGAATAAATCGGAAATATTGGTTTATCTTGTATCAAGGAACTAATAAGTTCATTTTTGTTAACATGCTTGTATTTCCCCCTCTATTTGTCTATTTATGCATCAACAAACATAACAGTATAATTTAGCAAAATATTAGCTTTGTACTGAAAATTGATCAAATATTGTACATTTAATGGATTTTGAGCTATAGTTAAAGTGAGAGAGTAAACTGGAGGTAGGTTTATGTTAAATTCTATTGTGAAAGATACCTATGAAGCTCGTGTTAAAATTGGCCACCACATTATATCTAAAATTACTGGAAAAATTCTCCATGAGTTGAAGGTACGTTTGATTCTACTATGTGATTTGGAATCTTCTGGAGCTAGAGGAGAACTCATAGATCTTGCCACTGATAAAATCATTTACAGATGTCATAAACAAACTCTAGTCGATAAATAACCCAACTACTTTTCTTATTATTAGCAGATAATTTAATTAATTTAAAATTTGAATCTTCTACTTCTCGCCAAGGAAAGTTGAAAGCCGAGGCGAGAAGAAGATTCATTAATGCGTTTAAGTTGAGATAATGAGTATGGTACTTTAACTATTCTGGATTATTTATTCCTATTCTCCTCCTAAAAAATCAGAAAATATTAGGCCACAAATAGCCTGCGTTTCAAGTTTTTTGTTCGTGACAGGTTATGCTCACTCGGAGTGGGGAAGAGTGATTTTAATCCTTTTCATTTATCATTTATCTTTGGATAATAAATTTGAATGGGTCTTTTCTTTCTATTAATGACCGCAAAGTCGGTTAATTTATGAAGATGAACCGAGGTTTTGCTCATAATTTCCAAAACTACAAGATGCCGAGCCACTTCTGCATCTGCAATAAGAGAGCGATGACAGCGCCATGGTACAGCTTCAGCACACATTATGACGACTTTTGGGTTATTTTTTATTAAGCTGTTTAACTCCTTTAGCCCTGCGAAAAACTCAGATGTTTGCATATAATCTGCAAAGCCACGGAAGCTTTCATTGCGCCATCCCATATTAATGGAATTATGCGTCGTTCGGCGTAAACCACCTAATTTTGATAAATGAGTATAGGCAATTTTTTCTTTTTGAAGTGATTCTTTTAGTTCATTTTCATTAAACCATGGCACATGGCGAGATTTGGGTATTGTACGCACATCCACGACATGTGTAATTTGATACGCATGTACTATGTCAATAAATTCTTCAATAGTATGTGTCGAATGCCCAATGGTATAAAGTTTAGTCATAATTTAACTCTATCCTTTCCTCTATTCTTAGATGATTAGCTGGCTGTTATCTCTATGTTTACCTGACTATTGATTGAGTTCGAAATAAAACAATTTGCATGAGCTTTTTCACGCATTTTAGTTATGGCATCATCGTCAGGAAGTTTAGAACCGCCAAATTTAATTTTGGGATGCAATGTAATTTCTGTTACGCTAATTTTTCCAAGCTCATTTTTGTTCGTTATACCAATAGCGTCATCGAAGTAATTGTCAATGATATAACCATTTTTGCAAGCTACCGCTAGAAAAGTTTGCATATAACAACCCGATAGGGCTGACATGAGTAATTCCTCAGGATTAGGCAATTCTGATTTACCGAAGTAATCCTTTGGATTTGATGCCTGTATGTTTGTTCCGCCGCTAAATTTGATTGTGTAAGTACGATCATAGGTTTCATAATTAAAGTCTTGCCCAATACGTTGCCAGTGAATTGAAACTGAATGATTAGCCATACATATCTCCGATTTTATAAATGTTGTTAGTACCCAGAAAATTCTTCTGTACGAATATTATCATCATTAATCTCCGCTTCATTTAACATCTTGCGCATGGCAGCAACCATTGTTGCTGGGCCCGAGATATAATAAATAGGTGTAGTTAAATCTTTTATGTATTTTTCTAGTATTTCTCGATTAATAAAACCTTTTTCACCAGTCCAAGGTTGTTTTGATTTTTCCATAGCCGTCATCGTTGGTATAAATTTATAATGAGAATTTTTTTTCTCGAGAGATTTTAGTTCCTCTAGAAAGGCGGTATCTTCTGGTCTGTTATTAGAATAAAATAAATAAATTTGATGTGGTAGTTTATCTTTGCTAGCTTGCGTAACAATGCTTCTCACTGGAGTAATACCAATTCCACCTGTAAGAAATACTGCAGGTATCGCTTTATTATTGTGTAGCGTAAAAGATCCAGATGGCGCATCTAACTTGAGTTCCGTACCTAAAGGAAGTGTTTTCAACACTCGCTTAAAGGCTGTATCGCGCATACGAGTCGCCACCATTAAATCGTTCGCATAAGGAGGATTGGTAAGCGAGAAAGCCCGAATATTACCTTCCTCATCTGTCTCTTTGGGATTAAGTAGAGTGAAATCACCAAATTGACCAGCCTTAAAGGTAAAATCCTTTGGTTTTTCAAAAGTGAATGCCATTGTTCCTTCAGCAACAATTTGGCGATCTATAAGTTTAATCTGGTAAATAGCCATAATTACAACTCCTTTTTTAACCCTCGATATACAAGAACAATTAAATTTTAGTTAAAATATTGAGTAAAGCTACAGCATTATTGTGTTCAGTTTCTTTAGAACTAAACAATAAAGTCACTTTTTTTTTCTTCCCTTCTTTTAAAATAATATCAATATCTTCTTGTTTATCTATTATTTCTTGAGCGTAGCGTTTTTGAAATTCAATCCATTTCATAGGATCATGATTGAACCACTTGCGTAAAGAGTCACTGGGTGCAATGTCTTTTAACCACAGATCAATATTCGCTTCAGTTTTTTTTATTCCGCGAGGCCAAAGTCTATCCACAAGGATTCGAAACCCATCCGACTCGCTTGATTCCTCGTAAATTCGTTTAACTTGTATATTCATTTTAAATGGCTCCTGGCGAAAATACATAGCATTACTATCTTAATTAAAATTACTCTGGATTGATAAGCTTATTTTTTTAGCATTCCTCTTAATACGTAGTGTAAAATTCCACCATTTTTGTAGTAATCTAATTCATTTAATGTATCAATTCGCGAAATAAGAGTAACTTCAGTTTGATTCCCATCTTCTCTGTGGATAACAACTTTTACTCGCATACGTGGTTTCATCTGATGAGTAAGACCTATAATATCAATGAGTTCGGAGCCTGTAATGTTTAGCGTTTTACGTGTGACCCCTTCAGGAAACTCTAGAGGCAAAATTCCCATACCAATTAAGTTTGAGCGATGAATTCTCTCAAAACTTTCTGCCACGACTGCTACTACACCCTGAAGCTTCGGTCCTTTTGCCGCCCAATCTCGAGAAGATCCAGTTCCATACTCCTTACCAGCAATTACAACCAATGCAGTGTGTGCCTTTTTATAACGCATTGCGGCATCATATATCGACATTATTTCACTAGTGGGAATATATTTTGTAAAACCTCCTTCAAGCTCTGGAGTCATCTCATTTCTGATACGGATGTTTGCAAATGTTCCTCGTACCATGACTTCATGGTTTCCACGTCGTGATCCATAAGAATTAAAGTCTTTAATCAAGACACCCTTGGATTGCAGGTATTCCCCAGCGGGACTCTCTGGTTTTATGGAACCGGCGGGTGAAATATGGTCTGTAGTAATGCTATCTCCAAACAGTGCCAAAATTCTTGCACCTTTAATATTCTTAATTTTTTCTGGGGTCACTCCCATACCATCAAAAAATGGTGGATGTTGAATATATGTTGAATCCATTGGCCATGCATAAGTATCTGATTCAGAAACTTTCATAGCGCGCCATTCTTTTGTTCCCATAAATATATTTGCATAAGTGTCATGAAACATTTTGCTAGTAATATTTGCTACTTCACGTGCAATTTCATCATTTGTTGGCCATAAATCTTTTAGATAAACAGGATTTCCCGATTTATCTTCTCCAAGAGGATCTTTTGTCACATCAATTAATACAGTCCCGGCAAGGGCAAAGGCAACAACAAGTGGAGGTGATGCGAGCCAATTTGCTTTAACAAGTGGATGGATTCGTCCTTCAAAATTACGATTACCTGAAAGCACAGCTGAAACAATTAAATCATTTTCAATCACTGTTTTTTCTACAGGTTCGGGAAGAGGGCCCGAATTTCCGATACATGTTGTACACCCATAGCCTGCTAATGTGAATCCTAGCTCATTAAGATATTTTTGTAAGTTAGTTTTTTCTAGATAGAGAGTGACCACTTGAGAACCTGGTGCAAATGAGGTTTTCACCCAGGGTTTACGTGTCATTCCTTTTTCAACCGCTTTTTTTGCTAATAATCCAGCAGCAATAAGTACATTTGGGTTCGAGGTGTTGGTGCAACTGGTGATGGCTGCAATAACAACATCTCCATGATGCAATTCATAATTCACATCTGTACTAAACGATTGTTCTCTCTCTTCGCTACGTTTGTTTTCTACTAAGAATTTATCAAAAGTATTAGCCAGATTTGACAATTCAACTTGATCTTGTGGACGTTTTGGGCCGGCAATACACGCTCGGATAGTTGATAAATCCAGTGTAACCAAATCTGTATAAACAAGTTCAACTTGAGGATCATGCCATAATCCCTGAATTTTTGCATAAGCTTCAACAAGAGCAACGCTTTGTTCTTCTCTTCCACTTAAACGCAAATAATCAAGTGTGGCTTCATCAATAGGAAAGAAACCGCATGTTGCACCATATTCAGGTGACATATTACTAATAGTCGCTCGATCCGCAAGAGATAAATGACGTAACCCATCACCAAAGAATTCAACAAATTTCCCTACGACACCTTTTTCACGTAAAAGATGTGTTACGGAAAGAACCAGATCAGTTGCTGTAATTCCCTCTTGTAATTGTCCTGTCAGTTTTACCCCAATTACTTCGGGAATTAGTAACGAAATTGGTTGTCCTAACATAGCGGCTTCTGCTTCAATACCGCCGACTCCCCACCCTAGTACGCCAAGACCGTTAATCATAGTCGTATGGCTGTCTGTACCCACTAATGTATCTGGGTAGGCATGGATTTTCCCATTGATTTCTTGGGTCCAAACTGTTTTGGCCAGGTATTCCAGGTTCACCTGGTGACATATTCCAGTATCAGGTGGTACAACGCGGAAATTTCTAAATGCCTTTTGTCCCCAGCGTAAAAACTCATAACGCTCATAATTCCTTTCCATTTCCATTGTGGCATTAATTGTAAAAGCATCGGATATGAGAAACTGATCAATCTGTATGGAATGATCAATAATCAGATCAACAGCTGAAAGGGGATTGATTTGTTCCGGATTTCCACCAAGCTTTTCAATCGCAGCACGCATTGCAGCAAGATCTACAATAGCAGGTACGCCAGTAAAATCCTGCATTAAGACACGTGCAGGACGATACACTATTTCACGATTGGAAGTTTTTAGTTTTAACCACTCAATGATTGCTTTGAGATCATCAACTGTAACAGATTGTCTGTCGAGATGACGAAGTAAATTTTCTAAAAGAATTTTTAAAGTGTAGGGTAGTTTTGATAAGTCTTTAAGTCCTCCTTGTTCAGCCGCTCGTAAACTATAGTAATGATAATCGATACCATTTATCGAAAGAATTTGTTGTGTACTTTTATGAAATTCACTGGTAAGAACAAGGTCTGATGCAATAGTATGCTGTTTGATTTCCTGTATTCCCCCTGCCCAGGAGGGAGGATCGCTTGCTGGAAATGAATCCTCAGAGGACTCGTTTATTATAGCCTGATTATTTTTTTGTCTTGTACCCATGATCCAATTTATCCAATTTTTTATTTGTAGCATACGATATCCTTATCGGAACATTATGTATGATAAAAATTTAGGAGTGAGATATATATTATAGTTAATTATTTTATGAATAATTCAAAACAGATTTCTAAACTTTAGATGGTGTCTAAGGCTCTCAAAATAAATTTGTGGAAGTTAGTGTGCAAGCAAAGAATGTTAAGCATTAAACAAATCAATACAATTATTAAATAGTAAAGCTATACTTTTAAAATGAAAGTAGATAAAAACCAATAGCATGGATGATTTATTATGACCAAAAAAAGCTTTTTTAAACGTAAATGGAAAATATTTAAAAAATTCTATAATAAATCAGCAGAATAGGATTTTATAATTTTCTTGGGTTTATTGTTATCCCTATAATTGGAATGACAATTTTGTACATCCTTGTTCATATTTTCTGGATATGAATTAAGAAATTGTCATTATCTGCTTATTAGGCTCTACCCCAAAAAACTGTCTCTTGATCACATCTTCATCAACTCGGTAGCTATCCAAAGTCCTTCAACTCGCTCTTGTAAACGGAACCATCCTTTCCAGATAGTAGACCAAGCTGCTTTTCCAGTCCTTTTGGAATCAGTCC
>NZ_RXNW01000003.1 GCF_004283175.1 Legionella longbeachae
CGATTAGAAACGTTAGATATTCCCGAAGAAGGACTTTCGGTTCATTTACGTGGGTATGGTTGGGTTTTTGTATTCAAGTTTGTGGCAAAAAATGGCCGCATTGATTACGTGACGACAAACATGGAAATCCCAACACGTGAGCAGGTGCAACACATTACGGACGCACGTTGGTCAGTCGAGGTCTATCATCGAGAAGTGAAACAAACATGTGGAATAGAGCGTTGTCAGGCACGCACAGGTCGAGCGCAAAGAAATCATATCTTTCTTGCTATTGCAGCTTGGTTTGAACAACACAAATTGCGTATCTCACAAAAAATTACACTGTATCAACAAAACTGGAGTGTTATTAAAAATGCTATTCAGGAGCACATCAAGATCTTAATACTTCAAGCCGCATGAGCTAAGTGCAAAACTTGTGCCCAAATGAGTTTGAGTTAGCAGCATAAAGTTGGTGTCCGGTTTTTCGAGGTAAGATCAGTTTGTATTTTTATCCAAGTATTAGGGCTGTATCTTTGAGCAAATAATCATTCGATCTTTGAGATGTAGCTGTAAGCCAAATAGTAGTATTATTAGAAAAAGCATAATTGCAAAAAGAACCAAAATCATTAATCCTCTAAAAGGTCTGGGCTCAGTCTTTAATTCGCAAATATTTTTTTACTTGTATCACCGCCTGCTCTATGGTCACTGTACTAGTATCAATACTGAGGTCATCTTGTCCATATTGATGGACTAGATCATATAAACCTCGAGCTCTTCCTAATACTCTATCACCTCTCATTCGTTCTCTTTCCTCGACAATATTTAAAGGACAATGAACGCCAATACGCAATACATAATAAGGAGCAAAAGCTCGTTGACAATCGTTAAACATTTTTTGGTTATGATATACTTGGTCAAAAATAACTTTGTTTCCAGTAGCTACTAACTCTGCGACTACTAGAGGCATTGCATCTATAATGGATTGAAAAACGGGGCCAAAAACAGCTTCTATTTTCTTTGGTTGCCCATTTTTCTGCACCTCAATCATTCTCACTCCCTGTTCAAGATAGGCATTATGAGGACTTTGCTCAGGACTAGCAGCATCTTCCCAATAACGTTTAGGCGATAGCATAATGAATGAGTCAAAAGAACAATACAAATAAGGCATGATAAAAGCATCTTGCAACGCTTTAGCTAAAGTTGTTTTCCCTGCACTAGAAGTACCATTTAGAATAATAATTTCAGGCCATTGAGACATATGAATCATTCCTTAACTACTCGATTATAAAATCTTACTCCACTTAGTATTTAATTCACATCAGCCAGATAAGATTATTTGAATTTGACAGCAGGGTGGTATGGTTCATTAGAACCTAATATTCCCTAAAATAAAAAATACAATTTGGATGATTTAATTATTAATGAAGCCCATGCAAAACTTGACGCAATACTGAATAAAAATAATGAGGAAATGGGTTCGCAAGATTTGAGAAACGACCTGGAAACAGTTGGGGATTATAGGGGTCAGGTATTAAATCGTATGATAGATGAGGTCGATGAACAAGCGAAAGCTAATCTTGATATTTTGCTTAAGAAATGCAATGAAGCTTTGGATTTTCTTCAAGACAGACTAGAAAATCAATCCACAATTATTTATAGAATATAGGGTTTGTTGACAATTCCTGCCATACTGGGTATCGCGCACATAAGCGCGATATGTGGGATCTAATTGTCAACAGAGGATACTTATATCAAATTTGATATATAATTTTTTGCTGGGTTCCATTAAGAGTGGGGTCAGCATAATTTTCTTTGGGTGCGAATAAGCTTCTTGCCTGAGAGACCACTGCAAGAGGCTTCTGCCCTAAAGCTAAATTTGCTTTAGGTTGCGAATGATAGCCCAATGCATCCAAAACTTTTGAAGTTGTATTTTCAGAGTGTTCTAGATCCATGCTTGCATGTTTATTGTTTGATGCAGCGGACACAATTTCCTGTTGTTTAAAACGATATAAATTGGCCAGTACAATTGTGGATTCAAGCACCACTAAAGCAACACCAATTGCCGGGTTGAGGGTAAAACCTAAGGCAACAAACAATCCTGCTGCTACTAAAGTGATTGTTGAATTATAAGCCAAACTTACAAATAGGTTTTGGTAAATATTGTCTTTGGTTTTTTTTGCGACATCAAAAGCTGTGGCAATAGGAAATAACAACCCTTGTTGGATGACTATTCCCGCGTGTTGTTGTGTGATGGTATCCCCAATATCAGATCTTACAGCAATGCCTATATTTGAATAGGCAATCGCGGTAAGATCATTGGCCGCATCACCAACCATTGCTACCTTATAGCCTTTGCTTTTTAATCGTTGAATATAGCTGGTTTTAGATACTTCACCATGTTTAGTGATCGCACCTACGGTATTTGCACAAATATTGTCTTTAGAAATACCTAATAACAGGGCATATTTTTCTGCAGTTGTTCTATCCGCCCCTGTGCAAATATGTACTGTTTTACCAAGACGTTTCAGGTGATTTACTGTTGCAATAGCATCATCACGCAAAGGGTCGGTTAGTGCGATTTGCCCTATTACTTTTTCGCCACGCACAATATAAACAGAGCCATTATCAGGATTATCATAAGGTTTGGTTATCTGTGTAATTCCATTTGCCAAAAGCATGTCTTTATTACCGATCATGTAGGTTTCGCCATTGATCACACCTTTGATTCCTGAATGATGGCTTTTGTCAAGGGAACTGATTTCTAAAGATTCATTGGATACTACGTCTTGATTGTTTAGGTAAGAACTAATAATTTTTGCTACGGGATGATCGGATTGACTTTCTAATAATGCAATATGGCGCAGGAGCTTTTTATCGTCAATCCGCAGTGTGTCTACTATAACTTCACCTTTAGTGAGAGTGCCATTCAAATCAAAAACAATGGTATCAATATCGGCGGCAGCTTGTAATGCTTTTCCGTTTTTAAATTGAATTCCATTTTCGGAAGCTTTTTTCATGCCGATTTTAACTGCCATGGGGGTAATCAAACTTAAAGCACAAGGACAAGCGCTTACAAGAACCGATACGAGACAGTGAATGGCAAGTGCCGGAGTAAACAATAAGCTTATGGTAATGCCTGAAATAGCCGCCACTGCAAGCAATCCGGGAATGAAATATTTCAAAACTCGTTCTGCAAACAATTCAATAGGTGCTTTTTCATTATTTGCTTGATTAATATTTTTTGCGATCAATGAGAGATATGAGTTTTGATACGTTTTTGTAACACGCATTTGCAAGGAAGGAATATGATCTGCTAAACGCATACCCGCTTTTACTACATCACCTGGCTGAAATTCTTTAAGATGGGGGGAGCCATCGATTCTTGTGGTGTAAAGTAGGGCTTTTTCAGTTAATACACCATCAACAGGAATCACTTCTCCTTGTTTCACTTTAATGATGTCATTAGGTATTAGTTTTTTTACGGAAATTTCCTTATCGGGATTACCTTTCAATAAAGCTAATGGAGCAATACAATCACGCACATCTAAATTTTTATTAATCTCGTCCACTAAAGTATGCTCAATCCCTTCGGCTAAATGCCAGAAGGCTAAAACAAGAGGCGCTGCTTCAAACATCATTGGCAGGCTAGGGACAAACAGGCTGATAATGGAAACAGCAACAATGGTCAAAGTGCTTATTGTATATAATGCCGAGGTATCCCATTTTTTTTCCCGCAATGCATCCCATGCTGATTGATAAACAGTATACCCCAAATATAATGTCATCAAAGTGGTAAGCCCTGTTATCACATAATAGGCCGTCATGGGAATATTAAAACTTGCAATAGAAAGAGCCAGTAAGCCTATCCCCCAAATCAAACCTAAAGCAGCTTTAAGCCAATGATTCTCATGACTATGGGTATGACCATGGGCATGGCCATGGGAGAGATCATGATTATGATTGTGGAAATGATCCTGGCAATGATCAGGACAATGTCCATGAGCATGCTTATGAGAAGAATTGTGTTTGGATTTTTTTTTGTGTTTCTTAATAGGATAATGTTGTTCAGTGCTCGAAGTATGTTGATGATTTTCACACACCAGCTCTTCTTCATCTGAAAGAGCTTCTTTCTCTATTGTTTCGCTTACCACAATGTTTGCTTTCAGCAATAGCTGAGTTACTTTAGTTTGCAGGTCAAGGGTATCTTTGGATTTGCATAACAAACTGATGCTTTTATTTTGACTGTCCAAATCGATTGCCACTCGGGCTAATCCCAAATCCTTGGCTTCATTCAAAATTTGTTCAATTTTTTCTTTCGTTTTTTTCGGATCGAGAAGTTGAACATCGTCTAAGAAGTACAATCGATAATTGTAATACATGGTTTTTTACCCCCAAAAATCCAAAAGGAAAGTGGCTCAAAAATTTTCAAATTGCACACCAACGCCATTAAAGTGTTACATTATAACGATTCATTGCTAAAGAACAAGGATAATTAAGTAATTTTTATACATAAGCGAATGGGATATGGCCAAGGATTTTATGCGGCAAAATAATTCGTGCTTCGGGGCAGGATTCTTTTTTCGTGAAATGAAGACTGTGTTACACTAGTTGACTTAAATCTAAAAACCTAAAGATAATTTGATGAAGCATAATTTGTTGGACAAAGCCTATAAGCATTGTGTGAACCATGGTTATCGATTTACAGAGCCAAGGGAACGTGTCCTCAAAATATTAATCGCAGAAAAGGTGCCACTTAGTGCATATGAGATATTGCAAAAATTATCTATGGAAGTTGAGAACCCCAAGCCACCTACCGTCTATCGTGCTATCCAATTTTGGCACCAGGAAGGATTTATTCATTGTATTGATAGCCTTAAATCCTATATTGCCTGTCTGCACGGGCATCATGTGGGTCAAGCACAATTTCTTATATGCAACCAATGTGATTTTGTCAAAGAATTAGAGTGCATTATAGATTTTACACCCGTACAAGAATCAGCTGACGCAATTCAATTTTCAATTATCAATTGTACGGTAGAAATCAAAGGATTGTGCGCACACTGCAATCGAGGCCATCAAGGGTGTTAGAGTATCTTTATACAATTATTTAAATTTAAATGATACAAAAATTATTTCTTATCATATAAGATAGATCAATAAATTTATTTGAATACCACAAGTTAGCCTCAGCTTCTTAGTTTAAGGATATACTATGACATGTAGATTTACTTCTTTGATGACGCGTATTGGTCTGGGAATTTTAGGATTATGCATCCCAATTTTGGGGATGGCACTTTCTAAACCGACGTTCAGTATAGTAGCAACTACACCAACTCAAGTTATAGTTCCTAGTACAGGGTCCGTAAAGGTAAACTATCAAGTGACCAATAACACCAAACTAACACGCACCTTAACCATGGTTCCAATAAAAGGGATTAGCCAAAATACGATTGGTTTAGAAAACTGCAAAAGCCCTTTTACCTTGGCACCCAATCAATCCTGTATGCTCTCCTTGCAATTGAATGGAAATGAACTTCCTCCTTCTTATTTAGGAGGCCCTATGGTTTGTAAAACTAAGGGTCCTAAAGATCCGAGCCCAAGCCCTTTTTTATGTTCACGGCCTAGTGCAGAATCCATTTTAAGCATTAAAGTGGCACCTTTGCTTGCTATTAAAGTTTATCATGGGCGGCCTTTGCTGAATTCTACCGTGCCCCAGGGTTTAAGCAGAAAGTTTTACGCTATAGGTTTTTTTGCTAATCAAATCCATAAAAATTTGACACAAAGTGTAGCGTGGCATTCTTCAGCTCCCTCTATTGCAACTGTTTCGAATTCTTCGGGATCTTATGGAGTCGTTACTGGCGTTAATGTGGGTGATGCAACTATATCTGCCTCATTAAACGGTTTATCAGGTTCAGCACCCATACAAGTTAATGCTGCGGTAGTGACCCAGCTTCAGATTACACCAACAGATCCGTCTATTGCTAAAGGAACAAAGCAGCAATTTACAGCAACGGGCGTCTTATCTAATGGATCTACTCTGGATTTGACGACCCAGGTGCATTGGATATCCTCAAATTCTGCTGTAGCTGGCATCTCTAATGCTTCAGGAAGCCAAGGCCTGGCTACAGGAAATGCAGTAGGCACAACCACCATCACTGCTTCGTATGCAGGCCAAACAATGAGCACTTCATTGAAAGTAACTGCAGCAACCTTAAGCTTAATCCAGGTAACTCCTGTTAATCCCTCCATCCATAAAGGAACAGCGCAACAATTTATGGCAACAGGAGTATATTCAGATGACAGTACTGAGGATTTAACTTCTTTTGTTACATGGAGCTCTTCTAATCCTCAGGTTGCAAGCATTGAAAATACTCCTGATACCCCGGGATTAGCTCTAGGTGTTGGTACAGGGGGAAGTACAATTACTGCAACTTATGGAAGTGTGTCTGGTAATGCACTTCTTACCGTTACCCCAGCCCAGCTCACTTCCATAGTAGTTAGTCCCTATAATATCTCTTTACCTAATGGTTATTCGCAACAATATACCGCCAAAGGTATTTATACCGATAACACAACGCAAGATTTAACCAAAGAGGTGGCATGGGCTTCTAGTGATACCCGTGTAGCGACTATTTCCAATGCGCCAGATAGCCCAGGAGCGGCTGTAGGAAAAGGGGTAGGTAGTACCGTAATTACTGCCAGTTTAAGTGGTGTTACCGGAGCTGCCCCGTTAAACATCATTGAAGCGGTTCTTGATTCTATTGTTGTGACTCCAGCAAATGCATCCCTGCCATTGGGAACCAACCAACAATATAGAGCTATGGGAATTTTTTCAGATGCATCCGAAGAGAATTTAACTAGTGATGTGACTTGGACTTCTTCCAATACGAGTGCTGTTACAATCTCCAATGCCACTGGCACTCAAGGATTGGCCCAATCAGTAAGCTTAGGCAATGCCACCCTAAAAGCGAGTTTGAATGGCATCTCAGGCACTACAGGCGTTAATGTCTCGGAGGCTACGCTCACTGGTATTACGGTGACACCAGCAGACAGTTCCATTCCCAGAGGCATAAATTCAACCCAACAAATGAAAGCAACAGGAACTTATACTGATTCAACGACTAAAGATATTACTACCGAGGTATATTGGCAATCAGCCAATGGAAGTATTGCCACTGTATCCAATGCAGTAGGGAGCCAAGGACTGGTAACTGCGCAAGAAGTTGCTGCAACAACCAATATCATTGCTACCAAAAGTGCGGTTTCAGGTAGTACTACATTAACTGTTTTTGCGCCACAGATAGGACAAAGTTATGGTGGGGGGATTGTCGCTTGTGATAGTGGAGGATTGTTACACTTAATCGCGGCGCCCTCCGACATTAGCTCAGGCATTATGTGGGGAGGTTATGGAACAGCCATAGGTCCAGGTGCCCAAAGCTCTATTGATGGTGCAAGCAATACCAAAGCGATTGTTAATACATTGGGGCTAAGTCAGAGTTATGCCGCTGGGCTTTGTGCTACATACACCGGGGGAGGTTATACGGATTGGTTCTTACCTTCTTCTGAACAACTCAATTGTCTTTGGACGACCTTTGGAACCGTAGGAGGATATTATCCGGGAGGCGATTATTGGAGTTCGACTGAATCATCTGTGAGTTCTGCTTATAATGCAATCAGTAGGAATTTTAACTATGGAATACCAACCGATGTGGGTAAGAATGCACCGCTTAGAGTCCGTTGTGTGAGACAATTCATGTAATTGGGCAAGAGGAGCCTTATGCTCCTCTTCGATAAATATCTTGTTTTTCAAAGACAACTCTACTGGTGATAAAATTTTAGTAAGTGAAAGGTATTATGTCAGAATATTCTCCTGTATGGCCTCATGGCGAGATTATTAAAGAATTTGAAAGCATCTATGTGGTACGTGGTTCAAACATCACTTATTTTGAAAATAGGAAGATTCAACACAGTAGAAACATGACCATAATTGAGAGTAATGGTGATTTAGCACTTGTTAATACCGTACGTTTAAATGAGGATGGATTACGAGAGCTTGATGAGTTAGGACGTGTCAGGCATGTCATCAGCATTGGCGCCTTTCATGGCAGAGATGATCGATTTTATTTAGATCGATACAATGCCTGTTTATGGACTGTTCATCTTAAAGGACAAGATAGTAACCGATACTACCCAACAACCCAGTATCTAAAGGATGCTGACAAATTACCCATAAAAAATGCTCATTTCTTTAAATTCAAAAACGCTGCTCCCCCAGAAGGATTTCTATATATTAATAATAATGAAGGAATTATTATCAGTTGTGACAGCATTAAAAATTGGTTGGAAGTGGATCAGTTTTTTAGCGAAGAGACGGCTCAAATGGCTCTCTCTCAAGGAGAAATTGCAAAAGCTCGAATCTCACCTATTTGGCTTAAAGCCACTGGAGTACAAGGAAAGGATTTTGAACATTTATTAAAATTGAAATTTAAACATCTAATTAGCGCGCACGGGGATGTCTTAAGAGATACAGCCTATGAAGATGTTTATGACTCTGTGAGACAAATCTGTTAACAAGCTATCTTTGTCTCTGTTTGTAACATCATCACTCTTTTTTTTAGGAAGACTCAATGCGCTCCGGATGCCGTGCTGGAACATCCTGAGCATTTTCCTTTCGATTTCAGTTTGATTTTTAAAGATGGAGGGTATTTTAGAAGAACTCGTCACCCATATCTTTGGGTTGCGCATTAATATCAAATGAATGCATTGAATCAGTAGCACTTCCAGGAATTTTTCGTGTTTCGTTCGCCCACTCACCTAAATCAATGAGCTTGCAGCGGTCAGAACAAAAGGGTTTGAACTGATTAGTAGGGTGCCAGGTATTTTTTTTCAGGCATGTTGGACAGTTGATTTTTTGATCTGTGTTCATAATTTTCTTCATAAATTTCTCTTGGGAAGTATACGCATATGTATCTCTTGGTAGCAATTATTTTTAGTCGCAACTGAGAAAATAAGGATTCATTTTCATGGTGTGCTAATGCCAAATAAATTGTCAATACACCTTAATGTGTCGCATTTATGAGTGCTATAACCCATTTTCATTCTTGGTCAATCCCAAACGTATATGCCAGTCGAAATAGAATAACTGGATATAAAGAAAAAAAGTATTCATGAAGGCACATTATCCTTTCACACAAACAATAGGGATTAATCTCGCTACTTTCTTGGTTAAACCAGAATCTTGTGCTGCATCAACAACAAGATCCACATTTTTATAAGCCCCTGGAGCTTCTTCTGCTACCCCACGATAGGAACTGCTGCGAATCAAAATACCTTGTTGGGCTAAATGCTTGATGATTTCTTGCCCTTGCCATTGCTTTGTTGCCTGGTGTCGGCTCATGGCGCGCCCGGCACCATGACACGCTGAACCAAAGGACTTATTTTCGGCATTTGCTGTTCCTGCTAAAACATAAGAAGCGGTTCCCATACTGCCCCCAATAATGACGGGTTGGCCTACATGCCTAAAAGAAGTGGCTAATTGAGGATGACCTGGTCCAAAAGCCCGTGTAGCACCTTTACGATGCACAAACAGACGTTTTGATTTTCCATCTATTTGATGCGTTTCTTCCTTACAGGTATTATGGGAAACATCATAAATAAGTTTTATTTTGGTGCCAGGTAACTCATCTTGAAAAACTTCTCGCATAAAATGAGTAATGATTTCACGGTTTGCTAAGGCACAATTAATTCCTGCACGCATTGCCCCTAGATAACGCTCGCCCATTGGCGAACGAATAGGCGCACAAGCGAGCTCACGATCAATTAACTGGATTCCTCGTTGTTGTGCGTCGATTAACATAGAGCGTAGAAAATCAGTTCCTATTTGATGGCCCAGACCACGAGAGCCGCAATGAATACTCACTACCACATCACCCAAAGCTAAACCAAATGCTGCGGCAGTTTTGTCACAATATATTTTTTTTACTTCCTGAATCTCTAAGTAATGGTTACCTGAGCCTAAAGTACCCATTTCATTTTTTTGACGCTTTTTTGCATGCTCTGAAACATGTTCGGGTAATGCCCCATCAACACGGCCATAATCTTCAATATGTTCTAAATCTTCCTTATCTCCATATCCTTGCTTGACCGCCCAAACAGCGCCGCCACGCAACATATCGTCCATTTGTTTCATCGTCAGATTAATGCGGCTTTTGCTGCCTACACCAGCTGGAATATGGGTAAATAAAGCGTCCGCCAATCGTTCTTTGTAAGGTTCAAAATCTTCACGTTTAAGCCCCGTGCTTAAGAGTCTTACGCCGCAAGAAATATCAAAACCAACTCCCCCTGCACATACGACTCCTTCATGATCAGGATCAAATGCCGCAACGCCACCAATAGGAAATCCATATCCCCAATGTGCATCGGGCATAGCATATGAGCCTCCAACAATTCCTGGCAATGTGGCCACATTAGAAACTTGCTCATAAACCTTCATATCCATATCACGCACTAAGCTTTCCGAAGCAAAAATAAATCCAGGTACCCGCATTTTACCGTGCTTGGGGATCTGCCATTCAAAATCACTTATTTTCTCTAATAAATTTAGGTCCATTGATTTTGCCTTAGTTCCAGAAATAGGGTGCATTGCAATTGATCATTCTAGAATTATACATCAACAACACATTGTGCTATCCAAGTTTGATTACTTTTATAAACGTTTAATTCAGTAAAAGTAGCCCCTTTAACCTCTACTGCAGGTTGATGCCGAACAATATCTATTTGCTCTCCTGCGATTAGGGCAGTTAATTTTAGTCCCTTAATCGTGACATCAAACTGGCTAAAAAACATCTTATGTATTGCCATGTTATAAATAATGGCGTTTAACCAGTCAACGAATAAAATCTCTTGATTGGGGGCTTCACAGCTTATGTGAAGCCTTTTGAGCGGTTGAATTAATTGATCGGTAATGACATGAGTCAACGCAAGAGCTCCCATGGCAAATGCCTCAGATAAAGTAGAACCATAACCTCTCACACCTATATCGGATTCATGAGAGAAATGCTCCCATTTTTTTTGAGCAATCAATTTAGATTCCTAATTTTATCATCTTTATAAATGCATCATAGACTATATCCATCTTTTATTTCTACCGTCTTGCATAAGCTGCAATTGAGAGGAGAACCATTCCCATGCCTATAGTTTGGCCTGTGGTTAAGTGTTCACCAAGTATTAGCCATGCAAGAATTACGGTTGCCAGTGGCATTACTGCTGTGGATAACGAAGCCATTACTCCATCTACTTTTTGACAACCAAGAAACCAAAAAACATAAAATAGGCCTGTGCTTAAACCTAAAATAAATAAAATAAGCCAATCAAAGTAATGAATCGATAAATTATCCCATGAGCAAAAAAACAGGCAAAACACCAACAATATGGCATTGATTGCGTTAAGTAAGGAAGAAATTAAAAAGAGAGGAAGCGGGGGGGGGTGCATTTTACTTAATATATAGTATGTTGCTTCGGGTATAAGAGAGAGCAACACAAGCATATCCCCTAAAAATGAATGGCTGGCTTGAGCGCCGCTTAATTTATCAAATCCAATAATGGCAAGGCCTAGGGTTGCAAACCCCACACAAATAATTTTTTTCCCTGATATTTTTTCACTGAGAATAATCCAGGACATTAGCGCAATAAGTGCAGGTAATGCACTGGTAATAATGCCAGCAACATTAGCGTCGGTGTATTGGAGCCCTCCTAACATAAAGAAATTAAAAAGTACTCCTGCAGATAAGGCTTGTGCGATTATAAATAACCAATCTTTTTGTTTTAATTTGGAAAAATAATAGCTTATTGATGTTTTTTTTGCTGGAGTGAGGCAATGCAAAAAAAATAAAATAATGGCGGCTAGCGCAAATCTTAATGCTAATATAAAAAGAATAGGAATTGACGACAGCACATACTTCGAAGCAACGATATTAATGCCTACCATAATCTGGGCCAGAATAAGAAAGCACATGCCCTGCAGAAAATAGGTGGAAGATTTGTTCATTAACATTTCTAATTATAACTTATTAAAAAGGTTAGTTTAGCAGAGTTAAGCACAGAAAAAGTTATCCGTTTTCTTCATTTTTTTTGCTGTTCAACGCTTTTGCTCTCCATTGTGAAGGAGACACGCCAAATGTTTGTGTAAATCGACGGCTAAACGCAGATAAGTTCTCATAGCCTACTGAAAAAGCGATTGCTTCAATTGAAGTCTTCTTTAAAGTCAACAATCGCTTCGCATGATATAGTTTTTGAGAGCGCCAATATTCTGCAAGACTATACCCCATAACGTGTTTGAATCGACGTTGTAATTGGCTCACGCTCAAATGACAATACTTCGCCACTTTGCTTATATCTATAACATCTGCAAAATAACGATCAATCCAGTTTTTTGCTTTAATGGCTGTTTGATCCGCTTCAGCTGAAAAAGAGTTTGTTGCAAAATGAATCAGCAATTGATTGATTAATGATTCTGCAAAAAAATCTTCTTCCTGAAAACTTAAGTAATGATGGGTAAATTGCATTAAATTCTTAATGTTTTTGGTGAGGATAAACTCGTGGGAGTGGTACCTGTCTGGATGATTTTGAGCCTTAAGATCAACTACTAAAAAGAGATTTTTGGGACTTCCTGCAAAGCAATGCTGCTCATTAGGTGCAATATATACGCCACTATTCTTGTTTATAACACCCGAATAGTTTCCTGCTTCTAATTCCATGGAGCCATCTAATGGTAATACTAACTGCGCAAATTCATGGGTATGGCTATGACATTCAGTATGATAAGAACGTAAATCCATACGATGAGTTATCATGTTATTCCCTCCTCTAAAAGCAAGATATAACCTTGTATTGTATCATAAATGCCTTTATAGACCGAAAAGTTCCAGGAGTATACTCGATCTTATAAATTCATTATTTCGAAATCACATTAAATTAAAGGCAGCGGTTTTTATATTCAGGTAAAATTAATGGAGTGATCACTATTCATACAAAAACGTATAAGGGATTGGATTAATTGGCAAAAGACTCATGCCTGTTGGACACTTGCGCCTGGAGCCTATGACCTAAAATTAATGTTAATTGATGGGTATAATTCGTTAGTAATGACGCAAATTATAATTATATGAATCTGAAGTTACACCCTTGTTGAATTAACAAATGTATTGGGTGGTACTAAAATCAAATCTTAATTTGATCATCCACGGATAGCTCAGTGTAGCTCTATTCTTTGACGTTCCACGGCTTGTTTGGGAAATCCAGAAGCTTGCGCTAGATTATTGGATTCCCCGGATAGAGCCGGGGGTGGATTCAGGGGATGTGATTAAGAGACCGGGGCACGTTCAGGCACAAATGCAATGGAATTTATTATCATGGATATCCTGATTGTTTGCTATTTGTTTTTAGATAAAATTATTCCTAATGTTGCAGCAGCACCTAATGCTAAGGCCCCTAATCCGATATTTTTCATAGAAAAAAAACTATATCGATTGTTTTCCTCTTTTTGTTGCATAATTTGCTCTGGAGATGCATAAAAAGTTGGATGATGTAAAAGCACTTTACCACTTGGAGTTACAGGTTTTCCTACAAGAGATGCTGCTTCAATTTCTGTGTAACCCTCATCAATTAACTTATGGATTTTCTTCTCTATACGCTTTTTTGACGGTGAAGCAGCTGTGCCTACATCAAGAAATCGATCATCGATTTTTCCATTATCCTTTCCATCTGCCCAGGAAATTTGTTTCTTATCTTCTTTCAATTTTTCTGTATTATCTAACTCAATGAGAGCAGATACCTCTTGCTCATGTAACATTTAAGTTTTTCCTCAAAATTATCAAATCTTGACTCATGATAACAACCAATAATTAAGACAATATTAAGACATTTAAAGTATTTATCTTTCATTATTTTCTATAAAAAACATATGGTTAGTTATTTGCTCATGCCTTGATTGATACAGCAACAGAATTTTCTTTTGACTCTGATAAATCATTTTCTTTAATTTCCTGTAACTTTAGGCGATATCTTCCTGTATCTAATTTGCGTTCAATTATTCCCTCATTGTAACTTTTGAACTCATCGATAAATTTTTTGATAGTTTCTTCCATAGCTCTTTTTCCATCGTTTGGCAAAGTGACATATGTTTTTACCCCATAAGTGTTTTTTGCCATGGTTATTCCTTTTTGTACTCCATTGACAGTGCTGCTTGCTATATGGGAAGGGAACGGTGTAGTTTTTAGCGCTAATAATGTTGGAGTCATGATTCCAGTTATTACCTCGCCTTTCGTAGGTGAGATGCCATATTGAGCTTTATTATAAATAGCTCCTCCTATATTTTTCACAATACCAGGAGAGGTAAGCGCAAGAGAGGCAAGGCCTAAAGCCATAGCTGCGGGGGCGGTTACAGGTGCAGCAGGACTGAATGATGCTGCGGTTAAAGCAAGGGCGGCGGTACTCAAACCAAGGGAAATTTTCTGAGCTTTATCCTGAAATTTTTCAAAATATTCTTCTTCACTAAATTTAAATAAGGGTACCTGCAAATTTAAATCATTTTTATTTTTAAAACACTCAAAAGCATAATCAATTTTCTCATACATATGCTCTTTAGCTTCTTGAGGCAAATTAGACGCATCAATAGTTTCTTTTATATGTTTATAATAGTTAGAGGCTTTTTCATAGGTTTCTTTTGCATCCCTAATTGAATGCCTTTCTGATGTGGATACATCATAATGTAAGTATCTATGTTTTTTAATAAGCTCTTCAAATTGATTGAAATCTGATACAAGATCATTTTTTAGCGTGTCATCGCCACACCGGCTAATAAACTCTTGGCATGATTTTAAGGAGTCTAAGGCTGCTGTTTCCGGTATCATGGATTGCAAATGTAATTTTCCAAGAGCTAATGCAAGAGAAAGAGCACTTGCTTGATTTATGAAGCGTTGGTATTTTGCTTTATCTTCTACATCGCAACTTTCAAGCGCTTTTTGCCATGCGTTAATACGATATTCCAGCCCGAGCTGAATCTGATGATAAATTCCTTTCTTATGGTCTCCAACTTCAGTTATCGTAGAACCATATTCCAACTTCATATTAGATGTACCCATCCTGTTCGTTTCAATTAAAATTTCACTGTGTTCCCAAATATTAAAGTCATCAGGTATGGCTATATCAACATGCTCCTTGTCAATCGATTTAGATTGATTACAAAATACAGCAGCGTGTTGTAAAATACCCACACTAAATGTTGCAATATTTTCTAGATGCATTTTTAAGTCTGGACATTCAACATCTTCAATATTAAATATTAAATCTTTCTTAAATGAGGCCATTTTTTTCTCCCAACAAAGGTTAAGAACTTAAAATAAGTGTTCTTAATTTGTATTTTATCCGGCCAAAATTAAGAAAATTTGTTCAGGTGAGATCATAATATTGAGTAGAGTATGAAAATAGTGAATGGGTTCTTAATGTAGCGGTAAGTATCGAAAATAGAGGAAGAGTAATTATTATGTTCGAAGAGGGGCAATTTAGAGACACACATCCAGTCAATGTGCCCAGATTACATATCTATCACGCCGATAATAAAATATTTTTTATATAGGAGGATTTAAGGATTTGCTTGCAACCCTAATACTTTGAGCTTTGCTATTTGTAATTATTTTTGGGCCAAAATTAACGAGCAGTAAGAGAAAGCAGGCTTTTCATCCATATTTTCCTGAATGATTGTGAAGCCAATTTCAGTCAACATGCGTCGGTACGCTTCAGCTGTTTTCATCACATGAGGTGTAAAATCATCGTGAAAAATATAACGGTATTCTGCGGATAGGCAGCGATCATTATTTTCTTCTTTATAAAATTCACAAATACCTACAAGGCCATTTTTAGGTAATGCTTTATAAGCCATAGCTAAGAGTTTTCTATCAACTTGTTCATTCCAGTCAAAGAGTACTCGTGTAAATAAAATAAGATCAAAACCTTCAGGAAAGCTGTCTTCTTTAATAAAATCGCCCTCAATAACATGTACTTTATTGCTTAAGTTTTTATCAGCAATCTTTTTTCTTGCCATTAAAGCTGATTTGGGTAGGTTATATACTGCAGCTTTTAAATGAGGATGTTCGGTAACGAAAGCACACGCCATGGTACCATCTCCACCTCCTACATCCAAAAGAGCGGATACTTTTTTAAAGTTGATACGATCTAAAATACAACGAATCGGTTGGTCTGCTGTTTGCATCATCCAATCCTCTAGCCATACCACTTCCGTATCTTTTTTGGGTGGCCAGGAAACACTTGTTTTGACTTTACCATAACGTAATACGTCAGTAAGATTCTCTTCTGCAGCGACATTCCAGCTATTAAAAAAGAACTGCATGTTCCACCATCGATCACTTTGCATTAACTGGTAAAACTCATCGGTTAATTTATATGCGGGTTCACCATTTATTTCACTTTTTATTAAAAAATATTCACAACTAAGCAGATGGAGCCATTTTTTTGCTCTAATTGGCATTAATCCTAATTTTTCGATGATCTCCTGCTCCATAGCAAATTCATTTTTTTCAAATAACGCGAATAGGTTCAGATTAAACATTGCTTCTACGAGTTTTAGTCGTGCACCAGAAGCGATAAGGGAAAAATAATTTTCGTAAAAATTAATTCTATTTTCTAGATTTTTTTGTTCTGATGTATCTTTTTGTGCTATTAAATAAGTATGAATGTCATGATGCTCTTTTGTAGCGGATTTTGAGAATTTATCTTTGAGCCATGACATTATTGTTTTCATATGAAATAAATTTAGTGGGGATCTGTTGAATAAGCATATAAAAGAAACTACTGTTCAGCAATAGACCTCTTGCATAACCGCATCTTTTGCCTGATCGTTGCAAGTGCTTTTGCGGTATTCATTTACTCTTATATAAGCCCTGCTTCTCTCGTGAAAGAATTGAGTGTCTTGTTATAAATTCCTATTATTGCTATTTTTTATTTTTTTAATACTGCATCTGGCGGTAAGGGAGCATTTTAAGTGGTGAACAAAAATCGGGAAAATATAAAAGATATTCTTAATGAGCCCCTTGCAATTATTGGCATGAATTGTCAATTTCCTGGAATGGATTCAGATGTAGAAGACATTGATTCATTTTATAAAATGTTGCTCAATGGGCAATCACCTGTCAAAGAAGTTCCTAAAAACCGTTGGAATGTTGACGAATATTATGATCCTGATCGTGACAAAGCCGATAAAATAATTGGTCGTAAGGGAGGTTTTCTTAATAATCCCCAATTGTTTGATGCTTCTTTTTTTAAGATTGCGACTGTTGAAGCGAAACAAATGGATCCTCAGCATCGACTTTTTTTAGAGGTGGCAATTCGCGCTTTGAATCACGCTAATCTCACGCTGGGCTCGCTTAGTAATTCAAATACAGGTGTTTTTTACGGCACTTCAGCCCAGGATTACAGTCAACTGAATTATAAAGACAATATTGAATTTAATGCGTACACTCAAATCGGAGCAGCAAGCAGTGCTGCAGCAGGAAGACTCTCTCATTTCCTCAACCTAAAAGGGCCAAGTTTGGCTGTGGATACAGCCTGTTCTTCTTCTTTATCCGCGCTTTGCCTTGCTGCAAACTCATTAAGAATAGGGCAGTGTTCCCTGGCAATTGTTGGAGGGGTTCACCTGAACCTTTGTCCTGAAAATTTTATTGGCTTAACTAAAGCCAACATGTTATCAGCCCATGATCAATGCAGTAGTTTTGATATAAAAGCGGATGGTTTTGTACGTAGTGAAGGCTGTGGTGTAGTGATTGTAAAACGTTTAAGCGATGCGATTAAAGACAATAATACTATTTTTGCAGTAGTAAAAAGTGTTGTCATGAATCAAGATGGTGAAGATGGCACAGTATTAGTTGCACCAAATATCAAGGCTCAAATTGCACTTCATCAAGAGACATTAGCACAAGCAAATGTAACCGCAAGTGATATCGATTATCTGGAAGCTCATGGAACAGGTACTATTGTTGGTGACTCAGTTGAATTTAATGCTATTCAGCATGTGCATCAAGGCCTGCATTCTAAAGAGAAGCCTCTAATTATCGGGGCATTAAAAAGTAACATAGGCCATGGTATCGCTTCCTCAGGGATTGCTTCACTGATTAAAGTGATATGTGCTTTATGGTATGAAAAAATTCCTCCAAACCTGCATTATTCAAAACCAAATCAAGCAATTGATCCACAGAAGATACCTGCATTTTTTCCAACACAAGAAATAGAATTTAAAAAGTTTAAAAATAAAAAACGGTATGTACAAGTATCTAACTTTGGTTTTAGCGGTACTAATGTCAGCGCTATTATTGAGGAGGCAGATAATACAGTAAGGTCAGAAAGCATAGATGATGACCAACCCAAGTGTTTTGTTGTTTCAGCAAATAGCGAGTATTCACTGAAGCATATGATAACAAGTTATGTCTCCTATCTTAAAAATACTTCGACTTGCTTAAGGGATATTTGTTATACGCTGATTGATTGTCGTGACCATTTCAAATATCGCTGCGCCATCATTGCTAGTGATAAAAATACGTTAATCAAAAAAATTGAGTCTCAGGAATATGAGCTGCACAAAGTAATCCTCAAAAAAGAAGTGAGGGAAATAACTCCCGATACCCAAAATATATGTGAAATTTATCTCGCTGGATTTAATATTAAAATAGCCCCAAATGCCCTTCCATATTATAAGGTAGATTTGCCTCTGTATCATTTTGATAGAAAATCGTATTGGCATGAGTCAAGGGTAAAAAATTTAACCGCTGCATTGCAACAACAATCCCGGGAGCAACAAGTTGAAATCATCAAAAATCAACTGGCTGCAAAAATACAAACGCTTCTAAAAAGAGAACGTATTGATGAATATGAAGATTTCGGTTCTCTGGGATTGACTCAAGAACTACTCGCTGAACTTGATCAAAGCATTTATGAAACGTTTTCCTGTACAATATCAACCCCAGCTTTTTTAACTCTGGATAAGCTTGCACGACATTTACAACAGATCCTGTTGCCAGCTCCTGTTGTCCGCCAACCCACCGTCAACGTTCTCGATAATGAACCTATTGCTATTATAGGAATGAGTTGTCGTTTTCCCAAAGCAACAAATATTGATGAATTTTTATCCCTTTTAGAACGAGGGGAAAGCGGTATGGTCGATATTCCCTTAGATCGTTGGGATAATGAAAAATTTTATGATCCCGATGTTAATGCTTTAGGGCGACTTTACATCAAACAACTTGGACTTATAGAGCACATCAGAAATTTTGATGCTGAGTTCTTTAATATTAGTCCACGCGAAGCCAAGCTGATGTCACCACAGTTACGTGTGTTTTTAGAAACAAGCTACCATGCTTTAGAGAATGCGAATCTCCCTCTGACTAACATAAAAGACAGTAAAACCGGTGTGTTTGTCGGTGTTGGCACGAACGAGTATCCACGACTTTTAGCAGGGTTAGGGGTGGGGTTGGATGATCTAAATATTTATTTCGCTACAGGAAATGTGTTGAATGCCATTCCCGGACGAGTGGCTTATGCCTTTGATTTTCATGGTCCGATACAGGCAATTGATACGGCGTGTTCCTCGTCCATGACTGCAATTCATGATGCATGTGTGAGTTTACAGTCAGGTGATTGTGATATGGCATTGGCAGGTGGGGTCAATATTTTACTTGCTCCTGATTCAAATATTACCCTTTCAAAAGCAAGAATGTTATCTCCTGAAAGTCGCTGCAAGACATTTAGTGAAGATGCTGACGGTTATGCACGCAGTGAAGGATGTGGTGTTATTGTTTTAAAACGTTTAAGTACTGCTCTCAAGGATAAGGACACGATTCTTGCAGTCATTAAAGGGACTTCAATTAATAGTGATGGTAAGAGCGGGGGCTTTACGGTTCCTAATGGGATTGCGCAAGAGGAAGTAATACGCAGCGCACTTGCGAAAGCAAATCTTTCCCCTGCTGATGTGGATTATATCGAAGCGCATGGCACAGGCACACCACTTGCTGATCCTATTGAAGTGAATGCACTCACTAAAATTTTTAGTGAAGCCCACAGTCAAGAAAATCCACTTTACATCAGCTCAGTTAAAACGAATATAGGCCATTCAGAAAGTGCTTCGGGTGTGGCAGGAGTGATTAAAACAGTTTTAAGTTTACATACACACCAATTCTTTAAACACCTTAATTTTAAAAAATTAAACCCTCAAATTGAGCTAAAAAATACAGTTATTCCATTAAGTACTATGGATTGGCATAAACAAAAAGGGTTAAGGTGTGCGGGTGTCAGTTCGTTTGGATTTAGTGGCGCCAATGCGCATGCAGTTCTTCAAGAAGTGCCGCTACGAGAGGTTGAACCTCGTACTTTACCCCAAGAGTCCTTGTTATTGATTTCAGCTAAAAGCAAAACCGCTATTGAGTTACTTTTAGCAAGTTATCAAAAATTCTTGGCAAACACTGATGAAGAGTTTGCTGATATCTGCTATACCGCAGCAACATGCCGCAATCATTTCTTATTTCGAGTAGCAATTAAAGCAAAAACCGCTAAGGAAGCTGCATCCCTTATTGAACATAATGAATATAAGATTTATCAAATTAAAAAAGAAAAAAGTACCCCTTTATTTTTGCACCAATCAATGGCATTGGAGCAATTACAGACTGCATATCAAGATGGGGTCAAAATTGATTGGTTTAATTATTATAATACTCTTGCGGTAGGATTAAAGTCTGAACATACGCCAGACAAGAAAAATGAGGAAGCGACTTTTGGTGATAATTTCTTTATAAAAGTTAAATTGCCTTTATACGAATTTGATCGTGAAGAACATTGGTTCGAAACAAAAGATAAGTTAAAAGAGATAGCCATGCCTAAGGATTGGTGCTTTCAATTACAATGGCAGCATCAACCTTGTATTAAAAATCAGCGTAAAATCCAAGACAATCATTGGTTACTTCTGGGGGCGAAACATCTCGCATCCAGGTTCCAAGCACAGGGGTTATCTGTAGTTTCTGAAGAGGATAATTATCCCTTAGAGAAACTCAATGGGGTTTTATTTGCAATGGGTTTGGATTTTCCTGTAGCTAACGATATTGAATCCAATGTTACTTTTCAAAAAAATACCTTAAAAAGGTTATTAGCTTTGATCAAGGAACTCAATCAGAAATCCATTAAATTACAACTCATTGTTCTTACAACAAATGCAATCACTGAACTTGCTGCAGGCAAACTTAATTTGAGTAATAGCCCTTTGATTGGATTTTGTCGTACTTTGGTATTAGAACTGCCTCAATTCCATACAGTACTTATTGATTCAGAAAAAACGGATGATGAACATTATATCGCCCAGGTTATTGATGAACTAAATTATAATGATGATCCGTATTACGAACATATTGTTGCCTATAGGGATAAGAAGCGGTTCATTGCGCGTTTGAAAAAAAACAAATTAGTAGACCGACGGCGTTCGCTTTATGGTGAGGGCCGTTATCTTGTTACCGGTGGTTGTGGTGGTTTAGGCTTGGTAACCGCGCAAGCGTTACTTTCCTCCGGAGCAAGAGAAGTTATTCTTACTTCAAGAAATGTAAATAAACCTGCAATAGAAGAAGCAATAAAAAAATTAAAATACAATTATACAGGAAGGACAATTCGTGCGATCAGTTTGGATGTTACCGATAAAGAGAAACTTCAAGCTTTGCTTGTGGACCTCAATAGTGACGGTTTACTCAAGGGAATTATTCATGCTGCTGGCGCCGCAGTTAAAGCAGCACTAATTGAACATACCGATAATGATATTGACCATTTGTTTTCTGCTAAAGTGCTGGGCGGATGGTATTTACATGAGCTGAGTCAAAATATTGATTTGGATTTTTTTGTCGTTTACTCCTCGATTTCATCTGTATTTGGCAGCAATAAAGAGTCAGTGTACAGTGGTACAAATAGCTTTTTGGATGCGTTAATTGCTGAACGACAACGTTTGGGTATGGTGGGTACAGCGATTGATTGGGGGCCTTGGGGCGAAGTGGGCATGGCGAAAAAACGCTCACAAGATCAAGGTCTAAAACAGTCCTTAATTAGTAATGAACAAGGTCATGCATTTATTAAAATCCTTATCAATGAGCAGTTAAGCCATGCGGCCATTATTTCACCAGATTACCTCAAGTTTATGCTTGATTTTGTCCCCAAACCTTTGCCTGCTTTTCATCAGTTTTTGGCGAATATTCTTATTGGTGTAGGTCAGGTATCTGATCAAAATTTATCAGCATGGCTTAATGATTACCTTGAGGTGAATGTAGAAAATCGATTACAAGCGTGTATCGATCTGGTAACCAGCATTTGTAAAGAAATTCTTGAGATATCAGATGCTGAAGATTTGGATGAAAATGAAGGATTTTTTGAACTTGGTTTTGACTCATTGATGATTACAGAGTTGGCTACCAAACTAAAGGAAAACTTAGCGCCCACACTAAAAGTAACTGCCACCATTGGTTTTGATTATCCATCGATTAATAAACTTGCCCAATATATAGAATCTGAACTGGATAAGCATTTAATTAAAAAGCAAGCTCCTAAACCTACAGTAGAAAAAATAGATGATTCAATTGCTATTATTGGTATGAGCTGTAATTTTCCTAATGCCCCGGATATCGCTGCTTTTGAGGCATTGCTTGAAGAGGGGCGAAGTGGTATGAGAGAGATTCCCATGGAGCGTTGGGATAATAAAAAATATTATGATCCCAATATGGATGCCCCTGGAAAATCATATGTCAAGAAGCTGGGATTAATTGAAAATATCAAAGGTTTTGATGCCGTTTTTTTTGGAATTAGTCCTCGTGAAGCGAAATTGATGGAGCCGCAACAACGAATGTTTTTAGCGTGTTCGTATCATGCTTTAGAACATGCAAATTACACCCCTGAGTCGTTACGTGGTAGTTTAACCGGCGTGTTTGCTGGGGTAGGTCCTAATGAATATTATGCGCAACTCGAAAAATCGGGTTTTTCTAATGAAGAATTAAGTGTTTATTCTATTACAGGTAATGTCTCCAATCTTATTCCAGGTCGAGTTGCCTATATCTTTGATTTTAAAGGGCCATCTATAAGTGTAGATACGGCATGTTCTTCATCAATGGTAGCGATTCATTACGCATGCCAAAGCTTAAAAAACAGGGAAGTCGATTATGCGTTAGCAGGCGGTGTCAACGTTTTATTAATGCCAGAGTCCAATGTTACTTTATGTAAAGCGAAAGCATTATCTCCGGATGGCGAGTGTAAAACTTTTGATGAACATGCCGACGGTTATGCTCGCGCAGAAGGGTGTGGCGTGCTTTTCTTAAAAAGACTAACAGATGCATTGCGTGATAAAGATACCATTTTAGCCGTCATTAAAGCATCAGCGGTTAATAATGATGGGAAATCTGCAGGATTAACTGTTCCTAATGGGATAAGCCAGGAAGAAGTGATGAAGAAAGCGTTAAGTCAAACTGACTTAACAAACAGTGATATTAGTTATATTGAGACTCATGGAACAGGAACTCCTTTGGGCGATCCCATTGAAGTTCATGCAATCAATAAAGTTTATGGAAATGGGCGTGGTCATGATAATCCATTATATCTTGGCGCTGTCAAAACCAATATTGGCCATCTTGAAAGTGCTGCAGGTGTTGCAAGTATTATTAAAGCCGTCATCAGTTTGCAAAAGAAAAAAATTTACCCGCTTTTAAATTTTAAAAAATTAAATCCACATATACATTTGGGTGAAACGCGCCTTGCGTTGCAAAAAATGGATTGGAATACTCATACCAAGCTAAAATGTGTAGGTGTAAATGCATTTGGTTTTAGCGGTACTAATGCACATGTCATTTTACAAGAATTTTCTGCCGCCTCCTTAACATCTGACAGTCTTAATGCTGTCGAGAACTACTCGCATGCTATGTCCCGCGATTTATCCGCGGGACATAGCAATCTTGCGCTGTCTATGGATGCCGCAGATAAATTTCGGGATGCAGGCAGAGAAGCACGGTTAAAAGTTCGTATACCACATCTACTTGTTTTCTCAGCCAAGTCCCAAAATTCCCTGGATAAGTTAACTGAAAATTATCAACAGTATTTGGCAACAACGACGAATGATTTTGGTGATATCTGTTTTACTGCTGCTACCTGTCGAGAACACCATACTTATCGTGTAGCTTTAGTGGCTCAAACTGCGAATGAGGCGAGTCAATTATTAGAAACAGCCCGATTCAATGAGGCACTTCATTTTGATGATCCAGCGCTTAAATCAGTATTCAATCTTTATCTACAAGGCAAGGAAGTGGACTGGGTTTCTTATTATAAAGCCGCGGGGAATGGTTATGCTAAAGTCAATCTACCCTACTATCCATTTGATCTTGTTGAGTTTTGGGTTGAAAAGAAAGCACCTCAAAATGCCTCTTTAGATGTTATTCATCCTCTTTTAGGGCAAATGTTTTCTCTCCCTGGAAATGAATATTTATTTTGCAATAAGCTCGATTTAGACCATTTTCCCTATATCCAACAAAATTATATTTTTGATAAAGTTGTATTACCAGTAACGGCTTATATCGAAGCAGGCTTGGCAGCAGCCAAATTAGTTTTAAAGCGTAATGCTTTTTGTATTGAAAAATTTCATATTGAGCGCCCTTTATATCCTAAATCCGAACAAGAATTTCAGGTGCAAGTGAAACCCCAAAATGAGAACCAATTCAAAATAAACATCTTTGCGAAACAAGAAGACAATTGGCAATTATTTTCAGAAATGGAAATGGGTTTAGTAGCACCATCAATACCTGAATCTGTTGATCTTAATACCTTAAAATCTTCTTTTGTTCGCCATATTAAGTCATTACAAATTTATGAATACTTTAAATCGCATTCTTTTTTTTATGATGAAAAGCTTCAGGTATTACAAGAGAGTTATATCGATAATGAGAACATGCTTTCAAAATTAGTATTACCAAAAACTGCTGATGGACAAAATTATTACTACCATCCTCTTTTACTGGATGGGGCTATGCAAAGTATTTGGTTGTTTGTTATGAATCATGTTCCGCATTCAACTTATGTACCGTATGCCTTTGCGCGTATGATTACTTTTCAAGAAGCTCCTCGAAATGCTTGGGTACATCTTGTGCAACGAGCCTCTGATAATGAAAATGAACTTTGTTTTGATATAAAATTTTATGATAACTCTGGGTTGCAGATTGGTGAAATAGAAAAGCTTAAATTACGAAAAGTAACTCGAGCCCATTTCATTTCTTACGAACCTAACCTTCAACATCTTTATCATATTCGATGGAATACACTTAAGTTTAATTTATCTGCACAAACAGAAATTCCCGAACTATTAGTGATTGCTTCAGATCCTGTATATGCCAAAAAAGTACTTGTAGATCTGAATTATCAATTCATAGACAATCTCAATGAGATTAAAAACATTGAAAATAAGAATATTGTTTTTTTATATCATCAAGACCAATTCAATGCATTATTTCATTGTTGCCAGAAACTATTTAAGTTACGGCCCAATAGTTTTATTTTGGTGACAGAAAATGCTTATGCAATTCATGATAAGGATAAAGTTAATCCTTACCATACAATGGCGAGTTCGTTTTGGAAAAGCTTTAGCAATGAGCTTGAGCTCAGTAAAAATTACATTGTTGATTTGGATGCCAAGAGTAACTTGTCTACTATTTTAAGCATTTTGTACTCTACGAGTAATTCTGAAAATCAATTTGCAGTTAGAGATTCAATTTATATTCCAAGACTGAAGAAAATGCAGTTGCCAACTAACCTTACTCAGGATGAAATGTCATTTAAAAGTGATGCGAGTTATTTGATCACAGGTGGGACTGGTGGGTTGGCACGATTGTTAATGGAATACCTCATGCAACGAGGGGCTCAACATATTATTATTACGAGTAGATCTGAATGCCCAAACCCTATCAAGGAATTGATGAATCGAGCACGAAAGAAAAATATATTTATTCATCATTATCAAGCAGATGCCAGTAATTATCAGCAAATGGCAACAATTATTGCTGAGATTGAGCAAGGCTCATACCCATTGCAAGGGGTATTTCATCTTGCAGGAAGGGTACAAGATGGTCTCTTAATCAATTTAAGTGATGAAGAGATGCAGCCTGTATTAAGCGCAAAAATGGATAGTGCACTGATCTTGCATCAATTAACCCAAGAAATTCCTTTGGATTTTTTTGTGTTATTTTCATCATCAGCTTCGTTATTAGGGGCAAGAGGACAAGCAAATTATGTGGCAGCCAATGGATTTTTGGATGGATTAGCTTATTTAAGGCAACAACAAGGATTACCCGCCATAGCTATTAATTGGGGGCCTTTTAATGCCATAGGTATGACCGCTAATTTATCTCAGGCAATACAACAGCGTGGATTTACTTCACTGGAGAAATCCAGTATCGATATTCTTGATGTTTTATTAAAAAGTCAGTTGGCGCAAATTGCAGTATGTCCTATTAATTGGGAAATTTATTTCAAATTTTTGCCTAAACAAGCGTGGTTGGCTGACCTGGTTAAGAATAATCCAGTCGACCAACATTTTTTAAATGCTCTGCGTCAGCATACCCAAGAAGAATCTATGGCTTTACTAGGGCAAGCTTTGCGTGAAATTGTTGCAGATGTTTTAGCTTTGGATACTATTGAGCAAATCAAGATTGATGATGGTCTATTTTCATTAGGATTGGATTCATTAATGGCCATCGAAATTAGAAATCGAATCCATGATAAATTGCAATGCCCTACGCTTAATTTGTCTATAGAGTATTTTATTAATAAACCAACGATACGCAAAATTGCAAAAAGCATTGTTGATGAGTTACAAGATTTCTTTAATTTTAATTACAAAACAGAGCATCCGTTTATTGAAACTCCACCACAGGAAGAAGTTCCTTTATGTGATTTTCAATACGTATTTTGGGTGCTTAATAAACGAGATTATCCTTATAATATAGGTACTCAATTACAGATCCAGGGTAAGCTCAATAAAGAATATGTTGCTCAAGCATTTGATTTTGTAGTTAAGCGAAATAGTGCATTTTGGTTGAGTTTTAACAAGGAAGAACCTATCCAGGTTTTGAAAAGGCAAGGTCAGTTTGCATTAATTTATAAAGACGTTTCTTTAGAGAATGAACCTAAAGAACTAAGTCAGGAATTTCAAAAGAATATGCTGCGTGCAATTCCTTTATGTGAGCAACCTTTGATTCGTGTTTATCTCTATAAGATAAATAGTGATTTGCATGAATTACATATAGTAATCCCTCATATTATCGTCGATGGTCCTTCATGTGATCTGGTATTAAGTCAATTCAAAACATGTTATGACCTGCTGGCTCAGGGAGAGGGGATAAGCATTGATCCAGAAAGAGATTCTTTTCTTAATTATGTCAAAAAGAATAACTCCCTTTATGAAAAAAACTTAAAAGAGAAAATTGATTTTTGGCGAGATTATAATAAAGCATTTAAAATGCTGTACTTGGGGCCCCAGTATTTCATGTCTACTGCCAGCCAGAAAAAATACTTATTCCACTATCCAATTGATTCTCGTCGAGCAGAACAATTTATTGAGTGGCATAAAACAAAGAATATGAACGTAAGCACAGGATTAATTGCAGTTTGCCATATTGCATTTTATAAATTGAGTCGTCAAAAGAATGTACCCTTTATCCAAATTCATAGCGGGAGGGAAGGGAGTCAGTATAATTCAATTGTGGGTTTGTTCTCTGAATATAAAAAAATAAATAGTGCTTTAAGGGAAGAGTATCGTTTTATTGATTTCATTAAAGCGATTGATGAGCAACAATTGAAAGCTGCCCCTTATCAAAAATGTTCCCATGTAATTAAAAATAATGAGTTTCAAGGAGCAGGATTAGCCATGGCTCATTATTTACGCTACAAATGGAATAAATTTTGGTTAGCCAAACAATTTAAAAAAAGTAAGCTCGACTCGAAGCTTATTGATATTTATCTTAAATATTTAAGTTGGGCAGAAGTCATTGATTATTCGACAGCAATTAAATTGAAATGGAACAAGTTATTTAAGACAAATATTCCTTTGCAGAAGACGGAGCGATTAAGAGTATTGATTAACATCACGCCTTCTTTTTTTGGGAAGCCCATCCAGGATTTTGATGTTTCGCCTTTAAAATATCAGTATGCGAATCATTTTAGTAGCGAGGATCGTCCTACAAATAGCCACGTCCTGTGGATTTTATTTTCAAAAAATCAAAAAGGGGAATATTTATTTTCCATTAATGGTCCATTGACCACACAGGCTAAAGATCTTATTGCTGCTGAATTTAATCAGATTATTGCTAAGTTGCTAGAAAATGATAAGTATACAATTGCTGATTTATGAGATGGAAAAAGGTAGCTTGGTGCAGCGAAGTAGGATCACTATATGATTCAGGCATATTTCCCGGGTTTTCTTTATAGCCCCAGGGTTCTTATTCTGGGGCTATAATTATTTTATATGATGGATCGAATAGGGATATGATTGATGAAAATGGAATCTAATAATCATGAACATCACCACCTAAAAAAAAATAAATCTGCAAATGAGCATCAATCATGCCATCATCATATGCATGAGTTAAATTCAACTGAAAATAAAAGGACAACGGGTATGTTTACCTGTCCTATGCATCCTGAAATTCGCCAACCAGGCCCAGGAGTTTGCCCTCTTTGCGGTATGGCACTCGAGCCAGAAACGGTATCTGTGGAGGGAGAAAATCCTGAATATAAAAACATGAACTATCGTTTTTGGCTTGCATTGGTGTTTAGCTTCCCTGTATTTGTATTAGAAATGAGTGGGCATATCTTTTCTGATGTTATTCCGGAAAATCTATCAGCATGGATTCAATTTATATTCGCAACTCCTGTGGTTTTTGGGTGTGGGTTACCCTTTTTTGAGCGAGCACTACAATCACTTAAAACACGCCAGTTAACTATGTTTACTTTAATTGCTTTAGGCATTGGCGTTGCCTGGATTTACAGTACCATTGTTTTGATTTTTCCGGGAATATTTCCCATTGCACTCCATAATAAAAGATTAATTAATGTTTATTTTGAAGCAGCGGCAGTAATAACAACGCTTGTTTTACTTGGACAAGTATTGGAGTTAAAGGCTCGAGAGCAAACTGGAAGCGCGATCCGAGCTTTATTGAGTTTAGCACCAGAAAGTGCTCATCGAATTGATCCTGATGGTAATGAGGAAGAAATAACACTCGACCACGTTCAGGTTGGAGATAAACTAAGGGTTCGACCTGGTGAAAAAATTCCTGTAGATGGAAAAGTAGTTGAAGGACATAGTAACGTCGATGAGTCTATGGTTACTGGGGAGCCAATACCCGTCAGTAAAGAAGTGGGATCTAAGGTGATTGGCGCTACAATAAATCAGAATGGCAGTTTTGTAATGAAGGCAGAACACATTGGTAGTGATACTATGCTTGCACGTATTGTACAAATGGTTAGTGAAGCACAACGCAGTAAAGCTCCCATTCAAAGATTAGCCGACACGGTTTCTAGTTGGTTTGTGCCAGGAGTCATTCTAGTTGCACTAGTCGCTTTTTTTATTTGGTTTTTCATAGGTCCTCAGCCAACATTGAGTTATGGTTTGCTTGCAGCGGTTTCTGTATTAATTATTGCTTGTCCTTGTGCATTAGGCTTAGCAACACCCATGTCCATTATGGTGGGAGTGGGTAAAGGGGCTCAAAATGGAATCTTAGTGAAGAATGCTCTGCCTCTTGAGCAGATGGAAAAGATTAATGTGCTCGTTGTGGATAAAACTGGGACATTAACGTTAGGACAACCTAAGTTAACACAAATGATCACCAACAACAAAGAATTTGAAGCGGATGAACTATTGGCTTTAGCAGCAGCTCTCGAGCTTTATAGTGAGCATCCTCTAGCTCATGCCATCATTAGTGCAGCCCAAGAAAAACAATTATCTTTTGCAGCCGTAACTCATTTTGAAGCCCTACCAGGAAAAGGGATTCGTGGTTGGGTGAATGATTTGCAAGTTGCCCTTGGAAATCTTAGTTTGATGCAAGAATATCGTATAGAGGATGATGCACTCACTCATCAAGCGGATGCGCTACGTTCCCAAGGTGCTTCGGTAATTTTTCTTGCTGTAGAAAACCATGTCGTTGCTCTTTTAGCAGTAGAAGATCCGATTAAACCAAGTACACCTGAGGCGATACGCGCTTTACAAAAAAATAATATTGAGCTTTTTATGCTTACAGGAGATAGTCAGGCAACTGCTGAATCAGTAGCCAAGAGTTTAGGAATTAAAAATGTTGTTGCGGAGATTATGCCCGAAGACAAGCGTCGAATCGTGCATGAATTAAAAGAAAAAGGTTTCATTGTGGCAATGGCCGGCGACGGGGTGAATGATGCTCCAGCTTTAGTGGTTGCCGACATTGGTATTGCCATGGGAACAGGTACTGACGTTGCGATTGAAAGTGCTGGTATCACCTTATTGCATGGTGATTTAAATGGCATCGTAAAAGCGCATCATCTGTCACAAGCTACTATGGCAAACATACGCCAGAATCTATTTTTTGCTTTTATTTATAATGGATTAGGCATCCCTTTGGCGGCTGGAGTGCTTTACCCATTGACAGGGTTGCTTTTAAATCCTGTCGTTGCAGCAATAGCAATGGCTTTAAGTTCTGTTTCAGTGATTATTAACGCATTGAGATTACGTAGGCTGGTGCTCTAATTCATTAGTCATATTACGTTTACAATTTTTACGACAAGGAACAAAGTATGGAAACATTTATAGTTTTTATTTTGTCAAATTTCACTTTGACGCTGTTTATTTTGAGCGCTATTTTTGCTGGTATTTCTATATCGTTGCAAAAAAATCCTATGAGCAAAGCCAAATACATCGATATTCTATTTGCATATTTCTTACTTTTTAATATAGGAATCAGTTTTATTTACAATTTTATTGTACATGTTTTTTTTGGTGATATGGCTGCTGCTTTTATTGGTTGGAGCCAAAGTCCCTTTCAACTGGAAGTGGGCTTTGCCAGTCTTGGATTTGGTGTGGTTGGTATTTTTAGCTTTTGGGCAGGTTTAGGCTTTCGGGCAGCAACGATGATTGCTCCCTCCATGTTTTTATGGGGGGCGGCTGGCGGTCATATGTACCAAATGATAGTTGCCAATAATTTTGCGCCCGGCAATGCAGGATTTATTTTTTGGAGTGATATTTTTCTACCTTTAATTGGCCTTATCTTATTGTATTTGCAATACAGAAATCCGGATAGTCCTCGTTAAAAGATGTGATTTGAAATTTTACAAGTTCGATTTTTGAGCCTATATTGAACAGATAAATTTAAATATAAGGAGGTGGTGTCATGGAATACAAATGTCATAAATGTGGCATGGCGGTAAAAAATATAACCTGCAGCAAATGCAATAGTTTATTAGTAGGGGATACTATAAAAACGGATGATGGCAAGATACAAGTTGCAAAGTGTCCTAATGGTTGCGGTCAAATCAAGTCACCCACATGCTGCGGCCACGATATGGTCGCTACAGTTTGATTCATTGCTGAATTGTTAAAATGAAGACAAAAATAGCTCAACAAAAAGGAGTTATGATTATCTAAGAGATACTTCTTCAATCGACGTTCCGAGCCGCGGCTTGTTCGCGAGATCCAAAGATGTCTGGAGATCGAGGACAAGCAGAGGGACGTAGTGGTGAAGATATAATCCTTAAACCAATGGCAGTGCTCCTTAGTTTGATCAAGGTGTTGCACATATTAAAAAAAATTTTTTAGTTGAAATTTTGCAGGTTGCTCAGGGGCTGGATGAGAAGGGGCAATCGTTCTTTTCTTTAAGGAAGACTCGCATAAAGGTGGATTTGTAGGTTAAGGATAAATCCGTATTTCATACAATACTCCGCAGCGTATTCATGGTTACGTTGGTTTCTTTTCAGATCCAGAAGTCCAGGCTCCCAAAAGCTAACCACTTCATTGATTTCGGAACGCTCAGCCATAGTGAGATCACGACCTTCATCTCGAATGACTTGAACACGCTGTGGCTCTTTTTGATAAATATTCATTGGGCTGATGAAGATTTTTTTGTTCCTTTTTTTTGCCCATTCATGTGCCCATAGGGGAATATCACTGTAAGGTGCATATTGATTATCTTCAGGGGCTGAGATCACAAATTTCAAACAATCAGCGCGCTCCAGCATTTTGGGGTTGGGTTTTAAGTAACGAATTACTTTACCTTCTTTTTCCAGGCATTTAGGGCTTACGACCAAAGTAGTGCTTTTAGGGAGATCAGATAATACACAAATACCATTTGATTCAATTTGTGTTGATTGGAAATAGGGTTGAGCAATATCTAAAAATGCAGATAAATTTTGTTGTAATGAAGGTTCACCACCGGTAATTACTAACACCATTTTTTTGGTAAGACCTTGTGCCCAAGAGGGGGGAGGTAAGTTACGGTTTTTGAAAAAATCTTCGATAACCTGGTCGGCCTCTTCCAGTAAAGAAGTGAAATTTCTCCATTCACCAGAATCAAAATAGGTATCACAAAATGAGCAAGCTAGATTGCATTTAGCCAGACGAATGAAGTAAGCAGGATGTCCACGAAACGGTCCTTCTCCTTGTAATGTAAAAAAACGACTAGTTACTAATAGTTCATCATGTTTTGCTGCATTAAAGAAGGTTTTTCCTACTCTATCATTGAGTCCAAACATTTATTATGCATGTTTTTGTGTAAAAATATTACATATGATATCATTTTTATGTTTTAGTAGAAAGACTGCATTTCACGCCATCAAGCTTATTTTTTACTGTTTATTATGTACTGTAATATGTCGTACATGCATTAAACTTGAAATTTCTTTTAATTGTTTACAAAGTTCTGGAAGTGATTCTTTTGGGCCAGAAAGATCAATAAGATTAATTGCAATTGGTCCTCGAGATTTATTTTCCATCTGTTCTACATTATATTTCAATTTTGAAATTTTCTGAGTTATTTTACCTATTACTCCAGGTGTGTTTTGGTTAATAGTGAGCATACGGTGACAATTGGGTATTTGCGCTGTTGACAGTGATATATTTGGAAAATTAACTGAATATTCTATGCCGCCATGTTCTAGATAATTACAAATATTTCGAATAATCATTTCTGAAGCACTTTGCTCTGCCTCTTGAGTACTTGCTCCCAAATGAGGGAAGCAGAGGACATTAGGATGATTTGCGAGGTTAATTGTTGGAAAGTCAGTAATATAACCCATTAATTGATTATTATTTAATTGTTGTAGAATAGCGGGTTCGCTCACTACTTGTTCTCGGGAAAAATTCAGTAAAAGTGTATTAGGTTTCAACAGCACAATATTTTGTTCATTAATTAAATGCTTGGTCTCTACATTTAACGGAATATGCAGAGTAATAATATCCGCATGCGTTAATAAGAGATTCATATCAGTGACTTTTTCAACTCCTGGCATAAGCGCCAGAGCATTATTTAAAGTCATGTTTGTATCAAATCCTAATACTTTCATGCCCAAAGCGAATGCTGCATTAGCGACTTTTACCCCTACGTTACCTAAACCAATAACACCTAAAATTTTACCTGAAATTTCATGGCCAATGAATTTCTTCTTTTTAGTTTCAATTTCCTGATGAAATAACTGGTTATTTTCTTTGGTTAAATTAGTAATAAATGTTCGAGTTTGATCTAAATGTCTATAGCCCATTATCATCGCTGCCATCACCAATTCTTTTATGGCATTTGTATTTGCTCCAGGAGCATAAAACACTGGGATGCCTTTTTTAGTCAGTTCTTCAACAGGGATATTATCAGTACCTGTTCCTGCTCGGGCTACTGCCTTTAAGTTCTTTGAAAACGGATGATTATGCAATTTGTGTGAGTGTACCAAAATAACATCGGGATCTATGGGATTGAGGCCTAATTGATAAAGATCAGGATGGAACAAGCTCAAGCCTTGAGGGGATATATTATCAAGAACTTGAATTGTGAACATGTTTATCCTCCTTAATGAGAACCATAGAATTCTCAATCTCTTTTAATCCGCGTTCATAATAAGCATAGTACTGGGGGGGTAATTGTTTCAACTCATCAACGGTTAGGCTTAAAGGGATTATTGGGTAAAAGCTGGTATTGGTGATATAGAACTGAGAATGATTTTTTACCCAGTCTTTGGGATTTAAGCCAGCAAAACCAATAAATCGAGTTACTGTATTTTGAGCCTCCCAATCACTCACTCCATCACCGACAAGTAAAGAATGCTCACCTGGCTCTAGTATCGAAGAGATTTCTACTGTTTTTCCATTACCTTGAGTCATATTACTTTGTTCATCAAAACCTTGATAATGTCCACATTCATTGAAATATACGTCTACGGCAAGTACATGACTTGCAGGGATTCGCAAAGTTTGTGCAAATATGGCTACCGATGTCTTAATTCCAGCTGAAATGATATACACCTTCTTATTTAAGAGGTGAAGTAACTGGATAAGCTCAAATGCTCCTTGAGCAACATGCTGTTTATATTGTTTTGCCAATTCATTAATTTGCTTTAGTGTAGGTTGAACATAATCCAGGCGTTGGCGATAATCATGGGGAGTCATGCCGGTTTTCCCCATACACCGTGCTGTAATATGATGCACCTTTTCTGCAACCCCATTCATCGTGGCCAACACATTAATTCCTTCAATAAGCGAAAGTGTGCCATCACAGTCAAAGAAAAAAGCGTTGATTGGCTCTTTTAAGACCCATGGATAAGTGTTTGGCATAAATGATTAAATCCTTATTTTACAATTTTTTCAAGTACTTAGGGTAAGTTTATATAGGTGTACTATAATCTATTTATTAAGGAGATTCCAATAAAGGGTAATACTTGTCAAAGCCTAAGAAGAATAAAAATCCTGTAATCACAAAGGATATCGTGGCGGGTGTACTTTCTGGTTTTGTAATGGCGATTATTGCCATTGCGGTTAGTGCCTTGGTTTTTAAAGGGCGCTTGTCAACATATCTTTGCTTAGGAATTAGTTGTATCTTTATTGGTTCAATTGTTGTTAATTTGATATGTTCTTGTTTTAGCTCCATTTCTTTCAGCATCTCACGACCTGAGTCCGCTGCTGGAGCTATTTTGGCAATTGTATTCGCTAATATTGCTGCCCATCCTTTAACAGAGAAAGCTCTTTTTTCTACCCTGATTGCTACACTCATGCTGGTATCTTTAATGGTGGGGTGCACCATGTTTTTTTTAGGTTACCTAAGACTTGGACAATCCGTACGATTCCTGCCATATCCTGTTTTAGGTGGGGTTATAGTAGGGAGTTCTTGGATTATCGCTCGTTCAAGTTTTCATCTTATTAGCCAGGATTTTAGTATAGAAAGTACCTTGCAAACGCAGACGATAATTCAATTGAGCCTCGCATTTGTCCTGGCATTCTTATTACTTTTTTATAAACGGTTTTGGATGTTACCTTTATCAGTAGTCGTACTTTCGATCTTGATTCATATTTTCCTTTATCTCCATCATGTGTCTACTGCAGAAGCGATAAAATCAGGTTGGTTGTTTTCAACATTTACATCGAATTTTATTTTTAACGAGCTTGAATTTTCCATGCTCGGACAAATTGATTGGAATGTTATTGCTCACCAATTTGGCTATATATTGGGTTTAATTGGTCTTATTATAGTTTTATTACTTCTTAATATTAGTGGTATAGAAACGGCAGAAAAGTTAAATACTGATGTAGAGCACGAGCTAAAGATAGCAGGGGTAGCTAATATTGTAGGAGGACTATTTTTTGCATTCCCCTGTAATTTATCACTTAGCGGCACACTATTTAACCGAAATGTGGGCGCAATAAGTCACATTTCAGGTATTATTGCGAGTGGTGTTTGTCTGGCTATTCTTTTTTTCAATACCATTATTATTTCATATTTGCCAATTCCTGTAATAGTTGGTTTATTATTTTCCATTGCTTTCAAGTTAATGTATGATTGGTTATATAGTGGATGGTATGAACTACCACACACTGATTATTTAATTCTTATCTCTATTGTATTCATTATTTCTATTTTCGGGTTTTTACCGGGTATTTTTATTGGCTTGGTTATTACTTGCATCAGTTTTGTAATTCGTTATGCAAAAATTGATGCCATTAAGTATTCTATTACAGAGGACTATTATCACAGCAATGTAATTAGACCTTTTTATGAGCAAAAATGGCTCATGGAAAACGGTGATAAAATACTGATATTTAAATTGCAAGGCTACCTCTTTTTTGGTAGTACTAAGTTATTGTTGGATCGTATAAATCATTTAATTGAAGAAAAAAAGCAGAGATTTCAATTTTTAATTTTTGATTTTCAATTGGTTAACGGCCTTGATTCATCTGCTAATTTCAATTTTATTCGCTTACAACAACTTATTGGTAGTATCCCTTTGGAATTGATTTTTACTCATTGTTCTCGGTTTTTGATCGATCAATTTTACAGACAAAGAGTATTAAATAAACATTCTAAGATTCGTTTGTTTCCCGATATTGATCAAGGACTCGAATGGTGTGAACAGGAACTGCTGAAGCAACTCCCCCATGAACTTAAACCAACTGGCAAATCGAATATTGTAAATACATTAAACCAGTTGATTCCTAATGAACACGACCAGCAATTTTTTGCTCAGTACCTGGAAAAATTTGAAATAAAGATTGGGGAATATCTTTTTAAACAAGGTGAGTCAAGTGACTCTATTTGTTTTATTGAATCTGGAGAGGTGTCTATTTTTTTGAAATCAAATGATAGGGAAATTCGCCTGGCTAAAAGTGGTGCGGGTACAATTATTGGTGAAATAGGATTTTATTTAGGTACACCACGTACAGCATCGGTACGAGCAGAGAAAGAGTGTTTTATTTATAAACTAGCGCAAGATGCTCTTATAGATTTTGAAAAATTATATCCTGAGGTGGCACTTGGTTTTCATAAAAAAATTAGTGCCACATTAGCACAACGATTAACGCAGGCTAATTACTTAATTCAAATATTAAGTATGGAAGATTAAGGCGTATTGACCATTCATCCCCATCGCAAATACCTGACGCCTACTATGGATGAAATAAGTCGCTCATTAATGGTCGGATATACGTATGCAAATACTTCTCTTTTCACTAGTTCATTACTTGCTAAAACGGATAAGTTCATATATGTAGGCGGTGGGGGTGAATGGTCAACGCGCCTTAAATGTTACCCAGATTTATCTGCTTAAGTCTATAATTGGAATAATCAGGGTAATGAAAGGAATACCTATGAATACCTTTACTACTGACATGGAACATCCTGTATCTATTCCAGGTAAAAATGTTTCTCTTAATGGCCTCTTAAGAATACCTGAAAACGCAAAAGGGATTATTCTTTTTGTACATGGCAGTGGTAGTAGTCGATTTAGCAGTCGTAATCAATATGTGGCAAGTATTCTTAATCAAGGAAGATATGCAACCTTGCTTTTTGATTTACTTACTTCACAAGAGGATGTTATTGATGAGGTGACACGTGAATTTCGGTTTGATATTCATTTATTAGCCTCACGACTAATTACTGTGGCGCATTGGTGCATTAACGAATTGGCTGCTTATCATTTTTCTATTGGTTTGTTTGGTGCCAGTACTGGTGGTGGTGCTGCTCTTGAAGCAGCTGCTCAAGAACCTAAATTATTTAAGGCAATTGTATCTCGAGGCGGCAGACCCGACTTAGCTGGAAATTATTTACCTAAAGTCAAAGCACCTACGTTACTTATTGTTGGCGGTAATGATGAGGTAGTCATAGGCCTAAATCAACAAGCGATGTCTCAAATGAACTGCATCACTCGATTGGAGATAGTTCCTGGGGCAACCCATTTGTTCGAAGAACCTGGAACCTTGCAGGAAGTAGCGCTCTTGGCGCAAAAATGGTTTGACCAGCATATTACCACTTAATGTAAGTTCAACTAAGGTTTGATACTCTAGGGAGGCTTTATGAGTCAGGATGCATTGCAAAAATTAATTGATGAACTCAATCATTCAGCAATCTCACTTGAGGAGCAAGGTGAAGATTATGATGCTGTAATAAAGCAAATCGGAGCTGCCCGCTTGGTCATGATTGGAGAGGCTTCCCATGGGACTCATGAATTTTATCAGGCTCGCATTAAAATATCTCAACGCCTTATTAAAGAACATGGATTTATGGCTATAGCGATAGAAGGGGATTGGCCTGATGTTTATCGAGTTCATCGCTATTTGCAAGGGGATGGAAATGCAAATCAGAGTGAGTCTTCTCTTGCTGCATTTGAACGTTTTCCAACTTGGATGTGGCGTAATACAACTTTGCCTCCATTTCTCGAATGGTTACGTAGGCACAATGACGATTTACCTCCAGCACAAAAAGTTGGATTTTATGGGTTGGATTTATACAGTTTAAATGCATCAATGCAAGCGGTTATTGATTTTTTAAATAAAGTTGATCCTCAGGCTGCACAACGGGCAAAACAACGTTACGCTTGTTTTGATCATATGCATCAAGATCCGCAAATGTATGGTTATTTGATTAAAACCGGAGTTAAAAAAGCATGTATTAATGAGGCAATCACGCAGCTTATTGATTTACAACATCATGCATTTGATTATTTGCAACGGAATGGGATAGCAGCGGAAGATGAATATTTTTTTGCAACTCAAAATGCCCGGCTAGTAAAAAATGCAGAAAATTATTATCGTTCCATGCTTGAAGGCAGGGTTTCAACATGGAATATTCGTGATCGCCATATGGCCGAAACGCTGAATGTGTTAGCTGATCATTTAGAAACACGTTTTAATAAACCCGCCAAAATAATTATTTGGGCTCATAATTCACACGTAGGTGATGCTCGGGCAACTGAAATGGGGGAGCGGGATGAATTTAATCTTGGCCAATTGGTGCGAGAACAATATGATACTCATTCTTATTCTCTTGGTTTTTCAACCTATGAAGGAACAGTAAGGGCAGCATCAGATTGGGGCAGTGCTGGGCAAAAAAAACAGGTAATGCCTGGATTGCCCGGGAGTTATGAAGATCTTTTTCATCATGTCAAATATGAAAATTTTTTCTTAAGCTTATTAAAAGAAGAAAAATTGGAGCATTATCTAAAAATCCCGCGCTTACAAAGGGCTATTGGTGTAATTTACCGCCCAGAAACCGAACGTTATAGCCATTATTTTTTTACACAACTACCCTATCAGTTTGATGGTTTAATCCATTTTGATAGGACAAGTGCAGTGCAGCCCTTAAACAAATAATTATTTAATTTTCAGCGCAATTAAATCTTTTTCATTTAGAGTCTCTTTTTGCAGTAACAACTGTGCTCCTGCCTCCAAAGATTTAATATGTTTTTTAATGAGGGTTACGGCATCATCAAATGCTGATTGGATGATTTTACGAACTGCGGTATCAATTTCACATGCAGTTTTTTCGCTAAACTCTTGTTCATTATGTCCCATAGATACGTCAAGGAAAGAAGAATGTTCTTTTTGATAGGTTACTGGTCCAAGATTCTTGTCCATGCCATAACGCATGACCATGCTTCGTGCAATATCAGTTGCTTTAGCAAGGTCATCTGCTGCTCCAGTTGAAAAACGGGCGAAAACAATAAATTCTGCTGCCCTGCCACCCAGAAGTACTTTCATTTTATTTTTTAACTCTTCTTCGGTCATGAGATAACGATCTTCGGTGGGCCGTTGAATGGTATAACCTAAGCTTCCAATTCCTCGTGGAATAATTGACACTTTATGGGCTTGATCGACATTGGGTAATGAAAGAGCAACTAAAGTATGCCCCATCTCATGATAGGCAACTATTTTACGTTCGTTGGGATTAAGTAATCGATTCTTTTTCTCCAAACCTGCAACTATACGTTCTATCGCGTTCGTAAAATCATCCATGCCTACAGAATCAGCATTATGGCGTGTTGCTAGCAGAGCTGCTTCATTGACAAGGTTTGCTAAATCAGCGCCAGAAAAACCTGGAGTTAATGCAGCAATTTTTTCGGGATCAACATCTGGTGCTTGTTTTATTTTTTTTAGATGTACAAGTAATATTTCAATTCTACCCATTTTATCAGGCCGGTCAACCAATACATGGCGATCAAAACGGCCAGCACGTAATAATGCAGGATCAAGGATTTCTGGACGGTTTGTTGCGGCAAGAAGTATGAGTCCTTCGCTAGGATCAAAACCATCCATTTCTGAAAGTAATTGATTTAAAGTTTGCTCCTTTTCATCATGCCCCCCACTAATAGGATAAGCACCACGTGCCCTGCCCAAGGCATCAAGTTCATCGATAAAAATAATTGCCGGGGCTGTTTCCCGGGCATGAATAAATAGATCTCGAACTCGTGCAGCACCTACGCCTACAAACATTTCTACAAATTCTGAACCATTAATAGAAAAAAAAGGCACTCCAGCTTCGCCAGCAACGGCGCGTGCCAGTAAGGTTTTTCCTGTTCCAGGAGGACCTACCAAGAGGACTCCTTTAGGTATATGAGCTCCTATTCGTGTATAATGTTGGGGATTTTTGAGGAATTCAACTACCTCCATTAGTTCGGTTTTTGCTTCATCTACCCCTGCAACATCTTGAAAAGAAACATGAGTTTTTTTTTCCATATACACTTTAGCTTTACTTTTACCTACATCTAAAACTCCACCGGCAGTTGAGCTCATGCGTTTGATTAAAAAGCTCCATAGAATAAAGAAAAGCAGAGCAGGAATAACCCAGGATAAGACTAGGGTTAACCATTTATTTTCGGCCTCCCCATTGAATGTCACTTTTGCTGTCTCTAAATTAGTGATAAGGGAAGGATCATTGATGCGTACTGTGGTAATTTGATGCTCTTTGCTTCTTGATTGCTCAATTTCCTTTATTTTTTCCTTGGGGAGTAGCCCATCTAGCCCCTCTGTGTTCACATTTGCAGTAATGTAGTTTTCGCTCAGTAAGACATTATTCAACTTATCTGCCTTTAAAAGCTTAATAAAATCACTGTAGGGAATATCAACCGGATTTGGTGCGGAAAAAAAATTTTGGATGAGGAAAATGAGCCAAAAAATCATCAGAACATACCATAGTGAAAACTGCCATTCCTTATTTTCCACCACCTTCTCCTGATTTTAAGACATCCAATATTTCCTAATTCTATAATTTAGTATATACAGCACATGATGAATTATCATGCAATTGATAAATAAACCTGGTATTTTTATGCAGCGATGTGATGAATGGTCAATACGCCTTAGTAGTAATACAAAATTAGAAGAAACTTTATGATACTAAAACAAATTTTTCTTGTTCTCTTTTTTATTATTCTAATATTCATTATTGCGTATTTCTTGCAACGCCATTTTATTTATTTTCCTGATGAAGAAAAACCTTATCCCAAAGATTTTCAAGCACAAGATATGGAAGTGGTTCAAATACATGAAGCTGGCGGACTTATTCTGAATTCTTGGTATAAGTCACCTACGAATAATAACCCGACGATTTTGTATTTGCATGGAAATGGGGGGCATATTGGCTATCGTATGAGTTTGGTACGTCAATTTCTTTCTGAAGGATTCGGAGTACTATTACTTGAATACCGGGGGTATGGAGGAAATCCTGGCAGCCCTACAGAAACAGGATTTTACCAGGACGGTCGCGCAGCAATTCAATTTTTATACCAACAGGGTATTCAAGGGAATAATATTATACTTTATGGTGAGTCTTTGGGTACTGGAGTAGCAACTCAATTGGCGACAGAGGTTCCTATTTGTGCTTTAGTATTACAATCTCCATATACTTCACTTAATGCTTTAGCCCGCTATCATTATTTTTGGTTACCCATTCCTTTAATCGATAAGTATGATTCTTTATCACGTATTAAAAAGATTCATGCTCCAACATTAATGTTGCATGGCCAACTAGATAAGGTTGTCCCTTATAGCCAGGGTTTAACTCTTTTCAAATCTGCTAATCAACCAAAGAAATGGGTGGCTTTTCCAGATAAAGGGCACCAGGATTTGTGGGATGCTCATTTTGCTCACGTAGTGATTCATTTTATTCATTCATATTGCCATCATTAGAATCAGGATGCATATACCTTGCCTAATAAAAATTTATTTATTTTTGCAGACTTGCAGTAAAAAAAAAATTAACATAGAATGGGTGATGTTTCTCGTGTGGTTTAATTCATGGCCTATTTTAAGAGCATTATAGTTACTTTGACGCTATTATTATTTCAAGGATTTATTTTTGCTCAAACCGAGACTCAAATGTGTGATGCGACACTCAATCACCCTTGTATTGTTCAAGACAGCGAGCTTTCATCTTCTCCATTAAAATGGTTCCGCGATGTATCGATGATTGCTGATATTTATCAAGGTAATAACTATGGTATTAATGAATTATCTATTTCAGGAAGTGAAGAGCCAAGTGAAAAAGGATGGAGAGAAATTGCGGACTACATTACAAAAGACAGGCGAATAGAGGGTAAATCGGTTCTGGTGTTAGACTTACGTCAGGAAAGCCATGGATATTTGAATGGCCGTGCAATCACTTTGGTGAGTGAATATGATTGGATCAATCGGGGAAAAAGTAATGAGCAAAGTCTTATTGCACAAGAAAATTGGCTTAACTCATTAAAAATAGAGAAAAAAGCCAGGGACGTTTTGTCCTCGCAACAGTTTGCGGCAAAGGAATATTCAAGCGGAAAAAACATACCAGTTAAAAAAATTAAAAATGAAAAGGAATTAGTTTCTCGGTTGGGTTTTGAATATCATAGATTATATGTAACGGATCATATGGGGCCAAATGATTCCGAGGTAGATGCCTTTTTGACAATAATAAATAATGCCCCTAAAGACGCTTGGTTTCATATACATTGTCGAGGAGGCAAAGGGCGTACCACTACCTTTTTAGTCATGTACGATATGTTAAAAAATGCGAATAAAGTAAGTTTTGATGAAATTATTGCACGCCATGCATCAATTCCACCTTATTATAATTTATTTGATGTGAATCGAGCCGATCCCTACTTAACGCCTTATTATGAACAGAGAATTCTTTTTCTTTCTCGTTTCTATCAGTTTGCACAACAATTTTTGAAAGGGAATCCAGAGAGTTGGAGTCAATGGAAAGCAAAGAGGACAATCTAAAATGAATATTGCAATTAAAGTAATTTTTGGGGGAATTCTTCTTGGATCAGCTGCTGGAATGATGTTATTGATTCAAGGGAAGATTCTTGGGTGTAGTGGTATTCTTTTTGGTTCATGGGATTTCACAGCCCATAGACCCAATAGGGATAAACTTTTATTTTTAGCAGGATTGTTTTTAGCTGGGTTACTTTTTAATTTGATAGGGAATGTGGCTGATCCCACCGCTATTTTTAAAACAAATTATTGGTTTATGTTTCTTGGCGGAATTTTTGTTGGCGGAGGCACTTTTCTTGGTAGCGGTTGTACCAGTGGTCATGGATTATGTGGCTTATCTCTTTTACGTAAACGCTCTATGGTCGCTGTAGGAATTTTCTTTCCTGTTGCAATTATTACAGCTTGGCTGGTTCATTAAGGACATAGTATATGAAAGGACTTATTTCATTAATTCTTGGCTTTATATTTGGCTTGGGTTTAATTTTAACAGGTATGTACAGTCCTGATATTATTATTTCTGGTTTAAAAATTGGTGCTGATACCTTCCGTATCAATTTATATGTTACTTTCATTACTGCTTTATTGGTGACTTTTCTTTTGTTCCAACTGCGTAAATGGTTGGCCAAACCCTTACTCCATGTAGGTTATGATTTGCCTACTAAAGAAAAAATTGATTGGCAACTTATTCTTGGTGCGGCTGTTTTTGGTATTGGTTGGGGGATGACCGGGGTTTGCCCCGGACCTAATATTGTAGGACTTGGAATTTTTTCTTGGCCAATTTATTGGGTAAATTTTGCTGGGGTGATGGTTGGCTTTTTGGGTACTCGTTATTTGATAAGTCTACGAGAGAAGCATAAACAGTGAAACATTCTTCAATTATTTTTTTCTTATCAAGTGTCTTTATCTAGACTAAAAGACAGATTTTAGTGCTTATTTTGCTCACTCGATAGGATCGTTGTATGTAATATAAATATATATTTTCATTGTTTGTAGGGGCTATTATTGGCGGACAACTATATCTTAATGATGGAAATCCACCTGGTAGAAAAAATGTTTGTGTTTCTGGTTATGAGAGAGGAAAAGAGAGTTTCGCTTTAAGTAATTTTGATGATAACAAGGGTAAGGGCTATGATTTTGTAGACCCGCATTTAGGAAAAATTCATTTTCCAACCTCTGAGCATTATCTGCATTTTCAAAAAATAAAACCAGAATATAAACAACAATATTTAGCTGCTTTGCAAAATGAAAAAAGTCCGGCGGCAATTCTTGGTGGATTAAGAAATCCGAGTAGTCCCTACCATATTCCCAATGCACATCACGCCTACATGACGCCCAATGGATTTAATAATGCATGGGATAATGATAAAGTTTTTGTGCAAATGCAAATTAATGCAGCTAAATATCAGCAATCTCAAGAGTTTCGCGACAGCATCCACAAATCCATTGAGTTAGGTGATGCTTTTGGCGACAATCAGGGGCCTGCTACCATTATTGAGGATACGAGCAGTTTAAGTAAAGGTCAAAAGCCAGAGGAAGAATGGAGGACTGGTCCAGGTGGCAAGGGGAAAAACATTCTTGGTAATTCCCAAACCGCATTTGCTATGATGATTAAAAACAAGCAATTTGATGAAAACGCTCCTGCGCCAAAATTAGATACCCTAAAAACAGTGCAAGTAGCAGGTTACTATGCCAATGTACAAATCCAATATCAGCAAGGAGTCCAAGTTGCACTTACTGATGTTAGAAAAAAATCAGGAAAAGATCAGGGATTCAATCAACCCGATACGTCGGACTTAAGCCCTTCTCTTGTACAAAAAACTTCTGCTGCATTAATTAAAAATAACCAACAAAATGCACAATCATTTACGACAGCACCATTATCAACACCACCGCCTCAGGTGAATCATCATAATCCCTTTCAAAATCTTTTTTCACCTACTCGGCGAAATCATGTTTACAGTTCTGGCGGTAATCAACGTCTCGTTGTTCAAGATAATAAGATTGTTGGTTATGAGTTTAGGCGAAGTTCAACTTCCAATTGGGAAAAAAGTACGGATAAAAGTCGTTTTCAGGGCTTAGTGCATCATTTTAATCAAACCCAGCAAAAGCAATACTCTCAATCCCATGTGTACAGTTCTGGCGGTAATCAACGCCTTGTTGTTCAAGATGATAAGATTGTTGGATATGAATTTAGGCGCGGTCCAAATTCCAATTGGGAAAAAAGTAGTGATAAAAGTCATTTTCAAGGCTTGGCCGATCACTTTAGGCAAACACAGCAAATGAGCTCCACTACCCTAAACACGATGAACTCAAGTGTACCTCAATCAAGCCTAAGTTCACCAAGATCAACTCAAATAACACCAAAAAATCGTGCGGGCCAGGAAGTTAGCTCGATCATTCAAGAAATGTTTGATAGTAAATCGCCAAAGAACAGCGATATCCCGGTGGTGAGCAAGGGAGATTTGAAAGGAACCTTTAGAATGGCGTTTGATAATGCACAAGATGCACAGACCTTTAAGAAATTATTGGATGATTTTGGATTCAAAGGGCTCTCTTATTATGGTATGGGAGAAAAATATCCTATGCGGCATAATGGCCAAGAGCTCAGTCATATTGTGAGATTTGAAAATGATGGCAATAAAGCAACATCCCTTACGAAGCTTTCGATTTTCTCAGGGTTAAATTGGATGATGAAGAAAGAGTTGCCGATATAGTTGAACAAATGGGATTTGACAGGCCCGAGCCTGCCAATCGTTATACTTTATAAGTTGTTTGTAAAGGCTCTCTATAGTTCCACAAAATTTAAAAATGGCGATCTTTCAAGCATAACCTGAGAACAGTAAGAAAACCAATTGCCAACGGCTCTATTTTCTTTGATCAATAGTTGTATACCATTGTTCGCCTAGGATGATTTGTTCCCACCACGAGGACATTTTTGATTCATCCATTTCTTGCCAGACTACAGGATTTAAAACCAATGCTTCTGCCATTCGTTTTGATAAATTATACATAGCGTGTCTTTTAGGAAGAGACTCTTTTTCCCATGCAACAATCGCATGTTGAAAGTCATTAGTTTGGATGAAATGTTCATTAAGATTCAGAGCATCTTGTATCGCTAGAGAAGAACCATTTCCTACATGAGGGCGTAATACAGTACTGGCATCTCCTAATAAAAGAGCTCCTTGATATGTAAATCGATCGGCGCATACATCCACAATTTTTTGCATGAATGGAGAGGAAGTATCGAGTATGATTTGGGTGGCTATTTGGGGTAAGTTGTTATGGGCTAATTGATATAGATGTTCTTTGGCTTTGGTTGAAAAATTGACTAGAGATGTGGAGCCTAATGCTTCTAGATCTTCCAGCGCTATTTTCTCATAAAAAACCCAATTTAATTTATTAACTTGATTATGGTATATGGGATAAGTTAATAAATGTCCTTTGTTAAAGCAGTAATAAAGTCCTTGAGTATTGAAAAGTGATTTATTGTTTATCGCATTAAAATCCAACGTGCCTCTCCATGCCACATATTCTGAATACTCAAGTCTGGATTGAGGTGATATTAGCTCTCGCCCCATAGACTGAGCCCCATCTGCAAAAACGATAAAATCAAATAAACGTTTCTCTCCAGAATCTAAAACCACTGTTTTTGCTGCTTTCTGTAGCTGCACTTCTACTACTTTACAATCTCGGTGGTATATTTGATTGGGTATTCTTTTTCTTAAATTGGTGAATAAAGTGTCCCAGTGCAGGCTGGCCATTGAAAGATTCTGTTGCCATAAAAATTTGCCGAAAACAGGGTTCTCCTTGGATTGGCAGTAAAAACTTCGTGCAGTGAATCGATGTGAGGGGATATCTTTATCAATAAGGTTTTTGTTGATTAGGGATTGTAAGAGTTCAACAGATAAAGTGATTCCAGCTCCCCGTGATTCTAAGTCATGTCCTCGTTCAAAAACAGTAACTTGAAACTTATCTTTTAATAATAAGGCCATAGCACATCCTGCGATGGAGCCACCAATAATAGCGATTTTCATTGCATTTCCAAGGCGATGAATCAATAAAATAATTATATTGATATAAAATAAAAAATCAAAATCAATAAAGTCCGATTAAGCGAATAGGGGCTTCAGTTAAGCCTGCAATTTTCATAGGTAAAACCATGCTATAAGCTCCCGAAGGAGGGAGTCTCGAGGTATTACAAATATTTTCTACAATGTATTTTTTATTTTGTAGCATCAATTGGTCGACTATATAGTCATTTTCAGGCCTGTCAGGTGATAAATATCAATACCTATTCCAGCGATATTTCTTTTCAGGAGTAATTCTGCAACTCATTGACTAAGACAGGGAAAAACTAAATTATTTCTGTATTTGTCTGCATCTTTCCAGAACTTTTCCCATCCAGTATAAAAAATAACGAAAGAATGTTCCGAAATCATTACGTATCTGTTTTCAAAATCCCTGAATATCTTGTTCTCTAATTGTATAATTTTCATAAGATTTATGACTTACATCAAAAACAAAACAATGAGTAATAAGATGATGAGGAACAGATCCGATTCCGAAATATGTAGCCCATTGATGAAAGAGTTTGGGGCAAATCAATAATCTTATATGGAAAGGTGATAATGTTCTCTTGGAGTTTTTAGTCTAATAGCAATGGCAATCCTTTAGGATTCATACATAATGTGCATACCCCTTGCATGATCTGATTCTTTAGCATCAGATTTCCCTAATATTATCTCGGTAAAATGGACTACTCAAGATTGAAAAGGAAGTAAAACACATAGTGTTTACAGGCTTCTATAAACCCAAAGCAAGAAAATATCATTATGAAAAACAGATACCCATCACCATACGATTTATCAGATTCATACAAATGCGAACAACCCAAGACTCACGTAGAAAAAGCAAAAGAAAGTTACGAAAAGATGTTCAAAGGCTTGGGTTATGCTGCTGCTTCACCCGTGATAGCAGCGGCTATGGTCTCAGCGGAACCGGGACAAGGACGATTTTCAGTTAATATTAAGAAAAGAAAATTTATACCATCCCTTTTTGCCGCAGTTCCAGCTGCTCTTGTTACTACAACTGTTGCAGCAGGTGTTGCTGTGGCTACAGCTATCACTTCCCCTTTTGTTTTAGGCGGTGCAGCGATTAAAGATAAGGTTGATGAGTACCGAGGTCCTGGATTTTAAGAGGTGCCAAAAAAAACATAAAATACCTTCCCAGGTTTAATATAGTTAGTTTCTAGGTTGTCTGAAAAATCGAGATGAACTTGCAACCAGGGTATTTTTTGAGATATCCATTCGATCAAAAGGTATTTCAGACAAATGAATTATAGATAAAAGTGTCTCTCATAAAATTGAGTATTGTGCTGGAGCAGGCGATGGTCAAAAATGCGTTACAAAGCGCAGTATACCATTAGTGCCTTGTGGGCGATTCTTAGCGTCTTGCTCCGAATATACATTTAAAAAGACAAAATGATTTTTGCTCAGACTGTATACCATACCAGGTCCAATTGCCCAGACACTCTCTTTTCTACCAGAAACCCCAACACCATTGGCTCGTGTATCAGTGACTTGATTGAAAAAATAACCATTAACTCCTAGGGTGAGTTTTTCAATAATTGCATAACCTACCGCAATATCAGCAAAAATAGCTTGTCCCGCTTGAGTCGAATGGACATTAGGCCCAAATGAAACATTTGGACTGTGATTGACTCCATTCCAGAGATAATGAAAACGGGCTGAAGTAGATAATTTGGGGGTCAACCAAAAGGTGAATGCCCAATAGGGATTTAATGACCAAAAGTGACTGCTGGGATTTATTGCATTGATACTGCTGTATCGTCCTATTGGTGCAATAACATCCAATTCAATACGTTGAACGTATAAAGGCCCTTTGCCATCTTTACGCATAATGGGATCAAATTGGAGTGCAGGGCCAATCCATAAATCACCAGGGCCACTTTCTGCTTTAAGTACTTGATTGTTTAAGCCATCGTCCACTTTATCGTTTACAACCCAGGGCAAAAGTGTTGAAAAACCGAGAGTGGCTCCAAAAATCTTTTTTGTGGTGACATAAATAAACTGGGTTACATTAGCAATGACATCCAGATCGGTGCGAGGGAGTGGAAGTTTATTACCATTCTGGTCATTAAAACGTTTACTCGAATAATATTGAAAATAATCTTGGAAATAAAACCCTGGCCCTGAAGGAGGGCTTCCGTCATAGAAGCTGGTGTATCCTAGATTGACAACAGGTTCATCATAAGCCATTGTTGAGGAGGCGAACATTATCATCAAACTAAAACAGCAATATAGTAGCTTTTTCCTTTGCATATAAAATAGTCCTTTTCCCCGCTTTTGTTTGATTGAGTTTCTTTGATATGGGGTTTAGTTGCGATTTATCTTATTTTGTAACCAGAAATGCTATTCATGATAACATTCTAACTCTTTATTTTTTGTATATTAATTTGGCACAATATAGGCTATATATTTGATTATCGATTAGATTATGTCCCATTTATTGAGGTAGGACAATATAAAATAATTCTATCAATTTTTATCGGATAAAAAGTTATAGGAGATACTGATGCGTACCGCGTTTATAGGTTTAGATTATATTATTGATATCATGCATCCGGAAGGTAAGATTGCACGCTCCGCCACACATGCCCTCGAACGTGATGTCATTAAAAAGGTGAATGAAGTACTTAAAATCGCAACGTTAAAAAATTGGTTAACGATTATGGTTAAAGTCGGATTTAGTGCACATTATATAGAGCAACCCAAACATTCTCCTGTATTTGGAAAGATCCACGAATTAGGTGCGCTAAAATTAGGATCTGAGGGAACTGAATTTCATCCGGATTTGCATATTGGCAACAGTTTAGTTTTGGTGAAGCCGCGTATTAGCGCATTTTATGGAACTGCGCTTGATGCAGCGTTAAGGGCAAATCAAATCGAATGTGTCATTTTAGGCGGTGTTAGCACTTCTTGGGCCGTGCAAAGCACGGCACGGGATGCCCATGATCGTGATTACAAAGTCTATATTGTCGAAGAAATTTGCGCTGCAGTAAATCAAGAAGAACATCTATCTTCTATTCAATTAATGGAAAAAATCGCCACAATTGTTTCTGTAGATGGGTTGAAAAGTTTACCATGAATATTCTTTTTAAAGCCGTAAACGCATTAAAAAATGAAATTAAGATTTGGTCATTGTTGCGCGGTATTATTGCCTTGTTCCCTTTTGCATTTCTTTATTTAAGTACGGATAATCCCTTGTGGATACAAGCTTCTGTTTTAACCATGGCCACTTTAATCGTCGAGGAGCGGCTTGAATTGACGGCTTTAGGTGTATTGCTCCATGGGATGATTGTAATTATCATGTTTTATTTACTGTTTCTAACACAACTTAAGCCCGTGCTTTATGTTATTTCCTGTTCCCTGGCCGCAATGACGATATTCTGGATTACAATGAAGGGAAATAAATTACGCCATTTGGGCAGTTGGACGTTTATTCCCGCAATTATTCTGGCTACAGAGTTTGCTGCTGAAACACAACCTGAAAAATTGCTGCAACAGGCTCCTCAATTTTTACCTTATTTCCTGGTTGCTTTACTGCCTAGTTTATTGATTGCCCATTATGATAAAGTACGAGCATTTTATAAAAAGCAAGTCACTCATTATCATCCCTTAAGACTCAGTGGTTTAGGTGATTTTGGAGAGCAAAACCCTTATATTGAAAATATGATTTCCATGGCGGTTGCTGTGTGTATTTCGGCATTTTTAGTTGAGTATTTTCATATGGACAATGGACAATGGATGATCTGGGGAACTGCAAGTGTGATTACTGGCGATGTTGCGACAAGCCCACAAAAGTTGCGCCAACGCGCTGTAGGAGTTTCCATTGGTGTCCCTTCAGGTATTCTCCTGGGGCAATTTCTTATACCGAACACATCTTTAAATTTAACACTTACAGCTTGCTGTGTGTTTTTAACCCTGGTGGCATTTCGTCGCTATATTATTGCCTATACTTTTCGTTGCTTATTTGTTGCTATAGCTGTAATGCTGGCAACTCATTCGGCGAGCATTGCTTCAGAGCGTTTCACACATGTTATTATAGGCGGATTAATCGGTTTGGTCTGTGTTATGTTTTGTCATTTTGTAAGTGGTATTCAAAGTCATCTTGTTAAAAAATAAAATTAATTAGTTGTAATTTCCAAGCTATATTTTATTACATATCTTGAGTATTATCTTTTAGGACCTATAAATTCAAATTACAGGAGTTATAATGCGTACTGGTTACCAGAAATGCCTAATCTTTGCCTTATTGATTTTACCCACTTTTTCATTTGCGGCACAAAAATCTCATCTACGTGGACAACGATATTGTGAAATTCTTATAGAAAAAAGTAGAACAGATTTTGCAGTATATAATACCATTGGCTTAAATAATTGTCCGGAAAGAATGTGGGATAAAATAACGCCAGCAGTGGTAAAGAGCGAAACAGGCTCCTCTTTTGTCCACTTAAATGGGCCTCGTTATTGGGTTATTGATGGACTTAAAAACTCCGATTTAGTAAATCCTGAAGTTAAAACATTTGATGGCTTAAAGATGCGGGAAGCAGGTATACTCCATATTAGTTTTTGGGATTTATTTAGAACTGGTGCTTCCTACAAGCAACTTCAGGTAGCTCGTCACACAACATGGGTTTATGATGCAGGCAAACCTGTTTATGAACTTATTGACCCTAAAGGTAATGTATATGTAATGCAGTCCTATAGTGTCCAAAAAACGCCACAAACAGAACAATCACTTGCACAGCTAGGTACAAAGCTTAAATTACCCAAAAAATGGCAATTTAAAACTGGAGTTCTTAAAAAAACAGGTACTGTACCAGCAATTAACAATATGGCTATAGTTATTCAGGATGATTTTTTAAATACTTATCAAAAAGCAAGCCATGATTTGCTGGTAGAGAACCAAAGCTCATGATCAACTCAGGCGCTCTTTGTTTTTAATGAGCGTGAACTTGATATGAGGTTCTTAGGATAGAGTTTATTCAGTTTTTTGAGGTTCATCTTATGTTTTATAACTCATAAGATGAACCCCCTTATTCTTATTATTCTATTGTTTGTTAATAATTTTAATAGGGAAAGGACGAAGTTCTTTGTGAGCTTTTAAAAAATCGGTGATCTCTTCTGCCCCTTTAACTGTTGCTGAAGAATAGAGTCCAGTAGTACAGGTATTCTTGGTATATTTATCCGTTACTATGACATAAGGCCCTTTATTGTGCACTACAGTACAGGTACATTCTGCTTTTGAAGGATCTTTTTTATCAATGATACAGGAGCTGTCCAAACACCAAGCCCAAGGACGATTATTTTTGCAAATCGCATGGGTTTTAACGGGATAATAGCGTGATTTTATAATTTGTCCTTTGCTCGTGTTTTTTACACCAGTACAAGGTTTTTTTCCTAAAGAATATCCTTCTTGCACACTACAGTCACAAGAAGCCCATCTTTTTTTCCCGGGGATGAAGTTGCAAGACGCTTTAGTGCATAAGGCAAATTTGCTTTTACAAACAATAAAATCGGAAGTTTTACCTGTTACGGAGAAGCTAAGTAATAACAAGAAGAAGATAAAAGAATTCTTTTTCATGATACATATCCTTAATTTTATTTCCATACTAAAACTTCAGGTGATTTACGAGGTACTACTTGAGTTTCGCCATCAGGAATACCTACGATAATTGGTGCAATAGCTACTATATTAGATGGAAGATTCAGTTTCATTTTCCACTCAGGTGTATTTAAAGCTGAAACTGCAAGTCCAATAACACAGGTGCCTAATCCTTGGGCACACGCTGTTAGCATGAGGTTTTCAGCTGCTAACCAACAGTCAGCAGCGACAAAGGGACCATGATATTTACTGTATATGACGATTAAAGTACTTGCATTATAAAATGCATGAAATTCAGGGTTTTCCACCAGCTGCAATAAATGTTTGCTTTGTGTTTTTGGATAGTTATGGGCTTCGTTGTAAATAAGTGCCTTAATACTATTAGATAAACTGTTTAGAGTTTCTTTGTCTTGAATTACTACAAAGGACCAAGGTTCTTCGTGCATGGCAGTAGGAGCTTGTACTGCTGCATCAAGTAAAGAGTTAATTGTTTCACGGTCTAATATTTGTGGTAGGTAATTACGTACAGCCCTGCGGCTGTAAATTGCTTCTATTTCGCTCATAGGGTATTGTTCCTTAAGTTTATTAGAAGTGGCCATAATTCCCTCCATGTGTACCTTGTGAGCCTGCAAAAAGTCCTGTTAATAAATTCTGGTTCAACTTATTATTTTGTCAAGTTTCACGTTGCTTCTGCTGACTCCAACATTAGAGTATTTTTGATGCAAGGACGTGAACTGCAGATCGATATAGGTTTTTGGAATTTGCGACGTACCGTAAATAAGCGGTTATATTCCAAGGCATTTCTAATGAATCATGATAATCAGGACAATGAATTTTATAGAATAAGAGCAATTGTATTGTTGAACATGCCAGCAAATCCATTAAACTATCGCAGGTAACAATCAGTTAATGACTGATAAGTTTTTATCCCAGACTTTTGTTGAGTTGAGGAGTTAATATTTGGAAGAAGATATGTACATTAATACAGCTACGGAGCGGTTATTTCGAATTTTTGCTCAGGGCATAATACTCATGTGGGCGTTATGGTTTTCTATTGTCTTTTTGACTGATTTTGGTAATCTGATGGTTGGGTTTGACCTATTACCGGCTGATTATCCTGCTTCCTCCCATAATCTTGATTGGATTCACAAGTTCCTTAAACTGTATTGTCTAGATAATGAGGTATTGTGCTTAATCCTTTTTTCAATAATCAATCTATGGGTGATGATTATAGCAGTGCTCTATTGGCGTGCTTTTATTTCTTATTATACATGCGGTGACTATTATGTATATCGAACGATGCAGGCATTTATCTTAAATATGTCGTTGTTTGCATGTTTTTGGGTATCCGATGAAATTTTCATTCAATATCAGGCAGGGCATTCCCATATGAATATGCTGCTTTATATTGTTACCAGTCTTATTGCATTTTTGTATTTGCTCGATAAAGAACACCAAAAAAACCGCTAACCTAAATTCATCTCCAAGCAAACTATGGATTAATCTAACTGTTGACAAATTGTAGTTTAATCTCCTATGAGTTGAATAAATGACCTAAATTTCGGAGAAATAAGATGAATTACCTTTACCCTGAGCCATTGAAATCAGGTGACACTATTGGGTTGATTGCTCCATCAAGTCCCATGCTTCCATGCTTGCTTGAGAAGGGCACTTCTTATTTGCAACAAAAAGGATTTAAAGTAAAAGTAGGCCTGCATGTGTCTGCCAGAGATCGTTTTTTAGCGGGGGAAGATGAATATCGAGCGAGTGATCTCATGGATTGTTTTATAGATAATGAGGTTAAAACGATTATGGCTATTGGTGGAGGCTATGGTTCACAACGAATATTACCTCTTCTTGATTATGATATTATACGAATCCACCCTAAATATTTATGCGGATTTAGTGACACCACAGCACTACAAGCAGGATTATTCAAGAAAGCAGGCATTATCTCCTGTACTGGTTTTGTTTTTGCCGATATAGACAGAGAACAACCTGATTCTTTAATTGAGGCGACACTTTGGGCTTGTCTTACAGGTCAGTCTTTTCAAATTCATGAAGGTCAATCAGTAAAACCTGGCATTGTTCAAGGAAGATTAGTGGGTGGGAATTTGGAATCATGGGTTTCGTTAATGGGCACTCCCTATCAACCCGATGTAAAAAATTGTATTTTAGTCATAGAAGATGTGGGCGCTGAACCTTATCAGGTTGATAGCCGGCTTTCCCAGCTCGATATGGCGGGTTTATTCGATGAAGTTAATGGGGTGATCTTTGGCCAATTTGCTCGCTGTATCGCAAAGTATTTTCCGGAGCGAGATGGAACTGTTGACGATGTGATTGAAGAATGGTCATTACGGATTAATACCCCATGCATTAAAAACTTTCCCTATGGACATTTCTCGAGAAGGTGTGTTTTACCTTTAGGAAAAGAAGTTATGTTAGATGCATATCAAGGCATAGTAACTATTTTATGAGGTTATCTTATCAATTGAACATTTTTATTGTAAAATAAATATACATTTTGTTTTATGAGATGATAAATGTCTTTTAAAGAAGTACTGGAAACTGAAAAATTAAAATTAGATGCAATAAAAGACCCCAGGCAACGCAATGAAATTTTTAGAACAATTCATGAAAATTACTTAAAGGAAATTAATAAACTCATAGAACAATTAAATAAAAGCCAGGATGAGCTACGTGGAAAAATAGTAAAACAAATCAAGGAAACAGATAGACTCTACCTTCAAGCAAAAGGAATTGAAATTACAGCTCATATTTTGTTTAGTCGCCATGGGAAATGCAGTACCTGGGAACAAAAAAGCTTAGGGTTAAGTCCAAATGCTGCTATTTCAGAACAAGCAGCAAAAAACATGGGAATAACCAATCAATTTAGTGGTAGTTTATTATTTTATCCTGCAAATCAACATCCTCGAATTGCCATTTCACCGATGAACAGGGCGATGCAAACAGCAGGATTGGTAATTCCTGCAGAAATTTATAACGCACAAATTTCTATTCTTCCTTTTTTAGTAGAAAATAGTATTTCTCCCTCTGGATATGATGTCCGTTCAAAAGAAGATATGCAGAAATTATATGATAGGGTTTCATTTTGGAAATCACCTATCCAAAAAATTCTTTTAAAAATATCCATGTGGATTTACAGCGATGAAGACTTCAAACAACTTTATAAAAAAAGGATGGCGGCAGTAGAAAAAATACAAATTCATGGTAAACCCGTAATTCTCGAAGCTAGAGCTGATGGTAAACCAGACGTTTGCCAAAATTTGGATTATTCCGGTGACAAGATAAAAGATACTAAAGCATTCATTGACGGATTAGACCAACAAGATTGTTGGTTATTTGGGCATGGAAAGAACTTTAAAACGTTTTTCAAAAGTGTTTTCGGTATTGAATCAGCTTTTGATTATGGTGAAACACGCAGTGTTTATAAGATAAAAGTCGATGGAGTGGCTTCGTTATATTATCCTCCATATGTAATGCTTATAAATCAAGAAACAGGAAAAATTGAAGGAAAATATACCGCAACTTTGCGTATGCCTTATACAGAGAAAACACAACAAGAAAGCGATAGCTATGAAATACCTGATGTACCGCATGTAATGACTCAATTAGGCATGTCCGTTCCTGAAAATATGCAACAAATGGGATTGGAAAATAATAGAAAATTCACTCGTGAGAGGTCCCGGGTCTATTTTGAAGAACATGCCCTTAAAACCAATGAACCAGGAAAGCTTTTTAATAGATAAAGCTGTAATTAAACTTCGATACAATGATTGAGTGGCCATACATATCCCTTTTGTAATGAAGATTAGGTTTCCCCACATTCTGGATAGATGATAACATTTCATGCATGATTCGTTTAATGGCCATAATTGGATATTAAATTTATGCTTGATGCGATTATTTTTGATTTTGATGGAGTCATTCTTGATAGTGAACCTATTCACTATGAGGCGTGCTGTGAAGTACTTAAACCTTTAGGGATAACAATAAGTTATAAAGAGTACATGGAGCGATATCTAGGCTTGGCGGACAAGGATATGTTTCCTAAGTTACTAAAAAATGAAGGATTTAGTTTTTCCAATAAAGAAATTCAATGTTTGGTTCAACAAAAAAGCACTGTATACATTCATATTATTAATTCGAGTGACTCACTACCCTTGGTTGCTGATTTTGAGCAATTTATTTTTAAAATTGCATCTAAAGTGAAAAAAATTGCTATATGTAGTGGTTCAAGTCATAGTGAAATAATGGCCGTTCTTTCTAAGGTAAGACAGGGAAAACTACGCGCTTATTTTGATACTATCGTCACAGCGGAAGATGTACAAATCGGGAAACCTTCCCCTGAGGGATACTTATTAACAGCGAAACGATTAGATGTGTTGCCGTCTCATTGTTTGGTAATAGAAGATACCCCTTATGGGGTTAATGCAGCAAAAGCCGCAGGAATGCAAGTTATTGGTCTCATGACTACTTATGAACAACATGATTTTTTGACTGCAGAACGAGTGGTTACAGGTTATAGGAAATTGTTGGCCAAAAATTGGTGACTGGTGCTGTAAATGTAGGGTAAATCATAAATTACCTGAAAATCGAATGAGTAATATGAAGGTTATTGTTGGATTAATTTTTTTTATCATGGGAAGTATGGGGGTAGCTATGGAGCTGAAAATCGTAACTATAGAGCAACCTGAATATCATCGGGTTCTTAAGCATCAGGCGCAAGAAGTTCGGTTTCCATTGAGTCAGGCTGATAAAGACTTGATTGCTGCAATGAGTAGCAAATTACAAAAACTTGGTGGGGTAGGCCTTGCAGCGCCCCAAGTTAATTTTCCGAGACGGATCATTGCTATTTATATTCCAGAAGAAGCTGCTTTATTGCGTGATAATATTAAAAGCTTTTACCCCATGCATATTATGATAAATCCAAGCTACACACCTGTTGAAGGTTCTGCAATTCAACATGACTTTGAAGGGTGTTATTCTGTTGCCAGTAAGTCTGGAAAAGTACCGCGTTATGAACAAATTAATGTGAGTTATTATGATGAATTGGGCCAATTTCATCGGCAAACAGAAGAAGGATTTTATTCCAGGGTTTTGCAGCATGAAATAGATCATTTAAATGGTTTTTTAATTATTGATCGTTTAACTCCTGATTGTGTGCAAGGTTCCGTAGAGGAAATGATGACTTTACGGCGTGTTTCCTTGTCACCAGAAAAGCGAGCTCTTTTTGATCAGATTATGGCGAAAAAAATGAAAAAATAGGGGTTACTTTTTTAATAACTCTGCGACGCTTTGTACGGTAAAGTGAGTTTTTGCCTGTTGGTAGCCAGCATCTGTAATTTCTTTATATTTTTTAAAATCTAATATACCAAACTGTTCTACTTTTAAAGAAATGCCATAATCTGCCATAGACATTACTCGTTCTGTGTTTTGTTGGGAACTAATTGTTAACAGTTGTAAAACCAATTCACCTAAACTTATAGGTAATGTTTTTTTCCCCAGAAATTTATTATAAAGCAATTTCCAGCCAGAGAGAGAATAGGGTAATGGTGTTGGTTTAAACGAGTGCTTACTACTAATGTTGGATGCGATGATTTTACTGCTATTTGAATAACGTCTCATCACATCGATTGGTATATTATTGAGTACCCCACCATCGATAAGGAGTTTGTCATTAAAAGCTACAGGAGGGTAAATAAAAGGTAATGAAATACTCGACCTTATCGATTCCCATAATAATCCTCTATAATGTACATATGAGTTTTGACTAATTAAATCGGTAGATACACAAAAATAGTTAAGCCATAAATCTTCAATTTGATTTTTTTCACCGTAAAGTCGCCTAAGATTGTCAGCAGCTCTTTTGCCTGCAGCAATTGCAATATAGGGAAAAGTAAAATCGATTTTTGCCCCTTTAATTAAATACTCCTCAACCAAGTCGAAAATTTCACTGGAATTATATCCCATGGCAAAGGTAGCGGCGAGCATGGCCCCCATACTTGTTCCGGCAATATAATCGACAGGGATCCCACGTTCTTCTAACAGGCGATAGACACCAATATGAGCTAATCCCCGTGCTCCTCCGCCACTTAAAACCAATGAAATTGTATTATCTGTGAAAATACGCATCATACGTGAAATGCCTGCAGTGGTATTTTTTCGAAGATGATAATGAGCATTTACTGACCTTTTCTGAAGCCAATTTTGAGTATTGCTTGGACGAGTTGGGGTATTATGCATAATTAATAGAATACTTCGTTTTGCAAAATGGTGCTGGCTCTCTATGATATAATTTTCTACTTCAGATAAATCATAATCATGTTCTTCTGCAATCGCTAAAAAGGCAAGTGAATCAGCTTGACGAATACAAAATTTAGTCCAATTGGTTAGCGTTTCATCTGCTAGATAAAATATAAAAGAAAATTCTTTTTCTTGTTGATTAATCCATAAAATCCCCTCATTGCTCATGTTGCCATTTGCATCCAGGAAATTTTTTTGAATTTCCAGGCAGCGACTGGTTAATAAAAGAATTTTTTCTCCATAGGAGTGGCGAAAAATGATATCTTGTAATTGAAATTCAAAATCAGGGATTGGTCTAATGGGAATTATGGCGATTGATTTATTGCGAGAGGTAGGAGGAGGGACTCCTTGCAGGGAGTTAGTTAGCCTTTTGATTGTAAATTGAGTAATCTTATTCAATAATTCAGGGTATGATTTGCTTAATTTTAAAAAATTATTTTTTGATAATTTCAAAATAATACTATCCCGTAATGTATATACATGAGCGGAACGAGGCAGATCAGATAAAAGAGACATTTCACCAATAATAGAACCTTCATTCATTTCACCTTGATAAGTCACATTATCTTCCGCATCTGTGACTTGGTAGAAAAGTCTGCCTTTGATGAGAATGTAGAGATCATTTGTGTGCTCCCCTTTTTTTATAAGTAAAGCATCGCCAGAATGAGATTCAATTTCCAGTATATGAGAGAGTTTTTTAAGGCACGAGTCACTTAGATCGCTAAAAGGCTCATACAATTTTATGAAGTCATATATTTCTTTTTCTGTGAATAGGGAATGATTCATTTTTATAATTGTTACTCATCTCAACTATTATTTTATTATAGTCTTTGTTTTTGAAGTAGGCATACTTTTTATGGTTGGCTTAATGAATGAAACCTATGCTCGGATAGCCTAAACAGGATCTGAATGTTATTTAACACTTAATTGAATACTATCCATACCAAATTTCGGTAATTTGTTAAATTAAGCGTTATGTTTTATTGGAAGGGCGATGATGAATTCACTTCCATTTCCTGGAGCGCTGTTTACTGAAATGCTTCCGTGATGATCTTGAATGATGCTGTATGAAATAGATAATCCCAAGCCTGTTCCTTTTCCTATAGGTTTCGTGGTAAAAAAAGGTTCAAAAATCCGAGTCATTGTCTCTTTATTCATTCCCGCACCTGTATCGCGCACACTTATTAGAATTTGGTTATTATCCTTTTGAGTGCTGATGGTAATTTCACCATGTTCAGAGATGGCTTGCGCTGCATTGGTAATAAGATTCATGAACACTTGATTAATTTTTCCTGGAAAACATTCTACCTCAGGAATATTGCCATAGTTTTTATTGATAGTAATACGATCACGAACCAGATTGTTTAATAAGGTTAACGTAGAATCTATGTTTTCATGGATATTAACCCACTTTAATTCACCTTCATCAAGTCGCGAAAAAGTACGAAGATCTTTTACTATATTTGCTGTTCGTCTGGCACCTTCTTCAATGCCATTAAGCAGATCATGAGTTTCTTGCAAAGTAAAAGCCAGGTCAATTCCCTCACAATATTTTGAGATTTCTAATAATTTATCTTTTATAGGAACCTCTGATGTAATTTCTCTATATTTATTTAATAGCTGAATGATGTCTTGAATGTCATTTTTTAATGGGCCAATGTTTGCAGAAATAAAATTAATAGGGTTATTGATTTCATGGGCAATTCCTGCAGTGAGTATCCCCAGAGAAGACATTTTTTCGGCCTGAATTAATTGAGCCTGTGCTTGTTTTAAGGTATCCAAGGTATTATTGAGCTGGCGGTTTTTTTCATTCAAATCTTGAGTACGTTGTTTTACACGAGACTCCAATTCGATATTCACTTCCTGAAGTTCTTGTTGGGCTTTTCTATGTTCGGTAATCACTGCAGACAATATCAATGTGGTAAAAAATATAATCGCAACAAACGATTGCAACAATAATATTCGTGTTGAGAGATCAATGACACCAAACTGATAAACAAATATATCGAGCCAAATTCCAGAAAGGGAAGTTAACAACGCCACGATTATTGCGACTCGTGTATCGAAACGTACAGCAGCTAAAACACAGAATGGAAGCAAAGTGAAAGCAAGGCGAGGATGCCCCAACTTATTGAGTATACTTATTGTACACACTAATAAAATAACTAGAACACTAAACTCTATAAAGAATCTCCAGTTAAAAGAAAATTTAGTGTGATACCACGTCATAATGAGAGGAGTTACTACAAGAATTCCAATGGAGTCGCTAATCCACCAAATGAACCAATTTTTAATCATTGAGTCCGGGGCAATCAACCCAAATAGGACTAATACAATAGTACCTATAGTACAGCTTGTGAGTGATAAGAGAAAATCACCTCCAAATATAAAAATTAAGATATCCCTGACAGTATAGAAAGGCGTTTTTGTATGGGTATAATATTGAATAAACTTGGCAGCCCAAGTGGCTTGTAATCCAGCACCAAGGCCTACAATTGAATAAGCAGTTAAGTTTTGCCAGGATATTAGGTCACCAATTTCGATGGTGAGAACTGCTGAAGAGAACGCAATACCCCAAAAAACGTGATTGCCACACCAGAGTACCATCGCTAAAGCAAAGCCTCCTGGAAGCCAAAGAGGGGATACCATCGCTTCAGGAATAACCCAAATATTACTTATTAAACCCATTATCGTATAAAAAAAAGCCGTAATTATATTTTGCTTGAACATCACCCACAGTTTTTTTTTATCATGCCCCATGTTTTTTTCCGATGACCCTATAGAGTTTGATTTTATCTTCTTTACCTCTAATCACTTGAGGTTCTAATTCTTCAATTATAATTTCATGAGCGATTGGTTTATAAGTTGTTTCGCTAATCAATAAAGTATTGGGTTTATCTTTGGTAAGTTCTTCGATTCGTGAGGCAGTATTTACAGTGTCACCAATCGCAGTATATTCCATGTGGTCACTGGTTCCTATATTACCAACAATGACTTCTCCCGTATTTATCCCAATTCCTATAGTGATGTCTCTGCCAAGTTCATGACGGAATTTATTGTTAAATTCTTTTAATGCCTCTATCATCGCCAAGCCAGCAAAGACAGAGTTTAATTGGTTATCAATATGAGATACAGGCGCTCCAAATAAAGCGAGGACTCCATCCCCAATTAATTTATTAACGCTCCCATGATGGTTTCGTATTATTTGGGTCATTAATTCAAAATAAGCATTAAGAATTTCTACTGTTTTAACAGGCCCCAACTTGCCTGATATCGTGGTAAATTGGCGAATGTCCATAAACATTACAGAAATAATGCGATATTCACCATGAATCAAAGAGCCTCCGTCTTGATCATGGAGTATTTCATCGACTACATTTTTAGGGACATATCTTTGAAATAGTTCCATAACTCGTTTTTGATAGGATAATTCATAGTTAAGTTTTTCAACCAAAGACAATCGCTCTTTTTCAAGATTCCACATTTTTAGACCGGTATCAATATCCATCTTTAACTCGATGGGATCCCAAGGTTTTGTAATATAACGAAATACCCGACCTGTGTTTATGGCTTTTATAATCGCCTCGATATCAGTAAATCCTGTTAAGATCATACGGATAGTATTAGGATACTCAGGAATAATAGACTCTAAAAATTGTACTCCAGTCATTTCTGGCATTCTCTGATCAGTAATAACAATTTGAATATTATTATGACGCATAATTTCGATACCTTCGCGCCCCGAGGTGGCAGTGAACACGTTGAAGTGGCGGCGAAATGTTGCGACAAACGCGGTAAGATTATTCACTTCATCGTCAACATACAGGATGTTATTTTTTTCATTATGCATAAAAAGCTCTTTTCGAAATAAATCAAAAACTTTATAAATGTTATATAGTCTATAGGTTATGTTAGCGACACTGTCAATGATTAAAAAACAATCATGTCAATTAATGTTTATTCCTTATTTTTCAAGGAGGCAAACTTGACAAAATTAAATATTACTTCCTAAAATGCTAACGGGTAAATCATATTTTTGCCTTTATTAACTAACTCTAAAAGGAATTAATTATAATGAACAAGATACAATTAACAGGCGTTGCTCTTGCTATTGGTGCTGCTTCTATGTTTGCTCTAGCTCCTGCTTTTGCTAATGACGCGTCTACTGGCACAGTGAAATGCCAAGGTGGTAATGCATGCAAAGGACAAAGCTCATGTAAAACTGCTGATAATGCATGCAAAGGCCAAAATTCTTGTAAAGGAAAAGGAATATCTGAAATGAGCAAAGAAGATTGTGAAAAGGCTGGTGGTACTGTTGTTCAATAATTAGATAAATAATAGTATAAACCAGGCATGTATATTTCATGCCTGGATTTTTATCAGGTTTAATTATGAATACCCCACAAAATAAAATTGTTCCACGCATGCCTTTTCTTGGTTTTGGTCTGGGATTACGACCTGATTATTATGAAGAAATCTTGACGCAAAAACCCAAATTAGACTGGTTTGAGATTTTAACTGAAAATTATCTTGTTCCGGGTGGCAAACCACTATATTACCTTGATCAAATTCGCGCCCATTATCCTATAGTGATGCATGGTGTTTCTCTTTCTTTAGGAAGCTCTGATCCTTTAGATCGTGATTATCTACAGCAATTAAAGAATTTAGCTTCTCGTGTTGAACCAGTTTGGATTTCTGACCATTTGTGTTGGACTGGAGTTAATGGTGTTAATGCCCATGATTTGTTACCTATTCCTTACACGCATCAAGCAGTAAATCATATTGTTTCTCGCATCCATCAGGTCCAGGAATTTTTAGGTCGCCCCATTTTAATTGAAAATGTATCCAGCTACCTTACTTATAAACAATCTGAAATGACAGAATGGGAATTTATTCTAGAAATTGTCAAAAAAGCAGATTGTTATATTTTGCTCGATGTAAATAATGTATACGTGAGTTCTATCAATCACCAGTTTAACCCCATGGATTATATTTTTTCTATGCCTGCAGAGCGGGTGGCCCAAATCCATTTGGCTGGCCATTCCAATCAGGGCCATTACATCATCGATACCCATGATGCCCCTGTTATCCAGCCTGTTTGGGATCTTTATGCAGCAACGTTACAACGATTGGGGCCTGTCTCAACCATGATAGAACGAGATGACAATATGCCTCCTTTAATTGATTTGCTTGCAGAAATAAAGCATGCTCAGGAAATTGCAGAATCTCTAACCATTGAAGAGGTGCTTCTATGACAGAGCTTCTGAATTTACAAGAGCAATTTCAAAAGTTTTTATTATCAGGTCAATCCAATATTGTTGATTCAATTATTCAAACCGAATTGGTTTCAGCTGATACCCGCTTAGGTATATATCGTGATGCTTATCGACTTCGATTGATCGAATGCTTGTCGTCTAATTTTCCTGCGTTACATACTTATTTGGGTACAGAGCAATTTAATGAACTTGCTACACTTTATATTAATGCACATCCTTCATCTTATCGTTCTATTCGTTGGTATGGCGATTTGCTTCCTGACTTCATTAAAAGCCAATATCCTCAATACCCCAATTTAGCAGAACTCGCTGATTTTGAATGGAAAATGAGTTTGGCTTTTGATGCTGTGGATGCACACGTGGTGCGGGTTGAAGATATGGCTTCAGTTGCTCCAGAAGCATGGGGAGGATTACAATTTATTCTGCATCCCTCTTTGCAACGCATCAATTATGTTTGTAATTCAATTCCTCTTTGGCAAGCCTTGACCCATGAACAAAAACTGCCTGAACTACAGCAAAGTTCGGAGCCTACTGCGTGGGTGTTGTGGCGTAAACCTGAATACCTTATCCAGTTTTACAGTTTGTCTTGTGAAGAGGCTTGGGCTTTAGATAATTTATTACAAGGCATCTCTTTTGGTACTTTGTGTGAAGGTTTATGTCATTGGATAAACCCTGAGGAAGTAGGAATGCAGGCCGCCTCCTACTTAAAAGGCTGGATTCAAAACGGCATGATATCGCAGCTGCTGCTCCCGGAATAAATTTAATAGTTCTACGGGTAAAGTAGGGCTTCTTGGTTAAATGTCTTCAAAAATAAGGGAGCAAAATCTTTCAGAATGTTTACATCTCTCTGAGTATGACAGATTTTTTGTGGGGTACTGTTCAAGTATGCGCCTAATATCTCTCTAAGGCAGTATACATGTTTTAGACAGGGCTTTAAGTTATCATTGTACCCAAGATATGCTCAAAAGGTGCAGTTAAGTGTCGTGAACGGTTACTCATGTTATTGTCCCTTGATTACGTTTGTTTTCGATTTAACAATGCAACAATTGGGGGTAATATCGAAATAAAGATAATTCCATAAATGACTAGTGCGAAATTTTCTTTAATTAATGGAATTGACCCCAAAAAATAACCAAGACTTAAGAGACTGGCAATCCATATCAATGCACTCATTAAATTATACAGGGTAAAACGCATAAAACTCATTGTCCCGATTCCCGCCACAAAAGGAGCAAAGGTACGTATAATAGGTAAAAAACGCGCGAAAATAATCGTTTTTCCACCATGTTTTTCATAAAATGTATGCGTTTCTTGTAAGTGTTTTTTATTAAGGAGCCAAGATTTTTCAGCCGAAAAAATACGAGGTCCCAGCAAACGCCCTATTAAGAAATTGATTTGATTTCCGAACACTGAAGCACAGAAAAGTAATAAAAACAAAATCAAAATATGTAATGGATTTCCTGGTTGCGCAGCAATACTTCCAGCAGCAAAAAGCAAGGAGTCTCCAGGTAAAAAAGGAGTTACTACTAAACCTGTTTCACAAAAAATAACAGCGAATAAAGCCAAGTAGGTCCAAAAACCATAATTTGAAACAATGGTGTTTAGATAAACATCAATATGAATTATATAATCCAAAATATTTAAATGCATTTTAGTTACAATTGAAACAGTAATGTAATAAGTATTTTTACATACTTGTTTGTTAATTTAAAACATATATTTTTACACGAGTTTGCTCTTCTTTTGCTATCCTTATACAATATCCAATGTAAGGAGCATGAAATGACGCAAAAGAACAATTCATCTCATAGTTCCATTAATCCTAAACATAGACAAAGTGACTCAGGAAATCCAGGAAATATGTATATTAAGAGGAATCGTCTACCCAGGGAAATGGAAAAAAATGCTAAAGTTAAAAAAGTGACTAAGAAATCAAATTCATGAATACATTATTTCATCTTGCATTTCCAGTCCATGATTTAGCATTAGCTAAAGAGTTTTATCATCATAAATTGGGATTTTTTTTAGGACGAGAATCCGATAATGCATTGATTCTGGAATTTGGTAGCCATCAAATTGTGGCTCATAAAGTAGATTTAATTCCTCCTTCTCAAGAAGGAATCTATCCCAGGCATTTTGGTTTAATTTTTCTGGAGCGAGATGATTTTGATGCTTTTACGGCAAAAATTAAAATGCAGCACATTCCTTTTGAAATTCCCCCTAAAACACGATTCAAAGATACCCGAATAGAACATCAATCCTTTTTCTTGAAAGACCCTAGCAACAATTTGCTGGAGTTTAAATATTATGTATTTTCATCTGCTATTTTTGGTGAACAAGATTACAAAAAAATCGGGGAATCCTCAGGGCATAAGGAGTAAAAAATCTATTATCCCAATTTCCTCAGCTTGTTTGTATCATTCTGTTGCAATAAAACACAGTGGATTAATTTTAGGGGAGCGGGCGAAGTCAGCAGGAGCAATAAATCCTTCTTGGTTATAATCTATAGTAATTCCAACAGACTTATAGCAAGTATATACATACTCAGAACAGATAAATGAATGGGAAGAAATGACTTCAGGACTTGTATTATCAAAACCAAATGCATTCATTCCTATGCGGGCAGCAATTCTGAGAATCTCTTCTGTATTATAGGGGTATCCGAGCAGATCAACTGCCTGTTTTGAAAGATTTGAAAAGGAATGAATTGGAAAATCTTGATAGCGAGCAAGCATTATTTTTCCAGGATATCCTTGCCCGCTACCATTGTAATTATGCACATAATTGCTTAATGCAACAGTACGGACACCAACGGTTTCAACACTTTCCATGATCATGATTCGGTCAATTGCTTCCAGGCGAACAATAAATGCAATATGACTCCAAACACTATTTGTTGCTCTTTTAATCATCGAAGACATCAAAGAATTTCCTGAAGCAAATAAAAGATCGCCCGTTTTTATTGTATCTCTTATTTGACTATAATTATTTGTGTTTACATTAGGAAATGTTTGTTGGGAAAAACCGTCCATGGTTACTCCTCTTAATTAAGTTTAGTACGATGAGCATGACCCTTAAAAAAGTTAATTAATTTTAAACACCGGAATCACAGGTTGTTGGGCCGATTTATATTGAATTTGACAATGGCCAGCTCCTGTGGATTCAATGATGATTTCATCTTTATCTGCGCTAATTACCATGTGTCCCGTGTAATACTTACTCATTCCTTTGACAAAGGCTTGTTGTGCATCTAATGTGGTTGGAATGGCAGGCACAAAATGGGTCAAGACCAAATGTTTAACTTTAGCTTGTTGCGCCATTTTTGCAAGTTCTAATGAATCAGAATGGTAATTCTTGGTTTCCAAAGAAAATGCAGCATCCAATTTATTGCCTTTTGCCATTGATTGTTGATATGTTTCTTGGTTTAGCGGATTACTAAGCACTTCATTAATTAAAAGATCAGCATTTTTAGCGTGGGCTGTGAGTGTAGAATTAACTTTGGTATCGCCGCTAATGACTATTTTGCATCCTTTGTAATTTATAACATATCCCAGCGCCGGATAGACAGGTTCATGAGAAACAGGAAACGCAGTAATTTTAATGTTTGGTACTTTATAAACAGTTTGATCGTGGTTAACCGCATCCACTAATTTGGGGATCCCGAATCCCAACTGTGGATCTAATCTTCCTTGACTATTAGATGCACGGAAAATTACATCCAATTGGTAGGCTTTTGCTAATCCTTTTAGCACTTGCTGCACTCCATATGGCCCATAAACATTGATAGGTTGATTACGTCCATTATTCCAAGATGCATTAATAACTTGCCCTAAGCCACTGAAATGATCTGAATGCCAATGAGTAATAAACACATTATGAATTGCGGCGTAAGGTAAACCCATCGATGCTAAAGTTTGTGATGCTCCCTCACCCGCATCAAATAGCATAAAGTGTTTATCTGCAATCATAGCAAGACAAGCAGGTCTACGGATATTTTGCATCGTTACTTCTGGATCACCAGTTCCACAGAGATAAAGATGCATCTTACTATCAGACAATAGTTTTTTTTGAATGGGTGTCTCTAAATATAAAGCAGCAAAGGAGTATCTAGTCGATATGAGCAAAATAAGACCAAGAATTTTAAATGAATTTTTCAGCATGAATCAAATCCTTAAATTTGGCTGTAGGGAAAAACTTCAGTCCAATTGTAAATTTTCCAATTCCCTAATCGCCAATCTTTAAACCCTTTTAAAATGGGTTGACAGGAGGGGATATTTAAACGAACAAATTCTACATTGATTAAAGCCTTAGTCGGCAAAAGCCTTTTTTTAAGTATAGGATTTGCTGTTGCTTCTGTTTTTAAAGTCTTTAGTGCGTATAAATGTGCAATTCCTTTGATTAAGTCTATCTCAATATCTATATCGGAAACTTGGTAGATTAATTGATCAACATGGTTTTTAATGAAATTTATAATGCTGCTTTTGCCTTTGATAGGTTTATCAGCGCAGGGATTAATGAAACAACTTTCTGGTTTATCGAGCCAAAGTGCATCGATATCATTAATATTTTGATTTTGCAGGCTGCGCATGTATTGTAACAATAAATGAGATAAATATTTTTTTGTTTCCTCGAGTTGCTCCATATAATTTTTATGATGATCCAATGTTTCTTCGATTAAAGCTTGAGTTATGGGATTAAGCCTATTTTTTAAGTAGAGTAAGCGTTGGTGTAATTGTTGGGATAGTTTATTGGGATATTGTTGTAGCATCAACAAAGCAGGCAACATCTTACCTTCTTGTTGTTCATCAGCCAACCAATCTGCTTCTGGGAAAAAAGAAAAATATAATCCTACCGCCATCATATTGGTAATAAATCGTTGATCATTGATAGCGGTTTGAATTTCTGGATGGTGGATATCATTCACGCCGCTATCAATTAATTCCTGATATTTTTTTGCATTGGCAAATGTCGCAAGTGATGTACCTTTACGATAAAATGTTCCGTTTTCAGTAATCACTCCTTGTTTGTTGTCAGGAATTAATTTGTCGGGATCTATTGCAATGGTCGGATTTTTCATGTTGTAGACCTGTCTAAAATTTGATCAACCATTTTTTGTAAAATTGGTATCAAAGTAGTATATTTTTCTTTTAATTGTTGCACAATTTCTGGAGTAACAGCCTCTGGTTGTTGTGTAAAATAAAGTAAAATAATCATTATTCGCCCTTGATTATCACATTGTAGCCACTCCATAGGAGAGAAGAAACCGATGATGTCCAAGGCTTTCAATGAAGGTACCAGTTTGGATTCCACCTCAATAATTTCCAAAAGATTTTTTTCTTGGTTGGTAGTGTCAAGTCTTGATAATTCATCAAAAAAATAAGCATTAATCATGCTTACCCCATAGGAAGCTGCGCGGGTAAAGGAGCCATCTTTTTGTACTTCACCAATTTGGTTATCCGGTATCCATTTTATGGTCATAGATTGATCTCAGATGAGTTAGATGAAAATTTCTTTAGGATAGAACTTAATAAGATATAACCAAAAGTTAAACTATAAAAGTAAATTCTGCTTGTCGCACACTGGGTATTATTTTTTTGTAATTAATTTCTTGAAAAAAATTAAACTAAGACGTGTTGACAGTTTAATAGGACATGTTATTTAAATGACGGGTCTATTCAGCCCAGAAATATTCTGGGCTGAATATGAAAATTACAAAATCGAAGAACTAAATTTCTGCTAAATTCCCTTTTGTCTCTAACCAGACTTTTCGATCACTCGCTCTTTTTTTATTGAGCATCATGTCCATAATCGCTTCGGCATCACCTTGATCACCAAGGGTGAGTTGCACCAATCGCCGTGTATTCGGATCCATGGTCGTTTCACGTAATTGTATTGGATTCATCTCTCCTAACCCTTTAAAACGTTGCACATTAGCTTTAGCGCGGGTGGTTTGTGTTAGGTGGTTAAGAATACGATTTTTTTCTTCATCATCCAGCGCGTAATAAACCTCCTTTCCTGCATCAATTCGATAAAGGGGAGGCATTGCAACAAACACATGTCCTGCTTGAACAAGGGGTTTAAAATGACGTAAAAATAAAGCACAAATTAAGGTGGCGATATGTGCTCCATCTGAGTCGGCATCAGCAAGAATACATAATTTGCCGTAACGAAGCCCACTGAGATCATCAGAACCAGGATCTACTCCTATAGCGACGGAAATGTCATGAATTTCTTGGGAGGCTAAAACTTGAGAAGAATCTACTTCCCAGGTATTAAGAATTTTTCCCCGCAAAGGTAAAATTGCTTGGAAATCTTTATTACGTGCTTGCTTGGCTGAACCACCTGCAGAATCTCCTTCGACTAGAAACAGTTCGGCTTGGCTAAGATCGGTTTGTAAACAGTCAGCCAATTTACCAGGTAGGGCAGGTCCTTGGCTTACCCGTTTTCGAGCAACCTGTTTCGCTTGCTTTAAACGTTTTTGCGCCCTCTCTATTGTTAATGCAGCAATTGCTTCGCCTTGGTTACGATGTTGATTTAACCATAGTGCAAATGCATCTTTAACAACATTACTGACAAAAGCTGAAATTTGACGCGAACTCAAACGCTCTTTAGTTTGACCTGCAAACTGTGGTTCTTTCATTTTAACAGATAACACATATTGACAAGGTTCCCATAGATCATCCGCGGTGAGTTTTACGCCACGGGGTAGTAAATTTCTTAACTCACAAAACTCAGCCATCGCATCAAACAAACCGGAACGTAAACCATTTACATGGGTACCGCCCTGGACAGTTGGAATTAAATTCACATAACTTTCACTAAAGCCAGTATTCGCAGTATTTGACCAGACCAAGGCCCAGTCAACGGTTGCCTCATCGCTTTTAAATTCACCAATAAATGGCTCTTCAGGTAAGTAATCTCCATCAGGTAATGATTGATTTAAATAATCAATAAGTCCTTTTTCATAGCACCAATGCATTTCTTCATTGTTTACTTTATTGATAAAAGTCATGGATAAGCCAGTACAAAGTACTGCCTTTGCTCTGAGCACATGCATTAAATGCTTGATTGAAATACGGGTAGTATCAAAATACTTGGAATTAGGCCAAAAACGAATAGTAGTTCCTGTATCCCTTTTTTTAGTTAGGCCAGCCTCATTTAATTCACATAATTTATCGCCATTAGCAAACGACATTTGATATATAAGCCCATTGCGTTTGATGGTGACATCGAGACGTTCAGAAAGCGCGTTAACAACAGAGACCCCAACCCCATGCAATCCACCAGAAAAGCTATAGTTTTTATCGGAAAATTTACCTCCAGCATGCAGGCGAGTCATAATTACTTCGACACCACTTAATCCTAATTGTGGATGTAAATCAACAGGCATACCCCGGCCATCATCTTCGACTTCAATAGAGCCATCTTCATGAAGTGTGACGCGAATATGGCTGGCAAAACCGGCTAACACCTCATCCACGCTGTTATCAATAACTTCCTGAGCCAAATGATTTGGACGAGTCGTATCGGTATACATGCCGGGACGTCGTTGAACGGGCTCAAGTCCACTTAAGACTTCAATTGCTTGGGCAGTGTAGTTTTCTGACATGGGCATATCTCAAAATATAAGTTAAGTCTATTGTAACAATTCAGCACAGTTTCAATGAAAATATAATTAAAATTGAGGAGAATAGTTAATGTTTATTTTACCACATATTATGATACAGTAGTTGTATATTCCTTTGTAAATCTATATTAAAGAAGCTTTTTTTGGCAAGTAAAAAAAGAGGCATTATCAGAAGACATATGCAAAAAAAGAGTGTTGAAATTCATCAACTATCGGTAGTATTTCAAGATCATCGTAAGATAGTACCCGCGTTAGATCAACTCAATTTTAATTTACATCCAGGTGAAACCCTGGTCTTATTAGGTGAATCAGGTTGTGGCAAGTCTTTGACTTCCTTGGCATTAATGCGTTTGTTACCTAAATCAGGTGTTTATGGAATTGACAGTCAAATCCGGGTGGATGGACAAGATATTCTTGATTTATCGGAACACATGATGCGGCAATTAAGAGGCCGCAAGATTGCAATGATTTTTCAAGAACCAATGACGGCACTAAATCCAGTAATGACTATAGGGGAGCAGTTAGCAGAAGTTTTATTGAAATATCAGTCAATTACCTCTCAGGAATTAGAAAAATCTTTATTATCACTACTTAATGAAGTAGAAATGCCGCACCCTAAAGTCAAAATTCATCAATATCCGCATCAATTATCAGGGGGGCAGAAGCAACGCGTAGTCATTGCAATGGCTTTAGCATGTAGGCCGGATATTTTAATTGCAGATGAACCAACAACTGCTTTGGACGTAACAGTGCAAGCACAAATACTTAACCTGTTAAAAAAAGTACAAAATACTCGCAAGATGAGTATGTTATTGATAACGCATGATTTAGGTGTGGTAAAAGCAATGGCTACTCATGTGGGTGTTATGTATGCAGGACAAATAGTTGCCCAGTTGTCCATAGAAGAATTTTTTTCACGACAAACGCAGCACCCTTATGTCCAGCAGCTGTTAGATTCCGTGCCTTCTTTTGCAAAACGACAGGAGCGCCTGTCCGTCATTTATGGATGTGTTCCTCCATTGGATGAAATGCCTTTGGGTTGTCGTTTTCACCCTCGTTGTATTTATGCTTTTTCACGATGTCAACAGGAGGAGCCGCAATTACAAGAACTGAATGGACAACTTGTGCGTTGTCATTTATATCCCGATATGAGTGAATTACCACCTTTAGAGAAAAATAAAGTAGCATGGAATCGAACCCATAGTGAAACAAAGAGTATTTTACGTGTCACGAATTTGTCCATAGCTTTTGTTCAGAAAAAAAGGATATTTAGTCGTCATAAAACCTTCTTAAAAGCAGTTGATGGCCTTTCATTTCGTTTGCACCAGGGAAAAACCTTAGCTTTAGTTGGGGAATCAGGTTGTGGTAAAACAACAACCAGCCGCGCTCTATTGCGTCTATTACCTATTGTTGGTGGGGAAATACATTACAAAGATCAGGATGTATTGACGTTAAGGGGGCGAGCGTTAAGGGATTATAGAAAAAAAGTTCAAATTATTTTCCAGGATCCTTATTCTTCGATGAACCCGCGTATGACGGTTGGGGAAATTCTTGCTGAAGGGATGCATGCTCAAGGTATGACACATTCACTCATTAGCAAAAGACAAAAGGAACTACTAAATCATGTTAACTTGCCAAGCACTAGCTTACAGCGGTATCCCCATCAATTCTCAGGTGGGCAAAGACAAAGAATTTGTATAGCCAGGGCTTTGGCTACCGAGCCTGAGATCTTAATCTGCGATGAACCCACTAGTGCTTTAGATGTTTCAGTTCAGGCTCAAATCCTTAATTTATTAAAAGAATTACAGCAAGAAACAGGAATCTCCTATTTGTTTATCACTCATAACATGGGTGTCGTGTCTTATATTGCCGATGAAGTATTGGTTATGAAAGATGGGATAGGGATAGAATTTGGTACTTGTGAAAGTATTTTACAACATCCTAAAGAAGCATATACACGGCAACTTTTAAATGCGGTGTTAAATGTTTTTTGATTTTATATATATGATAATTAATAAATTTTTCTATTTTTGCATGGGTGGGTATAATTGGAAAACATAAAAAATTAGAGTGAATTTAAACTCGCAAAATTTTTTAAATTGGCCGCCAATTATTAAGGTTTTTTTTAGTAGAGTCTGTTAAGATGAGGCGAATATGATATTTAACAGGAGTTTTTTCATGAAAAAAATGGTGGGCTTGTTGTCCTTATCAACGGGCTTTTTAATAGGTAGCGTCCATGCGGGAACAATGGGACCAACGAAACCCGATTGGACTTGGGTAGGTACCTTTAGTGCTGGTCCTGTATGGGCAGCAAGTGCCGAGACACAGACCATTGAGTTAACCCCAGATATTGTTAAAACCTATACAATGGAAGAATCAAATGATGCAATTTTTGATGGTGAGGTTTTTTTAGGCATCCAAAAAATACTGTCTCCAACATTACAAGGTCAACTTGGTGTTGCCGTTGGCTTTACTAATAATACATCATTGCATGGAAGTATCTGGGATGATGCTGATCCAGAATTTGATAATTTTATCTATAGCTATAAATTGCAACATACTCATGTAGCTGTAAAGGCTAAATTATTGGCAGAATTGGGACTTGTTGCTATGCCTTGGGTAAGTGGTAGCATAGGGGTTGGTTTTAATGATGCCCATGGGTTTAATAATACACCTATCATTTTTGAAGCCCTGCCTACCCCTAATTTTGCGTCACATACTGAGACCAGCTTTACATACACAGTTGGAGTGGGCTTGCAAAAAGCGCTGAATGACCATTGGCAGGTAGGCGTTGGATATGAGTTTGCTGACTGGGGTAAAAGCAGGTTAGGTCGAGCTGAAGATCAAACGTTAAACTCAGGTCTATCTCTCAATCATTTTTACACCAATGGTGTTTTATTTAATCTCACCTATCTGGCATAAAGACAAAAATAAAGGCTACATAGGGTAGCCTTTAAAAATATCAAAAAAGACTCTGATTTTCTTTAAGATTTTTAATTGCGGCCAAGTGGCATCAAATCAGTGTTGGCCTTTCATTTCCAGTAATCTCAGATCTTTATTAACGCACAAATCGTATAAATATTAAACTATAATTAACATCAAGAGATATCAAATTTTGGACTGCAATGTTATCTCATGATGTGGTAAAAGTAATTGATCAAATTGGTGAAAAAATCGAGACTAATGCCCTTGAATTTTTAACTTTTGAAGATATCAAAAATGTGTGCTTTATGGTGATAGGGCATATAGAGCATTTAAAAGCCAGCACCAATTTCACTATTTCGGAGCATGCTCAAAAAGACTTTCAATCTTATAAACGCATTGTTTTGAGTTTAGTGGAGTTGCAGGCAAAATTTATTGACATAGATAAAAATAAGGTATTGGGAAATTATATTGCTGATTTAAATAATATACGCGATACGATTTATTCTATTCCTAATCTTTTAGGCTTAGATTATAAAAATAAAACAGATAGAATCAGCTATTATATTTTTAATATGATAGTCCGAATCAATAAATTTAAATATCAACTTTTAGAAGTGAATTGTTTTGATAGAGCCCTAATTGCGCATGCAGAATTTGCTCAGGAAATAATCTCCTTATATTCTAAATTACTTGAAATACATCATGCAGCTAAAATGCGGTATTCTGTTGTTATCAAGGGATATTTTGAAGCGATGCAAGAACATTTCGATTTTTATTTAAAAGAAATTACTTATTTTCGTCATCTTGAAATTATCAATACAAAATGTTTGAGCTATTGTGTTATGGATTACCTGCCTAAAAATCTTCGTCATTAATTGTGCTGTTCATGATTTGTAACTTTATGATACATTATTTAATGAGTTAAAAACGTCAATGGGTATTAATTTGTGTGGTATAAGCGAGAAGCTGAACATTTAATTTTGTATTTATATGTTCAGCCTGGAGCCAAAAAATCAGAAATTGTTGGGATGCACGAAGGGGTGCTTAAAATTCGCTTAAATGCCCCGCCAATTGAAGGCCGAGCTAATAAAGAATTATTAAAATATGTTGCTCAACTATTTAAAGTGCCACCCAGTCAAGTTGTTTTAAAGCGTGGTGATAAATCCAGGCACAAGGTGCTTTTAGTAAAGAACTCCTTGGTAGATCCAAATGTTTTGTTTTGAACAGATATTTTTGTTTTCGCAAAGCATAATATTCACGAGAATTCTAAAAACATTAGCTTCATATATCAGCCATTTGAATTTATCACACGAACCGTTCTGGCAAAAGAATAGCATAGCCCTGTTGTTAAGCCCTATACCAGTTCTTAGCGACGGGGCATTTTGCCTCTCATCAGGCTGAACGAAACCAAGACCGGACTAAATGGACTTTTTAGCGAAACTTATGTGAAGTTAAAATTTTTATTAAGATGTCAAAAGAAAAATTTATGTTAGATCGATATATTTGCTAATAAATAATGATATGTTATTGGTTATTTCATTGAAGAAATTAATGCCCTAAACAATTTCAATTGACTAAGAGATGCTAAGACAGGAGATAAGTATTCATGCAAATTACATTTTTATTTTATGAGGGTATGACTGCTCTGGATGCTATTGGACCTTATGAAGTACTAAATAGACTTCCTGGTGTTACAGTACAAAGGGCGAGTTTAAATTCTGGACCAGTACATGCTTCGGGACTTACTTTAATGGCTGAACATGCGTTAGCCGATATCTCAAAAACAGATGTTTTATTAATTCCAGGAGGTGGCACTGCGACTGCATTACGTGAATATCCTGAAATTTTAGAGTGGATTAGAAAAATTCACGAGCATACATTGTGGACCACTTCGGTTTGTACTGGAAGTTTAATTTTGGGCGCAGCAGGTCTATTGTCAGGTGTTAAAGCAACGACACACTGGGCCGTGATGAACCGATTGGCGCATTGGGGGGCTTTACCTACCTCCAACCGATTTGTCGTCGATGGTAAAATTGTTACTGCTGCAGGGGTTTCTGCTGGTATTGATATGGCCTTCTATTTGGCTTCAAAATTGACTAATGAGCTTATCGCTCAATGCTTACAACTTGGTTTGGAGTATGATCCAGCACCTCCTTTTGATACGGGCTCACCGGATAAAGCGCCACAAGATATGGTTAAATTTGTTCGTCAGCGTTTGAAAGATCGGTTTGAGCCGGAATAAAAGTAACAGGCAATAAAACGTCACAAGGCATTTCTATGCCTTGACGTCCCACCCATGTTAATTAGGGTAAAACATAGATAATCAAAGCAAGTAAACCTGCAAAAGCAATAAGTGGGTGTATGACTGCTGCTAGTTTAGGAATCTTTTTCTTTTTCATGCCTAGGATAAATAAAGTTAACCCCCCTAATGCTGCAAGAATAAGCAAAATTGAGCTTGTAACCAGGAGGGGAGACCAGTTCGGCATCAAGATAAATACGTACACTAAAACGAGGATAATCCCTACTACCGCAAAAATTCCATGCAGATTTTTAGCGGCTTTATTCACAGGTTTATCTTGCAATATTGCAGTTAACAAGATCAAACCGCATACAGCAGCTGCAATGAATAAAGCAATTGCGAGTAGTAACACAAAACCTCCTGTTTTAGTCAATGACCTATATAACATTATAGCTTGTGAAAACTAAAACTATACTCTGCATTTGAACAGATTGTTCCAGTGGTTTTTGCAAAACCAGATTATAGTTGCACTCTCATTCAATTTTACTGGGGGTCACATAATTTTGTTTGGGCGCATCCAGAGAAATTCCTAATAATTCTTCTTCTAATGTTTTGTTGATCCCTTTTTGGGGCGATGACAAATTAAGAACAGGGGCAGGATTTTTCAGTGCATCAGTGATACTGATAAATTTATAACCATTTTTTTGGTACATTTCCAGAATATCACCTAATACATAACTATTGAGAAGATTAGCATGAATTAATAATATTTGTTTGCTATTTTTACCAGATCTTTTTTCGGCGTTTAATGTTTGTTTCCATATATAAGCGAGATAACGTGGTTTGAGCTTCTGAATATAATTTTCTCTTGAACGATAGGGAACTTTATAGAGCATTTCATTAAATTCAAAATCTTTACTATCAATCGTTACTGGTGCAATAGTGTAATTATGTTCCTTAAGATATTCATGCACTTTCTGTTTTTTTCCATTAGTACCCTCCGCAAGATAGGGATAACGAAAATATTTAGGATGAGTCATGATTGGCTCAAGAATTTTATCGGCACGGTCAACATCTGCGATATACTTTTCAGCGCTCATCTGATTTAAGTTATAATGAGAATAAGTGTGGTTACCTAGCATGAATCCTGCTTGGCGAAATTGTTCTAGAAACGACCATTGCCCTTTTTCTATTGCTCCTGCGATGACAAAACCTATCACAGGGACTTTATATTTTTGAAAGGTTTGTACAATTTGAGTAAAGCGCTCAGTAGAGCGTTGTTTATTTCCTGGGGTATTCATTCTAGAGGCTACAAGGGGTAAATCATCTATCGTAATGGCGATTTCTCGTTCCTCAGCAAAACAAATTGAAGAAAATAATGCGGTAAAAAGAAAGAATGTTTTGAGCATCAATGGTCCTTATTAATTCTTGGTGTTTCTTATGGTGGTTTGATTTTTAGGTCTTATTTCAACATATCGCTGTTTGCCTGCGGTATCCAGAAGATAAATTCCGTTTTGGACAAGCCATTTAAAATCAAACTACTATAAACTAAATCGATTGTAGTTAATCAAGGCAATACATTAAAAGAAGAATCGGAAACTGTAAACTCTTATCATCCTAATTTAAATTTAAAAAAGCAACTTTGCACGCTATTAATTTATATGGTGTTTATAAATTTTGGCATCGATAAACGTTCAATGCATATTCTTTACGTCTAAAGGGATATTTCTGCGTTGGTATTTTCTCACAGCGATCAAAGTATTTTTGCAAACAGCTTTGTCTATCATATCTATCGATGTAGATCGCTTCTTTTAATGTTTTGTCTCTAATTTTTTTATTAACTTCTGTACTCCATAACGCATATTGATTTTGTGCAGTGCCACAACCTAAAGTATAAATAGTTGGCTTGTTTTGAAGAAAAAACATCATGCGCGCTTGAAACCAACCAGAGGTAAGAATTGTATTGGGGAGCTGCGGATAGGTGGCGTTAAATTGTTGTATTAAGTGATAAAACGCAAGTTTTTTAGATTTAATGAGATTAAATTTAGAAGTATTATCAATCAGGATAAAGAGGCTAATTAAGCTATAAATGACAATTAATGAAACAGCTAACTTACGAAAAGGCAAAATGGTATAGCTGTATCCAAATAAAATCGAGCTACTGATAAGGTACGGCGTAAGCCAAAAAATCCTAACCTCTGCTTTACTCGCTGTATAGATGTAAAAACATAAAAAAGTAAAACAGATAATACGACATAACCGAACTATTAAAGCATTTTTTTCATCCAGATTTTTGCTGTTTACCAAAAAAGGAGGCAGAAGCATAATGTTGAGTGCAGGAATAAAAGATGTAAAAAAAGTTTTGATTGCATTATAAAAAGGATTAACCGTGTGATTTAATTGATGAGAGGTTAATTGATAGATAAAAGATTCCCAATGATTTTGGTAATTCCATAGGATTACGGGGCTAAAAATTAGGATCGCTAGAATTGTAGCAAGATAAAAATGAATTGTCTTAAAAATAGACCGGTAAGTACTAAAAATTACAAAAATGAGTAAGGATAGAATTAAGACAATGCCTGTATACTTTGAGAGCATCATCAAACCCGCACTGATACCAATATAATATAACTCTCTGTTTTTATTGGTTTGTATCAATTTTACTGTGTAATAAAGGGTTAAAGCCCAAAATAAAGTAAGAGGGGTATCGTAAGTTGTCTGTTTTAAAATATCCATCGTGACGAGTGGTGAGAATAGCCACGAAAATACAGCAATCCAGCTTGCTTCTGGGGACAAAAAAAATCGAGCGGTTTTGTAGATAATTACACAGCAGGCCGCTGCCACTACAATGCCTACAAAATTTAAAGCAAAAAGATTATTGCCGAATAATAAGGTTGCACATCTAATAAAATAGGCAATCATGGGGGAGCCATCATAGTAAGATAAAGCAAGATGGCGGCTCCAATCCCAATAATAATAAGTGTCAAGAGATAAAATATTAATGGGGGCTATTGCTAACATCAAAGCAAAATAAAGAATAAGCCATAGATAAATGTTACGTGGTGTGCGTATCATCAGTATTATTCCAGTGGACGTGTTTATCTGGCCAAACATGGCGAGAATAAATGTAATAATTTAAAAGCGATATTAAACTTATGCCCAAACCCATGATGATATTTTCTCGAAAAGGTCCCCTACCAAAGAAAAGAACACTAAAGTGTAACCAATAACTTTGCAAATAGATTATAAATATAGAATAAAGAACAAAAATACTTAAGCTCTTTATTTTCATTGACCGGGGTATTTTGCTTTTCATTCTAAAGGTGAATTTATTATTCAAAATAAAGTTATTGATAATGGCTGCAGCAATGGCGATTCTTGATGCTTCAAAAGGAGGAAAAGAAAAATGGCTACGTAGAATATTGTATGTAGCAAACTGCACGATGACTCCCAAAGAGCCAACGAGACACATGGCTATATAGCGCTTAATTTCATAATAACGCAAAATAAAAACAACTCGCAGGGAGTCAGCAATACTGTTTTTCGGTAATTTACTATAACCCATGTTTCGATCAATAAAGGTAATTGGATATTCACAAATATTTGCGTTGTTTTTGTACAGAAGCCACAATAACTGAATTTTATACGCATAATGATTTGTAAGAAATTGCTTAGGAAGCACTTTCATTAATTGCTCACGGCGTGTGGCTCGAAATCCACTCGTGAAATCTTTATATTTGGGGGTAAGAACCGCTCTTGCAACATAATTACCTAATACAGAAAATAGCTTGCGGTGTAATTCCCAGTTCTTGGGAATGCTCCCTCCCTTGACGTACCGGCTCCCAATGACACAATCATGGGTTTTGAGCATGTCCAGCATAGGAAGAATATATTTGGGCTGGTGCGAAAGATCTGCATCAAATTCAAAAACAATGTCTGCATTAAGAGAGGTTAATGCATAATTCATTGCTTGCAAATAAGCAGAACCCAGGCCTGATTTTGTCGGTTCCTGCTTTAAATGTAATTTAGGGTACTCTTTTTGCAGGGAAGAAATAATTTGTTGGGTGCTATCTGCAGATGCACTATCAAAAATTAAGATATGAATGTCGTAATTAACGGCTAATTGTACTGATGCAAATACTTGCTCTATTGTTGTTTGAATGACTGACGCTTCATTATATGTTGGAATGATAATAACAACCTTCTCTCCTGATTGATTTTTTTCATTAGAATTAAAAGGCTTATCTGCATCAAGAATCAACTTATATCTCGAATTATTAGGGGGATATTTTGCAATGAGTGTACCAATTAGTTTTTATAAAAAAAAGAGGGTTTTTGTTGGCTTTTACCATTTATCTATCTTTATAAATCTAATTTTGTCGGCTTTTAACAGTTTTTTTGCAAAAAATTAACGCTATTGTTTAATCATATTTCAACGAGTCATAGTACAATTTCACCACTCTTTTTTAGGGCTCTTTTATGAGAAAATCCCAAATAAGCCTCATAAAGCATGCTTTTTTCAATAATTCCTATAAAAAACAGGAATTTTCATTTAAAGAAGATGAGTTTAATTTAGAACAATTACGTAAGGAATTTTTTTTACTACAGCAGGTTGTTTTATCAAATAAATCGTTTTGGTTCAAAGATAATGAAGCTGTATTTTATTTAATATACTTGTGTGATTTTTTGATTTTATATTATCAATCTGATTACGTAAATTCTGAGCTGCAAAAATTAAAGCAATTTAGAAAAGAAATAGAAACATTTTTTCACGAAGATCGTGTTAAGAAACAAAAAGTAATCCATAAGTTCCCCAATTTTGTATTAAACGAATTAAGAATAAATTTTCAAAATTCTTTGTCTATTTTTAGGAGCATTTCTGAATTAAGAAAATGTGTTGGTGATCTTAATACCAACCGATCTCGATTTACTTATAGTCGAGGTTTAGCCAAATATTTTATTACTTATTTGCAAAAGAGCTCTATCGCTGAATCCATTCAACAAATAAATCAAATAATTGGCAATCCGTATAGTTTCGCTGAGGGAATGGACTTTTTAAATAAATCGAGCAAGCGAATAACTGACTTAGGTATCGCACTTTTTACGTTTCGCTTTCTTCTAAATCTGATTTTGACGATCAAACATTTTATTCAGGCAGCAATGAGGGATGAGTTATCAGCCAATAAAGTTCTCAGGCAAGAAATGGAGAAGCGTGGATTTGTCATGGCTAGTGACTTGGTATGGGCCACGGTGAGTTTATTGACTACCTACAATCAGTTTTTTCACATTGCGCAAGCTCTTATTTCACCAATGGTTGCTACTTTTCTGATTTTCGATAGTCTGTTGCTTTTGGCACAGTGGATTTTTGAAGCGAATCAACATAATGAACGCCTGCAAGAATTGCAAGCACAGCAAAAAGATGCAACAACTTTTGAGTATGCTGTTATTCAACGCCAGATTGATGTATTAAATGATGAATGGGAGTCTCAATGCTCCTATTTTGCGATCAATATTTTCGCTGCGAATATAATTGCAGCCAGTTTTGCAATTAGTATGCTATGTACTGGCCCACTTGCTCTAGCGGGTCTTGCGTTTTTTAGTATGCTTGGCAATGCATTGTATAATACTTCTGAGAATTATAAGAAATACCAAAAAGCAAAACTAACGCTACAACGTGAATTATCTAATGGAACGATCCAAAATGATGAACATCATCAACAGCTCGCCAAGATCTTAAATGAAGAATGCGTTCAAAGTTATCAACAGTTCTGGAAAGCCTTGGTCTTTAATGTTGGTGGAATTGCATTTATTATCACGGCAGCTGCCGCTTCATGGCCAATTGCACTCGGATTAACACTTGCTTATATGATTTATTGCGTCAATGATGCTTATCAAAAACAACGAATGAGTAAAAATGAATCTCCACATGATGTTTACAGGCTTTTGAATTCAAATGATCCAATTTCAGGATTTTCTTATAAATTAGAGGAGGCTACAGCATCACGTACATTCCCAAATTAATATAATGTGTAAAGCCACCTAAATAATTATAAAGCTGTTGCCCGCCACTGATACTCAATACAGTATTAGCATAAATAAGAAATAAAATGCCACCATCAAAGTTATATCCTGCGGTTTCGTTAGCACTAATTCTACTTTGTCCATATACTTCACCATAGATATCAATTTTTTCGTTCACTGAGTAAGTGACAACAATATCAGGGTTAATACTATTATAGTGTTTGCCACCATTGAGTGATGAATCACTAAGCCTGCTTATACCAAGCATTCCATCAATACTAAGACGCTCATTAATTATATAGTTCGCGGTACCATTAAGTGTAGATCCCCAGCCATGACTTCCATAAGCAGTACTTCCCCCTGGTATATTAACAATTTCTTCTAATGCAAACATCCATTGTTGGTTGTAATAAATAGAGTGTTTGAGGGCAAATGAGGCGGTAGTTATACCTGATTTGGGGAAACTTTTTTGATGAATGTAATTAGGGGGATTTACCAAGAACTCACTATTAGAGGGTAATCCAAAGCGAATTTCTGCATTTGGAACATTCTGTTGGACGCCTTGATGGCCATTTAATTGTAGATCAATGGCGTTTAATTCAATTAAAACTTTTTTAAAAGGCACGGAACATGAGCTGTCGAGATTACTTGGACTGTTTACAACATTCAGTATGTCGTTACAAGGATTGTTAGAGTCTGCATAAAGAGTATGAGCGTAAAAAATAAAAATTAAGAAATTAAGTAATTTTCGCTGCATATTTTGCTTCCCAACAGGGTGACTGTTATCCCCAACATACGAGTATTATCCTCATCTTTATATTACAAATAACAGCTACACTATGTATATAAGAATATTTTTAAGGAAATAAATAATGACAGTTACTACAGGATTATCAGGTAATGAAATTTTTTGTCTCCAACTTAAAAACTACGCACCTGGTCCTATAGTGGTTGGAAATAGTGTCCATTCTTTAGGCATTATTGGAAGCGTAGGTTCAAGTTTTAAAGTGATTCTTGGCGGTGAATTAACGCAAATTACGTCGCTTATAGAAGAGGGTAGGGAAACGGCCTACAAACGCATGTTAGAAGAAGCTGTCAGTATGAATGCGACAGGCATTACTGGAGTGACCAGTCAGCTGATTCTTCATGGAGCAAATGTGGAGTTTTTATCTATAGGATCAGTGATTTACGGGGAGGAAGGGGCTAATAAGGAGAAGTTTTCAACCTCGGCCGATGGCCAGGAATTATATGCCCAACTTGATGCTGGCTACAAACCGATTTGTTTTTCTTTTGGTAATGTTGCTTATTCTATGGGTTTGGGACGCGGTATTCTTGGAAGCTTGAAGACCTTGGGACGTGGTGAAATTAAGGAATATTCTGATATTTTTAATAAAACCAGACACTTAGCCTTAAACCGCATCACGGCACATGCCAGACAGTATAAAGCAAATGCTGTTCTTGGTATTAAAACAACGGTTTTACCTTTTGGGGGCGTTAATGAAATGCTTATGATAGGAACAGGTTCTTATAACCCTCAATTAATGGGTGATCCAGGCAATGAGATAGTAACAAGTGACATGACTAATATTGAAATGTGGAATATGGCGCGTATGGGGTATACACCCATGAAGTTATTGTTAGGTACCTCCGTCTATTCTTTAGGAATAATCGGCGGAATTACGTCAACTATTAAAGCATTTGTTCGTGGAGAAATTAATGAGCTCACACGAATGATTTATCATGCACGTGAAAATGCCCTGGCCATAATTAATGAGGAAGCACAAGCTCTAGGCGCTGATGATGTAGTAGGGGTGAAAACGTATGTCTATCAATTAGGTAATGGCTTAATCGAGTTTTTAGCTATAGGCACAGCCGTAAAGAAAAATAATCGCATAAAAACTGAATCAGAACAACTACCACCCCAGGCGATTGTCGTTGATAAAGATACATTTTATGATTCAACAAATTTAAACAGTATGAATGTAAATGTTAACAGCGGCTCCAAACCTATTAATCAGGGTACGTTTCCTTTAGTGATTCCAATAGTGATTATTGCACTTATTATTTTACAATTTGTTATTCATCATTTTAATTCGATTTTTCACTAAGGATATTTTTGAGTTTATAGAGTGTCGAATTTTTTTAACCAATTATAAAATTATGAGCTATTATTCAAAAGGGTTAAATTCACGTTAAAATTAGATAAGGAAATTAATTATGTCGCAACATACAACAGGTCAATTTTGTTGGAATGAATTAGCTACTACTGATTTAAAAAAATCTAAAGAATTTTACAGTAACTTATTAGGTTGGCACTATAAGGAAATTCATTCTGAAGAAATGACGTATACCATTATCCAAGCGGGTGATAAAGATATTGCAGGGATATGGGAAATTCCTACGGATCAACAGAACCTAATCCCTCCTCATTGGATGGCTTATATATTGGTAAGGAATGTTGCAGAAACTTTAGAACAGGCAAAACAGCATGGAGCTGAGGAAATAAAAGGGGTTACCCATGTAGGAGATATGGGACTTTTTGCAATTATTAAAGATCCTACTGGCGCGCATATTGCATTCTGGGAGTCTAAATAATGGGAGTTCGACGTCAAGGCATTTCTATACCTTTATGTAGCTAAACGAACGTTATCCCATTTATTACTGGAGCCAGTTCCAAATAAAATCTGTTCGATATGAAAATAACTTTTCTTTTTATATCGAACCCACATTAAATAATAAATAATATCAACACTTCTTAATATTGAGACCAATTTTGAGCAGGAGGATTTTCCACAGGCAATAATTCATAAGTTCTAAAAACATTTCCATCCCGAGATAAAAGAATAGCAATCGACCTTGTCTTTTCAAAATGGGCAAAGATAATCATCATCATTACGGTGATTGGTACGGCCAGAAACATTCCCAGTAGTCCCCATATATCACCCCAGACCGCCAAGGTAAATAAGATTACAAGCGGGCTTAAATTTAATGAATTACTCAAGTAACGAGGTTCAATTATATTCCCCACAATAAATTGTACTGTCCCTAAACCCAAAATAATCTTTGTGAACGGAATCCAGCTGGTAAATTGTACTATGGCTAAAGAAGCAGGAAAAGCAATCGCAATGATTGCCCCAATGTTGGGTATAAAGTTGAGAAAAAAAATAAGAAGTGCCCAGAACTCTGCAAAATCGAGTTTTACCCATTTCATAATAATCCAACTGGAAAGGGCGGTGACAATACTTAAAATGGACTTTAAGCCAAGATACGTTTGAGTATTCATCACAATATGATTCAAAATATTGTTTACGAGTATGCGATTTTCTAAAGAGGGAAACAGCGCATCAATTTTACTGAGGAAGAAATATTGTTCTGCAAATAAAAATGCGACATAAAGCATAATAAGTACAGTAGAACTCGCAAGAGTTGAGAATACTCCATAGACGTTGACTAAAATTGTTTGTAAATTGAGCGATTTTATCATTTGGTTCAAGCTCGATAAAATTTCAATATGTAGTGTTTTGTCAATATTGCTGAAAATGGCTAATAAATTTTCTTGGTAGCGATTTGATGCTGCTATGACATTATTGACGTTATTTGTAATGATATTGATGAAGATAAAAATAAAAACGGCAACAATCACAAAAGCAAAAATCATACTTAACCAACCAGGTAGTCGACTACCTACCCTTGGTATTGCTTGGATAATATTACTGATGGTATTAAGAAGATGCCAAATAAAAATGGCGATGACTAAAGGAATTAATACATGGCTTCCTACAATAAGGAAATAACCAGTAATCCATATTACAATGAGTCCTGAAGTAAAAAGAAGCATTCGACTCATAAGACAATTCCTTTATTGATTTTATTATTTATTAGGATAAATATTAGCATTGATTATTCAGGATAAAAATTTAAAAATTAGTTTATATAATTAAATTGAGAAATAAGTAGTACACTTAAAATAAGCATATATTGGCAGATACCTTAGCGAGCTTGCCTATACTATGTAATGTAACTTGCTTATTTATCATTAATCTCATGAACTCATCAAATTATCAAAGCATTTCATGGGCCCATCAGTTGGTGCAAGATTGGTTTGTCCAAAATGTAGGTAAGCCTACTGAACCACAAAAACAAGGATGGCCATTTATTTTGGCTGGTCGTGATACACTCATTTCATCACCTACAGGTTCAGGTAAAACGTTAGCTGCATTTTTAGCCTGTTTAAATGGTTTAGTACATAAAGCGGTAACAGGTAATTTACAGGATACCACTGAAGTATTGTATGTTTCACCACTTAAGGCATTAAGTAATGACGTACAAAAGAATTTGTTGTTACCCCTGCAAGAAATTAGTGAATTAGCTAAAGAGCAAGGCATTGATTTACCCGAAATTCGTGTGGCAGTAAGAACAGGAGATACGCCAACGAATGAGCGACAAAAAATGCTCAAAAAACCACCACATATTTTGATTACTACCCCTGAGTCTTTTTACATTCTGTTAACTGCTGAAAAAAGTCGAATGAATATGTCAGCTATTCATACAGTTATTGTTGATGAAATCCATGCTTTAGTGAATAACAAGCGTGGCACCCATCTTGCATTATCTTTAGAGCGTTTAGAAGCACTTACCCCAAAATCATTTATTCGCATAGGCCTTTCTGCTACCCAAAAACCTTTGGAAAAAGTGGCAAATTTTCTAGTTGGATCTAAAAAGACTCAAGTGAAATTGGTAAATATTGGTCATTCTCGGCAATTAGATTTGCAGGTCGTAATACCAGAAAGTGAATTAACTGCTGTTGCTTCCAATGAAATGTGGGATGAGATTTATGAAAAAATCACAGGTTTAGCCCAAGAAAATCGCGCTACATTAGTATTCGTCAATACACGAAAATTAGCGGAACGTGTTGCTCATCATCTGGGACACCGCTTAGGTGAAAATAAGGTATTAGCCCATCATGGCAGTTTATCACGAAAATTACGCCTTGAAGCAGAAAATCAACTTAAGAATGGTTCGCTGAAAGTTCTGGTTGCTACCGCCTCATTAGAGTTGGGAATTGATATTGGTCATGTTGACTTGGTTTGCCAAATCGGTTCCCCACGAGCTATTGCTACTGCATTACAACGTATTGGTAGAGCAGGGCACTGGCATGCAGCGATCTCTAGAGGACGCATTTTCGCAACTACGCGGGATGAATTGTTAGAGTGTGCAGCATTAGTTTATGCCATCCGTCAGGGAGATTTAGATCAACTAATTATTCCAGAGGAACCATTAGATATTTTAGCACAACAAATTGTTGCTGCTTGCGCTACACAAGATTGGGATGAGGATTTACTTTTTCGTCATTTTAAAAAGGCTTATCCTTATCATCATTTGACCCATGAAAAATTTGATGAAATTCTGACTATGCTCTCAGATGGCATTGCTGGATCACGTGGGCGATACGGTGCCTTTATCCATAGGGATCGAGTCAATCATATCCTTAAAGGGCGACGAGGATGTCGTTTGGCCGCAATCACTAGTGGTGGTGCAATTCCAGACAATGGTTTGTTTTCAGTGATTTCGATGCCAGATAATGCCGTGGTTGGTACTCTAGATGAAGATTTTGCTGTAGAAAGTAATCGCGACGACATTTTTTTGCTAGGGACAAATTCTTGGAGGGTGATACGCATCGAAAATGGGAGGGTGTTAGTGGAAGACGCATATGGTGCACCGCCCAGTGTTCCTTTTTGGTTGGGAGAAGCCCCTGCACGCAGCGTTGAGTTATCATTGCAAGTATCGCAACTTCGGGAAAAAATAAATTTTTTGTTGCCCGAAAAAATACCCAAAATTGTTGATGCGAGGCATATTCCTCAGACACAAAGAGCCATCCAATGGTTAATGAACTATTGTGGCCTTGATGCTTCTGCTTCAGAGCAGTTACTTGAGTATGTACGTTTAGGTCGACAAATTTTAGGTGCAGTCCCTACTCAGAAAACTATAATTGCTGAACGATTTTTTGATGAAAGTGGTGGCATGCAACTGATTATTCATGCACCATTTGGTGCACGGATTAACAAAGCCTGGGGATTGGCTTTACGTAAGAAATTTTGCCGATCTTTTAATTTTGAATTACAGGCTGCTGCTACAGATAATGGTTTGAATATTTCCTTAACGGAGCAACATAGCTTTCCATTATCTGATGTGTTTCGTTTTTTGCATACAAACACATTAAAAGAGGTTGTCACCCAGGCAGTATTACAATCGCCCTTATTGGGTATGCGTTTTCGTGCAGTAGCTTCACGCTCATTATCATTATTACGTTTTCGGGGTGGTAAAAAAATCCCGCCTAATATTCAACGAATGCTTGCTGACGATTTATTGGCTGCTGTGTTTCCAGATGCTGCTGCTTGTCAGGATAATTTAGGAGGACGAGATGTAGCATTGCCTGAGCACCCGCTTATTGAAGAGACTATGAAAGATATCTTAAGGGATGCTTTAGATATCGATGGGGTAACAAAAGTAATCCATGATATTGAAACTAAGCACATCACGTGCATTGCCGTAGATACTCCAGTTCCTTCGGTTTTTGCTCATGAAATTTTAAATACCAATCCATACGCATTTTTAGATGATGCTCCCTTGGAAGAGCGGCGTTCACGTGCCGTTGAAATGCGTCGCGTTTTACCGGAGTCAATGCTGGAGGAGGTGGGGAAGCTTGATCCTAAAGCTATATTTGAGGTTCAGGAACAGGCTTGGCCTGATATTCGCTCTGCAGATGAGTTACAAGATGTGCTGCACACTGTTATTGTTTTTCCAGAAATAATTCAACTGACTGAATTACAATCTTCCTTACCGCAGTGGAAACAATATTTTATTGAATTACAAGCTGAAGGACGGGCTGTACTGGCTGTGGTTGCAGGTATAAATTATTATGTATCTACAGAAAAAAAGAAGACTTTTCATTGTATTTTTCCGAGTGCCTCCTTTAGCAATGAAGTGGCAAATATCAAGGAAGAACCCATCTCATCGGAAGAAGCTATACTTAAAACGCTACAAGGGTGGTTGTTACATACAGGGCCAATTACTCAAAAAAAATTGAGCGATTGTTTGCATCTTGCCCCGTTAGATGTAGCGCATGCTTTATTGAAATTAGAAGCAAGTGGATATGTGCTACGTGGACATTTTCGTGCAGAGTTTGCAGGTGAAAGAGAATGGTGTGAGCGTCGATTACTCGCTCGCATCCATCGTGCTACAACGGAATCTTTACGTCAACAGATCAAACCTGTTAGTCAATCTCAATTTATGGCTTGGTTGTTGAAATGGCAACACATAGGAACAGGCCATCAGATGAATGGCGAAAGAGGATTGCTTGCCGTGATAAGGCAATTACAAGGTTTTGAATTAGCTGCAAATGCATGGGAAACCGATATTTTTCCTATGCGAGTACATGATTATGACGCGTTAATGCTCGATAAATTATGCATGAACGGCACAGTAGGATGGGGGCGTGTATCACCACACCCTTCTGTACTGCTTGCAGATGAAGAAACAAAAAAATCTCGACGCTTATCACCAGCCCGAAATGCCCCAATTACTTTTTTTGTTCGAGAAGAGGTTGATTGGATTCCACCACACCTACCTATAGATAACGTTGAGGAAGTGACTAGCCTTAGTTATCCAGCCCGCAATATTTATCGGTTTTTGCAAAAATATGGTGCTTCATTTTATGCTGATATTGTACGTGGTACGGGAAATTTGAAAATTGAAGTGGAAAATGGTTTATGGGAATTAGTTGTGGCAGGAATGGTAACTGCCGATAGTTTTGATAATGTGCGGAGTTTGATGAGAATAAAACGCAAACAAAGTAGTCGGCGTAGACGAGCCCCCATGTTTCCACTCAGTACGGGACGTTGGTCTTTATTGCATGTTCATGTACAAAAGGATCATGAAAAGCGTGTAGAAGCGGCATGCTGGATGTTGTTAGGCCGTTATGGAGTAATTTTTCGTGATTTGCTCGTGCGTGAAAAAAATATCCCTCGCTGGCGAGATTTGCTGATTTTCTTGAGACGCCTTGAATTACGTGGCGAGGTACGTGGAGGACGGTTTATTGATGGATTTTTAGGTGAGCAATTTGCACTCCCTTACGCAGTAGATTCTTTACGTGCTGTACGGAATGATGATATTGATAAAATTCCACGAATTATTTCGTCGGTGGATCCGTTAAATTTAATTGGGATTCTGTTGCCTGGTGAACGTGTATCTGCAACATCAAAAGCAGAAATCAGGTTTGTTGCAGGCAGAGTTTTAGCTACAGAAAATAAAGAGGGAATCAGGGGGGGATGATGCATAAGCAGCTCCATTATGCTTTTTTAAATAAACAAAAATTACCTTTGCTGATACAAGCTCCAGCTGAAGATAGAGCAGATAGTAACGATTTAGTGCGATATCTCAAAGAAGAAAATATTTTATTTAAAGAGTATTTGCTTCAATATCATGCAATTATCTTTCGTGGATTTAACATTAATACTCCAGAGCAATTTAGAAAAGTAATTCAAGCCAGTAACTTGGGCGCAAATTATAATTACGATTTTTGTCCTGTTCCAAGAACAAAAATTCAAGAAGGTGTATTTACTTCATCCAATTATCCTGCGAGTTATCCTATTGCGTTACATAATGAAAAATCGTACAGCGCTGAATTTCCAACACATGTCTTTTTTAACTGCATTAAAGCAGCTGAACAGGGAGGCTGTACTTCGCTTGCTGATGGCCATCAAATTTGGCTCTCCCTTCCAGAATCCTTACAACAAAAATTACAACTAAAAGGCGTTTTATATCGCCGGCATTATTACAGTTATGGAATAAAATATAAACTCATTCAGTTAATGGGGGTTGCACCTGTATTTAAGACTTGGATGGAAGAATTTAATACATATGAAAAAGAACAGGTTGAAAACATACTTCATCAAACACAACAACAATTTAAATGGAAAGGTAATGATTTAGTGACAGAGGTATTTCTTCCTGCCAGCAGAAAGCATCCTATAACAGGTAAATTAGTATGGTTCAATCAATGTAATCAGCTTTCTCAGCATTGCAATGGTATTAGCGATTATATTAATTCAAGTGTTAAAAATCCTGTTCTGGCCTTTATCTTATTGCAAAACAGCATTCATCCTTATTTGGCTTTTTACGGGGATGGTACGTCTTTTTCAAAGCAAGAATCTTTGTTGATCAGCGAAGCGGTAGAAAAAAATACGCTTTTAGTTTCCTGGCAACCAGGGGATCTTATGATTATTGATAATTATTCCTGCCTGCATGGAAAAACACCTCATATTGGCGACAGGTTAATTTTGGCAGGAATGACCCATTATCCTTATGGTGAGGGCGAAAATTATGTTTCCTAAGATCGTACAAAAAAAATTTGGAATTGGAGATCTTTATTTTGTAAATGAACTTGAAACACACGGATTAATCTATGAAATTTTTTCACAAAAAACGTATTTGCTTGATTTTCTTAGTTTAAATCCCGGGGCAATTATTGTTGATGTAGGAGCAAATATTGGCATTTTTTCGTTATTTGCCCTGCAGCATTGTAATTATACTGCTGAAATCCACTGTTTTGAGCCAATTCCAATGACTTTTTTTTGTTTGCAAAAAAATTTAGAACACTTTAAGGGTAGGATACATCTATATAATACAGGCATCAGTAACGTTGCCCAAGATTGTGAGGTTGCATTTACTTTATTTGGAAAAAGTGCCGGGACTGCAACTTATAAGCCCCAAGATAAGCTAATTTCCAATTTTCAACCTTTATTGGATTATAATACGCTCTTAAAGCTACTTCCTTGGCAAAATAAATTTCTTTATTATCAGTTAAAATGGCTACCTTTTTTTCGGGACTATTTTATTAAGAAAAATTATACAAAACAAACACAAACGACCCAAGTCACATGTAAACTGACCTCACTTGGACGTTTTATTGAACAAAATCAAATCAAGCATATCGATTTTTTAAAGGTAGATGTTGAGGGTGCAGAAATCGATGTTATAAAAAGTATTCAACCCAAGCAGTTTTCTATAATCAAACAGATAAGCATAGAGGTTCATAATATAGAAAATCGGGTTGAAAAGCTTAATTCCTATTTGCAAAAACAAGGTTATATCACTTTAATTGACAGAAATCCTATTTTGGCTGATTTAGGATTTAATCACCACATGATTTATGCAAAAAGGATAGAGCATCATCCACTTGATTCCAGGCCGGGCGTGCAACCAAAGTGAGCTTGCGAAGAGTACAAAAATACAGGGCTGAGCAGAATGAGCTTGCAACAATCTATGGAATTTAGTTATGGGATAAGCGAATTGTCAACAATCACTTATCAAATGTCATTGCTCTTTAATAATCTAACATTACTATGAACGAGTTTTGCTTTGATCTCGTTAAAGTGTTCTTGATTAAGAGGCATAGTCGCATCTTCAATTAAATAACATTCGAACCCTTCCTTCAGTGCATCCTTTATTGAAAAATAAACACAAACATCAGCACATAAACCACAAAAATAAAGTTTCTTAGCCCCTTTTGCATTGAGATAACCTGATAATCCTGTGTTTATTTGATGTTGGTTATCGTAGAAACCACTGTAACTATCTACCTCAGGATTCATACCTTTGCGAAAAATAGTTTCTATAGGTTTTATTTCGAGCATGGGATGAAATTCTGCGCCAAAAGTTCCCTGAATACAGTGATTAGGCCAAAGTATTTGTTCTATTCCGTGTACTATTATTTTATCGAGAGGTTTTTTACCTGGATAATTAGATGCGAAATTTTTGTGATTTTGAGGATGCCAATCTTGAGTAGCTACAATTAAATCAAATTTAGGAAGTAATCCATTAATAATTGGAATAATGTCATCCCCATGTGATACCGCAAGTGCACCACCAGGCATAAAATCATTTTGCACATCAATGATGATTAAGGTCTTATTTATTTTTTTCATTGGAATATTTTTGATATTCTTTTATTAGTTGATTTCGTTTTTCATTCAGTTGATGGCTTAAGCCTATTTGATAAATATCTGGTTTCTCAAATCGCTTGAATTTTTCAGGGAGCTTTTGTAAACGTTGTTTGCTGTATTTTGCGATTTGCTGGAGTGTTTGTGAGGGCAATATGCACTTACCATTTTCCATGACCTTATGAAGTAAAGGCTCCTGCGCATAATGTTTAAAAGCGAATTTTTTATCTCCAAAAGGAGAGTGAATCTTTCCCAGATCCGTTTCATTCATAAGCGCAACAACATCCCCTCCCAGGAAAGCATCATCATTCAACAGCCGATACACTTGTTTTTTGTAAGGCAAAGTAATTTTACCTATAGTCTCTGAGAGCTTTATTCGTGGTTTTTCATCCATAAAAGCTAATTTGTATACTCCGTCTAAAGCAGCGTCTGGTGCTCCAATAACCAACTTTGTTCCGACACCAAAAGCATCGATAGGCGCATTTTGTTCACGCAGTTCTTTTATCCTTTCTTCATCAAGCTGATTGGATGCGATAATTTTTACATAATTTAGTTCTGCCTCATCAAGCATTTGACGTGATTTTTTTGCTAATTCTCCCAAGTCACCACTATCTAATCGTATTCCTTGTAAACGGTGTCCACGTTGCTCCATTTCTTTGGCTACTTGAATCGCGTTGGGAACACCACTTTCTAAAGTGCTATAGGTATCAACAAGCAATGAGCAATTATCTGGCCAGATTTCCGCAAAATCACGAAATGCAGCCAGTTCACTGTCATAACTTTGTATATATGAATGTGCCATAGTTCCTGAAATAGGGATATCATAGTCACGTCCTACACACACATTGCTCGTAGAATCAAAGCCGCCAATAATTGCCGCCCGACTCGCATAATACCCCCCTGGGCCTTGGGCTCTGCGCAAACCAAAATCAATTAACTCAGAATGACCTGCTGTTTGTCGGATACGGCTGGCTTTTGTTGCGATGAGCGTTTGAAAATTTAATAAATTTAATAGAATTGTTTCAATAAGCTGGGCTTCGATAATGTTGGCCTCTATAGAAACCACAGGGCGGGTAGGAAAAACTAAATCCCCTTCAAAAGAGGCATAAACAGTACCCCGAAAACGAAAGTTTTTTAAATAATCAAGAAACTTAGGATCCATTCCTGTGCTTTTTAAAAAATGAATATCTTGCTCATTAAAATGATAGCTTTCTAATATCTTAAGTAAATCAGAAAGGCCAGCAAAAATGGCATATCCGGAACTAAATGGAAGTTTTCTGAAAAAATAATCAAAAATTGCAGTTGAGTTTTCATGGCCTTTTAAAAAATAAACTTGAGCCATGGTGAGCTGATATTTGTCAGTGTAACTTCCAGTAAAATCAAACATTGATGTAAATATCCTTCTAAACGAAATAATCATGTTTAAAAAATAGAGTGATGCTGCCATGATAGTTGTTGTAATACACTTCGTCCAGAGTGACGTTCCCTACATTCTTTAGTTATTGATGGCGGATTTATTGTTTTTCTTCATTCGAAGAACAGCTCTCAATTCATTGAAATGACAAATTTGAGCACACTAGATTTAAAACAAATATTCTGATATATGTTTGTATAGAATGTTGATTAATTGATTTTTTTGTTGAACAAATAATACTGAATGCTTGGGTTTTAATTCATATGTTTTTCTCTTAACTATAATATCAGACATGGAGTAAAAGGATGAAGGTCGGTGAATTTAAAAGGCTAATTAATGAATTAGAAGAAAAAATTCTCTTGGAAAAAAGCGCTGAGGAAGTCATTAAATTAGTCTCATGTTTCAAAAAAATCGCCGAAATATATGATGAGGAAAATGCTGTTCCATCTGAGATGATGATTTCTGTTCAAAAAAACATTCATGAGTTTTGGAGTTGGGGTGCCCATAATTTATCCTATGATCAATGGCAGGATGATACGCTTGTTATCCCTTGGCTTACGTTTCAAAAAAAATTATATAAAGCAGGTTTGTTAGAGAGGGATTTTCATCATCCTCTTTTATTTCAAGAAATAAAAAATCGCTATGACAGCATTCCCGACAATAAATTACAAAGTACGGAGCTTCTCTCTTTATTGGCATCTACAAGCCGTATGTCAGGTTACGCAGGGCTGGATGAGCTTGATAATAGCTATCCATTGTTGCGTTTGAATGAGGGGTTTTCTGCAAGGCGGTCACAAGAAATACATAAATTAAAAGACATTCTCTTTCTACTGCAATCCAGTTTTTATTTACTTTATAAACATTGTACTGTTGAACAACTCCATTTGATTCCTTATCTGATTTATTTTCGCCATCATACTACAGACGAAGAACGACGTTCCGAGCTCGCAATTTTTAAAACGCTCACTGAAAAAACGGCAGATTGCCTTAAATTTTTTCATGATCAGGAAGATTATATAGATGCTCGATCCATAAAGATGGTAAATGCTTTATCGCAAGTTGCTCATTTGATTCCAAATCGTCGTGGGGATTTTCTTCAGGTCACTAACCAGTGTCGCTGGATTTACCCTTTTATTCAGAAAAGTAGAGTGGATTTAATTACGGACGATGACGTTTTATTAGATGAGACACTTCAGTTGTTAGAGCTTGATTTTGATACCCAAAAGGATAAATCCTATACAGCGGCTTTAGATTTTACCGCGGCAGCTCAAAAACAGATGCGTACTCTAACCAGCAGAGAAGCAAAACTGGTTCATACGGCAATTAATCTATTTTCTTTGGATAAATATATTAGACAGCGTCAAGAAGATACTCGTCCCAAACATTCTTTTTTGTCCCTTTCCGGGCAGACAAAGTGTCAGGCAGCAGAAAAATGGAAAAATTCTATTCGTGGTATGCCGGTGCAAATAGGATTTTTTGAAAGGATGGCTTTAAACCAGGGACGACTAAAACAACTTATTGAGTCATTAGATGAACAGGGGAAGGGGGTAGGGCTTTTATCAGATTTAAAATAGTATGGGGGTGGATAAATTTGCTTTTCTCTATAGCCTAACATATATTTACTATAGCTTTATGGATTTGAATGACGATAAGAAAAAGGAGTTCTTATGAGAGTTATTAGTAAGATTTCGCTCGCAACACTAGTGGGGATCTTGACAGTCTCAACGAGTGTATATTCCGATACACCTGACATTTCAGGATCATACCAATGTTCCTACCATGATCCGTTTTCTACCCCTAATGACGGTACAGAAACTATAGTTTTCAAAAAAAATGGAGATGTATACAAAATTTCAGGAATTCCCACCGGTAACGTATTTCCATATTATATTGGCAAGGGAGTAATGAATAAAAACATAAACAATGCTATTGGTTATATATTTTGGCAACCTAAGTCCCCAACTGTTACTACAGTTCAAATTTTTAATATTAAACCTGATGGTACTTTAGATGGTTATTTTTCAGAAAGTAACAAAGATAAAGGGGGCACCGAGACGTGCACTAAGGCCAAGTAACGAAGATACTCATATAGATAAGATATGAAAAAAGGAATTTATTATGAAAACTGTAATTAAGAGTGTTTATTTAGTTACCGCATTATCGCTATCTACTGTAACAACCTATGCAGATACTACGAGCACTCCGGCTAATACTAATACATCAACTAATAGCACTAGCCCCCCAACGAATACAAGTAATAATGCAACTCCTAACCCCCAAGGGGATTACCAATGTCAGCGGGCAGATGCTTCCAGTAATACGAGTACTTCTACTCTCTCAATAACTAAAGGAAATGATACGTATACTTTTGAATGGGATGATAATAATGGGGATCCTGTTCTTTATGGCACTGGTGTTATGGTAGGAAGTTTACCCAATGCTATTTCAGTCTCATTTTGGGATCCTAAAAAACCTGATGCAATTGGAATTGAAGTGTTTGAGTTAAAGTCGGATGGTTCAATACAAGGTAATTGGACATTACAATCAGACAATAAGCTCGGCTCTGAAACGTGTACCAAGACGAAGTAAATAATTTAAGACATTATGTTTTTTAGCCCAGAGAAACTAGCAGAAGCCTAAAATTTTGGGCTCTTGCTATGTTTCTAAAGTATAAGTTCCTGGGTATTTCATCAATGAAATATTTAGTACCTGAATCTGCATACTTCGGAAGTTAAGCAAGATGTCTGCTGATGTTTGGAATACGAAAAAAAACTGTTTTGAATTTTGAAATGAGGAAGATATTTTTTTGCTAAACATTAAACCGCAATTTTTCTGTGAATTATTTGGTTTAAAATAAGAATTCAAGGATACTAACCACTGCCGTAAAAAAGAAGACGAAAAAGCATAGCCAATTCCAGCACCTAGTGATCCCATTCCCAACAGAGCACGATGTTCCGAAGACAAGGAAGGAAGTTTGATAGGGGATAAAAAAATACACGTGCTAAAGGCAAGCATCACATACTTATAGGCATTTAATCCTAGTTGGGCTCCTTGTATACATGTTGGTGTTCTGTGCATTATTTTTGATAATGCTTTCCTTTCCTTTTCTTGTTCTTCAAGCTTAGCGTTAAGATAAACTGAGAGGGTAGTGTATTCGTCTAAAAATGGCTCTTTATGATGCGGTTGAAGAATCAAATAATCACTTAACTGGGTGATGGAGTGATTCAAAAGATCAATTTCTTTTTCCAATATGGTTAATTCAACTTTTTTTTGAGTAATTAAGAACTCCTGCTGTAAGTTTATTTCTTCATGAACCCGTATTGCTAAGGTTACCAAAAAATAAACACCACAAAAACTGGTAATTAATAGGAGCATGGAAGGTGAGCATGTCATTAAAGTTAACGACCCCAAATAGGGATTGAGTCCGTCAATCAGACCCGATAAAACCGCTGCTAATAAGGAGCATGTTTTAGATGCAGTAGATTGCTTTGCTATTTTTCGACGCATACTTTCAATTTGCTGTGGGGATAAGAAGTTTAATTTTTCAAGATCGACAAGCAATTGTGCATTTACTTCTAACATCTCATGATATTGATGCGATTTACAACGTATCCAGATACGATTGACAACAGATAGCCCACCTACAAAAAGCCCCATTGGAATAACTAGGTGTCTTATATCTTGAAATTCAAGAATATAGATTAAGTTTAGAGTACTGCTTATTCCTCGCAATGCGTTACTTAAGCTTTTCATACAGTCGCGGACGTAAGGCCAAAGCATGATGACTATTTTAAAAGGTTTTTTATCTTCTCGAATACTATAGTGTGTTATTAAAGAAGAGCTTATTGTACTAAAAATAATTAAGGTGGAAATTGATGCGCCAATAGGTGACTTTATCCATTCTTGCATTGCTTTTGTGGCTAAATCACTATTGGCCAGGGCTATGTCAAAACTGTATTTGATCATATTCAGAGAAAGTTTGCCATTCTCTATGCCCAGATACAGGGCATAAAGGTAACTCCATTGATGTGAGTTTTTGGTTGTTTTTTTAGTAGCAGAAAACGATGGCATTATAACCAAGATTGCTGGCTTAGCGTTCTTGAACTATACCTATACACCAATTTAAGATCAATTATAAAATCATTTTGATTTTTTAAATATCTCATTGGCTATTACTTGATTAATTTATAATTGATTTTTAATTTTATAGTAAATAATAGCAAGCGGCTCTCTAAGAAAGTGTCGGGAAAAATAGCTGTTTTTTTGCCAACAAAGACTTTGTATCGCAGGGGAACCGGAAACTTTAAGTCCCAGTTTTTGCGCTACAAGGATTGCTCTAGGTAAATGGAAAGGTTCAGTAACTAAAAGAATGGAATTAAATTTCTTTGCTGAAACTATTTTTTCAGAAAACAAAAGATTTTCGTATGTAGATGCCGATGCGGATTCAAGCAGGATGTCCTGTTCTGAAACGCCTAGATGTAAGGCAATTTCTTTCATTACTTGTGCTTCACTCGGCCCATTTTTGGTATCTTTTCCTCCGGAGAAAAGAAGCTTTGGTGCATAGTTTGCTTTATACAAATCAACCGCATGTTGTACTCGAGCTACAAGACAAGGATTGTATTTATCGCCATGATAACTCTTTGTGCCAAGAACTATAATGACATCGGCATGCTTTTTTTCATCTTTTTCTGCGTTTCTTATGATATATAAGGCTAGAGAAAAATAAATACCCGCAGATAAAATAAGAAAAAAAATAAATACTTGCATCAAAGTTTTCATCAAGATCTCTAATAATTTATTATAATAGGGGTTATACCCTATCCAGCCAGTCCGAGAAGCAGGAAACTGATAATAAATAACTAACACATCCTAACTAAAATACAAGAAAATTTAATATTTATGACACACAAATAGAGATTGTCAGCAATCTGGAAAACATAGTGCTCATGCTCGACATAAAAGATATTGTTGTATCTCTTATGTCGAAGCCATTGATTAGTCATGATGATGATATTGTGAATATGGCGTTCTATTTGGCACTACAATATAATTTCCAGGGGGAGACCATCGGTGAGCGTTTCTCCAGGAGTTTGAGTGGTGGTGGTGATGGTGAGGGAAAAATTTAAATCGTGGATGATGGCGGTGAGAATGATGATTTGCAAACGCTGAAGTGGAAAACGCAGCAGCGCATATGATTCCCAGCAGCAATATTCTTTTTATAATCATTTCTTATACCTCTTAGATTGTTATCCGATACCCAGTCTAAATAAGGAATGTAACAGAATTATAACAAGATGCTCTTAAATTGTAACAAGAATGTTACAAAGTGAGTTTGAAGTCCTGGCTCAGTGATATAAGCTACTCTAAAACGTGCATTGTAAAAATAAGGGTAAAAATGAAGAGTTTCTGGTGGGGTACATTTTATTTGTTACGTGGAATTCGTCATCTTTTTACCAAAGGGTTAAAACGTTTTATTATATTGCCTTTAGTAGTAAATTTTTTAATGTTTGCCGGGTTGTTCTATTTAATTTCTCATTATTTACTTCCTTACGCATATTATTATCTAAATCAATTGCCCTCGTGGCTAAGTTTTCTAAGTACTTTGTTCTTTATAATTTTTATCCTGGGTTTTTTCTTAATGTTTCTATCACTGTTTACAGTAGTTTTTAATGTGGTAGCAGCTCCTTTAAATGGCTTATTAGCTGAGAAAACACAAAACATCCTTTATGCTAGTTCTATTCCTGACATATCATTTTATCAAATGGCTCTTCGTAGTCTGCAAAGGCAAATGGAATTTCTTCGCTATTTTATCCCTCGATTTTGTGGGGTTGGTATTTTATTTTTTGTCCCTTTCTTACAACCGATTTATCCTTTTATATGGTTTATTTTTAATGCATGGATGTTGAGCATCCAATATCAGGACTTTGCGATGGATAATAATTTAGTGGACTTTAAAGAAATGCGGCAGGAAATTAAGCGTAATAAAATGCGTTCATTAGGATTAGGATGTTCTATTAATCTGGCCAGTCTCATACCTGTCATTAATATTTTAGTCATGCCTGCTGCAGTGATTGCGAGTACTATTCTTTTCTGCGAAACACGAACCTTATCTTTTAAGATTAAGGCGTGTTGACAATTTATCTCCACCACCTACGTACCGACTTGTTCGCAGCATCCAGGCGAGATTAATCAATGGTGAACTCGCCTTAGTAGTCTTGATAAAGATTCCAGCCCTCAAGTAAGTTCGATATAAATAATTACCATGTGTTTATATCGAACCCACGTTATTTAGTATGCCTGGACAACAACTTTGCCCATTGCTTTTCCTGACTCAAGTAAAGCATGTGCTTTATCTATATTTTCAAAATAAAAAAGATGCGGGTCTATCAGTGGCTTCAAATAACCCTCATCCACAAGGCTTGCAATTTGTTTTAGTATCATCCCATGGCGTTCACGTTGTACATTATGAAGTAAAGGAATTAACATAAAAACAGCATGCAGACTGGCAGATTTTGCATGCAAAGGTGAAAGATCATATAGAGCAGCAGATTGAATACTGATGACATTCCCATAGAGAGCGACTGCAGCTAATGATTGATTCAGGTTGTCGCCTCCCACAGTGTCAAAAACCACATCAAATCCTACTCCACTAGTCAATCGCCCTACGTATTCTTGAACCGATTCATCTCGATAATTAATTGCTTCTTTGGCCCCCAGCGATTTTGCAATTTCTGCTTTATTCTGCGAAGATACCGTAGTGTATACTTCAGCCCCAGCCCATTTTGCTAACTGAATAGCAATATGTCCTACACCACCTATCCCGGCATGGATTAATACTTTTTGTCCTGGTTTAATTTTTATTTTTTCAAACAATGCTTCCCAAGCGGTGATCGTCACTAAAGGTAATGCAGCTGCTTCTACCATGCTCAGTGTCTTAGGTTTTTTAGCGATTAATCGTGCATCAACAAGCATATATTCGGCTAATGCGCCACTTTCATCTTTAAACCCCCCGGCGCATCCATAAACTTCATCACCTACTGAAAATTCAGTAACATTGGGGCCAACCTCTTCAATAATGCCGGATACATCACTATGCAAAATTGCTGGGAATGGAGGAGAAATTTGACTGTATTTTCCGGAACGTACCTTGCAATCGACAGGATTAACACTAGTCGCTTCTACACGAATTAGAACATAGCCAGGTTTAACGGTGGGTTTGGGAAGTTCAATTGTTTCAAAAACGGAACAATCACCAAAAGAGGATATTGCTTGTGCTTTCATAGTGTTCTCCTAACTCAATGCACTAGTCATTGATGCATTTTAAAAAATTCATCGAATAAATTACAGCAAGATTAGAGATTATCACTTGTGTGTTTATAGAGTAAAATATTTTATGTGTCTCAAGTTAAGGAATAGCGATGTGGCGTGCGAAATTAGCTGAGAAAATAGGTATAAAATATCCAATTATCCAAGCGCCTATGGCGGGTGGTGCGACTACCCCAGAGTTAGTTGCCGGAGTAAGTAACGCAGGTGGTTTAGGTTCGTTGGGAGCAGGATATATGTCGCCGACGGATATTAGGTCTGCGATAAGAAAAATTCGTGAATTAACGGCCAATCCTTTCGCAGTCAATCTGTTTATCCCGGAACACAATCAAGTTACGCCAAGTCAAATGCATAAGGCGTGTTGCGATATTCAACAATCTTGCATCGAGCTCAATTTAGAAATTAAACCCGTTGTACAGCCTTACGCACCTTCCTTTTCAGAACAATTAAAAGTGCTTATCGAAGAAAAGATTCCAGTTTTTAGTTACGCGTTCGGTTTATTGGATTTAGCATGGATTTCACAATTTAAAAAAAATCATACAATTTTAATGGGTACTGCTACCAATCTCGAAGAAGCTTATGAGCTTGAAAAAAGTGGTATTGACGCCCTTGTTGCTCAAGGATGTGAAGCTGGTGGACACCGAGGAACTTTTTTAGGTAAGGCTGAAGATTCATTAATTGGTTTATTCAGTCTATTACCTCAATTGGTTGATAAACTTAAAATTCCTGTTATTGCGGCAGGTGGTATTATGGATGGAAGGGGTATTATTGCTGCTACTGATTTAGGTGCAGACGGAGTTCAAATGGGTACTGCATTTCTTACATGCCCTGAATCAGGAATACCTGATTCATACAAACATACTTTATTAGCTCAATTTCAAGACAACACTGTATTAACACGCGCTTTTTCTGGGAAATTAGCACGAGGAATACGTAATAAATTTATCGAACGTATGGATGAGAAGAAAACTAATATTCTTAGCTATCCTATTCAAAATGCTCTAACCACAACAATGCGAAAAAAAGCAAAGGAAGAGCAACACATTGATTTTATGTCCATGTGGTCCGGACAATCAGCACAATTATGCAGAAACCTAAGTGCGAGTGAATTGATAAATACGTTGCTCATTGAGGTAGAATCCCTGAAATTAAAGCATTAGCGAGCAAATCTTAATAAGTTTATTAATGGTAATTATAATCCCCGGCTAACAGGCCGGGGTATGACTTAGGCTTTATAGAGACATACTATAGTCATTCTCTTCTTCCTCGTTTGTTTCATTAAAAGAACCAAACTGTGGTGTGGCGTCATAGGTGCTTTCTCTAAATCTATGATCAAAAAATCCCATTCTTTGACTAGTTGTCGTTACAGATGGCTGTTCGACTTGATGTGAGGATGAGAATGAATGAGAGTGCGAAGAGCCAGGCTTATTTTGTAAGTATTCTATTTGTTGCGTCAGACTTTGAATAATTTGCAGGTCGCTTTCTTTGGGTAATTTGATTGCATTGAGCGTTTTAATTGCCTGTTGATAGGTGGTAATCGCATTCGAAATTTGTTTATTCTGGATTTGGGATTTGGCTAAATTTAAAAACTGCATTGCCATTCCGCGATAAGCACTATCACTGGGCGTTTCATTTAATGAAATCGGACTAAAAGTTGGTGGTTCTGCGGTCAAGGACAATTGGGATAACATATTTTCTAGACTGCGATCAAATTGCTGTATTTCACTAAGAGATATGCTTTCAAATTGATTGAAAAGTGCTTGCTCTTGTTGTCTTTCAACTTGTCTTTCACCCAGTAAATGTTCATGATTCATAAATTTAGCGGATTTTAAGTATGATTTTGTGGATAATTTTTTTTCATAATAAGCATGAAACTCTTTGAAATGAGTCACCGGATCACCAATTTTTTGTTCTTCAGGTGTTTTATACCGAATTAATCCAAATGCTTTTATTGCATTAGCCATTGCCTCATCTCCGGCAACTTGATTCATCATTTCATAACAAGCATCAGCCAAATCAATATATAATTCAGTTAAGTTTCGATATGAATCATCATCTAATGACGTCTGTACGAGTTGGTTTATCGCTGCTACATAACACTCGCCCGCATTTGCATAATCTTTTGAATTAAAAAAGAGAGTGGCAAGATTATAGTAAGCACTAACAATGGCTTTAATATCTGCAACGCTTTTATTGGAAATTTGCAGAAATAAATTAATTCCATTTTGGTACTCGGTTATTGCTTCCTTTTGAGAAAAATATCGTTCTAGATTTTTAGCATTGGCGATTTTCTGCTTCGCATTTTTTCTCTTTTCTTCATCCATTATGTACTCCATTAACTATTAAATTTGAGAACCCAAAGTACCATATACGCCAAAAAGAAAACAATATTTCTAGAGCATTGTTTTATGGTTTGATTTCAAAAGAAACAAGTAGGGCGTGTTGACAATTTATCCCCCGCCTACGTGCGGCGGCATCGAGCCGCCTCTACATAGGTTTCACGCTCTTGGTAATAAACCAATTTATGTATTTTGTACTTCGCTGTAAATCCTAGAACTATGTTATTTTTATGCGCCCAGACTCGTTTCATTAAAGCTGATATTGAACCGGCATACCATGTCCCATTCTGCCTATTTGCCATAATACAGACGTCAAATGACGTCATCGCGCTTGCCTGATTTAAGGTGTATATTGAACTCAATGTGATACTATTACTTAAGCGGTACTGATTAGATGGGAAGCCAGATATTGGAGCATGCACTTGCACTCTTTGACGCATAATTTCGCTTCAACTTATCATCTCTTAAGGCAATGGCTCCAGGCAAAGATTTACCAGGCGTACCCCATTAGATCGGTTCAATTAGCCAATCTTCCTTAAAAAATAAAGCCTTTTGTGATTGACTGTGTCTAGTTTGTCTACACCATTTATCATAAGATCGCCTGTTAAAATTATCTAGGTTGCTATGTGACACACCTGTCATCAGGCACGCACGCTTCAAGGCCAGTGATAACTCGATTATGCTCGAGAAAATTAGGAATACAAGATTACAACGGCGCATATGAAGTTAATTATCCTATAAGGAGATTTTATTAAAATAAAAAGTAGCTTCTTCTGTACTCTATGAGGAGTATTTAATATGAAATTCTTTAATTCCACAAACCAAACCTCATCAAGTCCCAATCTTGCTCGCAAAAAAGTAAGCTGGTTTTCTAAATTATTAGGCTGCTTCTTTTTTGCACCGCCCGATGATGAACAGTCAACCACATATGTAGATACAAGATCATTTCGTAGTATTCCTTCAAAACAAAGTGAATATACATATCCAGATGGTGGTACCTATACCGGTCCGATTTCCAATAATCTTCCTAATGGCAGAGGCATCCTAAAATATCAAACTCATACCATTAAAGGCATATTTAACAATGGCAAGTTACCAGATCCTGGTTCAATTGAGTTCTCTAATGGTGATTTCTATGAGGGCAATATTGTAAATGGCATGCCTCATGGTAAAGGTAGATATAAAGATAGCAAGGGCAATATATACACTGGATGGTTTAAAAATGGTGAAAAAGATGGTAGTGGAACCATTGAATATAAAGACAAAACTAGTATTAACGGCCAATTTAGCAATGGGCAACTTAACCTGATCAATCGTATAGTTCTGAGTAGAGAAGTTAATATAGAAAATGAAATATTCAAGTATAAAGGGCCAACTCTAAATGGCCAGTTATGGGGTTGGGGCGAGATTACATTTAGCGATAGTCATGTTATTGGTTCTATTAAAGGCCATTTTGCGAACGGGAAACTGATATGTAAGAACCACACTCACTGCATGGTGGCGGATGAACATGGTAACCAGATTAAAAAGGATCGCCAAAAAATAATGGGTGAGGTAATGAAAGCAAATCAAATTTTAGATAAGTTTAACCTGGAGAATGAGTACAATACTTTTAGTGGTTCGGTGATTACAGATTTTTTAGAAAACTCTGAGTCGAACCTTGACAACGTTTTGACTCGAATGGAGATCTCGGAATCGTTAGACTACCAAACAGTGGCCCGGACAAGATTCTAATAACAGAGAGCAGTCCAGTTGGTATGCGATCTTACAAAGTTAAAATGGGCAAGAAAGCTTGCTTCCTACGCAAGTCATATTTCTAATTTAACTAATTCATGGATTGTGAACAAGTGGTGGCTCGTAGGTTCTTGGAGCGAGTTGTCAACATACCCTATTCATTTCTCTGCACTAATTAATGTAGTTAATTCACGCAGGGCTATGAAGAATATAGTATAGTCAATACTAGGGCTATCTAATAGCATTTCCAGCAATTGTTCCCAGCGTTGTCGAATGAAGCTGTTTCTAGTAAACCAGTAAGAGATCAATTCTTCAGCATTAAGCTTTTTTTGATCATGAATTAAAATGACAATGGTTAAACGACGTTGAAGATTATCTAATTCATCGCGTAAGGATAAACGTGCAAGATTATTCCAATGACCTTCACGAGAATCATTTCCTATTTGATCACGAAACCAAACCAGGCTAAATTTACTGCCAACCTTAAAATAAATTTCTGCAGTTCTTCTTAAATCGAATTTATTTTGTGTCGCAACTTCTATGATATTGAGTAATGTATACATTGCCCGAGTAGTTGCAATTTTTCGCGCAGCGTCTTCAGGTAAACCTATACCTACAAACTGTGTCACTATTTTATCCAGATATTCTCGAGTAACCCCAGCCATTAGATCGGGGATCAATAACTCAAGTTTGCTAATTGATTGACTGTAATGAGCTATATTACGAGCTATTTCACCATCAAGACGCCTATGGTGTAAAAACCATCGGGTTGCTAAATTCATTAATTGTCTGACATGATGAAGTAATTCATATTGAGTTTGTACAGGTAACTTATAATTCAATGAGTCAACCAAGCGGTGCAAGTCATCTACTTGATAGGCTTTGGCGGCAACAGTATAAGCACGGGCAATATCCGCTATTGATTGGCCTGTTTCAATGTGTAAACGGTACATAAATGTAATGCCTACAGTATTTACAATTTGATTGCTTAATTGAGTTGCAATAATTTCACGACGTAATCGATGTTTTGCCATTGGTTCTGCATAATTTTTCTTAAGCAATGAAGGAAAACCGGTTTCAAGTATGGTCGTAAAATAAGGATCATCAGGTAAATTAGATTTTAATAATTCACTTGTAATATAAATTTTTGTATACGCCATAATAATAGATAGTTCCGGACGTGTTAACCCTTGTCCAGATGCTTTACGTTCCAAAAGTCGTTTATCATCGGGAAGAAACTCAACATTTCTGTCTAAATTCACTACTCCTTCCAGTTCTTTAAGGTATGTTTGGTATAAACCACTATAAGATACGGTATTCATCGCAGAAAAACTTAAGACCAGGGCTTGATTGTAATTGTCCTGCAAAACGAGTTGAGCGACTTCCTCGGTCATTTTTGTAAGAAGTTGATTACGTTTTTTTTCGGTAAGTTGTCCTAGATTCATTTCTTTATTGAGTAGAATTTTAATATTGACTTCATGGTCAGAACAGCTGACTCCGGCTGAATTATCAATGGAATCGGTGTTGATTAAACCACCATTAAGTGCAAATTCTACCCTCCCTAGTTGCGTAAAACCAAGATTTCCTCCTTCACCGGCAATTTTGCAACGTAATTCATTTCCATTAACGCGACAAAATTCATTGGTTTTGTCTCCTACATCAGCATGTGATTCGGTTGATGCTTTTACATAAGTACCAATACCTCCATTGAATAATAAATCAACGGGTGCTTTTAATATGGCTCGAATCAATTCATTGGGAGTGAGCGAATCATCGGTAATTCCAAGTGCTTTTTTTACTTCTGGGGTAATCAAGATTGATTTGACTGTTCGTTTGTAAATACCACCACCTTTTGAAATAAGCTTTGGATTGTAGTCTTCCCATGAAGAAACAGGTAATTGAAACAAGCGCATACGCTCTTCAAAGGACTGATGTGGGTTTGGAGTAGGGTCAAGAAAAATATGGCGATGATCAAATGCTGCGATTAAAAGACAATGGTTGGTATAGGTTAGCCCATTGCCAAATACATCACCACTCATATCTCCTATACCAACCACAGTAAAGTCTTGTTGTTGAATGTTGATGTCCAGTTCACGAAAGTGCCGCTTGATTGATTCCCATGCACCACGAGCGGTAATGCCTATTTTTTTATGATCGTATCCTGCAGATCCGCCCGATGCAAAAGCATCTCCAAGCCAGAAGTTGTATTCTTTGGCAATTCCATTAGCAATATCAGAAAATGTTGCCGTCCCTTTATCAGCAGCAACGACAAGATAAGGATCTGCATCATCATAACAGATGGTATTTGAGGGAGAGATAACACGATCGTCAATAAGATTATCGGTAAGATCAAGTAAACCTCGAATAAATGATTGATAACAATAAATTACTTCATGTTTTATTTGTTCGCGATCAAGTACAAGCAGTGGTTTTTTTAGGACAAAACCACCTTTTGCTCCTGAAGGTACAATCACTGCATTTTTTACTTTTTGAGCTTTCATTAACCCTAGGACTTCAGTACGAAAATCTTCAGGACGATCTGACCATCGAATACCGCCACGAGCTACTTTGGCGCTACGTAAATGAATGCCCTCAAAGCGCGCAGAATACACAAAAATTTCATAGATAGGTTGCCCTGGGGGCAAGTCAGGGACTTTTGTTGAGTCAAGCTTAAACGATAGGTATTCTTTGAATTGTCCTTGGGCATTAAGCTGAAAATAATTCGTACGTAATGTGGCTTTTATTAAAGACCAAAAATAGCGAATAATATGATCTTCATCCAGGCTGTTGATTGCATCGATATCCGTTTGAATTTCATGTTCCAGGGCAATTTTTTCTTTTTGTATGGTGGAATTTTGTTTTGAACTAAATTTTAAATAAAAAAGTTGAATGAGTTTTTTGGCAATTACGGCATGGGTATCTACCGTTTTTTCAATATATTGTTTACTAAAACGAAACCCGGTTTGTTGCATGTATTTAGCATAAGCGCGAATAATAATAATCTCACGCCAGGATAATCCTGCACCTAAAATCAGTTTATTGAAGCCATCATTCTCACAAACTCCCGCGCTAATTTTTATCAACGCTTCATTAAAAATGGCTTTTACTTTGTCGAGGGGCAGTAAATTACTTCGAGTGTACGTGACATTAAAATCACCAATCCAAATCACTTCATTCCGATCAATCTCAATTCTATAGGGTCGTTCCGTATAAGTGCGCAGCCCCAGGTTTTCAAGTATGGGTAAAATATCTGATAAAGGTATAGGGCTACCATAGCGATAGAGCATAATGTGTAAGGGAAATTCGGTACGTGGTGATTCTACGAATTCGATAGTTAATGGATTTTGCGCTGATAATGTATCAATTTCTAAGAGATCTCTTAATGTTTCATCAGCATTATGTTGCTCACAATAACTTAACGGTAAAATAGAGAGGTATTTTTCAGCAAATTTTTTGCCTTTTTTACTACCAAGCTTGTTGATCACCTGTTGATATAACTGTTCTTTCCATGAGTTTTGCATTTTTAAATTCCAGGTAATTTGTTCTTTATTAAATTAAGTATAATTATAGGTCAAACAAATACATTGCAAACAAAAGTACCATATAAAATTTAATGTTTCTCATTTCTATATGTGATTAGCTAAAATAGTGTATGACTATCCATCAATAAAACATTAATTTTAAGACGGGGGTCCAAATCAATATTTAACCAGGGATATTGATCAATTCATGAGGCGTATTTGAACTTGAGGGAAGCGGGGGTGGAGTAAAGATTGAGTAACGCATCATTTCTCCCATGTATTGATGATACCCTTGAGATTCCATAACATTTTTCTGGAAACTTTGGAGATTTTTTAGTTTTAACTGGCATCCTTGATCCAGTAAGGTGTTGAATTGTACGTCTTCAATGCCAGGGTATAACCCTCCTAACTCCGCCCATAATTTTTGTTTTGCTGCTGTTTTTATTGCAGGCCAAATAGTAAGTAAATTTTTCTTTTCAAGAAGAGAAAATAGCTGGACTAATATTTCATACTCCTTGGTTGTTCGTGGGTGAGTAAGGGATTCCAGGTAATTCATTGCTACTTGTTCGATAATTTTGTCTCTACGGCCAGAAACAGCTAATGCTAATGCATTCTCAAAAGGAATAAATTCCTGAGTTTGGGGTTCATAAACAAGTACTTCTCCCTTTTCAAACTCATAGAGCCACCCGTGTAGATTTAACTCTCCGCGGGCGAGCTTTTCAGCTACAACAGGATATGATTTTAAATGTTCAATTTGTGTTAAAATGTTGAGCTTGGTTGCTTGACGAACCTTTAAATCAAAGTTTTGGGTGTGAGGAGTATTTGTCTCCTGCATTTTTTTTATAACTGAATGTGAATGTTGTAGCCACGAACTTACTTCAGGGAGGCGATCTTTTAAGTCTGGTGTTAATAGTCCTTTCATGGCACCGCAATGTGAATGACCACAAATAATAATATCTCTAATGCTATCGAGCTCATTTAGCGCAAATACAATGCCTGCTGCTTCACTCGAAGACACATCAGAAGGGGGAATGATATTGCCTACATTGCGTATAACAAATAATTCACCAGGTTTTGTTTGAGTTAAAAGACTTGGCATAAGGCGTGAGTCAGAACAAGTAATGAACAAAATTTCTGGATTTTGTCCCATACTTAAATGTTCAAAAATCCCCTGCAGTTGTTTAAATGACTCACCTTGAAACTGACGTACTCCAAGCATTAACTTAATTAACATGAGTGCTCCCTTTTCATGCGGTAGATGTAGTTTATATTCATGCACAAATCATAGTTACAAATTAAGATATTATTTCATTGTCGTCAACTTATTTTGCAAAACTGTAAACATTACCAATAATTATTTCTTTTTATCTAAGCCTGAGGAAGTATTAGATTTTTGCAAATATCGTTGATGCAAGGATTCTACTTTCCTTATTTAATATCATAGTGGTATAAATCTTTCCCACAAGATTAAAAAATGATAAAACTATCTGTAAATTAAGCGTGTTTGAGTCAGGGATGTTTACTTACAACGGCAAGATACTCACTAAGTTTAAAAATAAAAAAGGTGGAAAAAATCAAAATAAAGTAGACGGATTTTATCGTGATTCAGATGGCATGGAGTATTTTGTAAAAAAACCAGAGGATCCTCGAGAATTATTCACAGAATTGTTTGCTGGTTTATTGTTACAAGAGTTTAAGCACCGTGGTTTGATTGACAAAATATATCACTCATCCTTAATTTGTGCTCAATTGATTCAATTTGATGATGGTAGTTATGGACTTATTCAACCTAAAGTCGAATTCAAAGAGTTATACAAAATCATTGGTACTGGTTATCGAGATGGCTCTGATCGAGATCCATTGGTGGAGATGTTTTATGGACCTCAATCCTATTTATTACTCACCCAATTAAAACAATATTACGGTCTTGCTGTGGCATTAATGTTTTCTTTGCTCTTGGGGGATCATAGTGTACATAGCGGCAATGTGGTCTGTTTAGATGTGATGTCTTCAGTTGAAATGATATTTATTCAATTTGCACGTATCGATTGGGGGGCGGCGTTTCGTTATTATGGTCACAAAAAAAACAATGAAGATCTATTTTATCCCTTTGAATATCAAGGATGGTTTAATCCTAAAGGATATACTAAAGGCTATTTTCTAAATTATAGAAAAATTAAAGGCTTGTTTCCTGCTCTTGCAGAACAGGCAAGACTGCTACAAAACATGGTAAATGAAGATCTCTTTGTCGATATGGTCAGCACCGTTTTAAAACAAATTCCCCCTGATTTACTAGATAGCAAGACTAAAACAGAACTTACAAAATATTTATGTATGGAGTCCTTTAATGGCATCAGTTTTGGCGAAAATGGTCAATATCAACAATTCGCACATGATTTAGCAGCGATCTTGTCAAATAGATTAAGAAAAATGACTGTACTACAAGATTTTCCAACTGCTATAACTGATACAGAACAACCTCAAATGATGTATCTTGAAAGCATACCTACAGCAATAGTGTTACCTGTGAATCAGGTTACTCTTTTTGCAGAGCAAATGAATATTTGGCTAAATATACTTTCTTTATCCGATGAACGGAGCATTTTTGATTTTAATAGTATTGATCGAGCTAAGTTAGCCCAAAAATTTAATTTCTTTATTGACAGTTTGTTGCGTCAAGCTGAAAAGATATTTTCATTTTCTCATGATCTGGGTGATATGGGCTTGTCTGGTAAAATGCTACAGTCTCATTCAATAAGTTCCTTTTATCGCAATTTATTCACTTTTGATGCAGATTTAAAACCCTTTTTTTCTTCTCATACGAAAATAGAAGTTTCTCCCTCAGAAGTTTATTGGCAATTTACAGAAACCGTGTTAACTACGAGTTTTAATATTCTTGTAACCCTTCGTATATTACAAGATACCCAAAACTCAGTTATGCTTGCCAAGTCTTCTGCCATTCATTTTTTATTTGATGCTTTAAAAAAATATCTACATGATTTCAGTTTACTCTATCAAGTGTTATTAAATGAGTTGGAGAATGCTCTGTGTATTATGTCTGATTCACAACTTGCTCATGTTTGCCTTCATGAAATGGATTTTATAAATTCAAGTGTACTCATTGGAATGGTACTAAAAAATCCCAATCTGTGGGAGCGTATGAATTGGGCTTTAACCGAAACTCAAGAGATACCTTATCCAGAGAAAACTGCTAATGACATAATGAAGCTTCAGCAATTTCAAAAAGATTTCACCCAATTTATAATTTTAGCCAGTGAGTTTCCGTCGGTCACTCAAATTGTTACAAAGGGAGTCATTGTTAATGAGCTTACCCGGATTTTTGAGGGACTTCCTCAATTTCTACAGGTGAACCTTGTAACCACCTTGAATCAAATTCAGGATGAGTTTAGAAAATGCCAACGCCGGTACAGCATCGAATTGGATGAACAGGAAAAATTGAACGCAAAAGAGGGGTTTTCTCCTGGGCAGAACATTAATAACCTGGTTACGATTCATTCTATGATGGAGCAAACAAAAGATCATGAACAAGTGGTTAAGGAGCTTCATGAAAAAATTGCTGCTGATAAAATTCTTTGGGAATCAATTGCAAGATCTCAAAAAGAAGAGCTGCCCCTTGAGGATTTGCTAATTTTAAAAGAGTTTTATGATAAAAAAAGAATTCTATATACCGATACTTGCCGTCGCGCGTTGAAAAATTATTACAGAGAGGCTTTACGAGTGCGTCTCTCAGATATTCCGATAACAAAACAAGCTTCTCTACTTCTTAAAAGTGCTCATGAATCCTTTGGCTTATTGTCCCAGCCAGATTTGTTAATGGAGGCAATCAAAATAATTGACGAATTATATGATAAAAAAAGAGAAATGAAGTTAAATGCTATAAGCAGAATGCTTTTTTTTAGTTGGCATGGATCAAGTACATTATCGAGAGCACAAGTAAACAATCCTGTTCACGATAACTCCTCATCATCTAGCCCCTAATTAGGAAGTGCTAAACCTTCATGAAAAGCTTTTCCTAAACTCATTTCCATTTAAGAGAAATTGAGAATGTGATGAAAAACTTTAAAAATTGAAATTAATTCATTGATTTCTATGCTTATTATTGGCTATATACGTAAATGAAAAATGACATATTTAAAGGCTATTGACCTCAATACAAAAAGATCATTTAAGGAATAGATATGCAAGATAATATCGAGCTTGTAAGGGAAGCAAATAGAAAAAAAATAGAAAAGGTAATGAATGAATTGGAGGTTGTAGATTATGATACGGTTTCAAAATGCCTCCCCAGGTTACTTGCTGAGGGTTCATTAAAGTTAGATCATAGTGTCTATACCCCAGCTGATCCCTCAACGAATCTGCCCAGAGGCGTAGGGCGATACCTACTCTATGATCATGATTCATCTGATCCCTTTTCGATATGGATATTTGCATTTGCACCCAGGCAGAAAACAACAATTCATGACCATAAATATAAAGGTACTGTAACTGTTCTGGAAGGCCCTATATCCGAGAAATTTTATCAACCAACTGGAGAGAAATCAGCGCGGCTTGTCAATCGCATTGATCGCTACAGATTTCATAGCAATGGCGATGATTTAACAAGCACTTTTGTGCATCAGCTCAAATGTAGAACAGGTTTGAATGTATCAATTAGTGTTACTTTACATATATATAATATGGAAGCATATTTAGTTAATTTTGATGGTAACAAAATTGATCAAAGAAATTTAAATATCATTTATTTTAAAGATAAGACAGGTATTAATAAACATAATCTATCTTATACTAAGGTCGGTCCTGATTTAAATGAACCCATTTCTTATAAAATATAGGTTTTGTGTACTTCTGGATTAGGTTTATGGCACCACACACCAAGCACTACACAGCGTTGCAAGTTTCTTAGGCTCTGCCATCTTTACACTTTTTAACCTCATTTTACTTGCGCTATGTCAGGAGCTTAGTGGATGATGCTATACCTAATCTGGGTAATGTAGAGTTAAGTAGTTGGATTTACCTTTATTAAAGGATTCTCCAAATTTTTTTTCCTATCCAGTAAACAATTAAGCAAATACAAATCCATAATACAATCAATGGTAAAAAATAGATAAAAAATTCAATTAAACCATAAATGAACTGGTGTAATTTATCAATTAATGCATGATAGGAGTTAATGGATACTTCCGTTATTTTCCATTGTTTTTGCTGCGCTGTTTGAATCATTGGATTCATGCTCAAATCAATATTAATTAATGAATAAGCCACAGAGTTTTTGTAATATTTAATTTGTCCTTGAATAACATCAATTTGACCTTGAATTTCAGTTAATTGTTTGAATACACTCAAAACATCAGATGTTTTAGTGGCATTTGCCATAATTTTTACGAGTTGTTCTTTGGCGGTTTGTAAATTTGTAAGTTGGCTTTGTAGATCAACATATTGTTGCGTAATATCTTCACCGCTTATAGATTCTTGGATGACTTGGGTTGCAAGTGATTTTAGGGCACTTAATGCATCATTTAATCCTTGAGCTGGTACTCTTATTTTAATATTGGCAGAGGTATTTCCGACATTGTTGCTGTCTTGGGTTATATTTGAATTCACTATATAGCCACCAGAACTTTCTGCGAGTTGAGTAATTTTTTGCATCGCAGCCCTAATATTGTTTACTTGTAAGGATATATTTGCATTACGAATTATCATTCCTCTCATAGTATTTTCTGAAGGTGGGTTCGTAGTTTGAGGATATTGATTTCTTTGCATGGCTATAGTAGTGGGAATTGCTTCTCCTGCAGGCATGGAAACAGGGCCAGCTGCTCCATACATCGTTTGTTCCGATACTCTGCCAAGCCAAAGATAGAGAAAAATTAATAATGCAAAGGCGCCAATGAATGCAAAGAAATAGAGGATTGCTTTTTTCATATTAATTCACGTAATACCCTGGAGTAACGTAAAGTTTGGCAAATATTTATCAAATTGTAAAATATTGCATCGCAACTGGATTCCATCATTCCTTGCGAATTTTTCAAATTTAAAGCAAAACCATTAGGGCGTGTTGAGAATTCAATCTGCTCCATTAAGCCCCTTGTTTAAACCTCGTGAGGGTAACAAGGGGAACCAATTGGCAATAGACTCTATGCCTTTTTGTCACAAAATGCGACACAAACTTGATGCTCTCTGACTTCTCCACCACAAGTGGAGTAACATTCCCTATAGGTAGATTCACAATGACATGAGTTATTGCAGCTGCTGCTTCTATCAAAATCTTTAATGGTTTTATTGATTGGTAAACCCATTCGCGTTTGTTCTTCTTTATAATGCTTATATTCAAACAAAGCGCTTTGTTGTGCTCTTAGTCTGCAATTTTCATTGTCGACCCGGCAACTTTGTTCGCAGTCATTTCTTCCCTGAACACATTGAGCGGTACACATTTTTGCTACATCTGATTTAGGTGGAATATAACTATATTCGGTATTATAGATGGGACCACAGGAGGTTAACAAAACAACTATGGCTGCAAGAGAAAAAATTGAGTAATATTTAAGCATATGTCCTCTGCTGAATTATAAGTGGTAATTTAGATACTGTTAGTATACCGCATGATAAGTAACTGGTCAGGTAATTTGCTCCAGTGTATTAATGCCTGGGAGAAAAATCAAGGTCACTTTTTTCTCATTTATCGTAACGAAGGGTAATGATTTTAAGGATATGTTGTTATTTGTTACCTGATTGTTTATCAATTAACTTTTATAAAGGTTTTGTTATATAATTTGCCATAATGATGAATCCTTAAGAGATTCATCTAGAAGAATTAATAAATCTAACTTTAAAATAGTATCTATGAGTATTTCATTTATTTATGGTTTTTTTACTGGGTGTTTTGTAACCATAATTGGCCAGTATTTTTTGCAAAAATTCATCAATCCACGTAGATATTCTAAACAGATTGATTCTAAAAAGTTTGACTTAGAGCGTCTTTTTAATGACCATCCTGTTTTTATGAATACCATTAAAGCTGATCTTGCTAGCGCTAATTACAGAGATGTAAGAGAATTTTTTGTGGTTGATAAAGAGGCGATATTGAATTCATCGATTCCAAGATTACGTTATGAGCTATCTACAGAAATACTCGCAGTACTCAATAGATTGGAAGCTTTGGGTTATATTAAAAAATTAAAAAATAATTGTCTGCATTTTAAAGTTGCGGAGGATTTTGTAATCCAGCTTAATTCTTATGAAATTGCAGGCAAGGAAGATCAAAATATATGATAAGCATTTATTTATTTGCTGGAATAGTAACCGGACTACTGGCAACCTTGTTTGGTTTCGGCGGGGGAATTGTTGTGGTTCCATTGTTATTCTGGTTATTACCATTTGATGGTATTCCACAAGAATTAGCCATGCATTTGGCTGTAGGAACATCTTTAATGCTGATGTTTATAAATATGATTTATGCCGCATGGTTGCATTATCTGAAACAAAATATGGACATGATCTTATTAAGAAAAATGTTACCACTTGTTGCTTTGGGTGCTGTAAGTGGTGCGTTAATCGCTACAATTTTAAGTGCCAAGGAGCTCAAATACGCATTTTTAATTTTGATTTTTGTGGTTTTACTAAGAAATTTGAAGCAGGAATTTTTTACAGATAAACTCACTGCCCACAAAATGCCGACTCATGCACTTTTGTATTGTGTCAGTTATTTTACAGGAACAATTGCCGCTTTATTGGGAATAGGAGGGAGCGTGATTATTGTTCCATTCCTTAGGCATTATGGATTGACAATGACCAAGGCTTCTGCACTTGCAAATGGACTTGCTGCACCAAGTGGTTTGATAGGCAGTATTATTTTTATAGCGGCGGGGTTTCATATACCTCATTTACCGCCGTACAGCACCGGTTATTTATATTGGCCGGCTTTAATTAACATATTCCTAGGTAGTATTATAGGCGCGAAAATAGGTATAAATTTCAGCAATCTTATTCCTGATCAAGTTTATGGCAAGATTTATTTTTTCTTATTACTGATTGTCATTTTTTGCATGATGTTGAATTAATATAATTCCAGTATTATTTTTTCATTCTACAAAAGACTAGAGTATTCCACATATTCGTTTTCATCTAAGCTTCCGTTCACTCCACGTTGATAAACTCATAAATAGGTCAATTAAGCAAAAAAATCCATTTTAAGCTGTTGTATTGACTTACTAAATCAGATTGTTTTGCAAAAAACTCAAATTTACTGTGGAGAGCATCATGGAACAAACCTTTTTGCCACCGCCTGTTGCAGTTCATCGTGGAGTTTCAATTCCGTTAATAGAAATTCCATTTGAAAAAACAAGGCAAGAATTAATAGATGCTTATTTATTATCATTGGAAACATACATCCAAGAAAGTCAATTTAAAAAAAAATCAGTCGAGGATTTGGTGAGCCATTTTCTTTTTCTTAAATCGCTCGCAGCAGTAGAGTTGGATAAAACTAAGAAAAAGCAATTGCTTCATAAAGCAATAAATTTTAGTGATATTCTTAAAAGAATAGAATCTGGTCTATGGAGCAGGGTTGGTTCTTACCTTCAAGAAAGCCAATTTCCAATTATTAGCTGGTTAATACACCAATCACCTTCTTCCAATTTTATCGCTTCTGTTATTGTTGAATTTAATAATAAAGCACTAACCCGTAATCAAATTGGATTTATCCGCCAATTTAAAGAGTCTCCTGCATTTTTCTTTCCCGATCTGATATACATGTTATGGGTAATTCAATCTTTTGCAGCAAATTCAAGTGAAAGAGCAATGCATTCCTCAGTCTGTACAAAATATTATTACGCGGACATTACCGATAATTTGCTGTTACGAACGCAGCCCAAGCATGTAAAATTTTATCCAGAACATGATTATCTCAAAGAGGATGAGGCGATTAATTCTGATTTTCGTTACCAGATGAGTAAAGAACATTTCTTGCGTATTCAGGGACGAACGATGCTTTTTTCCGATGATTCAAACAATGTGTTTGCTGTAAAAGTACTTAAAAAAGGGGAAGTTAAATCGTGTTTATCCAAAGAGTATCAAATGACGAATTATCTAATAAAACATCAGCATCGGTTGAATTTACAAAGTGACTTACCAAAACCACTTGGGGTGTATCCAGTTAAGAGAACAGAAATTTTGCAGCAGTGTTGTCAATCACCCCATTATGAGCAGTTTATAGAGCTTATTAGTGATTCAGAGGAGCTTGAAGTTTATGTCTACAATGCTCCACTTTCGTATTTTACTTACTTGCATGATGAGCAACAAACAATTTCTGAATTAGCTTCATCAGTAAAGAAAAATATGCATGACCTTTTTGTACTTTTAAAAGAGGGAATTGTATTTACCCAATTAGCAGACATCTTTCATACTCAAGTTAATAAGGAGCTACGCGAAGACAAGGGTAGATATTATGCCTTGGTCCAACTTCTAAAAGTGTTTCAGCCTCATTTAGGACGAATTGATCAATGGCAAAAATCGGTTGAATTTGTAAATCTGCGTGCAAGTGGTTTGGCAGATCTTGGTGACAATTTACCTCTAAGCAGCTTATTTACTCCTGAAAAGTTTACTCGTGAAAATTTTCCAGAAATATTGACGGGTGGATATCATCAAACCTTTTTAGATTCTTCTACAGGTACAGCCAGCTCTATTTATACTGGAAAACGACAAATATTTGGTAATTATTTGTACCTTAATACCATTGCGGAGTATTTGTTAGTGCTGCAACTAACACTGGGTACTTATGGAGATAAGGTGACAAGAAAAATGGATGATTGTAGAGCAAAAAAAGAGGTTTGGCATCAACTAGGGGTATTAATGTTTGATAGTTGTGCTGCAGCAGTGAGTTTAATCACAGAAATGCCTCAACCCAAAGCCCTCAAGTTATTAAGTCAACGTGCAAAAATTGAATCTCATGTATTGCAAACTCAATTTTGGATGACACCTGATTACGCTAATATGGCTGAATCAGAGATTAGAATGCAGCAATATCTACTTTATCCTTGTGAATCAGGCTATGAATTTAATGACGAATTAATCCCTGGTATCGGATTATCCGTAGATGGCATTCATCAAGATTTAGGTGGATACAACCAATCACTCCCGTTAAAAGAATTGGAAAAATTATTGTATGCTACGGTGACGCTTATTGAAGGAACAACCCAACTGGATAATCAATTTTTTCAGCAAGCAGTGCGCATCAAAGAGATGCTTGCCAGACATTGCTCGGTAGACGAGTGTTGTCAAGCTGTAGCAAATTTGCTGGAGATGACGCGAATAGAATGCGATATTCAAAAGGATCTTGCCTTATTTTATTATGAAAAAGTCATGGGACTCTGCGCGGAGCAACTGCATTTACACAAGAAAAAATATGAGGGCTTATTAACATTGAATTAACAAGCCGCATCATACTTATGTTTGAAACTCAATACCTCAACTTTTTGAGATTAATTTCAGTACTGAATCAACTGCTGTATCTAAGTTGAATTGTTGCATTTCGCCAGTAGCCCTGCTTTTATATTCCACACAGTTTTGTTCAATATTTCTATCACTGACTACTAAGCGGTGAGGAATGCCAATAAGATCATGATCGGCAAACAACACGCCAGCTCGTTCGTTACGGTCATCGATTAAAACGTCAATGCTTAAATTTTTGAATTGTTCATATAATCTATCTGCCTGTTTTTTAACTTCAGGTGAGCGATGGGCATTTAAAGGAATAATCACTAACTGAAATGGAGCGATATTTTGCGGCCATATAATACCCTTTTCGTCATGATGTTGTTCTATGGCAGCAGCAACGACCCGAGTAATGCCTAAGCCATAGCATCCCATTAACATGGTTTCTAATTGGCCTTGCTCATTGATAACAACAGCATTCATCGCCTTAGCATATTTATCACCCAGCTGAAAAACATGGCCAACTTCGATACCACGACACGAATAAAGCGTTCCTTTGCCATCAGGACTAATATCTCCATCTTTCACATTGCGTAAATCGAAGGCAAGATATTCTTTGACATCTTTGTCCCATGCTGCATGTTGATAATGCTTATCTGCTTGATTTGCGCCACAGATAAAGGAGTCCATGGCAAGGGCATGGTAATCAGCGATTATAGGTATTGTTAAGTTAATTGGTCCAAGTGATCCAATTGGTGTATTTAAATTTTTTAAAATCGTTTCTTCATCGATGAATTGTAAAGGGGTATCAATTAAGGGATGCTTTGTAGCTTTAACCTCATTGAGCTCATCATCACCACGTAAAATTAACCCAACCATCGGATGTTCTTTTCCTTTGACAATTAATGTCTTGACGGTTTGATTACTTGAAACTTGTAGGAATTCAGCAACCTCTGTTATAGTTTTTTTGTTTGGTGTATCTACCAGAGTTATTTTTTGACTCGTTGGAGTCGCTTTAGCGGGTTTTAAGCTTGTTGCCTGTTCAATGTTCGCTGCATAATCACCCTGATCGCTGTAAAAAATTAAATCTTCACCTGAATCAGCTAATACCTGAAATTCATGAGAGGCAGAACCGCCAATCGCTCCAGTATCTGCTTCTACGGCACGATATTTTAGTCCCAAACGATCAAAAATACGGCAATATGCTTGATACATATCTTTATAAGTATCTTGCAGACTTTCCAGGTTTAAATGGAAAGAATAAGCATCTTTCATAATGAATTCACGTGCGCGCATGACGCCAAAACGAGGTCTAATTTCATCACGAAATTTAGTTTGGATTTGATAAAAACTCGCAGGAAGTTGTTTATAAGATTGCAACTCATGGCGCATAATATCCGTAATAACTTCTTCATGCGTAGGTCCAAAGCAGTATTCTCTATCATTGGAGTCCTTCATGGTTAGCAGTTGGCCGCCAAAAGTATCCCATCGTCCTGTTTCTTGCCATAACTCAGCGGGCTGGACTGCAGGCATAAGTACTTCCATTGAATTAATGTTATTCATTTCTTCGCGAACTATTTGTTCTATTTTACGTAATACTTTTAAACCTAGAGGCATCCAGGTATAAAGCCCGGAACCCAGTTTACGGATCATTCCTGTTCTCACCATTAATTGATGAGATACAATTTCAGCATCGTTGGGAGTTTCTTTAAGGGTTGCTAAAAACCATTGAGATGCACGCATTTCAGCTCCTGATTTAATTCTTTGATTTCAGGCATTATACAGAAGTTTTTGTGCAAAAACAGATGAAGTAGAAGAACTACATGGGACTGCTATTTAATGTGAAAAATCTTGGGTGCGGCAAAGCAAAAAGGTTTTTTACTTTGCGCATACACTATAAGTTCAAATATGAATCTTGGCTTCTTTTAATAAAGCGTTTAATTTGGAAGCCAAGTGGTTATTCTCATTGCCATCAAGCTGATTTAATTCATAAACATAGTCTTTATAATGGACTTTGCCTGTTTGTACATCGTAGACGGCACCAACCATGGCAATTTCATTTTTTTCTATCATGTCATGTAAAATGGAACTGCGTTTATAAATATTTTGCATGGTATTTGCTACGTTTAAGTCTGTGACATGATGAACAAACGTATCATTTTTACTATGGCGATCATGTGCTGTTTGATTTTCGGCATTAATGGCTGGTTTTATTTTTTCCAACAACTCGGTAATATGTCCTTTTTCAATTCCATCACATGCGGACTGAATCGCGCCACAACGAGTGTGGCCAAGAACGATGATCAATTTTACACCAACCACGCTGCAGGCATATTCAATACTGGCAAGCACATCATTATTGACCACATTACCTGCAACACGTACACAAAAAATATCGCCAAAACTCATATCAAAAATAGTTTCAACGGGTACTCTGGAATCAATACAGCCAAGAACTATAGCGATAGGATGTTGCTCTTTTGCAGTGTGTTTAATATCCAACAAATTAGAGCGATGAATTAAATTACCATTCAAAAACCGATGATTTCCTTCATTTAAAATATTTAATACCTCAGCAGGGGATAAGTGTGACTGTACGTCATATGTAGTTACATTAATAAAATCGATGTGGTTATGAATTTTATAGTGTGTTTTAAACCCAATAAGATTTAGGGATATTTTCTTATTAGGGGCTTGTTGCTCCTGAAACTCTTTTAATAACTCTAAAATTTCCTTATCGATGTACTGGGAATAACGCGCATCAATAATTAATTGTGATTCTTTAGGTATAGAATTAAGTTCCGCAATTAAAGCCGCTTTATTTAAAAAAGTCATTTGTTGTGGGAGTACTAAACGATAGATGACCCCAGTAGTGTGAATTTCCTTAATAATATTGATGCGTGCTTGGCTGTTTGATTTTAAAATATAGAACAGACTTACTGCTAGTCCGATTAAAATACCCATCAAAAGATTAAATACAATGATCCCAATGACAGTAGCTATAAAGGGAATAAAGCGATCATAACCTTGAGCATAAATCGAGCTATAAATGGAGGGTTTATTCAGTTTATAACCAGTGTACATCAGGATAGCCGCTAATGACGACAATGGTATTTTATTGAGTGTGCCAGGAATTAACATCACTGCAAATAAGATAAAGATACCATGTAGAATGCTAGATACTTTAGTTTTAGAGCCTGCTTGAATATTAATGGAGGTTCTAACAATTACGGATGTAATTGGAATTCCACCAATTAATCCTGCGGTTACGTTGCCTACGCCTTGTGCCACTAATTCACGGTTCGATGAAGGATGACGACGTTTTTTGTCAAGTTTTTCACCAGCTTTAAAGTTTAGTAAGGTCTCAAGGGAAGCGACAATACCAATAATAAACGCATAAAGATAAACTTTAGGATTAGTCCAGGAGGACCAGTTAGGATATTCAAATTTGCTAAACAGCTCATGAAAATCGTTTGTTTGGGGAATATTAACTAACTGTGGTGAGTTTTGAGCAAGATTTGAGTCAGTCCATTGGAATAGCTCGTTGAGCAGTACGCCTAAAATCACCACAATAATCGGTGCGGGTATTTCTTTAAGTACTTTATTTTTTGTTAAATCAAAAAATATTAATGTGACTAAAGAAATGGTGGTAATCAGCAAGGCTCCCGAATTGATGTGATGATAGAGTGCGAGAATAGGGCTTAAAGTAATTTCTTCTGTTGTTTCTAATAAATGGGTTTTAAGTTCATTAAAATCTGCAGACAGCGTAAAGGCAAGTGGTAGTTGTTTGATAATTAATAAAATTCCTATCGCACAAAGTAAACCTTGTACCACGTTTGAAGGTACATAGTCTGCTATAAATCCGGCTCTAAAGCTGCCTATGATTATTTGCAGCAAACCGGCAAGTACCAACGCCAGTAAGAATGAATTAAAATCACCAATATGAGCAATTGCTGCGACAACCACAGCGGCCATCCCTGCTGCCGGGCCACTGACACTGACATGGGAGCCACTTAGGCAACCAACAACAACTCCACCGATTACCCCGCTTAAAATTCCTGAAAACAAAGGGGCGCCAGAGGCTAATGCAATCCCTAAACACAAAGGAATAGCCACGAGAAATACGACTATGGCTGCGACAAAATCAAATTTAAGGAAACGCTTTGTATAAATTCGAAATATACGAGAGTCAACCGTTGTATTTGTAAGCATGGAGAAATTCCTATAATAGCAATTTAATATATCATTAAAAAATTTTTTCTAATTTTAGACTAAAGTGATATTTAATAAAACAAAAATGTTACAAAAATGTTACAAAAATGTTGCTTTTTAGTTAAGATTGTGTGATTAATTCCAACTTTCCGTGTAGAAAAAAATCTATTTGCTTATTTTAGTATAAAAAATATATGTAAATATGGAGAGAATAAGAGGAGGAGTTCTATATAAAGAAATTTCTTTATTTATATAGAACTCCAAATGCATTGGATCCTTTATTTTTGTTCAAATTATCACAGAATTTTATTCATCTACAGTGTCAAATTCTTCGGGGCTAAAAATCTCATTTGCAGTATTTACCTGATTATTGATTAACTCATGTTCCAGATTTCTAAAGTTCCACATATTTTGATCCATAAGCTGGCTGGGTTTGATGCTTTGCAGGGCATGAAGGATATTACTGGGTACCTTAGGGTTTTCTTCTGCAAGTTGATCAATTAAGCGAGCTACTTTTTTACGCATTAAATTTTCTTGAGAACCACAAAGATTGCATGGAATAATTGGATATGCTTGCTCTTGTGCATAAGTGATGATGTCATTTTCTTGAACGTAGCATAATGGGCGAATCACAATGTGTTTTTTGTTGTCACTGAGTAATTTCGGCGGCATAGAGCGAATATCCCCATTATAGAAAATGGACATCATTAAGGTTCGAACCAGATCATCTCGATGATGACCCAGAGCAATCTTGTTAAAACCATTTTCCTCAGCGTAACGATAAATAATGCCTCGTCGCAGTCGAGAACACAATGAACAATAGGTTTTGCCTTCGGGGATTTTTTCTTTAACGATGCTGTAGGTATCACGCGTCAAGATTTCATGGGGAATCGAACGCTCTTTAAGCCATTGACGTAAAGCAGAATCATTCCAACCAGGTTGTGCTTGATCCAGTGTAAATGAAAAAAGTTCAAACTTATTACCCGAACGACGACGCAATTGATTGAGAATGGTAAGTAATGTAAAAGAGTCTTTGCCCCCTGATAGACAAACCATAACTCGATCACCACGCTGAATCATATTAAAATCTGCAATGGCTTTACCTGTGTAATGAAGCAATTTTTTTTCAATTTGGGAAGGATTCGACATTATTGAAAACTCATTTAGTGGGGTTATATTAAAATCGTTATTTGGTATTTCCAGTTTGGGGGAATCCCTTAACCCTTGTTGTTTGTAACCAAGAATTTATTAGTTCCAGATCATTAGCATTTAATGTTCCAGCCTGATATTTTAACGTTAAAACAGCATTAATTAAATTGTATTGGTCATTAGCCAGTAAATTTTGAGCTTCAAATAAGCGTTGTTGGGCATTAACTACATCTACCATTGTACGTGTACCTATTTCAAACTGTGCCTCCGTGCTGTCTAATGAATTTTTCTGGGAAATAACCGACTGCCTGTCCGCTTTAACTTTACTAATACCATCGATGATTGTATTAAACGCAATCCGGCTATTTACAACTACATTTCGATAGGCCTGCTCGACTTGCTCACTTGCGGCTTGAAAATTGTGTTTTGCTTGGCGTGTTTGAGAGCGGACCAGTCCTCCTTGATATACTGGAAAATTCAAGGCAAGTCCAACGGTCGATTGTTTTTGATTTACAGGCAATAAGGGATTATTGTCGGTTGTAGTATTTAAACTATTTGATGTTTCTGCTGTATTTCCTTGAAGTGAAATTACAGGCCAATTTCCTGCGGATAGAGCTTTTACGTTTTCACGTGCTACCTCGAGGTTGTATTTGGCTGACAGTAACTTATAGTTTTGTTTCAATCCTGTATCGACCCATTGATCGGCATAATTAGGTTCTGGTTTGATTAATGGAATTTCACCGTTACGTAAAGGTGCCATCGAATCATAAACATGATTGGTTAATTTTCTTAAGTTCTCATTTTGATTGATTAGGTTATTTCGTGAAGCAATTACGGTAGCTACAGATTGATCATAGGCTGCTTTTGCTTCATAAACAGAAGTAATAGGATCAAGCCCAACTTGAAAACGTTGTTGGGCTTGATCGTATTGACGTTTGTTTGCTCTTTTTTTCGCCTCAGCAAAATTGAGCGTGTCCTGAGCATAGAGCGCATCAAAATATGCCTTTGCAGTTCTGAGAATCAAATCTTGTGCTGCATCATTAAAAACAGCTTGGGCTGCTTTTACAGATGCTTTGGCTTGTTGTACTTTCGCCCATGCTTGAAAATTGAAAATTGCCTGGGATGCCGAAATTTGCCACGTTCTAGAGTTATAATAGGTATCTTGAATGGTAAAAAAACCATCATTCACATGAAAAAAATTACGACTCGCTTGACCTGTAATCCCAACTTGAGGGCGTAGTGCAGAACGTGCCTGTGGAAGAACTTCTGCATTAGCCATGTAAGTATCATAGGCATTCTTGAACAAAGGATCATTTTCAAGGGCTTGATGATAGATATCCATCAGATCTGTTGCAAATGCTTGCTGCAATAGACCTAAAGTCATGAGGGTGCAGAACAAAAATTTTTTCATTTGAACTAATTCCTAAAATACAAACTCTTTTGGTTTTGACTTGTCAATCAATAAAGGAATATTTGTTTCAAAAAGTAGCGACTCATGCCAATTTTCATTATGGTCTAGTTCATATAACCTGCCTTGCAATACAGGGGATTTGCCTAATATAGCAAACAGCTTACCGCCAGGTAGAATTTGGAGTTTTTCCGTTTCAGTTATTTTTTCTAATCCACCAGTGAAGATAACAACATCATAAGGAGCTTTCTCTAACCAACCTCTACATGCATCACCTGTAATTAATTCTACATTATTGCAATGATGTGCTTTTAATTTTTTTTCCGCTTGAACTGTAAAATCAGCGTAATAGTCTATACTGATCACTTTCTTAGACAATTTACTCAGTAGGGCGGTAAAGAAACCACTTCCTGTACCTACTTCCAATACTGTTTCATGGCCTTGAAGATTTAGTGCTTGCAAAATTAGCCCTTCTTCTAAAGGAGTAAGCATTCGTTGCCCATGATTGAGTGGAATTTGCATATCAGAGTAGGCAAAATGGGTAAATTGCTCAGGAACAAACTCATGTCTGAGTATTATTTCATACAAATTAAGTATGGATTCGTTTAAAACATCGCCAGTTCGAAGTTGTTGCTTAACCATATTAACGCGTGCGCTTTGATAACTCATTTGTTCTACCGTGTTGATTATTTAGATTGTATAATTGGCCAGTTTATTTCCTAGAGTTTTGTTTCAATTAACATGCCTGCATGAGATCCATATTTTAATTGATTTTGGATTCCGCAGATTTGCTGCGAAACAATGCGGCAGAAACGAATGGCCAATGCAATTTCAAAACTTGGACTCAATCTTAGCAAAAAATCAACTCATGTGCTAAGAAATAATGTTTGAATCCTAAATTTCATGGTTACTCTGTTTAAAGTTTGTTATGATCTGCATCTTTTAATGGGGCAACCTTTTTTGAAAGCGGGTTGTTTCCTCATGTTTTGAAGCTTGAGTACAGCGAAACGGGTTCCTGTTTCTCTTCATCGCACCCAAGCTATAATATACGAAAATTCAATATTAGGAGAATACTGTGCGTGAGCAATTTATTGACTTTTTGCAAAAAGAAATAGAAACACTTAAGAGTGAAGGCTTGTATAAGTCAGAACGAGTTATTTCCAGTCAACAACAGGCTGCGGTCACAGTAAATCACAAAGAAGTAATAAATCTTTGCGCTAATAACTATTTAGGTTTGGCTAATGATCCCGAGTTAATTTCCGAAGGACAAAAAGCATTAGCTCAGTATGGTTATGGCATGGCATCCGTGCGTTTTATTTGTGGAACACAAACTCCTCACAAACAGCTGGAGCAGAAAGTTAGTCAATTTTTAAATCAAGAGGATACGATACTCTATTCTTCATGCTTTGATGCAAATACAGGTCTTTTTGAGACTTTGTTAGGGGAGGATGATGCAATTATTAGTGATGCATTGAATCATGCCAGTATTATTGACGGTGTACGCTTATGTAAAGCCGCGCGTTATCGATACGCAAATAATGATATGAAGGCATTGGAAGAACAGTTAATCGCCGCCCAAAATGCACGGTTTCGATTAATTGCAACAGATGGCGTTTTTTCTATGGATGGAATCCTGGCAAATCTCCCGGCAATCTGCGAGTTAGCGGATAAATATAACGCCATGGTTATGGTTGATGACTCTCATGCTGTTGGTTTTATGGGAAAAACGGGTCGTGGAACTCCAGAGCATTTTGGAGTAAGTGATCGAGTGGATATCATTACGGGCACTCTCGGTAAAGCTTTAGGGGGAGCCTCAGGAGGTTATACGGCAGCTAATAAGACTATTGTGGAATGGTTGCGCCAGCGTTCCAGACCTTATTTATTTTCAAATACCCTGGCTCCTGTAATCGCACATACTTCTTGTATCGTTTTAGATAATTTAATGAAAAATAACCATTGGGCTGAAAAATTGAAACGTAACAGCAAATATTTCCGTGAAGGTATGACCCGCTTAGGTTTTAAACTCATTCCTGGAGAACACCCAATTATTCCTGTAATGCTGGGCGACGCCAGTTTGGCAGGGCGTATGGCGAATCGTTTATTAGAGTTGGGTATTTATGTTGTTGGTTTTTCATATCCAGTAGTTCCAAAAGGGTTGGCTCGAATTCGCACGCAAATGTCAGCTGCTCATGAGTTACATCATTTGGATAAAGCAATTGCTGCATTTGAGACTGTAGGTAAGGAGTTCTCTGTTATTTAAGTAGCCTAAGTTCGATATGTTTGAAGCTTGTTGAGCAAAAATGCATTGCTTTTATATAGATTTAGTTTCTAAAAAGCAGTTCGATATAAAATTACCTTATTTTTATATTGGGCGACATTAAGTAAAGTTTTCTTCTCTCATAGGGTAGAGAGGATCATATTTTGAGGTACTTCATGAAATCATTAGTCAAAGCGAAAAAGGAACCTGGAATTTGGATGGAAGAAGTTGCTATGCCGGAATATGGCGTTAACGATGTATTAATTAAAGTGAAAAAAACGGCAATTTGTGGCACTGACATCCATATTTATTCCTGGGATGAATGGGCACAAGCAACTATTCCTGTGCCTATGACTGTAGGGCATGAATTTTATGGAGAAATCGTTGCTATAGGCCAGGAAGTACGAGGCTTAAATGTTGGTCAAAGAGTTTCAGGGGAAGGTCATATCACTTGTGGCGTTTGTAGAAACTGTCGCGCAGGAAAACGACATCTTTGTCGCAATACTTTAGGTGTTGGCGTAAATAGACCAGGTTGTTTTGCTGAGTATTTATCCTTACCTGCTACTAATGTTATCGTGCTTCCCGATAACATTACTGGCGAGCAGGCTTCAATTTTGGATCCTTTTGGTAATGCAACGCACTGTGCTTTAGCTTTTGATGTTGTTGGTGAGGATGTATTGATCACTGGTGCAGGGCCTATCGGTATTATGGCTGCAGCCATAGTAAGACATATAGGCGCACGCCATGTAGTAATTACCGATGTGAATGATTACCGTTTGGAACTGGCAAAAAAAATGGGTGTTACACGTGCAGTAAACATCAAATATGAAAAACTTTCCGATGTTGCTGCTGAGTTAGGAATGATTGAGGGATTTGATGTAGGGCTTGAAATGTCAGGAAATCCTATGGCTTTAAATGACATGATGAAAGTAATGAATCATGGTGGGCATGTTGCTATGTTAGGTATTCCTCCTCAAGAAACACCTATTGACTGGAATCAGGTTATTTTTAAAGGATTGGTCATTAAAGGAATTTATGGTCGTGAAATGTTTGAAACCTGGTATAAAATGATTGCTATGTTGCAAAGCGGATTAAATATTTCACCAGTAATAACGCATCATTTTCCAATTGATGAGTACCAGCATGCGTTTCAAATTATGGCTTCAGGCCAGTCAGGTAAAGTAATTCTTGAATGGTAGATTTGTTGAGTCAACATCCTGTTTATACAGACAAAATTAAAAAAAGACGGAGTAGTTATGTCACAATATATTTTTACCATGAATCGTGTTAGCAAGATTGTTGAAAATCAACGATTTATTTTAAAAGATATATCATTAAGTTTTTTCCCGGGTGCCAAGATCGGCGTTTTAGGTTTAAATGGATCTGGTAAGTCAACTCTATTGCGCATTATGGCAGGTGTTGACACACAATTTGAAGGAGAAGCCAGGCCCCAACCAGGGATTAAAATTGGTTATCTTGAACAAGAACCGCAACTTCATTTGGATAAAACGGTACGTGAGGTCGTTGAAGAAGGCGTAAAAGATATGAAAGATAAACTTGCGCGTTTTGATGAGATCAGTATGCGTTTTGCTGAGCCAATGAGTGATGATGAGATGAACACTTTGCTTGGGGAGCAAGGTGAATTGCAGAATGAAATTGAAGCTGGTGGCGGTTGGGATTTGGATAGAAAGCTTGATGTTGCTGCTGATGCACTTAGATTACCCGATTGGGATGCGGCGGTTAGAAATTTATCAGGTGGTGAGCGACGTCGCGTTGCGTTATGTCGTCTATTGCTTTCTAATCCTGATATGTTATTGCTTGATGAACCGACAAACCATTTGGATGCTGAATCTGTAGCTTGGCTGGAGCATTATCTTGAAGGCTTTCCTGGCACAGTAGTAGCAATTACTCATGATAGATACTTTCTGGATAATGCTGCTGAGTGGATTTTAGAGTTAGACCGGGGTGAAGGGATACCGTATAAAGGCAATTATACTTCTTGGCTGGAGCAAAAAGAAGCACGTTTAGAGATGGAACAAAAACAAGAAGATGCGCACCAGCGCTCTCTTAAAGCAGAGCTCGAATGGGTACGTACTTCACCTAAAGGACGGCATGCTAAAAATAAAGCACGTCTTGCCCGTTTTGAGGAAATGAACTCTAAGGAATTCCAAAAACGTAATGAGACCAATGAAATTTATATTCCTCCAGGCGAACGATTAGGAGATCTTGTACTTGAAGGAGAACAAATTACTAAATCATTTGGTGATCGCATTTTAATTGATAATTTCGATTTCAAACTTCCGAAAGGGGGAGTCTTAGGCATTATTGGTCCGAATGGTGCAGGTAAATCGACGTTCTTAAAAATGGTCACAGGTCAAGAGGAACCTGATAGTGGTGTTATCCGTATCGGTGAAACGGTGCAATTAGCATACGTAGATCAGTTACGTGATGAATTAGATCCCAACAAAACAGTATGGCAAGAAATATCTGATGGGCATGATATTATGCAAGTAGGTAGTTTTCAAATGCCCTCACGTGCCTATGTAGGACGTTTTAATTTTAAAGGCTCAGATCAGCAAAAGAAGATGTCTCAACTTTCAGGAGGAGAGCGAAATCGTGTGCATTTGGCTAAGTTACTGAAAAGTGGTGGAAATGTATTGCTTCTTGACGAGCCGAGCAATGATTTAGATGTTGAAACTTTGCGTGCTTTGGAAGACGCGATTCTCAATTTTCCTGGTTGTGTTATTGTCATTTCCCACGATCGCTGGTTTTTGGATAGGATTTGCACCCATTTAATGGCTTTTGAAGGAGATTCACAAATAACCTTTATTGAAGGAAATTACAGTGATTATGAAGCGGATAGAAAGCGTCGTTTGGGTGACGCCGCGGATAGGCCCTCACGCATTAAATACAGAAAATTGGAATCATAATTAAAATTAATTGGAGATAAAATTTAGATGAATAAGTTGTTTGGGGCATTGTTACTATGCTTGGGATTAACAGCATGTGTTGAATATGATGAATCCACTTTGATTACTGATGATGCAGGTTATGTGCACAGAACGGTTCATTATACAAAAGATAAACGTGGGCGTGACTATTTTCCTAAGAAAATTAGGGCATCGGGAGAAAAGCGATTTATTTTTGATCCAAAAGTCTCTGCTTGGGCTGCCTATGATGAAGAAGGTAATCGGTTACTAACTGGAGGGGGATCTGCTGGGATAGATACTTGCGAGGAAAATACAAGCCAATCTTGTAGAACAGTGACTGGGACTTTTAAGGTATATAACAGAAGAGGTCCTGAGTGTCGTTCAGGGGAATATCCGGTAGATACAAAAGGTGGCGCAAAAATGCCTTACTGTACCTATTTTTATCAAGGATATACTATCCATGCGGCATATGAAGTCCCTGAACATCCATCAAGCCATGGTTGTGTACGCATTTTCCCTAGCGCAGCTAAATGGCTAAGTGAAAACTTTTTCCAAATAGGCACTAAAGTAATCGTTTTGGCTTATCCTGATGAAAACGGTGTACATAAAACACAAGCGTCATAATCGTTTTTAGGATTTGACTCAACTTTACTGACCTATATGTTCCGTCTCGCAGGCTTCTTCAACAAGCTTCGAGACAGAGCTATAATTAACGAGCTCTGGCAAAGTTCGCTCAACACTTGCATTAAGTTCAGTATGTCCTTAAAACGGTCATCCTGAGCGAAGCGGCTGAATCTTTTAGATATCTCGAAACTGCACCTGGTTCTACTTTTTGAAGTTCTAGGGTTTGCCCCTGAGAGATGGCCACATTTTGTGACCATCTCTCAGGGGCGAGCCGCGTCGTAAACAAGGACATGCTCTAGAGACATCATTTAACTCGGGATTATGTCAAAAGAGTCATTTATTTTTTGCTGGTAAAGTTTGCTCTCCAGGAGTAGATGCGGCTGGAGTAGTTGTAGTCGGTGTTGTTGTAGCTGGGGTTGTTGTTGAAGTTGCTCCATTATCAGTATTGGGGGTGGTATTTGTTGTATTTGAGTTTGATGACTTTTCGGTATCTTTTGGTGCAGCAATCATTTGTACAATTCCCAAATCCCCAGTGATTTTTCGGCCAACAGTCACATCAATATTGAGTAGTTGGGTTACTTTTTCCTTATCATTTTGATAAACAACTTGTAACGGTAAATTAAGTTTCCATTGATTTTCTTTTGCTTCGGTAACAATAGCTTGTCCCATTACCTGACTGCTTACAGTAAGTTTTTGTGATTTGATGGCCTCTAGATTCCCTGATTTTTGCAGTGCTGTATTAAAACCTGTCCATCCTTGTTCTGTAAAACAAGCTTGTAGTTTTTGTAATTGCTCATCTAATTTATTGGGATCAAAGTCAAAGGCTTGAGTCACAGCTTTTTCTGACCAGGTTATGACAAGTGACTGGTCTATTTGTTTTGTTTCTGGCGGAATCTTGTAGTCACAATTGATAACAGCAGGGGGTGTAGATTGGGCTGAATTAATTGATGGCACGCTCTGTGCGGGAGGTGTTTGTGCCTGAGGACTAGCAAGAGTATTAGAGGTTTGTGTTGATGTGGATGCTGGTTGAGTAGCATCGGCATGTACTTGAACTTGGGTTCCAATTAAAGTAATAAGAGCACCCCAGAGTATCGTATTCTTCATGAAACTGACTCCTTAAATTGAATGTATCAATTCTGCAATAATAAGAGCCGCTAGTCTAACAGTTTTTTGTTCTTGATCCAGCGGCGGCGACAATTCAGCAATATCAAAACTCACTACTTTGCCACTTTGAATTATGTATTTCAAGAGAGGTAGAACTTGCCAGGGAGTAAGCCCTAATGGTTGAGGGGCACTTACTCCAGGAGCGAAAGCTTCTGCTAAAACATCCAGGCATATTGTTAGGTATATATGATCCAGATTAAGCATGAAATCATCAAGAAAAGCTAAATGCCAGGCTAAACTATTGCCATAGATTTCTTCGGCGGTAAGATAATGGACATTGAGTGCTTGAGCTTGTTGAAATAAAGAATCCGTATTCCCCATTTTTTGGATTCCAAGACAGCAATAATTAAAGCTTTGATTGTTTTCTGCGCAATAAGCAGCAATTTGTGAAAAAGGGGTACCCGATGTTCCGGGTTGATTTTTCTGATGGGGCCTTAAATCAAAATGGGCATCAAAATTAATAATACCCATTTTACTGTAATGAGGTGCTAATCCTTGATAATGTGCCCACGCAATTTCATGGCCTCCGCCTAATGCAATGGTTTGGTGACCTTGTTGATGACAAAAACTGATCAAATGCGCAAATTGGGATTGGGCTGTTTCTAATTCATCCTCTTCGCAAACGATGTTTCCTAAATCCCAAAACGACTTATCCAGAGAGCAGGGTAATTTTGCCAGTTGAGATTTGATGTGGTCAGGACCTAATTTTGCTCCTGGTCGCCCCAGGTTTCGCTTAACTCCAGCATCGCTGGCAAATCCTAAGAAGATTGTCTTTTTCTCTTTAGTAATTAGATCAGTTTGTTGTTTGGGAAAAATAATTTTTTGGAAAAAACGTTCTGCATTTATAGTATCTTTTCTACCTTGCCAAAGTGCAGAGTTGGGTTGGTGATAATTGGAAAGATGTCCAAACATTAAATTCCTCCTATGTTTTGATAGATGATGCTCACGCCAATCTCAATTTGACACACGATCGATAGCAAGAACCTGAGAAAAGTCATGTATTATACATGAGGGTATACTTTTTAGTCCTATAAGGGAACCTTTGGATTAATTCCATCTTGATCAGGGGTTCTTTTCTGCAGCAAGCGCGCATAAAATTATGCCAAGTTTATTCAATGTCTGGTATCATTTGCTCACATGAATAAATGTACAGAGGATATCATGTTTGTAATCACTGGCGGTGGAAGCGGGATTGGGAAGTTCCTAGCTTTTTCTTTGGCAAAACGTGATCAATCTGTTTTAATTGTTGGTCGTAGAGAAAAGTTGTTGCAAGAAACAGCGGCAACGTCAGCAAAAATTCAATATATGTGTGCTGATATCTCAACTTCTGAAGGACTCGAGTCTATTAGAAATTATTTGCTTGAAGTTCCTCGCATTGATGCTCTGATCAACAATGCAGGTACTTTAAATCCTTTAGTTCCTTTAAGAGAAGTTGAACTGGAAGATTGGCAGCATACTTTAAATACTAATTTGAATGCCGCTCTTTTTCTTACGCAAAAACTCTATAATAAATTAATTAATGGAAGAGTTCTTAATATTGGTTCAGGGGCTGCCTATTTTCCTATTAGAGGTTGGGCTGCTTATTGTGTCTCTAAAGCTGCTTTATCAATGCTTACTCAATGTTGGCAATTAGAATCCGAAGATATTGCTTTTGCGAGTGTTATGCCCGGAATAATTGATACTCATATGCAGGTGGTAGCCCGAAGTAGCGCTAATCCAGATTATGAACGCATACACTTTTATCAGCGTTTGAAAGATAAAAATTGCTTGATTTCACCAGAAACAGTGGCTGAATTTTTGACTTGGCTTTTATTAGATATAGATAAGAATACTTATGCCTCTAAGGAATGGGACATATATGATACAGAACATCATCCTGCTTGGCTTAAGCCCCCTCATCAAGTTCTTCATTGGGATTTTTAATGTTTGCTTGCGATAAATTATTATTGAATGCATCGACTATTGATGCCCAGGGAAACCAATTGTTGCAACAAGCCATAGCGATTAAAAATGGCCTCATAGTATGGTGTGGTGCACAAGAACAACTACCCCCACAGTTTTATCACACAATGCAAAAAGAAGATTGTTATGGCAAGTTACTTACACCTGGCCTCATTGATTGTCATACTCATTTAGTTTATGCAGGCGATCGTTCAGCTGAATTTCAAATGAAACTTGCTGGAGTAAGTTATACTGAAATTGCTAAAAAAGGGGGGGGGATATTATCAACAGTCAAACAGACCCGAGAAGCATCTGAAGCGGAATTACTCAAGCAATCTTTACCAAGAATTTTAGCTCTACGAGATGATGGAGTGACCACTGTTGAGATTAAATCAGGTTATGGCCTGGATTTAGCCAATGAAGTAAAAATGTTGCGAGTTGCCAAACGCTTAGGTGAGTTAACGGGTTTAAGAGTTAGAACAACCTTTCTTGGGGCGCATGCAATTGGACCGGAATTTAAAGGAAACAGCCAGGCATACGTAGATACGATTTGCCAAGAAATGCTACCTTTCATCGCTGAGGAAAAATTAGCGGATGCTGTGGATGTTTTTTGTGAATCTATTGCCTTTTCGCTTGCTCAAACAGAGCAAATTTTTAATGCCGCCCACGAATTAAACCTTCCTGTAAAATGCCATGCCGAGCAGCTATCCAATCTTGGTGCAAGTAAGCTTGCAGCAGAATTTGGAGCTTTGTCTTGTGATCATTTGGAGTTTCTTGATGCTCAGGGAGCATTTGCTATGGCAGAAGCAAACACCGTTGCTGTTTTGCTTCCGGGCGCCTATTATTTTCTGCGTGAAAAACACAAACCTCCAGTTGATTTATTGCGGCATGCTGCTGTAGGCATCGCTGTTGCTTCTGATTGTAACCCTGGTTCATCACCCACTGCTTCATTACGTTTAATGATGAGTATGGCCTGTCAATTTTTTTCGTTAACTGTTCCTGAGGTTTTGGCTGCTGTTACGAGCCAGGCAGCAAAAGCTTTAGGTATACAAAATGAAGTAGGTGTAATTGCTTCTGGTATGACTGCGGATTTAGTGCTTTGGTCTACGGATGACAGTGCCGCCCTTTGTTATTATTTTGCCTATCCTTTGCCACATCAAATGATGATAGCAGGGGAGTGGGTTTCTTCTAAGAAAAATGATTGGGAATAAAATTATGCTAAAATTAGTAAAAATAGTTTTATCTTTATATCTTACAGCATGTTCTTATGTTGTTTACGCCGTTTACCCAGCCTCAGTTCAAAAAGAAACCTCCACTTATATTTTGGATATCAAGTACCCCCAGGGTTTTAAAGACCCTCGTATTGATGCAGACTTGCAGGGATTTATCGAAAATACAAAACAACGTTTTTTTAAAGAAGTTGGAGCAGATGCTGATGTTTCTGCTGATGCGCCAGGTAAATCAGGTTTAAATATTACTTATTCATTACCCTACAAAACAAAAAATGTTTTAAGTGTGCGTTTTATGATTTCTATTTATCATAAGGGTGCGGCACATCCCGCGAACACAGTAAGTACGCTAAATTTTATCAATGGATCTCAAGTTCAATTATCCGAGCTATTTCGTCCTGAAGTAGATTATTTAAAGCCTATGGCTGATTTTTGTTATAAGAAAATAATTGCAAAAAATATCTCTGATAAAAAATGGATTGGAGAGGGTACCAAGCCTACAGATAAAAACTATAAAATCTGGTCTTTTTCGTCAGAAGGTATAGATGTAATATTCGATACGTATCAAGTCGCGGCTTATGTCTATGGCCCGCAGACAGTGAGCGTTCCTTTATCTCAAATCGCTTCTTTATTAAAGCCTGAAGTAGCACATAAAGTTTGGGGTCGTTAATGGCAGATACACCTTTTATAGCTACAGAGAAAAAAGTACCGGAACTTACTGTTCGAGTGATACTACTTGCTATAATACTCACGGTTTTGTTAGCAATGTCTAATGCCTATCTTGCATTGAAATTAGGAATTCTGACCTCCGCTTCAATTCCAGCAGCAATTATTTCCATGGGAATTTTACGTTTTTTTAAAAATTCTACTATTCTTGAAAATAATGCAGTGCAAACAGCCGCTTCAGCCGGGGAGGCGGTTGCTGGTGGAATTGTATATACTATTCCTGCATTAATTATTATTGGTTTTTGGAATCATTTTGATTACCTAACCAATTTTTTTATTGCGGTTTGTGGTGGTATTTTGGGCGTATTATTTTCCATTCCATTACGTCGTATTCTGGTTCATGACCAGTCTTTAAAATTCCCGGAAGGTAGGGCCATTGCAGAGGTATTAAAATCATCCGTAGAAAAATCAGGCATTAATGACATATTAATTGGCGGTGCAATTGGTGGTTTTATTGAATTATTACAAACTGGATTCAAGATAATTGCCAATAGCTGGGGGCACTGGTTTGTTGTAAAGCGTTCTTTGTTTGGTCTTGGTGCCGGATTTTCCGCAACAATGATAGGCGCAGGCTATCTTGTTGGCCATGATATGGCAATTAGTATATTTTTAGGGGCAGTAATTTCCTGGTTAATTGCATTACCTGTGGTCAGCCACATTTATCCCGACTTTATCAATCAATATCCTCCTGAACAAGCAGCATCATTTTTGTGGAACAGTCAGATGCGTTATATGGGGATAGGGGCTATGTTGTTTGCCGGAGTATGGACTTTTTTAAAGTTAATTAAACCTTTGTCTAAAAATATTCGGGCTTCGTTCAATAGTTTTAGCTCTAAAGGAAAAATGGAGCAGCTTCCTCGTATCGATAAGGATATTCCTTTACCCTATATCTTAATAGGCATTGGTTCATTCGCGGCAATATTATTTTTATTTTTTCAACTTGTTTTACCACTCGGGCAAGCAGGATTAGACAATCAATACTCACCTACTTTAATTTTTTTAGCAGTACTTTATGTTTTATTTATAGGATTTATTTTTTCGGTTATTACTGCCTATTTTTCGGGTATGGTCGGTGTAACGGCAAGTCCCGGAAGTTCTGTTGTTATTTCAGGTATGCTTTTTGCTGCGTGGCTTTTATTGGTTGCGATTGATCATTTGTTACCTCTCCCATTAAGTACAGAACAAATTCAGGCAGCAGAAGCGATTACGATTATGATTGGTTCTGTAGTCACAGGAATTGCGGCCATTGCTAATGATAATACCCAAGATTTGAAAGTGGGGCAGTTAGTTGGGGCAACACCATGGAAACAGCAACTCATGTTATTGCTTGGAGTAGTTATCTCTTCTTTGGTTATTCCTCCAGTAATGCAATTGTTGTTTGAAGTATATGGTATAGCAGGGGTGATGCCTCTTCCTAATATGGATATTAATCAATCTTTACCAGCACCTACAGCAGCACTAATGGCTGCGATTACTGAAGCAGTATTTAGAAATTCATTGCCATGGGCAATGATGTTAATTGGTTCAAGCATTATATTAATTATTGTTTTCTTAAATCATTTTTTTCAATTAAGACGTTATTTAAACTTGTCCATTTTAGGAGTCGCGATAGGGATGTATCTACCTATTTCTTCTTCTTTTCCATTATTTATTGGCGGTATGATCGCTTTTTGGGTCAATAAGCGCTTGAATAAAAATGATCTCGTAAAAGATGAAATAGTGGTTCGCAAGCAAAAAGGTACTCTTATTGCTTGTGGGCTTGTTGCGGGCTCTGCAATTATGGATGTTTTGCTCGCGATACCCTTTTCAATTTGGCATAGTCCAGATGCATTACAATTGGTTGGCAATGAATGGAAAAATATTGGTGTTTATCTGGGAATATTATCTACTTTATTATTGGCATGGTGGATTAATCATAGAGTATGCCGAGGAAAGTGAAAATCTTAGGCGTTGTTTCGATAAACTCTACGTGAGAGACCCATTTATTTTATACCATTGCATCGCGAAATCCATCGAAAGGATAATCAGGATCAAGTAAGACAGTTCTTGCAGCAATAGCTGCATCTATGTATTCTTATTTAAATGCCACATATTGGATCAATTGAAAAATCGGATTCAATGAGCAGCTCTCCTCAAAAAGATGCCCTTGGATCCGGAAAGCACTCTTAGCATCAGTTGCTTACATTTTAGATTTTGGGCTGTATTTTTCAATGGGCATAGGGATAGAAGTCGGTATGCCCATATGGTGATATTGATAGTTTGATTCGTTTATAACTATCAATAATGCTCCAGTTTACAGCGATTCTATCCTTGCCTTATGCTCTAATAATTTTTCTTTAGCTTGCTGTGCCTGGGTGAATTTTTCTTGTTCCTTGGCAATAATTTCTGCAGGTGCCTTGTCTGTGAATTTAGGATTATTTAATTTACCTTCGGCAAGGCTAATGTCCTTCTCCAATTTTGCTAATTCCTTTGCGAGTCGAGTTAACTCCGCCTCCTTATCAATTAAATCAGCCATAGGTATGAGTAATTCAATTTCGTTCAATACTGCAGTTGCTGACACAGGGGCTTTTTCATCTATATTAAGGCAATGAATATGGCTTAATTTACCCAATGCTTTGAACGTATCTTGGTATTTTTCTAAACGCTCTTTGAGTATTGGTGTAATATTGCGAATATAAAGAGGGATATACTTGGCTGGTGAAATAGACATTTCACTGCGTATGGTACGTACTGCTTGAATAGCTGATTTTAACCATTCTAATTCCTCTTCAATAGTAATATCAATAAACTCTTCATTGACCTGAGGGTAGGCGCTGACCATGATACTTGCACCATTCTCACTGGTTAATTTTGTGGTGCGCTGCCAAATTTCTTCGGTAATAAATGGCATTAGTGGATGTAACATTTTTAGTATTTGATCCAAGACATGAATGAGTGTCTTGCGTGTACCTCTTTTTAGGGCGCTCAGTGCATGTTCATCCTGTAATATTGGCTTAGATAATTCCAAGTACCAATCACAATATTCATGCCAGACAAATTCATATATAGTATTTGATAATAAATCAAATCGATAAGTTTCAAAGTAATGATGAACTTTGCTTATAGTGCGTTGTAAGCGAGATAAAATCCATTGATCAGCCGGTGTGTACTGAAATGCGCCATCCCCAAAATCAATTTGTTCTTCATCGGTATTCATCAAGACATACCGTGCAGCATTCCATAGTTTATTGCAGAAGTTTCGATATCCTTCAACACGACCTATATCAAAACGTACATTCCGTCCTGTTGATGCAAGCGAGCAATATGTAAAGCGAAGTGCATCTGTCCCATAGGCGCTAATACCCTCTGGAAATTCTTTACGTGTAGCCTTGACGATTTTATCGCGAACTGATTCAAGCATTAAATTAGAGGTTCGTTTTGCAATTAATGATTCAAGATCAATGCCGTCAACAATATCTAAAGGATCAAGCACATTTCCTTTGGATTTGGACATTTTATGCCCTTCACTATCGCGGATGAGACCTGTAATGAATACTTCTTTAAAAGGAATTTTTCCGGTAAATTTTAAGCCCATCATAATCATACGGGCTACCCAAAAAAAGATAATATCGAAACCGGTAACCAGAACAGAAGTTGGATAGAACTGTTCCAATTCGGGAGTACGCTCAGGCCAACCTAGAGTTGAAAAAGGCCAAAGCGCCGAGGAAAACCAAGTATCCAGGACATCTTCATCTTGTTTCAGCACCGTAGAGTCTTTAATTTTATACTTAAAACGCACATCATTTTCACTATAGCCTACGTAGACATTACCATTACTGTCATACCAGGCTGGTATTCGGTGTCCCCACCATAATTGGCGGCTAATGCACCAATCTTCAATATTATTCATCCATTGAAAATAGGTTTTCGTCCATGTTTCAGGTATAAAACGAATATCGCCGTTTTGTACCGCAGCAATAGCTGGTTCAGCCAAAGGTTGTGTTTTAACATACCATTGATCGGTTAAGAGGGGTTCGATGATGACATTTGATTTCTCGCCGCGGGGGACTTTGAGTTTATGCGGTTCGGTTTTAACTAATAAATCAGCAGCAGCTAAATCTTTAATGATTTGTTCTCTTGCTACAAATCGATCCATGCCTTGGTATTTTATTGGCGCATTTTTATTTATAGAGCCCTTTTTGGTTAATATATTGATTAGGGGTAGTTGATGACGTTTACCTACCTCATGATCATTAAAATCATGCGCTGGTGTAATTTTAACACAGCCACTTCCGAATTCTTTATCAACATACTCATCAGCAATAATGGGAATAGTTCGGTCGCAAAGAGGCAGATGTACCTCTTGTCCAATGAGATGTTTGAATCTTGAATCTTCGGGATGCACTGCAACTGCTGTATCTCCCAACATTGTTTCAGGTCTAGTGGTGGCAACAATCAAAAATTCTGTTGAATTAACAATTGGATAACGAATATGCCAAAGAAATCCATCCTCTTCTTCTGAGATTACCTCAAGATCTGATACAGCAGTACCTAATTTAGGATCCCAGTTCACCAAACGTGTACCTCTATAAATCAGCCCTTCATCATAAAGTTGTACAAATACTTTTTGAACAGCAGCAGACAATCCTTCATCCATAGTGAATCGTTCGCGACTCCAGTCAACTGATGCACCTAAACGTCGCATTTGTTGGGTTATGGTGTTGCCTGACTCATTTTTCCATTGCCATACACGTTGTAGAAATTCATCGCGAGTGAGTTCTTTTCGAGAAATACCTGATGCTTCAAGTTGTCGTTCAACCACCAGTTGGGTTGATATTCCCGCATGATCAGTTCCAGGTTGCCACAACGTTTTATCACCTAACATTCGGTGATAACGAGTTAATGCATCCATAATTGTGTGCTGAAAACCATGTCCCATATGTAAGCTGCCAGTGACATTAGGAGGCGGGAGCATAATACAAAATTTGGAGCCGTCACCATTGGGTTGAAAATAATGATGATTTTCCCAATGCTTGTAGCGTGCTTTTTCAATTGCTTCTGGGGAATAGATTTTATCCATAATTAAACCTGTACTGATAAAAGCAGGAATGGTATCACAAAATACATAATAAGTTGAGCAAGGATGTGTGTGAAGTTAGGGGGGGATATCAGCGTTTCACGGAGTGAAACGAACGCTTCACAATTGGTTTATGGGATAAGAAAACAAATAATAAATGGTTTCATGCGAAGGTTTGTGTCTATACCGTCGTTAAGGCTTAGTATACTTCGATTCAAGCTTTGCGACTTAGGTAGACACCATATCCCACAAAACCCTTATCCCAAATTCGTATTATTTAATGATGCTGGTTAGGTAAGTGCACATCAGGAATTTTTGCTTCGTCAAATTGAGGTTCGGATGTTTTGGAGCGATGGTCCTCGGCAATATACGTATATAAAGTAGGAACCACAAATAAGGTGAATCCAGTTCCAATGAGTAGCCCTGTTGCGATAACCAGCCCAATGTCAAAACGACTCACAGCACCAGCACCACTGGCAATTAAAAGAGGCAAAACACCAAATACCATTGCTGCAGTAGTCATGAGAATTGGTCTTAATCTAATTCCTGCAGCCTCTTCTACAGCAGCTCTTTTATCAAGATTTTTCTCCCGTTGTAAATGGTTAGCAAAATCTACAATTAAAATTCCATGCTTTGAGATTAAGCCAATAAGTGTGATTAAGCCGACTTGGGTATAAATGTTAATGCTTGCTAGTCCTAAATTTAAAGGAATGAGGGCACCACAAATCGACATAGGGACACTAATTAAGACAATAAGGGGATCGCGAAAGCTTTCATATTGAGCAGAAAGTACCAGAAATATAATTATGATTGCAAAAACAAAAGCAAAGAGCAATGCGTTACCCTCTTGCATAAACTGTCTTGATTCACCACCATAATCGTAAGAAAATCCTTTTGGCAATACTTGATCTGCTTCTTTTTGTAAAAATTGTAATCCTTCACCTAAAGTTTTTCCTGGCATCATTACTGCTTGAATGGTTGCCGAGTTCATTTGTTGAAAATGCGAAGCCGCATTCGGTACGGTTTTTTCTACCAAGGTTACTACTGTTGAGAGCGGAACCATAGTGCCATTAATGGTTCTTACATAAATTTGTCCCAATTCTTCTGGACTCATGCGAAAGGAGCGACTTAATTGCGGTATCACCTGATAACTACGACCTTCCAGGTTAAAATAATTGACATAATTTCCTGATAGCGCACTTGTTAAACTACTTCCAACCGCTTGCATGTCTAATCCCATTTCTGAAGCTTTGGAGCGATTAATGTTCATTTCAATTTGCGGTTGATTGAATTTAAGTGAATTATCTACATAGATAAATAAGCCACTTTTCTTGGCCTTTTCTGTAAGCTTGTTCGATACATCAAGTAAACTCTGAAAATCATTTGTTGTTTTGATAACAAATTGTATTGGTGTTCCTCCACCCCCACCAGGAAGTGGAGGAGGAACGATAGCAAAAGCATTTAATCCAGCGACATTGGATAACTTGTCTTGTAAAGGTTGTTTCAAGGCAAATTGGCTTTTTTTACGTTCATTCCAGGGCTTAAGTACCATACCTGAAATAGGTTGATTATTATTTACGGTAAAATAATTTTCTGTTTCAGGGAAACTTTTATAAATTTCGTCAAATGGTTTGGTAAATGCTTCTATGTAATTAAGCGTTGCGTATTGGGGGATCATGGCCATGACAAAAAAGAAGCCTTGATCTTCATCGGGTGCTGTTTCTGCTGAAGTATGAGTATACAGGTAGGGAAGCATCAGAATCACAACCGCTGCAAAATAGAGCATAATCACGCGAGTATCGAGTAAACTATGTAGTGCTTTTTGATATTTTGATTTAAGTTTATTAAAAAAAGTATCAAGAAAATGTACGAACTTGCCGCTCGTGATGTCTTTGGATAAAACTTTAGAACACATCATTGGCGATAATGTTAATGCAATGACCCCCGAAATAATTACTGCGCTTGCTAAGGTAAAGGCAAACTCTTTAAACAAAGCGCCAGTCAGTCCCCCCATAAAACCAATAGGTGCATAAACTGCCGCAAGTGTTATCGTCATCGCAATAACAGGTGTAGCAATCTCTCGCGCACCTATTATCGCAGCATCAAAAGGAGTTTTTCCTTCTTCTATGTGACGATGTACGTTTTCAACTACTACAATTGCATCATCCACAACTAAACCAATTGCTAAAACAAAAGCCAGCAAAGTCAATAAATTAATACTGTATCCCAGTATGAGCATGAGGGTACAAACGCCTACTAACGATAAAGGAATAGTTACTATAGGAATAAACACAGAACGAATTGAACCTAAGAATAAAAAAATGACCACAATAACAATTAATGCAGCCTCAATAATGGTATGTGTTACTTCGTCCAGAGAGGCCCTGATAAAGGCTGTTGCATCATAGACTATTGTCCCTGTTAAAGAGGGCGGAAATTCTTTGATCACAGAAGGTAACATCTTCCTTACAGCACTAATCACAGTTAGAGGATTCGCTGTTGGAGTGGGTGTTATAGAAATGAATACGGCTTTTTTTCCGTTAAAGGTTACAGATGAGTCATAACTTTGTGAGCCTAACTCGATTTTTCCAATATCCCGTAAGCGTACTATAGAGCCTTTATCACTTTTGACAATAAGATTACTGAATTGATCCGCATTATTGAGATCTGTTTTTGCCGTAATGCTTAGAGCAACATATTCTCCTTTTGTATTCCCCGCTGCGGTTAAGAAATTGTTTTTAGCAAGTACCGCTGATACATCAGAAGGTGCAACACCCAATGCAGCCATTTTTTGGGGATCAAGGAAAATACGCATCGAGTAAGTAGACCCTCCTAGAATATCGGCTTTGGCAACCCCATCTACTGTTTGCAGTTGCGGTTGCACCACCCGGGTTGCATAATCAGTGATTTGCTGAGGTGACATTTGAGTACTGTCCAAACTGATATACATCAAGGCCGTGGAAGCATCGGATGTTTTTAATATAACGGGTTGTTGCGATTCTTTGGGAAGTTGGTTGATTGTTTGTTGCACTTTGCTCATTACATCCGTAAAGGCAATTTGTGGATCGAAATTTAGCTTAATATTTAATGTAATTGTACTTAAACCCTGGGTGCTTGAAGAGGTCATGTAATCGATCCCTTCAGCACTGGCTACCGCTTTTTCTATAGGGGAAGTAATAAAGCCCGCTATGAGATCCGCATCTGCCCCTGGATAACCAGTCATAATGGTAATTACTGTATTATCCATACGGGGATATTGTCGAATTTGCATATTGTAAATGGCGTTGATACCAAAAAGAAAAATAAGCAGACTAATTACCATGGCAAGCACAGGCCTTTTGATAAAGAGATCGGTAAATTTCATAACTTTTCCTGATTAAAAAATACTGTAATAGGCGATGCACTCATAAAGTCTATTGACTTAACATATCTGGATTACTCACTTCATCGAGTTTGACTTCATTATTGATAGCTACAGGGGTACCATTTTGTAATTTTATTTCCCCTGCGCTTACGACTAATTGTCCAGCTTTAATCCCTTTTTTAATGACTGTATAATTCCCTTGCTGTTCACCTATACTTACAAAGACACGTTTCACAGTGAGGAGATCAGATCCATCTTTATTTTTCTTACCCTCCGCATTTTTTTCGATAATGTAGACTGCATTGCCGTATAAGCTGTAAGAAATTGCGGTGGATGGAACTATAACTGTGTCTGGTATTGGTGGTTGGCTTATCTCAATCGAAGCAAACATTCCTGGAACAAACGTAAAACTATGGACTTTATTTTGAGCGTTAAGTTCAGAGTTACAGGAAACAATCAATTTCCTTCCCAAGTGTTCTTTTCGAATTTTCACCAGGGTTGATTTTGCAGGATCTTTAATTGCTGAAGTAGGGCAATTGGCAAGAGTCCCTTGCACGAGAACATTATGAGTGTTTTGATCGACTTTGGAGTTGATTGCAGTAACTTTTGCTTCAAAAAGAGCATTAGGAAATGCTTCTACAGAAAAAGTAATGGTTTGATTTGGTTTTATCTTTTTATAAAGTTGTTCTGGAAGGTAAAATTGTAAATACAGCGGATCAAGTGATTGCAAGGAAACAATCGATGTTTGTCCTGGGCTGATAAATTGCCCTAAATTGATCTGCCGTATGCCTAATTTTCCTGCAAAAGGAGCAGTAATATGTTTTTGTTTTATTTGTGCTTCTGTTTGCTCCAATTTAGCTTGAGCTTGATCGCGATTTGCTTTAGCTTCGTCGACGTTTGATATAGGGGATGCACCACGTTTATATAAATCACTTTGGCGTTGATAATTTAAATTTTTAATTGCTAATTCAGCTTGATTAAATTTTAGTACTGCTTGATCAACACTGTCATCAATCGTAATTAAGGGGGCATCTTTATCAACATACTGCCCAGATTCAAAATCAATTTTAATGACATTTCCCGAGGCTTGTGAATTTACGTCTACCCCATTAATAGCTACAAAATTACCTACGGCATTGATTGTTGGTTGCCAATCTACTGCTTTTGCAACAGCTGAAGCTACAGAAACAGCCGGCGGTTGATAGTTTGCAAAAAAACGCTTAATCATGAATGCTTTTATCAAGTTAAACGCAATGATCCCACCGAAAACAATCAGTAAGACTATTCCCATAATGGTCATTCGTTTTTTTACTAACTTCATCAATGCTCTCCGGAATTTTTAGAAAAGGGCAAATTTTAAGTCTGCCAAATATAACACGAAAGATTAATTTTATTATCTTTAATTGTCTTTATCTGATTCAATTTTATCGATTTTGGATTTATAAAATATATTTCATGGTTACAAAAATATCCTATTGACTAAATTCAACACTTTGCTACTATGCGGCTTTCATCAATCGAAGGAGAAACCATGAAGTTGAAGTCCTTTTTGTTTGCTGTTTGTTTTGGATTGTTTGGTCACGCTGTTGCAGCAAACCAACATATGCATCCTAATGCTAATGAAGTTAATAATAAGAATGTAACCAGTAAACCTTCTATGCTTCCAGGTTATTGTGAAATTGAAGTGAGAAATAGCTCGTATGAAGCTGTTTTTGTAGATGGTTTTTTCGATGATCGCGCTTATTTACAGCCTTTTGTAATTCCTGTTAACGATGATTCTCATTTTATTAGCTTGTATTATCGTGGTAGCTGTCATTACAGCATGCAACTCAGAGTTGCTCCTGTAAGTTCACCTTACTATTTCATTTATGACCAATGGACTAGAGTGGGCTCTACAGTTCATATCGTACCTTATTTAGCAAATGGTCTTAATAAGAGTGACAATGATAAAAAAATTAAAGTAGAAGTAACTACAAAATAAATAATCGTTAAGGTTATTTAGTAACAGATAGGGAAGTTGCATTTTGATGCAACTTCCCTATTTTGTATGAGAGGAATAGCTTATGAAATATCTAATACCTTCTTTTTTAGTGCTTCCATTATTGGCCTCTTGCCAAATGAAGCAGCCTGAATATTATGATGCCGGTTATTTTCATTCTGTTCCCCCCCGTGCTGAAATATATGGTTTTGATGAACGTCTTCATGATTACCGACATCCTAGTCATGGTCATCGCCCAACTCCCCAAAAAAAAGAAAATGTTGATTCAAAAAATTCGCAAACATAGGAGTAATCGCAGTCTTCTTGAGTAGAATTCGTTCTAATTTGTATTCACAGTTCGTATACCATCAAATTTTGTGGTAGTCTAATGGGGTTTTTCTTTAGGGGGTTGAAGATGCGTAACTCACTTAAAATAATGTTTCTGTTGCTTTTATCTATACTAATTATAGCATGCGTCGCTTCACCAGGCAGAGAAAGCACAGGAGAATTTCTTGATAGTTCCACCACAACGACTAAGGTTAAAGCTACTTTGGTGAATCAATTAGGATCTACTGGTTTAGCAGTACAAGTAAAAACCTTTAAAGATGAAGTACAACTTAGTGGTTTTGTGGCTACTGAACGATTAAAACAACGCGCAGGAGCAATTGCAGCAAATGTAGATGGTGTGAGAAGGGTGCGCAATGACATCATTGTTCGATCTTAACTTTTTTCTTTAGGATGACTTATGTTTGATGACAGCTATACCATAAAAAATTTTGATGATGAACTTTTTCTAGCGATTGTTAATGAGCAACAGCGACAGGAAGAGCATATTGAGCTTATTGCGTCAGAAAATTATGTCAGCCCTCGTGTACTTCAAGCCCAAGGATCTGTATTGACCAATAAATATGCTGAAGGCTATCCAGGCAAGCGTTATTATGGTGGATGTGAGTATGTTGATATTGCGGAGCAATTAGCTATTGCCCGGGCAAAGAAACTCTTTGGTGCTGATTACGTTAATGTTCAACCGCATTCTGGCTCCCAGGCCAATGCAGCAGTAATGATGGCATTAATAGCCCCCCGTGATGTGGTTTTGGGAATGGCCTTGCCTCATGGAGGGCATTTAACCCATGGATCCAAGGTCAATTTCTCAGGCAAGTTATATGAATCCGTATCTTATGGCGTAGATGCTCAGACTGGTTTAATTGATTACGATGCTGTAGAGAGCTTGGCTTTAGAGCATAAACCTAAATTGATTATTGCCGGATTTTCAGCTTATTCACGCGTAGTTGATTGGCAAAGATTTAGGGAAATAGCAGATAAAGTAGGCGCCTATTTAATGGCTGATATGGCGCATGTGGCTGGTTTAATCGCTGTAGGCCTGTATCCTTCACCTATACCTTATGCCGATGTTGTGACAACTACGACGCATAAAACATTAAGAGGCCCAAGAGGCGGAATGATTTTATGTCGTGCTAACGAAGAAATTGAGAAAAAGCTGAATTCTTCTGTATTTCCTGGTTCTCAAGGAGGACCATTAATGCACGTCATTGCGGCTAAAGCAGTTTCTTTTGCAGAAGCATTACTTCCTGAATTTAAGGTGTATCAAGAACAAATTTTATTAAATGCAAAAACAATGGCATCTGTATTAATGAATAGGGGCTATAAAATTGTTTCTGGCGGTACAGACAATCATTTATTATTGGTCGACTTGATTGATAAGAATATAACAGGAAAGGATGCGGACACCGCTTTAGATAAAGCAAATATTACTGTGAATAAAAATACTGTTCCTAACGATCCGCGCTCCCCGTTTGTCACCAGTGGTTTGCGTTTGGGAACTCCAGCTGTAACTACTCGAGGATTTAAAGAAAAAGAAATTATTCTTTTATCAAATTGGATAGCAGATATTCTTGATGATATTAATAATGAAGCGACTATAATTAAAGTGAAGGAGCAGGTCTTGCTTTTGTGTCGTGAGTTTCCGGTTTATAAATAATCATGTATTGTCCATTTTGTCATGCAGAAGAAACAAAGGTAGTTGATTCACGTTTAGTTGCGGAAGGGGCTCAAGTACGCAGGAGAAGGGAATGCCTTGTGTGTCATGAGCGTTTTACTACTTTTGAAACAGCTGAGTTAATCATGCCATTAATTGTAAAGCGGGATGGTCGACGTGAGCTTTTTAATATGGAAAATTTGCGTTCGGGTATGTTGCGTGCTTTGGAAAAAAGACCGGTGAGTGTCGATGCATTGGAAGCTGCAATTATTTCAATAACGCAAGAAATACGTCGAAGAGGGGAGCGAGAAATTGATTCCCAAATTGTAGGTGAGCTCGTGATGAAGGCATTATTTAGTCTGGATCATGTAGCTTATGTGCGATTTGCTTCGGTGTATAAACGCTTTAAAGATGTGAGTGATTTCAGGCTAACTATTGATCAGATGAATAAAGATTAGAATAACCACTCACTCTGTATCAAGATATGTCAAATAAGGACGTTCATCAAGATTTTCACTTAGAGTACTAGGATTTGTTTACAATTAGCAAATTGAACAATTGGTATTGTTATTTATTTAGAACGTTTATGAGGTTAAGGTGGAAAAGCAGTCAATAAGTGGTAAAAGAAAAGCCAGAAAATTAGCACTTCAGGCTCTTTATCAATGGTTAATGGCAGGAACAGAAGTGTGTGAAATAGAAGCACAATTTCGTGTCATTAATAAAATGGATAAAGTAGATGTCGATTATTTTTGCCGTTTATTACATGGCGTCCCTGAGCATGTTGCGTCACTAGAGACAAGTATTACACCATTTCTCGATCGAGAAATCTCTGCGCTTAATCCAATTGAGCTTACAGTCTTACGTTTGGGTTCTTTTGAATTACTCTATTGTCCTGAAATCCCCTATAAAGTTGTACTTGACGAGGCTATTTCATTGACCAAAGAGTTTGGTTCTCAAGATGGATATCGTTATGTCAATGGCGTACTAAACAACCTGGCGCGTCAAGTTCGCTCAATTGAAATCAGTCATAGCAATGGATGAGTTTTCACTCATTACTCAATTTTTTAAACCACTTGATTTAAAAAGGGATGAAGTATTATTAGGTATTGGTGATGATGCGGCTTGTTTACACGTCTCTGATGGAGTGAATATACTGGTCAGTACTGATACTTTAGTATCAGGGGTACATTTTTTACCTGAATGGAGTGCTTATGATATTGCATGTCGATCCATTATGGTTAATGTAAGTGATATGGCCGCTATGGCTGCAAAACCATGTTGGATTACCCTTGCCTTGACTTTGCCTGAATTAAATTCACAGTGGCTGGCTTCCTTTGCACACGGATTAAAGGACTCTCTAAATCAGTTAAATATGTCTTTAATTGGTGGGGATACAACTCGAGGTCCTTTATCGATTACAATTACTGTTTTGGGTATAACACCCGAAGGACAAGCGATATCACGAAGTGGGGCGAAACCTGGAGACATTATTTTGGTTTCTGGAGAGTTGGGTGCTGCAGCACTAGCTATTAAATTACTTGATTCGGAAATACCCCAAGAAGAGAAAAAGGAGTTAATGCAGAAATTATTGCACCCTAATCCTCGTATTGATTTAATTAGTTTTTTACGAGTGTATGCGACTGCAGCTATAGACATTTCTGACGGACTTGGAGCTGACTTAAATCATATTTGTGTTGCCAGTGGTGTAGGGGCTTGCCTAAATGCAGATGCAATTCCAACACATTTGTTACTTAAAAAATATTTGCCCGGTAAAGCAGTTGACTTAGCCTTAACAGGCGGCGATGATTACGAATTATGTTTTACGGTACCAGAAAATAAATTATCTTCATTAATGAATGAATTTAAGAGAGCGAACTTGGTTTGCTATCCTATAGGTGTGATAGAGACTGCTCCTGGGATAAGGATAAAAAATGCTGATAATCAGTGTATTGCGTTAAAACCAGTAGGCTATACACATTTTTAAATTTTTTTCGTTAGGTAGATAATTTTTAATCATCTACATGGACGATAAGTGACGTTGAGAAAAATAATGAAACAAACTAATTTAGCTAGATGTGTATTTCAAAACCCTGTTTATTTTATCGCTTTTGGATTTGGTACTGGATTAATGCCTACAGCTCCTGGTACTTGGGGGACATTAGCTGCTGTACCTCTTTATTTGTTAGTTATAGGAACTCCCTGGACGGTTTATCTTTTTTTTACATTGGTCGCATTTATTATAGGTATTTGGGTTTGTGAAAAAGTATCTCAAGAGTTAGGTGTACACGATTATAAAGGGATTGTTTGGGATGAGGTCGTGGGTTATTTACTGACTATGTTTATGGCTCCCAAAGGATTATCCTGGATGATCTTCGGTTTTATTTTGTTTCGAATTTTCGATATATGGAAGCCATATCCTATACAATATGTGGATCAAAAAGTACATGGTGGGTTAGGAATTATGCTTGATGATGTACTCGCAGCGATTCCTGCTTGGATAATTATGCAAATTTTCGCATGGGGTTTTGCTTGATGAATGAGAATCACAAAGAGCTCATTAGTATGGGCCTAACTGTAGGAATTATAGCTCTTAGCTTGTTTATTATTCATCGCTTTATCCCATCTATGATATGGGCCTCTATAATTGTTATTGCTACTTATCCTTTATACGAAAGATGGCGTCGATTTTTTGGGAGCAAGGACGATTTATCGGCTTTACTTTTCACCACCTTAATTGGATTATTGCTTCTACTTCCTCTAAGTTGGTTAGTAGGGCTTCTCATAAAGGAGTTACAAATATTCATCAATTTTTTACAAAGCTTAAATGAAAAAGGAGGCATGGCGCCTGAATTCTTGAAAAATTTTCCTTGGATAGGAAGTGACCTGGTTGTTTACTGGGATAATAATATCGGCAAACCAGGGATGATTAAAGGATTGTTATCCAATATTCATTTATCTTTAACTCCAACCAGTTACTATGTAAAACAAATTGGTTCTAATTTGGCTCATCGAAGTGTTCAAGTAGGTTTTACTTTATTAAGTTTATTTTTCTTCTATCGTGATGGCGATCGATTAATTACACAAATTTATCTTGTAGGTGAAAACTGTTTGGGCAAAAGATGGTTCCGCTATGCAGATAGGCTCCCTAAAGCTTTGCGAGCGACAGTGAATGGCACGATAGTTGTAGGGCTTGGAGTGGGTTTTTTAATGGGAGTTTGTTATGGTTTAGTTGGTTTTCCCGCACCTACCTTGGTAGGGTTTATTACTGCACTTGCAGCAATGATTCCCTTTGTTGTCCCTATCGTTTTTATTACAGTCGCTATGATTTTATTTGCATTTGGCAGTATGTTTGGTGCAATCGCTGTTCTTGTTTGGGGCACCTTGGTTATGTTTGTAGCTGATCATTTTATTAAACCTGCATTAATAGGTGGCGCAATCGAATTACCCTTTTTAGCTGTTTTATTTGGTATATTAGGGGGGGTTGAAACCTTGGGTTTACTGGGGTTGTTTGTAGGACCATTAGTTATGGTTTTATTTGTAACTTTATGGCAAGAGCCACAAATTCGCACGGATTGTAATCAATTGAATGAGCAGCATATGAAGGCGTTATAAAGCGCTATACGTTCATCAAAGCTTTATCATCCCTCATAACTTCTACAGTTGCTGACTTAAGCTATGTCTTTTTAGCGAAAGCGGGGGTTTAAAAGTTTTCAACATGATTGAAATTTTATCTTGGCGCATGGGATTCAATAGACCCCCTGCTGTTGCAGAGGGTGTTGCTCTCTCGAAATTTAATCAGTGAAGTTAGATGCCTACTCTAAAAGAGAAGGATTATTAATTTATCTCTAAAGCAGGATAAAAATTTGCAAAGATAACTACTTATAATCGCATTGAGCAAAACGATAAACGATACCCACATCACCCATTTGAGATTGGAATGTCCTTCCAAATGTATCTGAAGAGCTTGTTGCTAAATAACGGTATGAAGCATTTAATGCCCAATTTTCAGCAAAGTTATAAGTCAATCCAGCAGTGCCTTGATAGGCAAAAACACCATTATTTTGATTGAAAAAGATAGCACCAAAGGGTCCAGTACTGTCTAAGGAATTTTGGATATAGGCATAGCCAATACCTACGCCAAGAAAGGGAGAAATCGTAGGTAGAATAACATCTGCGAAATCATAATAAATATTTGCCATCCCAATATTTGCATGAGTGTTTCCAGAAACACCAACTTGAGGAATATAAAAAACATCAAATTTTTTGGTGTCCGCTTGGAGATAGGTGTATTCAATTTCATAGCGGAGGGGGTTACTTTGATACCCTAAACGACCACCCACGTTATAACCATTTCGATAAGCTGTGTCCGAAAAGAAAAATCCAGAATCAAACTTAGAAGTATATCCAGGTATATATGCATAACCACCAAAGACGCTGGAATACCACCCATTCACTGGAGTTGCAGCTGAAACAAGACCGCTAGCTAATAATGCGGTAGAAAATAATGCTAATTTCATAACATCCCTTCGTTATTATTTTTTGTCGAATCATGTTAACGCGTTACTTTAAATTTGCAATATCAGAAGCATATATTTTTTTAAAGAGTGTTGTATTTGTAGTGGCAAGATCTAAAACCCTGTCTATACTAAAATTTGTCTTTTTTAAATTTTAATAAATTTTTAGTAGATAAAAAGATGCATAATATTTTGCTCCAACCTTGATGATGGCTTCATCTTTGAAAGATAAAAATCTAGACAAAAAGCTCGTGGAAGAGGGCAATTGAGAGAAAAAGATAATTGTTAAATCTTAAAAATGCATAATGAAGAAAAATTGACGGCTCTAGATTTATGCGAACAATTTAGCATAATAGTTTTCTACTTGTATAAAATAAACATTAATGTAATGATGATTTTGCATCATGAAAAGGAGTTTCAAAAAATGCCAAAAAAAAAACCATTAGAGATATCTAAAGAATTTGTTGATCAAGTGTTGGCTATAATTGCAAACGAATCAGAAGAAGGACGTAAAAAAATTGTTGCTATCGCAAAAAGAGCAGAAGAAAAATATGAACGTCCTATAAAATCCTGGTTAACAGGGTGGTTTTATCAATATACCCGCACTCGCGGTGAAAAAGTAGATCAATCAATCAATGTAATGCAGAACTTTCCAGATGCTTTTACCCGGCTACAAGAATTTAAATTGATAATCAGCGATGGAGAGTGGAACATAGGTTCATACAATTACCTGCTCTTTTTAGAGTTAATTGATGCTGTTCCTGATTATGCTTCAATAGACGAGTCCTTTGTTCATACATTCATTCTCGAACTTAAAGATTTAGTTATTAAACAAATTGATAGCTTTATGTTTCAATATAAATCTACGTTAGAAACAATCAAGGCTCGAGAGATTGAGCGAGAAACAATGCGTCAAAATGAGCGGCAATCAATAGAAAATATATTAATTTGCAATGAATTAACTATTGCAAAAGAAACTTTACTTAAACAGCCTGAAAAAACTGTTTTTTCTTTAAGTTTTAATAATAATTTATGGCATTTATCTTGGGTTGATGAACATGGTGAGATTTATCCCCTTTCCCCAAGCAATGAGTTAACTCTAAAACTTGGGACATTGGATAATCCTGATATTGAAAAGCTCAGCGCGGTTGCTTTAAAACAAATCAAAAAAGAATGCATTAAGGCGCGAGATAAATATCTTTCTAAAATTCAAGTGATTGTTAATCCAGAAGATAAAAGCTCACACGCCCCTTTGACCAATGAAAACCTTATAACTAATGGAATTAGCTCGACTTTTGTTTTGCGTCATACAGAAAAGGAAACTAATCTTTACTGGATTAATAGTATAGGGGTTCCAAATGAAATTGCTTTGACTGATTATCCTAAATTGGATTCTTGGCTGGCCGATCATAAGACGCCCTTGAATGAAACTGATGCGCTACAATTAAAAGCTAATTTGCTTCATATCAAAACGACACAACAATTTTCTACCTCTAAACTAAAAAGTATGAATGAAATGTTGGAGAAGGTGCTAAAGAAGCAAGACCCGAAAAAAGAGAATACAGAGGACAAGCATATTGGCAGGCTAGATTTAGACTTATTTGATAAAGTAAGGCATCATCTGGAGGACAGGGTAAAAAAAATATCTGAAAAGGCACCTTCTGTTTCTGGGGCTATTGATGATGCATCACTTGCTATTCAGAATCTTCCTAAAAAGTTGCAACCAGAACGATACGCAGTGCTTTCCCAGTTACCAACTTTTTGGCAAAAACAACGCGAAATGGTGGGGGATGTTGAAGAGCTAACTCAATCTCATGATCACACATTGAAATAAAATCAGAATAAAATCCTCTAAAACTGGAATAAATTTGCGTGCAATAGCACGCTCATTAATGAGAATTGTATGGACTACTAGTGTTGTTTATTGATTTTTAAAGCCATTGGTTATTGGATAACGCCAGTCTTTGCCAAATGCTCTTGGGCTTATTTTAATTCCAGGTGGCGATTGACGGCGTTTGTATTCATTATGTTTAATCAGTTGAATTACTTTTGCTACTGTTTCAGGCGCAAATCCTTGTTGAATTATTTCCTCTGGACTTAAATTTTGCTCCATATATCCAACAATGATTGCATCAAGTTCTGCGTATTCAGGCAAGCTGTCTTGATCGGTTTGATCAGGCCTTAGTTCCGCAGAAGGCGCTCGGGTTAAAACACGCTCGGGGATGACAGTAGAAATAGAATTGCGATAGCGTGCCAAGGCATAAACTTGGGTTTTAAGCACATCTTTTAGCACAGCAAATCCGCCTGCCATATCTCCATATAAAGTTGCATAGCCGACAGCAGATTCACTTTTATTAGAAGTACTAAGCACCATTTTACCCGTTTTATTCGAAAGTGCCATGATCAATAAACCGCGAATTCTTGCCTGTATATTTTCTTCTGTAGTATCAGGGGTCAATCCTCTAAATAGTGGCTCTAAGGTAGCTATTAAAGCTTCAAATGCTGACTCAATCGAAAGTATGGAGTGAGATACTTGTAAGTGTTTAATTTGTATTAGAGCATCTTCATTACTCATTTGTGCAGTATACCTCGAAGGCATAAGCACGGCATGAGCCCGATCTGCGCCCAGGGCATCTACGGCAATAGCTAATGTTAATGCAGAGTCAATTCCCCCCGAAAGTCCAACTAAAACACCCGGGAATTGATTTTTATTAACATAGTCGCGAGTACCACAAACTAATGCTTCATAGAGCAACGCTTCGTTTTCAAGCAAAGGTGATACAAGTCCTTTGATTTGATTTCCTTGTATTTCAACAGTAGATAAATTTTCTTGAAATGCTGTTCCGCGGGCACTAATTCTTCCTTGAGAATCAATAGCTATTGATTGTCCATCGAAAAGAAGTTCGTCCTGGCCACCCACTTGATTCACATATATAATTGATATGCCTCGTTTTGCATACGATCTTAATAGCGCTTCCCTTTTTGGATATTTAGAGTAATCAAATGGTGATGCGTTTAAAACAAGTAAAACCGAAATGCCATGTTCAATTAAATCTTCTGCTGGGCCTGGTTGCCATAAATCTTCACAGATGATCACTCCTACTTTGTAATGATTGATTTCCAGGATGCAAGGATTCTTTTTACCTGGATTAAAATAACGCACTTCATCAAAGATTGCATAGTTTGGTAAAATTTGTTTGTGGTACTCAGCAGCTTTCTGTCCTTGATAAAAAATGCTCACACTGTTATATCGGTGTTGTTTCTCTTGAGATGGATGTCCTATCAGTACATGGCAATCTTCGGTTATAGTTTGAATTAGATGTAAGTTCTCATTAACTTTTTGTTGAAATTCTTTGCGAAAGAGTAAATCTTCAGGAGGGTAACCTGTTAATGCGAGTTCAGGAAAGATGATGATATCATGATTTAGTTGTTGGCTTTTGATAATCTCAATAATTTTATCTCTATTGGATGTTAATGCCCCTACAGTAGGATTAATTTGTGCCATTAAAACTGTAAGCTTATTTTGCATGATATATACTCTAATGGAATCAAAGTGCGATAAATTAATACAAAGTATTATTAATTAAAAGATTAAATTATTATTTAATTTAAAAAATGGCTAAAATAAATGTCTTTTTATGACCTTAAACGCACATAATACTGTATAAATGCTACTCATTTTACGTAATAATATCCTAAATAAAAGCAATTCATTATAAAAAGCACTTATTTTTATAAGAAATACACATTAAAATAGATCCTTGGGCTGATAATAAATACATTTTATGTTAAATGAAGCACTTTCAACAATGCCAGATGTTTTTGAGGCCAAAATATTATTGCGTGGGCAGGAATATTTTGAAAAGGGGCATGTGCTGAATATCCGGTTCAGTGATGGTTTACTTAAGGGACGAGTTAAGGGCAGCGCAAGCCAGATTTATGATGTACACATGGATTTAAAAGCTTGGCCCAAGAAATCAGCTCATTGTACTTGTGCATATCAATCTAATTGCAAACATGCCGCAGCCTGTCTATTAGCATTACGAGATAGAGAAAAAAACAACTCTAAGTCTTTGCCTGCAAATAAGCTAGATAAAAAATTAGACATCTGGTTAAAAAATTTACGCGCTCAAGAAGCTGCAACCATTAAAACACAAGAAGCTACACATCATTTAGTTTATCTTATTGATCTAAAATTCGAGGGTCATGAGCATCGAGTTGTCATTAAATTAGCCTTGGCTAAATTATTAAAACGTGGCGGCTATGGAAAAATGATCACGTTTAATAGTCTATCTGATTCCAAAAAGCAGCATTTTATTGGTGACGATAATGATCTTGTGGCTCTACTGCTGTTTAAATGTGGTGTTTCAGGTTGGTTTGACTCTTTAAACATCCGTAATAGTGAACTACTTGAACGAATTATATCTACGGGAAGAGCTTTTTTTATACAAAATCCAAATAAAGCAATTCAATTAGGCGAATCCATCAGAGGCACTTGCCAATGGGTGTTATCTCACAATGGAAGTCAAAATTTAGTATTAATGCATGAAGATAACGCATTTAAGCCATTATTACTGGATAACAGTTGGTATTTTAATTATTCGGAAGCCAAAATTGGGTGCTTGCTTACCTCATATCCCATAAAACAATTGAGTTATTTATTGGAGGCTCCCTCAATTCCGCTTGATCAGGCTGAATTGTTAGCAAATAAAATGGCTCATACCTGCCCCGAATTTCCTGTACCGCAAGTTTTTAAACAACGGGAGGTACGTGAGGTTCTTCCTGTCCCCGTGCTGGTTCTTGATACTATCAGTGAATTTGATGAAGAATCCTCTTGGCTCTATGATACTGATGAAGAATTACATGCTTTATTTACCGTACATGTTGTTTTTGATTATGCGGGTTTAATAATTACCGCTTCAGATCAATGTGACACAGTTGTTCGCCAGCAGGAAGGTGTTTTAATTCAATATGTGCGAGATAAAGATTTTGAAAAATTAAAATGGGATGAGGTCCAGTCTTTATTAGACCTTAGGGTGCCTAGAACCTGGGAATATGAGCAATGGGGCAAAGCAAAGAAAGTAGATTTTATTATTCAGAATATTAATGTCTTGGCAGATTTAGAGTTTCTTCGTAGTCAATCAATTCCTGATCTGAAGGAAAAAGGTTGGCGAGTAGAGTGTGTTGGTACTTTGTATCAGGAAGTTGTTAATGCTGATGAAGTAGAATGGTATTCTGATCTTCAAGAAAGTACTACTGATTTCTTTTCATATCAATTGGGAATTTTAGTTGAAGGCAAACAAGTGAGCATTGTGCCTTTAATTGCTGATTTAATTCAACGTTATAGTGCCAATAGTCTGGATAATCTTTCTGATGACCAGTTGGTAAAGCTTCCTTTGCAAGATGGTCGTGCGCTGCAGTTGGAAATGGGACGAATTAAGCCATTGATTCGATTATTATTGCAATTTGGTTTGCGTCATTTTGATGCACATCAAAGTGTTTCTCTGAGTAAATATCAATTAATTTTGATGCGTGAGGCCGAATTGGCTATTGCAGCACTTAAAACACGTTGGCAAGGAGCAGAGACACTAAGGGAACAAATAAGACAACTAACCCTATTAACCAATATCCCTGAGATACAAGCTCCTTTGGGATTACAGGTACGATTAAGAGATTATCAACGTTATGGATTTAGTTGGTTGCAGTTTTTACGCATCAGTCATTTTAACGGTATTCTCGCAGATGATATGGGTTTAGGTAAAACGGTACAGACTTTAGCTCATTTGCTCTATGAAAAAGAGCAAGGACGCACTCAATCAGCTACATTAATTGTTGCTCCAACAAGCCTTGTTGGTAACTGGTTAGTCGAAGCAAAACGGTTTACTCCCCAATTAAATGTTTTAATCCATCATGGAGCCGAACGGCATCAGGATAATTTTGATGACTATGATTTAGTAATTTCGACATATGGACTCATTCAACGGGACAAAGAAAAATTTGTAAGTTATCCTTTTTATTATCTGATATTGGATGAAGCCCAATTTATTAAGAATGCGCGTACCAAAACAACCCAAATTATCCAACAATTACATGCTACACATCGTTTATGTCTAACAGGTACACCTTTAGAAAATCATTTAGGTGAACTATGGTCATTATTCCATTTTTTAATGCCTGGTTTATTAGGAGATGCCAAGCAGTTTAGACTTTGGTTTAGAACTCCTATCGAAAAATATGCAGATAGGGAGAGACGAGAAATTCTCATAAAGCGCGTGCAACCTTTTATTCTAAGAAGAACAAAAAACCAGGTTGCTAGAGAGTTGCCTCCAAAAACGGAAATGACTCATACCATAGAGCTTATTGGCGCACAGCGAGATCTTTATGAAGCAATACGTATGAGTATGGAAAAGAAGGTACGTGATGCGATTGCGAAACAAGGGCTTGGTAAAAGCCATATTCTTTTACTCGATGCGTTACTCAAACTTAGACAAGTTTGTTGTGATCCTAGATTATTGTCTTTGCCAGAAGCAGCTATAGCCCATGGTACCTCTGCAAAACTCGAGGCATTAATGGATTTGTTGAATAATTTAATTGGTGAAGGTCGTCGCGTTTTAGTATTCTCACAATTTACTTCCATGTTGCAATTAATTGAGGAAGAATTACGCGCACGTCACTATGATTATTTGAAGTTAACCGGCCAAACGCAACACCGACAGGCAATGGTAGATAAATTTCAAGAAGGAAATACACCTGTATTTTTGATTAGTTTAAAAGCAGGTGGTACGGGATTGAATTTAACGCGTGCAGATACAGTGATTCAGTATGATCCGTGGTGGAATCCTGCTGTTGAAGCCCAGGCTACAGATAGAGCTCACCGCATAGGGCAGGAAAATCCAGTATTTGTTTATAAATTAATTACCGCGGGTACTGTAGAAGAAGCTATTTTAACGATGCAGGAGAAAAAGAGGCTTTTGGGAGAAAGCGTACTGTCCCCTGATTCTACAAAAGCGACTGCTTTAAGTGAAAATGATATTGAGCAGTTTTTTATGCCATTAAGTTAAATATATCTATTTACAATATTTTGAATGTATTACCATGAACGTAGTGTAGAGTTACAGTTAAATTTAAATAAAAACTAGCATAGTTTGTATTCATAGCATAAGCTATTAACTGATTGTAAACATGGAGAAAATTATGAACTTATGGAAGCGCGCTTGTGGTCTTGTTTTAGCTACGTTTTATTTTCCCGCTGTACTGGCTGCATCCCAAGCCCCAGTCGGTAACTGGGTCACTGTAGATGATAAAACTGGCGCCAAAAGAGCGATTGTTACTATTACTGAATCTGGTGGAGTATTAAGTGGTGTAATTGATAAAATTTATCCTCAACCAGGCGATACTGGAATTTGTGAAAAATGTCCTGGTGCTTTTAAAGGGAAAAAAATAGTTGGGCTTCGGTTTATGTGGGGATTAAAGAAAGAAGGTGATAATGAGTGGAGTGGTGGCTCCATTTTGGATCCCAAAACAGGTAAAGTTTACCGAGCCAAACTCACTGCTCAAGGAAATGAACTTTTGGTTAGAGGGTATGTTGGAATTTCTTTGTTAGGGCGTACACAGGTCTGGCATAAAGAATAGTGTTATGTTATAACAATACTAGGTTTTCAAGGATAATTGCTCCCGAATAACAACTATTCGGGATGACATCTTTTTAAAAGAACATTACAATACATTTTGTTCTAATTTTCATTGTATCATTGCTATGTATGAGCTGCAAAACTCCAAAAAAACGGTTGATCCCTTAAAGCGCCCGCCTCATTCAGTGGAAGCAGAGCAATCCATTATAGGTGGATTGATGTTGGATAATCAGGTTTGGGATAAAATTTGCCATAAGCTTTGTGAAACCGATTTTTATCGTACGGAACATCGAATTTTATTTCGAGCTATTTCTGCATTAGCAAAAAAAGATCAACCTTTTGATGTAGTTACTTTACTTGATGCCTTAACATCACACAATGAATTGGATGACGCTGGTGGTGAAGCCTATTTATTTGAACTTGCGAATAATACACCAAGTGTTGCTAACATATCGGCTTATGCTGAGATTGTTCGTGAAAAATCAGTACAAAGGCAGCTTATTGCGGTAGCAACAGAAATCGCTGATTCGGCATATAATCCTGCAGGCAGAGAGGTTCCTGAGTTGCTTGATTTAGCCGAAACTAAAGTATTTGCAATAGGTGAACAAACAGGAGGGGATGGGGGGCCTGAAAACATAAAATCCATTTTAGTCCGTGCAGTAGAAAAAATCGATGCACTTTACCACAATGGGGATGCAATTACTGGCTTGGCCACAGGACTATCTGATTTAGATGAAATGACCTCTGGATTACAACCATCTGACTTAGTCATTGTTGCGGGTCGACCTTCCATGGGTAAAACTACTTTAGTGATGAATATGGCAGAACATGCCGCAATTAAGTCGGGTAAACCTGTACTTGTTTTTTCTATGGAAATGCCTTCGGATTCTTTGGTCATGAGGATGATGTCTTCATTAGGCCGTATCGATCAGCATAAGATAAGGACTGGAAAACTGGATGATGATGATTGGCCTCGAGTCACTTCAGCCGTGCATATGCTTTCGGAAGCACCTTTGTTTATTGATGATACTCCAGCCTTAAGTCCTGGAGAAATGCGGGCGCGTGCCAGACGTCTAGCCAAAGAGCATGGTTCAGTGGGGCTTATTGTAGTGGATTATTTACAATTAATGAAAGTGCCCGGATTTAATGCAGAAAATAGAACTGCAGAGATCTCCGAAATTTCTCGCAGTCTTAAGTCATTGGCTAAAGAATTACAGGTTCCTGTAATTGCTTTATCTCAGTTAAACAGAAGCTTGGAACAACGCGCGGATAAACGACCCGTTATGTCTGACTTGCGAGAGTCGGGAGCAATCGAGCAGGACGCTGATTTAATCTGTTTTATTTATAGAGATGAAGTCTATTATGAAGACAGCCCTGATAAGGGTACTGCAGAAATAATTGTTGCCAAACAAAGAAATGGCCCTATTGGTAAGGTGCGTGTAGCCTTTATAGGTAAATACACGCGATTTGAAGATTTAGCTTACAATGGTTATCAAGGGGTAGATTGAGGTGTCAAGACCTACTAGATTGGTAATAGAGCCAAGTGCTTTACTCCATAATTTAGAACAAATCAAAAGATTCGCCCCGGGCAAGAAAATAATTGCGATGGTCAAGGCAAATGCCTATGGTTGTGGTGTGCATATTGTGGCTCCGGTATTAGAAGGGCACGTTGATGCTTTTGGAGTTGCCTGCATTGAGGAGGCGTTAATTCTCCATAAGATTGGTAGTCGTACTCCTTGTATTCTGTTTCAAGGTGTATTTAGTCCTGATGAATTTAAAATTGTTGCTCAACATCAATTTGGATGTGTCATACATCAACCCCATCAATTGCAATGGCTTTTAAATACCCCCTTAAACACACCCATTAAATTATGGGTCAAAGTTAATACAGGCATGCATCGTTTAGGGTTTAAACCCCAAGAATTACATGAAGTAATGAGTGCATTACAAACTTGTACTTGGGTAGATAAAGATATTGGTTTAATGACTCATTTAGCTTGTGCGGATGAGCCTGAGCGTATAGAAAATTATCAGCAAATTTCTTTATTTGAAAATATTTCTATTACCGGTTTTAGCCAACGAAGTATTGCTAATTCAGCAGCTATTATTTCTTTCCCCCAAACTCATGCGGATGTTGTGAGGCCTGGCATTATGCTTTATGGTGTGTCTCCTTTTGCCAATCAGACTTCGATAGAACTTGGTTTACTACCAGTAATGCGCTTTGTATCGGCAATCAGTGCGGTGCATCATAATCCACCTTTTGCTCCAGTAGGATATAGTGGTATTTGGAAAAGTGAAAAACATTCTGTTATAGGCATCGTTGCTGCGGGTTATGGAGATGGTTATCCACGGCATATTGCGGAAAATACACCGGTATGGGTTCAAGGCAAGGAAGTGCCTATCGTAGGGCGGGTATCAATGGATATGCTGGCAGTGGATTTAACAGAGCATCAAGAGGTTAAACCTGGGGCACCAGTTGAGCTCTGGGGAAAAAATATTTTAGTTGAACGAGTTGCAAAAGCCGCTGGCACTTCGGGCTATGAATTGTTGTGCCAAATTTCTGAGCGGGTGCGCCATGGCAGATTGTAGCATGGTCAATTGATGTGTGTTCCTTATTTGGGTTTCCCATGATTATGAGATCTTATAATAGAGATGATCTTTACAACTATGGATAATAACTGAACGTGGTGTTAGAATGACAACCGATTTTGTAACCTTATTAAATGGTGATATGTTATGAAAAAGCTAGCTGTTGCATCATTGTCTTTATTTTTGGTAGGGTGCGGACCCGTAACTCATGAAGACGTAGGTACTATTTCAGGTGGCGTTATCGGTGGATTAATTGGAAGCCAATTTGGTGGTGGATCAGCGGCTAGAATGGCTGCAGCAGCAGGTGGTGCTATTGTTGGTGCTTACTTGGGGGGCCAAATTGGTAAAACCATGGATAAAGTAGATCGAATGGAAATGCAACGCGCATTAGAAACTGCCCCTACAGGAAAAGCAGTAAATTGGTCGAATCCAGATACAGGATACAGATATTCAGTACAACCAACACGTACCTACTATCGTGAGCGCTTGCCTTGCCGAGAGTATATTACTAAAGCAGTTATTGATGGAAAAACAGAAACATTACGTGGTAGTGCATGCCGTCAGCCAGATGGCACATGGCATGTTGTGAATTAATTAAGCTTAAGAGTACAGTTGAAATATTTTGTAGCCTGAAATGTTTCGGGCTACAAAAGTATTATTTGGTTGTTTCATCTTTATTTTTATTACAGCAAATACATTTGCAACAATTAAACAAATTATAAAGCCATGCAATAAGAAAACCGGTTACAAATGCATCAATAAAACCTACAATTCCTCCCAGGATACCCCCTGTGATTGAAGGCGCATAACCCGGATATAATGTCCCGACAGCCGAGACAAAAGCATTTCCATATGTATAATAATAGGCGAGTAATCCTAAAATGAATATGGATACGCCCCATAGAACTCCAAATGCGAGCCCCAAAGCTATGGGATTTATTTGGCAACCTTTCATATTTGTCTCTCCCTGTACTTAATCTCATTGATGGTTTTTTGAAAACGTTTACTACGCTTCATGCACTTAATTGCTTTATTTGGCGTTTTTTTCTTGAAAATTATATTTCATAAACATTACATACGGATGTATCCCTATTTGTCAGAATCATTTTCGTTTAACCCAAGCTTAAATCCACCCTTTCATCAAAAGGCAAGTAGATACTATTGGCGCTAAATGATGATTATCCTGTCAAAGTGGGATTAAAATGTTTCAATTAGAGCAGTTGCTCCAGTGTTTGTCTTGTACTCCTTCATCTATCAGAAAGTATAGGCTAAAGAATTACTTAATGAATATTTTTTCACAAATTAAAAAATATAACGTTTCCAATTCATCTAATTGGTTTAAGGAAATACATTCATTAACTTGATGGATTGTTGCATTTACAGGCCCAAGCTCAATAACCTCAACACCATAGGGGGCTATAAAACGACCATCTGACGTACCTCCACTTGTAGATAATTCGGGTGCGTTTCCTGTGAGCTCGATGATTGCCTCCTTGCAACTTTCGAGCAAGCAACCATGGGCTGTTAGAAATGGTTCACCGCTCAGACGCCATTCGATGACTGGATTAAGGTTAAATTCTTGGAAGGCAGAAACTACTTTTTCTTTTAATGCATGATGGGTCTGTTCTGTTGAATATCTAAAATTAAGATGTAATACCAGTTCACCCGGGATGATATTTGCAGCATGGCCGCCAGAATGCATGTGGGTAATTTGCATCGAAGTCGGTGGAAAATGGGTATTGCCTTGATCCCAGACTGTAGTAGTAAGTCTGGTTAATACAGGACTCATTTTATGTATGGGGTTATCTGCCAAATGAGGGTAGGCGACATGACCTTGTTTTCCCTGAATATTGATTTTTGCATTCAGTGACCCTCGCCTGCCAATTTTAATGACATCGCCTACGGTGTGAGTACTTGAAGGTTCACCTACAATACAGTAATCAATATGAATACCTTGAGTTGCTAAAAGCTGCATCACGTAAGGTGTACCCATATCATAATCCTCACCTTCTTCTGCACTTGTTATCAGAAAGCCTAATCTTCCGTGAAATTGGGGATACGCTTTAATAAAACGTTGCGCCATCAAGAGCATACACGCGAGACTGCCCTTCATATCAGCTACCCCGCGTCCATAGAGGAATCCTTCTCGATTCTCGAGCACAAAAGGATCAGTCGACCATTTTGAGAGTTCACCAATTGGAACTACATCTGTATGGCCTGCAAAGACTAAAAGAGGCCCCGTTTCGCCATAGGATGCAAAAAAATTAGATACAGGGCCTTGATTCATTCGTTGGCAAGTAAACCCTGCTTGTTCTAAAAATTGAATCATAAACTCCTGACATCCAGCATCTTCTGGGGTAATCGAGGGAAAACTAATAAGCGTGTCTAAAATTTTTTGTAACGCTTCGAGACGATGAGAAGAAACGATGCCTGAGTATTGGATCATATTAATTTGCTCTCAGTAATTCATTGATGCTCACTTTCGCTCTAGTTTTTTCATCTACCTGCTTTACGATGACAGCACAATATAAACTATAACTTTTATCTTCACTTGGTAAACTTCCGGCAACTACTACTGATCCTTCTGGTATTCGTCCATAAGTGATTTCACCGGTGAGTCGGTTATATATTTTAGTGCTTTGTCCTAAGTATACCCCCATAGATAAAACTGAATTGCGTTCCACGATAACTCCTTCAACTACTTCTGAGCGTGCTCCGATAAAACAATTATCTTCAATTATTGTAGGATTAGCTTGCAAAGGCTCAAGAACACCTCCAATGCCTACCCCTCCTGAAAGATGGACATTTTTACCGATTTGAGCACATGAACCCACAGTAGCCCAGGTATCTACCATGACTCCTTCGTCAATATAAGCCCCTATATTCACATAAGAAGGCATCAATACACAGTTTTTTGCAATATAGGCACCTTTGCGGACTATGGCATGCGGAACCACCCTTACTCCGGTTTGTTTGAATTGTTCTTCAGAATAATTAGTGTATTTGAGCGGTACTTTATCGTAAAACTGGCAAAAACCCGAGTCAATGATTTGATTTGGATTGAGTTTAAACGAAAGGAGAACCGCTTTTTTTATCCACTGATGAACAAACCAGTCGTTATTTATTTTTTCTGCAACACGAAGTTGGCCACTGTCGAGACAAGACAGTACTTCATTAATTGCTGCGATGAGTTCAGGCGTTGCTGTATCAATAGATAAAGTTTGGCGTTGCTCAAATGCCTGTTCAATTAGAGTTTGTAACGTGTGCATTTCATTTTCCTGTGTTTAGTATTATTTGAAGTTGGCTTTACGGCCATTACTTAAAAAATTCGTCATTTTCGCGAAAACGAGAATCCATTATGGATTCCGTTTCCATAAGAACGATATCAAGCTCTCTAAACCCATTTCAGTTATGTGTATATGCTTTAATTTTCAAATGCATATTTCAAATCAGCTTTTAAATCATCTATATGCTCTATGCCTACTGAAAGGCGGATAAAGCCATCTTCAATACCTAATGCTTTTCGTTGCTCTGGAGGGATTGAAGCATGGGTCATAATCGCAGGATGTTCAATCAAGCTTTCTACACCTCCAAGGCTTTCAGCGAGGGTAAATAATTCACAGCGTGATAAAAATCGTTTAGCGGCATTAAGACCGCCGTCAATGACCATAGAAATCATACCCCCAAAGCCATGCATTTGTTCTTTCGCCAGGTTATGTTGGGGGTGGCTTTCAAGCCCTGGATAGATGACTTTAATAACCTTCGCCTGGTTTTCCAGCCAATTTGCCAGCTGATGCGCATTTTCGCAATGTTTTTGCATTCGCAAGGATAAAGTTTTTAAACTTCTTAAAACAAGAAAACTATCAAATGGACCAGCAATTCCTCCACATGAGTTTTGGAGAAAAGCAAGTTTGTCTGCTAAATTTTGATTATCCCCGACAACTACAACCCCGCTGACTACATCAGAATGACCATTAAGGTACTTGGTAGCGGAATGAAGGACTATATCAAATCCCAGTTCTAGAGGGCGTTGAATCCAGGGGGTTGCAAAGGTGTTATCTGCAACAGCGATTAAATTATATCGTTTTGCGATTGATGCTATTTCTCGTAAATTAGCGAGTTTTAACATAGGATTCGATGGGGTTTCAATCCAAAGCATGCGGGTTTTTGGGGTAATCGCTGCTTCTATTTTTTGGGGGTCCGACATATCGACGAACGAAAAAGATAAGTGGGAGGTGCGTGTTTTCACTTTATCGAATAAGCGGAAAGTTCCTCCATATAAGTCATCCATAGCTACCACATGATCTCCTGCATCTAATAAGTCAATGACTGTATTAATTGCAGCCATTCCTGATCCAAATGCGAAACCACGTATACCTGACTCCAAACTGGCAATACATCCTTCATAAGCTCCTCGGGTGGGATTATGGGTCCGGGAATATTCATAGCCTAGATGTTCACCTGGTGCACTTTGTTTGTATGTGGATGTAGCATAAATAGGAGTCATCACCGCACCTGTACTTGGACAGGGTTCTTGGCCGGCATGTATCGCACGGGTATCAAAATGTTTATTTTTCATTGAGATCTATCCTTTTTAGGTAACTTGAATTTTTTTCGTGTATTGATGGGCGATCTTTTCAGACTGGTTGTTGTAGGATATTCTAGTGAGGCTTATATGTACAGAAAAGTTTACCTGTCTCATGGGTATAATGGGTGTGTTTTTTGTTGTGGTTTATTTAGACTTAGGCTTTTTTTATTAATCAGGGCGTTTGACAATGAAATTTGATTTTCTTGCGTTGTTAACAGCAAAATACGCACAATGGGTTATTATTGCTTTAATTTCTCTTTTTTCTCTATTGATCATCAGTGAATGGTCTACTTTATTATTTTCTTCAAAGGTTAAATCTCCTCCTGAAACAATAAATGAAGTGCCGGTCACAAAGGTACAGAATTCTTTTGACGCTATTCTACATACCTCCTTATTTGGGGTTTATGTTTCTAATAATTTATCAACTATTAAAAAATCAATGTTGAATGTATCATTGGTTGGAATCTTATTTGCTAATAAAATAAATGACTCCCAAGTAATTATACGCTCCGCTAACGGAGAGGAAAGAACCTATAAAATTGGTGATACAGTACCTGGAGGGGCGGTGATTAAGCGTATAATGGCCACTGGAATTTTAGTGGATCGCCGTGGTACTTTAGAGAGCTTGAGTTTACCTAAAAATGAACTAATCTTTGAACCAGCAGCAAAGCCTTTGACAGAGGATAAGGATTTATGAGACGTTTATTGGAATTGTTAACTGTTGTAATTTTTGTTTTTTCTCTTGGGGCTTGTGTTATATCCAGCACCGTTAATTTGCGAGAGGGCATCGATAGTTTTAGAGTTGAAGATTACCGCAAAGCATTTATCCGGTTAAAACCAGAGGCTGAAAAAGGCCAACCTGATGCCCAATATGCAGTAGGCTATATGTATTATTATGGTAAAGGCGTTGTAGAGGATCGTAAAAAAGCTTGGTTTTGGATCAATGCAGCAGCAAATTTAGGGCAGCCTGATGCAAAAGAAGCTATTGGAATTCTCGCCCGCGGAGGTTCTTTAAGTTAAACTGAGACAGCTTCTTGACCTTCAATAAATGGAAGGTAATTTGCTTCCGTCCCCCACATTTAAAGTTTCTCTTTTTCGTGTCACGCCAGGATGTGTTGACAATTGAGCTTATCAAACATCGACGTCCCGCGACTTGAGCGAGATGTCGGAACTTGAATTGCCAACTGCCTGTAAAATAATGCTTCATAAATTCAGAGATGTATCGTAGTGGTAAGAAAGTATTTTACGGGTGGGTTGAGCTAACCCTAAGGAGTTTAATTGCTCTTTTGCAAACCATTGGCCTTGATTTTCGGACAATTGTCTACCAAAAAAGGTAGTTTTTATACTTAGTGCGTTAATTTCTAAATGGAAATGACTAAAACGGTGTTTAAAGGCAAGTAATGGCTGGGGGTGTTCACCCGATAAATCATAGTTTACTCGAATAAAATCCAAGGGGCATTTATCGGTACTAATGTTCGGCAGACACCATAAACCGCCCCATAATCCCGGAGAAGGACGTTTTTCCAAATAGATATATCCTTGCTCATTGTGTAATACCAATAATTGCTGATATTGAATCGGTATTGATTTTTTAATTTTTTTTGTAGGAAATAAATGTTGCTCTTTATGTTTAAAGGCTAAGCAGTTTATGTGCAAGGGGCAACTAGAGCAGTGAGGGTTTTTAGTGATACAACAGGTAGCTCCCAAATCCATAATTGCTTGGGTATAATCAGCACAGTTTTCTTGAGGCATGCATAAGTCAGCCAGTTCCCATAATTTTTTTTTGACTTGAGATTGCTCTGGATAGCCTGTGATCCTAAAAAACCGGGTTAAAACTCTTTTTACATTGCCATCTAAAATAGCTGCTGGTTTGTTAAATGCTTGCGATAAGATAGCGGCTGAAGTAGAAGGGCCAATTCCTGGTAATTCATTTAATAATTTAGAATCATTTGGGAATATTCCCTGATGATGTTGCAAAATGAGTTTTGCTGTTTGATGAAGATTCCTTGCCCGGCTGTAGTATCCTAGCCCTGACCATAAAGAAAGCACATCATCTTCTTGAGCATGTGCCAGGTCACTAATATTGGGAAAGCGCTGCATAAAACGCTCAAAATAGGGGATTACTGTTTGGACTTGGGTTTGTTGCAGCATGATCTCGGAAACCCATACTCTATAAGGAGTTCTTGGATGTTGCCAGGGTAGATTTTTACGGCCATGAAGATCAAACCAAAGAAGTAATGGTTTGCTAAATTGCTCATGTAGTTTTTGTTTCTTCACTCTTAATCATACTTTGTGTTGTTGCTTGTGAGCGTACTGTAAAAAAAGTAGGGGTTGAGGTCAATCATTAAAAAGCCTATCGTTTTTTAACTTATCATGGGCAAAAAAATCCTGCTTTATAAACCGTAGAATAAATTAAAGGAGATTCGCAAAATGTCGATACATAGTCTATCGTTTTAAATAGCGTTTGTTTCATTTAAGAATATTACGAGACCAATTTGTATCAAGGATCGCTAAAGATGATTATTCAAATTTTTCACTGAAACTTACGTTAAATGAGGGCCTTTTGTTTTTAGGATGAGTAACCCAATCAAGGAGAGATATATGCGCCAGAGTCAGTATGAAATAGTTGTATTAAAACCTACGGCCGCTTTCTTATCATTTCTCACGTCAAAGTTACCCGGGATTAAATTACCTGATTTAAGATTGTTACAAATTGATAATACTGCATATGCTTTTGAAAAACATCATGCTGATAAACCTATTCTTGATCAAATAGAAGAACATTTTTCAATTATGTTTGGTCATGAAGTTTTTCGTTGGTTAGGCGACAGGGTACAAAACCAAATAAACATCAATTTTCTTGATTTTCTTTGTTGTTTTAAATTTGAATTACATCATCATATTCTTTTAATGGAGCCCGCCATTGAAAAAGGACATCAATTATTATTGATTCAACCACGTTTAGCATTGTTGAATTGGATTAATTCATCAGAAAAAAGACAAGAGGGTTTGCAAGATGTTGTTGAAAAAATACAATTAAATCAGTTAGAAAAAAATACAACAGTTTTAGTCAGGGATTTTTCGAATTTGACTGAAATAAAACCTTTTATCCAAAAGAACTTTTTTTCAATATCTGCAACTGCAATGAAGTATATATTAGATGCGCCTGAACAATGGCCAAATATTGATTCATTCCAGGTATTTAATCATTATTTTTCTATTGAAATACATACTCAATTAATACATTTACATCTATAAATTGCATGCGGCGCTTTATAGGTGGCCCCGATCATTAGAAATCATAATGAGATTTACAGTCTCGCGTTGTTTCATCATCTCCTCTGTAAAAGTAGAGGGGATCACTAAATTTCTTGGTATCCAAACATCAATCAGTATTTGAGTTAAAATTATTCTTCTGAGTCAATTAGTGACATTTTTGTTGGTATATATTACAATTCCCCTGCATTTTTGAGGAATGCAGGATTTTGAGCTAATTGGAGGAGGTATATTAATGGCAAGAAAGCGTTTTTTGGGATTTATTTCTTTTGTTTTATGTTTCATTCTAACGTCTCCAGGATACAGTTTAAATTTGAACTCGCTACTTCCAGATGAGCAAAACACAGTGACCGTTTTCCATGAGGCATCGCCTAAAGTGGTTTACGTTCATCGGTTAGCAACTGTAACTAATCAATCTTTAAAAAAGATGGAAATACCTGCGGGGGCGGGTTCTGGTATTGTTTGGAATAACAGTGGTTATATAGTCACAAACTATCATGTGATAAAAGGGGCTGACAAGTTGGCAGTTACTTTAGACAAGTTGACGGTACCCGCAAAAGTAGTTGCTGCAGAGCCACGTAAAGATATTGCTGTGTTAAAGATTGATTCACCCCAAGCACTAGCCTTGCTTAAAGGATTTAAGCCATTTGAAATAGTACATCTTAATGATCTGATGGTGGGACAAAAGGCGATCGCAATAGGTAATCCTTTTGGTCTCGATCATAGTTTATCTAAAGGAGTTATTTCTGCATTAGGAAGAAAAGTTCCAGGTATTGGTGGAGTGACGATTCACAATATGATTCAAACGGATACACCAATTAACCCGGGTAATTCAGGCGGTCCATTATTAAATAGTGCAGGGCAATTAATTGGTATGAACACCATGATTTATTCTAATTCAGGTTCATCTGCGGGAATTGGTTTTGCTGTCCCTGCTGATGATATTGAGCGTATTGTGACGCAAATTATCAGGAATGGTCGTGTTGTGTTATCTGGAATCGGTATTCAAAGTGTTCCAGCGAGTATTGCTCGTCGATTAGGAATACATAAAGGGATATTGATTGCCGATGTTTTACCAAACACACCCGCGAGTAAAGCGAATTTGCATGGTACTCACAAAGATGCTTGGGGTCGTATCCAGTTAGGTGATATTATTGTAGCATTAAACGGCCACGCAGTTCGAAACTATGATGTTTTGTACAACATGCTCACTGAAATCAAAGTAGGTGAACGAGTAACCGTGTCTATTCAGCGCGGCAACAAACAAATGGATGTAACGATGAGAACAATTGATGTAGCTGGAATTCAGACATAAACAACGTGGTTCGACGTCAAGGTATTTCTATATCTTTACGTTGCTAAATGAACGTTATCCCATAAAATGTGTAGCTATTTTATGGGATCTAATTCTAAATTAATTCAGTTCGATATAAAAAATAATGTTTATTTTCATATCCAACTTGCATAAAACAACAAAGTCATAATGGGCGAGATAATACGAATTTTTGCGTGCTGAATTATGATTTGATACTAGGGAGAATAGGGATGTTATTAAATAAAGACGATTCACTTTTATTATTAATTGATGTACAAGAAAAATTAACGCCAGCTGTACTTAATAGTGAAGCATTAATAAACCGTTGTGAATGGTTATTAAAATTAGCACTAAGACTAGAAATTCCTGTTCTGGTTAGCGAACAATACCCCCAGGGTCTTGGTTCAACGCTTAAGCAATTTCATCCCTATTTTAATCAACAAGCATGTATTGATAAAATATCCTTTTCTTGCATGGGGGAGTCAAAATATACAGAGCGTTTAAAGCAATTTCAAAAAAAGCAGCTCATCCTTATCGGTATTGAAACCCATGTTTGTGTTTTGCAAACTGCACTGGAAATGAGAAGTGAAGGTTATGATGTTTTTGTTGTTGTTGATGCGGTAAGCTGTCGTGGTGAACAAAATATGAAATATGGGTTAAAAAGAATGAAACAAGAAGGAGTTCAATTAGTTACTTCTGAAATGGTATTTTTTGAATGGCTAAAAAAGGCAGGTACTCCCGAGTTTAAGATATTAAGTAAAGAATTTTTTAGTTAAATAGATTACCAGGTGAAAAAAATCTAAAATAAAGTATGCTTTAAAACAACAAATTTTTGTTTTGCCTGGGTATTTCAATTCATGGAGAGTAGACAGTGAATTTTTTAAATCAAGTTGTTTTAATTGCTGGCGGTGCTTCGGGAATGGGGAAAGCTTGTGTACAATACCTTCAGCAGCGAGGGATGCGTGTTGTTGTTTGGGATAAACAAGTTGATGAACAAAGTGAAGCAGATTTATTTATTAGTTGTGATGTCACTCTTGATGAATCTGCAGAAAAAGCAATGCAACAGACTATAGAACAATTAGGCGTGCCTCGAGTTTGTGTTAATTGTGCTGGAATTGCACCTGCCAAGCGTATTGTTGGGAGAGATGGCCCCATGCCATTGGCTGCTTTTAAGCAAGTCATCGATGTGAATCTTATTGGTACTTTTAATGTAATGAGGGTAGCTGCCCATGCAATGAGCCGCCTGGAGTTGGAAAGTAAATCTCTGGAGCGAGGCGTGATCATTAACACTGCTTCGATTGCTGCATTTGAAGGCCAAATTGGCCAAGCTGCTTATAGTGCTTCGAAAGGTGGGGTTGTTGCTATGACTCTCCCTGCAGCCCGTGAGTTAGCCCAGTTTGCAATTCGTGTAAACACTATTGCACCGGGTTTGATCGCTACACCAATGTTGCTAAATATGCCCCAAGAAGTACAAGATAACTTGATGACAACAATGACTTTTCCTAAACGTTTTGGAAAACCCAGCGAGTTTGCAGCTTTGGTCGCTCATATTATCGAAAATGAAATGATGAATGGGGAAGTGATACGTCTGGATGGCGCTCTCCGCATGCAGTGATCTTGCTGTCAGTGTTGCAAATGACAGGGGAATATAAAGTGATTCCCCTGTCATTCATAGAAAACAGCTAAACGTCTACCATTCTAATTGCTTCTGTTTGGTATAACTTTACCTATCGCTTCGAGATCAACCTGACCAATTGATTTTAAGTCTCCTTTAAACCTTTGTGAGGGATAAAGGATCACGAGCTTTTTTTAAAAAAATAACTCAACATTTAGAATATTCTCAATGTCAAGATAACATGCTACATGGCTTTATCCGATACGCAATCCATTGTTTTTTTTCATTTTTAATCAACGAGGATGGGTTCTTTTAACATCTTCTCTGCAATTTTATCGCTATCAACCTGATAATTGCCTAGTGCGATTTCAGCCTTAAAATATAAAACACGAGCTTCATTTATTTCTGAAATTTCTTTTAGGGAGTTTTTTATTGCTTCAATTTGTTTGGAGGTTTGATGGATACTGACATGTGATGAGGGGGCATCTGCTAGATTATTAACATCTTCATGTATTTTCTTTAAATGTTCCTCTATTTCTATTGTTTTCACAGAATCTATATCACTGATTGGATTAAACATAATTTATCCTCAAGCATTTCGACTTTTATATTTATCGGCTTTCTTTAAAAAAACTTTAGATATTTTATTGATTTCTTTACATGTTAATGCTTTCTCAAATTTCTTTCTACTTGATTGTTCTGAGTTTTTTGGGGGAATGATTCTTTATTTGTAACAAGACCAAGTATAGAAAGTATATCATTATCCCAGTTTGAACGAAAACCGATAGATTCTGGAGTTCATAAAACACTTATCTATAACGCGCATTAGAACTTTTCCGGGATGCAATCATTTATCAAAACCATCCCTACTTGCAAAAAATAGTAAAACACTTAGTATGCTCATTTTTGTTGAAAATCAGATATGTCAATTTGAGGAGTATAAATGGTGATTCGTTTCGGTTTTTATATAGTAGTTTTGTTGATTTTCCAGATATCAGCGTATGCTGAAAGCCACCACCCACAGGAATTTTTAAAATCAATTAATGGAACTAAAAATGAAGGAGAACAAATTTATAACCATTTCTGTGTGAATTGTCATGCAAAAAAGCCTTTAATTTCTATAGGTGCGCCAAGAATTGGTGAAAAGGACGATTGGGAAACGCGCTTAAAGCAAGGGATAAGCATTCTTTTTAAACATACAAACGAAGGTTTGAATGCAATGCCCCCTAGAGGTGGATGCTTTGAATGCACTGATAACCAGCTCATGTTAGCGATTCAATACATGCTACCTAAACATTCTGAACAAGAATGATTTACCTCTACATTAGTTCATAAAAAACACAAAAAAGCAAAAAAAATTACAAAAAAACCTAAACCTATTTTTAAAACTCCCGATAAATAAGATAAACAAGAGGGAGAAATAAAGTGAAAAAATATCTCGTGTTAGTTCCAGTATGTGCATTAGCTGCATCTTGTGCTTCTATGGATCGATCAGTGCCTATTGTGGATGACGCAGGTTATACTCACTATACAATGAGCATGGGTGCTGATCAGAAAGGGGCTAATTATTTTCCAGTGAAAAGAGAAGCAACTGGAAAAAAAGTTATCGTATTTGATCCAAAAGCAACGGCATGGGCCGCTTACGATAAAGATGGGAATCGGGTGAACACTGGCAGTGCTTCCGGGGGTAAGGACTTTTGTGAAGATGAAGGCAAGCCCTGCCATACAGTTACAGGAACCTTTAGTATTTACTCCAAGAAAGGTGAGGATTGTACCTCTAGTATTTATCCTCTTGAAACTCATGGAGGGGCGAGAATGCCATATTGCATGCATTTCCATGGAGGATATTCTATCCATGCTGCATACGAAGTACCCAATTACAACGCAAGCCATGGCTGCATTCGGGTTTTGCCGAGTGCCGCAAAATGGCTAAATGAAGATTTTGCTGATATAGGAACAACGGTAATTGTAAAACCCTATTAATACACTAAATTAATAACATGGTTATCTCCTATTGCCCTGCAAATGCAGGGCTTTTTTATTTTTAAAAAAGCAGAAACACTTATTGACACATCACAAGCTGAACTTCCCTAATTCTGACACCCTATTTATTCATATTTTTTTGTGGTGAATTTGCATGGACTCTACTGATTTTTAACACGAACAACTTGCTAATAACCGATCTGGCATTTACTATCATATTTTTTTAAATCGGATCTGATTAAGTTATGATTCTATGTATTGATGTTGGAAACTCACATATTTATGGCGGTGTTTTTGATGGCGATGAGATAAAGTTGCGTTTTCGCCATACATCTAAGATAAGTACGTCAGATGAATTGGGTATTTTTTTAAAAAGTGTCTTGCGAGAAAATAATTGTTTACCAGAATCAATTAAACAAATCGGTATTTGTTCTGTTGTTCCTCAAATCGACTATTCTTTGCGCTCGGCCTGTGTCAAGTATTTTTCTATAGAACCCTTTTTATTACAAGCAGGAGTTAAAACAGGATTAAATATCAAGTACCGTAATCCTGTGGAAGTTGGGGCCGATAGAATTGCCAATGCAATTGCCACTACCCATCTTTATCCCAATCAAAATGTGGTTGTTATTGATTTTGGTACGGCAACTACTATTTGTGTGATTAGTGCACAAAAAGCCTATATGGGAGGAGCCATTTTACCCGGAGTTAGACTTTCTGTAGATGCTTTATCAAAAAATACTGCCAAATTGCCAGCAGTGGAGATAATAAAAATTGAGAACTCAATAGGACGATCAACGATTGAGAGCATACAGTCTGGCGTTTATTATGGTGTTCTTGGAGCTTGTCGTGAGCTGATTGAACGTATGACCCAAGAGGTTTTTGGTGCAGAAAAGACGCTGGTTTTAGCTACTGGAGGATTTGCGTCATTATTCGAGAAGCAAGGCCTATACGATCATTTAGTTCCAGATCTGGTACTTCAAGGAATACGCTTAGCTGCATTGATGAATAATTGATTTTGATAAGTTGTTTTCCTGGTTCTTAAGAAGGCAAGGAAGCTTTCCCGAAAACAAATACATAAACAAATACATAGTTAATTACTTTAAATCCTATAATCTACCCTTTTTTAAATCCGCTATTTAAAACCCACTTTTATTTAATATTTTGAATTTGCTCATTATTTTACTATATAGATTTTTTTTTAATCGCTTATTTTAATTTCATTAAATAAATTACTTAAAAAGCAATTTTTTATCTTGACGCATGGAGAAATGTGTTTCTATAGTGTATAAAAGTGGAGTAAAATAATAAAAAAGTGGAGAATTGTGGAGGAATAAAAACCTTCACATACAGAAAAGCATGTTTCGGGGAATCAATGCCATTACTATCGATACAAAAGGACGCTTGGCCATTCCAACGCGTTATCGAGCGGCATTGGGGGCTGATGAAAAAATTCCTTTAGTAGTGACTATTGATACCGAAGAAACATGCTTATTGCTGTATACAGCAGCTCAGTGGCAAATCATTGAAAATAATTTGCAAAAACTACCTAGTTTTAATGCCGCTGCACGAAGAATACAACGTTTATTGATTGGTCATGCAACTGATGTCGAAGTAGATACAAATGGACGCGTGTTGCTGCCAACAGTTTTGAGAAATTACGCGCAGTTGGAAAAAGATGTAGTGATGATAGGCCAAGGTAATAAATTTGAAGTCTGGAATAAAGATATTTGGGAAACTCGGCGGGAACAATGGTTGGCTGAGGAAAGCTCTGGAACTTCTGGTTTACCCGATGAAATGAAAACGTTTTCTTTGTAATGGAAACAAATATGGCAACACATCAATCCGTATTATTACACGAATCAATAACAGGCTTAGCTATCAAAAGCGATGGTATTTATTTTGATGGCACTTTTGGACGAGGCGGCCATAGCAAGGAGATTTTGCGTTTTTTAAATGAAGAAGGTCGTTTGTACGCTATAGATAAAGACTTGGATGCCATCATGTACGCCAAGGAGCATTTTGACCAAGATAAACGGTTTCACATATTTCAAGGCTCCTATGCAAAAATCGAACAATTTGCAACTGAAGCGGGTGTATTGGGAATGGTAGATGGAATTTTACTTGATCTAGGGGTTTCTTCACCACAACTAGACAATCCTGAAAGGGGGTTTAGTTTTATGCAGCAAGGTCCATTGGACATGCGTATGGATAGATCTCAACCAATGAGTGCAGCACGTTTTGTTAACGAAGCTGAAACCGATGAAATGACCTCTGTTTTCAAACTTTATGGGGAAGAACGCTTTGCTGGAAGAATAGCAAAAGCAATTGTTACAGCACGAAATATAGCCCCGATTACTACAACTTTGCAATTAGCAGAAATTGTAAAAGAAGCAAATCCCAAATGGGAAAAACACAAACATCCTGCAACTCGGGTATTTCAAGCAATTCGGATTTATGTCAATCAAGAACTCAATGATTTAGAGCGCTGTTTGGAGCAATGCATACATGTTTTGGCGCCTAAAGGCAGATTGGTAGTGATTAGTTTTCACTCCCTTGAAGATCGAATTGTCAAACAGTTTATGAAAAATAAAGAAGAAGGCGCTAAACCACCTCCTGAGGTACCTATACGTTATAAAGAATTAAAAACAAATTTTAAAAGAATAGGTAAAGCCATAATGCCGCAACAAAATGAAATAAGTGAGAACGTCAGGGCTCGAAGTGCAGTACTTAGAATAGGGGAGAAATTAGCATGAACGCTGCAGCGAAAGTGATCAACCAAGAGGGTACTTTATTTCATGGTCAATTGGCAGATATACATATGTCTAAATCATTATACATGCTGATTATTTTATTAATATCTGTATTGATAAGTGCATTGGCTGTTGTTTACAGTACTAATTCATACCGTGTAACTTTAAATCAAGTAGAGCAACAAGAACAGTTTACCCACTATTTACAGTTGCAATGGGGCCAATTGCTTCTGGAGCAAGCGAGCTTGGCTACTCCAGCCCGGGTAGCAGATTTAGCTAGTGATAAGTTACAAATGGTTTTACCAACATCTAAAAATAGTTACTGGTTGCAAGCTCAGCAGTAGAAGTTTTTGTTGCAAACGAGTACCATTGCTACTGGTAATAAATGGTAGATATCCATGAAAAAATCAACCCATCTTAATCGACTTATCATTGTATCTGCTTTCTTTTCGTTGCTTTTAGTTATTTTGGTTTTGCGAATGGTTGATTTAACCGTTCTTCATCGACAATTTCTTCAAGGCCAGGGTAATGCGCGAAGTTTACGGGTAGTAGATATTCCGGCTCATAGAGGGATGATCATGGATAGGAATGGTACTCCTTTGGCAATTAGTACCCCTGTAGAGTCAGTCTGGGTTAATCCCAAGGAGTTTGCGCCAGACAAAGAGCAATTTATGTCATTGGCAGCGTATTTAAATTTTACTCCCCAGCAATTAAGCCGCAAAATAGTAGACGCTGAAAATAAAGAATTAGAGTTTGTTTACTTACAAAGACAATTACCACCTCCTTTAGCGAAGCAAATAAAGGCACTTAAGATTCCGGGTGTTAATTTTCAAAAAGAATTTAAACGTTATTATCCTGATTCCGACAGCATTTCGCAGTTGGTGGGTTTTACAAACGTCGATGATCAGGGGTTAGAGGGCATAGAGCTAGCTTATCAAGACTGGTTAAAAGGTGTTGTGGGTAAAAAGAGAGTAATTAAAGATCGTTTGGGTCGAATTATTGACGAATTAGGAGTAATTAAAGAGCCACGCCCTGGACGTGATATGACTTTAAGTATTGATAGGCGATTGCAGTATTTAGCGTACAGTGAGTTGGGCAAAACTGTAGAAGAGTTTGCTGCAAAATCCGGTTCTGTAGTTGTCGTCGACACTGAAAACGGTGAAATTTTAGCCATGGCTAATGTCCCTTCCTATAATCCAAATTCACGTGGTCGTTATGACAAAGATACTTACAGAAATAGGGCGGTTACAGATACATTTGAGCCAGGTTCCGTAATCAAAACGTTCAGTATAGCAAGTGCCTTAGAAACGGGATTGTTTAAACCTTCAACTATTATAGATACAAATCCTAGCTGGATGGTTGTTCATGGCCATGCGGTACGTGACATCCATAATTATGGTGTTTTGGATGTGACGGGGGTATTACAACACTCGAGTAATGTCGGGGTAACAAAAATGGTTTTGGCAAGCCCTCCAGAACAACTAATCGGTCTATTGCAACGTTGTGGTTTTGGCCAACGCACAGAAAGTACCTATCCTGGCGAAAGTGAAGGTGGAATTGTTAACGCCAAAGATGCTAATCCTTTCGTTTTGGCCACTTTAAGTTTTGGTTATGGACTGTCTGTTACCGCATTACAATTGGCAAAGGCCAATATGATTTTTGCAAATCAAGGAAAACTGATTCCAGTGACTTTGCTGCATAATGATCCTCCCACTCCTGGAGTACAAGTCATAAAACCGGAAACAGCACAACAGGTTCTAAATATGATGGAAGCGGTTATGAAGGATGGGACGGGTCGAGCTGCAAAAGTACCTGGGTATCGTGTAGCCGGGAAAACCGGAACAGCGCGCGTAGCAGGAAAAGATGGATATAAGGATAAAAAATATACCGCTAGTTTTGTAGGTATTGCACCTGTTTCAAAACCTAAATTTGTTGTGGTTGTTATAATCCATGAACCCTCCCGAAAAGGATATTATGCTGCCGCTGTTGCTGCTCCTTTGTTTACAAAAGTCATGTCAGGGGCATTGAGGCTGTTTAATATACCTACGGATGAGTTAGTGGGGTAAATTGGATCTGATCCGCGCAGGCGAGAATTTATTTACAACAGTGGCACAGTGCTGTATAAAAAATAGCCCCTCATCATTCTTAGAAAGACTACGTGGATGGATAAACAATCGAATCTTTATTTTCGAATCGATTGGACTAAGAGCGCTGCTTTTGACTTGAACCCTCCCAGTCGATGTCCCGTGGCATGTCCTAAGGCTCCAATGATGGAGTGGGATTTCTGGATTAAGATGCTGGTTATATAACAATTAGGAACATTAATGAAACTCTCACAATTATTGAAACCTTGGATGAAACAATCGATAATGGATTGTCTGATTACGGGGCTGGAAAATGACAGCCGCCGAATTCATCCAGGAGATTTGTTTATAGCCTATGCAGGTGCTGCAGCTGATGGTCGTTTATTTATAGATAATGCGGTTAGTTCTGGAGCGGTTGCAGTTGCTTATGATCCGGCTGATTTTCCTTTAAACTGCGTACTCCCTGAATCTGTTCCTTGTATTCCCGTACCAGAGTTATCAACACAACTTCCTAATATTGCAAAACAGTTTTATGATAATCCAGCATGTTTTTTAAACATAACCGGAGTAACAGGTACTAATGGAAAAACAACAATTGCCTATCAACTTGCTCAAGCACATCATTTACTAGGTCAAAAAGCTGCCTATATAGGTACTATTGGTCAAGGTAATGTGAATGAATTGCGACTGGTGGATAATACAACTCCCGACTCTTTGTGTTTACAGAAATTATTGCATCAATATAAGAGTCAGGATATGCGGCAAGTATGTATGGAGGTGTCCTCTCATGCACTGGCACAACATCGCGTTGATGCCCTTGAATTTAATCAAGCTATATTTACTAACTTAACTTTAGATCATTTAGATTATCATCATAGTATGGAAAACTATGCCAGGGCAAAGTCATTATTATTCGCCAGAGAGTCCCTGGAGTGGGCAATTATCAATCAAGATGATGCCTATCATAAGATTATGGCTGCTGCAATTAAACCGCAAGTAAAAAAATTAACTTATGGAATACATCAGGATTGTGATGTTAGAGCTAAAAACTGGTCTATGGATATTTATGGCACGGAGATTGAAGTACACTCGCCTTGGGGGAAGCATCACATAAAAATAAAATCTTTAGGGCAATTTAATATTTATAATAGCCTGGCAATATTTAGTAGTTTATTGGCCGCTAATTATATCCCTGAACAAGTAGTTGATGTAATGGCCCAATTAAAAGCCGCACCAGGACGTATGGAAATTGTTGCCCATTCCCCGTATGTTTTGGTTGATTATGCTCATACGCCTGATGCTTTAGAGAACGCTTTAATGACTTTAAATCAATTGAAAAAAGGGCGTTTATGGGTAGTATTTGGTTGTGGCGGTGATAGGGATAAAACCAAAAGACCTATTATGGGGAAGGTTGCTGATAAGCTGGCGGATGAAATTGTTATTACAAGTGATAATCCACGCACCGAAGAGCCACAAATAATTATCAATGAAATTTCAAAGGGTATTGCCCTATCTACTAAAGTAATTCAATTGGTAAATCGTGAGGAAGCAATTGCTTATGCTTTAGATAAAGCAGATGAAAACGACGTTATTCTAATTGCAGGAAAAGGGCATGAATCATATCAACAGATTGGTACTGTGAAACATCAATTTTCTGATCAAGATGTAGTAAGAAGTTTAATCCCGAAATAAATAATCATACGTGTGCTTTTGATTGCGCCTGAGCGATTCTACAGCGAATTTCGCTCAGGCATTGATTCTTAATGTGCTTGATACATCAATTGTTTTAATTTCATTGGTGATATTTCATAAGATCCTGTGATAGCGATCGCCAAAACGTCCCTTTCACCAGATTCATAAACGCAAATTACATCATTATTATATGAATCAGGCACGCCTATACCAGTCATTTTTGCTAAAATACTATTAGTTCTTTCTATAGTTTCGTTCTCTGAGTGTGCTTTTACTGGTCCAATGGCGAAGCTCCAATTTGAATCAGTGTTGTAATGGTTGTTTGCATAACCTATATAATAACCTCGATCAACTATGGTTGCTTTATTAATTCCTATTTTTTGGATTTCACTGAGATCAGGACATACCACATCTTGGGCAAAAGTAGATCCAGCACAAATTAATGCGGCTGTAAAAGAGGCTAACTTTGTTCCTAAAGACATTATAAATACTCCTTTATTTTTATAAAACCGGGTAGAGGTTATCATTTGATTTGCTGATTTACAATGAACTAAGTTAACTTTAATGACATTAAATACAATTATGGCGCACTCTTTATTGGTTCACATACCCAATAAGAGTTTCGTTTTCTCATCACCAAGCGATTCCATAGAATACTGACAAAAATCATGACGGTTTTGATGATGTTTACGTAATTCTATAAACGCCGATTTTATATCTGCAGCTTTTTTTAAATTCAATGTTTCTTCAATGGGGTTATAAAGGGATAACACTGATTCATACCATAATTTATTTTTTTTCACATGAATGGTTTTTATCATCTGAGGGGTGAAAAATTGAGGTATGGGCAACTTCGCAATTTGGTGTAAAGATGCGCTAACCATAGCTACAGCAGCATATTTTGCTTCAATACTGTGGCCTGCTATGTGTGGCGTACAAAGTACCGCTTTCTCAATAATACGGTTATCAATAGTTGGCTCATTTAGATATACATCAGTACAATAAATCAAGGCCTTTGGATCATTAAGCAGGGCATTTTCATCGACAATTCCACCTCGTGCGGCGTTAATAATAATAGCCCCAGGCTTTAATTTATTTAGGAAGTTTTGATTGATTAACTGACGACTGGGGAAGGGTTGATTGTCATGTAGTTCTGCATGAATACAGATGAGATCAGTTTGATACAAATCCTCAAGAGAACAACTTTGAAAAATATTTGTTTCTCGCATGGCTTTCAAGGGATCATAGTGCAATACTTGAAAACCTGCCGCTTGCAATCGTGTAGAGACTTGGGTTCCGACCTTACCCAAACCAATTACACCCGCATTATAGCCTTGAATAAAATGGTGTTGCTCCAGAAAGGCAAGACAGGCAACAACATAATCAGCAACAGCGCGAGCATTTGACCCTTTCGCATCTATGATTTGAATCTGTTTTGAGTTTAACCAGGCGTGATCGAGATGATCAGTGCCTGAACTTGCGGTAGCAACATACCTTATCGAATGATTTTCTAATAACGCTCGATTTACTTTAAGTGTAGAACGACAAAGAAGTACATCCTGTCCAACGAGTAAGTGAGCAAGTTCATTAGCATGGTTATAACGTATTAGGTTAAAAGGCTTAGGAAACGCTTGTTCTAGTCCGGGAAGGGTCGCATCGGCTAAAATGTTCATATATTAAAAACAGCACTTAATGCAACTAAACCCAAATTGATCAATGGTGTCAATATGATACTCAGGGCCCCAGTAAATACTAAAAGTATTAGAATAAAAAATCCGTAAGGTTCAATTTTTTCATAGGCGATGGCTTGTTTAGGAGGCAAAAGACTACTTACTACTCTGCTGCCATCTAAGGGAGGAATAGGAAGCAAATTTAAAGTCGCTAAAATCAGGTTGATCAATATCCCAGCTTGAGCTGTAGCATAAAGAAAAAGTACAGGCATCGAGGAGCCTGGATTAAGCATTAGTGAAATTTTATAACATCCAGCCCATAAAAAAGCCATAAGTATGTTTGCAAAAGGCCCTGCCAGAGTAACAAAAATCATGTCCCGGCGAGGGTGGCGAAATTGCCTCCAGTTAATGGGAACTGGTTTGGCATATCCAATTACAAAATTAAATTGAGTCAAAATACCGACTAACAAAGGAATGAGCAATGTACCTATAGGGTCAATATGGCGTATAGGATTTAAGCTTAAACGACCAAACATTTTTGCAGTGGTATCCCCACATCGAAAGGCTACGTAAGCATGAGCTGCTTCATGTAAGGTAATTGCAAGCAAAATAGGAATAGCCCAAATACATATTTTTTGAATTAAAGTAAATTCCAACATTAAAAATGACTCATAATCAAAGTACTCTGATTCTAACGAATAGTGACTTCAAATAACAAGTAAAAAATAGGTCAAAATATGCTCATCATTGATATTGTTTTTTAAAATCTTAGATTGAGGAGGGGGCGGCGGCTAATCAGGACGACATATCCACAATACGTCCCCATGATTCCAGAGGGGTAGAATGAAACATCCGCAAGACAAAGAAAAATCAGAAATTTATTTAATTTTTACAATAAAATAAAGTGCCTCAAGCCAATAAGTTCAAATAAAATTCAATAAGTTGATTGATTGATCTTGCGGTGATAGAATGCGAGCCAAATTTAACTAGTCTAGGAGAGAAAATGCCATTGTTAAATCAATTATCATCTGAAATGAAAGATGCTTTGGGTAAAGTGGGGGCTCTGTCAACCCAATATGAAATACTGGCTGAAAAAAGCAAAAGTGAATCTCTACGAGATAATCCAGATGCAATTAAGTATGTTGATTCTGTTGTAAAAAGATATAAGTCAGTTAAAGCAACCTCTCCTAATACTTCAGAGTTACAAAGTAAAAAAGACTCTTATCTTTCCCTGCTGAAGCAGCATGTGGGAGAAATCGCTGCTGTATCATTTTCCAAACCAGCAGATATGGCATCTCGATTAAAAGAAGTCGATTATTCTAATGATTCAATCGATGAAATTACTAAAGGGATGGAACAACCTGGAGTAAATGATGATGATCTAGCTACTCTTATTACATCAGTAGTTACTAGTGAGACTTCTTTACTGTCTTCTAATAGCCATCATCATGGGCATCCATATGCACATAGTCACTTCCATGGTCATCGGTAATTAATTTATCAGGAGAGCCATCATGTTAGTGATGAGTGACTGCGCTATTGATCCAGGTGATATTTTGTTTGTAGTTTCTAATAGCAAAAAGCCCTTGGCCCTATTCAAGCAGGCAGCACAATCATTAACAACATCTCGGAGCAAACATGGACATAGAGAAGTCATCTCTGTCTTTGTTTGCACTGGAAAGAATAAATATGGGGTAATTTGTAATAACTTTGAGCGAAAACTCTCCTTGCCCGCTGACTCATTTATTAAAATCCTGCAAGAAAAAACGGTGGAAGAATTATCTGTACTGCTTTTAAATTACTGTAGTAAAGAACTGTCTCTTAATCGACTAAAAGAAGCTCTGGCAACTGGTCCTCGCTGGATGAAGCGATCGGCTAAAAGCATGAAGGGGATAGAGGATAAAGATGAGCTTATCGAACGACTTCTTACCGCATCCAAAGAGAATAAAAAGCGCTTAATCCAACTCCTTGTCACTTTATGGCGTGCTACAGGTCAAGCTGACATTCTACCTGTAGTTAATTCAAGTTTATTACTTTTTAAGCATACTGACAGTAAAATCAGACAACAATTTCTTGATGCTTATTTAGAGCAAGTAAAGCTGACCGAAAAACTTCATGCGCAAGGGAAAGTGCGTACAAGTCTTTGGGTTCTCATTAAATCATTTTTTAAGTGGTCAGGACAAGATAAGAAAGACAGGGAAAAAAATCCCCCTTCAGAAGCTACTTATTGTTCTCGTAATCTAATACAAGTTCTGAATCAAGTAGATCCTAATTTGGTCGATCGTGGTAGACATGTATTACCCAAAGCTTTAGAGGCAGGCCTTAGGGAGGCTACAAAAAGAAAAATGCAGGGAGAAGGTCCGGTTAATCAACAACAATGCGATGATTTTGAAGATCTGATTGCAGCACAAGAACAATTACTCCCACCATTTACCTTGCAGATTTTACCTTCCTCAGGCCGAAAGCTAATGGGTACTTTGCTAGAGGTGGTTGATAATGAAATTATACGAATTGAATCTAAGTGGTGGGCTAATGAAGCTGACAGGAATAAAGCATCTGATTTGAAAAAGCTTCTGTTGCCTTTCCGAGAGCCTAAATTTCAAACATATCCCGTGAATTTGCAGGTTGATACTGGTTTAGAGCTTATTGCAACGTTACTTCCTACACTGCAAAGAAAAACTGGATTTTTAGGAGCGTGGTTTCCTGCAACTTCATATTCTAATGTACGCGCATTTGCACGAACTCAAGGTATTTTTGATGGTGATATTCGTGACATGGCAGAGAAACTAAAATACAAACCTTCCTTAGGCATTACAGAGAACCATAATACTCAAGAAAAAGTGATTGAGCATCCTGATTCCTCTGAAAAAAGCCATATATATATTTTTGCGGATTGGTCATTCGCTAGTTGGTCAACAAATAAACGCGAGCTTTTACTTGAACATATGATCGACTTACTTGCCGCGGGGCATTCTTTATATACCTGGGAGAATGGACAGCTGGTTAAAATGAATAATGGATCTTTGCAAAAAGCGATTAATGGCGAGGATTTTGACGATTTGTTAACTTCCAAGCTTATGCCAGCAACTAGAACTATGTTGGCTCAACAGGCAAAAAAGCAAAAATTAGATACATCAAAATTACAGTTTCTTGACTATAAAGCATGTCAAAATCTCGTAGAGGATCACGAACCGCTTGAAGTCAAACTTGATCATGTTGCTCCCTTATTTGCAACAAAACTTGATGATTATCATTTGGGTCAAGCCAAGCAAGATATTATTGATATTGAGATTGCAAATATCGAGAATAACCAAGTAGAGCTCACCGGACTGCAACAACTCAAAGTGCGTATCGCGGAACAGATGAATGCGAAACAAAAAACATTTCAAAGCGGTATCGATACTAAGGCCTCTGTTTCCCAATCCCAATACAGAAAACCTATATTTAAATCTGTTGATTTAATCACTTTGAACCCATCAAGTAAGTATTACCGTAATGAAGTATATTCTGATTTAACTATTAATCAGACACCATCTTCTCCATTCCAATATTTCGAATTATTAGGAATGAACGCCACTGAAAATCTAGTTCATTGTAAGTATAAGTTCCATGCTCAGGGAATAACAAAAGATTTAATAAAAATTAGAAAACAAGAATCAAAATTGACATTATTTGAAGGAGGAAAGAGTATATGTCTTACCAGTGACTGGCAAGCGCTACCGTCCTTGGATCCGAATGAAAAATTGTTGGATATTGCCATTAAAGGATTAAAAAAAGATGATTTTGAAATAAAATACTCTAAAGAAAATCACCTCTATTATATTCGATTAGTTAAACCCAAGGCCGCTCCTATAGATGCCACAGTTCATTTATTGCTGCGTATGTCCAAAAATTATAGGGCAAATCCTATATTTAATACTTTTACAAAAAAACCAGAGCATCTAGAAATCCATCGTCTATTGATGAAATACCTAAAATTTGGCAAAGATCATGGAAAATTACGTGATTCTATCGGAGTCAGCATCCACACTGGTCATGATTATCTTAATGAAGCGCGAAAATTAGGTATTGCAAGCTGTCGCTTAAGGGCTATTGCATTTAAAGAAGAAATGAAACATTTATACCCCAAAGTCCCTGTTTCTGTTGTCGTTAATTCAGATCATTGTTTTATTGAAATGAAGCTGGATGGATTATGGCAAAGATATTGCCTTGGTGGATATAGAGATACTCCAGGTTTGATGGAATCGATGAAAAAGGATATTTTAACTTCTCTAAGCCCTGACTCTAGGAAGCCTCGGTTTTTTAATGAAAAAAGATTAGCACCACAAGTTAAGGCACCCGTTGAGCAAGTCGCGATGTTTCCTTAAAAAGGGATTTCCGCTTTTGCGATAATGACGAAACTCTTAAGTTAATCGCAGTGGGCTGGACGGGCAACCTGCCTCATCTCGAAGCCAGTTATTAGGCTTCAAGTCAATACCGACGCATTCTTTCAACCCAATATACCCAAGGTAAGCCCTGATTTTATAAAATTCATCACTCACGCTAACTAGGAGTCTTTGATTAAGGATTATTGAATGGTTACAATAGATTAAAAATAATGGGGGTGATAAGGATATGTCATTACTCGATAAAATATTAGGAAAGCCTCTAACCTTAAAGGCAAAAAAAAAACAGCAGCTGTCTATTTTTACAGGTGTTCCTGCTTTAGGACTTGATTCCCTATCTTCAACAGCTTATGGCCCTGAAGCAGCACTCACGGTTTTGTTACCAGCAGGAATAATAGGCCTACATTATTTTTTTACTATTTCCCTAATAGTTGTTCTCGTACTTATGTTTTTATATTTTTCTTATTTACAGACAGCCGCAGCTTATCCAGAAAAAGGGGGGGCTTATATTGTCGCCAGTGAAAACTTGGGCAAGAAATATGGTTTAGGTGCAGCAATTTCATTAATACTAGATTATTTATTAAATGTTACGGTTGGGATATCGGCTGGAGTCGCTGCAATAGTCTCAGCAGTACCATCATTACATCCTTATACTCTTGTGTTATGCCTTGCTATTTTACTGATGCTCACCGTCATTAACTTGCGTGGACTGCGAGAAACAGGAACGCTTTTTTTAATCCCTGTAGTTATATTTATAATTTGCATGATAATTACTATAGTCATTGGAGTCTTCGATGTTTGGAGTAACGGTGGCACTACACATACAAATATGTCTTCGAGAATACTAACAAACCATACTGGAAAATTAACATTTTGGATGTGTTTAACCGCCTTAGCTTATGGATTAACTGCAATGACTGGAGTTGAGGCAGTAAGTAATGCAGTATCGTTATTTCGCAAACCGACAGTGAGAAATGCACAATGGACATTAACCATAATTGTGGGCACGCTTGCTCTATTTTTAATTTTCATTGGCTATCTTTGTCCCGCTTATCAGATTATGGCGATGAATCAAAATCAACCTGGTTATCAAACCATACTGTCTCAATTAGTTGAAGCAACGACTGGAAAAGGTGTATTTTATTATATTTCAATTATCAGCATTTTTATTGTTCTAGCCTATTCTGCACAAACAAGTTTTTCTGGATTCCCGAGAATATGCCGTTTACTCGCTGAAGATAATTTTTTACCTCATTTCTTTGCTGAGCGAGGAAGGCGCCTCGTTTTTTCAGTTGGAATTGTCATTTTGGCAATTTTTTCTGCTGTGATACTGATAGCTTTTAAAGGAATCACTAATAATCTGATTCCTTTATTTGCTGTTGGTTCTTTTAGCGCTTTCCTCTTCTCTCAGAGTGGTATGGTAGTATATTGGTTGCGGCAGGGAAATAAAAAAATAAGTTATAAGCTAGTGATTAATGCCTTAGGTGCCTTGATAACTGCAATTGCCCTGCTGATTATCATTATTACAAAATTTTTAGAAGGTGCCTGGATCATTATTGTTCTAGCACCGACACTAGCATTTTTAATGCATCGTATAAAACTTCATTATAAAAAAATTGCCCATGAAATTAAAAATCCAATTAAGATAAATCTCAATTCATTAAAACCTCCTATAGTTATTATCCCCATACAAGGTTTAGATTTAATCGCCGAAAAAGCAATTCAATTTGGAATGTTACTCTCGGAGGATATTACGGCTGTTTTTATCGATGCAGGTTATGAGGATGTTCAGGAATTGAAAAAGCTTTGGCATGAAAAAATTGAAATACCAGCTGAAAAAGCAGATAAAAAAACGCCTAAACTTGAAATTATTAAATCACCATATCGCCGTATCTATAAACCATTATTAAATTTTGTAAGTAAAGTAAGAAAAGAAAGGAAAAATGATCTTATAGCGATTATTATACCTGAATTAATAGAGCCTAAATGGTATGAGTATTTGTTACACAATATCCATGCAACAGGTTTACGTGCGTTACTTTTTTTAGAAAGAGAGCCTCGTATTATTGTAATTACAATACCTTGGTATTTACGCTAATAAGGATTGATTGATGACACAATTTGAGAAAACAGCTGATTTTATGAAAAAACCTTGGGTTATTTTTCTTTATGCAATTTTTGTTATTGTAGCCTATTATTTTGTTGATAGACCTTTGGCAATTTATTTGCATCAATTAGATCTAGGGACTAAAGTCCCCTTATTAGAGGGATTAACTGCTTTAGGTAAGTCGGTTGCTTATATTGGCTTATTTTTTATCATAGGATTATATTTTCGTTATATTAAAATTAATCCCTTATACGAAACAAGATCTTGGTTTTTGTTAGGTTGTGTTTTTATTGCAAATTTTGTTTGCGTGATTCTGAAGATCGCTTTAAGTCGTGCTCGACCAGATTTATTATTTTCAAGTTATGAATTTGGGTTTTATTGGTTTAAATTGAGCAGTAATTACTGGTCTTTTCCTTCAGGGCACACAACCACAGTTGTTAGTTTAGCTACAGGATTAGGTGTGCTTTTTCCGCGTTATTTTTATCTTTTACTTATTCTTGCATTTTTAGTGGCTCTATCAAGAATTTTATTATGTTTTCATTATTTAAGCGATGTGATGAGTGCCTTTTATATTAGTTTATTAGTAGTTAGCTATTTTATTGAATATCTTAAAAAGAAAATTGGTTCAAAAAAATGGGTGGTATTGTTCGGAGTAAAATTGCAATCTGAGTCATAACAGTATCAATCCATCACTAACGCAAGGGAGTGCTGATGAGTATAGAAACGGAATTAAAAACTCTGGTTAGCATTTATGCCAGTTATGATGAGAAAAATCAAAGTTATTTGGGTGATTTGAATAAAGAAACCCTGTTACGTTTAGATGCTGATTTTATTAGATGTATCAATAAGCTACTGTTAAAAGATGGTCCGGACAAGAAGAAGATTCGAAAAAATTATAAATCAATGGCAGTGCAGTTTCATCCGGATCATGGCTGTACATTTAGTCCTGAAATTGTATGGCTCGAAAAAAAATTGTCTGAAGGCCGTAATGATGGGGCATGTTTCAAAACATTAATGCTTTGTTATGAAAAACTAACTTCACCACAAGACTTTAAACCTATTCAGTTTGATGAAATTACGACTCGTGAAGATTTAAAAAAGTGGCTGGAAATGTTAAAAAATCGCTCTAGAACGTATACTGAGCGTAATTTTTATGCCAGCCTTTTAGGTTTGTTAGAAGAGTCAACAAGCTATTTCGATGAGGTTGGCAAGATAAAACCAACCGGCTTACGCGCTCTTATCTCGTTTCTTCCTATGGTCTTTATTAGTTTTGGAACTTTTGTTTTTGCAGAAGAGTTATTTGCCGTTTATGCGCTTTATTTTGCTTTATTAAAAAGTGGACAATACCTTGGGAGCAGTCAATCTAGGGAGTTACAAAAACTGGGTGAAACATTACAGAAAATTAGCGCAGTGACGGCAACGGCGACAACAACTTTATTGGTCCGTTTACTCGAAATGACTTTCTGGGCAACGCGTCAATTTTATGATGCCAGTTTACAGATTGGGTCTGCTCTTTTAACCCCCCTAATTGCTGTTTCTTCAACGACGAAGCATCCCTATGAAGAACCTGACGATCTATCAATATGTAAGGAATTAGTTCTGGCAAGCCACAATCAAAGTACTATTGAAAACTTTAGGACTCCAGAACTAAAAATGATTGCAGCCCCTATTGAGTCATACCTTGGATTATTAGATCAGCAATTTTTTAAAAATTGGCGGGCAGGAGGAGTAAAATCCCGATCTTTAGAAGCATTTTTACTCCACATGCGAGTTATCGATAAAGAGGGTGATTTAGAAGTAGAGGAAAAAATAAAAAAAGCATTTGAAAGATTAGTCTTAGTGAAACAAGATTCACATGTTTACAATGGTAATACTGCAATAGCAATTGATCGAGCAGATCGAGTGATCAGTTTATTAATGGGCAATATGGCAAATCAGATGACATTGCCGAATCGTGAGGAGCGGGATACAATTTGCAAATTTGGATCAAAATAGTTTGCTTATTTCATCATGTGCTAATAAATGTCATTGCGTAATAAATTAAGCTATTTTGAACAGCATAGTAGAATTATAAACAGACAATACGGTAAATTTTGTTTAAATTGTTACTTCCCCTTGAATTAGATACCGTATCTCTGGCAAGATGCGTTTGTTTTGATTATCCAGTGAGGAATTATGAAAATTCTCGTGGCAGTGAAGCGTGTAATTGATCCTTATGTAAAAATTAGAGTTAAATCGGACAATACCGGAGTTGAAACACAAAATATCAAAATGGCAATGAATCCATTTGATGAAATTGCTGTTGAAGAAGCATTACGTCTGCGTGAAAAGAACTGGGCGACTGAAGTTGTTGCGGTAAGTATTGGTGGAGACAACTCACAAGAAACACTGCGTCATGCTTTAGCTCTAGGTGTTGACAGAGCAATTTTGGTACGAACCCAAGATTCTTTTGAAAGCTTGAATATCGCTAAAATATTAAAAAAGATTAGTGAAGATGAAAAACCAGATTTAGTTTTGATGGGTAAGCAAGCTATAGATGATGATAGTAATCAAACGCCACAAATGTTAGCTTCTTTATTAAATTGGCCGCAAGCTACCTATGCTTCCAAAATCGAGCCAAATGGAACTTCCCTTCAGGTAACACGTGAAATAGATGGGGGCTTGGAAACCCTAAGTATACATTTGCCTGCTATTGTGAGTACCGATTTACGTTTGAATGAACCGCGATATGCCAGCCTTCCAAATATCATGAAAGCGAAAAAGAAACCGCTAGATATAATTGAATTAGAAAATATGGGATTAGCACTTAAAAAGCATAGTGAAGTATTAAAGGTGACTGCACCAGCAATCCGCAGTGCTGGTGTGAAAGTTGAATCAGTCACAGAGTTATTAAATAAATTACAGCATGAAGCCAAAGTGCTTTGATAGGGAGAAGTGATGAGCACTTTAGTACTTGTTGAACATGATAATAAAATAGTACATCCATCTACTCGCAATGCTTTGAGTGCAGCATTAGAGATGGACGAAAAGCCAACTTTATTAGTGATAGGGCATGAATGTAATTCAGTAGCGGAACAAGCTGCAAGTTTTGCAGGAGCCCATGTCGTTTGGTGTATTGATAAACCCTGCTATAAGCATCCAGTAGCAGAACAAATCAGTGATTTAGTGCTTTCATTTGCACGCTCATTTGATAATATACTGGTTTCTGCCAGTACTTTTGGTAAAAATATTGCACCACGTGTTGCTGCTCAATTAGATGTAACCCAAATTTCGGATGTCAGTAAAATAATTGATGCAAATACCTTTGAGCATCCAATCTATGCTGGTAATGCTATAGAAACAGTACGTGTTTTAGATCCTATTAAAGTGTTGACAATTAGATCCACTGCATTTACTCCGATAACAGCCAACCAAGCTGCTTGTCACATTGAAGTCATCGATAAAGAGGTTCTTGCTGAACGTACCCTATTTGTCAAACATGAATTAAGTAAATCGGAAAGGCCCGATTTAGGAAGTGCCAAAATTGTTGTTTCAGGTGGTAGAGGGTTACAAAGTGCTGAGAAATTTAAGTTAATAGAAGAGTTAGCTGATGTTCTTGGGGCTGCAGTAGGAGCCTCACGTGCTGCAGTTGATGCGGGTTTTGTTCCTAATGATTATCAAGTAGGACAAACTGGCAGAATAGTAGCGCCTGTGCTTTATATAGCTATCGGTATTTCCGGTGCTGTACAGCATTTAGCAGGAATGAAAGATTCCAAAGTGATTGTCGCAATAAATAAGGATGAAGATGCGCCTATTTTCCAAATTGCAGACTATGGTTTGGTTGGTGACTTATTTGAATTAGTACCACAGTTAATCGAACAATTAAAAAATCGTTAGAGGGGTGAAAGTATGTTAGTAGGTGTTCCAAAAGAAATTAAACCTCAAGAAAATCGTGTGGGTCTTGTTCCTTCTAGTATTAGGGAAATTATAAGGGTAGGAAGCTCAGTTATTGTGGAGAAGGGGGCAGGTTTAGGAATTGGTATCTCTGATGATGATTATCGGCATGCCGGAGCGGAGGTTGTTGAGAATGCTGATGAAGTGTATTCCAGGGCAGAATTAATTGTGAAGGTAAAAGAGCCTCAGCCTATTGAATGCAAACGTCTTCGTGAAGGCCAAACTTTATTCACTTATTTGCATTTAGCTCCAGATCCACATCAAACACGTATGCTCAAAGAGTCTGGTGTTACTGCAATTGCTTATGAAACAGTCACTGAAGATGACGGCGGTTTGCCATTATTAACCCCTATGTCTCAAGTTGCTGGTCGAATGTCTATTCAAGCAGGTGCCCATTGTTTGGAAATGGCCCAAGGTGGTAGCGGTATATTATTAGGTGGCGTACCTGGGGTGGCTGCTGCTAATGTAGTGGTTATTGGTGGTGGCGTTGTTGGTACTAATGCAGTACGTATGGCTATGGGGATGGAGGCGCGAGTAACAGTACTTGATCGTTCTTTAGCGCGCTTAAATGAATTAGATTTTCAATTCGGTTCCAAGATTAATACCGTTTATTCTACTGCGGATAGCATAGAAAAATATGTTGCGAGGGCTGATTTGGTGATTGGGGCAGTTTTGGTTCCCGGAGCAGCCGCACCTAAATTGGTAACTCGATCTATGCTTCGCTCAATGCGCCCAGGTTCAGTTTTAGTAGACGTGGCTATCGACCAAGGTGGATGTTTTGAAACAAGTCGTCCAACAACACATCAGGAACCAACATATGTTGTTGATCATGTGGTCCATTACTGTGTTGCTAATATGCCAGGAGCTGTACCAAGAACTTCAACTTTTGCTTTGAATAATGCAACTTTGCCTTACGTCTTAAGTATAGTTACTAAAGGGGTGAAGCTAGCCTTACTAAATGATAAGCACTTACTTAATGGATTGAATGTTCATCAAGGAAAAATTACTTTTGAAGCAGTTGCTCGCGATTTAGGTTATGAGTTTACACCTGCTGCTGTAGCCTTAGCTGGGCGATAATCATAAGGGATGCTGTTGAATCATAAAGAAGAAGTATTTCTCAAAGGTTTAACAGCCCCTAATCCATCTTAACAATTTTATAATAAAAAACTGACCATTCATGCCCGTTATCATCATGATAATTGATAGGTTTTATAGTACTTAAAGAGATCGTTTTTTTCTTCACTTGTGGATGTGAGAAGAAAGAAATTTTGGAGGAAATCAAAATTAAAGTTTTACCCTTAACCTCATCCATACTTCCCCAATATTGATACATCAAGCTATTTAAACCAAAAATATGCCAACCAGTAACTTTATAAGAAGCTTGTATTTGCCCTTCTTCAACGTACTTTTTCTGATAAAAAGCAAGCTCGCTTGCAATATTGTAAGTATCTAGAGGTAAGATAATAGGAACGTTATGGTTTTTATCTTCTAATTGTTGGGCAATGTTATTAATTTCCAGGGTAAGATTATCCCAGGGAATTAATTTTTCAAAAAAGTAATGATTAATTTTTTCCGGCTTATCTGACAAAATACAATAAATAATACTGCTATAAATAACAAACGTAATGATGGAGGTGATAGCCCAACTTTTACGAAAAGTTATACCAAGTATTTGTTGCTTATCAGCTATTAAGAGTGCAAGCCACGGTATAATCGCTAAAAAGATGGGGCCAATCCAATTCATTTTTATCAAATGAAATAAACTAAAAAAGGAAAAAAATAAGAGTGGTACGGCAATATAAATTTGCAAAAAATACTTTGTTTTAAACGTTATCAGTTTTTTCGAATATTCATTTGAGAATAACAGCCACGCACCAAAGATACCTGCGGGTGTTAAAAACGCCACAATTAAACCAATTAATTTATGAAAAGAAAAAGAATAATACTCATGAAATCGTCGCGAACTTTGGAATAAAAAGGATGCCCAATCATGGGTAGCATTCCAATAAATAACCGGTATGAAGATTATTAATGCGATTAACGCACAACAATAAGGCTCTTTACGTAAAAACCATTTTCGGGATGCAGGATCTAATATCAAATAGATTAGTGTCGATAATCCTAACAGTACAATGGTATATTTTGAAAGGAGTCCTAAACCAATCCATATTCCTGCCCAATACCAACTGCTATATTTATCTAAGACAAGACTCTGATAAAGATAATACAGGGCTGCCGACCAGCATAGAATCAGAGGGATATCAGGGGTAATAATTAGGGAATGTATAAAAAAAAATGGCATTATAGATAGTAATACTACTGCATATAAGCCTGCTTCTTTTCGTATTAATGTAGTTAATTTAAAGCTAAAGTAGCAGGTTAAAATCCAGCAAGGAATAGTCGCAAAGCGCACTCCCCATTCATTTGTATCAAAAATTAAGGTTCCTAATTTAATTAAAATAGCAACCATTGGTGGATGATCAAGAAAACTAAAATCAAGATGGTTCGAATAATTCCAATAATATGCTTCTTCAGCTAATAAATTAGATTTGAACATAAAAAATATTCGTAGTAAAAAAAGAAGCAAGATTAAAATTAAAACAGGATGCAAAGATTTACTGCTATTGTTCATTAACTTTTAATTCCTTTCCTCGTCATTATTTAAGTAAGTTTGGCTGCCCGGTACATTATATAGGCTTGATGAAGGATGTTATCGTGATAATAAATTTCAGCAATATTACGGACTTCATTTCGAAAATTATTCATTTCACATGAGTCGCTTCCAAAGCGTTGTGCTAGATTCGCCACGGGGCTCAGGTTTTTTTCAATTGAATTCAAATAATGTCCCAGACTCATCGTTGGTACATGCATTATACCATAATCAAAACAGCCGTTTGTTATACGGTTACCTAACCGATATTTAATGTAATCCGGCTCTCCCCATTTTTCTGGCAGATCAATGTGGTGTGGGAGAGGATTATATTTACTGATTAACGCAAATAATTGGCCAATAAAATGTTCAGTAGGCCAAGTAGTAAATGCTATAACACCACCAGGCTTTAAAACTCTAAGCATTTCATCAATTGCTTTTTGTGCATTGGGAGCAAACATATGACCAAACTGGCTTAAAACCGTATCGAAACTTGCATCAGGATAAGGTAGTTGTTCTACATCACCTTCCTTAAAATCAATAATTACTTGAGCTAATTGTGCATTTAATTCTGCTTTTTCTAATAGTGCAGGACTCAAATCAAGAGCTGAGACTCGGGCTCCCATACGAGCAGCGGTAACCGCAGTTACTCCTGTCCCACATCCTACATCCAAGATATGAGCATGAGCCTTAATACCAGAAAATTGAATCAACTTCGGAGCAACTAGGGTAGTTAATAACTCTAGAGGAGTAAAAAGCCCCCAACTTGTTTTTTGTTTCGCTTTATAATTTATCAACTCATCGGACATATTTATGGTTTTCAGTAAATCATAATATGCTAACACAATAGGTTTGAAAGGAGTATTAACGTTTGGAATATACAATTTTAAGCAAAAAAAGTTGTGTTCAGTCCAGGGGGGAACCAACTCACAAAGTGCGGATAGATTGCATAGAGTATGAATTTCTATGTGGAGATAAATAACTTCATGCAAGGCCTTATATCTCCACGGCTCATGGCTAAAATAAACTATCTTCTACTGGAGCCAACTGTTGCTGCTCGTTGCTTGCATTATAGGCAGGAGCAAGCTCTTCTTCTGCTGGAACTTCCTTATTACGAAAATACTCTATGATACCATTTGGTTGATTAGGCCGAGCTAGTAATCCGCTATGGGGATCAATACGGACTGCAACTACATTCTCAGGTTGTTTCATTTCGCTTTCAGGTTTTCCTTTTAAGGCAACTTTCATAAAGTCAATCCATAAGGGAAGGGCAAGTCCCGCGGCATATTCGTGTAAAGATTTAGGGTTATCGAAACCAATCCAGGTCGTGACTACAAGATCTGCATTAAAACCCGCAAACCATGCGTCAACTTGATCATTAGTGGTTCCTGTTTTACCCGCTATATCTTGTCGATTAAGCACTCTGGCTGCACGGGCCGTGCCATGTTGAATCACATCTTTTAATGCGGTATTCATTAAAAAAGTAATATCTTCAGGCAGTACTCGAGGCGCCAAAGTAGAATGATCCATATTTTCACAGTTGTTGCAAACAACAGTGGGTTTTGCTTGCAATAAAATCTTTCCGTCTGCGTCTGTAATGTGGTCGATAAGATAAGGCTCTATTTTATAGCCACCGTTGGCAAAAACAGCATAAGCAGTGGTTAATTCCATAGGGCTAATAGATAAGCTTCCTAAGGCAAGTGATAAACCTTTAGGCAGTCCTTTTTTGTTAAATCCAAAACGAGTAAGGAAATCTATCGTATAATTGATGCCTATGTCATCAAGAATACGTATCGATACTAAGTTTTTAGATTGAACCAAAGCCGTTTTTAGGCGAGTTGGGCCATTAAATTTCAGGTTTACATTATGCGGACGCCATAAATTTGGTTGGCTTGGATCATCAACAACAATGGGAGCGTCATTAATTAACGTTGCTAAGGTATAACCATTATTCAATGCAGCGGCATAGACAAATGGCTTAAAGCTGGAGCCTGGTTGTCTGCTTGATTGAGTGGCTCGGTTAAACTTACTTTTTTGAAAGTTAAATCCGCCCACTAGAACTTCTATGGCTCCATTTTTAGGATTAAGTGCTACCATTGCTGATTCTGCTTCAGGAATTTGTGCTAATTCCCAATGTTCTTTTGTTGAATGAACATAAATAATATCTCCAACGGCAACTACTTGCATGGCTTTTACAGGGGCTTTTCCTACCCAGCCATTTTTAAGAGCTGGTCGTGCCCATGCCAAACCTTTCCAGGGGATCAGTACAGTTCGGCCATTTTGTAACGTAGCCGTAGCATCTTTTTCTCGTACTTCGGTTACTACTGCTGGAGAAAGATGATTAAGCTCAGGATATTTTCCTAGAATTTTTTGAATTTCATGCAGGGATTTACTGTCTTTTTCACCAATCGTAGCAATAGGTCCTCTATATCCATGGCGATGATCATAAGCAATCAAATTCTTTTCTACTACACTATTGGCTGTATTTTGCAGTGTTCCATCGATAGTAGTATAAACTTTATAACCTTTGGTATAAGCATCCGGGCCAAAATTGTCATATAAGGATTGACGAATCATTTCTGCCACATAAGGTGCTTTTACTTCTATAGGTGTGCCATGGAACTTAGCTGTAATCGGTTGATTAATCGCATTTTGATATTGCTCTTCATTAATATAGCGTTCTTCTAACAAACGCTCTAGGACATGGTCACGGCGTTTCTTAGCTGCCAGAGGATTGGCAATAGGATTTTGTGTTGAAGGTGCTTGGGGAAGGCCTGCAATCATTGCAAGTTCTGCTAAGTTTAATTCATTGAGTGGTTTACCAAAATAAACCATTGCTGCAGCACCGACACCATAGGCGCGATTACCTAAATAAATTCTATTTAGATAAAGTTCAAGGATTTTCTCCTTGCTCAATTCTCTATCAATTTTTATGGCGAGCATAATTTCATTAAGTTTACGTAAAAATGTTTTTTTACGACTTAAAAAGAAATTACGTGCTACTTGCATGGTAATTGTACTACCGCCTTGGGATTTTGTTCCTGTTTTTATCATGCGAACTGCAGCACGACCAAGGCCCATTACATCAACACCAGGATGCTCAAAAAAACGTTGATCTTCTGTGGCTATTAATGCATGAGTAAGCATTGGTGGAATTTCATCATAAGTAACAGGAATACGTTTTTTTTCGCCATACTCCTGAATCAGCAACCCCTCTTTGCTGAATATTTGTAAAGGCACTTGTAATTGTACTGTTTTTAATGAGTCTACATTAGGAAGTTGACTTTCAAGATAGAGGTATAAAAAACTACCTACTATTAATAAAAGAAAAAGTAGGCTCATCAGCGCCCATAGACCCTTACGCCAGAAGTATGCCATTTTCATAGAGTTATATATGCTTTAAATGAAATTTGGCGGGTATTATACAGTGAATCTCATTAAGATTGCGAGTTTTGTGCAAAAAAGAGAAAGAATTTTATACTGATTTTAACTGTTTCATTGAATTTTCATCCAAAAATTCAATGAAACAAAGTAATATCAAGATTCGAAACCGCCATAGAAATACTTGCTACAGAGCAAGTGCCCAATCTTTATTTAATCGATGTTTGGTTTTGAAGTAACATCCTCAACTATACTTATATCCTTTTCAGAATCTAAATTAGATTGAAAAAAAGTTCCTTTTCCCATTTGCTGATTAAGCAAATAGAATGGAGCTAAACCACTGTAGAGAGAAGGTAATTGGCGTTTAGGAAACGGTAATTCTTCCGCTTTTTGTTTTTTGAAGTTCTCGAATTCTAATTGGGTTTTTTCTAGTTCTGCTCGAACATTTTCCAATTCACGATGCAACTCCTCAATCGTTTTTTCATGGGCTTGATGCGTTTCTATTTTTTGCTTTTTAAAACGTTGAAACTCTAATTGTGTTTTTTCTAGTTCTGCCTGGGTATTTTCCAAATCACGACGCAATTCTTCAATCGTTTTTTCCTGCACTTGATGCATTTCTATTTTTTGCTTTTTGAAACGCTCAAATTCTATTTGGTGCTTTTGTACATCTTTTTGGTGTTTTTCCATATTACGACGCAATTCCTCTTTGGCTTTTTCCAAATCACGCCGTAATCCTTCAATAGCTATTTCTTGTCCTTGATTTTTTTCAGTGAGCTTGAAAGTTTGGAGTGTTAATGCGGACTTATCAGATTCTAAAGTAGATTTTTGCCTCTCTAATGAAAATTTTTGCTCCTCTAACTCCAATTTTTGCTGAGTCAGTGTTGATTTTTCATGCTCCAATTCAGATGCTTCGAGTTCTAGTGTTTTCTTTTGAGCGTCTAATCCAGAGTTTTGCAGAACTAATTTAGAATTAACATCTTCTAATTCAGATACCTTGAGTTCTAAAGTTGATTTTTGAGATTTTAACTCTAATTTTTGGGATTTAAGCTCTGAAATTAATAGGATGTTTTGATATTCCCTGCATATACTTGATGCAGCCTCTATAATTTCCTCATCGGAAGAGTCTTTGGATATGTTAAATCTGTTTAAAGTCTCATCGATTAAAAGATCCCCCGATGTACAAAAATAACCACCCGTATAGGCCGTATTAATTAATCCCTTGATTTCAACAGGTTTGATAGAGGTACAAGTAATCTCATAGTTTTGAGTTTTTAATTTCTTTAATAATTGTCGACAATCAATAAAAAATTGAGTTATTTGTCGTTGGATCTCTTCTAATTCTTCAGATGTATATGGAGTTTTTTGGCTAAGGTTTGGTTTTAGGAAACTTATTTCATTTAATAAAAAGGTAAGATATTTTTCGCGATCAGGATATCCTGGGGTACATGCTTTAATGACGCTTGTTAGTTTTTCATCAAATTTTTCTTCCGGATTTTTTATTATATCAATCGCACATAGGCGAGATAATCTTTTTAGTTTAGTTTTGTCTGGGTCTGAAACTAATCGAGTTGTATATGCTTGACTATCGTGATAGCGTACAATGACTGTTGCTAACGAATAAATTAAATCTTCTAATTGAGTCATGCGAATCTCCTTGTTAAAGCATAAATGTAAAATCCCCTTGCAAGTTGGTTTTTCACTATATTAAATGTTTTGATGAAGCGCAAGTTGGTTATCGAAGTAAATATGACAATTGATAACCATTTGTGATAACTTAATTGAATAGTAAATAGTGTAATTTTTTAATAGGTTACGTTAACATCTACCTATACTCTAAAAGGAATGTTTGAATGTATGGAAGATTCAAAGGAATAAAGAACATGCTCAAATTACTACAACCTCAGCATCGTTCAATTCTCGGAATAGACATTACATCCACGGCAGTCAAAATATTAGAAATCTCAGGTAAGAATAATGAGCTTGTTATAGAGAATTACGGACGAGAAATATTACCACCCAATGCAATGGATGGTAATGTTATTAAGGATCTTGATGCAGTTTCCCAATGTGTTAAAAAAATAGTTGACCGATTGCATACCCCATGTAAGCAAGCTGCTTTGGCTGTGCCAGATGCTGCGATAATCAGTAAAGTAGTGCAAATTAATGAAGGCTTAAATGAAGAGGAGATGGAGGAGCTTATCGCTACTGAGGCTGATAAATATATTCCTTATCCAATTGAGGAAATTAATCTTGATTTCGAAGTTTTAGGTCCGCATCAGAAAAATCCGCATCTACTCGATGTACTTATCGTTGCTTCGCGAGCGGAGAATGTGAACCAACGTGTTGGAATAGCGGCGGCTGCGGGTTTAGATACAGTGGTTGTAGATGTTGAGTCTTACGCTGTGGAGCGAGCAGCACAACGTATTGCTTTAGATTTACCAGGACTTGGTAAAGATAAAACAATTGCGATTATTGATATTGGAGCATGTTATACCCATTTATTTGTATTGCATAGAATGAAATTAGTTTATTCCCGAGAAGAAAAATTTGGTGATAAGCAATTAATTGAATCAATTGCTGAACGCTATAAAATGACCTTGGAAGAGGCAGCTCTTGCCAGGGATAAAAAACAATTACCTTCTAACTATGAAACGGAAGTTTTAGAACCATTTAAAGAAAATATCTTGTTACAGATTAAAAGAACCTTGCAGTTTTTTTATTCTACAAACCAAGATGGAGATGTGGATCATATTTTATTAGCAGGGGGATTAGCCAAATTACCAGGCTTAGTTGCTTTAGTTAAAGACCGTTTAGGAAAAACAACTATTATTGCTAATCCACTTTCATATATGACCCCAAGTAAAAAAATCCATTTGGATGCAATAAATAATGATGCACCCGCACTTATGGTAGCTTGTGGTTTAGCATTAAGAAATATAGAGTGACTCTATGACACAAATTAATCTTCTTCCTTGGCGAGAACAAAAGCGGGAGCAAGAAAAAAAGCTGTTCATGGTGTTATTTTTCATAGTTATAGCGCTTTCAATATTTATTGTGTTTTTAATTAATACTTATGCCTCTGATTTAGTAAGTAATCAACTTGTTCGAAATCAGATGCTGCAAGATGAAATAGCGGCTATGAATAGCCAGTTAATTGAAATTAAAAATTTGAAAAAAACTCGAGAATTATTCATTTCCAGAATGTTTATAGTTCAGCATTTGCAATCAACCAGAACCTTGATGGTTCATTTATTTGATGAATTAATTAATGTAATGCCTTCCGGTATTTATTTAACAAAGGTAGAAGGAAAAAATGATATTCTTTCAGTCACTGGTTATACTGAATCAAATACCTATGTTTCAATTTTAATGAAAAATATAGAAATTAATGAATGGATCCATTCTCCTGTTCTGAGCGAAATTAAGAAGGAAGACCGTCAGGAACCTGCTAATAATGAATTTAAGTTAAATTTTGTTCTTGCCCCTCAATTTCAGTTGGGGATTATACGATGAACACTATTAATCTCAGTGAATTAACCTTGGAAAATGTAGGGCAATGGCCACTGATAGTAAAAATTGGTATGCTTTTAGGTACAAGCCTTTTAATTATTGCACTGGGATATTGGCTTATTATTAAAGATAATTTTACTCAGTTTGATACGCTAAAACAGCAAGAAACAACTTTAAAAGCTGATTTTGAAAACAAACAACGTCAGCTGTATAATTTACCTGCCTATCGTGCCCAACTAAAGACTTTGACTGGCCGCTTTGCTTCGGTGCTTACGCAGCTTCCTGAAAAAAATGAAATGCCTGGTTTACTGGAAGAAATTTCCAAGACAGGAGTTGCATCAGGTTTAAGGTTTGAGCTATTTGCTCCCCAGCCTGAGGTAGTTCATGATTTTTATATAGAACTGCCTATAAAAATTTCGGTGGTAGGGACTTATTTTCAATTAGCAATGTTTATTAGTCGAGTTGCTGAAATGAGAAGGATTGTTACCTTACATGACTTTAGTATAGAAGGAGAAACATCTAAAGATCATAAGGTTATTTCAGAGGATGAATTGGTGATGAATATTACCGCTAAAATATATCGATATCGCGCGCAATGATGAACAAAAGAATTTGTTGTATCTGTTTCATATCTTTATTATTAGTTGCTTGTACTGATGATAATGAGGATTTAGTAAACTATATTAATGATGTAAAACAGAGGAAAACACGGGAAATTGAGCCGCTTCCTTCATTTGCTCCTTTGCCATCTTTTAAATTTCCAGATAATAGCAATAGGCGTAGTCCATTCAAGCCTATTTCTCAAAAGAAAGAAGTTGATGTAAATGCGCCTGATAAAAATAGGCCGAAACAACCTTTGGAGGCTTTTCCTCTTGATGCATTAAAATTTGTGGGTATTTTGAAACAAGATAATGAAATATGGGCCTTAATTGAGCTACCTAACAAGGGAGTAACTCCCGCCCGAATTGGTGATTATATGGGACAAAATTATGGTCGTATTGTGTCCATAAAGACTGATTCGATAGAGTTAATCGAGACAACTCAAAGCTCAGGAAAATGGGAAAAACACAGAACTAAAATTGAGCTATATACTGGGAAGTAGGAGCATAAGTGCAAAGAATAGTTGTTTTTTTAATCTTGATAGGAATGAGCTTGGGCTTGGCTTTTGCTCAGAATAACTCTTTGATATCCGTAAAGGTGATTCCTTTGCCGGAGGAGAAGTTACGTATCGACTTTATATTTGCTTATCCGGTTAAAAAACAACCAGGTAATTTTGTAATCGAAAATCCGGCACGCATTGTTATAGATTTTGTTGACACTAATTTACAGTTACCCACTGAGCAGAAAACGAAGGAAATTAAATTTGGTTCTCTGGCTAGCTATACTCTTGTAACTGTTGGTGCCCGTGTTCGAGCTGTTTTGGATTTAAAATACGCTGTGCCATATTTAGGCTCAGTTTCAGGCAAGGTTTATACGATTATTTTAAATGGTAAGAGCAATGAATTATTTCAAGCCCCTAAAGAAATGTTGATTACCAATCGTCCAGTAAAAACAAGTTATGAAATTACCCATTTTGATTTTCGAGGAGTTGAACGCCAGGCAGGACGTGCGGTTGTTGATGTTTCGAGCGCCAGTATTCCAATTGATGTAGAAGAGCATGACAAGGAAATTATAGTTAAATTTTTAAATACTAAAGTGCCGCAAAATTTAAGGAAACGTTTTGATGTTTCTGATTTTCGCAGTCCGGTGAATTTGATTACCTTGCAACAGGATGGAAAAAATGCGCGTATGACCTTAATGGGCGATAGATATTTTGGTCACAATATCTATCAGATTAACAAACAGTTTATGGTTGATGTATTTCCGTTGACTCAGGAAGAAATTGAACAGGAAAAACTTAAGAAACAGGTATTTTCTGGAAGACGGATTTCTTTAAATTTCCAAAATATCAGCATACGATCAGTATTACAGTTACTTGCTGATTTCACAGGGATAAATATTGTTGCAAGTGACAGAGTTCAAGGGAATATTACTTTACGGTTAAATAATATTCCCTGGGATCAAGCATTAGATATTATTTTAAAAACCCAAGGCCTGGCACAGCGCCAAAATGGAAATGTAATGGTGATCGACACGCAAAAATCGTTTAATGACATGGAGGAGCAGCAACTTAAGAGCCAACATAAAATCCAAAGACTGGAACCCGTACGTTCCGAACTCATACAAATTAATTATGCCAAAGCGACCGATCTCGCAATTTTAATTAAAGACAGACAAAACTCACTTTTATCCGACAAAGGTAAAGTCAGTGTCGATACACGTACGAATACTATATGGATCCAAGATAGTGGTAGTAGAGTAGATGAGGTCAGAAAGTTAATAAAGGAATTGGATGTTCCTGTAAAACAGGTACTGATTGAAGCCCGTATTGTTGAGGTGACTAAAGATTTTGCCCAGGATTTAGGTATACGTTGGGGGGTTTCCAAGCCGCAACATTTAAGCGGTACTCTAGCTGGGGCAAATCAATTGGCGCAAGGGGTTGCTCCTGCAGATGTTACACCTTTTACGGACAGATTGAATTTGGATTTGGTAGCAGCCCCTTTGACAAAGGCAAATCCAGCTACAGTAGGAATTGCTTTAGCGCAGCTTGGCGACAATATATTGCTTGATTTGGAGCTTTCAGCTTTAGAAAGTGAAGGACTCGCAGAGCTAATTTCCAGCCCCAGGTTAATTACAGCAAACCAGCAGCCTGCATTAATTGACTCAGGCCAAGAAATTCCTTATCAACAATCAACTTCTAGTGGTGCAACTGCAGTAGCATTTAAAAAGGCAGTCTTGAGTTTAAAAGTAATACCACAAATTACTCCTGATAACAAAATCCTTATGGATTTAAAGATTAATCAGGATCTTGCATTACCTAATCAGACTTATAATGGGGTTCCAGCAATTGCAACTAAAGAAATTCAGACCAATGTTTTAGTGAGCAATGGACAAACTATTGTATTGGGAGGGATTTATCAACAAGATAAAAGCAAGACAATTACTCGCGTGCCTTTTTTTGGCCAATTGCCGGTAGTAGGGAATTTATTTAAAAATACACAAATTGGTGTTCACAATGATGAGCTACTTATTTTTATAACTCCTAAAATAATAACGAATTCATTATCTATCACTACTATTGAGGGGCGAAATCCAGTACGTTTTGATGAAAAATAGATAATGCAAGCTTAATTCAGAGATTAAGTTGAGGCTTCGATTTATAATTAAAGAAAATACTATCTAATTGATGCCAGGAGCCTATGTTTTTTAAGAAGGTGATAAAAAGGGTGATATAATAGTAAATGATTAAAAGTAAATGGTTATAAAATATGTCCATTTGTTGTAGAATACTGTTCGAGAATTTTTACTACGAGAGGTACAATTAGGATTGAGTGTCAATAACCCCCTGTTTTTGGGCAATGATGATATCTCTGTATTGATGTCAAAAAGGGTTATTCAGAACCCAATCTGTGAATTAATGACTTTAAAGTTAAAGAGGTATGTAATAAAAAATGAGCATAGTTAAAGTACGAAATATTTTTCTCATCGGGCCTATGGGTGCTGGTAAAAGCACAATAGGTCGTGCTTTGGCAAAGGAGCTCAAGTTAGAATTTTTTGATTCGGATGAAGTTATAGAGGAACGTGCAGGTGCTGATATATCATGGATTTTTGATATTGAAGGTGAGGAAGGTTTCAGGCGTCGTGAACAAAAAGTTATTGATGAGTTAACTCAAAAAACCAACATTGTTTTAGCAACCGGCGGTGGTGTGGTAATCACTCCTGAAAATAGAAATGCACTGGCAGGGCGTGGAACCGTAATCTATCTAAAGACTTCACTACAACAACAATTTGAGAGAACCAAGCGAGATACTAAGCGTCCTTTACTGCAAACCAATGATCTTGAAGGAAGATTAGAATCATTAAGAGATGAGCGAGAGCCCTTTTATAATGAGTTAGCTGATGTTAGTTTTGAAACTGATAAGTTAACGGTAAAAGCAGTTGCAAATAATATAATAAAATATATTTATGGCGAACTTTGAGGTTTATGAGCAGGTTGATGTTTGTTTAGCTGAACATCAATATCCTGTAATTATTTGTCGAAATGGCTTGCAAAATTTAAATTTTTTGCAAACATTGGTCATTTCTTCACAGGTTTTGATTGTTACAAATCAAACCATTGCTGCCCTTTATTTAAAACAGATACAAGCTGCTTTTGCTGCAATTCAATGTGATGTGGTGATTTTGGAAGATGGTGAGCAACATAAGAATCAACAAAGCTTATTTGCAATCTATGATGCATTAATACAAAACAAACATCACAGGGATACTACGCTTATAGCTTTAGGTGGGGGTGTGGTGGGTGATATGGCTGGATTTGCAGCCTCAACATACCAAAGAGGGGTGAAATTTATACAAATTCCAACCACTTTATTAGCGCAAATCGACGCTTCAATTGGTGGTAAAACTGGAATTAATCATCCTTTAGGAAAAAACATGATTGGTAGTTTTTATCAACCCCAAGCAGTGGTTATTGATTTGGCTACCTTAAACTCGCTTCCAGAAAGAGAGTTTCGTGCAGGGATTGCTGAGATGATCAAGTATGGACTACTTGCTGGAGGAGCGTTTTACAAGCAGTTGTTTGCTGCATTGCAAATGGGATTGACTGCCAATAACCCTCAATTACCTCAATTAATTGCAACATGTTGCAAAATCAAAGCTGAATTTGTTCAAAATGATGAGAAAGAATCAGGTCAACGCGCGCTGCTCAATCTTGGCCATACTTTTGCTCATGCGTTAGAGGCATATACCCATTATCAACAATGGCTGCATGGCGAAGCAGTTGCAATAGGCATCTATTGTGCAGCGATTTTGTCCTATAAAATGAAATTAATCAATGAACAGTTGGTTGCGCAAATTGAACAAATATTAACAAGCGCCGGTTTGCCACATAAAATTCCAAGCACTATAAACTTGAAAAAACTTATAGATTTGATGCGATTAGATAAAAAGGTTAAAAATAATCGATTACGCTTTATCTTAATTAAAAATCCTGGTAGTTGTTATCTCGAGGCCAGAATCACAGAAGATAGTTTATATCATGCACTAGTTGCGGCTGTAAAAGGAGAATAAAAATGACAGAGGGAATAACTCAGTCAGAAAAGGCTGAAAACCAACCAAAAGTATTGTTTAAACCTGGTTCTTGGTTGGCAAAAATTGACTTCATTAATCATTTGATTCTTTTTAATAATGTACTTGTTACTGTATTATCTGAAAAGGAAGGGGGTAAAACTTCATTTGGTACTTTATTACAAAATAATTTGGATCAACAAATCAAATCAGCCTCCATAGTGGTTAAACCTCCTTATCATAAAGAAAACCTTATAAAAGATATTGCAGCTCAATTACACCTTAACTACGACGAAAATACGGATATAATTACAATAGTAAAACAAATAAATGAGCAAAAGTCGCATGTATTATTATTGATAGATGATGCGCAGTATCTGCCTGATTCTTTAATTCAGGAAGCATTATTTGCAATAAAAAGCCAAGAAAATTACAGTTTTTTTCATTTATGTTTTCTCGCAGATTATTCAATTGTTGCATCGCTAAATCATTTAGGGGCTTCCTTGGGGGATAGTTTCATTCATACTATAGAATTAGGGACATTAAATGAAAGCGAGGCGAGAACTTATGTATCACAGCGTGCAATGGCTTCGCATCTAATTAGTAAACCTCTAAGTGATGCACAAATTAAACAATTTTATCAATTAACTAAAGGGAATCTGGCCAAAATTAATAATGATCTGGAAGCATTTGTAAATCAATGCACTCCCTCTGAAAAAATAGACGTGTTCAAGAAAGTAAAAAGGACAGGAATTGCTGCTGGCACGGTACTTGTTGCTGGTTTTTTTGGATTTTATTTATCCCAGGCGTTTCATTCTGCACCTCCTCAAGATAACATCGCTACTCCTGCTCATAGCGAAGAGATACAAACTATTGCAATGAAGCTACCCGAATTACCCGAAAAACCAGAAAGTTATATTGCATCCTGGCAGGATTCTTCTACTCGGCAATTGGTCTACTCTTCCTTGCCTACAAAAGAAGTTTTTGACGAGTCAGATGATGAGATACCCAGTGATACCAAGGCAATTGTGGATAAGGTTGTTGTTATCCCTAAATTACCCGTAAAAAATATAATTGCTGCAAAACATCCTATGCCCGCCAAACATATTTTGGATGCGAAAAAAGTCACAACGAAGAAACAAATTAAATTGGCTAAATCTCCCGCAAAAAAAACCAACTCTAAATTAGTTACTAATCTCTATACAATTCAATTAACTGCCAGTCATGATAAAAAGCACATTGAGCATTTTCGTAAGACGAATAAATTGCTTGCTCAAAATGCTAAATTGAGACGCTTTACTAATTCAAAAGGTGTTTGGTATGTGCTCACTTTAGGAGAATATCCAAATAAAGTTCAAGCACAACATCATGCCAGTAAGCTACCAACGAGTTTGGCAAAGTTGCATCCCTGGGTTAGGCCAGTATCTAATTTTGGATAAGCAATTTATCCTTATTGGAATTGATTCATTAAAATGACTCTCAAAAAGGTGGGGTAGGGCTGTGTAAATATTTCGAGAGTCATTTTCATGCAAGATGTATGTCATTTAGAACGTTCAGTCTGCTTTTGAAAGAATTCTTTGCACGTAAGAGGTCAAAGTTTCAAGTATGCTTCCTCATACGGTTAAGAAGATGACTATATAATATCTCTACTTGGTTTTTTATATTTCATTTTTGGTTGTATTGGTGCATATTTAAATTAACTTCAGGTTTAACATCAATGAATTTCTTCGGCTACGATGATGTAAAAAACTCACTAGCATCCATGATTCCTCAAGAAGTATGGTATTTTATGAAGGGTGGTTCTCGGTTTGCGACCTTATTTTTACATTAATGGGTACGCTCGATGATCTAGTAAAACAATATTTAAGTAAATATAAAAAGAAATCAAGTATCGATGGCTATATGTCTATACTAACGGCTCCCATACCGAGCGTTAGTCTACTTTTGAATAATGTCTTTCGCTTATTATTCTTTTATATTTAGGGGTTATCGATAAGGATAGCCATGTATTGATGACTACACTTTGGAAACTCGTTGGAGCATTTTTTGATGAATTGGCTCATATTGGGCGCGCGCATAATTGGGATCAAAGGAGACGCAAAAACAAAGGACAGCTTGAATAATACGACGATCTCAAAGGAGATCGCCCTGGTTGTTTCTCCGGGGTTAAACTCAGGCTTCTTCAGTCAGTCCTTGACCATCCCTTACTGAAATTGGTCACAGAAGAAGTCATTAAAGAGGAAATCAATGAATTTATGGTGGTGCATTTCAAAAAACAGTTAATTCAAACAATGGTAGTGTTATTAAGGAAATTTGGGACAAAGGAATTGAGCGAAGAAGATACTAAAATAAAACAAAGCCTAAATGTCAACGCAAAACAACAGCAAGGCTTTAACAATTACCTGTCCAAAAAATATGCTCCTCCTTTTTCAGCCAATCCAAGCCTTATTAATCTGGTAGATAAAGCTTTTGAATTAACGCTAACTATAATCGTTCATTTATTTAAACATGATGCTTTGATGATGGATTTTTTGATAAGTTGCAAACATCGGCAGAACAAGAAGACGCTCAGTCCAGAATTCTAATCGGTTGTTTTCATTAAGTATTTCTCAAGCTCAAAGCAATGAAGCACCTTCTTCTTCGTTAGCACTCAATAGGTAAAAATAGCGCTATGGTTGAGCCCTCAGGCTGTTGCAACGGGTGTGGCATTTCTATCTACAAATGTTTCTCGTCACCTTCCGCGAAAGCGGAAGGTCTAAAAGCAACAGGCGTGCTAAACCTTCCATTTTGAGGACTATTTTCAATAGATTTCCCTCTATAGTCACACATCTCGTAAAATTTTGACCGTTTCGCCTCAAGTTGGTAATGTTTGGGAAATTTGTTCGATACGTTCTTCAGCATCGGTATAAATTTTTTTGAAAATATCAAAAAAATTGTCCATAGATAACTTTTCCAACGAATATGCAGTAACACCTTGTGGTGTGGTCACGCTTTCCCGTAATTGAGCAAACGAACGACCGGATTTTTTTGCTAACTCTGCAGCGCCAAATATGGATTCCAATGAAATTTTTTCTGCTAACTCTGCAGAAATCCCTCTACTTATAGCGGCATTTTGTAAAGCTTCTAAAAACAGAAAAATATAGGCTGGTGCGCAACCAATAGGAGCTGTAAGCGTGTCTATCATGGACTCTTGATCTACCCAAAACGTGTATCCCACATTATTAAAAAGAGCTTCAATCATTAATTTTTGCTCAGCTGTGGTTGATGGACTGGCAAATAAAGCTGATGTTCCTTTGCAGAATTCGCTAGGGGTGTTTGTCATGACTCGGATAACTCCTAGTTTGTTATTGTTAAGCCACCGAGAAATGCTTTCTATATCTATAACGCCTGCTAAAGAAACAATTACAGGATTTTTATTTTGAATTATTGGGGCAATTTCCTGACAAACATCTTGCATAAATTGAGGTTTTACCGCGAGAATTATAATTTCAGTATCTTTAACTGCATTAATATTGCTTTTCGTAGATAAAGCATCTAATTCTTTAGCGAGTTGCTCCGATTTGCGGGTATTACGATTACTTAGAGTGAGCAAGTTTGCTGGGTATCCGCTTTTAATAAGGCCACGTACAAAGGCGCTGCCTAAGTGGCCTGTGCCTATAATAGAAATAGATTTGTTTTTAATCATATTGACCTAAAATTTTGTATTTTTGAAAAGATACAAGAGGAACACGTTGATGTCAAGATTTCATGGGTGTCAAAATAGAAACAATGGTGTTTCAGACCAGAAACTGTTTGGGGTTTACATTTGGAATAACATAAACCCCAGCTGGTTAAGGCTTAGCTAATCCAATTATTTTGTCTTATTATTTCTTTTGAGCTTTCAACCCCAGGTTGATCAAATGAATTGATATTCCAGATTATCCCTTGTACAAAAATCTTATGTTCGTATAAAGAGATTAAAGAGCCTAATGTCTTTGGTGAGCAATCTGCCAAGGAAAGATGATTTACTGACATTTGTCCGGGAATGTTACTATGAGGATTATCAGTTGGGTTTCCTCCTTTGGTGAGTACTTCTTTATGGGCAAGACAGATTTTGTTTATTACATCATCCTTGTAAGTCTGAACACTAATTAAATCAGTTGTTACTTTATGTGTGCCTTGGCATAAAAGTTGATAGTAACTATGTTGAGCTTGATTACCTAATCCCCCCCAAATAATAGGGCCAGTTGCGTAATCTACTCTTCGCCCTTGTTTATTAATCGATTTTCCATTGCTCTCCATATCAAGCTGCTGCAGATAAGAAATGAAATGTTGTAGATCTTGGGTATAAGTCATCAACAGCAAGTTATTAGTGTTTAAAAAATTAATATTCCATATGCCAAGTAATGCCAATAATACAGGTAGATTATTGGCAAAATTTGCTGAACGAAAATGTACATCCATTTCATGTGCACCATTAATGATTTCAGAAAAATGGTCGCAACCAATCGCAATACAGGAAATCAAATTAATCGCAGAGAAGAAAGAGTAACGTCCACCCACCCAATCCCATATAGGGATAATGGTGTTAAAACCCATTTCTTGTGCTTTTTTCACATTGGCTGTAACTGCAATAAAGTGTTTTTCATGATGTTGCTGCAACTGCCCCCATTTCAATGCTTGTTGGTAATGAGCAAAAGTTTCTGGAGTTGTAAATGATTTTGAGGAAATAATAAAAAGCGTAGTTTCTGGATTAAGCTTTGCTGTAATGCGCTGAAAAACCTGAGGGTCTATGTCAGAAATAAAATGGAATCGCATTTGATCCGTTACTAAATCGCTGAGCGAATGAATACAAAAGAAGGGGCCAAGCATTGAACCACCAATACCAATGTTAATGACATCAGTGATCGGTTTTCCAGTATAACCAAGCCATTCTTTATTTCTGACTTTAGTCGAGATTTCATACATTTGCTTGCGGGCATTAATGACTTCAGGAACGACATTTTTTTGATTAACCAATATTATTTCACTTTCTGGGACTCGAAGCGCTGTGTGTAAAGCAGGTCTATTTTCTGTATTGTTTATAGGTTTTCCACTCAGTAATGCATCTATATTTTCAGACAGCTGACATTCATTAGCAAGGTCAAAAAGGGCGTCCATAATTAAAGAACTTACTTGTTGCCCACTGTAATCAAGAGTAATATGAGCCGCAGATTTAGAGTAATTTTCAATTTCAACATTCCCTATACTGTCTCCTTTTGCAAGTTTCTCGAGCCTCTTCCAAGCCTTTTTTTGTGTGAGTTGTTCCATAACTTTCCTATTTAAAATTAATTGATTATTCTGTTGTAAGCCATTTGGAAAAACTTTCACCTTCAATTGGATGTATTTTTCCTAAATCTACGTTCGCTTTTAAAAATCCAAGTACGCTACCACAATCATAACGCTTTCCCTCATACAGACATGCTAAAACTGATTCGTTTTGGAGCAGGGCATTGATTGCATCAGTCAGTTGAATTTCTTTATGCTCTTTATGAGGTAATGCCCTGATTTTATCAAAAATAGCTGGTGTAAGAACATAGCGCCCCACTATAGCTGTATTTGATGAAACTTGATCTGGCTTCGGTTTTTCTACTAAATGGTGTACATTTAAAATGTTATTATTCCACGGGACACCTTGAATAATTCCATAACATTCGGTTAATTCTTTTGGTACATTTTCTACTGCTATAATACTATGACCGTATGTTTCGTATAATTGGATCAACTGTTTAATAACCGGTATTTGTCCAGTCATTAAATCATCAGCCAGAATTACTGCAAATGCATCATTACCTACAATTTTCTCGGCACATAAAACGGCATGCCCCAGTCCAAGCGGTTTTGCCTGACGGACATAAAAACACTCCATATCCGAAGGAGTAACGGATTGAACTATAGATAAGAGTTCATTTTTATCATGGTTTCTTAGCTCATTTTCCAATTGATAGGCGAGATCAAAATGATCTTCAATGGCTGTTTTGTTATGGCAAGTGACAAAAATCATTTCTCGTATGCCAGCATCATAAGCTTCTTCAACAGCATATTGAATTAAGGGTTTATTAACTACAGTTAACATTTCTTTAGGTGCTGCTTTTGTTGCGGGTAAAAATCGCGTTCCTAAACCCGCCACAGGAAATACAGCCTTTCTTACGGAAGAAAATGTCGCATTCATTGTTAATTCATCCATTCAATAACAATTGTTTAAGTATGCACTGAAAATCATTTGATTTATATACTTTTTGCAAGACAATTAGTGCTATAGTTTTTTTAAGAGAAGGTTGTTTTAGATGTATTCATTAGATTGGTCACGAGTTAATGGCTTGCCTAAGTCCATAGCAGTTTTTAAAAATACTCCCGAAGATTTTCAAGTGAATGAGTTTTTCGATAGTCCATTTACTGGCCAAGGAGAACATATTCTGCTTAAAATTGAAAAAAGAGGTCTGACAACAGAGGAAGTTGTTAAATCATTAGCAAAATTAGTTCATAAGCCAATAAAATCAATTGGTTATGCTGGATTAAAGGACAGGCAGGCACTAGCGACACAATGGTTAAGTGTTCATGCCCCAGGAGAAATCATTCCAGGAATTGAGCACTATGCTGCTCCAGGCTGGCGAGTTTTAGAATGTACTCGCCATCATAAAAAATTAAGACCGGGTTTTTTAACGGGTAATCAATTTATTATACATTTGCGTGAAGTATCGCATTTAGAAGACATAGTGCAGCGTATCGGGCAGATTAAAGAGTTTGGAGTTCCAAATTATTTTGGTGAGCAACGATTTGGTCGAGAAGCTGGAAATTTATCTAAAGCTGAAGAAATGTTGGTGCATGGCCGTAAAGTTAAGGATAGATTTTTAAAGGGTATATATAGTTCTGCTGCCCGTTCATGGCTTTATAATTTAATTTTATCGCAACGTGTCATAGAGCGTTGTTGGAATACACCTCTTCCTGGTGATGTAATGCAGCTTAGTGGATCCAATAGTATTTTTGTTATTGATGAGGCTAGTGAGGAGCTGTTGCAAAGGATCAAAGATAAAGATATTTCCCCGGCGAGCCCTTTACCAGGAATAAGCAAAAATAAAGTAAAGGGCAAGGCTCTGGAATTAATAAATAAAATTTATGCCAATTGGCAACCATGGTTGAATGGTTTAGAGCTTTTTGGAGCAGAGGAAGCTTGGCGTGCAAATATTCTGCATGTGGAACAACTTAAATGCATTATTCACAACAATGTAGTAGAGTTGTCCTTTATTCTTCCTGCCGGCGCTTATGCAACAGCCGTATTACGAGAATTATGTCGTTATTAAGAGAGCATTTATACGAGAGCTTTTTTTAAATAAAAACAGCTCGATATAAAAATCACGTTATTTTTATATCGAGCTAACTTTAATCTAACCCTATGACCTCTACTGTATTTTTACCTTTATTTTTTGCCTTATACAAAGCATCATCAGCGAAAGTAATGAGTTTTTCAATTTGAAGACTATAATTTGATTTTATCCATGCGACTCCCATACTTAAAGTTATTTTGTCCATAATAACTTCTTCTTGAGGTTTATTTTGATTGAATTTATTAATGAACGAATTACAGACAGCCAAAGATTTTTGAACTGATTGATTGAAGATAATTACTGAAAACTCATCTCCTCCAATGCGACAAATGAAGTCATTAGAACGGCGAAAAGTACTCTTTAATAATTCAGCGATGAAAATTAAAAAATGATCACCATAAGGGTGTCCTAAATTATCATTAATTAATTTAAAATTATCTACGTCAATTGATATCAAAACGAATGAATAATGATTACGCTGTGCTATACCCCATTCTGTTTTTAAAATTGATTCAAAATAACGCCTGTTGTCTAGGCCTGTTAAGGAGTCTGTTAGGGACAATTGATGTAAATCATCAATTAATACTTGCTTTTCTCTTGATAACCTAAAAACCCGTTTTAACAATAAATTATTAATTTTTGCAGATATGACAAGCATGAGTACAAAAAGTAAAAACATAGTTGCCAGTATGACTCTATCTGATTCAAATGTTAAATAGTTATAGGTAATTACAGGTAAAAATATAGGCAATATATAGGTATAGTAAGCCGGTAGATAAACTGATAATGAGGCAATTGCTCTGGCAATCATTCCACCTCATACCAAAATAATAATAAATTCTTGAAGGATGGAAATGCCATGTAACATAAGTAAATAACCAGATCCCCAAATAGTTCCCATAATAAAAGTCAAGAGAACAAAAACTGTTAAAATCTTAGGAGTCGCATACAAATGTTTTATTAAGACATAGTGACAAAAAAACCACCGGATAATGCTGTTTGCGATAATCAATAAAATCCAAATAATTAATTGAGGGGATGCTTTTTTTTTAGAAGATCTAAAGTCAGTAACAAAGCCAAAATTGTATTAAAAGGTATAGACCGGAGAGCTCCTTCAAACAGAAATATCATTTCTTCTTCATAAGAGAAAGGCAATTTGAATCCCTAGATTTCAATCTCTTGTAAATTGAGTACAGCGTATGAAAAATAGAGGGAGTCCGACAGGAAGGTTCGGCAAATTCTACTTTGGCAAAAAATTTATCCCTAACAGCAATGGGAGGCCTTAGTTAATAATATACAAATGCCTTAAGCTTCTTTTTTTATTCAGTATGTTCGTTGCATGCGTTGAGGAACTGGCTTCCATAACGCGCTAGTTTATGTTGCCCAACACCAGGTACCGTGAGTAATTGTTCCATATTTTGAGGTTTTATTTCAGTCATTGCATGTAGGGTTGCATCGCTAAAAATCATAAAAGGTGGTTTGTTCTCTTCGTCAGCAAGCTTACGTCTTAAAACACGTAGCATTTCAAATAAAGGACTCTGTGTAGATTGGAGTGATCGTCGCTCCTTGTTTTTCTTTTTATCAGGTTTAGGCTCCATATTAGGCAAAGTTAAAAAAATCTTTTCCTCACCTTTTAGCAATGGAATGGCCTTAGCTGTTAGTTTCAGCACATTAAAATGATCCATGTCTTGTATACAATACTCTTTATGAATAAGTTGCCAGGCAAGTTGTTTCCAATAATAGATGGATTTGTCCTTGCCAATGCTGAAAGTGCTTAGTTGTTCATGACCGTACTGTTTTATTTTATCGGACGTACTACCACGTAATACATCTATGGTGTGCATTAATCCATAATTTTGTCGTAATCGATAAATACAGGATAAAAATTTTTGTGCATCTTCGGTTGCATCCGTGGTTACAGGTGGATTATCACAGACATCACAATAGTCGCATTTTGTCTCAAAGGACTCATCAAAATAACGTAACAAAATTTGACGACGACAATGCGATGCTTCGGCAAAAGCGAGCATATGATTTAGTTTATTGGTTTCGACAAATCGCTGCTCTTCAAGTGGGCTATTTACAATCCAAGAGCGAAGCCGGGCACTATCTGCTGCATCATAAAGCAAAAGCGCCTGGGCGGGTAATCCATCTCTTCCAGCACGGCCAGTTTCTTGATAATAAGCTTCGATATTTTTAGGTAAATCATAATGTACTACATAACGGACATTTGGTTTATCAATCCCCATTCCAAAGGCGATTGTAGCAACTACAATGTCGATACGATCGTATCTAAACAAAGTTTGCACCTCTTTACGTTCGGCATGAGAAAGCCCGGCGTGATAAGCACGCGCCTTGAAACCCATTTTTTGTAATTTTTCGACTGTATTTTCTACACTGTTACGTGTTCCACAATAAATAATTCCTGATTGCTGCTCTACGGAACTTAAAAACTGATTTAATTGCTTTAACGCATGAGTCTTGGGCACTACTTTATAATGAATATTAGGGCGATTGAATGAAGCGATGTATTTATTGGGTATGTAGTTAAGTTTGGCTACAATGTCCTGGCGAGTTTGTCGATCTGCGGTTGCAGTTAAAGCAACAATGGGAACAGCAGGAAAGTGAGTTTTTAATACACCTAAAGCGGCGTATTCAGGACGAAAATCATGTCCCCATTGGGAGATACAATGTGCTTCGTCTATTGCAAATAGAGCGATATTACACTCCTTTAACCGATCTAAAAAAGATATGTTTATAAGACGTTCAGGGGCAATGTATAGCAAGTCTAACTCACCATGATGTAGCTGAATTAATACATTTTTTGCTTCGATACTGGTTAAGGAAGAATTGTAGTAAGCAGCACGGATTCCCTGTAATCTTAGTGCAGTTACTTGATCTTCCATGAGTGCAATTAATGGGGAAACAACGATACCAACACCTGGTCTTATCAGTGCAGGTATTTGATAACATAAAGATTTTCCCCCGCCAGTAGGCATTAAAACGAGAACATCATTACCAGCAATGACATCTTTAATAATATCCTCTTGAGGGGGACGAAAGGAGTCAAAACCAAAATACTCTTTGAGTACTGATAAAGTATTACGAGAAATGGGGGCTACAATAGTTTCCATGTGCTTATTCTTATTTTTTTCTTACAAGCGCCAAAGAAGTACAACGACATATTTTGCGCAGTATATCATCATGGTTTGGAAATAAAAGCACTCCCTTTTATATAAAAACGAAGTAATTTTTCTGCCCAATCTTTTGCATAATGGACACCAATCCTTGATTTTTCAACAATTGTAAAAGTTTGAGGGGCACCTGAATCAGCAATATAAAAAGTATCACTCGTTAGATCATGTTGGTTTAAATTGTTATCAATATGCATTGCTTTTGATAACAACCCGGGGCCTTGTGTTTTTCCCTGGATGTTTTTAATGGGTTCGATGGCACGTAGTAATATTGCTGAGCCTGTGCCTTCGGTTTCGGTAACTACATTCGTGCAATAATACATCCCATAAATCAAATAAACATATGCATAGCCTGCGGGACCAAACATCACTTTTGTTCTTGGGGTAATACCCTTGGAGGAATGGCAAGCCAGATCATGTTGTCCCAAATAAGCCTCGACTTCGACAATTTTTCCTATATATTCTATTCCATCTATATTATGAATTAGGTATTTGCCTAGAAGAGCTTTGGCTACAATAATTGTGTCGCGCTCATAAAATGTTCTGGGTAATTTTTGGAACATATATCTTTCACGGATGATGAAAATTCGCAATAATAGTATATATGAAACCACTTTTCTAAGGATAGTTTTATGGATTTTAAATTCACGGCCGAGCATTTGGCTTTTCGGGAGATGGCGGCTGATTTTGCTCGTGAGAAATTAGCGCCTATGGCAGATAATTGGGATGAGCATGATTATTTTCCCATTGCGGTTTTACGTGAAGCAGCAGCTTTAGGAATGGCAGGAATGATGGCGCGGGAGGATATTGGTGGAGCGCAATTAACACGATTGGATTCTGCTTTATTGTTTGAACAATTGGCAACAGGTTGTATCAGCACGAGTGCTTATCTTTCGATTCATAATATGGTTACGTCTCTAGTGGATCGATATGCCCATTCTGAATTACGAACTCAATGGGGACCCAAATTAACCTCAATGGAAGTATTAGCCAGCTATTGCTTGACTGAACCTGAATCAGGTTCAGATGCTGCTTCTTTAAAAACTAAAGCAGTGAAGGATGGGGATTATTACGTTCTTAATGGTTCAAAGGCGTTTATTTCGGGTGGTTCGGTGAGTGATGTATATTTATGTATGGTCCGAACTGGTGATGAATCGCATCACGGAATAAGCTGTTTGCTTATTGAAAAAGATACTCCAGGTTTGAGTTTCGGCAAATTAGAGAAAAAAATGGGTTGGCGCAGTCAACCTACGTGCATTGTTTATTTTGAGAATTGCCGTATACCAATTGCTAACCGAGTTGGTGATGAAGGCATGGGATTCAAAATTGCACTCAATGCATTAAATGGAGGTCGAATTAATATCGCATCCTGTTCTTTGGGAGGTGCTCTTGCTTGTTTGCGATTAACTCAGGCATACATGCATGAGCGTAAACAATTTGGAAAACCTCTTTCGGAAATGCAGGCATTGCGTTTTTATTTTGCAGATATGCTTACTGATTACGAGGCAGCACGATTAATGGTTTATCGGGCGGCAAATGCTATGGACAAAAATGAGCCTAATGTCCCAATGTATTGCGCTATGGCTAAGCGTTTTGCTACGGATGTTGCATTTCGTATTAGTGATAAAGCGATGCAAATACATGGTGGTTATGGCTATTTACGTGATTATCAGATTGAGCGAATCTTTAGGGATTTACGAGTTCATCAAATTCTTGAAGGCACTAATGAAATTATGCGGGAAATTGTAGCTAAAGCGACTTTAGACGAGGAGCACTTTTTGTGCTAATAAGAAAGGAGTGAATTTATGAATTTAATTGAACACGAGTTAGATAATCAGGGAATTTTAACGTTAACTTTAAATCGCCCCGAAAAATTAAATGCGTTAAGTAGCGAAGTATTAGATGCTTTAGCGGAGTCATTTGGTGATGCGAGAACCAATTCAAAGGTTAAAGCATTAATGATCACCGGGAATGGAAAAGCTTTTTGTGCAGGGGCTGACATTAACCGACTCGCTGAATGTACCGCGCAAACCGGGTATGAATTTGCATGTCGAGGCCAAGAGGTGTTTAAACTTTTGGAGACTTTGGGAAAACCCTCCTTAGCAGCAGTAAATGGGTTTGCATTTGGTGGGGGATGCGAGTTAGCTATTTCTGCGACAATGAGAATTGCTTCGATTAAGGCACAATTTGGCCAGCCTGAAGTAAAGCTTGGGGTTATTCCTGGATATGGTGGGACACAACGTTTAGCACGGTTAGTCGGCAAAGGACGCGCTTTAGATTTATGTTTAACCGGCCGATTTATTAATGCTGAAACGGCATTTCAGTGGGGGTTAGTGAGCGAGGTTGTTGAGCCTGATGCTTTGTTAGAAAAAGGAAAAAACATATTGCAGGGAATTTTGAGTATGGCACCGCTAGCTATAGCAGGGGTTATGGAAGTCATTGATCATGGCTACGATTTGTCTTTGGATGATGCCTTACACTTAGAAGCAATCCATTTTGCTAAAGTTTGCGCTTCCCAGGATAAGAAAGAAGGAGTAGCTGCATTTTTAGAGAAACGAGTAGCAAAATTTGAAGGGAAGTAATTATGACTGATGAAGTACTTTTTACACAAGAGGGTTCATTAGGAGTCATTACTTTAAATAGACCCGGTGCACTTAATGCCCTGACGTTAACCATGATCCTTAAAATGCAATGGCAATTAAGTCTTTGGAAAGAAGATGATACTGTTCATGCTGTAGTTGTACGTGCGGCATCTGGGAATGCTTTTTGTGCTGGTGGGGATATACGTTCACTTTATTTTTCCGGGCAAATAAATGATGCAGAGCAAATGCAATTTTTTTGGCATGAATATCGGTTGAATCACTTTATTCATCATTTTAGTAAACCTTATATTTCTTTAATTGACGGAATAGTTATGGGGGGGGGAGTAGGGATTTCCCTGCATGGCAGTCATCCAATTGCCAGTGAACGATTGGTATTTGCAATGCCTGAAACGGGTATTGGCTTTTTTCCTGATATTGGAGCAAGTTATTTATTGACACGATGTCCTGGATCTCTAGGTATTTATCTAGGTTTGACTGGGAACCGATTAGGTGCGATGGATGCGATGAAGGCGGGTTTAGTCAAAAAAATAGTATCTTCAGAACAAATGCCTGTTTTGTTTGACGCATTAATGAATGAAGACTTATCAAAAGAGGCATTTGAACGCGTGGATCGATGCCTTCAGGATTTTACTATGGTGTCTTCTGCAGAAGAAATAAACCAGCCACTCATTGATGTTTGTTTTGCACAACCCACAGTTGAAATGATTCGTGAATCTTTACAAAATGATGGAGGGGAATGGGCTAAAGGTGTTGATGCTACTTTAGCAAAGAAATCCCCGCTTAGTTTGAAAGTCACTTTAGCTCAATTGCAAAAAGCAAAAGGATTAACTTTAGCCCAATGCTTGCAAATGGATTATGATATCGTAAGTCACTTTATGCATGGAAATGATTTTTATGAAGGAGTGCGAGCCTTATTAATCGATAAAGATAAAAATCCTAAATGGAGTCCAGCTCGTCTTGATTTGGTAACTGAAGATCTAGTCCAAACCTACTTTGAACGCTCGCATGCTGTCTTGGAATGGGTGTAACTGACATTCGTTTTATTAAAGGATTAGGGCGGTGTTAAACATGAAACACCGTCTTTTTACAAAGATCACTCTTATGTCATCTCAACATGATATAGGAGGTTAGACATCAAATGTATTTACTCTTAAAAAATTTTTTTAATTCAGTACGTTACCCAATGACATAAACCTCGAGGACTTCAGCAACTCTATTTCTTTGCTACTATTAGATCTTATGGTTTTTAAAAATCCGGGTGAAGGATACAGTTTCTAGCTGGTATGTTGTTTTTAAATCCTCCACTTTTGCTTTTGTGGAGGGTAGGGATGCTTATTGATGAAGATTCTACCCAGCCTCATTTAAATCCGGTTTTTTGCTAAAAGCTAATCCTGGACTATACCTTTAAACAATAGGCTTTTATATTTAAGATAATTTCTAGTCCTAGCGTGATGTAAAATCAATTTTTGGGAAATAACAGTCCTTTAATGGTGAATCATCCCCTTGAGTCTGCCCATATTTTTCTTTTACTTTATTATGCACTGTAGTACCCACTTGATATATCCCTGATGCAATAGCTGCGGTAGCCATTGCACCAGCACCTGATTGAATTGCAATTTTGGTCGGTTGAGCAAAAAATCCTATAAAACGCAGCATGTTTATTCCTTAAAAGTTTATTAAAAAGTTAATATGCAATCTAAACTATCATGTTTTAAAAAAATAGTACATCATTAGGCAAGAAAGTCAATTATAAAAATAGATGATTTTCTATATGATTTTTAAGGGTATTGCTTATTAATTTATAGTATGTTTTTTGGGAAAATGAAAAATTATTTTAATATGCTGTTCGATATAAAAATTAACTTCTTTTTTTATCGAACAGTTTTCTTAAGATTCAAATGCTACTTATCCCTGACTTCGCCAAGATAAGATTTATGGGATAAAGTTTGATAACGCCATAACTTTTTTGTTGAATTCAAATTATTTTAGCCAATCACTAAGAATTTCAACTATTTTTTGTGCTTGTTCGGTACTGGAAATGTTGAATTTAGATTTTAGCCAGTATTGATTATTTCGTTTTTGATACCGTCGGATTGAATATTTGACTGGACCAAAATCATTCTGGCTATTATCCCAGTCTTGATACTTGAACATAATTGTAGTCCAGGCTCCTTTGCTTAAGACTTTTTTATCAAGTTCTTTGGTGGTTTCTGTACCATCTTCGTTAAATGCTATAGTGATTTCATCAATGCTTGCAGTCATTTGGAGCTTTACCTCTCTATTTAAAAAAACAAGTAACATTAATTATGGATGTTGCTTGCGCTAAAATTTTGAGAGTGTATCTTATTTTCTTCCTACACCAAAGCGATTCTTCTCTGCGACAAAAAAGGATAGATTTAAACTTCGCTTTAAACCTGAAAATACAGTTAAACTCACAACACTTCAATTGCGTTTTAGTTTACATTTAAAGTTTCTGCTACTGCTACTGCTACTGCTACTGCTACTGCTACTGCTACTGCTACTGAATGGAATAGAGTTTACCATTTACAAAGGTCATTGTAACAGCAGATTGATATTGTCCTGGCTGATAGATCCATACCTGTGGTTTTTGTGCTGTTGGTACTACTTCATTAATGTAAGTATTATTAGTTACTGTGGGGCTCCCACAAGAATAATATACTTTTTGTATCGGATCACCGGGTTGAATATTAGCGCCACTGCAGATAGAAACGGCATTACTGTTGGAACCATTTAATTTGATGTATTTCACCTTTTGATTCACTACATCTACTTCGAGTTGCGCTCCACTATTTGGTTGAGGAATGCTCCAAACGTTATAGTAAGCAGAACCTGAACCAGCCGGTGTTGTTCCCGGAACTTGCCATACTCCTGCATAAGCATTACTTGCTCCTGCATTATTATAAATAAGTTGTTGCATGGGAATCTTCTGTAAAACAGGTTGGTTGGATTCTTGTTGACTTATGGGTTGGCCACATGCCGCAATAACTTGATCAGGCGTCATCCCTAAATTAATGTAACCATGATTTTGGGGACAATAATAAGACTGTGTGTCAGCAAATAGGCTAAAAGGTAAAATAAATAACCCTAAACTAATGTACCTGTAAAGAGTCAGTTTCATAATTTTCCCCACTAATCCTCAGCGTTTAAATAAAGTATAGTTGCTTTTATAACAATCTCCAGGGGAGGCTTGCACTAATAAATAAAGTGATAATTTTTAGTATTATCAGAATGATAAAAGGAGAAAAATCGAACCCCGCAACATTGGAAATCAATTTTCTACCTGGTTTTAAAATAGGTTCAGTCAATAAACGTAAAAAATCGGCAATTGGTCCTTGCCATCCGGGATTGACAAAGCTCATTATTACTCGCACGAGGATAGCATAAAATAGAATGTCGCAGGGTTGGATGATTAAATCGGCAATAATATAAATAAGTAAATATAAAAAAGGCATTATTCCGTGTAATGCAAGTAAACTGATACAAATCATTTTTAGTAGTTCTACAAGAGCCAGAGTAATCAAAGCAGGGATATCGTATTTTTGTCCTGGCTGGTGTTTTTGCTGTGTTATTTGTTGAATTGGATTTACTATTGGATCTGAAATCTTATAAATAAGCTGGCTTACTGGATGCAGTACGCTAACACGTAGATAGCGTAAAGCAATACGGAGCCATAAACTGAAAATAAGGAGCGAAAAAACCAAAGAAACAAGAAACAGTGCTACAGCGCTAAAACCTGACATATTTTCCCCTATCCTAATTTTATAATTGATCTGTTTGTAATTCTCTTTTCTGGTGTTCAGCATTGGACTTACAGCGTCGCATTGTTCTCAGAATAGTAAACAGAGCTTTATTTTTTGCAATTATACCGCGTTGCTTGATTTTTGTCGCTCACCAAAAATGGCTCTACCAACACGAACTATTGTAGCCCCTGCTTTGATTGCAGGAATTAGATCATCACTCATTCCCATAGATAAAGTATCCATATTTAAATCAAGGGTTTGATTGAGTTGTTGCATGAGTTGATTAAGACGGATAAAGACATCGTACTGAAGATCTGGATCGTTGATTGGTGGAGGAATAGTCATTAAACCTCGGAGTTTCAAATTAGGTAATTTATTGATAGCCAAGGCTAGCTCAGCTGCATGTTCTGGAGGTATCCCCGACTTGGATTTTTCATCGATTAAATTAACTTGTATACAAACATTAAGTGGACTTAAGTCCTTTGTTCGATATTCATTAAGTTGAGAGGCAATTTTTAAACGACTTATACTATGAATCCAACTAAAAAGAGTAGCAATTCCCTTGGTTTTATTGCTCTGAATTGGACCAATAAAATGCCAATTGATAGGTAAATTCTTCAAGGCGGTTATTTTTTTTTGTGCCTCTTGGAAATAACTTTCTCCAAAGTCTTTGACGCCCAGACGAAAAGCTTCTTGAATTTTATCAACACCTTGTTGCTTGCTGACCGCAAGTAATAATACGCCTTCTGGTTTTCGGTCGTAAGCCAAGGCAGTTTGTGTGATTAATTGTTGTATTCGATTCAGATCTTGATGAAGGCTCATGATTAATAAAGTAAATGAAAAAATTTCAACAATAGCAAAAGAAACAGTATTTGCCGAGTGCTGGTTAGTAAGTTAATCTAATAAACAATCATGAAGAATCAGAATGGATTAATCAATGGATATAGCAGAATTATTGGCATTTTCAGTCAAAAATAAATCTTCAGATCTACATTTGTCCGCGGGATTACCTCCAATGATTCGTGTTGATGGGGATTTACGCAAAATCAATTTGCCTCCTCTGGAGCATAAAGAGGTGATAAAAATTATTTATGATGTAATGAACGATCGACAGAGAAAAGAGTTTGAAGAGTTTTTAGAAGTTGATTTTTCTTTTGAAATAGAAAATCTCTCCCGTTTCAGGGTAAATGTATTTAATCAATCACGAGGTGCCGCAGCAGTTTTTCGTACTATTCCTTCTCTGATTTTAGGTATGAAAGACTTAGGGCTACCATCTATTTTCGAAGAAATGGCAAGTTATCCCAAAGGATTGGTATTGGTCACAGGGCCCACAGGATCTGGGAAAAGTACAACCCTGGCTGCGATGATCGATTACATTAACTCAACTCGTTATGATCATATCTTAACCGTTGAAGATCCTATAGAGTTTCTTCACCAGAGTAAAAAATGTTTATTGAATCAGCGTGAAGTCCATCGGGATACGCTTAGCTTTAATGCAGCTTTACGTTCTGCATTACGTGAAGATCCTGATGTTATTTTGGTAGGGGAGTTACGTGATTTGGAGACGATTCGTCTGGCAATGACTGCAGCAGAGACAGGACATTTAGTATTTGGTACTTTGCATACTAATTCCGCCACTAAAACGATTAACCGTATTATTGACGTTTTTCCAGCAGAGGAAAAAGCGATGGTTCGTTCAATGCTGTCTGAGTCTTTGCAAGCAGTGATCGCTCAGACGTTGTTGAAAAAAAATGGAGGAGGGCGAGTAGCTGCTCTAGAAATAATGATCTGTACAGGAGCCATTCGTAACTTAATTCGAGAAGATAAAGTCGCACAAATGTATTCTTCCATCCAAACAGGACAAGCTAAGGGAATGCAAACTTTAGATCAACATTTAAAAGAATTAGTTAATAAAAATATTATTTCACGTAATACGGCCCATGCGGTTGCTTTTGATAAATCTTTATTTTAAATGCAGAAAAAGGTACGAGTGATTTTCTATGCTTTAGCAATTGGAGTGTGATAACTCCTCTGACGAAATTTTCTCGACAGCGTGTTCATTGAACGTTACTAAAAAGTCTTGTTCATATCCTGCCCCATACTATTAATGTTGGCCATTTCTTGTTTTTTAGAAGTCTGTAATACATCTTTCATCTTTTTAAAAGAATCCAGTAATGAATTTTGGGGTTTCAATTCGCTTATTAATTCTTTTATGCCTTTAACATTGAAATTCCTATGATGATAGTTTTTCCATTCTAAGAATTTTTGAGCAGATTCAAGTGCTTGTTGTGGATTTCTTTTAGCCATTTCTCTAAGTGCTGCCTCTACACGAGGTCCAGTAACTTTATTGTGGCGAATTCCAATTTCTGAAGGGAAAGGTAGTTTATGTGGTTCTTTTTCTGCTCCTTTGTGTTTACCTGCATGGTCACGTACGCTTTGTAACTCATTTTTAACGCAACGATCCAAACAAATTTTAGTAGAATACTGAACCGCCTCTTGAAAACTCTTGTTCAGTACTTCAGGGGGAAATTTTATCCTCAACTCAAGTTTGTGATCTGTAATTACCTTTTGAACCGCAGGCTCTTTAAAGACATCCATTATTTCTCTCAGACTATGGAAGCCCTCATTTACTGCTCTACCGACAAAAGTACGCACAATATTATCCACATGTTCTTGTAAATCAGGATCTTGAGGATGCTTTTCAATGAAAGCCCCCGCGAGAGTTACCGTAGAAAAGGCTGTTCCTGATACAGAATTAACAAAAGGAACATGAGGTTTAGTGGCAGAATATCCTTCCTTGACTTCAGGGTTTAATGTATATGAATCAACAATTCTGTTTTGTTCTTCAGGAATTCGTTCATCTAATGGCATTCCATGAACGGATTTCATGATACCTGGATTTTGAGTGAACACTTGATTCTCTTCATTAGTTCCTCTCACGGGATCATTAAGCCTGTCTTTGGTTTTATAAGCGGCGGGGCTGTTACGTCGAACAATATTTCTCTTCTGTGTAAAATCTGGTGTCGTATCACCTAATTCACGTATGGTGCCCACAACACTTTTTGCTAAATCCATTGTTATAATTGCAACATCATCTCTACCTTTACCAATGTCTTTATCATGTAACTCGGGATTTAATTCTTTCACTAAATCAGAAAGCTTTTGCATGCTTTCGTAGAAAACAGGAGATGCCTCCTCCAAAGACTCGAATAGATTTGTAGCAACTCTGGTTTCAAAATACCGTCGACTTTGATTTTCTTTAGGGTCATCTGCAATACGCTTTTTTGCTTTTTCAATAGTTGTTGATAATTGAGGATTTTCACTAATTTCTGGATGAGTTTCACAAATTTTTTCAATCGCTAATAGGGCCTTATCCTTATCAAGATGAAAATAGCTGATTATAATTTCATCCGTTTCTTTCTCAATTTTTCTACCTAATTCTTTTTTTAGAAGAGCTGTAGTCAATAGAATAAAATCAGATGAATCTATTGGATTTGCTTCTAAAGCATGCAAATAAGCAGCTTTTTCATTTTTTTCACGCATAATTTTTTCCTATGAGCATCTATTTGGGCATTTAATTGTGTAAATAATTTGTTCTATATAATCATAAATTATACTTTTGGTTTGTTAAGAAAATATTAGGCGTTGGTTCACAGGTTTTCTTGTGCCGACATTGGTGGGGTAATCTGAATAAGATGTTGTATTACATATTGGAACTAATGTATTAATATCACATTGAATATTTGAAATATTGCAGTCCAAATCAATTTTAATAAAATTATACTCATTGAATGAGAAAGTGGCTTCTGTACAAATTTATCTGTCCATCCAATAATAAGTCTTGGGTCTTGATGAAGATTGGTGGGTTGTTTGGCATTCCATTGCGTTATGCAACCAATAATCTGATTAAGGCTGTGAAATTTTTTAGATAATTTCAATCTACTATTTATCGTGGTGCAAGCTCGTGCAACGCGATCGCATAAATAGTCATTTATTAAAAGCTCTTGTCCAAGACAAATCGTTTTGTTAATGTAATATTGAGCATAACTGACGAGACCGGTGAGATTCCGGCGAAACCTTAATAGGTCTTATGCAATAGCCACTCATTTCTCTAATCTTGTGGCAGAACGAATAGGGTAGGAATATGAAAATAGCTGTGATAGGGAATTGTCAAGCGTATATAGCTAGAATAATCTCAGTAATCTGTCGCAATAGCACTTGCACGCAAATTCACTGGAATCACATCAAAAAACTTATCTCAATGAATGAAAAAATCGATTTAAGTGAGTATGATTATATCTTTTCAGCATTGACTCCTGATAAGGAGCTTGATTGTGTTAATAATATAGACAAAAAAAATCTCTTTTTATCCAAACGTTGTATTCAGAGGCAGTCATCCTGACTGTATTTATGTTAGAAGTAACTCTAAAACTATCAAGTCGCCAATAGGGGATTACCATTCTGCTATCATTTTTAATTCCTATTCCCATGGGCTCACTGAGAAGGAATGCAGGGAATTATTCATACCTGAATTTTTTAATTTACTTGGATTTGGCGAACAATACTACGCTCATTTAAAAGCCCTTTCCCAAAGATTAACTGAGACTGGTTTAGATGGAGATTATTTAACCCAAAAATGGGCTGCGTTAGGACATTTTATGCACACTATAAATCATCCTAAACTCTTTGTTCTTGAGGATATCGCAAAGCATTTACTTGATGTAAATCAAATAAAATATGACCAACATCTAAAAATTGATGATTTTTTATCTGATCCTTATAAAACCAACGTCATATTTCCAATATACCCATCACAACCAATGAGTAAAAAATATCACAATGGTTTAGTTTTTAAGATTGCAAATGACCTTACTCAAAATCATTACGAAAAATGGATGTCTCTTAATGATTTTATACATGGTTCTTATCAGATATATAAAGAAAATGAATCATTAGAACCCGATATAAAAATTTCAGATAACTTTAAACGAGCCTTGGAGTCAATCTCAGGTAAAGCTACAACTTTCTTTAAGCACCCATACAAAGATCTTCCTGATCATAGTTATTGGTCTCGAGCTGTTTCGTCTGTTGAGCCAAGTAGAGTTAATCCGGCATTAGAACAAGAATTTCTGCTTACCTCTGAAACCAAAATAGCAACTGCTGGGAGTTGCTTTGCCCAGCATGTATCTAAATTTTTATTAAAATCGAATATGAACTATTATGTTTCTGAGTTGGGACCGGAAAATTTTAGTGAAGAAGACAAGAAAAAAGCAGGATATGGGGTATTTTCAGCAAGATATGGAAATATATATACTGCAAGACAGTTATTACAGCTTATTGATAGGGCTTTAGGTTTTTATGAACCTTGCGAAAAATATTGGAAAACAAAAGAAGGGTATTTTGTCGATCCATTTAGACCGAATATAGGTGAATTTTTCAATTCACCCGAAGAAGTGCTGATAGACTTGCAGAAGCATCTATCCAAAGTTAAAGAAATGTTTACCAATTTAGATGTTTTTGTATTTACTTTGGGTTTAACCGAGACTTGGGAAAATACAAATGATAATGCTGTTTATCCAGTTGCACCTGGGGTAATAAGCAATAACCCTGACAATTGCCAATATCGATTTATTAATTTTGATTATGAGGACACACTTGGAGATCTTAGTCTTTTTATTGACAGGTTGAGAAAAATTAATAGAAAAGCAAAAATTATTCTTACTGTATCTCCGGTTCCTCTTATTGCTACCAAGGAGAAAAGACATGTCCTTACTTCGACCGTTGCTAGCAAATCAATTCTCAGAGCAGTTGCTGATAACCTTAATAAAGCCTTTGATTTTGTCAGTTACTTCCCTTCCTATGAAATTATTACAGGTAATTTTAATCGGGGTAGCTATTATGCTGATGATTTACGTTCGATACAGGATTCAGGAATTAATCATGTTATGCAAAATTTTATGAATAAATATGTACATAACACAAGTACAAATATAAGTGAAATGAATAAATCACCATACCTTATTATGAATGAAGCTAGAGACTTGGATGCTCTTTCCCAGGTCATCTGTGATGAGGAATTATTAATAGATAATATATAGTAAATAATCATGCATACGATTGTGTGAACTCCTGATCCCTAATTTTGCTTTGGGATGCGAAATAGGTACAGGAGTAACATCAGTTTTTTTAAGCAATGGCTTGTAAAACAGTGCATGGCATGCCACAGCTAGTGATTTAGCCACAATTTTTAAACGTCCTTTGTGGATTGCGTTAAATTGATGAAAGGCGAGATGAAGTAGCATTGAAATGACTAATCTATCCTATTTGAACTGCTCTAACTCAGAGTATTACTTCCTGGTCGTTTTATTCGCAACAAAAAACTTAAGTCAACCATGGGGGCTGATGATGGTTTGTCCCTTTAACGTTAGAGGATAACTCTGATTTTCCGAACAGCCAGACTAAAAACCGAACTGAATCACCCAAGGATATTCAAGCTGAATTTACTGCGTTACTTAAGTAAAGAGCATAAGTTGTGCAAAAAGAGTAGTTATTGGAATTTGTCGCATAGTTAACAGAGCTGGAAATTACTTCTGAAATTGATCTTTTATCAAATACCCAATGTATAATGTATGTCCTATCTGGTGTTTAAAATATCAAGAGAAGATTCATGTACCATAATTTAAAATTGGATGGTTTATCACAAAAAGATAGCCTGCGGGCTATTAACGAGATTCCTAATGAAATAACTTGGCTTGTTTTGGGTTGGAATAATCTTGGCAGCAAAAAGACGGAGGAGTTAATCACCCTTTTCCAGTCTTTGCCCTCCGGAATCACCTCTTTAGATTTGAGCGGAAATAACTTCGCCAACAAAAGTGAGTCAGAATTAAGTAGTATCTTCAATGCACTACCTGGTCGCTTATCTTCCCTTAATTTACGTTGGAATAAACTTGACATTATGAACAACAGCGGACTAATCGCTATTTTCAACGCATTGCCCAATAGCGTAACGATGCTTCATATAGGTGGAAATAATCTTGCTAGCAAAAGCAGTACGGAGTTAGTTAATATGGTCAGAGCTTTGCCTAATAACGTTACTTCGCTAGCGATGACCCATAATAACTTTGGTAAAAAAAACAGCGAACAGTTAGTCACTATTTTTAAGTCGATGCAAAAAAAAGTAGCTACTCTTGATTTAAGTAACAATGATCTTGGTGACAAAACGGGCTCAGAATTAATTGACATACTTAATGCTTTACCCACGAGTGTAACTTCACTAAATTTAAGCTCTAATAATCTTAATAAAAGATCCAAAGAAGATTTAATTGCAATTTTCCAGGCTTTACCAAAAAACATAAGTTCACTTAATTTGAGTTCGAATCAATTAGGTGAGAAAAAAAGCCAAAAATTGATTGAAATTTTCAAATCTATTCCACACAGCGTTACCTCTCTTATGTTGGGCGGGAACAACTTCGGTAAAAAAAGCTGTACCGAATTAGTCGCTGTTTTCAATGAATTACCGAAAAACTTAATTTCAATTGATTTGCGACGCAATAATCTTACTGATAAAAATAGTTCGGAATGGTTAGAGATTTTTAATGCCTTACCAAAAACATTAGCCTCAATGGATTTGAGTAGAAACTTTAGTAAAAAATCAAACGAGGAATTAGTGATACTCCTCAATGCCCTGCCAAATCATGTGACATCACTTAATTTGAGTGCAAGTTTTTTGGGCGATAAAATAGAAGAACAAATTGTTGAAATTATGAAGGCGGTACCAAACACAGTGACTTCACTTAATTTGGGTGAAAATAAAATAAATAGCATGACATTGGCTAAAATTCTTAATGCCTTGCCAGGCAGTGTGTCGTCACTTGATTTGAGTGGAAATGAGTGTGTAAATAAAACCAGTAATGAATTAGTTGACTTTTTTATTACCCTTCCATTTCATATACATAATATTCAACTCGATGATCGGCTCTACAATGTTGATGACTTTCTATTATCTCAGTTAGAGAATAGCACAGCTAAAAATTGTGTTGTAGAACGCTTGATCACAGCCATACAACAACCATTAACAGAAGATGGTTACTCATTTACGGATAAGTTCTATACAGATTTTAGTAACTTTCCTATTGAACTTGATGCTCGTAAGAAAGCAATCTTTATCAAAGAATTAATAGCCCAAAATACACCTTGGGCACTGGTTGCTGCGGCATTGATACAACAAGAATTGATCCCTGTTTTTTATGAGGAAGATTCAAACGCCGTAGTGCAGGCTTACACTCATGCTGAAGCCTGTGCTCTTTCAGCCATTAACTATTACATGAATGCGCTACATCATACCAATGCGGATGATTATATAAAAACCTTTTGCTGGGGAAGACTATGGCACATGCAACACGAATATCCAGACAGCATTGTATTTACAAAAGCCAACGATTTCATAAGAAACAATGTTAATAACGCTCAACTCTATCTGACTAAGTTGTTTCCTACTTATAGCACTATGAGTCATGACTTTGACAAGCTGCAAGAAAAGGTAAAGGCCAACCCAATGCTACAAACAACAGAACAACCACAAAGATTTTTTCATCACAAGTATGATGCGGTGGCTCCTTGCGAACAGGAACTTAAGAAATTTGGGAAACTGCCTTCTGGCTGATTTTAAGAACAGGATAGCTATAAGAATTTGAAGCGATGGAGCGCCGAATTTTCGCAGGCAAACGTTGGCGTATCATGCTTCGAGAGCCACATCGGTTTCTATTTTGCGTCCTAATCCAGCCCTTCATCAAGAGGCAGGCCTGTAAATCAGATACATACATAGCCATTTCGGTCTCTTAGAGTTATCCACTAAGTTCTATACATCGTTGCAAGCTCGGTTGGTTCTGACATGAACGTTTGTACATTCCTTCACTTCACCTGCGCCTTATCCAGAACTTAGTGGATGAAGCGATATTTCGCTTCATTAAGACATTTTATGCTTTTTTCTGAATTTCGATTAATTGGGGAATACCTATTTCAGCCAATGCAAGCATGTTGTTTAACTCTTCTCGATTGAAATGACGGTCTTCTGCAGTACCTTGGATCTCGATAAAATGTCCTGCTTCGTTCATGACAACATTCATATCGGTTTCAGCAAGTACATCTTCTGCATAATCCAAATCAAGTACAGCTTGACCTCGATACAGCCCAACAGAAACGGCTGCTATATAGTTAAAAGCAGGCATTCTACGTATTTTTTCCCGTTCTACCATCCAACTAATAGCATCTCTCATAGCCACACAAGAACCAGTAATTGCTGCTGTTCTTGTGCCACCATCAGCCTGAATTACATCGCAATCCAGGGTAATTGTATTTTCGCCTAAGAATTTTAAATCAACACAAGCCCTTAAAGATCGTCCTATTAAACGTTGAATCTCCATGGTTCTACCACCTTGTTTTCCTTTGCTTGCTTCACGTTCGGTACGGCTATGTGTTGCCCGTGGCAACATTCCATATTCTGCTGTTACCCAACCTTGATTTTTTCCTTTAATAAAGCGTGGGACTCCTTCAGTAACAGAAGCATTACATAAAACTTTGGTTTGTCCAAACTCAACCAGGACAGAGCCTTCAGCATGCTTTGTATAGTTTCGGGTTAATTGAATGGGACGTAATTGGTTTGCTTCACGATTACTGGGGCGCATGAAATAATCCTCGCTAAAATCCGAGATTATAACGTGTTACTCATTGAGTTGCATCTTAAACTTATTGTTAATTTCAAGTAGCCTATCTCTGTCCAATTCCTTTTAATTGAGGTATATTCGCCCAAGGTTTATTTATTGGTATCAATATGCTACAAAGTATGACAGCTTTTGCCCGAGTGCAAAAACAGATCGAAGAAGGTCATTTTTGTTGGGAAATTAAATCAGTTAATCATCGGTATTTGGATGTTTCATTTCGACTGCCTGAGTCTTTTCGCTTTATAGAGCCTCATTTGCGCAATGAATTACGAGATAAAATAACTCGTGGAAAATTAGAATGTCAACTTAAATTCCAGGACACAGGTTTTAATAATCAAGCTATGCTTATAAATAGAGGTATGGTTGATGCATTAGTGGATTTGGGTGATAAGTTATCTGTATCTCACGGTTTGACCAGTGATTTGAGCGTAAGCCGGGTTTTATCTTGGCCTGGTGTGGTTCAAGTCAGTACACCTGATGCTGATTCTTTAGGAGATCAGGCAATTGCCTTATTTAAAAGCTCTATTGAACAATTAATGCAGATGCGAATCGCTGAAGGCAATGCCCTAAAAGAGCATGTGGAAGGTCGTCTAAGTGATTTGGGTAGAGAAGTTGAGCGGGCGCGCTCTATCGCATCTCAGCAAATAGAGCAGGCCAAAAATAAATTATTAACACGTTTGCAAACACTGCAACTAGAAGTGCAAGAATCACGCTTAGAGCAAGAAATAGCCTTAATTTTAACTCGTATTGATGTCAGTGAGGAATTAGACAGATTACAAACTCATCTTAATGAAGTGAATCGGGCGTTAAATTGCGATAAAATAGTTGGAAGACGACTTGATTTTTTAATGCAGGAATTAAACAGGGAGGCGAATACGCTCAGCTCAAAATCTGATTCTGTAGCTTTAACTCAGATTGCAGTTGAGATGAAAGTCTTGATTGAGCAAATGCGTGAGCAAATTCAAAATATTGAGTGAGTATAATTGTGGGTGATTATTTAGGTAATTTGTTTATAGTGGCTGCACCTTCAGGGGGGGGCAAAACAAGTTTGGTAAGAAGACTGGTTGAAACTCTTGATAGTATCGAGGTCTCTATCTCACATACGACGCGGCCTATGCGACCAGGAGAGCAACATGGAAAAGATTACTTTTTTGTTGATGAAAAAGAATTTATCTGCATGGTCAATGAGTGCGCATTCTTGGAATATGCTCGAGTTTTTAACCATTTATATGGAACTTCGATGGAGCAGATTACCAAACGTCTTAACGAAGGAATCGATGTGGTTTTGGATATTGATTGGCAAGGGGCTCAGCAAATCAGGCATTCTTTTCCAGATGCAGTGGGTATTTTTATTGTGCCGCCCTCATTGGAAGAGTTGAAACAAAGGTTGCTGAATCGACGTCAGGATAAAGATGAAGTAATTAGCGATCGCATGAAAAAAGCACAGGATGAGCTCAGTCATTATTCTGAGTTTAATTATTTAATCGTTAACGATAATTTTGAACGAGCTGCGATGGAATTAGGTGCAATTGTGCTTGCAAACCGCTTGCGTATCGAGCGACAGATAAATAAACAAGCAAAATTGCTTTCTTTCCTGATGTCATCACAGTAAAATAAGAAGTTTTGCTACTGGAGAATGAGAATATGGCACGAGTTACAGTTGAAGATTGCTTAGAGCACGTTGCAAATCGATTTGAACTAGTTATGGTGGCTACCAAACGTGCGCGACAAATTGCTGTTCGAGGCGATCAACCAATGGTCGAATGGGAAAACGATAAGCCTACTGTAGTGGCTTTACGTGAAATCGCAGAAGGTTTAATTACTCCTGAAATTTTGGATAAAGAGTAAGGCTGTTTACGATTATATTCTCTTGGCTAAAATGACTTGTTTTTCTGCATGTTATCAACCATATACTTTGTGTATATTGTACTATGATGCTGGAAAATCAAGTCATTTTGACTCAAGATAGCGAATTATTAAGAAATCTATTTCTTTGTGCAATGCAGTAAAGGAGGGGATGCCCTATACTGTAAATGAGAGGTGAGGTCATGTTAGATACTAGGGAGTACTGCGTGAGCTACTTTAAGGAGCTCGATGAAGAGCTAAAATGCTATCTTGAGCAGCCGCAAATAGAAAAATGCTACCAGGCCTATTTAGTCGCTGAAAAAGCGCATCAAGGTCAAACCCGTCGTTCAGGCGAGCCGTATATTACTCATCCTGTAGCCGCTGCTTTAATTCTTGCGCGAATGCGCCTCGATTATCAAACCATTATGGCCACCTTGCTCCATGATGTAGTTGAAGATACTGCGGTGAGTAAAGAGGATTTAACCCGCCAGTTTGGTGAAGAAGTTACTTCTCTCGTAGATGGAGTAACGAAGCTGACTAAAATTAAATTTGAATCAAAAGCAGAAGCTCAAGCGGAAAATTTCCGCAAGATGGTTTTGGCTATGGTTAAAGATATTCGTGTCATTATAGTGAAGTTAGCTGATCGCTTGCATAATATGAAAACACTTGGAGCAATGCCTTATGCGAAACGCAGACGCATTGCCATCGAAACCCTGGAAATTTATGCACCCATTGCAAACCGTTTGGGTATGCATTCAATTTATGTAGGTCTTGAAGATTTAGGATTTCAAGCGCTCTACCCTATGCGATATAGGGCCATTAAATCAGCTGTAGAAAAGTCTCGGGGCAACCGTCGTGAGTTAACCCAGACCATAGAAAGAGATTTGCAGCTTGCGCTGGCTCAGTTAAATATTCCTTATGAACAAGTATTTGGCAGGCAGAAGCACTTATACAGTATTTACCGAAAGATGCGTCAAAAAAAAGCTTCATTTACGGAGATTACCGACGTATTTGCGTTTCGAGTGATTACTGAAGATATTGATTCCTGTTACCGAATTTTAGGTGCGCTACATTGTACTTATAAACCAGTTCCGCAACGGTTTAAAGATTACATCGGTATTCCCAAGGCGAATGGATACCAATCCTTGCATACGACGTTGTTTGGTCCTTTTGGAGTGCCTCTAGAGGTGCAGATTCGTACTCGTGATATGGATAAAGTTGCTGACAATGGAGTAGCAGCTCATTGGATTTATAAGTCCTCTGGTCTTGAAGTGAATGAAGCGCAGCTGCGGGCTAGGGAATGGGTGCAAAGCCTATTAGAAATGCAGCGCAGTACTGGTAATTCATTAGAATTTATTGAAAATGTGAAAATTGATTTATTCCCTGATGAAGTATATGTTTTTACTCCAAAAGGACACATTATGGAATTACCTAAAGGAGCCACTCCTGTTGATTTTGCATATTCAGTTCATTCGGGAGTAGGAAACAGTTGTGTCGCTGCTAAAGTAAACCGAAAATTAGTCCCACTGAGTATCCCTTTATCAAATGGTCAAACGGTAGAGATCATTACTGCGCCAGGCGCACATCCTAATCCATCCTGGTTAAATTTTGTGGTTACCGGAAAAGCACGCTCTAATATCCGTCATTTTTTGAAAAGCCAACAAAATACCGAATCAATTAGTTTAGGAAAACGTTTATTAGAGCAATCTTTAAATGAATTATCCAGTGATTACGCGAAAATTCCTCCCGAGTCACTGCAGGCTTTATTAAGTGATTTACATTATAAAGCTATGGATGATTTGTTATATGCCATTGGAGTGGGCAACCAAATGGCAATGGTTATCGCCAAAAGATTAATTGTGACCCAAGATTCTAATGAGTTAGATAAAGGAATTAAAGCTCATCCTCTGGCTATCAAAGGGACTGAAGGAATGGTTATTCATTTTGGTGAATGTTGCCAACCAATTCCAGGTGATAATATCGTTGGAAAATTTCAACAGGGACGGGGAATCATTGTGCATAGCAGTGATTGTGTCACCTTAAAAAACTCCTGTACCAACCCAGAACAGTATGTGGCGCTACGCTGGGATGAAAAAGTTGAAGGCGAATATTGGGTTGATATTACGGTCGAAGTTGTTAATGAACGAGGGGTATTAGCGGCTTTAGCAACCGCAATTGCAGAATCAGGCTCAAACATAGGAAATATCAATGTAGATCCTCGTGATGGGCGGCACAATGCGGTTACATTTTCAATTAGTGTAGTTGACAGGACGCATTTAGCTCGTGTTATGCGTAGGTTGCGAGCCAATAAAGTGGTTATGCGTCTTTATAGAAAAAAACAAGGGGAGATTTAATGCGACCGATACATACAAAATTGGCTCCAGAGGCTATTGGAACTTACTCACAAGCGATTCAATGTGGTGATACAGTTTATCTTTCTGGACAAATACCACTTGATCCGACAACCATGCAAATCTGTAGTGAAGATATTAAGCTTCAAATTACGCAGGTTTTAGAAAATTTATCTGCAGTATGTGAGGCTGCTGGTGGTAGCTTGGCTCATGTGGTGAAATTAAATGTTTATCTTACCGATTTACATCATTTCCCTTTGATTAATGAAGCCATGAGTCGATATTTCGCTGCTCCTTTTCCAGCAAGGGCCGCTATCGGTGTTGCAGCACTACCACGCGGTGCATTGGTTGAGATGGATGGAATTATGGTTTTGTCTTCAAAGTAAATCAATAAAAGTAGTCTGGATACAAATAACATCATAACGTAGGCATGCTATGCTTTATATTATGATTTATTCGAACCAGGCTACACTTTAAAAAGTTAGAGTTCATTTTTATGAGTATTATTTCTCTTCATGGTGTTTCCCTTAATATTGCAGGTAACCAATTATTAGATAAAGCGGACTGGCAAATACATCCCCAAGATCGCATTGCGTTGGTAGGGAGAAATGGTGCTGGGAAATCGACTCTTCTCAAATTATTACAGGGAGGGCTAATTCCTGATAGTGGCCAAATTAATCGCCTTTCCGGACTACGAGTAGCCGGTTTAACCCAGGAAGTTCCTATTACTGAAGATGACACGGTTTATCATTTTTTAGTGAAAAGCCTCGGTGAAGTAGGTGAGGTTTTATCCCGGTTTTATCAACTGTCCCAACAAGGTGATATGGATAAGTTAGTGGCATGCCAACAACAAATGGATAATTTACATGCTTGGGATAAATTGCCACTAATAGAAACGATGGCGAGTCGTTTAGGCATAATGACCAATGAACGTATGAGCAATTTATCTGGAGGTATGAAACGCCGTGTACTACTGGGTGCAGCGCTGATTGCCACTCCTGATCTCCTGCTTTTGGATGAGCCTACAAACCATTTAGATATTGAAGCAATTGAGTGGTTAGAATCCTACTTAAAAGAGTTTAAAGGTACAGTTTTATTGGTGACTCATGATAGAGAGTTTTTGGATCAAGTCAGCAATCGTATCGTTGAAATTGATCGTGGAAAATTATACCAACATGATTGTAATTACGAAACTTATCTTGACAGGCGCGAATCTATTCGCCTTAGTGAACAAAAACAAAATGAATTATTTGATAAAAAACTGGCTGAAGAAGAGGTATGGATTCGTACGGGAATTAAAGCACGACGCACCCGAAATGAGGGCAGGGTCCGTGCCTTAAAAGCAATGCGAGATGAATATAAGGTTCGTCGTAATCAGTTGGGGCAGGTAAAAGCATTTTCCTTAGATGTGACGCGTTCTGGTTCGGTGGTTATAGAGGCGAATCATATCAATTATACTTTAGGGCAAAAGACCATTTTACGCGATTTTTCGTTACTTCTAACACGTGGCGACAAGCTTGGAATTATAGGCCCTAATGGTTGTGGCAAAACAACATTGGTACGATTATTACTGGGAGAATTACAGCCTGACTCGGGACAGATAAAAATGGGAACTTCCTTAAGTGTTGCCTACTTTGATCAATTACGTCGCCAATTACATGAAGAGCAGACAGTTATGGCCAATGTTGGTGATGGCGCTGACTATGTAACTATTAATGGTAAACAAAAACATGTCGCGAGTTATTTAAGAGAGTTTTTATTTTCACCGGAACGATTTAATCAACCTGTTTCTGTATTGTCAGGTGGTGAACGAAATAGATTATTATTAGCTAAACTTTTTGCAAAACCAGTAAATTTACTGGTGATGGATGAGCCAACTAATGATTTGGATATTGAAACTTTAGAACTCCTTGAGGATATGTTGATTAACTATCCTGGAACCTTAATATTAATTAGTCATGATAGGGCATTTATAAATCAAGTCGTTACAAGCGTTATCGTTTATGAAGAAGCTGGAAAGTTCAATGAGTTTGTTGGGGGCTATGATGAATATAAAATGCATAAACGACAACAGCAGCGCGAAGTCATGACAAAAGCCCCTGTTGTGAAACGGAATACAATTGCAAATAAATTAAGTTTTAATGAGCAGCGCGAATTGGCACAATTACCACAGAAAATTGAGCACTTAGAGGCAGTAATAGCTGGTTTACAGCTTCAAATGGCTGATCCTAAATTTTATCAACAAGATGCGCAGACAATTACTAAGATAAATCAAAGTCTTGCGGAGAATGAAACTATATTGGCACAACTATATGCACGTTGGGAAACCCTAGAAGCTGTTGAGAAAAGGAACACATAAATGTTAGTGACTTTAGCATTGCTTGTTTTTATGGGTTCCATATTGGTCTTTTTTTCAGAAGAATTCATTAAAATTTTTAAGAAATTGTTCGCGATAAAAGGAGCCAGGCTATTTATACCTTTATTTCTTGCTTCCTGGCTTATTTATACTTTTGATTTTTGGTTTTTATGGGCTGCTTTTTATTTACGTGAAACGTTACTTTATGTCATGAGTTTTCTAATAAGTATCATGCCTTTTCAAAAAGGTGCAGACTCAGTTGCATTAATTATCGTAATCACAACGGTTTCTGTAGTTCCAGTACATATTCTTGATATCCAGTCACGAAGGAAAAACTTTACAAAGTATAAATATCCCTATGTTACTAGTTGGATTATTTGGATTTTATGTGTCGTTTTGCTGATTATAATTTGATCTCTTCTAATCTTTAATTGGGGGTACTGCAAATAGATTAAGACGTCATCCCGGGCAAACGGATGGGTCCTGTTGGCAATTGAACTTCAATATATAAATGTCTATAAAGTCAATGAGTTATTTGTTAATCACGCAACTTTTTGCTCTCTGTAAAGCAACTTTTACTAAACAATAATTTTTTTAATAAAACCTTAAGTTTTCTTTCATATACTCCAGGTTTCAAATCATTTGAAAGCAATAAAAGGAGATTAAAGTGTTCGCTAGAGTGCATTATGAGCCAAAAAATAAAGGAACCCAGGGGTACGTTCATAGGCATCATCATAGTCACCACGGTCGCTATCATCGACATTATTATAATACTTCTGGTTGGGGCTTTGGTTCATTATTAATCGGGGCTATGATAGTTACTCCTATCATCCTTATTGCGTTAATTCTTAAATTGACTGTGGGGGCATTTCATTTTGCAACGACATCCATGACAGCTGCTGGTTTCGTTGGGGCAAAAATGGGGATAAGTGCAGGAATAGGGGCAGGAGTAAGTGCAACTACTGGCTCAGGAGTAGTCATGGGTAGCACACTTGCTTTTAGTACTGCTTTGGGAATAGGTGCTCTTTTGGTTTACGGCACTATCGGAATGCTTTATTTATATTTCAGTGCCAAAGAATGCTATATCAATAATCATAATGCGTTCCATATGTTTAAATCACAGGTTGTTAACGAAGATGGTTTGAGTTTTACAGGTGCGATAAAATCCATTGGCGCAATTCTATGGTCACCCTTTTTGCTTATTGGAGGATTGGCAGGTATGGGGGCTAGGGCGGTTGCGCAGACTTTTAACTCGAGATTTTCTCAATCAAAAGAAGAAGAGGAAATAGAGTTGGAAGAGATAAAAACGTCACATTCTCAAATGAAAAATCTTGGTCTAAAAAACACACAAAATACAAACTTAGGCCAAAATCCGATACAAAAAGCTTCATTATTTTATGATCCTTCAACAGAAGAGCAGTTTAATAGATTCAATCCTATGCCAACTCAGACACAACTAAGATGTAACTAAATAAAGAATTAGAGGGCATTTTAACTTGAATGCCCTACACTATTTAAGTGCTGAATTCATTCTTTAGTGTATAATGACGATAATTTGTTTTCAGGTTGTTTTATGAATAAAGAGGACTTCTATTTTGATTTACCCCATGAGCTTATTGCCCAATACCCTCTAGCAAATCGGAGCGATTCAAGGCTTTTGGTTTATGACCGTAAGATAGGCGAATATGGCCATCATCAGTTTCGTGAAATCGCTGATTTTTTAAAATCTGGTGATTTGCTGGTTATGAATGATTCTAAAGTCATTCCGGCACGATTGTATGGCCATAAAACTACCGGAGGAAAGGTAGAGCTATTAGTTGAGCGTATTACAGGAGAGTTCACCTTCCTGGCTCATATTAAAGCGAGTAAGGCATTGAAAGCGGGTTCTATTATTCAATTGGAGCAAAATAAACACATTGAAATTCTTGATAGGCAAGATGATTTATTTGTTTGTAAGGCCAATATAGAAGTATTGGAATTACTCAACGGAGTAGGTCATATTCCTCTTCCTCCATATATTGCGCGAAATGATGAAACCCTAGACATAGATCGTTATCAAACAATTTACGCTAAACATGCAGGATCAGTTGCAGCGCCAACTGCTGGATTGCATTTTGATGAAGCAGTTTTGGCAAATATACGTTCCAGAGGTATTTCTGTAGGGTATGTAACATTGCACGTAGGTGCGGGAACATTTAGACCGGTTCGCTGTGATAATATTGAAGATCATAAAATGCATCGTGAGCATTTTACCATTAGTGCGGAATTATGCGCCGCGATTCATGCGACAAAAGCCGCGGGAAATCGGGTGATTGCTGTAGGTACTACCGCTTTGCGCAGCCTTGAAAGTGCAGTACAAAATGGAGCTTTAACTCCTTGTAGCAGAGACACAGATATTTTCATTTATCCGGGATATGAGTTTAAAATTTGCGATGGTTTAATGACTAACTTTCATCTACCTGAATCGACTTTACTTATGTTGGTTTCAGCTTTTATAGGCCATAAACAAGCAATGAAACTTTATCATGAAGCGATTGAGAAGAGGTATCGATTTTTTAGCTATGGTGACACCAGTTTATTGCTGTAAATCAGGAGAATAGGAATGTTTGCCGTCACTCAAAATTATATACCCATTTTAACCTCAGAAGCAGGTTTATGCCTTACTTCGAAAAATTGGCAGGAGGTAAATGTAACTGCAGCCTCTTATTCCCTGGAAAGTTTATTGTGTAAACCAGGCATCGAAGTTTTAAAGAAAATAACCGACATTGGACATTATTTAGCTTGTCCTGGTTTTGTTATATTCAATGGAATGTCGCTTGTCGTAAATAAGGAAGGTCTTGTTGTACTTAAATCTCCTTATGATGGTTCCAAAATAAAGGTTACACTTTTTGATTTACTTGAATTAATTCAACATTTAAATCCTAAAGCAGTTATTCTACCTAAAAATATCTTGAATAATGTTCCACAGTTTTGGGATCATTGGAATGGTTCCATTTTTCCTTTTTTTCATCAAAATGATGTAGAAAAGCAAAATATAAGCCAGCCCTATGGTATTTATTTTAATGCTGAGAACAGTAAACTGGATTGGGAGCAATTAGCTCGCTGGCCTAACATACCGCGCTATATATCAGGAAGTTTTGAACCAGGATATATTCAAGAGCTGACTCATCAAGGAGTCGAGTTCGTTGAGACCGATGAACTCGCAAAAGACGCACTACAAGGAAAGGTATACACTCAATCTGGAGCTATAGATTTAACAGATTTAAACACACAAATGCAGTTTGAACCAATTGATGCTAAATGTATTTGTCCTACCTGCAGCCAACAGTTTACCAGAGCTTATTTGCATCACTTATTGCAACATACGCCCTTATTATGCCAACGATTTTTAATTCAACATAATGTTTTTTATGTGCAGAATAATAATCGTAATTAATGAGACTGTCAGGCTATTCTAAACACATTGACAATTAAAAAGCGATTATATACATTGCGCCACTTTAATAAAAGCAGGGATGTTGATCATGCGTGATAATTTCTTTCGTAGTTTTACTGTCACTGGTGCCGCAATTACAGGTATACCGAGCGCTACTGTGTTAGGGGTAGGTAGTGGCTTATCCCAATCTGTATTGGCTGCAAATAATGCTTCTGCGGTATTGTGCGAAAAAAGCGGTCAGCGTGATTCGATTCTCCGAGCATTACAAGTCTTATTTGAGAATCATCCTAAACTGGATCACAGTGCTTTAGAAACTTATATAGAAGAAATAAGAGAAGGGGGCATTGCAACCAATGACTCCGTAGCTTTTGTTGTTAGAAATGCTTTATTGGGTTTACTAAGTGGAGTAGGTCACCTGGCACAAGTGCCTATTGATGTTGCAACGGTCGTAAAAGAAACCGGGCATGGCCTATCCCAGGTACAAATTCCTACTGACAAAATGCAGGATGCAATCAAACAAGCATTTAAATTCGATGATAAAGGTAAAGGAGCATCTATCAGCATTAGTAGTGTATCTCGAGGAATTGGTGACCAAGGCGTTCACATTATGGATGAGGTTGCTAAAGCGATCAACATAGATGGAAACTCCCATGCAGAAACCCATGCTCGCGCTGCAGCATCTACAGGAGCTGGAGCCAGCGTAGCAACGACTGCAGTCCTCCCAACCGCTACAGCATTGCTAACTGATTTGATTGGTCAAATTTTTAGGGAAGGGGAGGCGGTTAGTCATTTTTCAGGAAATGAATCAGCAAGCAAAGATAACGAAAAAAATGTCTACCATGCCAGCAGTGGTGTATCTAAAGCAACACAAAATGGAGATAGCCACGCATCAAAACAGCAGTTGCGCGATCTTGAAGCAGCTTTATCTCATACTGCACCTGCAGCTGATTTAATGTCCGATTACAGCGTTACCAGTCCATGGACTACAGCACTGCTTCGTTTAATTGTTTTATCTTTTTTTGTTGAATCGTCAAGAGGCATCAACAAAACAGCCATTGTAACCACCGATGGGCGTGTGCAAAAAGCCCTTGCTGAGGCAACAGCTCAAGGCTCCTCCGGTGGTGTAGACCGTAGTAACAGTTTACATTCTAATCTTAGTTTTCTTTCTAATATCATGCGTCTTTGCGCCGAAAATCTGGGGGGATCACCTGCAATCTTGGCCGCAGGAAGAGGTAGCGAGGTAATCTCAAGCCGTTCCATAAGTGTATTGATAAGCCATGTGAGTGAGTTAGCAGAAGCGATACGCCAGCTTGTTAGTCCGCCGCAAGAAAATGAAGCAAATCATGCTTCAAGAATAGTTAATTGCTCGATGGATATGGCCAATCTCAAGATCTTGGATCGATTTGAAGCGACTATCAAAGGAGTGCTTGAGCGAATTGAACAGGAAAATCAACAAAATATTATTCCAGGCCTTAATCAAGATATGGCAAGCCAACTAAGTTCTGTTGCACACGGTGCTGTTTCCTCTTTGGTAGCGACGCATAGTCTATTTAGCAATCCTGTGACGCTGGCTACGAAAGCCTCTAAAGAAGCAGTAGCCAAAATCAATGAGGCACAAAAAAATGAAGCCTTGATGGAAACACTTCCTGGGATGACGCAGATGCTAAATGTTATTCAAGCATCGACGCGAAACTTTATCGCGGAAATTGAAAAAGAAGCAAAGTCGGGAAAATCAGAAAAGCAGGGCTCTTTATTAGCAACACACCAATCGGTTGCCAGTAACACTGCAACGGTATATTGGGCGGCAAGTACTTTAGCTCTATTATGTGATGAAATGCTAAGCATTTGCTGTTCATTGACCTTAATTGATCAAAATCGTCTGCAAGCTATATCACAAAAAGTCAGTCAGGTGCCTGGCAAAGAGGAGTCTGCCCAATCCACAGACCAGATTGGGTGGGATAGTCATTTAGGTCAAGATTATAGCGCTACTCATACAATAAGTGCGTTACGCTTAACTTTATCGCATACGGGGATTGCTCTGATGCGAATCGCACTGGATTTACATAATGCATTGAAAAATAACATGGATACAGTAACAACGAGATCTTGCAATGCATACGTTACAACAAAGCCTACTGACTTCCAGTGCTTATGCTGCACTTTATCTTGCAGAGGGCTCATTATTAGCAACTGGTGCTGTTTCTGCATCTCCCGCAAGCTTAAATGGTTCGGTAAATTGGATACATAAAAAAGTTCACGCTACTGATGCCCATTTACATCCCGCACAAACACATGAGAGTGAAAATTGCAGTAAAAGAAGCAGTGACACTTCCCAATCCACAGGGTTTAGTACTGATCTTGTTGCCGGAACAGTCACTAACATACTTAAAGTTTTGGCTCAAGGTGGTTTAATTGGCCTTGATACTACATTAAGGCTTATTAAAATATTGGAAATTATTAGCTTGCATCGAGACTCGCATATTGCGTTGCGGTTGGAAACCAATGATTCTTCCAATCCTAATGGTGTGTTGATAAATACATTAAGCCAGCCAAGTGTTGGTTCTAGCGCGGGAACGAGTGCCATTTTAATGAATATGCTTGAAGCTTTTAAAACACTTGATCAATGTAGTGCTACTCAGTCTACTTTAAATGCCCAAAACAGATTGCAAGATGTGATTGATCAACAGATTGCTGGGCTTGTGGTTCTAAAAGATGATGAAGAGCAGTCTAATCATAAAAAAGGTTTGAAAGAATTTTATAAAATCATTATTCGCTTATTGGTGCCTAATGTTCAGACGACGGATCTTGATAGTTTGATTAGGCGACTCAATTTTGGCGGGGTTTCTTTATCAAGTTATCACTCAAAATTTGGTGCTTACAGCGATGAGCCTGTACCTGATTTAAGGTTTGTGGCTCAATTTGCAAATGAAGATGATGCGCAAGGCATACTGCGTAAATTTATAGATAAATCTAAAGATGATTTGTCTTTACTGAAAGCATTATATGATGCGTTACCCCAAGACCAACGAAGTGCAAAAGCCCAGATATTGTATGAACATGTTTTTGAAGAACTTTTTCAACATTATAAACAAATAAAAATGAGTGATCTCGCACGCCATAACTCTACTAAAAGAAAACTTCCTACCCGACAGGAGTTCCAAGTTGATATAGGTTTGGTGCAGCCCCAGTTAGAAGAAGTTCATCAACCCAGTACCCCAAGAATGTAAAAGATGAGTAGTCAAGGGAGTGTGGGTTTCTCATTCCCTATGCCCCGCGTTTTATGCCTGAAGAACGCTGTGATTGAATCAAGAAATCTGTTGTCCTCATCGCGAAAGCGGGAGTCATGTTGATAATGGCACAGTGTCCCTGTAGAAATTGATTTCTGACTTCGAGGGAATGACGTAACGCTATCCTCAATGGCAGCGACCTTGAGAAAAGGAGGCTTAATACGAGGATTAGCGACAGCGCTTTACGCAGCCTAAACTCCAACTCTCGATGTAGAGCATGGATCAAAAACAGAGCGAAATTATGTATAACTATCACACTTTTGATATTAGTGATGATCAGGATGGCAGTAGTGCCTTACTAAGGATGCTAAGAACAAAACTACCGCACGTGATGCGGGAGTAGTTAAATCGGAACACACAAACCCGCGCTTACTTTTTATTAGCTATGTTGAGTGATGATGACTGTGTTCATCGACTTTGTGAGCAATTGCAAGGGCAATACAAAGTACAACCTTCTTCTAAAACTTCACTAGAACAAGCTTTATCATTAATCACCCAGTTACAAGAAAGTCCATGCAATCATTTGGCTCCCTTCAAGTATCGCTTGCCCAATTTCTTAGGTGAATACCCTATTCACAGCAGGGAAATTAACAGTAAGATCAAAAAATTTAATCAACTCATTGAGGCATACCATGCTGATGAGCTTGCCAAAGAGTTAGATACATCCGCACTGGATAAAGCCTATCAAGACGTCTTACTTGCCTTAAAAAATCATTACATGGGGTGTAATATTAATAGCTTATGGCAATTGCTAAAAGCGATGAGCGCCTGGTCAACAGCACCTATAGAAATGTTTTTACCGAACTATCCTTACCTGTTGTCACCTGTGGCTCACACAGATAATCCAGCTCAGGTCGAATCAATATCGTTTTCAAAAAAACTGGTTAAGCCGATCGCCCAACATCTTTCCACAAACAAGAATGCGCAGGAACAACCCTTTACTGCAAACTTTGATTATCAGATTAATGAGGCTGGACGTATCGCAGATAGAAGTGTTTATTTGTCACTTCATGGATTTGCTTTAAAACCAGGTGGTCATGCAGATGCATTGGCCAAGAGAATTCCTGATTTCTTACCGTGGGTACAATGGCAATCTAACATTAGACGCCAATTGTCCCAACTCATTAATCTACCCCTTAATGAAGAGTTTTTTGATTGGTTACAAACTGTATTACAACGTTTGGGGTTAGAGTTTATCACTTTAAAATCGTATTCTTATGAGTGTTATGTTAGCCCTTTTCTCAATCATAAGACCATATTAAATTCATTAAATGAAGAAATGGTTCTTCGCATTTTACAAGAGCAGTGTGAGCAGGCAGACATAACTATTGGAGCGGAGAACTTACCCATAATCGGTCGCTATTTAATGCGCTTCTTACAGCGATTTCAATTTAATCGAGGAGAAGCTTTAGGAATTGGTGCCAATTGGGGTGGCGTTGTTAGTGACTCTAATGATGCGGGAGTTGATGCATTTAGATTTAATGATCCTGAGTGGGCTCTTCATTTCAGAAATTTAAGCCTCCATAGACAAGGCCCCTCTGAGGCGCGTATGAATGCAGCGATTGGGATTAAATATGAATTTCAGGCACTTCTATCAAGTTTTGAGTATATGACTCAACTACAACCCTCAGAACATTCTAATACGCTTTATAATGCTTTGGTGGATAATTTGGTCACGGGACTTTTCCCTGAACCGCCTTATTTTGAAAATACTGCTTACACCAAGTATCGTCGCCATTATGTGGTGAATGATACCGACGAAGGGATGCAACAAATTGATTTTTTTTACCAACCAGATCCTCAAGGTACCTATTTTAAAACGAATAAATGTGACTACAAACAAACGCCTATGTTCCGACAAGCTGGCTCATTGGTGGTAGAGGCATTTCCTAGAGATACGGGTTCTGGCGACTGTGCGCAATCACTTTCTGTCGCTAATCCATTGTGGCCTCTGCAATTGCAATATGCACAATCATCTTCTTCAGGAATGCGTGGGCATCTCGTTTATAATCCCATCGGGCCAGATGAATTTATACCGGATGCGTTTTATGGCCAGGTAATACGTGAAGCAGAAGATTTCTTTGTGCCTTTCATAGGGGTGATACCCAAAAACTTCGACAAACATTTTAAACAGGTAGAGCTTTGTGCTTCATTTGTCATTCGCATGCTCCAATCGTCGCGTTTAATGACCTATTGTCCTGTATTTAGCGCTTATTATTTTACGATTGTAACACAATTTTTACCGCCTATTGATAGAACAGTTCCACCATTGCCCATTCATGCTAATCTCGAAATAAATCGTAAATGGCAAAAACTTGATAAGATCTTACATGACCCTCAACGAACGGCAGAAGTCTGTCATAAAGCATTTTTTTCCTTATTTAAAGAGCTCATCTACAGTTTATATCCCTTAACCCAAGAAGATGCGGATTTGTATTATTATTTTGTTGAGTTGACAAGCTCACCTGAAGCATTTGCTTCTCAAAATCGTGCTACTTGTGATCGGCTGATTCGCGAGCTCACTACGCTCAAACCTTTACAAAATGTAATGGGGTTACAACATTATGAAAATACGTTGGATTATCTGGGGCAATTAACTGACTTTTTCTATCCTGCTCCGAGTGATGAAATGGCAAAAGCCATAGCAGAGCAAGCGCGATTACATGTTAAACCCTTATTGGCATTGCAAGAGGTCAAAGAGTATTTTGCAGATCTAAGTAAAAATCCAGCTGCGAATATTTCACCCAAAGTGTCACCGGGGCTTATGTATGATGCTTTAAAATATCAAGCGCCATCTCCTGTGATAAGCCAAGATTTTTATAGCCGACGTCATGCAACTAACTTCTACTCCGGTTATCGTGATTTGGATGGAAATCAAATTGTAAGGCCCTCAATTCGTGAAGCTTGGTTAGATAAAATGGTCAAAACCGGGGGTGCTTTATTGCCTTTAATCCGCCGCGATAAGACTTTTTTTAGCCTGATCACCCAACCTTTCGCTCAGGCTTATATTGCAGGTTATCAAAAATACAGTACTCAAGAACGCTACAAATTATTAAAGGCAATCGGTTCTGGCATTGGTGGTTTTGTTTATGGCACGGGCTTAGGTGCAAGTCATGCGTTAAGTTCAATCCCCAGGACTCTTTATAATAGTTTATTTACTTCAACCATACAGCAACAAAAAGCAGATCATAGCCTGGCTATTTCTTCTGCACCGAGTAATGAGCCCGGAGCACGTGTTCAGGCGATTATGGATATCCGTGATCATTTGTTGCAGCTCATGGCAACAGTGAATGGCCACAGCCTATCAAAGGAAGAGTTAATTAATCGGTTACTGGATCATGTTAAAAAAATACATCCATCATTATTTTCTGGACGGATCACAAAAGAAATTCGCTATAAACAAATTTTGTTAAATGCATTTCCATTAGAAGCTTCTGAATGGCAACAATTATTCGTTCCAGTGATTGATATTGGGAACAATAAAGTTTTGGAACGTATTATCAATAAGCACGTCTTGCAAATTGATAATGTGTTAATTTATGCGCTTTATGAATGCTTAACTATGCCCAATTTTGAGCAAGAGACTCGTGAAAAGATTAAAGTAATAATTGACAAACACAAATTAAAAAAACCGCAGGATAAAGCCTTAACCGCTTTGGCTGTTTACTATGCGAATAATCCTGATGCTAAAAGAAAAGATATAGCTCAGTTCCGTTTTAATGGCCCGGCACTTGCAAAACTAAGAGAAAAAGAGCAAGGATTGCATAAAATTCAAACATGGATAAATAACGCACTTGATATTCAATGGGGATTAGAAACCCTATTCTCCAGTTTTATGGGGCAATATCAAATGATGCTAAATCAATTTACATTAAGTGATATTGTTGCAGAACTCCCTGAGAGTATGAGGGAGGTGCTCATGGAGCTCTTATCCAGACCTGGAAATGAAAAACAGATTCTCAACCACTATGAATTGAATGAGTCACACAAAGCATTCCTTTTACAATGCACTTTCTGTTATCAGTTAATCGTATCCAAAGAAGTGAGAGAAAACATTTTAGAACGGACTCGTATTCATGACACCTATGATTCGTCTTTAAGTATCAAAGCGCGTGAACATTTAAAATTAACTCAGTTTGTACAACGCGAATGGCATCATGATCTCTTACCTATGGAACATGTGCAATCCGTTATTAAGGAGATCAAAAAGCAGATAAAACTCTCTGAGCATTCTGTTATTGATGATTTACTCCACTTATACGACACAATAGTACAATCTCCCCAAAATACGCGTGTGTTTGATGCATTTTATGACACTGCTATGAAAATAAAAAAAGATTATGGGGTTGAAAGCCCTCTACACGAATGGGTGAATGTCACCATGAATGTATTCGTGAATCAACTCTTAGATAGGGTTACATGGTGCAATGAGAAGCAATTAATAAACCCTTTAAGTGACTCGCGAGCGGTAGTGGCATGGTTAAACCATCTCTTGAGTTATAGTCATGGGGTACGTGCTTTACTTGTACAACAAATCGAACAGGCTCAATCCTATGATCACGCTGCATGGCGTTGCCAACATATTTTACAGGTGTTGGAGGAATCGCATCCTGATATAAATTATATTCATGGCACTGGAATGCAAAAATTAATGCGGATGATTTGTCAAAACAGCAATACAATGACTACAACAGGCCAACAGAAAGCTAGAGAAGTGCCTATCAATGTACTTTGTAAGCACTCCATTACTATGCAGCATGCTTTGGGTCGCGTTAGAGAGAAAATCCCTGATGCTGATTTTGTGAGGCCTATTGAGGTAACATTGAAAGGTTTTAGAAATTGAGTTTGTTGGGTCTAAATGACCCAACCTACATTTTTTCATACCGAAGTAGAAAGAATGATACAAATTTTACATTAATTAAATTTGGCCTTGATGTCATGAAATTCAGGAGTAATGTCGTTCTTATCGAATTTGGTAAAAATTCCTAAATTTCTAAGAATGAATTTTTGCTGAATTTCTTGATCATTTTTAATAATTTCTTCTGCATGATCCATTAAATATTCTTGTAGGGATTCATTTTTAAAAAACTGATCTAGATTTGATTTTACTAGTGTAGGAGCGTTTTTAAGTTCAGTTCGGTAATACAGATATAGATCTGATTTTAATTGTCTAATTGCATCTTTCAGTTCAGAAATTTGCTCTTCATTAATGTCTGTCTTTAAATTGTTAAGAACATGTGTAGCTGCTTGAATCGCAGCTTGATACATAGGGATGTTAGTATAGGTAACGGGTGTGGTATCTGTTACAGAATTACAATACTTTATTGCGTTAGTTAAATCGTTAAATCCAAATTTCATAAACTTTTCTCTTTTTAAATGTTAAGGCTTGCATAAATATACTTAATTAACAGAAAGTATTTTTATGTTGTTTTAAAAACAGGGACATTGTAATAGATTAGAATTAAGTCAATATTGGCAATATTTATATAGAGGATCGGGTTTAGAGAAGCAAAAAGGCCGAGGTTCTATGGGGAAACATATGACAAGAATTAAAATGCCCTCAAGGCGAGTTAACAGAGTGATAAATGGATGGATGACTATCATGCTATTAGCAACTCAATCCATCCTTTTATCAAGATTCAGCTTATCTCCTGAACAGCTATTGTTTCAAGTTTACTCGTGTGACAATGTTCAATGTAGTTCTGGGTGAACGGCTGATAATAATCCTCTGTATTTTCGGGTTTGGGGGGGGAGGTGTTCTGTTATATGAAAGCTGATTTAAAATCTGTGCTGATTGCTCATAATGTTCATGTGTAGGCTGCCTCACTGGAATGCCTAAATTGTGATGCCTATATCCTTGACTGGGTTGGGGTAAAATCATGCCTGCGCAATTGATTCGTGCCGTAGTACCTCGATTTTTGATTGATCTGATGACTTCCTCACCAGGTTGTTGCGTAAAGGTTACATCTCCTCCGCCATAGAGCGTTAATTCCAAGTCGCTTGCTACAGCACCTTCAAAAGTCAAAGTTCCATTACCCTCTTTGAAAATTTTGCAGCCATGGCCTACGTTGCCTATAATTCTTAGACTGCTATTTCCACGAATAGTTAAGTTGACATTGTGTCCCACAGCTCCAGTAATGGTTGTTAACCCACTTCCCTCGCGGATGAAGTCGCAGTTGTCGGGGATTATTTCCAGAACAATGGGGTCAGGATTATCTTGGGCAATTGTTGGTCTATTAGAGCGTCTAAATCCTAACAATTGTGCGAAAGATATCATGATAATTCCTTATAAAATCAGAGATCTTAATATATGCAACAGCAAATAATCAATTTTATCCAATCATAATATTTGACAGTCTTTTTTATCCACGCTAGCATAGCTACCAATAGATGGCGCGGGGTGTCGTAAAAGCGGCTGAGAATTACCCGTTGAACTTGATCTGGTTCATACCAGCGTAAGAACGCCTGATGTCCAAAAAGCATTTTTTTGCTTCTTGAGTTAAGTTTGATCTTGCTCTCTCAAAAATGTATTTTGTTTCAGACTAAAACGTTTCAGTTTTTCTTACCGCAAATATTCCTTGCCATTCTGTAATTCTTATTATCGAACACAAGGAGCCAAGGTATGAACGCCTTATCTACACGAACAACTTTGCTACTTAATTGGTATGCAAACCCTTATCACACTCCAATTTTCATTGCGCAGGCTTTAGGATACTACCAACAAGAAGGCATAAAGCTTGCTATTTTGGAGCCCAGTGATCCCAGTGATGTCACTGAGATTGTGGGTAGGGGGCATGTGGATTTTGGTGTTAAGGCAATGATTCATACTTTGGCTGCTCGCGCGAAGGGTTATCCTGTAACTTCAATTGGGACATTGCTGGATGAACCGCCTACCGGATTGATCGCACTTAAATCCAGTGGCATTAATTCGTTTCAAGATATTGTTGGTAAGCGCGTGGGTTATATTGGTGAGTTTGGCAAAATTATTATTGATAATTTAGCAAATTTAGCGGGCATTGATACTTCAAGTTATGAAACAGTACGTATTGGAATGAATGTAACTGATGCGATTTGTCGCGATCTTATTGATACCGGTATTGGTTTTATTAATTTTCAGCGGGTTGAATTAGAACATTTGCGGGGTGAAACTGTATTTTTACGTCTGGATCAACTTGCTGGATTAGGTTGCTGCTGCTTTTGCTCGATTCAGTTTATTGTACCTGAGCGTATGCTAGCTCAACCCCAGCTAATTCAAGGGTTTCTCAACGCCACTCAAAGGGGCGCTGCATTTACTACAGAAAATCCAGATGAAGCTTATGAGCTTTTATGTCGTGCAAAGCCACAATTAAGAACTCCAATGTATCATACTATTTTTATTCGCAGTTTACCCTTTTTCTCGCGAACATTATTAAATGTGGATCGTGATTGGAATAAAGTTGGGAGGTTTGGTAAACATTTAGGAATTATCAATGATTCTTTTGATATCCATTCTTGTTATACCAATGAATGGTTGCCTAAAATGCCTCATTCTGATTTAGAACCTATCGCTTGTTGTGTGAGTGAATAAGAGCAACATGAAAAATGCAGCTGTTGTCGGTGCTGGAATTATGGGGTGTCTGCTCGCTCTACGTTTGCATAATGAGGGTTGGCAGGTCACTGTATTTGAATCAGAAGTCTCATTGAATAATTGCAGTAATGCGGCAGCAGGACTTTTAGCTCCTATGTCTGAGCTCGATAAGGCGGAGCAAGTGATCTTTAATTTAGGGATGGAGTCTGTTGCAAAATTATGGCAGCCCATTATTAACCAATTATGCGAACCAATTTACTTTCGCCGTCAGGGCTCTCTTATTCTTCATCATCCACAAGACAAGGCAGAATGGCAGCATTTCAGTGCGCGGATTGTCTCTAAGTTGAGTAACTCGTGTTATGAGTTGTTGACTCATCATTCTTTGAAACAGATTGAACCTGAATTGCACCACTTTCAAACGGCCTATTATTTTCCACAAGAAGGACAGTTAGATAATCAGAATTTATTATCTGTATTGAAAAAGCATCTTTGTCAGCTAGGTGTCTTATGGCGGGAGGGTGTTTTTGTTTCGTCAGTATATCCAGGAAAAATCGAAATAGAAAAGCAAAACTTTATTTTCGATTTTGTCTTTGATTGCAGGGGGCTAGGTGCGAAAAAGACGTTTTCTGATTTGCGTGGATTACGTGGAGAACTCATTTGGTTACATGCGCCTGATGTCAACTTGCAACGGCCTATAAGGCTTTTACATCCACGATACAACATTTATATTGTTCCACGTCCGGATTCTTATTACCTTCTTGGTGCAAGTGAAATAGAAACAGAAGATTTAAGTTCGATTTCAGTACATACTGCTCTTGAATTATTAACAGCTGCTTATTATGTACATCGAGGTTTTTCTGAGGCACGGATCATTAAAACAGTAACCCATTGTCGACCAACTTTAACTCATCATCAGCCCCGTATTAAATATGCAAAACAGTTTATTGCGGTTAATGGGCTTTATCGTCATGGATATTTAATTGCCCCGGCATTGGTAGAAGAGGTGTTACGTGGACTCAAAAGCAATTATAAAAAGGTTTATTATCCAGAACTATGGGAGGTTTATGTATGATTATTTATATTAATAATCAACCCTTATCTTTAGATTCTTCGTGTACGCTACACGAAATGCTTGAGCAAAAAAATAAGAGTGCAGCACACATTGCGATTGCTATAAATAATCAATTTATTCCTAAATCCATGTTTTGCAGCACGATTTTGCAAGAAGGTGATCGTATTGATTTGATTACACCCATGCAGGGTGGTTAAAACATGTGGAATTTAGCCGATAAAACAATTACGAGTCGCCTGCTCTTAGGGACGGCTGCTTACCCCTCACTTGAGGTGATGACCCAGGCAATCCATGCTTCCAAAACAAATGTAATCACTGTTTCTATGAAGCGTCAGATGTCCTATGGGCAAGGAAGTGATTTATTTTGGAAAACAATCCAATTGTTACCTTGTCATTTACTTCCTAATACAGCAGGGTGCCGTGATGCACAAACAGCGATTACTACTGCTGAAATGGCGCGAGAGCTCTTTCAAACTCCGTGGATTAAATTAGAGGTAATAGGGGATGATTATAGTTTACAGCCTGATCCGTTTGAGTTAGTAGCTGCTGCTGCAGAATTAGTAAAACGGGGATTTGAAGTATTTCCTTATTGTACTGATGATTTGATATTGTGCCAGCGGTTAATTGATTGTGGTTGTCGTATTTTGATGCCATGGTCTGCGCCTATTGGCTCTGGGAAAGGCCTATTGAATCCCTATGCATTGGAAACTTTACGGCAAAGATTACCTGATATGACGCTTATCGTCGATGCTGGAATTGGGAAACCCTCTCATGCGGTTCATATTTTAGAGTTAGGTTTTGACGCAGTTTTACTTAACAGCGCAGTTGCCTTGGCAATCCATCCAGTGACTATGGCAGAAGCGTTTGCCCATGCGGTTATTGCAGGTCGCAATGCATTTGAAGCTGGGATTATGGCTGAGCGAATGACAGCCCAATCATGTACCCCTTTAATTGATACGCCATTTTGGCATCGGGAGTTTCCCTAATGCAAATAGTGTGGGCAGATGCGGAAATAGAGGAAGATTCATATACTTTTCGAGACTTTGGGGTTGAAGTACACCGATCCCCATTTCATGTTAAAAGTATGCCTGATGCAATAAAAGTAAATTTGCAAATCTCTTTAGAAGAGATTTATTTAACCAAGAGTTATTCAATTCCTGTTGTTTTAGATGCATATGTATTACTACAAAAAGTATATTACAAAAGAAGTGACTTAATTCCCTGGTTTTCTTTAGCTAACCTTTTGGTGTTGGATACCCATGAAGCGGAACTTATTTTAGGTTATAAGATTGCTTCTCATCAGTCGATGCAAGAAGCAGCTCACGAATTATTAAGTCTGGGCAACCAAAGTATTCTTCTTTTAGGCGAACAATTGCATGAGGCTTGGTGCCATGATTATTGGACTAATGGTGTAACTTCATTTTGGTTGACTCAAAGTCGTATTTCCTATACAAAATACTCCGGGCTCCGCTCAATCCTTTCAGCGGCTATTACTGCATCTTTAGCTCTTGGTTATTCGTTAGAAGACGCAATCATTATAGCAAGAATGTATACTCATCAGGTTATTCGCCGAACACATACAGGTTTTGATTTTGGGGGATTTCCTGAAGATGAAGTCGATTTACCTTATCTTGCGTCAATGCCATTATATGAAAAGCCACAACCTTTTAAGCTTTGTCATCACCTGGGTCTTTATCCTGTTGTGGATAGTTCCGTTTGGGTTGAGCTGTTGTTGAATGTGGGGGTGAAAACCATTCAATTACGGATAAAAGAACAAACAGAAACTTTAGAAAAAGAGGTGCAGCGAAGTATTGCTTTGGCTAAAAAACATCGCGCTACTTTATATATTAATGATTATTGGGAATTAGCATTAAAATATGAAGCCGATGGAGTGCATCTGGGGCAATCTGATTTAGATGCTGCTGACATCAATGCTATTAGAAAAAAAGGATTACTATTGGGCGTCAGTACCCATTGCTATTACGAGGTGGCAAGAGCGCATGCAATTAATCCTTCATATATTGCGATTGGACCTATTTATCCAACCACTAGTAAAAAAATGCCGTTCCTGGCCCAAGGAATTGAAAGATTAAAACGCTGGCAACGTACTTTAAATTATCCTTTGGTTGCAATTGGAGGCATCAATATTGAGCGTATGTCGGACGTAGTCGCAACAGGAGTTTCGGGGGTGGCTCTTATTTCTGCAATTACAAAAGCCCATAATCCACGAAGAGCTACTGAACAATTTTTAAGTATCCTTCAAATATAAGTGGTAATCGATTATATCGATTAATCTTCATTACGACATGCGTTATTGTGTTGTTAAATAAGCAACTGTCTAGAAGGTTTAATCCTAAACAGTTGCCAAAATTTTTAGGCTCAATAATGCCTGGTGCATCATGAGGGAAGAATCTTATTACTTATTGTTTAAAAAATAATGTTTTCTTTCTGAGCTTTGATCTTCAGCATTTGTTTTAGAAGAAGAGCTTGATGTTGAGGAATGGAAGAATAACCAATTAAAACCTGCACGAATATTATCACGAACATGAAGCCCTGTGATGGTATGTGAAGAATGCTCTGGTTTTACTTCTTCTAATGCGTTTTGCTTTTGACCTTTGACATAGAGTGCAGCAGGTGTTTCACTATAAATTGCTTCGATGCGAGAGCCTGCTCTTGCTAAAAGGTGCATAAAACGAATTGAGTTTTGATACTCTTTAGGACTCATAGCTTGTACTGTATGAATATCTTCCTTGTTGATGACTGTATTAGGTTGTAAAGAAAAATATTTATCAGTTGCACGTGCATTCAATATATATGGCCCCTCAAGTTCTTGCTCTGAAGCCCTGATATCTGATAAGCGTGTGATAGGCAATCTAACCCTGACAATGAGGGACATGCAATTATGGCTATGCTGATTGGCAATTTTTACTGCCTCCTCATGGGTAACACCAATTTGATAAGTGCCATCATTTGAGTTCATAATAAATTTACTGATATTTTCCAGGTTGCTTTCTTGGTCTTTTGGATCAAGGGAAAGATCAACTCGATACTGGGTGAGTCCAGGCTCATGAGCGGGAGCAAAAGGTACTGGGATAAACACATCCACTTCCCCGGATCGATATTCACTTAGGGCATCTGAGGGTATGGAATTGTTTGGTTGATTTTTTTCTTCAGGAAACGAAAATGAAGAGTTAGAAAAATTTGCAGACAGATTTTCGACAAACAAGTCAACTCGGTTTTGCTGGTAAAGCTCAAAATATAAATGAAGTTTTTCTTTGCTATTTATTGTTTCCCAAGCATTTTGTACTATTTTGAATTCTTCATCAGATTTGCCAGGGTTTTTATCAGGATGAGTGTTTAAAGCTTTTTTAATATATGCTTTTTTTACCGTAGTAAAATCATCAGTTGGTGCTATCCCTAATACTCCATAAATATCTTGCTGATTTTGTTCATTTTTCATTTTATATTTTCTCCAATTGGTATTAAAGTTGTTATTTTTTGCATCTGTTTGCAATATCATTCGCCATATAGAACACGAGATATAGGGGCATGAACTATAAGACCCTGGACGGTATTGTAGTAAAAAGGTATGAGGGAATTCTTAAGACCTAAAGAGTATTTAAACTAAGCTATTCCTATTTGGAAATAGAAAACTTTCTTGATTTTTAATACAATGAATTCTACAAAAGAAATTTTAACACTTTCTTTGTCGCTATGCTTTTCCCTAATAAAATTCGTTCAATATGGGGGCGCAAAATATCCAATTCTGTCGATTTAAAAAGATTATTTGGAAAATATAACCCATTCATCCTTTGTTTGTTCAAAATTGTTTTATCTTGCTTGAATGCTGCATGGATAAAAGGCAACAGAAGGTATTTTTTTACCCATCGATTGAACCAATGATTTCTGTAAATAATTAATGCAAATACTCGATATTCATTCGAATCATTAACAGGACTCAAGAAAAAAGTAAATCCAACAGTCAAATGTTGATGGCCATGATATTCTAACTCAGCAATTAATGGTGAATGAAATCGCCCTATGGAAAATTGGCGATCTTTTTCCAAAAGAGCGCTGACCCAACCCGATTGTTTGTTTTCATTTTCATAACGAATCTCCGCATGAAATTTTTCAACGGTTAAGGTTGCAGTTATCAGTTGCCTCTTATTATTATGTCTTAATAAACCTGAATGAACAAAATGGGTGTGTGTCGCATCCAAGACATTTTCCAATAGATTCAGTAAATCACCTTTTAATTGAAATTGCATGCTATGTGAGGTGTAATCTTGACCCTGAAGTATGGGCACTGAATATAAGGGCAGAGTAAGTTCATCAGGCTCTAAACAAACAAAAACCATGCCTAGATGCACTTGAGCTTCATAAGCAGGGACACAATAATGCCGGGTATCTATAGGTTTGTTAAGGCCAGGAATTGCGACACAGAGTCCTTGCGCATTAAAACGCCAACCATGGTAACAACATTGAATGCCATCTTTTGTTAATGTGCCCTCTGACAAGGGCACTCCTCGGTGTGGGCAGCGATCTTGCAGTACGATCACTTTTTCTTCCAGTTTGAAAATCACCAAAGGCATGTTGCACAATAAAAAACGCTGTGGACGTGTTTTAATCTCTTTAACCCAAGCTACAGGCAACCATTGGTTCTTTAAATTCATAATTGATACCTTTTTAAAAGAGAGACAAAAAGGCTATTGAGTAAACCTTGAATCATTCTCCATGCTATCCGTCGATAAAGAGGTAAATGTTTGGTGTACACTGCAGAATATTCAATAAAAGGCTGTCCCCCGCGCAAACGCTTAAAACCTGAAGCACCAGAGCTTAAATTCAGGCAAATCCCTTTTTTATCGGTATAGTCCAATACTAAATATATCAGCATGCGATACAGGGCACATTGATTGGGAAGATGAGTGTTGTAGCCAACCAGTGGTGCAGTGATTACTGTTTCACTATCAAATATTCCCATAATTCCTTGTAGCGCCCCGTTCTTGTCCCTGAGGCCAAAAAAAGTCAGTAACTTATTTTTATGCCAATAAGCAATTAAATCTTCGCTAAATTGAGGATTATGCTGGGAGTATTTTTCTAGATACAACAGATGATACAAGTGTACAATAACAGGATAATCTTGCTCTGTAATTTGCTCGTGCGTTACAAGCACAAACTCTCCTTTAGCTAAAGCCCTACGATCATTTTGCGTGTTATTGCGTTTCTTGAACATACAGAGTTTATTATCAAAGATATAAACTTGGCGTGATGCCACAAAGAAGAAATCCAACTGACGTAAATACTCAATAAGTTCTTTATTTGTATACTCATTGAGAGAACGATACATGATCGCATGATTTGGGTAACGTGCAGATAAGCTCTTTAAGGCATCTTCCGCACCTTTACCCTTCCAATCAGGGTAGGGATTGGTCGACAAGTAGAAATTATTGATGCATATATTTTGATTAATATGCACTGCTCTTAAAAAACCACCCAGAGCTTTCATCAGTCCGTTTAAAACCAACCTTAAAGGATAGTTTTTAATTTTAAAAAGCTCATCTTGTCCATAAGTGACTAAAGCATTGTATGGGGAACAGACGTATGAAGAGTGATATTCCTGATTATTGATAGTCACAGGAAAGATAAAGCCGCCGATGTTTAAAGAAAACATGCATGACTCTACGTTGAGCATCCATTTTTGCGTTGGACCTTGAATAAAGGGCTCGCTGTACTTTTGACTTTTTTCATTAAAGTTCATAAATGCCCATTAAATTCAATGTCATCTGTAGAGGCTCCGTGAAAGCTTTTTCTTTCTTTCACCATACGAAAAACGATATTAAACAAGGTCAGCATGCTTTTAAGCTCCAACCAGGGATAGGCTGGATCATTTAAAATATCTTTTGCTGCACGATAGTCAGCGATAAATCGTTTGGGATTTTTACGCAAATAGGGCAATCCATGCATCATCATTCCAAGTCCAAGCATTACTGCTTGTTCTGTTAGTTGATAATTTTGCTTTTTCCTATCCCAAATGTGTAGCCAATTGAGGTAGGGGGCAACCAAATGAAAGCCACTGGTTGTTCTTGGATTGCATTCCAAAACAAAGGCTCTATTTTCATCCAGAATAAAATCAAAGGCAATTTGCCCACTGAATTGATATTGCTTACAAAATATCTGCATGAATTGTTTAATCGATTCTGGATCTGCAGGTTCAAAATAAATTCCAGCTGCAGGTCCTGCGGTATATTTGGGGTGGTAACATGAGTGGATTAATACCTCTCCTTCATGCGCTATAGCATAGGCACAATATTCCTTGCCGGTAATGAAACGCTGGGCTAGATAAGGCACATCCAAAACTAATTCATCAATCACTTTTTGACTGGGTTTGAGAATTACATGTTCCCCAAAACGTGAAAATATAGGTTTTAAAACAATATCTGTATTTGCGGGAATATGTCTTTTATCCTCTTCAGTGCGTAATAACCAGCTTTCGGGCGCGTTAAGCCCATATTGTAATGCAAGTTGATTGAATTCGTATTTGTTATGCAATGGATTGAGTCTGTGAAAGGGTTCACAAAACAATTGAGTATGTTTGGATAACTCTTCATGGCCTTGGCTAATAAAGAAAATTTCTTCGCATGTGGGGATCAACCAATCAATTTGATACTCAATCAATAAGCTCTTGAGCGTTTTTAAAAAAGCATCTAAATCTCGGTTGGGTTTTGGGAAAGTCAGATGTTTCTGAATACCTGTGACAAAACGACCCAAGGGAAAGTTCATGCTGTCTGCACTGAATACTTCATGGCCTTCTCGAATCAGAGTACGGATAATATCCATGCTTGCTGGAGCTCGAGCTCCTGTGACTAATACTCTCATTTCTCCCCATTTCCAATTAGTATTGGAAAAAGCTAAATGGTAAAGGTCTTCACATGACCTGTAAACAAATTTATGGTGTTTGTGATAGTGAGTATAAATAATTGTACCATTTTTTTTAAACGTAAATGGATTTTTATGCTGTTTTCTGAGCTCCCTAGTCTTGTTAAACTATTTAGCTCTATGTTGAGAGGAACTAAAAATGTCTTTTTTACCTGAGTTAAAACGATATACTCAGCAAATTAAATTAGAGGAACTAGGTATTCCTGGGCAAGAAAATCTGCAAAATGCAAGAGTATTGTGCGTAGGTGCTGGCGGAATAGGGGTTACGTTGTTGGCTTATCTGGCTGGTGCAGGAGTTGGGACTATAGGGATTATCGATGATGATACCATTGAGGAAGGTAATCTGCATCGCCAAATTCTTTATCAGGAAAAAGATGTTTGCAAGGCAAAGGCTGATGTTGCAAAAATCAAATTGCAGGCGTTAAATTCAAATATTAATATACATTCGTATGCATTTCGTTTAACTGCAGATAATGCTGAAGAAATCATTACCCAATACGATCTTGTCGCTGACTGTTCTGATAATTTTTATACACGCTATCTAGTTCATGATATTTGTTATGGGCTCGAAAAGCCTTACGTTTATGCAAGCGCTTATCAGTTCCAGGGACATTGCTCTTTATTTCATGGAAAAAAAAATCCATGTTTACATTGTTTATTTCCAGTTGTTCCTAATACGGGTGAAAGTTGTCAGACTGGTGGTGTTTTAGGCACTCTTCCCGGGCTATTGGGTATTTTGCAGGCAACAGAAATAATTAAATGGATTACTGGCAGTGGTGTTTCATTACTGAATCGCTTGCTTTGTATCGACTTTCTAACCATGGATATAAAAAACATTCAGCTTACTAAAAATGAAGAGTGTCCGTTTTGTGTTTATGGTCAAAGTCTAAATGAGCGTGATTTTGGAATGTGTCTTCAGTCGAATCATGAGATTACAGTCTCAGGAGAGAATTTATCCCATTTTTTAGAGGCTAATCCAGGAATATTATTGCTGGATGTCCGTACAGCAGAGGAACACAGCGATAAAAATTTGGGGGGGAAATTAATTCCATTGGCACAATTGCCTGCACGTCTAAATGAGCTGAATCCCCTAGAGCCTATCCTTATTTATTGCAAGTCGGGTCGCAGAAGCCAGCAAGCAGTAATCTGCTTAAAAGAGGCTGGGTTTCGTAGTGTTTATCATTTGGCTCATGGTATTGATTCATTATCGGGATGAGTGGAATGTGGCAGATGAAGTTCTATTTTATTAGAAGGCTTTCATTGATGGAAAGCATCCTGTTTAAAGTCTGGAACTTTTACGCCCTTATAATTAATAAAAGTCATCATTCCAGTCGCTTCATGGTAGAGCATATGGCAGTGAAACATCCAGTTTCCGGGGTTATCAGTATCAAATTGTATTTTGACTGTAGAATGAGGTAAAACTAAAACGGTATCTCGCTTGGGCCCGTTTTTAAGTAATTTGCCATCAATTTCTGTGACTTCGAAAAAATGGCCATGTAAGTGCATTGGATGGGGCATGTCCGTTTGATTGATTAAAACTATTTCTGTTCTTTTGTTTTTATCAACACTTAATGGGGTGATATCAGGCCAAGCCTGATTATTCATTTTCCAAACATAATTCATCATGTCACCTTCTAAAGTGACAGTTAATGTTTGCATTGGCTGTTTTATAGAGAGAGGGGTTAATGCATGACTTTTGAACTCTTGTTCATTATTTAGTCCCCCTGCAACCGTAGCTGCTTTTTCAGGCACTGATATTTTGGGGGCATCTGGAGTAGCCAATATTAACCCAGTTTGCATTTGGGTTCCGGCTCCCTGAGCCAAAATAGGATATGCTCCCTCACCTTTAGGGATTTTAATGAGAATATCAATACGCTGTCCAATTGCAAGCTGAAATTGATTTCCGGAGATTTCTTTGATAGGTTGCCCATCAACAGCGATTGCTTTACCTTGAAGTTTTCCCAGATTAATAAAAAAATTAGTCATTGCTGCACCGTCAATAATACGGAGGCGAATTACTTCCCCACTATGAACTGTAAGTATCTCTGGATTGGAAAGACTATGATAGTTTGTTAAAAAAGCATCATATTTCACATCATTTAAATCAGGCTCTGACGCATTACTTTTCATCGCGGTCGTATTTATTTCTGATTTTTGATTCATATCCTTCATCTTTTTTAAAGATGCGGTTCCTTTGTGTTTTAATTTAAATAAGATGGTTTTTGGTTTTTTATAGCTAAAATCACTGAGAAATAAAACCACGTCATGTTCATTATTTATTTCTTGGGGTTCATAAATGATAAATGGAGCAGAAAGAAACCGCTGGACTTGCAAGTCAAAATGAGAATGCATCCAATAAGTTCCTGACTGATTTAATTTAAAACGATAGTGATACTCTCCTTGTGGTGGGATAGGTTGCTGCGTGACATAGGGAACACCGTCTTCTGCGTTAGGTAGAATTAGTCCATGCCAATGAACGACTGTAGGATGATCAGTCAAATTTTTAACTACTGCATCAAAGTATTGTCCCTTTACTCCTTTATAACCCCAAGTACCATCGGGTTGTTCGATTTTAAATACTTCAGTTTTTTTTCCATGAATAACAAGAGGAATTTTTTTTATAATAAGTATTGTTGATTGCTTTGAATGATTGAAATTTTTTTCAGCTAATGTATAGCCCGATACTGGGTAGCTCATTGAAATTAACAGTAGAACAAGCATCAGATTGCTCATTTATATCCCTTTTTAAACTGTTATTGGAAATTATAGCTTAGAAAATTGAAGGTAATATTATGAAAAACTGTTTTAATTTCCACTTTGATTCATTTACCTTAAGAGGAATTCGCTATATGATGTCACGCGATTATCAATCGTAGATTAAAGGAGATAGTATGAGTTTTTTTATTAGCGATGCTATGGCTGCTGCAGGGACTACACCAACACCCCAAGCAGATGGAACTTTTTCACTCATTATGATCGCCGCTATTTTTGTGTTGTTTTATTTTATGCTCATTAGACCGCAAAACAAAAGAGCAAAAGAGCATCGTGATTTAATAAGTAAGTTAAAAAAAGGTGACGAAATAATTACTTCAGGGGGAATACTAGCCAAAGTAGTTAGTTTAGATGAGCAATACATCAAAATCAGTCTTGCAGAAGGTGTGGAGATTAATTTACAACGAGGCGCGGTGAGTGCTGTATTGCCAAAAGGTACTTTAAAATCTCTTTAAAAAGTCATAGGTACACGGAAAATGCAAAATAAATATCCTTTATGGAAAAACCTGATGCTGATTGTCATAGCAGTTGTTGGGTTAGTTTACGCCATACCTAATTTGTATACAGAAAATCCTGTAGTACAAATATCATCTGAAACACCAGTAGATTATGATGAATTAAAAAATCAGGTAGAAAATATCTTAAATAAGGATAAGCTGCACTATACATCCCTTGTTGTTCAAAACGAAGGTGTGGAAGTGGTTTTTTCATCTACTGATGCTCAATTATTAGCTCGCGACACTATAAAAAATGCTTTAGGATCTCAGTACACAGTGGCTTTAAATTTAGCACCTTCTACCCCAGGCTGGTTAGATGCCATTCATGCTGCGCCAATGAAGCAAGGTCTGGACCTTAGAGGTGGAGTGCACTTTTTATTAGAAGTTGATGTAGAAAGTGTGATTAGTCGCCGCTATGAAGGAATCATGAAAAATATCAGTCAGGAGTTACGTGAGCTTGGTATTCGTTACACCGGCATACGTTTTATACCTGATAAAGGTGTTGAGCTACGTTTCCGTGATCCTCAATCTATGGATAATGCTTTTATAGGTTTAAAAGAAAAAATACCTGATCTTATTTTTGTAAAAAGTAAAGCAAATAATGGAATTATGGCATCAGTTTCTCCTACTGAGTTAAATACCATGCGACAAAATACCATTGAACAAACTATGAGTATTTTGCGTAATCGAGTGAATGAACTAGGAGTTGGTGAGGCGGTAGTACAACAACAAGGGGCGACTCGAGTTGCTGTGGATTTACCAGGAATACAGGATGCGGCACGTGCCAAGCAAATTCTGGGCGGTACTGCTACCCTACAATTTTATTTGGTAGATCAGGATAATGACCCACAAATTGCTAAACAAACGGGTGTTGTCCCTGTCAATGATAAATTGTTGATGATGGATGGATATCCTATCTTACTAAAGAGACAAGTAGTCCTTAGTGGTGATTCAATCACTTCCGCAGTTTCTAGCTATGATCAGCAAACGGCAACTCCAGCAGTACAAATACAACTTGGTGGGGGCGGTGAAAGTTTGTTTACTAAAGTTACTCGCGAAAATATTGGTAAACGTATGGCCATTGTGTATGTTGAAACTAAAAATAACATACAAACCGTAAATGGGGTTGAAAAGAGAATTACCCATCGTGAAGAGCGTGTTATTAGCGCCCCTGTGATTCAAAATGCTTTAGGCAATAATTTCCAAATTACCGGGCTTACTGATTCTAAAGAAGCAAGCAATTTGGCTTTATTGTTAAGGGCAGGAGCGTTACCAGCAGCAATTTATCCGATAGAAGAGCGTACCGTAGGACCAACTTTAGGAAAAGAAAATATCCGCAGAGGCATCATTTCCCTCGAAGTAGGTATGGGCTTAATTCTAATTTTAATGCTGAGCTATTACCGTTTTTTTGGGCTTATAGCAGATGTTGCTCTATTACTTAATCTGGTTTTGCTAAGTGCCTTGTTATCTGTAATTGATGCAACCCTTACGCTTCCAGGTATTGCTGGAATTGTATTGACGGTAGGTATGGCTGTAGATGCGAATGTGCTGATTTATGAACGTATCCGAGAGGAGTTACGACATGGCTTGTCACCTCAAGCAGCAATTTATGCTGGATATGAGCGTGCTTTTTCAACCATTCTTGATGCGAACATAACTACCCTGATTGTGGCAATCATTCTTTTTGCAGTGGGTACTGGGCCTGTGCGTGGATTTGCAGTAACTCTTTCATTAGGATTATTAACCTCCATGCTCACCGGTATTACTTATACCCGTGCAATTGTAAATTGGTATTATGGTGGCAGAACCGTAAAAAAACTATCTATAGGTATTTGAAGACGAGGCTCAGATGGAATTTTTTAATCCAAATTCAAACGTGGACTTTATGGGGGCTCGTCGTTGGACGGCAATGTTCTCTATATTGATTTTTGTTCTTTCTATTGGTGCTTTGACCATTCATGGTTTGAAATGGGGACTGGATTTTACGGGTGGAACTCAAATTGAAGTTTCTTATTCTTCCGCTGCTGATTTGCCCTCAATTCGAGAAAGCTTGGCTAAAGCCGGATTTAAAGAGGCGCAGGTTGTAAGTTATGGTACGTCTAAAGATGTATTAATCAGTATTGCTCCACGGGAAGACAAAGAACAAGCGCGTTTGGTCGATCAAGTAATGACCGCTTTACCAGGAGCAAACAAGCAACGCGTTGAATTTGTTGGTCCTCAAGTAGGGCAGGAATTGGCAACTAAAGGCGCATTAGCGGTTGTTGTCTCCTTATTAGCGACAATGATATACATTGCAATGCGGTTCGAGTATAGACTTGCGGTGAGTTCTGCTGTTGCCCTTGTACATGATCCTGTTTTGATATTGGGAATTTTTGCTTTTTTCGGTGTCGAATTTGATCTAAAGGCATTAGCTGGATTGTTAGCAGTAATTGGATATTCATTAAATGATACGATTGTAGTTTTTGATAGGGTACGTGAAAATTTTGTTAAAATTCGTCGCGCTACTTCTATTGAAATTATGAATATCTCAATTAACCAAACGCTCTCACGAACTATAATGACTTCTACACTGACCCTGTTTGTCGTTCTTGCTTTGTTTATTTATGGTGGTGAGGCTATACATGGATTTTCTTTAGCGCTGATCATTGGTATCCTTATTGGTACCTATTCCTCCATCTATGTGGCCGGAGCTTTGGCTGTGGCTATGGGACTTGATAGAAAAGACTTCCTGCCCAGTCAACGCAAGGAAATTGATAATCGGCCTTAATGGTGTAGCCTTGGGGCGTGCTTGGATATTAATGAGTAAATGATTTCATTAAGAGCTAAAAAGCAGTTAAATCTCCAGAGTAATACTCCCACGATTTAACTGTTTTTTGTTTTAAATTAGGGATAATCCTTCAACCTCATCAGGTTCAGTGATTATAGGCTCTTTATTTTCTGATTGCTTTATTTCGGTGCCCCCTTTATTTGGGGTATAAAGGACTATTTGTTTATTGAGCTCTTCGAGTACTTCAGGAGGGATTTGCATCGGCAAGTCTTGGACTTCTTCACCTTCAATGCGTACTTCACCTTCTTCGGTGATTTCGAGGGTTTTTTTGGTACATCCAGTAGGTAATGCATTTTCAGGTACAAGTTGAATAGGAATCCCTGCGATAATTGTGGCACCATCCACAATACGTATCCCATCCATAACTGCAAATTGAGGTGCCTTACTGTAGTACCGAGCAATCAAGGAACAAACGGACCACAATAGATTATAAGCAAGATCGAAAGGAAGTCCTACTCCTATCCCTACTCCTTGCCCCAAATATCCTGCTGCTTTACCCATAACATGGGCCAAACTGATAGTACAAAAAGAAGTAAGAAGCTTTGTCGCTATGACAGGTGCAAAAAGAGCGACACCAGTAGTCCCTGCGGGACTGAATACTAATAAGGTACTACCAACCAGGGCTGTTAACTGCACACGTGGGCTAATCGCTGAGGTTGAGTTACTTACCCCTTCTGCTAACACTACGCCAACAGTTGCTCCAACATAGGAAAAAGCTGTGCCAAATAAAGGCTGGGTTAGTGAAATAATCGGGAAGTTTGCGGATGGATCTTTTATTTCTTTTTTATGACACATTTCTTTTAAAAATGTCGAGAATTGCTCCCATTCTTTTTCAGTAAATGGAGCTATTCCCTTTTTCTGTAACGTCATATTAGAATGCTCGAAGGCACTGGGGGTACTAATAAGTCGTCCAGCTGTTAAATAGCATGTTTCTTTGTCTTCATCGTCTAGGAAGTTTTCAGGGCTTATTCCTAAATTATCTTCGATTATTCTATATAAGGCCGAGTTTCTTTTTGAGCCATTAATTTGGGATTGTACATAAAGACAGGCTGCAACCATGAACCGTGCCGCAATTAGATAAACTTGCCGCTGTTGTGGTGTTTTAATGTCTTCTTCATTTAATAAATGAATTTTAAGAATTGCATTCACCTTTTCCAAAAATGAAACTTGTTTGTTTCTACTGATAACATCAGTTCCACCAAAAAAGATAGGGGTACCGATTAGTGAAGGTTTTGCATTCAGATCAACATGTTTTTCAATTTCATAAGCTTTACGTATGTTATCGAATTTGGCAAGATTCCCTGGTGCAAGAATAAAGTGCATAATGTTCCTCGTCCTTTTGGTAAAGTACGTAATGTACTTAGTGTTCCATTAACTATTTATCTTACTTCTAAATTGTATAAATGCAATGTTATTTGATTATTTTTTACTAAATTGTTGTAATAAATTGAATGTTTTTAGTTTATTTAAAGATTAACCTATTGAAATGATGCTTTTTTTTAAGATTGTGATACTTTTAATTTATTGACTATAGTATTTTTCATCAAACCAAGTTTTTTATGATAAGGTAAGTGAATTGATAAACAACACGCAAAAGGTAGACCTAATAGAAAGGCTTAATCATTTGTTTAGGCTTCTTCGCATCTCGCATTGGACTAAAGGTGCATTTGTGATGCTCGGATTTTGCTATACACCTATCCCGGGATATTTTATTCCCGCACTGTTAGCTACTTTAGCATTTTGCCTTATTTCCAGTGCCGTTTATATTTATAATGATATTGAAGATAGAACTGAAGACAGTTTACATCCCCATAAACGACATAGGCCATTAGCAAGTGAGAAAATTACAGTTTCTGAGGCAATTTTCATGCTGTTTTTGCTTTTACTTGTCGGGCTTACTTTAGGTTGGTTAATTTCCAAAACATTAGCAATTATCCTGTGTGTTTATTTAGTAATAAATATAGCCTATAACCATCTTTTTAAGTTGATTCCTGTTATTGACGTACTTTGTATTGCTGCAGGATTCATGTTACGGGTTTTAGCAGGTACATCAGGTATTGGTTTATCTATCTCTGTTTGGCTCATAGTTGCTGCAACGTTAGTGAGCCTTTTTATTGCGTTAAATAAACGTAGAATGGAAATGCAATTAGGCCTAAAACATACAACACGTAAGGTACTGAAGAAATATAATCCTTTCATGCTTCATTGGCTAATAATGATTATAGGCGTCGCTAGTTTTCTTACTTATGTCTTTTATATTATTTATGCCAGAGATCAATCGTTTTACTTTATGTTGACTGTGCCCTTTGCAGCGATCGCGTTATGGCGGTTTGCTTGGTTGGCAATGCAGGATATTGAAAATGACGATCCTGTAATTGTTTTTTTACATGATCGATTATCACGAATCAATCTTTGGTGTTTCGTTATTTTAACTTTTATGGCATTAGCGCAATGAAATTGCAATTAGGGGAGTATGATTGTAATTTCATTGTATTATTTTTCTATTTAATGATTTTATATCTATTAAGTCTGAAGGGGCGTGCTTATTATTTTGACTTCATTAATTGAGCAAGGGAAAGTAATATATAGACTTGGTGATACAAAAAAATTGTTAAACAAGCCAAATAATTATACATTAAGCTAAATTTATATGGCTAATAACCATGATTCAATTTATCGTTATGAAATATATACAAACTCTTCTGAGATTTTGCCGATTGGACAATATATTATTTATTAGGGATTTCCATTATAAAAAGCAATTTTTTGATGTTATAAAGATAAACCTAATGTACTATCCCTGGACCACAGATGGGTTCAGAAGGACTATTATATGATAGAAATTGTGAAAATTTTTTTGAAGAGGTTGTATATAAAATCCCCCGTTCTTCTGAATGATCTTCTAGCAATTCCCCTAGCTTGGTATGCTGCGTATTGGTTACGATACAATCTACAGCCTTTCCCAGATAGGTTTACGTCCACACATTCCTTTTATGCACTGGCTTTGTTAACTGTAATTCAGCTTACTTGCTATTTCTATTTTAAAACATATCGCGGGTTATGGCGTTTTTTTTCATTAAACGATGTAATTCGAATATTAAAAGCATCTGTAACTGCCACGACAATAGCAATTCCTGTATTATACCTAACTTCAATTCTTCATGAGCTGCCTCGTTCAATATTCCCTTTGTACTGCGTTATTTTAACTGCTTTTCTTTGTAGTGCCAGATTATTAAGGAGACTTTATTGGGACCGACGCGCCAGGGGCAGTAAGACGACTGAAATGAAGCGCGTGCTTATAGTCGGTGCTGGTATGGCAGGGGAGGGATTAGTCCGGGATTTAAAACGGAGCAATCAGTACAAACCGATTGGTTTTATTGATGATAATCTATCGAAGAAAGGCTTGGAGGTTCATGGAGTTCCTGTACTGGGCGTTACTAGCCAAATTACCATGCGAGTTAAAGAGTATGCGATTGATTTGATTTTTATTGCAATTCCATCAGCAAGCTCTTCGATTATGCGGCGTATTGTCACCGCTTGCGAAAGCAGCAAAGTTCCTTTTAGTACACTTCCAGGCCTTAATGATTTAGCTGCTGGTAGAGTAGAAGTGAATGCTTTGAGGCCAGTAAATATAGAGGATTTATTAGGCAGGGAACAAGTTTATTTGCAATGGGATAAATTAATCGCGGAGATTTCTGAAAAAAGAGTATTGGTAACCGGAGGAGGGGGCTCGATTGGCTCTGAATTATGCAGGCAAATTTTAGCGCTTAAACCGCAAAGTTTGGTCATTGTTGAAAACAGTGAATTTAACTTATATCAAATTGAACTTGAGTTGAAACAGAATTTTCCAGATATTCCATTACAGCTTAAATTAGTAAACATTACTGATGAAATAGCGATTAACCAATTATTTAATGAGTACTCTCCTGAAATTGTATTTCATGCGGCAGCTTACAAACATGTTCCTCTTCTGGAAAATCAAATACGGGTTGCTGTTGTGAATAATATTTTAGGAACACAGATAGTTGCAAAAGCAAGTGTGGCCGCCCATACTGAAAAATTTATTTTGATTTCCACTGACAAAGCAGTAAATCCAACTAATATTATGGGAACCACTAAAAGAGTTGCAGAAATTTTTTGTCAGAATCTCGATAGCAGGGTAAAGACTCAATTCATTACAGTTCGCTTTGGGAATGTTTTAGGTTCTGCAGGAAGTGTGGTTCCACTATTCCAAAAGCAATTGCAAAATGGGGGCCCAATAAAGGTGACTCATCCTGATATGCAACGATATTTCATGACTATACCAGAGGCATGCCAGTTAATTTTACAGGCTATGGTTAATGGAAAAGGCGGTGAAATTTTTGTGCTGGATATGGGGGAGCCAGTTAAAATTAGCTACTTGGCAGAACAAATGATCCGCTTAGCTGGGAAGGAGCCTGGAAAAGATATCATGATTGAGTATACAGGCTTACGTCCGGGAGAAAAATTGTTTGAGGAACTTTTCCATGAATCAGAACAATTGGAGTCAACAGAGCATGAAAAATTATTTAAAGCAAAATTTCGTGAATTAAACTGGGATGAACTAATGCAAACAATGCACTTACTCAATAATGCGTGTATGGAAAACCAGGAAGATGAGTTACTTATTTTATTAAGAAGTTTAGTTCCCGAATTACATGCAACTGTTCTAGATAAAGTATTTAATTGATTTTATATATTAAGGGCAAGAGGTTTTGAATGATAGTCTCTTATGATGATTTTGCAAAAATAGAATTGCGTTCAGGTACAGTTGTTAAGGTTGAAGAGTTTCCACGTGCAAAAAAATCAGCATACAAAATATGGGTTGATTTTGGTGAGCAAATAGGTGTATTGCAAACATCCGCACAAGTTACGATACATTACACCCCAGAGTCTTTATTAGGCCGCTCTGTAGTAGGATGTGTTAATTTAGGCGAAAAAAACGTCGCAGGCTTTATTTCACAATTTTTATTGGTTGGATTTTCAGATGAAAATGGAGCGATATGTTTGATTACGGCCGACCCCAAAGTACCTAATGGACAAAAGTTACATTAGCCTATGGCCACTTTAAATTCTATGATACGAAATAATCCGAACCAGAATTCAGAATATTAACCGCGCGCGCCGCAAGCATTAAGATAATGGTTAATGAGATAAGAGCCTGGAGCATGGTCATGCATTTTGCCCAACGGGTTAATACTGGTGTATCTGTTGGGGAAAAGGCCGTTGTGGTGTTAAAAGCCAGGAATAAATAATCTACAAAATTTGGCGTCCAGTTTTTTAGGGGCTCGGCTATTCCAATCGTTTGTGTTAGAGAAAGTTGTATTTGAGGAAATAAAAAAGCAGTTGAGCCTGCACTTTCTTTTAATTCTCGCTGCACTGGGCCCCCAGCATCCAAACTCCAATACCATAATGCAAAAACCAGGATGTTAGTTGTCCATAAGATGACTGAAGAAAGTAGTAAGTGGTTTGGGCCAATTTGTCCATGAATTGTAGCAAGTATCAACCGGCTTACTGAAATGACTGTATAGAGGGTGATGAGAATATTAATCGCCAAGATAAGGTAGTGATTAATACGATTGTTATTATTCCATAGTGTGATTATTAGTGGAATCAGAAGTAAGCTTACTAAGCCAAGGAGTAAGCCTCTTGGACCCCAATAAAATATTTGCGGTAAAGCTTCATAAAGCAATAATAATAAGGGCAAGCCAAGTTGGCCAGCGGCTATTGATATTTTTTAAACGACTGTGTCTTGCAATCCTATTGCTATGAATTCCCTTCATATATACTCAAGTCATTTTATATTAATAAAATCAGTAAATTATTAGCTAATAGAATAACTTACTTCGAGTTTTATCATATTTCTAGCAAAATCAATCAAACTGGAGGAAATAGATCTTGAAATTTAACTCTGGTTTTTAAATGTAATGCTTTTTTCCTTTTCTTAGATAGGTCAAAGGTTTTATAGATTATTATGGGGATCACAAAGCTAACTGTACCAATATAAAAAGCGAGTTTATAGGTGGGATCCTTATTGAGTACAAGGAAAAACAAAGCAATAAACATAAGTACGATGGCAAGAATTCCTGTATACGGGGAATAAGGGGTTACATAACGGAGATTTTCTGTTGTATATCCTGCTTGATACAATCTACTTCTAAAGCGAATTTGTGATGTACATAATGAAATCCATGCAAGGGTGCCAGTAAAACCAGATACCAGAAGTAGGGCTATATAAAGTTTTGTTTGTCCAAAAAAATAACCTACACCTAAAAGGATCCAAATAGTTATTAATGTAGCAATAACAGCATTTTGAGGTACGGAGTTTTCATTAAATTTTGCAAAGGTATGAGGTGCCATTCCATCACGGGCTAAGGCATTCAGGGCACGTACAGTGCCGTAAAATCCAGAGTTGGCACAAGATAAAGTTGCACTAAGGGTCACAAAGCTTGTTACTGCTCCGGCCCATTTTAAATTGTAGAAGTTAAGTGCATCAGCAAATACCGAATTTGATAGCCCCGCTTTTTGCCAAGGAAAAATTAATACCAAGCAAAATACTGGGATGATGTAGATGAAAAGAATTCTTAAAGTGACATTTCTGATGGCATGTGGAATCATTCTTGCCGGGTTTTCTGATTCTCCAGCAGCAAGGCCTATGATTTCAGATCCTTGATAATTTACAAGCAAGAGAACCATAGCAGTTAACAATGGCATAGTTCCATTAGGAAGGAAACCTCCATCACCTATAATATATTTAGTCCCAATTATGCCTTGAGACTCTGGACCATGGATGAAACCAAAGAAAATTAAAATTGCTAAAATAACAAAGCCGAATAAAGCTAAAATTTTAATTAAAGCAAGCCAAAACTCAATTTCACCAAAAGTATCGACTTTTGCAAGGTTAATATAAGTAATCAGAAAACCAAAACAAATAGCCCATAAATAACCATTCACCCCGGTAAACATTTCCATAATTATACCCCCCGCCACACATTCAGCAGGGATATAGGCTACCCAACTAATCCAATAGGACCACCCTACGCCGCAAGCAACGGATGGAGATATAAAATCAGCGGTATAAGTAACGAATGAACCTGATATGGGAATAGCTACAGCAAGTTCACCCATACACAGCATAGTTAAGAAAATGATTAAACCGCCCAGTATATAAGCTAAAAATACAGATGGGCCGACCAGGTTGATAACCTCCCCTGTACCTAAAAAATAGCCTGAGCCAATAATTCCCCCTAATGCAATAAGCTGCACATGACGGTCTTTTAGTCGGCGGCTATAGCCACTGTCTTTAACGGTTTTATCTGTTTCTACGGTACTATTTTTCACGAGCTGTTTATTTCTCACAGGTTGCCATGATTTTGGGTGACGCTATGTTATATTCATCTGCAATAATTTAAAACTATTCTCAATTAAAAAAGCTGAAAAATATTTCATATATTACATTAAATTTTTCTTCTACTAATGTAAAAGCAGATTCAACGCGATATTATAAATCATTTTTCAACTATTTGAATATTTTTTTGCTAATTTGATAAAAATTATTATGAGCTAAAGCTTGAGCATTCATAATTAGTATTCACAACAACCCATTAAAAAAGTCCTTTTTATTTAATTTTTCAATAAAATTAATAATCCAACAATTCTACGCTCGTTTAGATAAGGACAATAAGCTGTTGCATCATCATTAAACTTAAGTATACTTTTTTATAAGCCGCTGTAGCTCAGTCGGTAGAGCAGTTGATTCGTAATCAGAAGGTCCGTAGTTCGATTCTGCGCAGCGGCATAGTAAAATCAATAAGTTACGTAATTTCTCATTGTGGTAAGTTTTTTGTGTCGCATCTGTGTCGCAATTAAATTGCCATTTAATTAGTTTATTTTCTTTGGTTTAATTTCTAAAATTCACTAGTATTACCGATTTGAGTTTTTAATTAGATAACGAATTGAAATCATGGAAATGATTAAGCCTTAAACTTGCAATAAAAGAAGAATTGGAACAGTTTCTGTTTATCAAAAGAATTTTTCCAGAACATTGGCTCGACCTTATGCAAGGTGGAAATAAACTAATAAATAAAATAGCTCTATAATTTAACAAAATATTACTCATTAATAATGGAATAGAGGAATGAAAATTAAGATAAATGGATGGCAAAGATTATGGGTAACAACTGGAATACTTTATTTTTTTGTCATAGTTTTTATGACATGGACTATTTTTCCTACAGAAACTACTAAAGAATATGTATGTAATGATTCTCAAAATCCATTTTGTGATCTTGCGATTGATAAAGAGTTTGCGCAAAAACAATTACGAAATGAGCAAATAAGTATATTAGAAAATGCTTTTCTAATGTGGATATTACCTTTGGTATTTCTTTATATAGTCGGATTGTTAATAAAATGGACTTATGAAGGATTTAAAAAACCTTAATATGTTATCGATTAAAATTACATATGCCTTATGGTAGCTCTAGCTAGGCCTGAATAGGTATTTTTAGAAGAGGGAGCATTAGTGATTTAATATGGGATACGGGTAACATGAAGATGAAATGAACATTTATTAAATGCATGGCTAATATATGAATCTCGAACAAAAAAAATTATTAGCTCAATTGGAGAAAAAATTTAAGCTAAAAAATTATCAGCATACATGCTTTGCTTTTGGCTGTTCAAAAAAGGCTATCGAATCACATTCTCAAACAGAAAGCCTAGTTGCAAGGTTGTGTGATAATAATAAAAAAGTTTATGGTCTTGCTAGAAGTTTTTTTGATTTCTGTAAGTATCCAATTAAACTAACACCTATTAGTCAATCATCTGTATTTAAAGGTTTTTGTAATGATCATGATACTAAGTTATTTTCAACAATTGACCAACAAAAGAATCAAATCGATGATAAAGATGCTTTTCTCTATTTTTTTAGAGCATTATGCTATGAACAATTTCGAAAAGAATTAGCATTCCAAAAATATCAATTTCAACTGAATCAAATAAGCAAAGAATTCTCAACAAAGGATATTTTAGATTTAGCTCATTATATTGGAGATATAAAATACAAAATACAGGGAATCCAACTCTTTTTAAACAAGGATATCAAAAGGCTAAGAATGATACTTGAAAAAATTCAAGCTACGAAGGAATATAACCAAATAAAATATTTTTTCATGATGACAAATAAACTTCCTGTTTCAATTTCAACACTTTTTAATCCTCTTTTTGATGAGTATCAAGCTATTTATGATTATCCGATTCAACCATTGATGTCGCTAAATATTGTACCATTACAAACAAAAAGCATTGTTTGTATAGCCTGGATCGACAAACACTCATCCTATATGAAGAATTTTTTTGATGAACTTACAGAATTAGGAGTTGAGCGTATATTAAATATATTGTCATTTCTTGAGTCTGAGGATGTTATTATTCAACCATCATTTTTTGATTCTTTGAATGAAGTACAAAAAAATAATTTAATTAATTGCATTGCTATGCCACATGAAGAGGAGAAAAAATTGTTGTGGGATAAATTCCCTGTTTTTTTTGAAGTGGATATTTTTGATAAACATGAAAAATTATAGTTGTTACAGTTATCTACCCAAAAAATATTAGTGCTGGAAGCAGATTAGAGATGTCATCGTTAGCTCGCGTAGGACGGGCCTTGACCCGACAAGTTGTGCCTATTCACCAAATTGATCCACTATTTGTAATATATCACTCCAAGCCCAATTCTAGTCGATGATTACCATGCGTATGTATTTATAAATACTCGAAAAATTCCAATCAGACTCTTTTCTGACAAATTTATGCTTGCTGTTGGATAGGCGGATAAGCACACCAAATGAAAACCTCCTCTTCGTTTTCATTTGGTGCAGTGACAATTTCTTCATTATAAAATTTTTTTAGAAAACTTGGATGATGGGTAAATTTTATCAGAATTATTTTTGAAAACTTTTCTAAGAGACTTTTTTGAACAAGAATAAATTCAGAAATGTCTTTTTTAAGGCGATTAAACTCATATTCATATAAAAAATTCATACTCATATTGTTATCGAAGTTAACAAGTAAAACAGGCTTGTATTGTTCATATTGTTTTTTATTCGCTTTTTTCAAAATGACCTCTTTAATTCGATTTATTTCTTTTTCATAATCGATTTCAATTTTACAGCTTAATTCCTCTGTATTCTTATCAAAGGAAGTTCTCGTCTCATCTTTCATGGCCTCTAGATATTGAAAATGTTCTATTCGAGCTTTACCGTCTAAAGTAGAGGTAACTTCTATAAAAATTTCATCTCCATCATCTAGACATATTTGAGCATCAAATCCTGAGTTGCTGTTGTCAATTGGAAGTAATATTTTTGAGATACTAGAAATCTGAGGGGTTTTTTTAAGGAAAAGAGCCAGAGGAAAAAGCTCTTCTTTGGTTTTTTTTAAGTCATCGTTGAAAGGACGGTTGTCTTTTGTTTTGTTCATTCCTCGTAAATCTTTTAGGCCACCTCTAGTATATGCTTTTTTCAATGCTTTCAAACAGGAGTTGTAAAACTCTTCGCAAGAAAAGTATATTTTATCTTGATTATTTTGGTTCACTTATTTAAAACCTCAATTTAAAGAAATTGGATTGTTTCACTAAGCTGGACAATGGGCAATAGGGAGATTGGAGAGATAGGAGCAAAATATAGTAAACGTAATTCGTATTAGGCAAGTGCCGTGATACGGGATTATTGGCTCGTTAATCATGACAATTAGATAAAGCCTGTTTGACTTTAGTTAACATTTTAGGTGTAACTTTCTCTTGATTCTCAATTTTACTAATGTAGGCTTGAGTGACGCCTATCAAAGTGGCTAGTTCTTCTTGAGTCAACCCAGCATGAATACGAACCAAGGCTACTGGATTATCAACGTAATCAGCAGGATTAAAGATCTCATAATCCTCATTTTCTTGAGTATGTTTTAATTGCTCAATAATTTGATGACGTAAGGCATTGTAAGTGGCTACAGGTAATAAAACATACTCTACTTTGCCATCAAGTGATTTAATTGTTTGCAAATTCATTTATAAGCACCTCCACGCGGTTTAATTTTCTCAATAGAGATAATTCTTACTTCATCATCTCTGTCGAAAATAATTCGCCATGAACCAACACGCAGACGAAAATAAGGTTCGCCTTTTAATTTTTTTATGTCCAAGATTGGATTATCTGGGTCTTTACCCAGCTAGCCGTTTGTTTGCAAACGGGATTTAACTGACCTTATTCATTAGTAAAAATATAGGGTTTTAAAAGCTCAACGAGCCGATGTCTATCAACAATTCCTGAAGCTGCTTGTTCGATAATATCTGGTAATTCACTATTTTCCTCCAAGGCATAACCATTCAAGTCAAGAAAATAAGTTGCGCTCAAAAAGGCAGTTCGTTTATTTCCATCGGGAAAAGCATGTGCTTTGGCAATGCCAATGATGTAGATAGCTGTTAAATCAAGAATATCATTGATACTTTCATAATGATGATACTGTTCCGCACGTTTAAGCGCTGATTCAAGTTTTCCTATATTAGTAGCAGAAGCATTAGATAAGATTTCGCTTTGAATAAATATCACATCTTCTACCGTTAAAAAAATTAATTCCATTATTTATCCGCTAAGGCTTTAATAGTCGCAGCATGTCGCTCTTTTAATTTGGCCACAGTTTGGGCGCGTTTTTTATGTTTTGCTTCTTCAAGCTGAGCCTCGGTTGGTGTGCCAACTTTAGCTATGATAAAAGGTTCTTGTCCTTTGCGAGTAAAGCAGATTTGTTCACCATTGGCGATTTTTTCCATGATTTCACATAAATGTTCGCGCATATGAGTATAAGACACTGTTTGCATGGTTTTCTCCATATTTCCTGTACATGTACAGTATAATTGATTTTATATACTTGTTTCAAGTCAACTTGGCTAAATGAAGTGCAACCAAACAAATACAAGCTCAATCATTGAATCCCAGCTTTATCGTATTTGAGCATCAGATTTTGCCCCAAATTGTTGCATCATCACTAGATTTCATGGTGTTCTTTCATAAATATTTGTTCAAAATTATGGTGTGTTCATTAAAAATGAACAGCATAAAAAATGAACGAAGTTTCTTAATCTCAAAACCTTGAATACCAGAAATTATAGTTCCAATGTGTCATGTGTTGAAACCAAGTATGATTTGCAGAAATTTAAATGTAACTCATTATCTAAAAATTGGGACAATTGGGGCCTCGGGACAATCGCATAAACACTATATTTTAGGTGTCCCAAGGTAAAATATTCACTTGGGACAAATGGGACAGATTCTGCCAGAAAAATTTTTTTAGTAACAATAAATATCATTGAATAACAATGAGATCACAGGCCTTGAAAGCGCTTGACTCCCTTTTAAATTCCAAGCAATACTTCTTGCGAGCTGTAAACTTTTACGGGTCCACGTTCCTGTAAAAGTCACGGAAAATGAAATATCACGACTACTATCCGGCCGGACAGTCAACTGATATTCATCGAGCAGGACGCATAGCGTCGGCATTAAGCTGAATGAATAATCATTTGATGAGGTTCTATATGAATAAAAAACCATCTCGTTTACAACTGTTAAATGAATTTGAGTCTGCACCAACTTCCGCGTTGTTTAATCAACACACTTTGGCCGCTGTTTTAGACTGTTCTACCCAACTTTTGGAGCGCAATCGTTGGGAAGGAAAGGGTGTTCCCTATCTTAAAATAGGCCATAAGGTTTTGTATCGCAAAAGTGATGTGCTGTCTTTTCTCCAACAACAAAAAATTTATCGCTCTACTGGTGATGAAGGAGAATTCCTTTCACTGGTCAACGAATAAATATAGCAATAGATTTGTTCACGGATGGATAGGTTTCTATCTTCCATGAGCGTGGTTGGAGAAACAGTGATGCTGCAAAATCAAATTATTACGTTAAAAAACCAAAACGGTCATAGTCCTATAACCTGTGAATACGCTGGAGGTTGTTTTAAATTAAATGAGCAGGGCGTATCTTTCCTTGGAAAAGACAAAGATGGCAACCCAATGGCACCACGCTGGATTTGTTCTCCTTTGTATGTGGTGGCTAAAACGCGTGATTCCAAAAGTGGTGAATGGGGGCGATTACTTGAATGGCAGGATGATGATGGGGTGCTTCATCAATGGGCAATGCCCCTGGCTTTGTTACAAGGAGATGCTTCTGAGGTCAGGCGAGAATTGGCGCGCCTTGGTTTAAGTATCTCGCCCCATAAAATTTCCCGGGATTTACTGACTACCTATTTGCAGGTCTTTCCTGTAGAAGACCGAGCACGTTGTGTCGACAAACTGGGTTGGCATGAAAACTTCTTTGTTACTGGGTCACAAATCATTGGTCATTCATCTGAGAAAATTGTTTTTCAAAACAGTCATGCGGTCGAATCAGCCATGTCTGTATCAGGTACTGTAGAAGATTGGCGAGAATCAATAGGACGTCTTGCGTCGGGTAATTCTCGATTAATTTTTGCCATCTCTGCTGCTTTTGCTCCTGCATTGGCAAAAATTGCTGGTGAAGACTCAGGTGGTTTTCATTTCAGAGGCGCTTCTTCAAGCGGCAAAAGTACTGCGTTACAAGTAGCGGCTTCGGTGTGGGGGAATCCACTGACTTATTGCCGATTATGGCGCAGTACAACTAATGGTCTTGAAGGGCTGGCTGCTTTGCATAATGATGGTTTATTAATTTTGGATGAGTTAAGCCAGATAGATCCTAAAGAAGCAGGGGAGGCCGCTTACTTGTTGGCCAATGGTCAAGGAAAAACACGGGCATCGCGACATGGAACAGTGAAACAATCGTCTCGATGGTCCTTATTCTTTCTTTCTGCTGGGGAAGAGTCCTTAATGTCTCTCATGGCCAGAGCAGGGCAGAAAACTAATGCAGGACAAGAAATACGTTTAGCGGATATTGAAGCTGATGCTGGTTTGCATAAAGGGATTTTTGAAAAAATCCATAATCAACTCAGTCCCGCTAGCATGGCTTTATCTTTAAAGGAATATTCCAGTAAGTATTATGGTGGTGTGGGTATGGCATGGCTTCAAAAGGTGGTGACAAACCAACAAAGCATTGCAACACGCATTGCTGATGGGATACAAGAATTTGTAAATAGTGTTATTTTACCAGATTCAACGGGACAAATTATCCGCGTGGCGCGACGTTTTGCATTGGTTGCTGTTGCAGGTGAATTGGCCAGCCAATATGAATTGACCGGATGGAAAGAAGGCGAGTCTACATACGCAGCCTATAAATGTTATCGAGCATGGCTGGAGCATTTTGGCATAGAGGGTAATCGAGAAGACAGGGCAATCTTGGCTCAAGTTAGAGCCTTTTTTGAGTCCCATGGCGCCAGTCGGTTTGATAATATAAGAACGCCAAACAACGAACGGATTCAAAATCGTGCCGGGTTTTATTCAACCGATGATGCGGGGTTTCGTGTGTATATGGTTTTAACAGAAGTATTTAAAAAAGAATTATGTCAGGGATTTGAACCACGAACAGTTGCTCGTGTGTTAATAAATGAAGGCTGGTTAAAGCCGGCAACAGATGGCATGCCAACCCATAAACCAAGAGTCAAAGGAGTAGGAACACCCAGGGTTTATGTATTTACGGATAAAATCTGGGGTGGGGAATAAGACTCTAGAATTTTGTCCCATTATTTTTAAGTTATGGGACATATTGGGGCGGCTCTAACCCAGTGTTTATGCACTGTCCCGCGTGTCCCAAATGTCCCGCTAATTTTTAAGATATGACCACAGAGTATTTCGCGATTTAATCCCCATCTCATCACGAATCAGCCAACACGTCTTGTAATTTTCATATTCAGGTAGAAGATACTCATACATTTGTTTTGCATATAAATAACGCCAGCTTTTGGTACTGGATAAACGGTGCTTGGCCAATGCACTGCGCCAGATGATACGGATTTCGTCATAGGATTTTAATTGGAGTAGATTGCCATATTGTTTTGTGAGCCAGTTAAAAAGATTGAGTACCGCCTTCTGGCTTTCAGTTCGTATCGGTATGGTTCGGTCGGTGGAGTTAAAAGCAATGTCTCGGGTTATCCAGAGAGAGCATTCACCAACCTGGATACGTGGTTGAATTAGAATCGCTTCTTTGAACGTAAGTCCAAACTCGATTTGTAATCCCATAATAACTCTTGCTAAAGGGTCATTAAGTGACTTCCAGAAATCTGGAGGGATAATTTTCTTCCTCTTTTTTCTTGCTTTAGGTCTTGAGAGTTCAAGCGATTGATTATCGATATTGGCAATAGAACAATCGTTCATCTGTAAAAAGCGGCGGATAATGGTCATATAACGCATGATGGTGACTGGATTAACATTTTGTTTTTTCCAGTAACGCACCAGCTTGTGAACCTGCTCAGACTGCAAGGCCTGCCATGAAGGTGGAACCTGTCGGATAACAAACAAATCATCAATCATCTTACGGATGACATAAGCACGGTGCTTCCGGTACAAGTATTTACCTTGCCTGTCCAGTTTAATATACCGATTAGCGAATTGTCTTAAGGATTGTGTACGCATCTTCCCATCTGCAAAAATTAGTAAAAAAAGAATTTGCCCTGTGTATTGTTTAGTGTTGGTCGAGCGGTTCACTCTCTGTTGAAACCCGGTAAAAACCGTAAAGCTCGAAGAAGGGGGCAAATCAATCGTTATAAGGCAAACGATCTCGCCATTACAACTAGGTTTTTCTGGTTTTTTTCTCCTCAATAAATAAAGTAAATGAAAGCGATAAAGCAGGGCTTTATCCCAAATCCATGGTCAAATTAATAATGACTTAGAGTTCCAACGAACTCCCTTTACCGAACGGCAAAGGTTCCTGAAGGTTTCCCGACTGTACGTCCAGCCACAAGGTTAGGGAATGAGAGTGGCTTAGCATAAGACGCCTAAGCGTTTCATCGGATTTGCGCCGATTCATCAGTCATGCTTCATTTAGAAAATATCAAAGTGCAGATCTGGGAGCAAGCCCCTTACAGGGAATATTTTGTCCTATCTTATCTTGTGCGTCAGGACAAATGGTCTTTTTAGGCTTGGTGTTGGAGGGTTAAATAAGGTGAATTTTTCTGCGTCACTGCTGGGAAGTTGCAGTGACGCAGAACAAACAATCACTTTAGCTTATAATTTAAACCGTAGACGGCACTATGGATAAAACGCTATAGCTCTAAAACTTAAGTCAAAATTTATATCAAAGAGCAAGAATGAAAAAATAATAATTATGGAGTGTTTCTCTTAGTGATGATTTGGTACTGGTATGTTAATTGGTGATGAGGTTAGAGAGTATTGTAAACAAAGTAATCTGTAATGCTGTTCAATTGTTCCGCTCAAAAAAATTATCAAAGCTATATTTTTCTATTAAATTACGCCACTTTCAACAAGTATTAACAGAATCCATTCTATATGTTTAATTGATTAAAAAAAGACCTTCTGATAATATTTTGACTGGTTGTTTAATTAATCTATATTTTAGATAGGAAAAAATAAAAAAATGGGTAAAAGTTAATGAGCGAGATGAATCAGACTGGTACCCTTGAGGCAAATGAAGACCGCGCGAAATTGATTTCTGATCGTATTAATACGTTACGGCCAAAATTACTCGATTTAACAAGAAGAAACCCTCTAATTTCTACGAAATTTTCTGAACGATCAAACTCATTGATAAGAATAGTAGATGAAGTTCCCGAGTTATTACTTAAATCTATAATTTCTGGTGAAATGCGAATTGTGCCATTACCTGATTTAGGCACTGATCCTAGTGATGAACAGACTTCAATATTTCAGAGTTCTCTAGCAGAGGCTAGGCTCAATGACGAAATTTACTTAAGTAAATTAGATGAAATAGATTCTGAAAGTGATGAGGCGCCTAATCTTTTAGCTCAAGCAGAACGTCAATTAAAAGATAGAATTAGAGAGCGATTAAACTTACCAATGAGACAAACAAAAAATAATCTATCTTTACAACAGCATGCAAAAAATCATGGAATTTCTCCTAATTACGAATTGTTTTTAGAAGGGCACCAAGCTGAGGATGGGCGGCACGGTGATCAAGATATTCAGACTCTTCTGTTACCTGAGATATTAGAAAGACGGTTAAATGCACTGTGTGCAAAAGAAAAAACTTGGAAAGAAGAGACAGGAATTAGTGTATTACATGCTGCATTTGGGTTTCTTGAATGGGAGGACGGAAATAATAGCTCTACGCAGTTTTCTCCGTTAGTTTTAATTCCTGTTTATATCGATAAAAAACGAACTAGGAGTGGCCAAGAGTTTTGGGTTATCGGTGATGAGGCAGAGGTGCATGAGAATAAAATTCTTGCAGAGAAATTGCGCCTAGAGTTCAATATTATACTTCCAGAATATACAAATCAGGGTTTAGAAAAATACTTTCGAGAGGTTGCCGAGCAACGTCCAAAAAATATGACATGGCGAATTAGGCGGTGGGCTACGATAGGTGTTTTCCCTTCAGCTAGATTAGCGATGTATCACGATCTTGATCCTGAGGGTTGGGATTTCGCGTCTAATGAAGTTGTTTCTCTTTTATTTGGCGGTACAGACACGGGACATGATGCGTTACCTTTTGGAGAGGAGTATCATGTAGATGAGCCTGAAATTGAAAGCAAAGTACCTTTCATTATTGCTGATGTAGATTCTTCACAATTTAGTACTATAGTTGATATAGCTAGTGGAAAAAATTTAGCAGTTGAGGGCCCACCAGGGACAGGAAAATCGCAAACAATTGTAAATACTATTGCAGCTTCGCTTTCCTTAGGATTGAAAGTTCTTTTTGTGGCAGAAAAGTCAGCGGCACTAGAAGTTGTTGGATCAAGGTTAGAAGCATATGGAATTGGTAAATTTTTATTACCATTACAGGCAAACCGTTCTGGAAAAGAACAAGTAATATCTTCAATTAGGGATAGGCTTGAAATGAAGTCATGTGCCAATCCTTCAGAGTTAGAACATGCAGTTAAACAATTTAAAGATACAAGACAAAAATTAAAATTATATGTAGATATTTTATCCTCCACCTATGGAAAAACAGATCTTACTATTTATGAAGTTCTTGGGAGAAGTATTAAATTTTCAGATTTAATTAACAATTTACCGGAAAAAATAAAAAAGCTAACCATTCCTGAAACAAAAATCATCACATCAGATAAATTAAATGATATTTTATCTCGTTGTAAGCAGGTTGAAGAAGCATGGGAAGCTACATTACTGTATCCAGATTCTTGGAGTATTATTCAAATAGCTAATATTGATCCTTTTCTTGCTGATGAGTTAATTGATTTGGCTTTTGATATCTCTGCTCTTTTTGCTGAGGCAGATAAACAACGACAATCATTAATAGAATTTCGACTTTCACCCCTAATTGAGAATGAAAGGCTTAGCAAAATTAGTACCGCTATTAAAAATGCTCCAGAGATCTCAAATCAAGATCTTGATATAGTCACTAAGTTAACTTCTAACGAAATTATAGGGATTATAAAAAATTATCTAAATGAAGCCCGTTTGTGGAGAGATAAAAGAGACAGCATTATTGATCTATTCAAGACTGATCTAGATTCGGTTGTCATAGAAGAATTATATCTTCTCAAAGAACTATGTTTAAAATACCGAATAGAGTCATGCAACGAATTGGTCTTAGATTCGATCATCCCAAAATATAAAAAATCTCTTGAAGACAACATACAATCAGTGGAAATTTGTAATAAGGTAATTAATATATCAAAAAGTCTTGGCAAGATAACAGTTCATGATTTTATTAAAATGCTTGAGATTATCTCTGGTATATCAAAGCAGATATTATCAGTTAGAAAGAGCGACTTTGATGATCCGATAACGCATATATTGATAGAGAAACAGGCTTCACAAGCTCAGGTTTTAAAGAAAACTCAATCTTTACTTGATGAAGAGTTTATTTTATCGATGCTTCAGGAAAGTGAGATTACAAATCATCATGCCGAAACATTCCGTCACTCAGGCTTTTTTTCTTTTTTCTCAAAGAAATATAGGCAAGCAAAGCAATATTATAAATTAGTGTCTAAAAATAAAAAATTTAATAAATTATATGCTACTCAAAAACTTAGCCAATTAGGGCAATGGCAATTAGACGTAAAAGTTTTTTGTGAAAATGAAGTCATGAAAAATATTCTTGGCTCGCATTTTTTTGGTATAGAGACAGATTTTTCTCCTTTTGAGGAAGTAATATCATTATTTAATAATATTGAACATGAATTTTCAGGCTCTGATTATATTGATTTGAGGACTTTTCTAAAATTTGCGGATAGTGAAAAAATTCAATCAATTCCCATAATCGAAAAAAATCATCCTCTCTACGAAATAGAAGACACTACTTTGGAGAATGTAGCCGAACGAATTACCGTTTTGCAAGATCAAGTTAAGGATTGTGAGAGTGATCTCATACAGCTTAAAAAAATTATCAAGGTATTTAAAGAGCCTGAAAAAATATCAAAAGAGCAAATTATTGAGCTTCCATTAATATTTGAGCAGTTATTAAAAACAAGGGAACACTTAAGACATAATAATGATGATATCAAAGGTATTCTGGGAGTAGCTTACAAAGCTGAACTCACTGATGATCATGAGCTAGAAAGTTGCTTTATATTGGCTATGAATCTTATAGAGTTAAATGAGAATGAGCGACAGGCACTTTTGTATAGTACAAAGCAAGGTTTTGTAAAAAAATTGGAAACACAAGTATCGTGTGTTATGGCTTGTGATGCTCAGGCCTTAACTAGTTTAGAAAAAATTGCTGCCATGACAAATACTTTGCCAGAAAGATGGCTAGATAATATGACCTATTTGGCTTTTTCAAAATGGATGGAACAGGCATCTAAAAATAAAGATGGGTTGGTTGCATATTCGCGATTTATTTCAGCTAAAAATAATGTAAAGCAAGATGGATATATGGAACATATTGAAATTATCTTGTCTGAAAAATATGGGAATTTATGCGAAATAATCGAGGCATTAATAACACGTGAAATGGCTCGTGAGATCTATAAATCTCATGGTGAAATATTAGCATCATATAATGGTAGTAATTTGAATACATTAAGAAAGCGTTTGCAGGAAACTGATAGAGCAGTAATAAAGCTTTCTCGCAAACATTTGCAAGCTGAACTTTTTAATAAGGCTTGTCCACCACCTGGAATAGGTTTTGGGCGAAAAAGTGAATTTACTGAACTTGCATTACTTAAAAATGAAATATCTAAAAAACAACGCCATATTCCAATTCGCAATCTTACAAAAAGAGCAGCAAGAGCACTGTTAGAGATTAAACCTTGCTGGATGATGTCTCCTTTAGCTGTAGCTCAATATTTACCTCGAGGAGGAGTTGAATTTGATCTTGTAATTATTGATGAAGCATCCCAAATGACTCCAGAGGATTCAGTTGGTGCATTGATACGAGCCAAACAGGCGATGATCGTTGGTGATACTAATCAATTACCTCCTACAGGATTTTTCCGCAAGATGCTAGAAGATGACATTGCAGATGAAGATGAAAAAGTAACTGAGGAATCTATTCTAGAAATGGCGAACGCTTCTTTTACGCCTGCAAGACGGCTTCGTTGGCATTATAGGTCTAGACATTCGGGATTAATATCATTTTCTAATAAACATGTTTATAACAATGATCTAGTGGTGTTCCCTTCTGCGCAGGAAGATCATCCACATATGGGAATATCTTATATCAAAGTTAATGGGACATATTCCTCGGGTACTAATCCTAAAGAAGCTATGATCATGATAGACGCGATTATCGATTTTATGAGAGTGCATACCGATAAATCTTTAGGTGTGGTTCTTATGAATCAGAAGCAGCGAGATCTATTACTCGATGAAATGAACTATGCTTTGGAGCAACATCCGCAAGCAAGAGAGTATATAGAGAGGTGGGATGTAGCTAATGATGGATTGGAATCATTTTTCATAAAAAACCTAGAGAATGTCCAGGGCGATGAGCGAGATGTTATTTTCATTGGTACTGTTTATGGAGCAGAAAAAGAAGGGGCTCCAGTAATGCAACGTTTTGGACCGATAAATGGAATAGCTGGAAAACGAAGGTTAAATGTTCTCTTATCTAGAGCTAAAGAGCGAATTGTTACGTTTTCCTCTATGACTGCGGCAGATATTCGTGCGGAAGAAGAGTCCAATCCTGGTGTGTATATGCTTAAATGTTGGCTAGAATACTCTAGCTCTGGGATTCTGGAGGCTGGACAATACACTGAAAAAGAACCTGATTCGGATTTTGAAGAACATGTTATTAAGCAAATAAAATCAATTGGTTGTGTAGCAATCCCACAAGTTGGTGTTAAAGGATACTCTATTGATATAGGCATTAAGCATCCAGATTGGCCTCATGGCTTTATTATGGGAGTAGAGTGCGATGGTGCATCTTATCACTCTTCTCGTTCCGCCCGAGATCGTGATCGTTTAAGACAAGAGGTTTTAGAGGGACTAGGGTGGAATCTTTATCGTATCTGGTCAACAGATTGGTTTGAGGATCCGCGACGTGAAACAGAAAAATTAAGAAGAGCAATTCATGCGAGATTGTCACAATTGGTGAACTATCCGGAATCCCGGGGCGATTGATTTTTGTATAAGCATATTTTCTGAATGTGATGTTGCTCCTAAATTTTTACATAGGTGTCCATTTACCAAATATCTTGGTGAGTAAGTTTACCTATTTTTAATTTAATAATTAGGAAGCATTTGAGTTTATAGTTGTAAGATACTAAATCAATGTAAGAATCTTGATCTTCTGTAGTGGCTCTTTGCTGATGTGCCTACAAAAGCAAAGCCGTTATTTTAGCTCAGAGAGACCTGGGAAAGTAGGTCTTTTTTTCCTACTTGCTTAGATTGGTAAAATTAATGACCTAACCCATCAATTATTCTAAATTCTAGAATATAGAATGGTAAGGTCAATTATTAATATACAATTTGTACTTTATTTATTCATTGAAAAATTTGAGAAACTTAATCTAACAGCAAAGAAGGTTTAAAATCTCTAAAATAAGCATTCTTAATTTTTGTTGCATGCGATTTGATGATCTTTACAGGCTTTAACTTTATCGCTTTTAAAGAAAAGTTAGCTATAGTTTCAAATTCTGTATCAATATTAGTCATTTCTCCATTATAATTTAGATAACGAATAATTTTACCTTCCAAAAATGACTGATAGCTAGGGTTTGAATGAACAGAGGTCGGAAACCCCAAGATATTTAAATTTGTTCGGTCAAAACCAAATCCAATGATGATTATTTCTTTAGCATCCGTTATGAGGGATTTAAGATGTGGCATATGACTGGTGCTGTCACGCATAGTTTCTATATTGTCTTTTAATTCAAAAGCCTTGGCGAATCTTTTCGTACTGCTTATACTTTTATTGCCTGTTTTCTTTTCAAAATTATACTTCCCATACTCAAATTCGATATTTTTATATAGACTCCCGTACACGTGCTCTATTCTATATTGCTCTAAATATGATAAATCAGGGTATGTATTTTTTAATATTTCAATGTTAGATAATGTGTTATGTAAATAATAATCTAGGCTCATATCATAGTTAAAAGTAATAATTTTTAACTTTGGATCAAATATATTGGCTGGATTATCGGCACAGCCATATAAAATGTCATTTAAAAGATAGGGATACCAATGGTCATCGTATTTGTTCTTTTCGGATTTTCCCCAGAATGAAACATTAAAATCATTTATATTTTCTAATTTAAGAAGAGTATAAACAATCATTAATTTCCCAGCTTTTTCATGGCTTGGGTTGTCACGTAAAAAGATATCAATCGATACAGGAGAATACTGATTAATAGCTTCTTTAAGTTCATTAAGCTCTTTTATTTCATTTAGCTTAATTTTTAAAAAGAAATACCCCTTATTATCAAGTTGTATCATTTCTCGTTTTAACGACGCATTTATTTGATGATTGTTTATTCGTTGGTTTTCTGGAATATCTGAAATTTTAGGACAAAATTTATTATTCTCAGCAAACATAGATAAATTGAAATTACATGGGGGCTCTGTTTGTTTTAATGGAAAAAATACTTCGTCCGTTTCTATATTATCAATTATTTTTTTAACAAGCTCAGCTCCAGTAGGATATCCATAATTTAAACTTGAACCTGCGCCTAGAATTAACAAAGTGTTGTGCGAAAACATAAACATCTTAATTTTGCAATGAAATAGCTTAAGATTAGCCGCTAAAAATAATCTAATCAATAAAATAACATATTTATAAAGTAATATTTAAAATAAAAAAAAGGGTAAATTAGTCATAACAATAAGGCTTAAGTTTTTTCTTTTGCATGATTGTTTTTGTCTTTCGGTCTCTCTTTGGTTGTCATTGAAAGGATCCCTTAAAATCTTTGTGAGAGGATTCGATTCTAGAGCCTAGCTTTTGATATTCCTGAAAGCTACTGTTACTTAAAATAACGTTGATTAATAAAGCCATATTTTATTAATCATAATTATGCTATATTCTGATTAATAAAAAGAGAGGTTATTAATCATGAAATGGAATTGGCAGCTTGAAAATTGGCCTAATTTTACTTGGGACTCAGATAAATTAGTTGTGTATGAGCAGTCTTTTACTGAGAGTGCTGGGATTATTATTGGTTCCTCACAACATATTTCTCAAGAAGGTAAGCAAAATTTATTTATCGATTTGATGTGTACTGATGCTTTGGATAGCTCTGAAATTGAAGGTGAGCATTTAAACAGAGATAGCGTTCAATCTTCAATAAAAAAAGAGTTAGGGTTATCTACAGAAGCTCCTAGAGCGAGCATGGCAGAGCGTGGGATCGCTAAAATGATGGTTAACTTATATCAAACGATTCATAGTCCGCTAACACATCAGGTTTTATTTGAATGGCATCAATTTTTAATGGGTAATAGCCATCATTTGGAACATATTGGTCAATATCGTAATCATGAAGAAGCAATGCAAATTGTTTCTGGGCCTGATTATGATCGAAAAATCCATTTTGAAGCACCTCCCTCAAAACGTGTTCCGGCCGAAATGGAGCAATTTATTAATTGGTTTGAACGAAGTTCTCTCACCGGTTCAGCCCCATTACCCACATTAACCCGAGCAGGAATAGCTCATTTGTGGTTTGAGAGTATCCATCCTTTTGAAGATGGAAATGGAAGAATAGGACGAGCTATAGCAGAAAAAGCCTTATCGCAAGGATTTTCAAAACCAGTAATGACAGTATTGGCAAAAATATTATTAAAAAAGAGAAAGGTATATTATCAGCAATTAGGTTTAGCAAGTAAAACTTTAGACTTAACATCTTGGTTAATATGGTTTGCTAACATCGCCTTAGAAGCGCAACAAAATACTTATTTGTATATTGATTTTATTATTAAGAAATCTGTAATTTTAAGGGGAGCGGAAGGGAAAATTAATCCAAGACAAGAAAAGGTCTTATTAAGATTATTTCATGCTGGGCCTAATGGATTTGTAGGTGGTTTAAGTGCTAAAAATTATATGAGCATAACAGGCGCGCCCATCGCTACAACAACCAGAGATCTAAATGACTTAGTTAAAAAAAATATTCTCAAACGAACTGGCGAACTTAAAGCGACTCGTTATTTTTTAAATCTTGATAATACTTAAATGAAGTTTGTTGAATTTGAATGCAGTGAGTGTCCAATCTAAATGCCCAGCAGTGAGTTCCAAAATGGAACTTACTGAAGCTTATAATTTAACAGAAATTGTAAAATTATATTTGTTCTTTATTTATAGTTGGTATCGCAATTACTTCAGCAGATTTAATTACTCCCATACACTTCAAAACATAATCAGTAATAAGCTGCATTGGCTTTCTCAATCGTTCCACATCGACGATAATATACCCTGCAGTCACATCATTACTCATCTTATGGTTCATTAAACGCTTTAGGGCATAAGCAGGGATATCCAGACTTTCTGCAATGGTTATGAACGTACGTCTCAAATCATGTACTGTGAAATGAACACCTGAATTTTTTGTAACATGTGCCATTTGCTTGCGCGGTTCTATAATATGGCCTGCGGCTCCTGGTCCTGGGAAAACATAGTCGTTAATTGCTTTTGTCTTTCTAGCGATTAGCAAATCATAAAGAAAATCAGAAAGGGGGAGGGTATGGGATTCATTGTTTTTTGTTTTATTAATAGTAAATGTTTTCGCTTTTAAGTCGATGTCAGACCATTTTAAAGTAGCTGCTTCTTGTCGGCGTAGTCCTGTCAGTAAAATGAGCAGCAAATAATCACGTAATGTTTCATTTTGAATTTGTTGTAATCCTGCATACCAGGCGGCAAGTTCATGAGATTTTATATAAGTTTTTCGTCGTTCAATGCGATACCAGGCTCGTGTTTGTGATAGGCGTTTTACTGGGTTATCTATGAAAAGAGAGTGTCCACTATTATCTTCGTATTGACCAGCAGCAAAATTGAATAGGGCGCGTAGTATTCTCATGGCCAAATTCGCATAGGCTTCACCACGTTCTTGGCCTAGTTTTTCATGATATTTGGCAATACGATCTCGGGTAATAGATAACATCGGTTTGCTTTTCCAGTTGGTGAAGGCTTTATCTAATATATGTTTGTAGTTATCTAGAGTTTTGGGTTTTAAGTTCTTTCTGGTTTTAATGTAGTCTTTAAAGACTTGATTGAGGGTTATATCTTGAATTGCTGCTGCCTTTTTCTCAGCAACTGGATCAATACCCATAGCGATTTGCCCCAAGAGATGCAGGGCTTTGTTCTTTGCCATTTCAGCGGTTAACTCTGGGTAATGCCCTAAAGTAATTCGGCAGCGTTTTTTATTGATGAATTTTTCAACGAAAAAAGCTTTTGCTCCTCCCGAAGTAACACGTATACCAAATCCCTTTAGGTTGTCATCGTAATATCTTTTTTGCGCTGTTTTTCCTTCTTCCGTTGCTTGAGGAAGAGGGAGGTTTTCTACGTTTGTTTTGTTTATTTTCATAGTCGATTTTTATGTTCGGTTTTTTATGTGTCGCATCTGTGTCGCACTTGTGTCGCACAATTGTTTAAAATTCATTAATAGAACTTATAACGTAATGGTGTTGCAACATCAAGTAAATAAAAGAAAATTAAAAGAATTTAAAAATGTGTCTAATTGGCTAAAACACATAATTTACTAATTCGTAATCAGAAGGTCCGCAGTTCGATTCTGCGCAGCGGCATTGTAAAATCAATAAGTTACAAATAGAAAGTTAAAAATTGAAGAAATTTGGTACCTTTTTGGTACCAGTTTTGAAATGTAATTAATAGATATTAATTGATATCAATATAACGGGTATTTTCCGCGCCTTTCCCAAAAACGGGGGCATATTATCAAGCCCATAAAACTCTAACTCTTAATCTATAGTTTTCAAAGTTTCTGGGTCTTTCCCAATTACCTGAATCTTCTACACATCTTGTCTATCGCAAAGAAACATGATCAAATCACCTCTTTTTGAGGTGATGTATGGATTTAGCCATAGAGGATGCTGCGGCATGGTCGGAAGCTATTTTTGGTTCAGTTGATTTAGGTGATAAACGACTGACTCGTCGGTTAACTCAGATAGGTAAACAACTATCATCCATGCCTGGTGGTTGTCTTCCTGAAAGTTGTGAAGGTCAGGATGCGCTTATAGAAGGGAGTTATCGGTTTTTACGCAATAAACGAGTCACTGCGAATCAAATTGCAGAGGGTGGCTATCAAGTAACAAGTTGGTTATCTCAGTCAAACCCCACGCTTTTAGCGATTGAAGATACGACCACGCTATCCTATACCCATCAAGTAAAAGAATCGTTAGGAGATTTAGGTGGTCCCAAAGAAAAAAGCAATCGCGGTTTTCATGTTCACACCACCCTGCTCATGGATGCAGAGCAAGAGAAAACAATAGGATTAATAGCGCAAGAACGTTGGTGTCGAGATATCAAAGAAAGAGGCAAAAAAAATCATCGACGAGTAAGGTTATATACAGAGAAAGAAAGTTATAAATGGGAAAGGAATACCCGAGAGTTAGAGAACCGTCTGGGTTCTAAAATGTTTGATGTGATTTCTGTTTGCGATAGGGAGGCAGATATCTTTGAATA
>NZ_RXNW01000030.1:1815-5085 GCF_004283175.1 Legionella longbeachae
TTTTCAAGGATAGTCCAGATTAAAAGGCTTTGCGGAGTTTTTTAATCTGGAATAACCAGACGTTCATTAAAAATATGGGTAAATAAAGAGGTAACACAAGCGTCTTGTATTGAGAAGTAAGCATGTAATTTTGAGGTAATTGAGATTATATGGTCAAGAAGAGAAGCGCAAACGGTGGATGCCTTGGCAGTAAGAGGCGATGAAGGACGTGGAATCCTGCGAAAAGCTTTGGTGAGCTGGAAACGAGCGATGAGCCGAAGATGTCCGAATGGGGGAACCCGGCTATGCGTGAGCATAGTCATCTATAGCTGAATACATAGGTTATAGAGGCGAACTCGGGGAACTGAAACATCTAAGTACCCGAAGGAAAAGAAATCAAAAGAGATTCTCCAAGTAGCGGCGAGCGAACGGGGAGGAGCCTGGCGTGATTTATGATACGAAAGAATAGAACAACTTGGGAAGGTTGGCCATAGAGGGTGAAAGCCCCGTATATAAAGGTTGTATCAAGAACTAGGCACGCGAAAAAGTAGGCCGGGACACGTGTAATCCTGGTTGAATATGGGTGGACCATCATCCAAGGCTAAATACTACTTACTGACCGATAGTGAACCAGTACCGTGAGGGAAAGGTGAAAAGAACCCCGGAGAGGGGAGTGAAATAGAACCTGAAACCGTTTGCGTACAAGCAGTGGGAGCATGGCTTAGGCTGTGTGACTGCGTACCTTTTGTATAATGGGTCAGCGAGTTACTTTCAGTGGCGAGGTTAACTGAATAAGGGAGCCGTAGAGAAATCGAGTCTGAATAGGGCGAGAGTCGCTGTGAGTAGACCCGAAACCGGGCGATCTAGTCATGTGCAGGATGAAGGTTGGGTAACACCAACTGGAGGTCCGAACCGGGTAATGTTGAAAAATTATCGGATGACGTGTGACTAGGAGTGAAAGGCTAATCAAGCCCGGAGATAGCTGGTTCTCCCCGAAAGCTATTTAGGTAGCGCCTCGTGAATGATTGTTGGGGGTAGAGCACTGTTTCGGCTAGGGGGCTGTCATGGCTTACCAAACCGATGCAAACTCCGAATACCGACTAATTGAATCACGGGAGACACACGGCGGGTGCTAACGTCCGTCGTGAAGAGGGAAACAACCCAGACCGCCAGCTAAGGTCCCCAAGTACTAGTTAAGTGGGAAACGATGTGGGAAGGCACAGACAGCCAGGAGGTTGGCTTAGAAGCAGCCACCCTTTAAAGAAAGCGTAATAGCTCACTGGTCGAGTCGGCCTGCGCGGAAGATGTAACGGGGCTAAAACTAGTCACCGAAGCTGCGGATGTGTACTAAGTACACGTGGTAGGGGAGCGTTCTGTAAGCTGATGAAGGTGCATTGAGAAGTGTGCTGGAGGTATCAGAAGTGCGAATGCTGACATGAGTAACGATAATGAGGGTGAAAAGCCCTCACGCCGGAAGTCCCAGGTTTCCTGCACGACGTTAATCGGAGCAGGGTGAGTCGGCCCCTAAGGCGAGGCTGAAGAGCGTAGTCGATGGGAACCAGGTTAATATTCCTGGACTTTTTATAAGTGGTGATGTGGGGACGAAGAAGGCTAGATGAGCCAGGCGTTGGTTGTCCTGGTATGTGCATGTAGGGGGATGGTTTAGGCAAATCCGGACCGTTATTAACTCTGAGGTGCGACATGGTGCTGACACTTCGGTGTACAGCGAAGTCATTGATGCCCGGCTTCCAGGAAAAGCTGCTAGCCATAACTTATAGAGAACCGTACCGCAAACCGACACAGGTGGACAGGTAGAGAATACTAAGGCGCTTGAGAGAACTCGGGTGAAGGAACTAGGCAAAATGGTACCGTAACTTCGGGAGAAGGTACGCCCTTTTCGGTGAAGGAATTTACTTTCTGAGCTGAAGAGGGCCGCAGAGACCAGGTGGCTGCGACTGTTTATTAAAAACACAGCACTCTGCAAATTCGTAAGAAGACGTATAGGGTGTGACGCCTGCCCGGTGCCGGAAGGTTAATTGATGGGGTTATCTTCGGAGAAGCTCTTGATCGAAGCCCCGGTAAACGGCGGCCGTAACTATAACGGTCCTAAGGTAGCGAAATTCCTTGTCGGGTAAGTTCCGACCTGCACGAATGGCGTAACGATGGCCACACTGTCTCCACCCGAGACTCAGTGAAATTGAAATCGCTGTGAAGATGCAGTGTACCCGCGGCTAGACGGAAAGACCCCGTGAACCTTTACTATAGTTTTGCACTGGACTTTGATGATGACTGTGTAGGATAGGTGGGAGGCTATGAAGTATCCACGCTAGTGGGTATGGAGCCGACCTTGAAATACCACCCTGTTGTTATTGAGGTTCTAACTTGGTCCCATTATCTGGGATAAGGACAGTGTATGATGGGTAGTTTGACTGGGGCGGTCTCCTCCCAAAGAGTAACGGAGGAGCACAAAGGTACCCTCGGTACGGTCGGACATCGTACCAAGAGTGTAAAGGCATAAGGGTGCTTGACTGCGAGAGCGACGGCTCGAGCAGGAACGAAAGTTGGTCTTAGTGATCCGGTGGTTCTGTATGGAAGGGCCATCGCTCAACGGATAAAAGGTACTCCGGGGATAACAGGCTGATACCGCCCAAGAGTTCATATCGACGGCGGTGTTTGGCACCTCGATGTCGGCTCATCACATCCTGGGGCTGAAGCAGGTCCCAAGGGTATGGCTGTTCGCCATTTAAAGTGGTACGCGAGCTGGGTTTAGAACGTCGTGAGACAGTTCGGTCCCTATCTGCCGTGGGCGTAGGAAAATTGAGAGGAGCTGCTCCTAGTACGAGAGGACCGGAGTGGACGAACCTCTGGTGTACCGGTTGTCACGCCAGTGGCATTGCCGGGTAGCTAAGTTCGGACGGGATAACCGCTGAAAGCATCTAAGCGGGAAGCCTCCCTCAAGATGAGTTTTCCCTTGAAGCCCGTTGAAGACTACGACGTTGATAGGCAAGGTGTGGAAGCGTAGTAATGCGTGAAGCTAACTTGTACTAATTGGCTGATTGTCTTGACCATATAATCTGAGTTACTTTAGATTATGCTTGATATAAGATATAATACCTCTTTATTTACCTGAGTATCATGCCAATAATGCGCGATACTCAAAACAGTTTTCCTGGCGACTATAGCGGTTTGGAACCACCTGAATCCATCTCGAACTCAGAAGTGAAACGAACATGCGCCAATGATAGTGTGAGGCTTCCTCATGTGAAAGTAGGTCATCGCCAGGGTCTTTTT
>NZ_RXNW01000031.1 GCF_004283175.1 Legionella longbeachae
GTGGGCTATAACGACGTAGTGAAAAATATATTCTCCTAATGAAAGTAAGGAGTACTATGTTTTTAGACTAATTTTGAGGGAGGGAATCGATCCTTTCTCAAAATCAATCTGACTTAATCTATCATATTTATATAAAGAATAAATTACAATGCAAGGTTACTGAGGATAGGGTAGTGTTAGATTGGTGCTCATGATGTCTCTTATTAAGAGGTACCCATGCTCTTGTAAAATAATAAAAAATTATTTTTCCCTGTCGATTTTACCTCATATAAAGCTTCGTCAGCCAGTTTAATTAAAGCATACAAATCATCTCCATGTTGTGGATAAAGGCTTATGCCAATGCTGGCAGTAATCGAGATCTCATGGGTTTTTATTGTTATTGCTTTTGCTATGGAAGTTAGAATTTTGTTTGCTACATTAATCACCTGTTCTATATTGGACAGCTCAGTGAGTGCGATTATAAATTCATCCCCACCTTGTCGCGCAATAATGTCCGTTTCGCGTAAAGAGGACTTTAATCTCTTTCCTATTTCAATGAGTAATTTATCCCCGATATCATGTCCCAAGCTGTCATTTACTTCTTTAAAAGAATCCAAGTCTAAAAACATGATGGCAATTTGTTTTTGGTGGCGTTTTGCATAAGTCAGTGCGTGTTCAAAAGAAATATCTAATTGTTTCCTATTTACCAATCCTGTTAAAACATCATGATAGGCAATGTATTTTAGTTCTTGTTCTGCCTTTTTTTGAGCATCAATATTTTGAATTTGGGTAATCATATAAAGCGGTTGATTTTCAGAGTTACGGATTAAAGAGCAACTGAATAAAATCCATATGATGCTCTTGTTTTTATGAACGTAGCGTTTTTCCAGATGATAGGATTTTATGGTTCCTTCCAATAATTGTTGCACTGCATATAAATCGAGATTTAAATCCTCAGGATAGGTGATGGCCTGAATGTTAGTGCTCAATAGTTCTTTTTCAGAGTATCCTAGAAGTTGGCAAAGCGCTTCATTCACTTTTAACCATTCACCTTCTAATGAAACTAACGCCATAGCAATCGCAGAAGAGTCAAACGCCGAGCGAAAACGTAACTCACTTTCTTCCAAAGTGGCATTCGTTTTTACCAATTGATTAATTAAATCTAAGTTTTCATAACGCAATTTAAAATTGTTGTTAAGAAAACCATATCCCATCCAAGAGACTGTGAGTATAAAGCAAAAATAAATCAATAAGGCGCTTCCCAACAGTAAATAAGTCGATGTATCTTGATAAAATAGCCAGAAACTCAAGGGAAGAATGGTTAGCATAAAAAACAAGAGGCTTGCGATTCTATTGGGTTGAAGAATGTGCAATCCACCTGATGCAACACCGATAACAATCGAGATAATCAGCATTTGATGGAGCAAATCGTTATGAGGGATAAGTACTGAACCTGCAATGCCCCATAGGGCACCGTAAGTAATCGTTATACCGATTAAAATTCTTAAATAATACGTAGACTTAATGGGGTGAGAACGATTAAAGATAAATAGTAATGCATTTAAAATAAAGGCAGTTATTGAAGTTATAAACCAGATGAGAAGATATTTTTGATTTGCCCTGTCATATAGGCCGATAAAGGTTATTAATGAGCATAAAAAATTGGCAGGGATGCTTAACAACAAGTTTTGGTTTAAGAGTGTCAAATAATCAATAAACAATTGCTCAGCATGCTTTTTTTCTAGTGTTATTGAGTTACTGGGCATTGGACTCTCATCATGAAGTGAGTTTGATGCATCACAAGGAGGTTTCTTTTTCTATTGCCTAGTTCTTGTAGCAGTGGTGTGATGTCTATATTACTCATAACCAATCCCTTTTATTTGCTAATAAATAATTCTTCGGGCTTTTGCATCAACCATGAAAACAATGGCGATAAAAAGTTCTGGAATTAATACTATAGAATGATTATTCTTACTGTTCAAGAACGATCATTCTTACCTAATATGTCTGATGAAATATTAAGCCTTAAAGAGCAAGCTGAAGATTTAAGCATGCATCTTTTTTGGCAACAAGGCTATTTTAATACTTCAATTGATGAGCTGGTTAAAGTAAGTGGTTTAAGTCGGGCCGCGATCTATAAACATTTTGGAGGGAAAGAAAGTCTATTTGTGATGATGCTTAAGCGTTATCGCGAATACCTTACTAGACATTTCTTTGTCCCCTTACAAAGCGGACAGGGGATTGAAGCTATCTTTGCTTTCTTTGATCAGTTTATTGAGCTCAGTAAACAGGGAAAATTGCAGCATGGCTGTTTCTTTATTGCTACGGCTTCTGAAATACCTTCTCACCAAAACGCTATAAAAGCTGTGATTAATGCCTTTCTGGAGGAATTAAGCTCTTTATTTTGCCGAGCACTAGATTATGGAAAAGAGCACAATCAGCTAAGCCAATCATTGGACAGTGAAGCAGTAAGTTCATTTTTAGTGGCTAATGTTTTTGGACTTTTTACCTTGGCTCGCGCTGTAAACAATACCGATTGGTTAAGTAATCAAGTCACTATGATTAAACAATTTCTTGGCGCTTATCAAATGTCCTTTTAAACCGAGCCATTTTGCATTTAAAAATAAACTTACTTGGATTTTATTTTGCAGTAAATCTTCATTTATGGGGTTCCCGCTCTATTGAACCACATTTTATTATGTTCTCCTAAATCCAGTAAAAACAATGTTAGCTATCAATTCATGCCACTGCATTGATCATTCTAATTCTTAGGTATGTGTTATTCATAGATAGATTTCAAAGAGTACAAGCCTCTTCTTGCACCATAACAGTTTCTTTTTTACGACATGCATCCATTAAAAACTGGATAAGGTCTCTGAGCCCCCCTGTAAGAAGCGAAAAATTGGCATCAAATTGTTCTTGGTTATTATCCAGTTTACCCTTGTCTTTGAACGCCTCGTCGAGGTAATCAAGACATTTTAATCGTTTTAGCAGGAGGTTATTGGTTAGAACAAATTGAACTCTCTCTTGCCAAATGAGTTCAATAGAGGAAACTGTATATCCCTGGTCAAGTAAAGCAGTTAATTCCTCGATGTTTTCTTCTATATCCTTACATGTGTAGTAGCTTTTGTCATCTCCGGAGGTAACAAGCACTTAGCTTTTTGCAAGCATTAGACCTTCTGGAAAAGAAGTAGGCTGATGCAGCCAACGAGCAAACAAAGTGCTTAAATCAGAATTAGGCATTAGTGGTGCGGCATCGAGTGAACCCAGAGCTTTAGTCAAAAGGGTAATGACTTCAGAGGCTTTAGTGGGGTTGGCGCTGTTGATGAACAGCCATTGTTTGTTCGTATCGATATAAAACCAATCCTTTTTTTGTACGCTAAAGGCTTTAGGTAATAAGTCAAACTCAATTTCTTCTTTGAGTTGTAGGATTTCAGCTCGCCGCATTGGCCGATTATGATTTAATTCAAATGCATTATTTTTTTCTTCAAGCACTGCCTGAATAATGCTGCTGGGTAAGAGGCGTACCTCTTTAGCCGCAACCAAAAGGTGGTAGCCATACAAGCTGTGTACTCTTCCTTCTTTTCTCCAGTTTGTTTGTCTTTCCAAGTTTCACTGGTTGCTAAAGAAAGTGTTGCAATCGCATTGCCCTCGGTTGTTTGCCGCACCTCGGGTGCATTGCCCACATTACCTAATAAAATGACTTTGTTGATACCCAGAGCCATCATTACCTCCCCAATTTATTGGCCGTTAATGGCATCTTTTAATTTTGTTCCCGTCTTAAAGCTCACCACTTTACTGGCAGCAATCTCGATGGGTTGTCCTATAGATGGGTTTCGTCCGGTGCGAGCAGGGCGCTCTTTCACCGATAAACTGGCAAACCCTGGCAATACAATGGAATCGCCCTTGGCAAGTAACTCAGTGAGGCAGCTAATCACTGCATTTAAGGCGGTTTCTGAGTCAGTTTTACTGAGTCCGGATGTGTTGCTGATAGCAGCAATTAATTATTTTTTATTCATAGGATGTTCCTTTTAATAGCACTCGGTGCTTCGTTTCGATATGGATTCGATTAATTTGGCGCAATAATCGGGTAGAAATCAGGACACTTTTCTAACGTCTAATTTAGATGAACAAAAAATGATCCGTATCAATTTTAAAGGTATTGATTTGTATATTGCCATACACTTTTAATAGGAAGGAAATAGTAGCAATCAGTTTATAAAGTAGTTAAAGAACGACTGCTCGATGAAAAGTCATAGACCAGTTAACGTATCGTTTTCAAATTGAAAAATTTAGGGCGTATAAGTTTCGATATGGCCTAG
>NZ_RXNW01000032.1 GCF_004283175.1 Legionella longbeachae
ATTCCAGGAGTGCATCAGGACTATCACCTTCTAAAAGACGAAATACCACCAATGCTGCTTCCCCCTCCTCGAGTTGGTCGATGTAGGATTTTAGAAGTGGTCTTGTTTCTTCATCCATTACCCCACCTAGGTATTCTATTGGTTTAACTGTCTCTTCTTTAGCCTGCATAATAAGCCCCTCAATATTTAATCTATATGTTTAAGAATAGGCGTTAATGGCAAAAAAAACCAATTCAAGAGCGAAATTTGTCCTTTAGGTTTTGAGTCTTAATAGTGTGCTGTTGACGTATTTTTCGGAGTAAGGGGATAATTTTTAGAGGCGATTATTTAGAGTTCTCTTCTACATACCGCGCGTGAAGCGTGGCATGCAGAGGTTTGGGTGTGCTTAAACTTTTGCAAAGCCGAGCAATTTTTATCGATTATGCTTTATGCTTCCTTTATCTTCCAACCCTAGGCTATCATCAATCTCTGGATCTGTTGGCGAATCACTAAATTGAGAGAAAAAACTGTGTACGCGAGCCTTTGGTTCTTTTAATTTTTCAGATTCAAGCTCAATGGTTATGTCTCTACTCAATTTTAATCGCTTTACATTTATGGGAATGCTCTCTAGGAATTCGGTTTTTTCCATATCTGTTTTTGTCTCAAAACCATGACCGCTTAAATCAAGGTAAGTAACTGTTTCAGGTATATTTTTTAATACTGATGACAATTCAAACAGACTTAACTTATCAAGGCCATTATAACTTAAATCCAGAGTAGTTAATGTTGTTGGTAATGCCTTGAAAATTTCCGATAATTCGCCTGTTGTTTTGTTGCCTAATTTATTCCAGGACAATTGCATTGAAGTAAGTGGGGATTTTAACGCTTTAAGTGCATTAATAAGTTCGAGGGTTGCACATAGGCCCAGGTCATTATGGCTTAAGTTCAAGGCTGACAAGTGTGCATGTAATGACAGGAGCACTTGCACCAAGCTTCCATTTTTATGAAGTTTAAGCTTATTCATATGCAAATGAAGTTCATTTACTGTTTCTGGAATGCTTTGAAGTACTTTAGTTAGCGATTTGTAGTGTTGATGTCCAAAATCATTGTTGCATAAATCAAGTGATATGATGCCGTCGGGTATTTTCGAAAGCGCCAAAGAAAGATCTTTTGGTGATGCTAAATTGAGTTCATTTCCACCAAGATCAAGAAAACGCTCATTTCTTGGGATGGATGTTATGGCGGTAAGCATTTCACTTAATGACAAATTTGATATCTCTAGTCGCATAAAATTTCCTTAACTAAACTATTAAATTACATCCAAACGGTATATTGATATTCGACAGTTTCATTTTTTGTTCGGTTGCATTCTTCAACCATAGGGCTGTTTATTTTATGATCATTCTATAGGTTTTGCAAATACAGATATTTTGTTATTTAAGTAATGCCGCATTTTGAGATAAGAGGAGGGGGAGTATTGATGTGGGGATGGTTATAATTAATATTTGGTTTGACAGTTATCCATGTTCAGGATAACTAGATAACTGCCAGACCAAAGTTTACTCTTGCTAATTGATACTTTTATTCAATTGATTTTCTTGCTTTTCTTGCTTTTCAGGTTCTTTGTCGCTCTTCCTGAAAAATGTTAGGCCACCTTGCATATTTTTATAAGAATGCAACACTTCTTTGGGCTTGGTTAATTCAGTAATCAACTTTTTAATATCTTGAACATTTAAATTCCTGTGATGATAATTTTTCCATGCCAAGAATCTTTCTGCAGATTTAAGAGCCTGCTGCGGATTTTCTTTACTCATTTCTCTAAGCGCTTCTGCTACACGAGGTCCAGTAACCTTATTTTCTCTGATACCGATTTCAGCCGGGAATGGTGGTTTTATCCTTGGTTGATGGGATTTGACCATTCTTTCTATTCTTTCGATATAATTTACTGTAGCGACGCATTTGCTACCAAACATTGCTTTAGGATCCTGCTCAAGGTATTCCTTGCCAATTTTGTAAGCTTCTTGATAGTTTTTGCTTTTTTCAGCTTTCATCATTTTATAGAGAACAGCATTGGGCGATTCTATCAGTTTTATGCCGGGTTCGTCATGCAACATCATCGCTTTGCCGCCACCAATATGTTTCCCGCGTTCCAAAGCGAGGAATTTTGAAGCCTCTTTATCCAGCAACGCGGTGTTACTTGATTTATAAAGTGGCTGATCCCAATCACTGACCGCATCTTGCACATAACCTTTTTTTAGAACGGGAATACTGCGTGCATAAACTCTGTATCGTTGTTCTTGATTTTCTTCTTTATCAAGTTTCATTCCAGGCATGAGCTCTAGATATTCAGTAAACAAGTTCCTTACTTTCGCTTCAATTTCCTCGTCATCGGGATTAGCAATAATAAAAGTGGCTTGATTCACCAGATCTTGTTTTCGATCCTTTAATGGAGAAGTATTAAAGTCCATTTCATTAAACGCTGTTCCCTGGAACGCTTTTCCTTCCTTAATCTCCTTAACAAGGTCGGTTCCTATTTCTTTCCAAAATGGGTTAACGATTTTAGGTTCAACTTCCGTGCCAAAGTTATAAAACAGTTTTGCGAAGTCTTTCTCCTCCTGTTTAAAAAGTTCTTCCGCCACTGTCCAACGCCCGCTTTCAGGAAAGTGTTCAAAGCTTTGTCCATTTTTGGCCCACATGAATGCATCCACATAATCTTGTACTGTCATACTGTGAGTTGCAGCCCACT
>NZ_RXNW01000033.1 GCF_004283175.1 Legionella longbeachae
ACTGTAATTAATACTATAAATAAAATTTTAGAATTAGATTTTATATCTAATAAAAATAAAAATAATTTGTTACAAATTAAAAAAGACTTGAATCTTATCGAGCCTACTGGGCTTTTTGGGAATTATACATGCGCTCCTCTGGATACCTATTTATTTAACGAAGATAAACATTTAATTTTAGAAGATCAAATTTACAAAATAATCGAAGAATTAAAAAACATTCACTCATTACAATAGACACGATAATAAAATTTAACTTAACGTTACCGATATTTGAGTGAGCAAATCTGTAATTCCAAACAGTATCAAATGCGGATGATGAGATTTATACAAAGTAAGAAGAATGAGAATTATATTGAAGTATTACTTTTTGGCAGTGTTTCGATTTCAAATCCATAATTATATTTAATGACGTAATCATAGGGATCGCTAGAAACGGATTCTGCAATATAATTTAATAAAAACTTATAATCATGATTTGCTAAGCAATCATATTCATCAATTTTACGTTCTGTTAAAGAGATCAACCCATTAGTTTGAGGTGGGTTTAAAAGATATTTATATAAATTTGAATATGCCTCTTCTTTAGTTTTATAAAAAATTAATTTTACTAATGGAATATTAATATCGCTCAATTCAGAAATTAACGAAAGATAATTGTTTTTAAAATAGTGAGTTAAAATGTGAATATCAATTATTGGAATATTATCGATAGGAGCTCCTAATCCAGCATGATTATCAGTTAATACAAAAGGTAAAACTGAATAACTGGTTGAGGGATCATATGTCCAATTAAATTTAGAAAAAAATAATCCTAGATTATTACGGACAAACCTAGTTTTTCTATCAACTTGATTTCTGGCTCCTTCAAGCGCTTCAAAAGCAAAATACAAACTGGGATAGCTATCTGTAGTTAGTCTTGATTTAATCTCACCAATTAAAATTAAATTTCCAAATTTAATAATTAAATCAATTTCTTCCTTTTTTTTATTTACACTAAATTTTTTACATAATTCTACTTTTGAATCTTCTGCAAAATTACTCGATGCTAAACAATCCTTGATCCTTTTTCCAATCAGATATTGATATAATTCCCCCTTATCACTTTGTGCTTTTCCCATCTCACGTAGCCATCTCTCAACGGCTCGTTCTAAAACAATGTCCATCAACGGAGTAAATAATAAATATATATTGTTAGAATCAATAACTAAAGGAAAAGCCCAAAGATCATTTTTGCATTTGTCATATTGCAAAAAGTTTATGATTTTTATAATTTTTGAAAAAGGTAGTCCTGTAACTCTTTTAAGATATGTCGATAGTGTAATTTTATTAATTTTAGGAGCATATAGTGTGTTTCTTAATATTTCTCTTTTAATAAAACTATTCATTAAATCATAACTCATTAGAACTAAATGTCGCAAAGTGATTAATATTTCCTCAATCGTAAAACTTAAATCATTGACATTTTCTTTTAACAATGTTGTAGGAAAATACTCATATAAATTTGCCAATTTATTTAAATATATTAAATTAATATTGCCTAAAAATTCAGAGTTATTGTTATTGGATATAAAATATTTTTGCTTTCTGCCATTAATAACAATTTTTAAACATTTAAAAGTAATATTCTCTAGTGATTTAGGACATAGAAATATTTGTTCCAGTTGTCTTTTTAACCTTCTTTTCTGAGCAATAAAACTACTTAATTGTTTTTGGTTATTTTTTTCCAAAAACAATAATTTTTATTTAACATTATCAATTTTCAATTCTAAAGATCCATATAACGTTCCTGGCCAAAGATTTTCAT
>NZ_RXNW01000034.1 GCF_004283175.1 Legionella longbeachae
TTCGGAATATCTGCGTGAGTAATATCAGTGGCCTGGTGTAAGTGAAACGGTCAACTTCTATCATATCAAACATCACGATTATTATAGTCATTCTATGATTAACCCTACTCAGATAGTTCCTTTAGGATCAGAAATTGATTTTTTACGTCGATTCAATATAAATAACTACTCTAAAAAATCAAAACAGGTGGGTATTATAAGGTAATTTGCTGGAGGCTACGAAATTTCACGGAACATCATAAAGTTCTCTGCCATTATAGTTGTAGTCCAATACATCAACCTTTTAATAGTTATCAATGTTCTATTTTTGTTTTGGTGGAACAACTAACATATCAGTGGTGCTAAGCTGTAACAATCGTTTAGCCACACTTCCTGTCAGTAAATACTGTAATTTAGAGTTTCCTTGAGTGCCAAATGAAATCAAATCGGCTTGCCATTTTTCAGACTGAATGACAATAGTGTCTGCAATATATCCACCCATGATTTTTTTCTGGAATTTAGTTTGATCTACATTACACTTACTAAGAAAATCATCTAACTTGTATGTGATATCTTTTGTATCTTCCTGTTCATATCTTAGTAACAATTTAGTGAAATATATATCTATGATATGTAGTAATTGAAAGGTTGCATTAGGAAAACATTTGAATGTAAATTCAATTGCATTTTTACTTACTTCGGAAAAATCGGTAGCTATAATTATCCGATTATACGCAAAAGAAGGCTCTTTTTTTACCAGTAGGATTGGAACATCACTATGACTTATCATAGAACTTGAAGTAGTGCCTAAGATGTAATCCTTGATGTAGTATTCGCCATGCGCGCCAGCAATAATCATATTACACTTGTTTTCTTTAGCATATCTGACAATCTCATCAGCGGCTCTACCAGCTAATACAGAAACATAGGTTTCAATGTTATGAGAGCATTTTTTTATGCATTTTAAAATTTTTTTTTCAATTTTATTTTTTTGTGCAAGATAATTTTGTTCCAACTCTTCAATTGAATATTGTGAAAAATTACCAATCCTAGGCTGGATTAAGACATGTAAAAAGTGGAGTATTGCTTTATGCTGTTCAGCTAAAGTAACTGCTCTTGAAAGAGAGTAGTCTGAATGCTTTGAAAAGTCACTAGCAATTAATATATTATTTATTTCCATTTTAAACTCTCTGCATTTAAGCTTATATAAAGATTAGCAAACGATTAGCTTCATTGCATTCTATATTCATATCTATGAACTACAGGCGAGTTCTTATTTGAAATAGACTTCTGTTGAGTCTGGTATCGAATTGTGATGCCAGGAACTAAGCATTGTGCGCGGAGTTACCTAAACCGTTGCGTCTGATATTACAATTCTTTTGCTAAGCTTTATTATTAAAAGAATATCTTTCTGAGGAAAAAATGATGCCACTAAAACGCATAATCATTGCCAGTGATATTTTTTAAATATGCCGAATATGTACTACAAAGAGCCATATGTTAAACTGAGCGACATCATATACCTCTTCATTTTATACACGTTTTACAACTGCCATAGTTGGTAGATTTTGGCTAATACTTCAGTGAACAACAAAAAGATTTTCTCTCATTAGAGGAAGACACGCTGGATAAACTGTCTGCTCTAATTATGAAATATACTATTAATATTTCAGTGAAACTAGCAGTTCTTACTGGAAGGGCCGCA
>NZ_RXNW01000035.1 GCF_004283175.1 Legionella longbeachae
TTCTCGAAATTTTTCTTTAAATTCCTCAGTTTCCATTTTAATTTTCACTTTTTGAAATAAATCGGCATGAATATGCCGTGCCATAACTCGAATGTCTCTATTCTTCATTTGAGGCACTTGGCAAATTGCTTTTAAAGAGCATTCACGGCAATCTTTTGTATGGGTACGATAAGAAATATAACCCTCGGAATTTATTTTTCCTGGTTTAAATTCAATATTTGCAAAGCAAATATAAGTTTTTTTAATCTCATCATAATTAATTCCATGTATTTCTTTATCAGGAGTTTTACCACTACGTGTAGTAAATAATGGTATAAATTCTTGGATACCCATATCATTCAGGGATGAAATAACTTCTCCAGAACCATATGCTCTATCTGCTATAACTTCTCTCAACATTAATTTATTTTTTAATTGAACTATTAAGTCTAAGTAAGGCTGAGAGTCATGTACTGCTCCAGTTGTAATCTTTATGGCACTAATTACACGGCTTTTACTATCACAACACACATGTGCTTTATATTTTAAACTTCTTAATGTTCCTGATTTAAAAGCTAACGTTGCATCAGGATCGGTTTTGCTCCGATGAGTTTTATTAGAAATATGCCACTTATTTTCAGAGATGCCATCTTTAGATGGTTTTATATTTTTAGGAACTTCTTTATTTAATGGCTTCATCGAGTTCAACGAGGCATTTGCTTGAATTAACGTACTATCTGTCATCACACTCTGGCTTTGAAGAAGACCAGCTTGCTGACATTGTTCGACAATGGATTGAAAAAATTTTTCGAAAACCTCAATCGTATAGCGTTTTTTAATGCGACTCAAACTTGCGTGATGGGGAATAGAGTCATTTAGTGTTAATCCACAAAACCATCGGTAGCAAATATTATAATGAATATCTTGAACTAGTTGTCTCGTCGATTTGATGGAAAATATATAACCTATCAGCATCATTCGAAAATATAATTCTGGTGCAACTGAAGGACCTCCATTATTGGGGCAATAGCAAGACTCGGTAATCTCTTCAATAAATGAAAAGTCGATGCATTCATTAACTTTTCTTAAATAGTGCTTTTTAGGTATTAGTTTATCCAGTGATAAATAATCAGTATGTTGGGATTTGTCGAGAATTCTTCCTTGCATTTAACTTCTTGTTATTCAATTAAAATTGATGGATTAGATCCTTTTTATCAGAGTGTGTAAAGTTTCCTCATCTTTTACAACAGGCCGGTACCTTATCT
>NZ_RXNW01000036.1 GCF_004283175.1 Legionella longbeachae
TAAAATTATCAAGTGTTACTTGATAGGAATTATCTTGGGAAACTGTGAGTGGTGCATTAAAACATCCTAAGAGAATAGCATTAGCAGGTGGTTTAATGATCAACTTAAATTTTTTAATAGGGCCACGCCAATTGGCGCCGCTGCTTAAAATATAGCGAAGTTCTTCCACACGATGGATAATAGTAGTTTCCTTGTCATCTTTTTTAGATGTGTATAATTCAAACAATTCTTTTTGGTTTTGTTCCGTCACACAATAATTCGATAATTGCTTTTTTTCAGGCACGCCATTGATTTCATCTCGATGCACAAATTGAAAGTCTGCTAGGGTAGTAGGATTTTTTGCTTCTAGCCAATGCTCACCTGTATGTGGAGTATAATGGTGAGTGACTTGAGTGGTCGTTTTGGCAGCAAAACTTTGCTGCCAATGATAAATAATTGCTAATTGCCATAACGGATTCCCTTTTTTATCAAGCAATCCCAGGCTTTGCAATTTTGCTTTGAGTTTTGGTTCTTTATCAAGAGGACTTTCATCCATAAAGCCACTGATGTAGGTGGAAGACAGCGGAATATCGTTGTTGATGAGCAGATTAGTAATGTCTTTGCCATAGTTATTAATAGCACGAACTGAAACTGTATAACCATATTGTTCGCCATTGACTGTGCGAGAAAAATCGGTGAAGATTGGATAAAGAACGCGATTTCTGAGTGGAATAGGCCTTTGAATAGCATTCTCTTTGGTAGATTCAATGACTTCGTGAATGTACGAATAAGAATGATATAAATCATCCCAAACTGGATAAATTCTAGAGGTATCACCAATGGTGACTGGTGAAAGTGGTAATGGAAAGGCAACTTGGCTTGTCACATCATGTGAACTGTGATTAGTGAAATCATAGATGATTTCAATATTTTTTGGTGAGAGCGTTAGTGCTTCATAATCCATACTGATATCTGGTGATCTGGTGTATTGAATAACGCCGCCTGCAAGCGTTGCCATAGTATCATTGGCTTTGAGCGGTACTTGGTATACCAAAAGAAAGAGTAATACGACTTTATTCAGTTTCATAGGGTTATTCATCTATTGTTAAACTGTCCCACAGTATTGCCTGTTCAGAAAAAATTCGCAACGAGCTATGCCTTTGTTTTTCTTAACCCTCTGCATGGTTACTTTGGCTCTACGC
>NZ_RXNW01000037.1 GCF_004283175.1 Legionella longbeachae
TATGCAGATCCAGGCCTACATAGATGCTGTAGTGATTAATATTAAAAGACTTGTTAATTTTCTTTTGTTTTCAGTTATATCACATTGCATGATCAAAAATAGCGCATCTTTTACAACAGGCCGGTACGTTATCTAGCTCAAACTGAGCATAATCCCATTAAACTAGAATTTCAGTTACACTATATTCTTAATTAAAATTCTATCGGATTAATAATGAACCAAAACACAGCAATGGAAACGCGTATGATGCAGATTGTTTTCCCAAATCAGGTAAATCATGTCGGGACGCTTTTTGGCGGACACGCTTTGGAGTGGATGGATATGGCAGCAAGTATCGCGGCAACCCGCTTCACTCGATCTACTGTTGTCACCGTTGCAAGTGATAAGATAGAGTTTAAAGTTCCAGTCAAAGTCGGTGAACTCATCGATCTCGTTGCTGTCGTTGAGAGGCATGGCAAAACAAGTCTAACTGTTGACGTGAAAATGTTTTCTGAAATCTTGATAACTGGCGAGCGTAAACTATGTACAGAAGGAAAGTTCACAATGGTGGCTGTAGATTCGGACATGAACCCTATTCCCATTATTGGACTTCAAAGACCATAGAAGCTTATCATTATTTTATTACACTTCCAGTTTAAATCATTGCTGAATGCTATCGAGTATTTGTTGGGTATAGAAATAAAGCGAGAATACTGGAATAAATCTATCTATTCATTGGACAGGTATGTCTCGCAACGGAGTTTGTCTTCAATTTTTAATGATTATATTCTGAACCAGGTAATTTTAAGTCTTGTTCAGATACCCCCAAGCGGTCAAATATAGCCCAAATAGATCATGATTAGGCTAGGCTTTGTTTCTTCCCCCTGCATGGTGATTTTTCGGCTGCGTTGCAAAAAATATAAAAGCTACAAAAACACAAACTCAGGGCGTAGTTCAGCTATATACATGAAATAACTGGTTAATAAATGACACCTCATTCCGATTGCCATACATCCAAATATTAAATTGTCCTTTTTTAAACATTCGCATCACTTCAAACCCTTTAATGGAGGCATTAGCCGTTTTCATGGATTGAAACCCTCTAGCTGGATTAATAAGTCGCTTTAGTTTTCCGTGATCTGATTCATGTCGGTTATTACGATATTTAATTTGGTGATGTTCTACTCGCTGAGAGAAG
>NZ_RXNW01000038.1 GCF_004283175.1 Legionella longbeachae
TTAAAAAGTTCTTCCGCCACTGTCCAACGCCCGCTTTCAGGAAAGTGTTCAAAGCTTTGTCCATTTTTGGCCCACATGAATGCATCCACATAATCTTGTACTGTCATACTGTGAGTTGCAGCCCACTCATTCAATTTTTGAGTGACCTCATTATCAATTTTTAATGGGTCTGCTGCAATTTTAGTAATGAATTCCTTATCAACATAAACCTTATTGGCAATCGAATGATGAATGATTTCCACAAAGAGTTGATTTTCCATCTCAACAAGTTTAGCCCCATATTTACCTACAGCTTTCTTATCGTCCTCGGTGAAAAAGATATTCCCGGAGGCAGTGATGCTAAAAGGGGTTTCCCTGGCGAAATGTAGTTGATGGGTGGCTTTGGCTAAGTTAATCGCTTGTTTTAGTTTGGTATCCGCAGCAATTAGCTCCATATGATGCCGAATCATATTTCCTACTCCAGCACTTAATTCTGGAATTTGTTCGTTTACTTCATCCAAATCTTCCCTTAGGTTGTGGTATGTTTGTAAGTCTCTGCCATGCAGTTGTTGGGACACGCCATCATAAATGATGTTTTGCATTTCAATTAAGCTTTGTATTTCCGCCTCATCTTGTTTGATCATTTTCGTGAGCTCTTCATAAACCTCAACATCATGACCCAGGTGATTTAAGATAAAATTAGATCGCTCTTGAATTGCTTTATCGAGTCTTTCAACTTCATCTTTTATAAGTGTTAATTGAATTGTGTCTTCTTCAGATAAGTTATTTACTAACAGATGGTTAATTTTATCCGCAATTTGTGAGGCATTTCGTTCCATTTTGTGTAATGTTTTTGTTAATCGACGGACATGCCCCTGATACTCTTCTTCCTTCTCGCTGAGTTCGCTCATCTGAGCAATAAAATGTTGTAATGATTTTAATAGATTAGATTGCCCATCATTACCAACAAAAGGTTTTCCATTTTCATCTACATTAATACGATGCATGGTGGAAACGCCACTACTTGGATTACCAAAGGTAATTTCGCCATAATAACGTTTCTCAGAGGGATCCATACC